>CAWAJH010000012.1:0-135309 GCA_963782285.1 uncultured Acidobacteriaceae bacterium
CGAACGTGTGCGAACACCCCGTCGTCACCCAGGTAGACTGCCCGTACAGCGTCGTCGTTCGCAAGAGAAGACAGCAGCACATCGAGAGCCATGAACAAGGCTCGGGAGCGTCTCTTCGATCTGAAATCCATAGTTCCTGAGGGCAAGAGTTGTCGTTTGGCTGCGATTCCAGCCTCGGACACCCCCAGCCTTCAGCATGCAATCTTCGAAGAAAGCGGCTCCCCATCAATCCGAGTCCAATGAATCCAAGTTTTGCGTTTTCCTTGCTAAGTGTCGTGTCGCTCATTTCAGTGCTCCCTTCAGAGCAGTTTCGGAAATTCTATATCCGGACATCGCGAAATTCAGGGTCGACGCCTCTTCCACCCCACGAACGAAGACCTGTCCGTGGGGACCCGGCTCCTTGGCCTCGCGATGATTCGAATGTCTTGAATATGGATTCCTCATCTCCGGAATCGCTTCAGTCGCGCAGGCTCACGTAGGCGGGTCGTACCGCAGACAATGTTTCAAATGCCGTCTGCGGAAGCTCCAACTCGGCAGCGACGATATTCTCTTCCAGGTGCTCGATGGAAGTGGTTCCGGGGATCGGCACGATGACTCTTGAGCGCTTGAGGAGCCACGCCAGTGCCACCTGGAGCGGAGAAGCGTAAAGCTGCCCGGCAACGTACCTGACCACATCACTCAACGAACGCGCTTGACCGATAGGCGCCCAGGGAAAGAAGGCGATTTCGTTCTCTTCACAGTAGTCGACAATGAAATCCGATTCGCGATCGGCAAAGCTGTAGCGATTCTGCACGGATGCGATCGGTACAATCTTGCGGGCGCGCTCGATGTGCTCGCGGGTCACATTGGACAGTCCGATGTGGCGGATCTTTCCTTGCTCGCGCAAGCTGGCCAGTGCCTCAATGGATGCTTCGAAAGAGACGACATTATCGGGCGCATGGAGTTGATAGACGTCGATGCGCTCCAGACGCAGCCTTTTGAGGCTTCCTTCCAGCGCTTCGGCAAGATGCCGGGGGCTCGCATTGTGCGTCCATTGATCGGGGCCGGGTCGCTCCCATCCGCCTTTGGTCGCGATCACCGAGTTCCGCAGGATATGGATATAGAGCTTCGGCGATGAGTTCCTCCGAGGTTCCCGGCCCATATGAGTCTGCGGTATCAATCAGGTTTACACCAAGCTCGATTGCTTTCCGAGAGTTGCGAACGCGGCCTTCTTGTCGGCAGGCGGACCCCAGATTCCAGGTCCTGTGATGCGCATTGCGCCGTACCCCATACGATTGACCGCAAGATCACCGCCGATTGTGAATGTACCCGCCGCTGCGGCTGACAGCACCATTGCATGATTCATTTCTGCTCCTTTTCATTTGAAGAGCGACACGACGAATACTCCTCGCCATCGCCCGTTCATCGAAGTGATCCTTCAGGGGAAATGACGCCGTCTGATCATGAGAATTCGGAGATCCTCCGAATTCTCGTGACCTCGCCGCTCCTCTCCTCGATTCAATTTCCGGCAGCGGGCGCATCATTTTCGAATTGAAGCGACATGTTCTTCAAGTCGATGGCTCGCAGCACCGTCGTATGGTCAGCCGCTGTGGTCGTTTCAACTGCTTCTTCGTCCCTTGAATTATCCACAACCTTAGCGGTGACGGTTGCAATCGTTTTCTTGTCCTTCGTGAAATTCACCGTTACATTTGGACCGCTTCCCTCCCAGGCCACCTTGTACTGACCGGACGGGAGTTGAGCGCCCGCAACTTCGACGGATTGATCCAGGTCAACATTCGCAGAATCCTTCGTCTTGGCAAACGCCAGGACCGGGGTGAGCATGATCGCAGCAACCAATAAAGACTTCGATTTCATTTTTCCCATTCCTTTGTGAGCAAGTTGCTCAAACTGGGATAAAGCACGGAGAATGCCAAATGAGAGCTGCGGGATAACTCGATGTAATTCAGGGCTATGCCCGGTTGCAACGAAGCGCGTCGTTTTCGAAAACCGGGAAATTTCCGAAACTTCGGGATCGTCTCTGAATCGAAATAGCAGGAACCGGCCTGGAAATGCCTTAGGCTCCGTTAGGATTCGCCCGATTACTGATGGAGGGCGCGTGTCGCGCACCGATCTTCGTTTCGAAAATCGTGAGAAACGGACAATGCGCGCGTACGCAATCGCGGTGCTCTCGGTGTTTGCGGCGCTGTTGATTGCCCATTGGCCTCCTATCCATCTGGAGTCCGCCCCCGTGTCGCTGTTTCTTTGCGCAATCATGGTGAGCGCGTGGTTGGGCGGCACAGGTCCGGGATCTCTGGCGATCGGGTTATCGAGACTTGGTTTCTATTACAGCTTCCTTCCCCCGAGAGATTCTTTTGTGGGAAAACCCGGCCAGACCGCGCGCTTTTTTGTGTTCGTCCTGTCGGCACTGGTCGCCGGTGCGGTGAGTGTCGCACAGCGGCGAGCTGCCGAATCGCTTCGCCGGGCTCGTGATGATCTGCGTAAAACCGTTCAAGAGCTGAAAGAAACCAACGAAGCGCTCAGCCGGAGCGAGGCCTATCTTGCCGGCGCTCAGACGTTGAGCCATACCGGTAGTTTCGGTTGGGATATTTCCACCGGGGAACAATTCTGGTCTGAAGAAACCTATCGAATCTTCGAATACGACCGAACAGTTAATCCCACACTTCAACTCGCGCTCGAACGAGTCCATCCTGAAGACCTTCAACTCGTTCAGCAGGTCACGGCTGGCGCCTCTCAAGATGGAAGGGACGTCGATGTCGAACATCGATTATTGATGCCCGATGGCACCGTCAAGACGATCAGGGTTCTTGGCCGGACTTCCCAGGGTCCAGATGGCAACCCAGTTTTTCTGGGAGCCATTACCGACATCTCCGTAGTAAAGAATGCATTCGAGGAGATTCGAACGCTGAAGGACCAGCTATATAAGGAGAATCTGGCTCTTCGCGAAGAAATCGACATCACCCGGATGTTCGAGGAGATCGTAGGTACATCTCCGGCCCTGCAAGCGGTCCTTGCACAAGTAGCTAAAGTTGCAATCAGCGACTCTACGGTACTGGTCACCGGCGAAACAGGCACGGGAAAAGAACTGATTGCCCGCGCCATTCACAGGCGCTCGCCGCGGTCCAACCGCGCGTTTGTCAGTGTCAACTGCGCTGCGATTCCCCGCGATCTGATTGCATCCGAGTTGTTTGGGCACGAGAAAGGGGCCTTCACTGGCGCGACCCAGCGGCGCCTGGGCCGCTTTGAATCGGCTGATGGTGGGACGATATTTCTAGACGAGGTTGGAGAATTGCCCCTGGAAACACAAATCTCCTTGTTACGAGTCCTTCAGGAGCGTGAGTTCCAGCGGGTTGGTTCAAATCAATCGCTCCAGATCGACGTTCGAGTTGTGGCGGCGACAAATCGCAACCTGGAAGCTGCCATCGTCGCAGGCGGGTTCCGCGAGGACCTGTTTTATCGACTGAACGTATTCCCAATCGAAGTTCCCCCGCTTCGCCAACGAAGAGAGGACATCCCCGTCCTGGTGGAATACTTCGTAGATCGCTTTGCCGGTAAAGCCGGCAAAAAGATAACGGGAATTGATAAGAGGAGCATGGATCTCCTCCAATCGTATGCATGGCCGGGCAACATTCGAGAACTGCAAAACGTCATTGAGCGGTCCGTGATCGTGTGCGATACCGAGAATCTGTCAGTGGATGAAAGTTGGCTCGGGCACGCGACACGTACCAGTGGATCGCGGGCTCAGCCGCTTTCAAAAAAAATCGCTGCCCAGGAGAGAGAGTTGATTGAGGCTGCGCTCGCCGAAACCGGCGGAAGAGTCTCGGGCCCTTCGGGGGCTGCGGCACGACTCGGCATCCCGCAATCCACGCTGGACTCCAAAATTAAGTCTCTGAAGATTGACAAGCATCAGTTTAGAAAGAGCTAGTTAGTTTCCTACTGCAACTGGAATTTCTGCGCCATCCCGCAGCTCCGCCTCATGGCCCGCAATTGTCCCTCGAAAGTCTTCCGAACTTACTAACGGCCTCTCCCGCGCTCCCGAAAATTCGAAAATTTCCGAATTATCGAGGCTGTACTCTCTGCTTAAATGACGTGTTTGCAGCTACATGGGATTGGCATCTAGGTTGCTCCTGTCTTGTGCAGAAGGCTGCACTCGATGACCTTGAGAATTCAAAGATCGGTCGAACGCGAACAGGTCGTAGGGGTGTGGTGGGGGAGGTGAGGAAGATTGTAGATGGTAGATAGTGTGGAGGTGTGGGAGTGTGTGGAGTAGATTGAGGTGGTAGCTGAAGTGGGAGGGGTGAGGGAGTAAGAGGCAGGGGGAGAGGGGCAGTGTTGTGTGGGGGAGGTTTTGGTGATTGTCTTGTGCTGTAAGGCTGTGAGTGGAAGGCGCGTGAGGAGTAAGGCAGTGCGAGTGCGGTGCAGCCTTTTAACGCTGGCAGTGGGAAGGTTTTCTGAAGATATGGCGGGCGGCTGGGAGTAAGAGAGATGGAAGGTATGCTGGAACTGGCAAAGCATCGATGGGGAATGGGGAAAGCTCTCTGGCGGTGAATGCGTGGGGGAAAAGAGGAGGGGAAAAAAATGGGCGCAAAGAAGCGTTAGTGGAGCGCGTGGCGTCCGCTGTCGCTGTCGCAGCGGAGCAACGTGCATGAGTGAAGCGCGGCAGCACCGGACGGACTGGTATGCAAGCGGCCGAAGCCGCGCAAAGGGAAGCCTCAGCGCTTGTGCGCCGATGCCGGATACAAGGGTGACCCGGCCCGCAAGGCAGCCTTGGCGCGCCACTATCGGCCGCACATCAAGCAGCGCAAAGAGGAGGCCGCCGCCAAGCGCAACAAGCCCGGGTACAAGGCCAGACGCTGGGTCGTGGAAAGGAGCCATTCCTGGTTGAATCGCTTCGGAAGCTTTTGGTCAGTTCGAGAAGACTGAAGCCAGTTTCGTGCGCGCTAGCGCGGGTGATGTGGAGAAATGAAGGATAATTCAATCTCACTGGCCGCATCCAGGCGGCACAAGTACCCGAGCTCCTCTCATTATTAAGGTCTGAATCGCCGGGGCATGGAATCGCGCTTGACCTGGGACAGGTAAAGCTTGTCGACCGGGATGCCGTGCTCTTCCTGGCGCTGAGCGAGTCGCTCGGCGCCGAGCTGAGAAACTGCTCTGCCTACATCCGGAAGTGGATCGATCAAGAGAGGAAAGTGTGTCAAAGCGGATTCGAAGGTCCTACGGAATCGGAAGGTTGAGGGGGAAGTAACTATGTGGATTGTTCGATTAGCTTTGCGCCGACCCTACACGTTTGCGGTGATGGCCATTTTGATCCTCGCAGGGGGAATCGTGTCGATTGAGCGCACGCCCACCGATATCTTCCCGAATATTGACATCCCCGTCGTGAGCATTATTTGGAACTACAACGGCCTTGTGCCGCAACAGATGGCTGACCGGATCGTCAGCATCACAGAGCGCAACCTCACGACCCTCGTTGACAATATCCAGCACATCGAATCTCAGTCCTTGAACGGCATTGCAGTAGTCAAGGTTTTCCTCCAGCCAGATGCGAGCGTCGACCGCGCAATCGCGCAGATCACCGCAAGTTCCCAGACACAGCTCAAGCTGCTGCCCGCGGGCACGACTCCACCCCTGGTTATCGCTTACAGCGCATCGAGTGTTCCGGTGATGCAACTGGCCCTTTCGGGGCAAGGACTTTCAGAGCAGCAATTAAATGATTACGGACTGAACTTCATTCGTACGCAACTCATTACAGTGCAGGGAACGGCGGTTCCGTACCCTATGGCGGCAAACAGCGCCAGGTTCAGGTAGATCTCAATCCTTCCGAGTTACAGTCGAAGGGTTTGTCCGCGCTGGATGTTGTGAATGCGATCTCGGCTCAGAATCTGATTCTGCCCACGGGCACATCGAAGATCGGCAGCAGAGAATATGACGTCGACATCCCCAACGCTGCACCGATAACCATTGCGGATCTGAACCGGATTCCGATCAAGACGGTCGGCAATACCACAATCTACATGAAAGACGTCGCGTGGGTGCGCGATGGATTTCCTCCGCAAACGAACATCGTGCGCGTGAATGGCCAGCGGTCGGTACTCCTGACGATTCAGAAAGCCGGTGACGCCTCCACACTGAAAGTGATCTCCGGGATCAAGGCGTTGCTCCCGCAAATTGCCACGACACTCCCCAGGCAGCTCAAGATCAAGCCTCTCGCGGACCAATCTGTATTCGTGCTCGGGGCGATCAACGGCGTTGTTCGCGAGGCTCTCATCGCCGCATGCCTTACGGCGGTGATGATTCTCGTCTTCCTCGGCAGCTGGCGGAGCACACTCATCATCGCCACTTCAATCCCGCTTGCCATTCTCACGTCGATCATCGTCCTGAGCCTCATCGGCCAGACGATCAACATCATGACGCTTGGCGGATTGGCGCTCGCGGTTGGCATCCTCGTTGATGACGCAACCGTCGAAGTCGAGAACATCAACCGCAATCGCGAGGAAGAACCGGGTAAGCCTCTCGACGAAGTGATTCTCGATAGCGCCATGCAGATTGCGACTCCCGCCTTCGTGTCGACGCTTTCGATCTGCATCGTGTTTGCGCCCATGTTCCTGCTTTCAGGTGTGGCGCGCTACTTATTCCTGCCGCTCGCCGAGGCGGTCGTGTTCGCTATGCTTGCCTCCTATTTCTTATCCCGAACCATCGTTCCGACCATGGCGAAGTACCTGCTGCGCGGGCAGAAAGTTGGCGATCACGGCTCGTCCAGTCGGAACGTACTGGTCCGACTTCAGAAGAAATTCGAATCGGCATTTGAAGGTTTTCGGATTGCATACCGTGGTGTGCTGGAGCGCTGCCTGCATCATCGCCGCGCCTTCCTGATGGCCTTCTTTGCAGCCTGCCTCGGATCGCTGGCTCTTGTCGTTCCGTGGCTCGGTCAGGATTTCTTTCCAGCCGTTGACGCCGGCAGCTTCAAGCTTCACATGCGAGGGCCAACCGGCATGCGCATTGAGGACACGGCCTTCTTGTGCGATCTTGTCGAGGATTCGATCAGAAAGCAAATCCCCGCGTCCGAAATCGACAGCATCATCGACAACATTGGCCTGCCATACAGCGGTATTAACCTCTCCTACAGCAATTCGGCGCCCATCGGGACTTCGGATGCCGACGTCATGGTGACGCTGTCGCCGAAACACCACCCGACCGAAAGCTACGTAAGGCAGCTCCGAATGTCTCTGGCGAAAGACTTCCCCGGCGTGACATTCGCCTTCCTGCCTTCTGACATGACCACGCAGATTCTGAACTTCGGACTGCCCGCTCCGATCGACATTCAGGTGATCGGTCACAATCTCGAAGGCGACCGTGTCTGGGCAGACCAGGTCCTTGAAAAGGTCCGCTCCGTGCCCGGCGCCGTTGACCTCCGTATCCAGCAGCCATTCGATCAGCCCTATCTCCACATGAGAATCGAGCGTACGAAAGCCCAGGAGCTTGGATTTTCGGCGTATGACATCGCCCAGAATCTCCTCGTATCGCTCAGTGGAAGCTTCCAGACATCGCCGACTTACTGGCTCGATCCCAGAAATGGAGTCAGCTACTCGATTGCGACCGAGACTCCGCAATATCGCGAGGACAGCCTGCAGGACCTCGTAAACACTCCGGTAACCGGGACCGATCCATCATCTCCGCCGTCGCTTATGGCGAGCCTGGTTTCCACTCAGCGGGGAGCCGGAATGGCTGTGGTTTCTCATTACAACGTTGCTCCCGTCATTGACATCTTTGGGGCAGCCGATGGCCGGGATCTGGGCGGTGTCGCACGCGACATCAACAAAATCATTGACTCCCAAAGCAGCCAGCTGCCCCGCGGATCGCGCGTCGTCATTCGCGGCAGGTGCAGACAATGGAGTCTTCCTACAGGGAATTGCTCGTCGGACTTCTGTTCGCGATTGCGCTCGACTACTTGCTGATCGTAGTGAACTTCCAATCATGGCTCGATCCCTTCATCATGATCTCCGCATTACCGGCGGCGCTTGCTGGAATCGCATGGTGTCTCCTCGTCACCCATACCACCTTAAGCGTTCCCGCGCTGATGGGAACGATCATGTGCATGGGGGTGGCGACGGCGAACAGCATCCTCGTTGTCAGCTTCGCCACGGAGCAGATGGCGAAAGGTAAAGATGCAATCTCCGCTGCGCTTGAAGCAGGCTTCACTCGATTCCGTCCGGTGCTGATGACAGCATTGGCGATGATTATCGGCATGATTCCCATGGCGCTCGGCCTCGGCGACGGAGGCGAACAAAACGCACCTTTAGGGCGCGCGGTCATCGGAGGCCTGACCTTCGCGACTGTATCGACGCTCTTGTTTGTACCCACATTCTTCAGCTTGCTGCATGGTTCTTCGCGTAATCGCATAGCGGCTGAGCCGCAATCAATCGAGAACACAGGTGACTGACATGACACAAACTGAAACTTCCGGACTCATCGAAACTCCGCGGCCTTCTTCTCCACAAGAGGCGCGCCACGGGCAGCCGGGAAGGCGCTGGCTGATCGCTGCCCTCGTCGTACTCGCCGTAATCGCAGTGTTGGCCGGAGAAATCAGATCCCGTGTGAAGGCTGCGTCAAATCTAAGCGCAGTTACTTTACAGATGGCGGTGCCCTCAGTCTCAGTCGTGCTGCCGAAGCTGACTGCACCTGCCCAGGAAATCGTGCTGCCCGGCAATATTCAACCCTATATTTCGTCTCCAATTTACGCGCGGACTGATGGCTACCTCAAAAAGTGGTACTTCGACATCGGTGCGCATGTAAAGGCGGGCGATCTGCTGGCTATCATTCAAACGCCGGAGGTCGACGAGCAATTAGCACAGGCACAAAGCACGCTGGCCACCGCGCAAGCCAATCTGGAATTGGCGCAGATCACGAGAGATCGTTACGCATCCTTGTTGAAAAAGCACGCTGTAGCTCAGCAGGACGCAGATAACGCAGCAGGCGCCTATACCGCGAACAAGGCCATCGTTGACGCCGATACCGCGAATGTTCGTCACTACGACGATCTCGTCTCGTTCGAGAAGGTCTACGCGCCGTTCGATGGAGTGATCACGGCGCGGAACACGGATATTGGCGACCTCATTGATTCCGGCAGCAACACCGCGCCGAGAACCGATCTGTTCGACATTTCCCAAACGCGCACTTTGCGCGTTTATGTGAATGTCCCAGAGGAATACTCGCAAGCCGTAAAGCCTGACGAAACTGCGGCGGATATCACCCTCGCCGAGTTTCCCGGCAAGCGATTCCCAGGAAAACTGGTGCGCACTTCCGATGCGATTAACGCCACGACTCGGACACTCCTGGCCGAGGTTGACCTCGATAATCCCGGCGGAACGCTGTTCTCCGGATCCTATGCGGAAGTGCACTTGAAAGTCCCGTCGCTGCATTCGACATTCCTGATTCCAGTCAGCGCCTTAGTCTTTCGAAGCGAGAACCTGCAGGTTGGAGTGGTAAAGAACGGACACGTTGTCATCACCACTGTCACCCCTGGCCACGATTTCGGCAATCAAATCGAGATTGTCGCCGGTCTCTTGCCGAATGATCAGGTAATCGTGAACCCCCCGGATTCGCTTGTTTCCGGACAGAGCGTAGCGGTGGTGCAAGCCACATTACCGGGAGATTCCCAATGACAATCCAGCGAATCGGCACCCCATTCATTCAAGCGTCAGTTCTCCTTTTGGCGGCAACCGCCTTCCTTGCGGGTTGCGCCGTCGGTCCGAAGTACAAAGTGCCTGCGATGACAGCTCCGCCTGCATATAAAGAGTCCGCAAACTGGAAGCCGGCGCAGCCCAACGAGCAACAGTTGGGCGGCAATTGGTGGGAGATCTTCCAGGATCCGCAGCTCAACACGATGGAGCAGCAGATCAATGTCTCAAACCAGAACCTGAAGGCGGCTGTGGCCCAGTATCAGGAATCCAGGGCGGCGCTCCGGTACGTCCGTGCCGACTACTACCCAACTGTTACGGCGTCGCCATCGGCAACTCGGGAAGAGTACTCAAACAATCGGCCGCCCCAAAGCTCGTTTGACGGATTGACTTTCAGTGATTTTGTGTTGCCGGTCAACTTCTCATACCAGGCAAACGTCTGGGGCCGTGTGAGCCGCAACGTAGAGGCCTATCGCGAACAGGCACAAGCGAGCGCGGCCGACCTGGCGGTCGTAAACCTGAGCATGCACGCTACATTGGCTGTGGACTACTTTGCAGCGCGGACTCTGGATACGGAACAGAAGCTGCTCGAAGACACGGTTGCCCAATACCAGAAGGCATTCCAACTGAACGAAGATCTATACCAGGGCGGTCTCGCCTCTGAAGTGGACGTCGAGCAAGCTAGAACGATATTGCAAACTACTCGGGCCCAGTTGGTGGATGTTGGAGTCGCCCGCGCGCAATACGAGCATGCAGTCGCCGTATTGATGGGTAAGGCTCCGGAGGATTTTAGCTTGCCTCCGCTGCCCCTCACGGCTCCCCCACCGCCGATTCCGGTTGGCATCCCTTCGGAACTGCTCGAGCGGCGTCCTGATATTGCTGCGGCAGAGCGCAGGGTGGCAGCAGCGAACGCCCAGATCGGCTTGGCGGAGACAGCCTATTATCCGCTTGTCAACATTGTCGGCACTGGAGGATTCGAGAGTGGAAGCATCACTACGCTTCTCCAGGGCCCCGGGGCCATGTGGGCGGTTGGAGCATCAGCAGTGGAGACTCTGTTCGATGGCGGCCGCCGGCACGCAGCAACTGACGAAGCAAAGGCTTCCTATGATTCTGCCGCCGCGTCCTACCGTCAAACCGTGCTGACCAGCTTTCAGCAAGTTGAAGACAACCTGGCTGCGCTACGGATTCTGGAACAGGAAGCAGGAGTCCAGGCGTCCGCCGTCGAAGCCGCACAACGATCCCTCGACCTTTCGAACAGTCGATACGAAGGCGGGGTGACGAGCTACCTTGAAGTGATTACCGCCCAAAACGCTGATCTGTCCGATGAGCTTACGGCGGTCAACATCCTGGGGCGACGTATGGCAAGCGCAGTGTTGTTGATTGAGGCCATCGGCGGAGGCTGGGACCGCAACAGCCTTCCTCAGCGTCCGGAGTGTTGCGGAAAGCTGGTCGCGAGCGCTGATTGAGAGTAGAAAATGCTGATTCAACCACATCTTCTGGAGTCAATCGCGGGATCTGCGACCCACGAGCTTTGCACGTCGATTTCGCTGACCGGGAGGCTAGTTCGTAAACCTGTCTGGTTGGCGAAGCGCCTTGACCTAGCCGCCTACAGCACGATAAAACGATGAAATTCGCTGGAGAACAAAAGTGCGAGCTATAGAGTTCAGTCAATTCGGAGATCCTTCCCAACTTCGCCTCGTGGATCGACCAGATCCAAAGGCAGATGCGACTACCGCAGTCGTGCAGATCAGGGCTGCTTCTGTAAATCCCAGCGACGTGAAGAATGTCGCCGGTCGAATGCATCAGACGACTCTTCCGCGTGTGCCTGGTCGTGACTTTTCAGGAGTAGTGGTCGACGGGCCCGCGGAGTGGATCGGGCAGGAAGTGTGGGGGACGGGCGGCGATGTGGGCTTTACACGCGATGGCAGCCACGCCGAGTTCATCGCGGTACCGCGCAGCAGTCTTGTGCGCAAGCCGCAGAGTTTGACGTATGAAGAAGCAGGATCTGCCGGTGTGACATTTCTAACCGCATGGTGTGCTGTACGCGAGTACGCACAGCTCCGGGCGGGGGAAACCATCGTCGTGATCGGAAGCCGGGGTGGGGTGGGCAGCGCCGCTACGCAGATTGCGAAGCATATCCGCGCGCGGGTAATTGGCGTGAATCGCATAGCGGACGCGGCTTCAAATGAAGAGGTGCCGATCGAGGACCTGATCCTCGATTCCCGCGATCCGAAACTCCCCGATATCTTGCGTTCGATGAATGACGGGAGGGGAGCCGATGTCGTCTTGAACGCCGCAGGCGGTCCCATGTTTGAAATTGGTCTGAGCCTTCTCGCACACCGCGGGCGGCAGGTCGAGATCACTTCACCCACCGAGCGCAGAGCCGCCTTCGACCTGGTGAATTTCTACCGGAACGAATCGTGTCTATTCGGTCTTGACACGCTGAAACGAGACCTCGTCGCGTCGGCCCGCATTCTCGAGAAACTTGCCGACGGCTTTGCATCAGGAGCGTACAGACCACACAAGGTCGGTAAGATTTTACCTCTCAAAGATGCCCGCCAGGCTTACGAAGAAGTCGCAAAGGGTGTCAGTGGCCGCGTCGTCCTGAAGATGTGAGCGCAGGCGAGCGAAGAAGTACTTGGCGATCCTTATCGCTGACAGTCAGTCCAAGTAACCACAACCGGGGTAAAGTCCTGCAGTTCCTCTGGGGCCAATCGCGGGTCCCGGCGCCTGGCGGGTGGTTCGCAACCTACTTCGTCATGCTTCGTGATGGCGATGCCTGAGACGCGGCAGTCCGCAACGAGCCTTGAGAATTCGCCTCAGCTCATACGGCCCAACTCGCGGACCTGGTGCGCGACGGCTTCAATGAAGGTCTCGACACTTGTATCCGGGGGAATGCTCAGACCGGATTTGGCGCACAATGCCGATGCAATGCGGTTGGCCAGCGCGGCCCGGGTCGCCAGATCCATGTCGAGCCGGCGCGCAAAGAATCCTTCCAGCACTTCGAGATCGGCCGCCGAAAGCTTTGCCAAAGCAGGCGCAGGCAGCGTGACGCGCAAATGTGGAGGAGGAATGGGCGACTCCACTGCGAGTGCGGGAGCGGTCAAGCTTCGGCTGCCGATTTCCCCCCAGCGCGGTGCGTCCGCTTCGCGATCGCGCACAACAAGGGTCCCGGCCACCATGTCGCCCAGGCGCTGATTGCGTTTACTAACGAAAATCGATACAACGCCAACGGCGTAGAAGCCGGGCAGGTAATCGACAAAACGCACAAGGTTGCGAGCCAGCGATTCGACAAAGTTGACGCCGCGGCCAGACTGATGAATGACGCGAATCCGGGCGACCCGCTTGCCGGGAGTACGCCCGAAATCAAAGGCCTCAAAGAGAGTGAAGTAACCCCATTGCAGCAGGAAAATGATGAGAACGAAGACGCCAATGGCCCAGTTCGCTGAGACTCCGCCAAAAACATGGAGCGCGGGAACGATGATAGTCGCCATGATTGCGAGTACGAAGAAAGCCGCACCCCAGATGAGGTAGTCGATGAGGATGGCGATAAAGCGGCTGCCGACTCCCGCCAGCGGCATCTCGATCGCCACAAGTTCCGGGGTCTCGATGTTAAGCTGGTCTCCAATCGGCTCCATGGCGATCATTCTCTCCAATCAGTGGCTTCAAAAGCGCCGCCCGTACTGGGATCGTCTGACGGCGTTGCTCGCCCAGGCTGGCGCGGGCGGCGTGCGACAGTTGACGCGCGCTGAACTGCGCGAGACTGCGCTGCTTTACCGGCAGGCGGCGAGCGATCTCTCCACGCTACGCCAGGATTCCACGGCCCGGGCTTACGCCGAACACGTCAATCAATTATTGGCTCGCGCCCACCATATCATCTATTCCAGCCGGCGCAAAGGGTTCCTCAAGGTCCTTCTCTTTCTCCGCGACGAATACCCGGCCCTCGTCCAGCGCCAGATTCACTATGTTCTTCTCTCGCTGATTCTTCTACTGAGTGGGGCTTCGCTGGGCTCCGTGCTCACGCTCGCGCGTCCACAATTCATGCGCCATATGCTGGGGCCGGCGATGGTTCAAACCATCGAGCGCCACGAGATGTGGACGCACTCGATTGTTGGCATTGAGCCCGTTGCCAGCAGCATGATCATGACCAACAACCTGAGCGTGTGCTTTATCGCCTTCGCCGGCGGAATCGTGTTTGGGCTGGGACCGCTCTATTCGATGTTCTTCAACGGACTGCTTCTGGGCGTGATCGGCGTGGCCTGCCAGCAGCATGGCATGGCCGTTGATCTTTGGAGCTTTGTTGCGCCTCACGGCTCGCTGGAGCTGCCTTCGATCATCCTCGCAGGCGCGGCTGGGCTACGGCTCGCGCATGGCCTGCTGTTTCCCGGGATCTACAGCCGGCGTGAATCTCTGGCAAGGGCCGGCGTGGAAGCGACGCAGCTTGTTGCAGGGATCATCCCGCTACTCGTGATTGCGGGCACGCTCGAGGGATTCTTCTCGCCGTCTGCCGCGCCGGTCTGGCTCAAGTTCGCGGTGGGTGGATCGCTGTTTACGCTGCTGCTGGTGTGGCTGTTTCGGCCGATCGCGGGAGTCAGGCCGCTCTCGAAACCTTAGCAGTCAATTTGATGTTGAGAGCCTTCATGACGGCAAGCGTGGTCTTCAGAGTGGGATTCCCCCTGGCGCTGAAGGAGCGATAAAGTTGTTCCCGCGAAAGTCCGGTCTGGCCGGCGACTTCGGACATACCCTTGGCGCGCGCTACCACTCCCAGCGCATGAGCGATGTAGGCGGGATCGTTGGTCTCAAATGCTTCTGCCATAAAGACCGCAATGGCCTTATCCGATTGCAGATCCTCGGCCGGATCATAGTTGGTTAGTCCCTTAGCCATGTTCCTCACTCCATTCCGCCGCCCGGCGCTTCGCCGTTTTGATGTCTCGATCTTGTGTGCGCTTGTCTCCGCCGCACAAGAGGATAATGAGCACATTTCCGCGCTTCTGAAAGTAGATTCGGTAGCCCGGACCATAGTCGATTCGCAGCTCGCTGATGCCCTGGCCAACCGGTTTCACATCACCGGCGTTCCCAAATGCAAGTCGATCCAAACGCGAGGCAATCAAGGCAAGTGCACGCTCGTTTTTGAGTTTCGTTCGCCACTTCCGGAATGCCTCGGTCTGCTTGAGTTCAATCATGGGCGGACCGTAGTTTATAAACTACTATATTTCTACCTTCATGTCAACGGCCGCAGGTGTATGGTCGCACCGCAACATCTTGCGAAAGCTGCACTTACACCATCGCCCGCTCTTTCACCTTGAGATATTGATTCAACACCGCGGCCGTCAGGTGGGCGGGGTCGAGGTCGAGCGTTAAGGCGCCCTGGTCGCGCAGCCGCGCCAGCAGCAGCTCGCGGCGCATCGCCAACTCCTGCGCAGCCGAGGCGCGAAACATCTGCTCCACATTCTTCGGGCGCGCATTGGCAATGGCTGCCACGTCGGGCTGCGCCATGGCGACAAAGAGCAGCACGTGCCGATGCAGCAACTGCATTGCGCCGTCGATGACCTCGGGCCGCATCGCGGTCTCCGCCAGGTCGGTGATCCACAAAATCAGCGCGCGGCGCGGCTGCCAGCGATTCAGCGTGGCCGTGGCGCGCAGGTGATCGGCTTCGCTGCGCTTCGGCGCGCGCCTGCGCCAAGCGACTCGACAATCTGCCGCAGATGCGCCGGGCCGCGGCCGGGCAGCACGCGCTGCTGCAAATGCTGCCCATAAACCAGCAGGCCGACCCGGTCGCCCGAGAACAGAGCCAGTTGCGCCAGCGCCACCGCTGTGGAGCAGGCGTAGTCGAGCTTGGAGTGGCCGGCGACTCTCGCATCGCTCGTCGTGGTCTTTGCAGGATCCTGCCCTGCAGCAGTCTGTCCGCGTCGAGCACGATCCACACCGCCTGGCTGCGCTCGGTCTGGTAGCGCCGCGTGATCAATTGTCCGCGCCGCGCGGTGGCCGTCCAGCACACGTCGCGCAGATCGTCGCCTTCGAGATATTCGCGCAGGCTCTCGAAGTCGCGGCCCAGCCCGCGTTCGCGCGCCTGGCGGAGTTGCAGCTCGATCTGCCGCCCGCGCGCCAGGAAGATTTGCTGGTCCTCGCCCTGGCGCAGCGCCGGATAGACGCGCACCGTCTGTTCGAGCGGGGCCATCGCCCAGCGTTCCACAAGCCCAAGCGGGGACGCATAGCGGAGATAGACCGCTCCCGTCTGAGCATCGCCGCGCTCGCGTGGCTCGATTTTGTAGCGCAGCGCGGCGCGAAGGCGAGGGTAGACGCGCAGAGTTTGCGTTGCCGGTTCGGCTACGAGCGCGGCAGGCAAATCGTCGATGAGACGGCAATCCAGAATGGTTCGCGGCATTGTGTTCCACGGCCAGCTCGATCTCGGTTTGGCTGTCGAGTGCGGGCGCGTTGCTCCAGGAGCGCTCAACGAAGATCTGCTGCGGGGAGGGAAGCCGCAGACCATCGAGGAACGCCGCAAGCAAAACCAGCGCATCCCAAACCAGCATGCCGTAGGCCAGGCGCGCATCGAAGAATCCGAGCAGCGCGAGCAGTAAGCCAGCCGCGAGCAGCCAGATGGCGCGCGGCGTCAATCCAAACGCAAATCGCCCGCGCGCCTGGCATGAAGCGCGCACTGATTCGGGATGGAGCGATGGCGAGATCATTGGGATCCCTAGAAATGTAAATCAAGCGCCATGGCCAGAGCACGATCCAACTCGGCGAGCTTCGAGTCTTGTAGGGTCCCAACATAATGTGTTAGCTCTATTTTGCGAACGCTTGTAACGCCGTCGCACAGGATCCAACTGTGATGCTTCAGGCCAGCTTCCAGACCAATGCTGACCTGGGTTGAAAGGCCCTGACCCTCCGTGAGCACAAGGGCACAGACCACCGTTGAAAACTGCGAATCGATTAGTGCCTGTCGACTCACGATCACGACGATGCGATGTTTCTTCGGATCGCCTGGAATCTTTGATACACGATACAACTCGCCCCGGCGCATGAACTTGCCACTTTCTACCGCTTAATCGAGCGGCGCCTGGTATTTCAGCACGTCTTCCATTTCGCGATTCAGGTAATCAGCATTCGCATTGATGAGTTCCAAGTCTCGCGCGTTGATTGCTTCCCGTACCTTGGCCTTGAAGTACTCTCGCAGCACGTTCTCGATAAAAGCAGACCGCGAAGCTTTGGAACCGGCGCTACGATCCACTGCGGTAAGGATATCCGATGCAAGTGTGATTGAAGTCTTCTGCTTCATACTACCATTATACTACTGCTAATCTCGCGGCACCGCAACCGCCGCCACAACATCGTTCAGTACGCGATCCGCATCAAATCCCTCCAACTCGGCTTCGGGCTTGAGCATGATGCGATGGCGAAGCGCGGGCAGCACGGCGCGCTTGACGTCGTCGGGAATCACGTAATCGCGGTCTTCAAAGGCAGCAAAAGCCTGCGCCACGCGCAACAAGCAGATGGCTGCGCGCGGGCTTGCGCCAAGCGAAAGCATGGGCCACTCGCGCGTGCGGCGAACGAGTTCGAGGATGTAGCCGTAAAGGTCCTGTTCGACGCGAATCGCCAGAATCTCGCCGCGCGCAGCCTTCAGCAATTCTGTGGCAAGAGGCGCGATTTTCGCGTCGTCCAGAATGGCAGCGCCGGCGCTCGGCATGGTGCCGCTCGAGCATCAGGCGTTCTTCATCCATGCTGGGATAGCTGACCTTGATCTTCAACAGAAAGCGATCGAGCTGCGCTTCGGGCAGCGGATAGGTGCCTTCAAAGTCGATCGGGTTCTCGGTTGCGAAGACGGTGAACCACTCCGGCAGCGGGCGGCGCACGCCGTCGCTCGTCACCTGGCGCTCCTCCATGCATTCAAGCAGCGCAGCCTGCGTGCGCGGCGGCATGCGATTGATTTCATCCACCAGCAGCAGGTCGGTGAATACCGGCCCGGCATGAAAGGTAAACGAATCGGAGCCGGGACGGAACATCGTCGTGCCCAGAATGTCCGCCGGCATCAGGTCGGGCGTGCCCTGCACGCGCTGAAAACCCAGTCCAAGCAGCCGCGCAACCGATTTCACGATGAGCGTTTTGGCAATGCCCGGCACACCCTCGAGCAGCACGTGACCCTGCGTGAGCACAGCGATCAGGACCTCGCCGATCACGTCGCTTTGCCCGGCGATCACACGGCCCAGCTCCGCACGCGCCGTGGTCAGCAACTGATGCGTCGCCGGCAAAGTGCTCTGTGGCGCGCCTTGTTCCAAATTCCGTTCCTCGGTCATTCATCTCTCCTTGCTTCCACTTTCAATTCACGGTCATACCGGGGTGCCCAGGTCTCGATTCTGAGACCTGACATCATTCGCTCCAAAATCCGCACGCTTCAAACCTGTCTCCCGCTCGCCCTAGCGGCAGCGTCCAATGCTTCGCCATGTCTGCTCAACGCCTGCACCAGCGCCAAAGCTTTTTTCGGGACCAGCTTGTCGTCGGTCATCGCCTCTTCACAATCCGTGAGGTCTTTCTCCAGTTCCGCAGGCGCTTGCGGAAAACGACGGCGCAGCGCATGGCCCAATTCTTCGGCGCCCATCTTTTTGCCATTCAGCCCGCACAGATTCGCCATATGGTTGCGGAATCGCTGATAAGCGAGCTCGACTGCCGTCGCCGACGCTCCAGCCTCGGCATAGAGCGAGCCGAGCGCTTCAAGAAACTCAACGGGAGTTGAACGCGCCGGAAGCGGCATGGCGCGCGTCGGCCCACTGCGGCGGCTGAAGCTGAACAGGACCAGGATTCCGATGCTAACCATCCCGACCTCAAGCAGTACGATCGCAGGCCCGCGCGCGTAGAACCATGCCGTGCGCGTCTCGCCGTGCAACGATTCATCCCAGTAGAAGTGGTGGCCATCGCGCGCTCCGAGCGAGTTCAACAAAAGATTCAGATTGTCTGCGCGGCTGATCGAGCCATTTTGAAGTGGTGTCGAACTTGCCCACCAGATCACTTCGCCCTTGCCGTCGCCGTACTCCACCACCGCGGGGGCTCCGGCACAGTTGTAATCAACCCGGTCGCGCGGCTGGTCCGTTCCCCAACTAGCCTCGGGAACCATCCAAACCGTGCCCGACGCGGTGAGGGGATCGAGCCCCTGCGGCGCCAGTCGACATGCAGCCTGGAACTGCGTGGGCGGCTGGGCGTTGCTATCGGGCGCCAGACGGCCTCCGGACCATCCTGTCACCAATACACGCCCTCCCGCGGCGACAATATCGTGGACGGCTTTGAGATCCTCGACAGTCATCAAAACCGGATCGGCGAAAATTACGACCGTCGTCGCGTCCGCGCGCGCGGCGAGGTCGCTCAAGGGCTGTTCCCACCGATGGATGTCGTAACCGCTCGCCTGCAGCATGTCATAAGCGGCGCGGGCGCCATGCCTGCCGGTCAAGTATGAGCTCGGCAGAGGATTATCGTCGTTGTTCTGGTTGCGAGCAAAGAACGCCGTGAGAAATGCGAGCACGACGACCGTCGCGAGACAGCCGACGAGCAGCTTGCGATCCTTGGCGTCGAGTGAGGCGAAGAGTGTCATTCCGAAGCTACCCCGAGCGCTCGAGCGAGTTCGAGCGCGGCGTCGAAGTCGGAGTCGGCAGCGGACCTGCCGCCATACCAGGTTCGCTCGAATCTGCGCGTGAGCTCGGTTAGGCGCGTCTTGCGCGGATCGGCGCTTGCCATCAGGGCAAGATACTCGCGCGGAGTGCGCGCACGGTCCGCAGGCCACAGACGCATCGATTCCAGACGCGCGATCGACGCCCAATAAAGAAAATGAATGGCCTCGCGCCATAGCCGCTTTGCCGCCATTGCCTGCGCATCTTTGAGCCACAATTGCCACTCGCGCGCCGAAGGAGCATCGGGGGCGGGCTCGGCATCGGGAATCAGCCGAATGCGCGCGTTCCGTTCGATGCGGACCAGAAACCAGATCAGCGCCCCGCAGATTGCGACGAGGAGCAGCGCTCGCAGCACCCAGCCGATCCACGGCGCGCGTGAGCCCAGGCGAATCAGCGTGGAAAGGAATTTGTCGAGCAGATTGTCGAACCACTCGAGGAATCGCTCCCGAGGCGAAACCTCACTCACGCCCTGGTAGGCTTTCTGCGAAAGGATGGAATTCAGCGACTTCCGTTCGGCGGCGTAGTTCGGACTCGCGTCGGGCGGGCTCGATGCCTGCTTTTCATCTTCCTGCAGGCGCTCGCGGGCCTGGGCCAGCAACTCGTCGACACTCGGCGAATTATTTTTCTGACTGGGAACAAGAGCCTGCGGGTTTTGCTGCGCCGCGTTGCCGGTTTTGGATGCATGATCGAATACGGCGCGCAGCCAGTCGTAGCGAACGTCGCGCGTCGGTGAAGATGCTGCGGGCCAATGCACGCGATCGTCCGGTCCAATCTGCGTGGGGTTGCAGGCGTCAGAATTCGCGGTCGCGAGTTGTTTTTTCGCGCGTTGCGCCTGGCATGCCGCCACCAGGCCGTCGAGGTCATTGAGATGCTGGCGATATTCCGCCAGGCTGACTTCACGCGAGCTGGCACCATCAGAAAACTGGAGCGGACGCATCTCAGGCGCCACGGCGGCAAGCGCCAAAAGCGCAGCCAATGTCCGCGCCCAGCGCGCGGCGCCATTCCGCCAGGCTGATCCGCACCGCGAGAAGTTCATCGTTCTTCCACGGTATCAGGAGGCGGAGGCGTCCCGAAATTCGGAAGGGATTGATTGGCAGCGGCTGGATTTGCCAGCTGTGCGTTCGTCTGATTCAGCACCTGAGAAAGTCGAGCCCCATCCTGTTCCGGTACAAGGCCGGCGCGTTGCATCATCCACTCAATGTCAAACCCTTCCTTGCGCACGCGCTGGTCATAATAGAAGAGCACGAGTGCGATCCATGTGATTGGGGTGAGAAGGATCTGGCCGCCAATACTCGCCAGCGCGTAAAGGAGCCCGGCTATGACTGCTGCGGCTGCGGCGAACAGCGCGCTCTTCCCCAAGACCGCAGCCATGGTTGCCACCACCAGCGAGATCATATATCCGGCCATCGAGACAACCATGGACAGGACCACGACCAGGAGAAAGAGCACGAAGATTCGCCCACGCGTGCCTTTGCTCAAATGCCACGCTCGCGTCAGAGACTCCCACGCCGGCTTCTGTTCGACGACGCACACTGCCATGCCGATCGAATAACCGAGCGCAAGCCAAGCGATTGCGAACACGGCTGCGGAGCCGGCAAGAAAAGCCAGAAAGCCGAGCCCGAAATCTCCGGCGATGGATGCACCGGGCAATGACATCGAATAGACCAGGGCGCCAATCGTGCCGCCGGCGATCACCCCGGGAATCAGCACGACAAAAGCTGCCTGCAGCACCACGAACCAAAGGTAAGTAAAGAATCGCGGGTGAACCTTCGCGAGCGCGCCTCGAATCGTCGGCTTCTCACCGCGCTGTGCGCTCACCGCAGCCATTGTGAGCCCCGCGGCTGAGTACACATAGGCCGCGAGGTAAACGGGAATTGCAGCCAGAAGATAGACGGCGAACGTCAATCCGGGCACCAGCACCGAATGCATGCCGCCGCTTCGCGGAATACCGGGAATTGCCAGAATAGCGACAGCGGGAATGAGCAGGGCAACGGAAAATGCGATGGGTAGAGCAGCCACGCCTGCGAAGAGAACGAAGTTGCGTCGATAAATCTGCACCGTGCGGTCGAGGATCTCGCCGAGAGTTAAAGGCCGCAAGTGCTGGTCGATGGTTGTATTCATCTCAAGTGGGTCCCTCATCGCAGGCTTGTGCTACTGCGGCGGCCCCGGTGGCTCAGGCTGAGGCGTCAGTCCCGCGGCCTGCATCATCCACTCGATGTCGAAACCTTCTTTGCGGACGCGCTGATCGTAATAAAACAGGGTGAGCCCTGTGGAATAGATGGGCCCGATCAGCGTATTGGTGACGAAGCCCGCAGCTTCAGAGAGCGCCAGCCAACCGAGCGGCAACGCGTGCCCGGGATGCTTCAGGCCAAGAATAAGAAACGGAAACCCGAACAAAAGGCCCAACAACAAACGGACCATGTAGACCAGAAGCCAAAGCACAAAGATGCGGCCGCGCGAGCCTAAGCTCAGGTCGATGCTGCGCCGGATGGATGGTCCCGTGGGTAGCCCCTCCACCACGCATGCCGGCATGGCCAGCGAATAGCGCAGCCACATGAAAACGCCATAGATTGATGCGCCAACGAACAATGGCGCCAGGATCAGAATGGCAGCGAGCACTCCGATCGCCGCCGATGGGCTCATGGAAGCGTGTTGCGAAACCTGGGGATTTAAAAGGAATCCGCGGGGCATGACAGCAAAGAGAATCGCGAACAACGCGACATAGAGAACGTAGAGCGGCGCCCAGGCGCGAAACACGGTGACGGCCATGAGCCACAGATAGCGGCGCAGCCCGGAGAGGACACTGCTCGCGGCGCTGCGGACCGTCGCCGGCTCACCCAAATAGATCCACGCGACGGCACGATTGAATGCGGCAATGGCTAGCCCGGCCACGAGCGCAACTGCCAGGACCTCGATTCCGAGCGAACCGGCATAGACCCACTCCAATTGCGGCGGAATATGCGGATATCCGAGTAAAGTGAGCGCACCAAGGTGCAGCATCTGCACCAGCAGCATGGTTCCGGCAAAGATTGCGGAGATCCCGGCGAAGAGCAAGAAATGATTGCGGTAAAGTTCGGCGGTGCGGTCCAGGATTTCGCCGAGGGTCAGAGGCCGAAGCTGGTTGTTCATTCCTTCCTCTGTATGCAGAGAGACCTTGTTCGCGTACTCCGTCAGGGTTTTGGCTAATGCGCCCTTCGACCCCTGCGCGGGACGAATATCCCGGCGCAAGCGACTGAAGTTTGGCGCACAGACTCGATCGTGTGAACGCTTGCAGGGATCGTAGCACAGGGTTGGCTTCTGGAGAGGTGCATTGGTAAGAAGGTGGTCTCGCATCCAGGGTAGCCTCGAAAATAATTTCGAACTTTCTGGTAACTAATCCTTTAGTTGTTCGTCTATGGTTATGTGAGTCCAAGGTTAGGACTCCGAGTTTAACCAATAGAATCAACGAGATAATGATGCCTCCAAAGAAGTCAAACACGCTGACCGAGGCCGAACTGAGGCTGATGAAGATCCTCTGGCGGCGCGGCGAATCGGCAGTGACCGACCTTGTTTCAGCCTTGCCCGATGGCGAAGCGCTGGCCTATAACTCGGTTCTCACCACGATTCGCATCCTGGAACAGAAAGGCTACGTGGATCACCGGCAGGAAGGCCGGGCGTTCGTATATCGGGCATGCGTTCAAGAACAAGAAGCGGGCCGATCCGAGGTTCGCAATGTGCTCAACCGCTTCTTCGGCAACTCGAGCGAGAAGCTGGTGTTATCACTGCTGGGCGACGAAGAGATTTCCGCTGAGGAGTTGGAGAGTTTGCGGGAAGCCATTCGGAATGCATCTCAAGATGAGGAGGGCGCGAGATAGAAGATGCCAGCCGATTTTCATGGCCGGTGCGTTGCAGACGATGCTTGCCGAGGTGGGGAGCCGCACGGGAGCGATCTTCGCCGGGTTCGCACGCTCCGCTGCGCCTGCAGCAGTAGACGCACTTTGGCAGGGCGCGCTTGTAGCAGTTGCCTTGGTTCTCTGCCTGCGTCTCCTGCCGCGAGTTTCGGCTGGGCACCGGTTTGCGATCTGGGCGTCGGCGTTTGCGGCAGTTGCCGCGTTGCCGTTCCTGCCCATTCTTCTTCAAAGCTGGTCGGCTGGCGTGGTGCAATCATCCGCGATGCCGAGCGCGACGGTAAAGCCCTGGCTGCAGCTTGACAGTCGCTGGGCGCTGGTGGTCGCCGCTTTGTGGTTGGCCGCATCGGCTTTCCGCGGCGCGGATTTGGTTTTTCATTCGCTTCGCCTGCGCAGGTTGTGGAAGAATGCGGCTCCGGTTCAAGTGGAACCGCATTTGCGCTCGCTGCTGGCTGCCATATCCCCGGACAAGCCGCCCGATCGAAGTCTGCACGACGCATGAGCTCGATCGCCCCAGCGTGATCGGCTTTCTCGCACCGCGCATCCTTATTCCAGACTGGCTTCTTGAACGGCTCACGCCCGGCGAACTGGAGCACGTTGTTCTGCACGAAGTTGAGCACCTGAGGCGCCGCGACGACTGGACCAATCTGCTGCAGAAGTTTTTCCTGGTTCTGTTTCCTTTGAACCCCGCGCTGGCATGGATGGAGCGCCGGCTTTGCCGCGAGCGCGAGATGGCGTGCGACGAAGGTGTTGTGCACCGGACGCAGGCTCCGCGTGCCTATGCGGCGTGCCTCACCAACCTGGCCGAGCGATCTCTCAAGCGGCGCACGCAAATGCTCTCGCTCGGGGCGTTCGAGCGGCGGCCGGAGCTGGTTCATCGAGTGCACAGCATTCTATGGCGGGGAAGCGTGCTGCATCCGCTCGCGGCCCGCGCCTGGATCGGCGCTGTCGGTTGTGGTCTGCTCTTGGGTGCAGTGGAAATGGCGCGATGCCCGCAGATGGTTGGATTCCTTGAGGCAACCCCGGGGAGTGCGACGCATGATGTGGCCAGCGCATCGACAACTTCGGCGGCTCGGGCAATAGTGCACGTTGCTTCTTCGCCTGTTCGTCAGGCAGAGAGCGCAAGTGCTTCGCGAGCCTTTCTGTCCGCGAGCGATTTGAACGCGCCATCCCGGTTCCGAGCCATCGAAACCAAGGCAATTATGGCTCCGCGCCGCATCGGAAATGAGTTCCAAGACGGACCCATGATGGCCGCTTCAGAGCGTCCCAGCCCCGTGCGCACACCTCGCGCTTACGACGAGAATGCTCCAGGGCCTGAAGTCGGCGGCGCGCCGCACCAAGTGCTGTTGAAGGCGGAGACGCCAAGCTCCGCTGCAGCCGCGGCACCAGCGCATGAGCCGAAGATGATCTTGTTAACGGAGTGGGAGCAGGTGGAAACACTTCCAGGAAAAAACCGGCAAATTGCCGATTACTCGACAGGCGCGGGCGATCCACAGCAAAACGCCGAGGTTCGGAATCAGCAGGCCGATCAACCCGCTTCGCAAATTACCGTCACGCGCGTAATCCTGACGGTTTATCGGATAAGTCCTGCGTCCCAGGCAGGGACACATCACGCAGCAGTTTCCAATTCCGGCGAGTCGGCCGTGGTGCCCTTTGATGGCGGCTGGCTGGTCTTCGAACTTTAACTAAGCACGTCAACCTAAATGGAGAGAATCAACATGCCCAGAACAACTAATTCATTAGTAGCGAGAATGAAGCGCTTCGCTGTCCCCGCGGGTATTCTCGCAACACTACTGTTTGCATTTGCCTTTCTTTTCAACTACGGAAGGGCGAATGCAGACGCTGCCGGCGGTTCGCTTGATCAAAGCAGCGTATCCCCACTGATCGCGCTCAACGACGCGGTTGAAGCGGTCGCGGCGCACGTGACACCCGCAGTTGTGAACGTGGCCGTAACGTCGCACGTGAACTCCGATGATCAGAGCTCTGACAACGGCCAGAATTCCGGCGGCATGAATCCGCAGGATCTGCCGCCGGGTCTCAGGCAGTTCTTCTTCGGGTTCGGGGGCAACGGCCAGCAGATGAAGCCTCAGCAGCAGTTCGAGCACGGCATCGGCAGCGGCGTAATCGTCTCGCCTGGTGGCTACATTGTTACCAACGATCATGTGGTGGATGGCGCCACGCAAATCCGCGTCACTCTGAACGACCGGCGCGTCTTTCCGGCTAAAGTTGTCGGAGTTGACAAGCTGAACGATCTCGCGGTGATCAAGATCGATGCGCAAAATCTCACCACTGCACCATGGGGCGACTCGGCGAAACTGCGCACGGGCGAAACCGTGCTGGCCTTCGGCAATCCCTTCGGCACTTTCCCCTTCACCGTCACGCGTGGAATCGTGAGCGGTCTTGACCGGCCCAATCCTGATCGCAGCGATCTGCGCAAACCGGGCGCCTTCATTCAGACAGACGCGGCCATCAATCCCGGTAACTCCGGTGGGCCGCTGGTGAATGCATACGGGCAAGTGGTCGGAATCAACACATGGATCGTCTCAGGAACCGGGTGGTTTGCGGGCGCAGGCTTCGCCATCCCATCGCAGATTGCCGAGACGTCAGTAAACGAAATCATTAAGAACGGAAAAGTGCAGCACGGCTACCTGGGCATCGGTATCAACTCTGTGACCCCTGAAAATTCGTCGTTCTTCAATCTGCCCGACGCCAGCGGCGCGATCGTCAGCGAGGTAACGCCGGATTCGCCCGCCAGCAATGCCGGCCTGAAGAGTGGCGACGTTTTGCGCGAACTCAACGGCAAGAAGATCGACAACGCGAGCACCTTCCAGGTGGCGGTGAGCGAGATGGCTCCGGGAACCGAGATCAACCTGAACATTCTTCGTGACGGCAAACCCGAAACCATTCACGCGAAAGTGGGCGAGTATCAGAACAGCAACAACAGCGAAGAGGCCAGCAATGCGGCATCGGGAAATCAGCACGCAAGACTCGGCATCTCGGTGGCCAATCTTACGCCCGACCTGCGCCAGCAATACAACGTGCCCGGCAATGTCAACGGTGCCATCATTCAGTCGGTGCGTCCCGGCAGTCCGGCCGATGACGCCGGCCTGGCTCCGGGCGTGGTGATTCTCAGCGTAAATCGGCATCCGGTGGAGAACGCCGACAGTCTCGCCAACCAACTGCACGCGGAACCGGCAGGGAAAGACGTTCTGCTGCTGGTTTGGGCGAATGGCGGCTCCAGCTACCTGGTCATTCATCCGGAGCAGAACTCGCAGGGTGGCACGCAGAACGGCGACTGATCGATTGTGTTCGTCCGCGGCGCCAGTTCGTGCCGGTTTGTTTGGCGCCCTCGGTGTGGTCGCGATGCTTGTTCCAGGACTGCATCCGCAGCGGTTGGGTGGCTTGAAGAATCGGGGTTCGCTCGGGGGAGGGGACTCCGATTCTACGGTCTGGGACAATCGGCGCCCATCCTGGCCACAAGCAAGTTCGTTGCGGCCAGGGTGGGAAAGCCGTTTGATTTACCCGGCGAAAAGGAAATCCCAGGAAGAGTCCAGAAACATCCAGCGCTGCGTGCTGAACCAACTGGTGGGCAGTGCGGGAACGTGAAGCAGGGTGTGGCCGCTGGCGCACATCAGCTCCGTGCCGCTCCAATCCAGGAAAGTTCGAGAGACGAATCCAACCTCTGCGGGATGCACGACCCGCCTGAGGCATACCGGACAACGCCGACCCTGATCAACGAGCGCCCAACGCATCCCAAGCAGGCAAATCGAAAAGGAAGAAACAACCTGAATGTACGCTCCGGCAGCTTAGAACGCCGCAAAATGTCCGTAGGCCAAATCGATAGACGCAAAGTACGCAATCAGCAGGAGCAATGCAACCTTGGCCCCCAGAAATCCAATACGCAGAGCCCTCCGCATCCAGGAAAGTTTTTGTGAGTTCAAGACGAACTCCTCAGATGACACCGGAGCAATGGCAGGCAGAGCGAGGAACGCAAGAAGCGCGGCAAATAGAAAGATGCCCCATGGTCCGGGGATTTGCTCTTCGAGAGACTTGCCCATATAGCCATGTTCGGCGTAGCGCGAGTTATACGAAGTGATGTGGACGTATCCGCCCCACATCTCGGCCTGTCCCCTTTGCGTGAGGTGGGCGACTACGTAGCCGGCGCCCGCCGGGTTGATCTCCGATTCCGATTCGAGCAGCCACGCATCGACGCGGCCCGGCATCTTCAAAACGTCATCTGGCGCGATACCGACGACCCGGCCCAGGTGGCTTCCGACAAGTAGCTGTTTGCCCACGATGGCAGGGTCGGCGCCAAATTCGCGCCGCCACGCGCGCTCACTCAGGATCAACCGCGGCGAGTCGCCGGGATGTTCATCGTTGCGAGCCGTACTTCGCATGGACCAGCCGACCAAAGTGAAGAGATTCGCGCTGGCCTGCGCCACTTGCCATGTTGCAGTGTTTCGCGACGCAAGTTGAACCGGTTCCCTTGTGACGCGATAGAACGCGAAACCGTCAAAGTAATGCTGCCTGCTCCGCTGCCAGATGCGAACCTGCTCCATGGCCATGGTTGGCGTGGCGTAGTCTGCCGATGCTTCGTCCTGAATCAGGATCGTTCCCGGCCTCACCTGGCTCCCTGCAAAAAAATGTTCCGCGCGAACGCCGCGCAATACGAGCGCGAAAAAGTAGCTCGCGAACAATATGCCTGCGAGAGCGGCGAGACATGCGACGGCGGACCCTCGGAACGGAGCGGATCTGGATTGGTTTTGCCACCCGAGGCGTCGCAGACAAAACGCGTCCTGAAAAGCGCCGAGACAAAAGCAGGCGAGCTCGCGCTGCTCCAACCATGAATCCGCGCCGGGCACGACGCTCGAACGGCGCGCATGCCAGAGTTCCGACTCCCATTCCATAAGCCACTCGGCTCGCTGTCTCTGCGGCAGCAGGAGGGACGCGAAGCGAAGCAGATGGCGATCGAGAGCTTGAAAAGCCTGTGCGGAGCGAGGCGTCATAGTGACTTCACCTCCTCAGGCGGGATGAGGCGCTCGAGCAAGGGGTAGCGCTTGCGGGAGGCGCGGAGCGCAGCCGAGCCGGCCGAGGTTAATTTGTAGTACTTTCTCGGCGGTCTTTGTTCGGCGTCTGCGATCGATTGCCGTTCCCAGCGTGAGCCAATGAGGCCGTCGCGTTCCAGGCGGCGCATGGCCGGATAGACCGTTCCACTGGGCAGGCCGGTGGTTTCCATGATGCTGAAGCCATAGACGAGGCCGGCATCGATCGCCTGCAGGATCATGGCCGCAGTGTGGGAGAGTTTGGCATCGGGGCCATGACGCATTGTAGCTATGTAGAACGCTACTTGACAAGGCGCGGCCCAGTGAATACGGAATGCTACAAGGGAAGGGTCGCCATGCTGGAACTGAAGGGTCTTTATCAGCAGTACCGCGGTATTCCTGCAATCGAGGAGTGTCATTTAAGCTGGCGCCGGGAGAAATCGTCGGGTTTCTCGGGCCGAATGGCGCCGGAAAATCGACGACGGTGAAGATCATCACCGGAATGCTGCGGCCGGACGCCGGACGCGTGTTCTTTGAAGGCCGCGATATTCGCGAGGATATGGTTGCGTTTCGCCGCGTGGTTGGCTACGTCCCGGAAGAAGCGCACCTTTATGGCTACATGTCGGCCTGGAGTACCTGCAACTGGTGGGACGGCTGCGCGGGTTCTCAGAGGCGTGATTGAAGCCAAAGCGACCGGGCTGCTGAAGCTACTTCATCTCGAATCGTCGCAGCACTCGCCGATTTCCACGTATTCGAAAGGAATGCGGCAGCGCGTGCTGATCGCGGCGGCTTTGCTGCACGATCCGCGGCTGTTGATCTTCGACGAACCGCTTTCGGGTCTCGATGTGGTCTCAGGCCGTCTTCTCAAGGACCTTTTGGAACTGCTTGCGGCGCAGGGCAAAGCGGTGCTGTATATCTCGCATGTGTTGGAGGTGGTGGAGCAGGTTTGCAGCCGAGTGGTGGTGATTGCGAAGGGGAGAACACTGGCCGACGCATCGCCATCGGAACTGACGCAGTTGATGAGCTTGCCGAATCTGGAAAGCGTCTTTGCGCAGCTTGTGCAACAGCAGGATACGGCAGCCCAGGCACGGCAGATAGTGGATGTGATGCGGATCGGTCATGCGTGAATACTTGGAGCGGCTGCTGCTGATGTCCGATTCCGAAGTGCTGCCGTTGCGGGCGCAGGCAGCGAAGGGGCCGGTCCGCGAGCCGGAGAGAAGCCAGTTCGCGCATCTGCTGCGCCACTTCCTGGAACGGTTCTTCAATCACGAGACTGCCTCGCCTGATGGCGACGCAAAGACGCGGGTCGTGCAGATTGCGTTTGCCGCCGGGCTGCCACCGTTCGTGATCGCAATGTATTTGTGGCCCGTATATCACCGGATTATCGAAGCAACGATACGCCACCACGTACTGCCGGACCGGCCACCGTACTGGCTGCAGGTGAATCATCACTTCTTTTTCGTCATCTATTCATTCGTCGCGGTTGGGATTGCGACGGTTTTCGAGTGGGACCTGTTCTTTCCCGATCTGCTTGACCTGTTTGTGCTCAAACCGCTGCCGATTCCGGACCGGCGCTTGTTTTTGGCGCGCGTGGCGGCAGTCGCTGTGTTTGTTGGCGGGTTTTTGTTCGATGCGAATATCTTTGCCACCGTCGTCCTGGTTCCGGCCATCGATCCGCCGAATCTGCCGCGGTTTCTGGCCGGACACATTCTGGCGACTGGCGGCGCGGGACTGTTTGCCGCGCTATTGGTTCTGGCCTTCGAATGCGTCGTGCTCTCGGTCTTCGGTGAGCGATGGTTTCGCAGAATTTCGCAGTTGATGCAGGGGCTTTCGATTGCGCTGTTGCTGATGCTTCTGCTGTTGTTTCCAGTGTTCTCCGGCGTGGTTCCCAACCTGCTGCAGTCGGGCGCATGGTATGTACGCTGCTTTCCTCCGTTTTGGTTTTTGGGTATCTACCAGCGCTTGATGGAAGGGCCGGGGGCGCTCGCGATCTACGGGCAACTGGCGCGAACCGGATGCATGGCAATGCTTGCGGCGGGCGCGATCGTAATCCTCAGCTACCCGGTGGCTTATCTGCGGAGGACGCGCCAGATTGTTGAAGGGGTTCATTTGCATTCGGCCGCACGCTGGGCGGAAGGGGTCATTGCGCACGTGGTGAATGCGGCCATTGTTCGCCGGCCTGAACGGCGCGCCATTTTTCATTACATTACGCAAACCCTTTTCCGCGTGCCGCACTATCGCATTTATCTGGTTCTTTATGGAGGAGTGGGCCTATCGATCATGGTTGCCGGCGCTCTACGCTTTTCTGTTGTGCAGGGCCAGGTGCGGGCGGTGGTTTCGGCCGACGGTTTGCGCGCCTCGATCGGGATCGCCGCCTTCTGGGCGGTTACAGGGCTGCGCCTGGCTTTTTTGTCGCCGGGCAACCGGCAGGGCAGTTGGATCTTTGATTTTGTGCACGGCCGGCCGCCCGAGTTTCGTGCGGCGCTTGAGCAACTGCGCGCAGCCAGGACCTGGGCGCTTCTCTTCGTGGCCGGCCTGACCGGCGCCACATTCCTGATCGATTGCGCAATCGCTCCTCCGGAGCTGCTTTCATGGCGCGCACTCGCCGCCCAGGCATTCGTTGCGGCGGGCATGTGCCTGATTCTGACCGACCTCTTCTTTCTTCATGTCACGACAGTGGCGTTCACGGGCGGAAAGAAGGCTGAAGAGCCGAATCCTGCGTTGGCGATTGCAAAGTATTTCACTTTCTTTCCGATTGTGGTCTGGCTTTCGGTCTTCTCCGGGCCGTGGATCGAGCCGGATGTTTGGCGCTATGCGGGGACAGTGGCCGCCGTTGCTGCGGCGCTTGCGCTGATCGAGAACCGTCATCGAGCGATTGTTCGCGAATACTGCCAGATCTCGGACTCCGGCGACCGCGAAAACTCATTCCTGATGCGAATCGACCTTCCCAAAGTGATGTGAGAGGGCGCAGCGCCACTGCATGGCGTCCGATTTGTGCGGTGACGTAGTAGCAACTCCGCCCCGTCGCCGTGTCCGGAAGTGAACAGGAATTTGCATTTATGGACAGGACGGGAAGAAGGCAGGCGCCGGGCATAATTTGCTATGACTTTGTCTTATTTGAAGTTGACCGAATCCGGAGCACCGGAATCGTGGCCCTTGAATTGCACTCCTGCATCGTATTCTCGCTTCAAGGAGGGGAGGCAATGGCCTATTTTGAACGGATGCGCGATGTGATTTCGGAACCGTTCAGTTCCGGCGTCATCCAGCAGCGCGCGGCGGCCGGGTGGCAGATGGTTGCAATCGAGTGGCGGCGCGAGTTGCCTGACGCGGAAGCCCCGACGGGCGGCGAGTTCGACGAGGGCGTTCCATACGGGCTGCGTGTCTCCGACGACTGCAAGCGGCTGGAGGCTGACCCCGCCGAGCACCGGGCGCTGATGCTGATGATGGAGCTGGTGACGATGGACTGTTCCTATTCGGAGATTGTCGCCACGTTGAATGAAGAAGGATACCGCATGAGAAACGGCCAGCCGTGGAACCGCGTTGCCGTCTTCAGGATGATTCCCCGGCTGATCGAGGTGGGACCGCGCTTCTTTTCCTCCGAAGAGTGGGTCGAGCGCCTCCGGCACTTCGAAAATCCCCATAATGAGGAGGCGGCCGATCAGCCTCGAACGAATCCACACTCTTGGCGCAACCTGTTCAAGCGGCGCTAACCATTGAGAAGCCGCCGGATTGACACGGGACAGGGCCATCGTGGATTGTTTACGTGGACCGCGAGGCAACCAAAAAGAGGCGTTGGAGGGATGGATGGCCAAGGCAAAGGTCATTGATACACATGCTCATTTGGGCGAGTGCTGCGTTTTCGGCTTATTCGCCACCGAAGAAGAGATGCTGCGGCGCATGGAAGAGAACGGCGTCGACGCCACCATTGTTCAACCCTACCCCGGTGCGAAGGATTTCCTGAAAAGGCACGATGAGATTGCCGAATTGTGCGCGAAGCACCCGGGACGATTCTATGGCTTGGCCAGCCTGAGCCCTCACATCGGCCGCGAGCGATATCAGCGGGAAGTGGAGCGATGCGTGAAGGACCTGAAGTTTGTTGCCGTGAAGCTGCACACGATCGGGCACGGCGTAAATCCGCTGAGCGAAGACGGCAACCTGGTTTTCGAGACGGCCCACGAGCTCGGCATTCCGGCAATGGTGCATACCGGCGCGGGCATTCCCTTTGCGCTGCCCGCGCTGTGCATGCCTGCTGCTCAGAAATACCCCGGCCTTAAGATCGTTCTTGCTCACGCCGGCATGGGAATTTTAAGTGCGGAAGCACAGGTCGCAGCTTCGATCTTCAAGAACCTTTACCTTGAGACATCTTGGTGCATGGGAGAAGACATTCGATGGATGATCGATACCATTGGCCCGGACCGGGTGATGATGGGCGCCGATCTGCCGAGCAATGTGCCGGTGGAGTTTGCCAAGTATCGGGCATTGGATCTCGCGCCTGCAGTATTCGATAAGGTGATGGGCGAAACGGCCATCGAAGTCTTCAACCTTCGCTGGCCGAATTAGTCAGTTTGAAGCACGCAGAAGAAATCCGACACGTAAAAGGCGGCTTGCTCGACGAATGAGGCGATCTCAACGGCGATTTGGCTTCAACACCAGCGCCGGGGAATCACCGGTTGAAGGCGTCAATTTGCGGACGTGGCCCGCAAGCGCAGCGTGGAGTGCAAAACAGTTGCCAATGAGTTGGATGGGGCATCGAGCTCGGATCAAATGGATAGCAAAGTTTCTCGAATCTGCAACGAGGAGATCTTTAATGACGAGGACGAAAGGGATCAGGAGTTCACTTTTGCTGGGCCTGCTCGGCGTTGTCGCCTGCTATGCCCAGCAGCCGTCGCCGTCGGCCCCGAAAACGATTGAACAACGCATCGTTCGCGCAGATCCCAGCAAGTACCGGCACATGCTCGCTGTTCATAATGGGCCGGGCTCGATGGATTTCCGCCAGATGCTGGGGACCGACGCAATCGAACCGAATCTGCTTTTCTTCCATCGCGGAGTGATCAATCCCAAGAGCGGCATCGGCCAGCACTTCCACAATCAGTGCGAGGAGATGTTCGTGATTCTGGACGGAGAGGCGGAGTTCACGATCGATGGCCGGACTTCAGTTCTCAAGGGCCCTGCGGGCGCTCCCGACCGGATGGGTCATTCGCATGGGATCTACAACCCGACAGATCAGCCGATTCAGTGGCTCAACATTAATGTCGGGATGTCGAAGGTGTACGACACCTTCAACCTCGACGATCCACATTTGAATCCGTCGATCGATCCGATTCCGCAGTTCATCAGCTTCAAGGCTGACCGTTCCCTCCTGAAGCCGGTGAACAACATGGATGGCGGGACCGGGACGGTGCAGTACCGCCGCGCACTCGGCCCCACGGTATTCTCGACGACGTGGTCCTGGGTCGATCACCTGCTGCTTCCGCCGGGTACTTCAGTAGGGCCGGGAGCCAAGCCGGATTTTGCCGAGGTGTATTACGTGATGTCAGGCGACGGTGCTGTGACTCTGGGGTCGGAATCGTCCACAATTCACACGGGGGATGTAGTTCCGGTTCGGCTCAACGAGACGCGAACGTTCAAGAACACGGGAGACGCCCCGCTCGAGTTTCTCGTGATTGGAGTGGCGAAGGATATGGCGGCCAAGGACGCGCTGATGGCGACTCCGATGTTTCCGCGGCGTTAGAGAATTGTCTGATTGGAGAATTGAATGAAGATTGCAGGAAGTTTTAGTGCGAGTCAGGCGCTGCTTTGTCCCGCCGGAGAAAATGCCGGTGGCGGACCGTCGGCAACGGCAGGCCGGGGCCCGATTGTTCTCTATTGCGATTTGGCGGTGGATCCCAAGCGGGAACAGGAGATGCTGGATCGCTTCCACCGTGAATTCAAGCCCGCTGCCGAAAAATTCGACGGGTTCATCGACTTGAAGCTGCTCAAGCTTCGCAAGGTGATGCAGGGCGGACCTGCGCCGGCTCCTGGCGTCAACTATCGCTTTCAGTTGACGTTTGAAAGCGAAGAGAAACGCCAGACCTGGATTGCTTCAGACGTGCACAGCAAGGTGTGGCCGCGCATGGAAGAATTCCTCACCGACATGGGGTACATCGTATTGCTCACCGACAGCATGTAACGCTAGATCGCGCGGAAAGCGATCGGCTGCGGCGGGCGCAGCAAGGCGATCAGCGCCGGGAGTTGGGATTCCGCTTTGCGCTGTGGCGATTGCGAAACCATTTGGCGACGCCGAGGCTGAAGAGCATCATCCCGAAGGGGACGCACATGAGCGCTACGATCAGCGCGAACCATCCGGTATTGGTGCTGGCGCCTGTGCGCGAGTAGCCGCCGAATACAACCTGAAGCAGGACCGCGGCGAGGGTTCCCACGCCGACCATCGAACCACCCCATTGCAGAAGCTGGCGCGTGCCGTCATCGGACGAGCTGGCGTTTTTTGCTGCGCAAGTGGGCGGGCGGGAGGGCATGGAGCAAAGAAGAGTCTCATCCATCATAAGGGGCGCGAGAGGCCGGGTTGGCGAAGACGGCGCTTGACGAAGCGGTGGAGCTTGACGCGGAATGCCCGCTGGTTTAGTTTGGGCTTACACGGGAAAGGAGGATGATCCAGCCTATGCAAAATGACTGTTCGAGTTGTAACGTACGTGAGGTGACTGAGGCCTAGGGCATCGCGCCCCAGACTCAGGTAAGACCTGGCGGAGGGTTCTCCGCTGAGGCTCTGGCATTCGCGGCAGCGCGATGGCCTTAGTCCAATCCCAACAGATCACCGGCAGCGGCCTGGGAACCAAGAGTTCCCGGGCCGTTGTTGCGTTGAGACCGGGAACAAGAGACCGAGGGAACCAGGGGCGAACCCCACCCAAGCGGAGCTTGGATGGGGCACCCGGGCGGGTGACCCGCCCTAATGATCCAGCGCAGGAACTCCGGGTTGTGGGTGCCCCGTCCTAGCTTGCTAGGGCGGGAATCGTTGGATCGGGCCGAACCGTACCTCTGGGCGCAGCCCCATCCGCTCGCGCCTTGCCGCATTCCACTCCGACTCGATCTCGACAACACCCTCCAGCCCCGTCAGGTAGTGCGTGTAGCTCGACTACGCCCAGTCTTCGGGCTTGTCCGGCGGGTGGCCCATCCTACAAATCGGGTGCCCCGTCCTAGCTTTGCTAGGGCGGGATGGTCTTTGCTCCCTCACCTGCCTCTCGCACCCGCTACTCCCTCTTTCAGTCAAGCCCCTCGTCCCGTGACTCGCTCCATCCAAACCATTTAACTTTGCAGGCTATATCGCCATTTCCCGCACAATCAAGATGAGCGCAGGAAACAATGAAGAACATCACCGTAACTGTCCCCACCGATACGTACTACCGGGCCCGCATCCGGGCCGCAAAGCACATGACCTCCGTCTCCCGCATCGTCGGCAAAATGCCGCGCCAAATGGCGGAGCAAACCCCCGCCGGCACCCCTCCCAAAAATTTTTTAAAATGGCTGTGAAACTGTGGACCCCAGCCACATCAACAACTTGCGGCCACAGTTTCACAGTCTCACAGTTTCACAGCTTCTTGAGCCCGCGTCACCCGCCGACATCCCACCCTGACAAGTTACGGCGTGCACCCGACTCGGATGGGGCTCCGCGCCAGGCTTCCAAACAAGGCCGGAAGAATTAATTTTGAACGTGGGCAGGCGCGTGCGCGGGTCCATCGAAAATGGAATCTGGAGGGTGTTCAGTGTCCAACGAAACAATCCGGCTCGTTCAATTCTTCGACAGTGACGGCAATCGGTGCGTGGGTGTGTCTTCAGGCGGCGCGTCGCAAATACCGCTCGTGAAGGGATTCCAACGCGTTTATGATTTGGCGCGCGAAGCCATACGGAGAGGCATCGGCCTCGGCCGTCTGGCGCAGGAAAATCTCTCCAGCGAAACCGTGGACCTCGGCGAAATCATCGAGTCACGCCGTATCCTCTCTCCGGTCGATCACCCGGACCCAGCCCGCTGCCTCGTTTCCCTCACGGGATTGACGCATATGGGCAGCGCGCAATCGCGAGATCAAATGCATGGCGGCGCCGCCGGACCTGTGACGGATACGATGCGTATGTTTCAAATCGGCATGGCTTCGGGAAAGCCGGCGCCTGGCGAAACCGGAGCTCAGCCCGAGTGGGCATATAAGGGGGATGGCCGATGCATCGTGCCGCCGGAGGGCGCGATTGTTCAGCCTGCCTTTGCAGAGGATGGAGGAGAAGAAGCGGAGATCGCCGGTCTCTACATCCTCGACGGCGAAGGCAATCCGTGGCGCGTTGGCTATAGCCTTGGCAATGAGTTTTCCGACCATGTGCTGGAACGAAAGAACTACCTTTATCTGGCCCATTCCAAACTGCGGCCCTGTTCAATCGGCCCCGAGCTGTTCGTAGGTGAGCTGCCGGCGTCTGTTCACGGAACCGTTCGAGTCGCTCGTGGGGGAGAGATCGTTTGGAGCAGTGCTTTCGAGAGTGGTGAAGCACGAATGTGTCACTCAGTCGCCAACCTGGAACATCACCACTTCAAATATGGGCTCTTCCGGCGTCCGTGGGACCTTCACGTCCATTTCTTCGGGGCCAACCAGGTGAGCTTTCGCGATGGTCTCAGAACGCGGACCGGCGACTCCTTCGAAATCGATGTCCCGTTCTTTGGGAGGCCCCTTCGCAATTCGCTCGTCGTGGAACCGATCAATGTTCCAGTTGTTCAAGTGAAAGCCTTGTGAGATTTTCGACACAGGCCGTTACAGGATGCAACTGCGGGCACTGATGGACGTGCGGAATTCGGGCAATGCGTGGGACCTGCGCTCCCTGGTGTGGTAAAAGCTGATTGATTTCCTGCAGAAGAATTATCCGGGGAGCCTGCCGCGCTATAGAGGCGAGATGGAGATGCAGGGAGGAGTGAATAGCCAGTAGCGAATAGTCAGGCAGGAAACGATGACCCAGGGATGAAGGGCGGGCTACAAGCGGGCCGTGAGGATGCCGTAGAATCGCTCGTAGCATGAAGTGTCCATATTGTGGATTTGCGCAGGACCGGGTTGTGGACTCGCGCGAGAGCAAAGAGGCCGACTCGATCCGCCGGCGACGGGAGTGCGAGAAGTGCAACCGGCGCTTCACCACCTACGAGCGCATCGACGAGATTCCCTACATGGTGGTGAAGAAGGACGGACGCAGAGAGCGCTTCGACCGGCAAAAAGTGCTGAACGGATTGCTGCGCGCGTGCGAAAAGCGGCCGGTCTCGTCGCTGCAACTGGAGCAGATTGTGGATGCCACAGAGAGCTTCCTAATCGACGCGCCGGAGCGCGAACGGACGACGGCGGAAGTGGGCGAGCTGATCATGCAGGAGCTGAAGAAGCTGGATACGGTGGCGTACATCCGGTTTGCGAGTGTGTACAGGGACTTCAAGGACGTGCGCGAGTTCAAGGAAGAGCTGGAGGGACTGCTGGGCAGCCACGGGAAAAAAGCAGGAACAAAGGGACCAGGGATGTAGGGAATAGGCAGGGGCATGACGGACAAAAAGACACATAAAGTGACGCTGATTCCCGGCGACGGCATTGGGCCGGAGGTGACGCAGGCGGTGGTGCGCATTCTTGAGGCCACCGGCGTGAAGTTTGAGTGGGAGCGGTATGCCGCGGGGGCTGAGGCCTTCGAGATTCACGGCGAATACATTCCCGCGGCGCTGTATGCGTCGATTGAGCGCAATCGCGTGGCGCTGAAAGGGCCGGTGACGACGCCGATCGGCGGCGGACTTAAGAGTATTAATGTTACGCTGCGCAAGAAGTTCGATCTGTTTGCGAATCTGCGGCCGATTCGCAATTTGCCCGGGCTGGATACGAAGTATCCAGGCGTCGACCTCGTGATTGTGCGCGAAAATACCGAGGGCGAGTACGTGGGGCTGGAGCACGAGGTGGTTCCGGGCGTGGTGGAAAGCATCAAGGTGATCACGGAAAAAGGGTCGACGCGGATTGCGCGGTTTGCGTTTGAATATGCGCGCAAGCACGGACGAAAAAAGGTGCACTCGATTCACAAGGCGAACATCATGAAGCTCTCCGACGGGCTTTTTCTGCGCTGCGCGCGGCAAGTGGCGGAGGAGTTCCCGGACATTACATATGGCGAGCACCTCATCGACAACACATGCATGCAACTGGTGATGAATCCGTTTCAATACGACACGCTGCTGCTCGAGAATCTCTACGGAGATATCGTGAGCGACTTGTGCGCGGGTCTGGTCGGCGGATTGGGGCTGGCGCCGGGAGCGAACCTTGGAGCGGAATGCGCGATCTTCGAAGCGGTGCACGGATCGGCGCCGGACATTGCAGGGAAGGACGTGGCGAATCCCACGGCGCTGCTGCAGTCGGCGATTCTGATGCTGCGGCATTTGGACGAGGAGGCCGCGGCGAACAAGGCCCAGAAGGCGCTGGAAACGGTGTATACGGAGCGGAAGACGTTGACGCGCGACGTGGGTGGGACGGCGGGGACGACGCAGTTTACCGACGCGATGATGAAAGCGATGGGATAGAGGCAGGGAACGAGGGACTGAGGAAACAAGAAGGCCCCAGACTCGTTGCCACTTTTCGTTCCGGTGAGATGACAGGCTCCGAGTCCGCGCTGAATCCGCAGAACGCCTGGGCGTCAGGGTTCGACGTCGAGCTTGCGCATGAGCAGGGCGACACCGCTGACGGAGCCATTGCCCTCGTCGATGACGGGCGAGGTACTGATCTCAACTTTCACTTGCTTTGAGCCACGGACGAGCAGTGTGGCGATGCCCCTGCAGCGGGACTCGATTGCCGACCGATGGTCGAGTGGCGGCCCGTCGATGGATTGGTACGCGCGGAGCGGAAACGCGTCTTCAATGATTCTGCCGCTGAGCTCATTGGCGTTGAGGCCGGAGAGCTCTTCGGCGGCGGGATTCACGGAGTAAATAACGCCGAGCGTATCGGTGAGGATGACGGCATCGGAGACCGACTGCATGGCACTGCGCAGCCAGTGAGCTGTGCGGCGAGCCTCTTCCAGGGCATTCTTTGAGTCAGTCACATCCACGAAGATTACACGCATTCCCGAAGGCTGACCCTGAGCGTCGCGCAACAGGCTGCGATGCATTTCGTACGTGCGGAAACTGCCGGAGCGATTGAAGAGGGAGCGCGTAATGACGGGCGGATCGTCGCCGGAAGCCATCTGCGACAAGAAGGCGGCGGAACTGAAGTCTTTTTCGCGGATGGCCATCAGATCCCAGCCGCTTTTGCCGATGAGCTCACCCTGATCGGGATGGTGCAGGGCGCGTGCGGCGCGGTTGGCGCGGGCGACAATGCCATGCGCATCGATTTCGGCGTAGGGCAGCGGGAGGTCGTCGATGTCGAGCGTCGATTGAGGGGAAAGGACAGGGCCGACGGTTGCAGCGATTTCGTTCATCGATTTTTTCCGCCTGAGGTGAGCAAGGTGATTTTGCAAAGATCGTCGGCCGACTGCAGCCGCTCGATGGGCGTGAGATCGAAGGTGATGGGGATGCGGAGCATGGTGGAGCGGCCTCCTATGTTGACAGTAGTTTCGCGATTCTGCATGGCAATGCGCTCGAGCTCGGCGATGAGGATCTGCTCGTTGGGGCGTCCCTGAAGGATGAAGAGAAGCGAGGAGTCGCTCCAGTGGTAGATGGCATCCTCGGAGTGCAGGCTCTGGGTGAGGAAAGCGGCAACAGCCATGAGACAGTCTTCCACTGCTTCCGGCCCAAATCGCTGGCTGATCATATTGAGGCAACTGAGGCGGAAAAGGGCGATGAAGCCTTTGCCTCCGCTTTCCATAATGCGCTTGAGATGCTCGATGGCGGAGCCGCCGCCCCGCAGGCCGGCGGCGTTGTCGTTGGCGGTGGAGTGGTCGGCGGAGCGGAACTGCGAGGCCTCGGCGGGAGCTGAACCGGAACCGGCCGGGTGCAGGAACAGTTCCATCAAATGGCGATGGTCTGCAATGTCTGCCGCCGACGTGACGCCCTTGATCTTGTGCATCAGGCGTTCCGGGCTCGCGGCGGAGGGATCGATGCCAAGACTCTTCAGCAGTTCGGTAAAGAGGATCGAAACCAGCGAACGCCATTCAGTGGTGCGGTCGCGTAATTCTGTCTCGCTTCGATTGCGATAGTTCTCGAACTCGCGCAGGACAGTGCGGATCTGCGCCAGCTTATCTTCATCGGGAAGGCGATCGGGTAGTTGCAGCGCCAGTCTTGCAAGCTGTTCCCGGAATTCTTTATAGAGCGCGCTGTCGACTTCGGGAACGCCAAGGGCCGCGCCCTCGACGACAAGGGTGAGGAAGCGTTCCGGATTCGGAGGCCCGGCCACTTTGCCGCCAGAGGCTGGCGATTGCCCTCGCGAAGCGATCGGACCCAGGTTCATATGAACAAGCTCCTAAAGATTTATCGACCAGCCGGGTTGAAGCTTGAGGCACATGCGTGTAAACACATCCTTTAGTACACTGGATGAGTACACGGCCATGAAAAACAAATACCCAGTCGGCATCCTGGGCGCCACCGGAATGGTGGGCCAGCGCTACATTCAACTGCTCGAGGACCACCCCTGGTTCGAGGTCACATGGCTTGCAGCCAGCGACCGATCCAGCGGAAAGTGCTACGGCGAAGCGGCGAAGTGGCGGCTGGATACGCCGCTGCCGGAGCGGATTGCGAAGATGACGGTGTCGGCGGCAGAGCCCGATGCCGCGCCAAAGATTATTTTTGCCAGCGTGGACGCTGCAATTGCGCGCGAGATGGAGCCGAAGTTTGCGGCGGCGGGGTGCGCGGTGATCTCGAACTCGAGCGCGTTCCGCATGGCTCCGAACGTGCCGCTGGTGCTTCCGGAAGTGAACGCCGACCATCTACAGATGATCGAACAGCAGCCCTGGCGCAAGGATTCCGGTGGGTACATCGTGACGAATTCCAATTGCTCGGCGATGGGGCTGGTGCTGGCGTTGAAGCCGATCGAAGAGCAGTTTGGCATCGAGCAGATCTTTGTCACCACGATGCAGGCGGTGAGCGGGGCCGGATATCCGGGCGTGGCATCAATGGACATTCTGGACAACGTGATTCCGTTTATCGGCAGCGAAGAAGAGAAAATGGAGACGGAGACGCTGAAGCTGCTGGGCAGGCTCGAGGGCCGGAGCGTGACTCCGCTGGCAGCACAGATGACGGCGCACTGCAATCGCGTGCCCGTTGTGGATGGACACACCGAGTGCGTGTCAATCAAGCTCGGAAGGAAGCTGGGACGCGAAGTGCGGCGCGAAGACATTCTGGCGGCGTGGACGGAGTTCAAGCCGCTTGCCGGGCTGGGACTGCCATTTGCTCCGGAGCAACCGATTGCGTGGCGCGAAGAGAATGACCGGCCGCAACCGAGGCTGGATCGCGGTCGCGGCAAAGGAATGACAGTGAGCGTGGGACGGCTTCGCCCCTGCAATGTGCTGGATTGGAAGTTTGTGCTGCTCTCGCATAACACGGTGCGCGGCGCGGCCGGGGCGACGATTTTGAATGCGGAGATGCTTGTGAGCCTGGGAAAGCTGGAGACGGCAGCGGTAGGAGCGGCGCGGGGATAAGCGATTCCCGCCCAAGCAAAGCTTGGACGGAGCATCCCGCAACGCCGCATTTTTTGGAAGATTTGCATGAACCTGGTAGTGATGAAGTTTGGCGGCACGTCGGTGGAGGATTCGGCGGCCATTGGGCGCACCGCAGCCATTGTGGCGGGACGCGTGGCGATGGGCAAGAGTCCCGTGGTTGTGGTGAGCGCCATGGCCAAGGTGACTGACCAACTGCTGCGCGCGGCGACTGCGGCATCCAGAGGCGACCGCACGGGTGCGCTGGCCATCAGTTCGCGGCTGCGGTCGCGGCACAGTGACACGGCTGCGGAACTGGTGAAGAGCGCGGACGCTGGCGCGGCGTTGTGCCAAATCATCCATGACAAGTTTGACGCGCTGGACGAGATACTGCGCGGACTTTCCGCGATTCGGGAGCTGACGCCCCGCATCTCCGATTTGATTGTGAGTTACGGCGAGCGAATCTCAAGCCGCATTGTGGCCGCAGCCTTCAGAGAGCGCGGCATGGACGCGGTGCATGTGGATGCGCGCGAGATCATCGTCACCGATTCGGAGTTCCAAAAAGCTGCTCCATTGGACGACGTGATCGAACGAAAGGCACCGGAGAAACTGCTGCCGCTGGTGAGTGAGGGCAAAGTGCCGGTGATGGGTGGGTTTATCGCGTCGAACGACGCGGGATTGACGACGACGCTGGGGCGCGGGGGATCGGATTACACCGGCGCACTGGTGGGCGGCGCCGTCAATGCGGAGACAATCGAGATCTGGACGGACGTGGACGGGATCATGACGGCCGATCCGCGCGTGTGCCCCGATGCGTTGCGCGTGAAGGTGATCAGTTTTGAGGAGGCGGCGGAACTCGCGTACTTCGGCGCCAAGGTACTGCACCCGGCAACAATTCTGCCCGCGGTGAGGAAGAACATTCCGGTGCTGGTGCTGAACAGCCGCAATGCCGGGTGCGAGGGCACGCGCATAGTTTCTGTATCGCCGCACTGCAAGAGCCCGTTCAAGTCGATTGCGGTGAAGAAGAAGCTCACCATCATCGACGTTGTGGCCAGCCGTATGCTCATGTCGCACGGCTACATGAGCAAGATGTTCGCGATTTTCGACAAGCACAAATGCCCGGTGGACATGGTTTCGACCAGCGAGGTCAGCGTTTCCTTGACCGTGGACTCGAATGCGAGCTTGCCGGAGCTTTCCGCCGATCTGAGCACGCTGGCCGACGTTACGTATGAAGGCAAGAAGGCGCTGGTGTGCATGGTAGGCGAGGATATCCGCGGGCAGAACGGGATTGCCGCGCAGGTGTTCGCGGCGATCAAGCACATCAATGTACGGATGATTTCGCAGGGTGCGAGCGAAATCAACATGAGCTTCATGATCGACGAGGACGACGCGGACGAAGCGGTGCGGAGCCTGCATGCGGCATTCTTCAACCATCCTGACCCGGCCGTGTTCGATGTGGAAGCGAGGAAGTTGCTGACAGTGGACAGTGACCGGGGACTCGTGAACCGTGGACCGTGAACCGCGGGCGGCGCGCTGATCACGGTGCACGGTTCACGAGTCTCGGCGAGTTCGAGAGGGAATCCATGTTAATTCTCGTTTTAGGTAAAGGCAAAACCGGCTCGCTGGTGGCGGAGGTGGCGCGGGAGCGCGGCCACGGCGTGCGCGCGCTGGATATCAACGAGAACGAGCATGCGTCGGCGCTGACAGCGGCGAGCCTGGCGGGCATCGATGTGGTGGTGGACTTCACGGCGCCTGAGGCGGCGGTGGAAAATATGCGCGCCGTGCTGGCGGTTGGCGGGCACATCGTGGTGGGCACCACAGGATGGTACGCAAGGATAAATGAGATAAAGGCGCTGGCAATTGAGCGCGGCGGCGGCTTGCTCTTCGGAACGAATTTTTCCATTGGAGTGCAGAAACTCTTCCGGCTGACAGCGGAACTGGCGAAGCTCGAAGGATACAAGTTCTCGATTGAAGAGACGCACCACGTGACCAAGCTCGACGCGCCTTCAGGGACTGCGCTCACGTTGAAAGACATTATTCTCGCGGTGCGGCCGGGGATCGAAGTTCCGATTGAATCGCATCGCGTGGGCGACGCCAAGGGCGAGCACGTTGTGCACGCTGTGAGCGGCTACGACGCGCTGGAGTTGCGCCACGATGCGAAGAGCCGGCGCGGGTTCGCGCTGGGTGCGGTCTGTGGCGCGGAGTGGCTGGCCGGAAAACAGGGTGCGTGGGAGTTCAGAGAGATCTTCGGGGAGCTTTAGCACCGCTTACATATCCACCGTTTAGGAATGAAACAGCGCCAGGGGCTGAAGCTGGGAATCAATTCTTATAGAAACACGCTATCAGGTCACGCTTCCTTTAGCAGTTTTCAAGACAGCGGAGGGGAGTGAAGAATTCTCAACTGGGCAGCGACGGTGAGTAATCGCTTATCTCTGGTCCAGAGGCGCGCCCCCTGGGCAGCCGCGGCGGTGAGAAGCTGGGCGTCGATATAGCCAATCCCCCTGCCCATCAAGCGATGCTGTTCGATGAGAAAAAGGACCTCACTGTCTCGCGCCACCGAGATTTGCGGTAGCTTTTGCAACTCGCGCAGGACGGTGATGCGGTGAGCGAGGTTGCCGCAGGCTATCTCTCCTACGATCCAGGGATGGACCCATACGGTGTTTTGCTGCAGGAGAGCGATGAGATGCGGATCGCCTTTGGAGCGGAGATGATCGACCCAAATCGACGTATCGGCGAGAATCATCGCCTGGTCTGCCGTCGAGGAGCAGCTTTTGCAGAATCACGGCGACGGGGGATGTCTTCGAGTTGCGGTTCGGTTCCACCAAGCCGCGCGAGGCGCAGGGCCGCCTCCCGCTGGATCAAAGCTTCAAGAGCAGCGCGAATCAGCGGGCCGGTCTTCTTGAGGCCGCTCATTTCCTTGGCGTCCTTGAGCAGAGCATCGTCTACCGCAATCGTGGTCCTCATGACCTCTCCTCCGATGACATCAAATATAGCATAAAAGATGCAGATTTCGATGCAGAAAGATGGTCGACTACTGCCCGCCGGCGCGCGGCTTGATCAACTCGTCGAGATAGTCGGGTTTGGATTCGTCGCGCACAAGATGCGGATAGCGCTCGCCGCCGTGATACTCGATCGTCGCCGTGCGATAGTAATCGTCGTCGATCACAAGCAGCGTAATGGGCGCGGAGCTGTCTTTTGACGCCTTGATGGCGTCTTCGAGCAGGTCGTGGGTGTAAACGCGGCCGTCGACGCCAGCCACTTTCATGCCGCTTGAAATGCCTGCGTTGAATGCGGGCCCGCCGACCACGGAATCGTTGACTGCGCCATCGTCACCGAGTTCAAGACCGATGGACAAGAGATCGCGCATCGCAGTGTGCGGACCCGGCAGACCGATGGGCTTGTCGTTCAACTCGACCTTCCAGCCGGCGTTTTCGATTCCAGCTTTGGGCATGTCGGGTGAGGTGGAGTTGAGGTGCTGTTGGAAGAACGCGGCCCAATCGTATGGCGCCACCTGGTTGAGGGCAATGACGACATCGTCAAACGTGTAGGTCTTGAGTTGCGGGCCATTATTGGTTCCGCCGTGAAAGAGATGGCAGAAATCGTCGATGGACTTCTGGCCGTTTGTGACCTGGTGAATGATGGTTGCGGCTTCAAGCCACATCAGGTCGCCTTCGTCGTAATAATCGGCGCCGCGTCGCAAGCTCTGCCAGCCATGGGCATCGTAGCCAAGTCCCGGAAGTGCGACGGCGGTGTCGAGCAACGGGCGCCAGGTGCGGCCGGGGCGGCCCGGACCAAGCGTGGCGGCAATATCGGCCAGATACTCGCGATACTGCTCAGGAGTGATCAAGCCGCTGCGCGCGGCGAGCATGGGTCCAAGGTAATCGGTGAGGCCCTCGTAAACCCACAGAAGGTCGTCCTGCATGGGCTTTTCAAAGTCGGGCGTGGCCAAGTCGGCGGGACGGCGAAACTTTCCGTTCCAGGAGTGGACGAACTCGTGGGGCAGGACCCGAGCCACCATCATGCCGGCCTCGGGACCGAGGAGCGCGCGTTCCGGCAGCCGGCTGTCGTTCGATTCGTGATGCTCCAGGCCGAAGTGTGCCACGTGGTCGCTGAGCGTCAGCAGGAAGTGGTAGTCGCGATAATGGCGCGTGCCGAAGAGCTTGCCCGATTCAGCCACCACGTTGGTCATTTCCTTCTGCATGTCCGGGCTCATGGCGAGGGCAGCCTCGCTGTCGGCGACGATATCGATTTCGTGGTGAATGGGCCCACCGGGCGGAGTGATGTCGATAACGCGATAGTACTGGCCGGCGATGACGGGAGAGTCGACCAGGAGTTCAAGCGGGATGGGCTTGAATGTGACCTGGTTGCCGGATTCGCTTGCGACGGGCAAAGCGGTGCCGTACTTCCAGCCTTCGGGGAGAAGGAGCTTGGCGTTATAGCTGAGTTGTGCGGAGGGCGTGCCGGCTGGGTAAAGAATGGCTTCGTTCCACTCGAGGACCATCAGCTTGTCGGTGGCCGAGTCTCCGTCAGGCTCAATGATGTCGTAGGAAGCTTCGAGGCTCGTGGCGCCGGAGGGGATGTCGAGGTGGAAGGTGAAAGCGTCGAGCAGGTCGCGCTGCCAGGGAATGGTTTTGCCGTTAGCTTCGAATTTGAGCCCGGTGAGGTCGGCGATGGGACCGTCCGGCATGTGGTCCCCAGGAATCCACTTGGGATAGTAAAGAGTGAGCGGGCCGGGCTGGACGGGGATCACCAGATGCGCATGAAGAAGTTTCTGCGGAGATTGCGTGGCATCGACGGTGAGGGAGAGGGGCTGGCTGGATTGCGCGAGGATTGCAGGCGCGACGAGCAGGGTACCGAACGCGAGAGGCACAAGGGAACGAAGACGGGATGAAAGCATGCGGGTGCTCCTTACCTGATCGAAGAGGCGCGAAAGGATCTCAAGTGGGCATCATAACAGCCGGGTTAAAACGCGGGCGGTGATGAAGAGCCGGTGCGAGCGAATAGCGGGTGACAGCCCCGAGTCTTCCACCGATGGACGGTTCAGGGCCGGTATAAACTTGAGCCATTATGGAAACAAAAGGCTGCGGTACCGCAATTGTGACGCCGTTCAAGGCGGATGGATCCATCGATGAAGCGGCACTTTGGTCGCTGGTGAACTGGCAGATCGAGTCGGGAATTGACTTCCTGGTGGCGTGTGGGTCGACGGGTGAAGCGGCAACGCTGGATGAGGAAGAGTGGCTGCGCACAGTGCGGCTTGCGATTGACGCGGCGGCGGGACGCGTGCCGGTTTGGGCCGGTTGCACGCACAACTCGACGCGCACGCTGGTGCGCCAGGCAGGGTTGGTGAAGCGCGTGCCGGGCTTGGCATGTGTGTTGTCGGCGAACCCCTATTACAACAAGCCGACGCAGGAGGGACAGTTCCAGCATTTTCTGGCGCTGGCGCGTGCGGTGGAACCGTTGCCGGTATGCGTCTACAACGTGCCGGGACGGACGGCAGCGAATCTGGAGCCGGAAACGGTGGCGCGGCTGGCAGCGGCGGCCAGGAACATTGAGGCCATCAAAGAGGCGAGCGGGAAGGTATCGCAGTTTGCCGAACTGGCGCACATCATGCCGCGAGGGTTCAAGATTTTCTCGGGCGACGACGGGTTGGCGCTCGCGGCAATTGCAGTGGGAGCGCACGGGCTGATCAGTGTGGCGTCAAACGAGGCGCCGGCAGAGGTGACGCAGATGATCCACGCGGCGCTCGATAACAACTGGTCCGAGGCACGGGATTTGGAGCGGCGATATTCGCGGTTGTTCGAGGCGAACTTCTGGGAGTCGAATCCGAGTCCGGTGAAGACGGTGATGAGCCTGATGGGCCGTTGTGGGGATACAGTTCGATTGCCGCTGGTGCCTCCGCTGGCGGGGACGCGCGTGCGCCTGGAGCGGCTGGCGGGCGAGATGGGTTTGCTCAAGCACGTACCGATTCCGGCAGGGGTACGGTCGGAAGTGTACTGAAGGAAATCATGCAAACAAGATCGACGATTCATAACATGGTGGCGCTGTGCGCGCCGCCAACGCTGGTAATGTGTCTGGCGTACGCCGGAGCGGCAATGGCGCAGAACCCGGCCGGTGGAACAGCTGCGCAGTCAGGTGGGACGCAGAACCAGACGGATCTATGGAAGGTGAAGCCGAACATCTCGGGGCAGAGAAACGGAGTTTTTATCGAGCCGGAGGCAATGGACTTCGCCGATCACGCAGGCTACGTTTCGCTCTTCGACGGCAAAACGCTGACGGATTGGGATGGACAGCCGGGGGTGTGGAACGTGGAGGACGCTGCGATTGTCGGCGTCTCGACCAAGGAGCACGTGGCGGGCAATACATTTCTTGTGTACCACGGCGCGGAGGCGAAGGATTTCGATCTGAAGCTGGAGATTAAGGTCGAGTGGGGCGGAGGTAGCGGCGTGCAGTACCGCAGCAGCACAGGCATTCCACCGGGGCGCGTGGCGGGAAAGGGAGAGCCGCCGCTTGATCCGCGGTGGGTGATGATCGGGCCGCAGGCGGATTTCTGGTATCCGGTGAATGAGCGAGCGAAGCAGTACAGCGGGCAACTGTACTCGCAGAATACTTCGCTGGGGATTATTACGTGGCGCGGGCAGGTGGTGCAGTCGGAATCGGACGAGCGTCCCCGGCTGGTGGGAACAATCGGCGACCGAGCCCAGCTTGGGGCTTATGTGAAAGACGGTGAGTGGAACCAGTACACGATTATTGCGCGCGGAGGCGTGATCCTGCATATCCTGAACGGGCAGTTGATGGCTGTTCTGGTGGACGACGATCCCAAATCGACGAACAATGTCTCGGGGCTATTTGGGCTGCAGATTGAGGGCACACCGTGCAAGGTGTCATTCCGGAATATCTGGCTACGAAAGATCGACCGGGCTGTGGCAGACATCACTGTCCACAGAGCAATGCTGACGGAAGATTTCAAATAGGGGTTACAAGAAGAGATTTCAGCGACACGTTACCCCAGTAACGTTTGCGAAAGAACTATATTCTCAAATTCTTTCGCAACTTATCTGTATCTTTCAGGGTTCACATTCATCGATGGCAGCAATAACTTCAAAAGTTACACGCTGCCGTTGTATTTCAAATTTTAGGCGAATGCTCCGTGCGCGGGCGCGCCCTGGATACGCTTCATCTTTTCCCCGCTTAGGCTGTCGAATAGCATTGCAGGCTCACTTTCGTTATGTGAACCCCGCAATGGCTTACTGTCTGGGCGGCAATCCCGGTTACAGGGACGGTAAGATGAGTATCGGGCGCGTGCTTGGAACGCAACGCAGACTCGCAGAAGGTGAGCAAACTATATGTCCCCCAAGACATCGGAGAAACTTCTCAGAATAGGGCTGCTTCCTTTGACCGCTGCTCTGTTTGTGGCGACGGGCTGCGGCAGTTCAATGGTCAGCACCGCAACACAATCCAGTGCGGGAGGTCCCGGTGTTCCTGGTCGGAACCGACGCGCCCGCGCCATTGCCCTCTGTAGTCGGCGTGAAGATTCAGCTCGAAAGTATCGTGCTGACCAACGGATCGACAAAGTCGAACAACCTGCTTGTGAACCCCGCCACCGTGGACTTTGCCCGCTACAACGGCTTGCAGGGCTTTGTGGACATGAACGATGTTCAGCCCGGAACCTATACCGGCGTAACGATCGCGTTGGGAACGTCGAATGAAATCGACTATCTGAGCGCGGGCGCGCCGCCAACCATCTCCAGCCTGACGGGGTCGTCGGTCACGCTGACGACTTCGAGTGTCAACATTACGCTGAACAATCCCCTCACGGTCAGCGCCACGGGCGGAGTGCCGGTGGGCCTGCGCATGGACCTCGACTTGGGTCAGTCGATCCAGACCAGCAGCGGCAACATCACGGGCACGATCGATCCTACGTTTGACGTCAAGACGGTGGCCCGCACCGACAATGGTGCTCATATCGACGAGTTCGTCGGATCGGTGACTACCCCGCCTACCAAGCGCGACAGCTACTTCGTTTGTGATCACGGGCCCGCACGGCGAAGCGTTCACCATCAACGTTTCCAGTTCGACGGAGTGGGATGGCGGCGCATCGCTGAGCCAGCTGATCAGTGACGGCTCCAACGCCATCGTGGCTGTGTCCGGCCAGTTCGATCCCTCCGACCAGACGCTGGATGCGGACGAAGTGGCCATTGTCTCCGACACGGGCTTCTACGCAGGCGGTCTCGTGACCTACGTGACGCCTACCACGGGTGCGGCTACCGACATGCAGTTCTATGTCCGCCACGTATTGCCGTCCGGGCTCTCTGAGGTTCCGTTGGGCGGAATCGCCGACGTGAGCATCACCGGGAACGAAAAGTACGGCATCTACTGGATGCACAATGCTTTCACCAACCTGCTCTTCAACGACGCAGCGTTGACGCCCGGCCAGGAGATCTCTGTGGGCGGGCCCGATCCGACCGCGAGTCCCATTGGTGTGAAACGGATCCACCTGCGGAACTGGGGCTATAACGGCACCGTGGTTAAAGGCAGCGAGAACTCGGGACAGGGCACCTTCCAGATGAACGTGACGGGCTTTGCAGGGCAGGTAATTCCGTCGCCCATCACTGTCTACCTGGGGACGGGATGCGATTTCCGCTACGGATTCGGCGCCTTTGCCGACGTAATGGATAATGTCTCGCTTCGCGTGGTGGGAATCCTGCTTAAGTACAACGGGCAGACGGTGCTGGTGGCTCGTCATATTGACGGAACTCAACCTCACCGACATGACGACAGCCGCCTGGCAGTAAGGCAGACGCAGCAAGTCAACAGCGCCGGGGCTGGCATGATGCCAGCTCCGGCGTTTTTTGTTTGCTCGCCAGCCTTGCTTCGTCTGGCATCGGTCAACAGTCCAGGAGTTTTGATTATGGCCAGAAGGCCATTAACGCAGCTTTCGGGATTGCCGGTAATTTAACCGGAACTCGAACAACGCTGCCCGTTTCAGGCGCATCGTAGCAACGAAGGAGTTCCAATGGAAAAAATGCACACAGTCTTAGCGCTCGCGGTCCTCTCCACAAGCCTTATGGGCGGCGTAGCCATTGCCCAAGATCAGGACCATCAAGACAACCACGCTAGCGTGCAACATAGGGACAACCACACTTACGTCGAACACAAGGAATGGAGGAAAGGCTCACACATCAAACACGAAGACTGGGATCGCGGCGATAAAATCGACTACCGCCAGAGCCACCTGAGCGCGCCCCCACGGGGTTACGAATGGCGGATGGTTGATGGCAACTACGTTCTCGCGAACAGCTCGACGTTCCAGATCAGCGCCGTCGTCCACATAAAGTAGCGCACATTCCCGCATCCACCAGGGCCGTCGGATAAATCTGAACCGGCGGCTTTGGCATTTTTTGAGGTCAGGGATGCACAAAAGCTCTTCGGCCTCTTGTGGTGCCTGCGGCGTTACGGAAACGCTGCGTACTCTTATTCGGCTGAGTGTTCTCGCCAGCGCTAGAACAAATCGGCGATAGGCGGGAAGGTGAGCAGCAGGCCGAGGAAGAGCAGAATGAGCGCGGCGGCGCTCACACGCGCGATGGGGACATTGCGCCGCTGCCAGAACGCGATGAAGAAGGAACCACACCGCGAGCCAAAAACCGATCGCACAAGTGGTGACACCGGAGAGCGGGCCGGTGGGTTTGTAAAACACGAAGAATTTCTTGAAGAATGCCGATTGATCGCCGAGGATGGCGAAGACAGAAACGAGAAACGAGCCGATGCCTGCGGCGAGGATCGCGGCTGCGCCGCCGCCATTGGGGAAGGCGGGCAGGGTGGCAGATACGGCGGGACTTTGCGCGTTCATTTTTCGCCTCCCTGCACAAGATGGATCGTTGACCCGCCCTGAACGGGCGCATTCTTGTTGAGCATGGCGCCGAAGAAGCCGGCGATACCGGCCGCGAGAAGCGAGATCCAAACGAAGGTGAGGACAGTGGAGCGGAGTGCGGGTTGATTGCGAAGGTTGCGGCCGTAGTTGCGGAAGACTACAGCGGCCATGGTGATGGCGATGGGCGTGAGCCAGGCGACGTGCTCCTTCCACTCCATGCCGATGGAATGCCAGCCGCTGGTGGTAGGGCTCGACATGAGCAGGCGTTGCGGAAATGCGGCGAGACTTGCGGTGCCCGCCGGCGGGACGGCCCGGTACCAGGGGTAGACGACGTAAGCGCCCGTGAGCACTGCGAGCCACGCGAGCACCGCCATCACGGTGAGGTAGATGCGGAGGAATTTCTCGTCCTCGAATTCAATTGCTGGCTTGAGCGGGGAGCCGTAGCGGCGATACAGCTCGACGAGCGCGCCGGAGCAGGCGAAGAGATAGAGCGCGCCGAAGCCCATTCCATGAATGAGTGTGAGGAGACTGCGCGTGGTGAATTCCATTAGCCGCCTTCCTTTCTGCGCGAGCGCTGCAACGTGGCGCGGAGCGTGCCGTCAGAAGCCGTCTCTTTTTGGCGGTGTGGGGAAAAGAGGCATTGAACGAAGAATCCTTCTTGTCGCCGGGTGAGGTGCTTTTATCGTCTTTGCCCCAGGTCCAGTACATGCCAACGTAGGCGTAGTTTTCAGTTTGTCCCGCGGCGGAGTGGCCATAGCAGAAGAGAAACTGCTCATTGGGATTGTGCTTGAAGTGGTAGTAGCCGCCCAGGTCGATCATGGTGGAGGCTTCGGTTTGAGGTGCCGCAAATCCTTCCCTGCCGTGTGAAAAAACCTCTCCGCCGAACTCAAGACGGTCGCCCTGGAAGGTGTATTTGAGCAGGAAACCGCCGTAGGGAAAATCGCGGTACCCGGTTTGAGAGACCACGGTTTCGCCCGCGCCTCCGTCGAGCAGCCATGGGCCGATGTTCTTCTGCAGCCACACCGGAAGTCTGTACCAGACCTGGCCTACGCCGAGACCCTTGCCGTAATTGCCGGTCGGCATTTCGAACATGGTGAAGGTGCCAATCTGCGGGACGTATTTCGATTCTTTGATGTAGGCGATCTTTGCGCCCAGTTCCATGTCAGTTAAACCAAACGCGCTGGGGCCAACGCCGCCAGGTAGGTAGACGGGATTGTTTGACGGCGCGATGACGCCCCACGGCAGGATGGCATGAAGCTGGACGCGCGGGATCGCGCCCCAGTTGAATTCGAATGCGGGGCCGATGGAATCCATTTCAGCCGGAGTGCCGTCGGCGCTGCCGAAGATGTAGAACTCGTAGTGCTTGTAATCGACGGGAACGGGATCGTCGGTTTGATACGGCGGTCCCTGCGCGAAGAGGCGGGGAGCAGAGAGGGTGCATAGCAGAAGGAACGCCATTTTTGCGAGGCTGGCGAAGGCTTTCATTCGAGGTTCCTGGCGTGCGAGATGACGAGGCGCCGAGGAATGAGTCATCTGCTGCGCACTATATATCGAAGTTCGATCATGTTCAAGCGAAAATTCTGTGAACCGGGGTATAGTGATGGCTGTGAAGGATCAGAGGCGGGAACTCTTTTACGGGCTGATTCGCATTCACGTGCTGCTGCACGCGCTCCACGAGCCGATTTTCGGTCTGGGGATGATGGAGGAGCTGGCGCATCATGGGTACCGCATCGGACCCGGCACGCTGTATCCGCTGCTGCACGGAATGGAGCGGACGGGTCTGTTGAAATGCGTCTCTGACCACAAGGAAGGAAGCAGGCGACGGATTTATACGATCACTGCCGCGGGGAAAAAGGCGCTGGAGAAGGCCAGAGAAAAGGTGGACGAGCTGCACCACGAGCTGCACGAAAAGAAGCCGCGGAAGGTGGGGAAGCAGCGGAGTTAGCGAGGTTGGCGGGGTTAGCGGAGCTAGAAGCCTGCGAATCAGCAGGTCTGCGAGTCAACGGTTTGCGTGGGCGCTGCCGCCGAGTCATACGAAGGACAATTTTTGGCTCAACGGTGGTGGCCACCGCTGGAGTGGCTCGAGCCGTGTCCGCCGCCGAAGCTGTGGGACGAATGACCTCCGCCAAAGCTGTGAGATGAGTGTCCCCCGCCGAAGCCGCCAAAACTTTTGGGAGCGTGCCCACCGCCGTTCGAAAACTTCGGCGTACGGCTCGAAGCGAATCCTTTCGGCTCAGAGCTGTGACCGAACAGGTGGAAGCCGCCGGAGCGCTGGTTCCCGGCAAACGAGTTGCCATTGCTCTGGTAGGAGCGGCTGGTGAAGCTGCGCGAAGAATACGGCTGCGAGTAAGACTGTGGCGCGCGATAGGAGCGGTACGGATCGTTGTAGGCGTAATTCGGACGCGTTGCGTAGGACTGCCCGGGGTAAGTGCCGCTGGAACGGTTCGCGTAGCCGTTGCCGTAGGCGAATCCGGGGCTGGCATAAGTCTGCGGGCGGCTTGCATAGGTCTGAGCACGGTTCGGATACGCCTGCGGACGATAGGAATAAGCGCTCTGCGGCGCGGCGCGACTGTAGGCCTCGCGCGCGGGAATTTCAGGATGCGTGTAGCTGTTGCCGTATGCCTGGTTGCCGCGATTGAATTCGCGCGGATCGCGGTTGAAATTATTGTTGCCGCGATTCAATTGATCGCCGCGAGAGTTGTAGGGCGCTCCGGCGTAAGGCGCCGCGCTGGAGCGGCCAAAATCGCGATTGTTGGTCCCGCCGCCCCGCTGATTGAAAGAGCGCTGGTCGAGCGCGCGTTCCGGGCCGCCGGCGCGCTGATAGCCGTAGCCGCCATGCCCGCCGTAGTAGGCGCGCGGGCCGCCGTGTGGCAGACCCCAATCGGCCACCGTTCCGCTGTGCGTGTAGTAGTCCGAGTGATTGAAGAGGACTGAGTTGGCCAGCCAGTCGAGACCCCAGCCCAACCAGCCAAACGGGAAGTGGCCAAACGCGCCAAGAGCGTAGCTGAGGGCATATTGAACAGGCGTCGAACCGAAGAAGGATCCCAACGCACCGACGAGCGAGAAGCCGGGGTACGGCGAAATAGATTGACCGTAAACGTCCCAGGGATTGTAAGTGGGAACGTAAACCTGCTCTGGATTGGGCGGCGCGACCTGGATGTAACCCTGATCGTCGCTCACATCTTCCTGCGGAGTGGATTGCAAATTGCCGGCCTGCTCGGCGCGCTGGCGCAGCACCTGAACGGTCTGCATCACATCGTCGGGCTGGTTGTAGTAAGCGTTGCCGAGCGCAGTCGTCCAGTCGAGATTGTGGTTCAGCATGTCGAGCACGTCAGGGAAGGCGGTGAGCCCTTTAACGCTCGGATCCCAACTGGTTTGCGCGTTGGCGCCGGCGGCGATCTGGTCGGCAGAGCCGTAGCCCTGCGACTGCATTTGATGGATCCACTGATCGGCGACTGCTACCTGCGCCGGATAAGTTGACGCTGTGAGGATCTGCGCAATGAGCGTGTCGGGATAGAGCGCGATGGGCGCGAGCATCTGCTCAAGTTGGTCAGCGCTGAGCGCCTGCACGGGCGCGGTGGGCTGCGGCACGAGATCCTGTTCCTGAGGATACGGTGAACCGGCATTAGGCTGCGGTTGAGGGTAAGGCTGCTGCGCGTAGGGTGACTCTGCCGCGTACGGCTGTTGCGGAGCGGAGTACTGCGGTTGCGCAGATTCAGGCTGCCGATATTGCGGCTGGCCGTAGCCGTACTGCGGCGCGGGTTGCGAGTACGGGTTGCCATAAGCGCCATAGGGCGAAGAAGGATAAGCCTGTTGCGCACTGAGACGCGCGGGAGCGATGGCGAGCGCGAGCGCAGCGGCGGCCAAAACAAAACCGCCCGGCAGTGCGAGCATTGCAAGCCTTGTGAGGGAAAATGGGAACTGGAGCGGAGTCATTCGCAGAGGAGAAAAACGCGTCACGCAGGAGACTGGGAAACTCGTTCGGGTTTCCATATCCGTCACTTTCCGCAGGGGCCCGTTCCGGAGCAGTTTGCCGGCTTCCGGCAGGGCCAGAGCCTTTCGGGGCCCGGCAGCCCAGGGGAGGGCTTAAGCCTATGACCCTGGGCGGGGGGATTAGTTGTGGGCCAAGGTCATAGTTTGACGAAAATATCGGCTTTCGGTGGGCACAGTTTGGCATTGCCCTGGCTTGAAAGCTAAGTGACTCAATTCCAAATCATTGGCCGTTCGAGACGACAAGGAGCCAATCGCCATTGAAAGTGGTAACTTCCGATCCTGGCGAGCGGCATTGAGCCAGGATCGTGAATCTCCGTCGGACGAAATCCGGAAGCTTGCCAGGTAAACGTCATTCATAGAGCGCTTTGCTCTTGACAGCGACGGGATCCCGATGCGTTCCTGAAGACTGTGAGGAGGCGGCCTATGAACAGATGCGCGCGAGCAATTGTCACACTGGCTTTGGCCCTGGGTCCACTGGTGTGTTATGGCGATTCAAGCTATCAGGAGACCACACAAATGACCGGCGGCCAACTGGTGGATTCGCTGAAGAGCATTCCTTTTATGTCGAAGCAATTCAAGAGCATTACCGACCCCGTCACCACCAAAACGATGGTGCACGGGAACCAGAAGGCGGTTGTGACAAAGGAATCGACCGAGATTTACGACCTCGACAAGCAGGAGATCATCCACATCGACACGGTCAAGAAGCAGTACAGCGTGGATACCTTTGCGGATATGCGCAAGATGATGGCCCAGATGCCGGACAAGATAAAGCAGGCGCAAGCACAGGTCGCGGCAGCACAGGCCCAGCAGCCACAGGCGCCGGCCAGCAATCTGCAGTTCAATTTTTCGGTGTCGGTGAAAGACACCGGCGTGCAGCAGGTAGTGAACGGCCTGAACGCGAAGCAGCAGATTATGACGTTGACCACGACCGTGACCGATCCCAGCCAACCGGGCACGAGCGCAACCTACACAGTGACCACGGAGATCTGGACCACACCGGATCTTCCCGAAGAAATGAAAGACGCGCAGGACTTCGATTTTCGCTTCGGGCAAGCGCTCATGTCCGGGGTGGACATGTCCGCCTACGCGAACATGCTTGGCAACTCGTTGAACTCGTCGGGCGCGGCGATGTCGCAGATGTTTTCGAGCCAGCCGGGCGCGGCCGGGGCCTATGCGCAGATGGGGAAGGAAATGGCGAAGATCCAGGGGACGCCGATCCTTGAGAAGACGAGCATGGGGGGCTCGGGAACGGGCGCGGCGGCACCACAGGGGAGCAACAACGCGGCCAGCAGCCAACCTGCGCCCCAGAGCGGGAGTAGCGCACCCAGCCTGTCGGCATCGGGCATAGGAGGGGCGCTGATGGGAAGTATCTTCGGCAAGAAGAAGTCGCAGCCCGCGAACCCTCCACCGGCAGCGACGAGCACGCCGCAGACTCCCGGAGAAGTGACGCTGATGGAAATGACCACGCAGAAATCGAACTTCTCGCACGATCCCGTTCCGGCATCGGCCTTCGAGATTCCGGCAGGGTACAAGCAGGTGCCTTCGGCGCTGGCGCAGTCGCTGGCCAGTCAGTGATACAAACAAAACCTGGCACAGGCTCAAGCCCAAGCTCCGCGTTGAGAAGCTCGACGCGATTCATCGAGCAGCGATGGGGGCCGTGGAGAAATCCCGGCTCAGGCCGAGATTCGTCGCTGCTCCGTCCAATTCTGCCTGATTGAAGAAGAATTGATGCGCAGGGTTGGAGTTTGGGTAGAAGCGGATCACGATCTCAGGTTTTCGACAGCGTCGCTGATGCCGTCGTGGAATGGATATCCAAGATCCCGCAACAGGTGAAGCGAGCCCTCGTCACCGGTGGGATTGCCGGTATCTCCGACGATCGCGAATACGCTCTTGCGCGTGCGCTTGGAATAGACAGAGACGAAATCACCCACCTTGACGCCACGGCGGCGCGCCGCGTTTCCGCGAACGACATAATTGATCTTGCGAGCATCAACGTAGCGCCGCGGATCCCTTTCATCGGGATTCTGAGGATCGGCGAAGGCGGTCTGCGAAATGTAGTAGCCCGGGAAGGGATCATTTGGGCCTTGCAGGATCGGACGATTGTGATCGTCGATCAGGTAGTCGACGATGGGCTGATCGGCACGATTGAGGTAGTGAGCATCGAGGAGTGTATCGAGGGCTGCCTTACCCGGCGGGCCGTAGGCGTTCGGAGCTCCGTCAACATCGACGTCCATGCGGCGTGTCAGGGTCTGGAAACTTGGATGCCGCTTCACGTTCTGTGCATGCGGGGCGATCGCGGCGCTTGAAGCCAAAACCCAAGCGATGGCCAAGAGGGGGCGTGCGCATCGCGAATTCTGCAACTGTGTTATCTCCCATTGCAAATGACCGGACCAAAAGCTAGCCGGCGAGCGTCTTCTTCACCAAATCGCTGACGGCGCGGCCGTCGGCGCGAACTCCTGCGGCTTGCAGCTTTGCCTGGACGGCTTTCATGGCCGGCCCCATGTCTTTCTGCGTGGGCTTGTGGCCAAGCGAGGCTTCGAGTTCGGCGAGAGCTTCCGTCACCAGCGCAGCGAGTCCGGCTTCGTCGAGAGCCTTGGGCAGGAACTCCTCGATGACAACGATCTCGGCCTGCTCTTTGGCGACGAGATCGGGGCGGTTGCCCTTGGCGAACTGGTCGATGGAATCGCGGCGCTGCTTGATCATGGATGCCAGCGTCTGCTCGCCCTCGGCTTGCGTGAGCGGCGCGCGCTTCTCGATGGCCTTGTTTTTGAGCGCGTTCTTGATGAGGCGCAGCGTGCCTGGTGCGCTCGGCGTCGTGGGCCTTCATGGCGGTGACGATGTGCTGGCTGATGAGCGCTTCGAGTGCGCCGGATTCTGACATTTCTTTCTTAGCTCCTGAAGTCGATTGTATCGGGTGATATCGATACGATGCACGAGCGGGGCGAGCGATTCAGCGTTCAGGATTTTCGTTTTTGCCGCGCGAAATCGACCTCGGCTGCGAACCAGAACTTTCGTTCTAGAGCCGCATTTATACAAGTGGACGTGAGATGAAGAGGTGAAAAACATGAGGTACTGGAGGGCAATGATCGCGACGACCGTTGCGATCGCCGGGTTGGGGCTGGTTGGAGTGCCGGCGTATGGCGCGGATACTCCGAATCCGACACAGCCGGCTGGTTTTCCTGATCCGGGCACGCTGAATTATGTTGAGGGATCTGCGAGTCTCGACGGACAAGCACTGAACAACAAGAGCGTGGCAAAGATCGAGCTGAAAGCCGGACAGGAGTTGACGACTGGCGACGGGGAAGGCGGAGATTTTGCTAACGCCCGGGATCTTTCTGCGCGTGGACGACCACAGCACGGTGAAGATGATCTCGCCGGAGCTCGAGCAAACGCAGGTTGAGCTGGAAAGCGGGCGGCTCGGGGTGGAAGTGGACCAGATTTTTCCGCAGAACATGATTCAGATCATCGACAACGGCGTGACTACGCAACTGATGAAGACGGGCTACTACGAATTCAGCGGCCAGCCGCCGCAGGCGAAGGTGTTTGACGGCCGAGCGCAAGTGGAGATTGGCGACGGGAAATGGGAGGAGCTGAAAAGCCATCACGAGATCGCGCTGGCCGAAGGAGTGCGCGAGAAGACGGCTGATTTCGATTCTCATCCCACCGACGACGCGCTCTACAACTGGAGCAAGCTGCGGTCGCAATATTTAGCTGAAGCCAACAACCAGATCGCAGGCGAATACGCCTACGAGCCAGGGTTCAATCCTGGATGGTACTGGGACCCGTACATGTGGGATTACACCTACCTGGGCTGGGATCCGTTCTTCAGCCCGTTCGGATGGGGCTTCTACCCATGGGGAGGCTTTTATGGGGGATATGGGTTCTACGGGCGCGGATTCTACGGAGGACGAGGCTATTACGGTGGCCGCAGCTTCCACGGTGGTGGCCAAGGATTCGCTGGAGGTGGGTTCCATGGTGGGGGTCGGTGGATTCCACGGAGGGGGAGGATTTGGTGGCGGCGGGCGTCGCTAAAGTCACCTGAATACCTCCAGGGGTACGCCTGAAAGTCGCTGCCAGAGTGGCCGGATCCGGAAGGGATCCGGCCATTTTTATGTCTGATAAGGCGAGATTTGCACAGATTTTCATGCTGGCAGGGGCGGATTTTGGGAAACAATCATCACAAAAACCACAAAATTGTGTATTCTGTGACCATTGCATGGAGCAACTTTTGATGGATCCCCATGCCAGGGAGACACCAATGATTCGCAAGACACGGCTTTTCACACCAGGACCGACGCCGCTGCTTCCGGCGGCCCAGTTTGCCATGGCTGCGGCCGACATCCATCACCGCACGGCGGAGTTTCGCGCGCTGTTCCTGAAGGTGCTGGCACAGCTGAAGGTATTTGTCGGCACCAAGAACGATGTGCTGCTGCTGGCGTGCTCGGGCACGGGCGCAATGGAGGCGTCGGTCTCGAATCTGACTTCGCCGGGCGATAAGGTGCTGGTGCTCACCGCAGGCAAGTTTGGCGAGCGGTGGACCGGGCTTGTAAAGGCGTTCGGCTGCGTGCCGGATGTGGTGACTGCTCCATATGGGCAGACTTTCGACCTGGCGCATGTGAAGGCCGCGCTGAAACCGGAGCACAAAGTCGTCTATATGCAAGCCACGGAGACCTCGACGGCTGTGCGGCACGACGTGGAGGCTGTGGCCAGGCTGATCAAGGATGCAGGCAGCCAGGCGTTGCTCGTGGTCGATGGGATCACGGGGCTGGGCACGACGCACTTCGATGTGGATGGATGGGGAATCGATGTGCTGATTGGTGGCTCGCAGAAGGCAGTGATGATTCCGCCGGGCCTCGCTTATCTGAGTGTGAGCGAGAAGGCGTGGGCGGCAATGGAGACCTCGAAGAATCCGCGCTACTACTTTGACCTGCGCAAGGAGCGCAAGAACGCAGTGAAGGGCGAGAGCGCGTACACGCCGGCGGTGGCGCTGGTGGCGGGACTGGGCGCGGCGCTGGATTACATCGCCGGGCAGGCGGGCGGCGACTTGGAAAAGGGCCGCGAGGCGCTGATCGACAATGCGCAGGTGAATGCGGCAGCTACGCGGGCGGGACTGGTGTCTCTTGGCTTCACTCTGTTTGCGCCCACGGCTCCGGCTGCGGCGGCCACGGCGGTTGCAGTGCCGGAGGGGATGGACTCGGGCGCGGTGGTGAAGGCGCTGAAGGCGAAGTTTGCGCTGGTAGCGGCGAACGGGCAGGGAGAGATGCAGGGCAAGATCTTCCGCGTGGCGCACCTGGGGTTCTTCGACTACCTGGATACCGTGGCGTTGCTGGGAGCGATGGAACACATTGCCAAAGACACCCTGGGGCTGCCGGTGAAGTGGGGGCAGGCGGTAGCGGCGGCGCAGGAAGTGTATGCGAAGGCAGCGGCGAAGAGCTAGTAGCCGGTAGCCTGTAGCCGCGATGGCGCAAGATCAGGAGCTACAGGCTACAAGCTACCGGCTACAGGCTGTATCGGCGAGAGACTTATGCCCGAACTGACATTTGGAGAGAAGCTGCTGATTGCGCGCAAGCAGCTCGATCTCTATCAATACGAGATGGCGGAGCGGTTGGGGGTGCATCCCAACTCGCTGACCAAGTACGAGCGCGGCGAAGGCAAGCCGCACGCGGCGGTGGTGCGCATGTTCGAGCTGCTGTGCGAGCAGCAGGGCATTCGTTTCGACGAGTACGAAAGCGGGGAAACCCACAAGGGAGCAGCAATGAAGATCGTATTGGCGGAGAAGGTGTCACCGGCAACGCTGGCGGTGTTTGCGGCTGAGCCCGGATGGGATGTGAAGACGCACGATCAGTTGCCGGAGGGATTGGCGGCGGCACTGAGCGATGCCGATGCGCTGGTGGTGCGCAGCGCAGTGCAGGTGGACGATGCGCTGCTGGAACATGCTCCGAAGCTGCGTGTGATTGGGCGCGCAGGCGTGGGCGTGGACAACATCGACGCGGAGTCGGCGACACGGCGCGGCATTGTGGTGATGAACACGCCGGGCGCGAACGCGGTGGCCGTTGCGGAGCTGACGCTGGGCCTGATGATCGCGCTGGCGCGCAAGGTGCCCGCGGCGAATGCCACAATGCATGCCGGCAAATGGGAGAAGAAGAATCTGCAGGGAACCGAGCTGCGTGGAAAGACGCTGGGCATTTTGGGGCTGGGTCGGGTTGGCCTGGAAGTTGCGCGGCGGGCGCGGGGATTTGGGATGGAGCTGATTGGCTCGGATCCATTTGTGTCGGCGGCGGTGGTGCGAGAGAACGGGATCGCGCTGGTTTCCATGGAGGAGCTGTTTGCCAAGGCCGATTACCTGACGCTGCACGTGGGGCTGACGCCGCAGACGCACGGAGTCATCAATGCCAGGACTCTGGCGACGATGAAAAAAGGCGTGCGGATTATCAACTGCGCGCGCGGCGAACTGGTGGACGAAGCAGCTTTGGCATCGGCATTGAAAAGCGGTCAGGCGGCCGGAGCGGCGTTGGATGTTTTTTCAGTAGAGCCGCCGAAGGAGTCGCCGTATTTGGGACTGGACAACGCGATCCTGACGCCGCACATCGCCGGCTCAACGGCGGAGGCGCAAGAGGCCGTGGGCGTACAGATTGCGCAGCAGGTGCGCGAGTACCTGAAGCTGGGCGTGGTGCAGAACGCCGTGAATGTACCGTCGCTGAGCCACGAGGAGTATCTGAAGCTGGCGCCGTACATCGACCTGGCGGGGCGGCTGGGCTCATTTCTGGCGCAGGTAGGCAAAGGCGGTTTCGAGTCGATCCATATTGTCTATGGCGGCGCGCTGGCCGAGGGCAAGACAGAGCTGATTCGCAATGCGGCGATTGCCGGACTGCTGCAGGGTTCGGAGAATGTGAATCGGATCAACGCCGCCGCTGTGGCCCAGGAGCGCGGCATCCGCGTGCACGAGGAGAAAGAAGAGAGCCATCGCGGCGGTGGCGCCGCCGTTCTAACAGTGGTATTGCACTCGGCGCAAGGCGAGAGCAGGGCTAGCGCTACAGTGATTCACGGGGAGCAACCACGGCTGCTGGCGTTCGACGGCATCGACGTGGAAGCGCCGCTTGAGGGCGCGCTTGTAGTGTGCCGCAATCTGGACGTGCCCGGCGTGATCGGGCGGATCGGAACAATTCTGGGCGAGCAGGGCGTGAACATCGCCAACTTTGCTCTGGGCCGCGAGCGGCTTGGTGTCGCGGCTGCCGGAAAGCCGGTGAAGGCGCTGGCAGTGGTGCAAGTAGACGAGCCCGTGTCAGAACAAGTGCTGGAAGCACTCAAAAAGATCGAGGCGCTGCTTGAGGCGAAAGCTGTGAGTCTGCCGGACGGGAAGTGAGAGAGTAGCTGCCAGCGTTCAGCGATCCGCCTTTCGCGGGTAGGTTTACAGATTCTTTCCCACCCTTCTGCCGAGGGACGCTGCAAGGATGGGAAAGCCTTGCCGGCATCAGTCAATGCGGATGTCGCCCGAGCCTGTTTCGACGCGGACCTCAGGACCACCGCCGTTCAGTTGCGTATGTACGTGATGCCTATCCGGGACGGCCGGTATCGCGGTGGTTTGCGTCACCTTTGCGAAATGGATGAGCATCGTGCCCGATCCCGTGGACGCGTCGAGATTCATCGGCGCATTTCCGGTCAAGAGCTCAATCGAACCGGATCCAGCGCGTAGTTGCCATGGAGAAGAGGGTGTTCCTGCTGCCTTGATCTTTCCGGAGCCTGTCTGCGCCTGAAGAGCTCCGTGCACGCCCTTCAAATCAATGGTGCCTGAACCCGTCTGAGCCTGTGCATTGCCTTGTCCCGTGCTGTCAATTGCGATGTTGCCGGAGCCGGTCTGGGTTTTGAAGTCGCCCTCAAGTCCGGTGGCCGTGACATTCCCGGAGCCGGTGGTCAGCTTGGCGTCATGGCCGACACCCGTGTCATTGATATTTCCGGAACCTGTAGCCGCATTCAGTTCGGCATCAGCAGGCGCCTCAATCTCGTAACTGATGCTGATGTTGTGCAGATTTTCCTGGTGGCCTCCGATGCGGATCGAGTTTCCGTCCTGCTCGATGGGCGGGTTGGCTGCGATCTGCTGCACCTGTGCTGGGTCGGCGTCATGCCCGGCCTTGACGATGCCGTGGATGTGAATCTGGTTGGCGGAGCCGCGAGTAAGTGTGATGTTCCCTGAACCAGTGCCCACCGTGAGTTCAAGCTTGCCGTTGAATGTGAGGTTGCGATCGAAGGTAGCCTCGGGTTCAGCAGCATCATTCTGCAATGCGCCCTCAGGCTCTGGAGGAGCCGGCGGGATTGCCAGCGCTAATTCGGCCCGTACGCCGGGGGAAGCTTGTGCTGCTGTCGCCCGCAATGCCGGATGTGCAGGCGCGGCGAGCGATAGGGACAAATTGGCGACGGCCGCGACCGGAGATTGTGCGGCTTGATCCGGCTGGCTTGCTGCCTGCACGTGGACCATAGCTGCGGCAGCGAAAAGGACAGCGGGCGCAACAAGGACAGCGATACGAGTGCGCACACTTCCAGAGAATGCGTGGCGGAGGTAGCTGTCATTGAGCAGCCGTTCAATGCGGCGGGAGATGTTGCTGGGACGGGCCATGGCGACTCCTATGAGGGTTGGGCGCGGCGCTGCCGCGAATTCAAGCAGGATCTGAGCGTATGTGGAGCGGTCTGATGCGGCATGAAGGCCGGAGCGGTCGCTGATCGCCTCGCTGAGATCGGAGAGTTTGTGTTTGAGCCACCACCCCAGCGGGCTGAACCATGTGATTGCGGCGTAGAGGGAGGCGAGGATCTGCAGGTGGAAGTCGTGATGGCGCACATGTGTGCGTTCGTGAGCAAGAACGACGCGAACTTTCTCGCGTGGCCAGCTCTTGTAGCCTGCGGGCAGCACAATACCCGATCCGAGGGTCACGGGCGCAGAAATTTTGCGGCTCCAGCGCAGGTTCAGGTCAGCGCCGAACGGCACGTCACTCACCGGTGGAATCGGGGTGGAAGTGTGCCACAGGCGCATTGCAGATAAGAATCCAAAGAGCAGCCGGAGAAGCAGCGCTGCAGCGACAACGAAGTAAGTCTGCACGGCAAGCCTGGCGATGGAAATCTGCGGGTGTGTGGTTGTTAATCGCCGGTCGGAATTTGAAGTGAGTACCGAGTTAAGTTCAGGCGCGCGATCTGCCGACACGGAAGCGGAGAAGAGGCCGGGTTCTTTGATCGCAGCGACGCGCGGGTTGAAGTGGTCACGCGCAATTGTGATCGCCAAATCGCTTGATGGAGCAGTTGCGAACAATGGGGTTGACGCACCGGGCGCGAGGACGGACTGCAGGCGATGCAGCGATGCCGGTGCAGGAATTGTCGCGAAGGAGAGGACATGCCAGTGCGAGGTGAACGGAAGAGCAAACGGCATGAGCAGCGATCCGAGGAGAACGGCGGTCCAGGCGCTGCGCTGAGAAACCACATTGTGGATGCGAAAGATGCGCAAGCCCAGCCACACGGCCAATGCGAGGATGAGGGAACGAACAGCGGCTTCAATCAAAGCGGTCAGCATGGGTTGACCTCCCTCTAGCTTTTCTTTTCGTTCTTGCGTTTGTCCTGCTCGCGTACAGTGGCGATACGTTTTGCGAGCCGCTCAAGTTCAGAGCGGTCCAGAACTTTTGAATCCACCATGCCCACAAGAAGCGTTTCGACCGATCCTTCGCACAGCCAGTCGACAATGCGCTTGACCGCGCGACCCGCGACACGCTGCCGCGACTCGGCAGAGCGATAGACAAAGGCGCGGTTTTCGAGTGAGTGGGTGATGTAGCCCTTTTCTTCGAGACGCCGCAACATGGTGCGCACCGTGGAATCGGTGAGCGGGCGCTCGATCAATTCGCGCACCTGCTCCGCAGTGACCGATCCTTCGCGCCACACAATCGAGAGGATGTTGCTTTCCAGTTCTCCCAACTCAGCTGGATCGTGGCGAGGTGGAGTGGGTTCCTTCATAGTGTTACTAGTAGTAACACATCGCGGGAAATTGTCAAGCGGGATTTGAAGAATCTGTGAAAAAGCAGGGGGCAGGGTCTTTACGCCCTACTTCGTGGGGTCGGTGACGCGGCCGAGGAAAAGGATAGCGCCGGTTTTGGTGTCGCGGATCATGAAGAGGAAGGGATGGTCGGCGCGGAAGACGACGGGCGGAGGCTCGGGGAAGGGAACGCGCATCGCAGTTGCCTGCATGACGATCGAGGTAGCCGCCGCGGCTTCGGTGCCTTGTTCGTTTACGTCGATGTATGCCTTGTGAATGGCGGCGGAGATGGTCAAGTCGGGCTTGCCAGTCATTCCTGAGAAATCCGCCGAGCCGAAGGCCTGCGGCATGCCCATTGCAGAAAGAGCATCGCTGAGCTCGAACTGCTGCGTCATGGTGAATCGCGGGAAGGTGAGGATGACTTTGTCTTCGGGCTCGAGCTTTTCCAGCCAGTCATTAACTTTCGACGCGGTGAAGGATTGTTCGAGAGCGGGCAGACTGTCGATGGATTTAGGCAGCAGGACGTCCATTGAGAGGTCGCCGCCTTCGTAAGGGAGTTCGAGCGCCTGGAATGTGCCGCCGTCGTAGTAGCGGAAGCTGCCGGTCCGGTGCATAAGCGGTGCCATGACGAATTGCGCCGAAGAGAGGTGAAACGCCTCTGTCTGCGTTGAGCTTTTTTCAAAGGGATTGAGCCAATCGCCTTTGAAATAGATGGCGTTGGTGAGGACGAGGCGGGTTGCGGGCGTGAGCACACCGGGCCCGATCAGGTTCTGGATTTTGTTATTGGTTTGCTGCTCAACCCATTTGTTAATGGTGTCGCGCACGGCTTCCGGCGAGGTTTGGAAGTTGACGCGGTGAAAGCCCGCGGCATAGTCCGATTGCACGAGCTTGAGGTAGCTCGGCAGAAAGCTCGCGTTCTGTTGTGCCCATAGGGCGTCAGCGACACGCAACTCATAGCCCTTGTGCGGGGCGTTCATGCCGGCGAGAAGCTCGCCCATGGCGGGATGCAGTTGAGCCTGCGGCAATGTGAAGTGGAAGACATGCTGCATCTCGGCCGCGGTTTGCCCCCGCGCGCCGGCGTACGCCATGCTGAAGGCGGTGGAGATGCTCTCCGGCGAGAAGAAGAGATTGCCTGGCTGCGAGCGGAGATGCGCGTAAAGATCGACGGCGAAGGCGTTGCTGCCTTTGACGGCTTCAACTTGAGTGGCTGAGGGCGGACCGGCGTTGGGGAGGGGTTTCGGCTGCGATTGGGCAATTGCCAGAGCGGCCATGAAACCAAGGATTGCGACGTGCAGCAAATTCATACGAACCCTCCAGGCTAGCGCAGAGCCGCGCAAAAGGCCCGGCAACCCTGGAACGCGGCGGGACGACTTTCTTGCATCGGAAAAGCGAGAAATCGCCGAAGCGGTCGATCGTTCCTATCCCATCAGACCCTTGTGACCCAGCCATCCACGAAGGTAGGATGCCTGGCCCACATGATAGGTCTCGTGGATGGCGAGGAATTTGACCACGCCGCTGATCTTGCCGTCGGCGCTGGGCGGCCCCTGCTTCACGGGTTGCGCGAGCGCCTCTTCAGAAACGCCGTCGAGCGCGCTAACCAGAACGCCCGAGACTTCGCGCCAGCCGTCAAAGAGCATATCGCGCGAGGGGCAGGCAGCGTCGTCCAACTTTGTGCCACGCGCAAAGAGCGTGAGCCAAGGCAGTGACCACTCCGTGCCGAGGCGGCCCAGCAGAGCTCTGCGCGTCCAGACAACATGGCCGACGATCCACGCGATGTGATTGCATTTCTCGTCGGGGCGGCCCATCCATTCTTCCGGCGTTAAATCGGCGACCATCTTCGTCAGGAAATCGGAGTTGAAGCGGTAGTTTTCAGCGGCGGTAGCGATGACGGCGGGGACGGGCATAGCAAATCTCCTCAATGTGTTTCTGAAAATTGCTCGACATGCTCAGCTGCGAAACGGGTACGATGCGAGTATCTCACCTGCGCGGCTCAGTGAGGCGGGACCGATAGGGAACTGCATCCCTTCGCCCTGCGTATTCAATTGCAACCGGCCGTGAGGAGGAATCCGTGCGCCTGGTCTACGAATATCTGTTTACGGTCGTGTGGATCGCCTTTCTCGTCTACTGGCAAATTATGGCCATCAGGGTAAAGGCAACCCAGCGGCTGGAGCCCATCGCCTCGCGTGCGCTGCGCGTGCTGATGTTCGGTGCGGGCCTGGTTTTGATAAGCTTTCCGCTCCCGGCCGCGTGGCTCAACTTACGCCTGTGGCCGCAGGGTCGGCTTACGTTTTGGCTGGGCTTCGCCATCACCCTCTCGGGACTGCTGTTCTGCGTCTGGGCGCGGGTGCACCTGGGGCGTAACTGGAGCCGGTCGGTCACGATCAAGGAAGATCATGAACTCATTGTCACTGGCCCCTACGCGCTGGTGCGCCACCCTATTTACACCGGCCTCCTGACCGGCCTCATCGGCACGGTTCTGGCCGTTGCCGAATTGCGCGCCGTGCTGGGGCTCGCAATGATCGCCATCTCGCTCTGGCTCAAGCTGCGCCTCGAAGAGAAGTGGATGCGTGCGCAGTTTGGGGCGAAGTACGAAGCATATGCGGGGCGCGTTGCGGCGCTGGTGCCTTACGTGCTGTGAGAACGCGCGCTGCAGCGCAGCAGCATAAAAGCGCTCCAGGACGAGCGCCTTTTGCTGATGGGAATTGAAGCTCAGGTTACGCGCGGCTCAGGTAAGCGCCTTCGCTGGTATCGACGCTGATCTTCTCGCCTTCGTTGATGAAGGGCGGGACCTGCACCACGAGGCCGGTTTCGGTCTTGGCGGGCTTGGTCACGCTGGAGGCAGTCGCCGATTTCAGGCCCGGCTCGGTTTCAACGACTTCGAGGTCGACGGTTTGCGGCAGCTCGATGCCGACAGGCTGGCCGTCGAGATAGCTCACGTGGATCTGCAGATTGGGCGTCAGGTATTCGACCGCATCGCCCAGCGTCCCGCTTTTGAGCACGGTCTGCTCGAAGTCCTGGGGATTCATGAAGTAGTAATCGTCGCCGTCGGCGTAGAGGAACTCCATGAGGATTTCGTCGACCACGACCTTCTCGATGGCGTCGGCGGAGCGGAAGCGGTGCTCGAACATGGCGCCGGATTTGAGGTTGCGCAGTTTGGCCTGGATAAAGGCGCGAAGGTTGCCGGGCGTGCGGTGCTCGACCTTGAAGACCGTGTGGAGCTGGTCGTTGTGCTTGATGATCATGCCCGGACGAAGTTGGGTGGCGGGAATCGCCATAGAATGTTGCAGCTCCTTGCTGGGTTTGCGCGCAGTGCGCAAAGAAATGATGCCGTTTGGCCTATCTCTATTGTAGCCCAGCGAACGGAGGAGGCCGGACCGATAAATCGATCTACCGGGTGTAGCGAGATTTGCGATTGGACGAAAGTCACGGAACCCGGGTAACTTTGGGGATGCAGCGGACATGAGCCGCGAGAGAGCAGGGTCGCAGAGAGATAAAATGCCGTTATGCCGGCGAATGGCACGAAGGTTTCTGATTCGCCGGCTTTCTAGCCTACAACCGAAAGGGAATTGCGCAGCTCCATGATGGCGCTCGTAGAATGGCGCAGGGAGAAAGCGCGAACGCATGACCAATCAAGTTTCAATCTGTGTGATCGGGTCGGGTTACGTGGGGCTCGTGGCGGCGGCCTGTTTTGCCGACATGGGCCACAAGGTCATCTGCGTCGACAACGACGAAGCCGGGTGAAGCTGCTTTGCGAGGGCGGCGTGCCGATCTTTGAAGAGCACCTGCCCGAGCTGCTGGCCAAGCATCGGGGCCAGCGGCGTGGCTTTCACCACCGATCTGGGCGAGGCGGTGGAGAAGAGCGAGCGGTATTTATTGCCGTGGGCACTCCGCAGGGCGACAGCGGAGCCGCGGACCTGTCGTATGTCGAGGCGGTGGTGGCCGAGATTGCGCGCACGATCAACGAACTACAAAGTGATCGTGGAGAAGAGCACGGTTCCGGTCTACACCAACGACTGGATCCGGCGCGTGCTGCATCGCCATGGCGTGGAAGCGGAACGCTTCGACGTGGTTTCAAACCCGGAGTTCCTGCGCGAAGGCACGGCGGTTGTCGATTTTCTCCATCCCGACCGCATCGTGGTGGGCGCCAGCAACGAGCGATCGGCGGCGGTGCTGCGGCGCATCTACGAGCCGCTGACCGGCGGCGGCTATTACGCCCAGCCGGATGCAGTGCCGGGGGCATGCAGCGCCGCGCAGCCTGCGCGGCTGCTGGTCACTTCGACGCAGAGCGCGGAGATCATCAAGCACGCGTCGAACGCGTTTCTGGCGATGAAGATCTCGTTCATCAACGCGGTGGCCAACCTGGCCGAGGCCGTGGACGCGGACATCGAGGACATTGCCGCAGGCATGGGTCTGGACAGCCGCATCGGTCCGAAGTTTCTGCGCGCCGGGCTGGGCTACGGCGGTTCCTGCTTTCCCAAGGACGTGGCGGCATTCCATTGGGTGGCGCAGGAGCGCGGCGTCAATTTTCAACTGCTCGAAGAAGTGCGCAAGATCAACGACACGCAAAGGGAGATTTTCTTCAACAAGGTGCGCTCGGCGCTTGTGGACGCTGCGCGGCAAGCGGCTGGCCGCGCTGGGCCTGGCGTTCAAGGGCGAGACCGACGACATCCGCGAATCGCCGGCCATCGAGATCATCAAGAAGCTGCTGCATGCGGGCGCGATGGTGACGGCTTACGATCCGGCGGCAATGGAGCGCGCGAAAGAGGTGCTTCCGCCTGCCGCAAACATGAAATATGCCGGCGATCTCTACGAGGCGGCCAAGGATGCCGATGCGGTGCTGATCCTGACCGACTGGAAGGAGTTTGCCGTCAATCGACCTGGCGCGGCTGAACCGGGCGCTGCGTTTCCCCATCGTGATCGACGGGCGAAATCTCTATAAGCCGCAGGAGATGCAGGAACATGGGTTCACATATGTGAGCGTGGGCAGGCCGGCGAGCTACCAGGCGCAGGAAGGCAAGCCGCGCAAGACGCTGGTGTGATCAACTTCAACGGGATCCAGGATGCCGCGTTCGAACCTCTGAAGCATGCTGGACGATATGACCAGGCTTTGCCCCTCATCCTTTTTGTATTGGAGTTTTGATTCTCGAGTATGCGTGTACTTGTCACCGGCGCCGCCGGATTTCTTGGCTCTCACCTAACCGATCGCCTGCTGGGTGAGGATCACACCGTCCTTGGCGTCGACAACTTCTCCACAGGCGTGACCGAAAACATCGCGCATCTTGCCCGTCACCCGCGCTTCCAATTCGAGGAGCGGGACATCTGCACGAGCTTCGATCCGGGGCCGGTGGATTACGTTTTCAATCTGGCCTCGCCGGCGAGCCCGCCGGAGTATCTTCGCCTGGGAATCGAGACGCTGCGCGTGGGCTCGGTGGGCGTTGAGAACACGCTGGAGATCGCGGCGCGATACGGCGCAGGCTACCTGCACGCCTCGACTTCGGAGTGCTATGGCGACCCGCTGGAGCATCCGCAAACGGAAAGCTACTGGGGCAATGTGAATCCCGTGGGCCCGCGCTCGGTGTACGACGAGGCCAAGCGATTTGCCGAGGCGATGGTGATGGCCTATCACCGTTCGCGCGGCGTCAATACGCATCTGGTGCGGATCTTCAATACCTATGGCCCGCGCCTGCACCCCGGCGACGGCCGCGTGATCTCGAACTTCATGATGCAGGCGCTGCGCGGCGAGCCGCTGACCATTTATGGCGACGGCAGCCAGACGCGCAGCTTTTGTTATGTCGACGATCTGATCGAGGGGATTGTGCGGCTGTCGCGCAGCGAGGAGCATCTGCCCGTAAACATCGGCAATCCCGAGGAGTTCACGATCCTGGAATGCGCGCAGGCCGTGCTGGAACTACGGGATCGAAGAGCGAGCTGTGTTTTGTCAGCTTGCCGGTGGACGATCCCACGCGCCGCCGCCCCGACATTACGAAGGCGCGCACTCTGCTGGGCTGGGAGCCGCGGGTGGGGCTCAGGGAAGGGTTGAGGAAGTCACTCGAATTTTTCAGGAGCAAAGCAACGCCGGCTGCCGCTACGAAGCAGCGCTAGCGCGGCTGTTCATAGGGCTCGGCGCGCAGGAGATTGGTGAGAATGTCCTCGCTCCTCCGGAGAGAAATTGTTCTGGTAACGCGCGGAGTTGAGCACGGTGGAGCGTTGGTCGAGAGGCACGGAACGCAGATCCTGAAACGCGCGCTTAACCATCTCCTGACGATCGGGCGGAAGGGTGACAAGCTGGCGGCCTGCGTCACGAAACTGCATCTGCTCCTGCGGCGACATGCGTTCAACCATCTCGCCGCGCGCCAGGCGGCGTTCGCGTTGAGCTTCTGGCATCTGGTCGAGATCGTGCAATTGCTGGACCAGCCGTTGCTGCGATACGGGAGGCAGGCGATTGAAACTGGGATCGTTGTGAAGGAGCCGCTCCTGATCCTGCAGCGGAAGCCCCTGGTGCTGATTGAGCCATGCGCCTAAATGCCCGGGACGCGAAGCGCCGGGATAGGTGTATTCAGGACGAGCTGCGTTGGGGTAAGCCGGACGCGCGTATGCCGGGGCCTGAGACCCCAGCCGCGCTCCATTCGCAGGATTGGCGGGCACGTTGCGCCCTGCGCCGTAGTATTGCGGGTTTTGCTCCGGCATGCGCTGCTGCGCCGGGTTCTGCCTCTGCTGATTCTGGTATTGGCGTTGATTGCGGTACTGCCGTTGCTGATTCTGGTTCTGACGCTGGTATTGGCGCTGATTCTGTTGCCTGGGATTCTGGCGCTGAACAAAGCTCATTCTAGGTTGAGGAGAAAAGCGCTCTGCCTGACGGCGCTGGCCAAATGCCGCGATGGGAGCGAGACAAAGGAACAGGACTGCCGTGGCGATCACCGCCGGACGCATTCTTTCCGCGTTTGTAGTCCAGTTCACGTATCTTTCTCCCGGCGACCGGCCGAAATGTCAATCCCTGGTCTCTCGACCAGACCCTAATCCCCGCTTTCATTGCTGCTGGAGAGAGCTTCCATCTGATCCAGCACTTGCGCATTGTTCTCGAGTATCTGGAGGTCGTGGACCACGGCGGTGCCCGAATTCGATGTTTGCGCGGGCTGCACCCAGTCGGTTACGCCGAGATATGCTCCGCCGCCGACGAGTAGGGTGACGGTAAGCGCCATCGCAGCCAGCGGGCGCACGTGCAACCCGGGACCGTAGACAACTCTCGCGCGCAGACGAGCCATGGCGCCGGCAAACCAGCCGGCCGGCGCGGCATCGCGCTCCTCGCGCATGCGCGCGCCCAGCCGGGTAAGAAAATAGGGGCTCGGCTCGGGCGCTTCCCACGTATCGAGCAGGCTCATGGTCGCCTTGAGCTGTTCCAGCTCGCTCTGGCAATGCTCGCACTCCGAAACATGCTTCTCAACCTTGGCAGAAACCGGGCGCGAATCGAGCAACAGCGTAGCCAGCTCATCATCCATTCGCCCGCAATTTGTATTCATCGGCTTCATGGTTTGTTACCCCGCAATCTGCCGGTCCATCCTCGTCGACATCCCGGCTTATCTCAACTCCTTCGATCAAACAAAGTTCTTCAGCTTTTCCCGCAGCGTTTCGTAGGCGCGAAAGAGGAGCGACTTGGTTGCCGACTCGCTCAACTTGAGCACCTCTCCAATCTGCCGGTAGTCCATTCCCTGGTACTTGTGCATCAGCACAGCCATCCGCTGCCGTTCCGGCAATGCCATCACATGACGACGAATTGCGGCCATGCGCTCATCGCGCAGCAAGTGCTGCTCGACGTTCGGCTCGTCGTCTGCCAGGTCAGGAGTCGTGCCGGTCTCCTCATCCGGCTGATCAAGGTATACCGTTTGCGCCGCCCGTTCGTGCCGGTTATCGCGCGCGTGGTTTACCGCCAGGTTGGTGGCGATCCGGTAGAGCCAGGTGGTAAACCTGGCTTCGGCCCGGTAGCTGCTCCTGGCACGATAGACGCGGAGGAATACCTCCTGCGCCAACTCTTCGGCAACCGCGTAGTTCCCCACCATCCGGTAGAGGAAGTGAATCATGGGCCGGTGGTACTTTTCCGCCAGGTAGTTGAAACCGGCTTCGTCACCCTGGGCGACGCGCAGCATTATGGCTGCGTCGCTTTTGGGATCCAATTCCGCCCCTTGACCCATACCGGCGGCGCGGGCTGCATCTGGCTGAAGAGCCGAACCCCCGCCCAACCCCGGACCGTTGAGGACCATGGTCGCCATATCTTCTGGAACACCGTCCGGGGCGGAAGGTTGCGCCGCGTAAGCGGTTTCTTCCCCGGAATTTCCGGGTTCTTCGCCCCTGGAAGAGGGGGTATCGGTCCTGGTCAGGACGGCTTGTGGTTTTGGGCGACCTGCAGTCCCAGGAGAGCGGCCGGTTCCTCCCAGCCCGGAAACAGAGGGAAACGTCGCATCCCCGTGGAACGGGAACTCGTTTTCCTGGCGTGTTGAGCGCGTTCTCCGGAACATGACCGGTTCTAGCCGGAGGCAAACGGCAACCGTGACGGCACACGCGACATTGAGTGGCCGGGATTGGCCGTAAAGCCCTGCTGGTGTTACTCTATCCTATGGGAAGCGCTTTGCGGCGCTTTTCAGGTCTTGTGGGCGCTTCGGGCGTAAACTGTGGGCCGAAGACGCACAAAAGGCAACTGGTTGCGGGTGATCGGTTCGAATCCTTTTCGAGCCCGGCACGACGATTGCAACCCCCTTCTCAAGCCCTTTTTCGGGCGCTTAACTCAGCGGTAGAGTGCCATCTTCACACGGTGGAAGTCGCAGGTTCGAATCCTGCAGCGCCCACCAGCATTGCGCGCAGCAGCGGTTCGCTTGTCGCTCGCACGGCGACGGTAATGGCTTCCAGGTTCGTCGTTCGCCTTCTGGCGCCTTCGCGCGCGGGGCCAGTACGACACGATGCCCCATGAGTTTCTGAACCGCGCCGATTCCATCTTCGGATGGCTCAAATCATACCCCGTTGCGCCAACGCAAGCAGGCGCCGTTTTCACACTCCATTCATCTGTCCGATACTCGGTGCTCAATTAGAGTGGTGATGCCCCTCATGCGCCCAGCGATTCAGTCCGCGTTTCTACTTTGCTGTTCCATATGGAGCGCAGGAACCCTTGTGGCGCAGATGCCTTTCTACACCGACAATGCGGACGTGACCGACCAGGGAACCCTGCATTTTGAGTTCTTCAACGAATTCGACGGTCTCCAATCCGCTCAGTACCCAGACCTCCGCCAGAACACCTTCAACTACAAGGTCAACTACGGTCTGCCATATGGCCTCGAACTCGACATCGACGCGCCTTATCTCTCCATTTATCGCGCGCCGGGAGCGCCGACTTCCGACGGGCCCGGCGATACCGATATGGGCATCAAGTGGAACTTCCGCAAGTCCGCCCGCCCGCTCGGCATTCCGGCTTTTTCGGCGAGCCTTTACATTGAATTTCCCACCGGAGATTCGAGTCAGCAACTCGGTTCCGGGCTCACCGACTACTGGCTCAACTCAATCGCGCAGGAGCCGCTCTCGGAGAAGACCAGGATAGATGCCAATTTTGGATTCTTATTCGCCGGCAATACCAGCACCGGCGTTCTCGGCACTCAAAATACCCGCGGTCATGTTTATACGGGAGGTCTATCCTTGCAGCACGACTTTAACCCGCGCGTGACCCTGGGAGCGGAAGCTTACGGGGCGATCGCTGACAATACACGCTTTGGGCAAAGACCAGCTTCAGGGTCTTGCTGGAGGATGGTACCAGCTCAACAGCCGTACAGCCGTCACTTTCGCTATCCTGGGTGGCAGCCACATTGCCAGCCCAACGATCGGCGGACAGGTCGGCTTTGAAATCGACTTCCCGCTTCGCCACGCTTCCCCCGCGCAGCAACTTGCATCAACATCCCAACACTGGAGAACGCCATGAGTTGCAAACCAGAAGTGCTGAAGAGTGTTCCTCTCTTTTCTCTGCTTGACGACGACGAAACCGCAGTCCTTGCCGGACAGGTGGACGCTGAAGACGTTCGCCGCACGCGAGCGCATCTACAAGGCCGGAGAGCCGGGCGCACATGCTTACGTGCTGATCTCGGGCACGGTGCAGGTGACAACTGTCGACGAGGACCAGCAGGAGGTGGTGGTCGACGAACCCGGCAAGGGCGACTTCTTCGGCTTTGCCTCAATGCTTGAGGAAACCGCGCATCAGACCAGCGCCGTTGCGCTGGAAGATTGCGATTGCATCGAGGTGTCTCGAAGCGACATCGCCGTTCTGCATTGAGCGAAAGCCGCACGCCGGCATGGACCTGCTCACAACGCTGGGCCATCAGTTGCATGCCGCGCAACAACTGGTGCGGGTGCGCGCCACCCGCAATGCCAACGAGATCATCGAAAAGCAGGAGACCTTTGGCGAGCATGTCGCCGATGCAGTGGCCGGATTTGGCGGATCGTGGACGTTCATCATTGCGTTCGCCATCGTTCTCACCATTTACACAACCATCAACGTTTTCCTTGGCGGAAAGGCCTGGGATCCCTATCCGTTTATTCTGCTCAACCTGTTTCTATCGATGCTCGCTGCCATCCAGGCGCCGGTGATCATGATGAGCCAGAACCGGCAGGATACGAAGGACCGGGTGCGCAGCGAACTGGACTTCGACGTGAATCGCCGCTCCGAGACCGAGATACAGGGCCTGGCGCGAAAACTCAACCTGCTCGATGAGAAGCTAGGAGATATCTACCAGTTCGTCAAAGACGCGAGGGTTCCGAGCCTGGAGTAGGGGAAAGTTGAGAACGTCATTGGCTCAAGCTGCGCCGATCCATGGGTCAATCAAGTCGAAGCGCAGGTGGATCATTGCGACCCATTCGATCCTGGGGCCGGGAAGACCTGATCGTTGCCGCAGCCGTTCGAGAGATTCCAATTGACGTAGACAGGATTGGCGACGAGCCACAACTTGCCATGGGGGCCGAAGATTTCGGCGCGAAACCAATGGCGGAGACCGTCGCTTGTCCAGGGAAGAGGAATCGTCTGCTGGGTCAGGCCCACGTCGCTATTGGTTGGAGGGGTCATTTCGTGGCCGTCCACGATCCAACGCAGCGTTCCGTCAAATGCGTTGGTCACGTGGGCTTCGAAGTTCACGGGATCGCCCTGCGCAACCTGCAAAAGGTCGCCGCCATGGACGGTCTGCATGGCAGTTTGCGCTGTCACATCCAGGTTACGATCGGGAGTGCCTTCAACATCGATGAATACATGGCCGGCCCGAATGCCGTCGAGGATTGCTGGAGCCGACAACTCCGTCGCGTAAACGACAGTGGTTGGGCTCCCAATGGAGCCGGGCCGATCGAGGGGCATCAGCGGGCTATGGTTGTCGCTGCCGCCGATTCCCGTAAGCCGGCAGCCTCGATTCAGCTCCTGATTCCAGAAGGGAAGTTCGGAGATTCCATGCATATCGTCGCCGGCGTTCACGGCCTCGACGCCGGTGAGCAAATGCATATCGACAGGCGTCGACGGCGTCCAGCCGCAGCCCATGCAGTCTTCGCCGCTGGGCGAGTCAGGGTGCGAGTCAGGGTGATTGATGGATGTAACCGCGCCAGCGCTATCGGCGGCGCGCAGCAGGGCGTTCATGTCGGGAACAGTTTTGCCGTCGAGGCGGAAGTCGACAAAATCGGTGCTGCCGAGAAAATTGATATGACCCTGAAAGGTGGTGATTTCGCGCCCGGGAATGAGCAGCAGCTTGTCGAAGTAGGGTTGCAACTCGCGCATTGCATCGTATTGCGAGACGGCATTGTGGTCGGTAATGGCGATGAAGTCGAGGCCGCGGCGTGCGGCGGCATCGGCGGTGAAATAGACGGGGCAGGGAACCATCTTGCCCGTCTGGCTGGGGCACTGGCCGTCGCTGTGCCCGGTGTGCAAGTGCAAATCGCCGCGATACCAGGCCGGCACCGCGCGCAGGGGCTCTTGAAGAATGGCGGGCAGATCGGCAACCGCGCCGGTACGCGAAAAGTCGACGTGAATGGTGTAATGCGATTCAACATCGGCGCGGATGTTGGGCACGCCGATCAGAACATTCCACTCGCCTTGGGGAATGGCGCCGGGCAGGCAGGACGGTGTCGCATCCATGAGCCCGACGGTGAGCGTGGATTTGTTGCCCCCACTCCAGCAACGCAGGCCCGCAGGATCGAGCAGGCCGAGATCGAGAGCGGTGTGCTGGTCTCTGCCCGTGTAATCGAAGGTGATGGTGACGCGCTCCGTCCCGGCGGGCACCTCAAACGGAACTTTGACGTAGCTATGATTCTGGTTTCCGTGGACGATGCCTTCAAGAACGAGCCCAACACCAGACGGCGGCGCTGCCGGTAAGGCATTCTGGCCAGGTGCCCGTACGATCAAGAAAACTGGCAGCAGGAACGCGAAGGATGCAAGGCGAGCACCCTGGCGCGGATGAAACAGTGAAGTGAGTTTCCAAGTGAACATGTGCTGCGGCTCACGGAAGGAGCAGGTGTCATTATAGCCAGCCTGCGGGAACCACATCGCAGGCAACGGCATGCTCACATCCTGCCGGCTAGCCTATGATGGCAGTGCCAGTCTTTTCAGATATATTCTCCAAGGAGCGCAAATGAGGCGCTTCGCGGGTCCGAATGGGTCGGGCCGGAAAAGAGACCTCGCTGAAATGGTTCGGCGGTAAAGGGAACGCCAGAAGGCAAAGGTGACGATCGTGAAACGAGTGGCTGGATTTTTCGCAATGATGGCAGTGGCAATGGTCTTTTCGGCTGCTGCAAAGGGAGAGGTGAAGATGGAGATTTGGGGTAAGACCGCGGATGGAGTTGCCGTCCCAATCTACACGCTGACCAGCGGGCAGATCGAAGTGAAAGTGACGGCGTATGGAGCGCATCTTGTGAGCGTGAGAGCTCCAGACCGCTCGGGCAAGTTGGCGGATGTCATCCTGGGATACGATTCCCTGCAGGGCTATCTGAACGACAACAAAACTTATCTGGGCTCCATCGTCGGGCGCTACGGCAATCGCATCGCCAACGGCAAATTCACCATTGATGGGAAGACCTACCAGATTCCTGTTAATGACGGTCCCAATGCGCTGCACGGCGGCCCCAAGGGATTCAACCAAAAGGTCTGGAAGTCGCACGAAGTGCCCGACGGCGTCGAGTTCACGCTGGTGAGTCCTGATGGCGACATGGGTTTCCCGGGGACTCTGACGGCCCACGTGCGTTATACCCTCAAGGGCGATACGTTGCGACTCGATTATTCCGCCACCACCGACAAGCCCACCGTGCTCAACCTGACGAATCACTCCTATTTCAATCTGCACGGCGATGGGAAAGGCACGATCCTGGATCAGAAGATCGAGATCGACGCCGACCGGTACACACCGGTGAATTCGACGCTGATCCCGACTGGCGAACTGGCGCCTGTGGCGGGAACTCCATTCGATTTCCGCAAGCCCGAAGTGATTGGCGCCCGCATCAACGACAATAACGAGCAATTGAAGATCGCCGGCGGCTACGATCACAACTGGGTGCTCAACGGCAAAATGGGGACCATGCACCTGGCGGCGATTGTTACCGATCCCGAGACTGGCCGCAAGCTGACGGTGGAGACGACGGAGCCCGGCGTGCAGTTCTATTCCGGCAACTTCCTCGACGGCACATTCACCGGCGTTCACGGGGCGAAATACGTAAAGCATTTGGGGCTCTGCCTTGAGACGCAGCATTTCCCCGATTCGCCGAATCATCCAAGCTTCCCGAGCACGCTGCTGCGTCCGGGCGAGACGATGCACTCGACGACAACGTTCACGTTCGGCGTAGCGAAGTAGGTTTTTCACCTGTGTTGCCCCATCCTTCGGGCGTTTTTCCGGCGAAGGGTGGGCGCGCGCGGGCGAATTTCGCTTCCGTACGACGCCCAAACCCGGTCCACAAACTGAATGGCGCGATCCTGTCCAACGTTCGCGTACGATGGCAGATCATCTCGACGCATCCGGGTTATTTCGCATGGGCATTCAGCTCACCGAGCACGCGCTTCAGGTCGTCGAGTTTCTGCCCCGCGTCGGCCAGCTTGCCTTCCGAAGTGAGGCGCTGATAGTCGGCGAAGTCCTGGCTGGCCTGGGTGATGAGCGTGTTGAGGTTGGTTGTCGGCTGTGCGGCGCCTGTAGGCGTAGACGTTGCTGCGGGCTGTGACGCAGAGGCAGCGGTTGCGGTAAGCGACGGCGCTTCAGAGCCGAAGAGGGAGCTGAGAGCGGAGCCAAAGTCGGGCCCGTAGGCGAGCCGGTCCTGCAGCGCAAGCACGACGAGGCGCATCTCCGGCATGGGGCTGTGCTGGGCCTGGAGGTAAATCGGCTCCGCATACAAAAGCGCTTTTCCGCAGGGAATGACGAGCAGACTCCCGCGAATGACGTGCGAGCCCTGCTGATTCCAGAGGGTAAGCTGGCCTGAGAGCTGCGCGTTCTGGTCGATACGTGCCTCAACCTGCTGCGGTCCGTCAACCAGGCGGGACTTGGGGAAGTCGAAGACGACCGCGCTGCCGTAGTGCACACCATCGCTGCGTCCGGCAATCCATCCGATCAAGTTATTGCGATTGATCGGAGTGAAGGGCAGAATCTCAACGAATTCCAGACCGCTGGATTCGCCGGGTAACGTCATGAGCACGAAGTTCGGACTCATGGGCTGCGCGGATTGGTCTCCGTCGCTCGATCCGGTTTCAGTGGCCACGCTCCACTGGTCTTCGCGATTGTAAAAGACTTCAGGATTGGTCATGTGGTAGAGACCGTAAACCTGAGCCTGCAGGCTGAGCAGCAGTTCAGGGTAACGGACGTGCGCGCGGAGCCAGTCCGGCATGGTCGAGACGTCCTTGAATAGGCCGGGAAAGATTCCGCGCCACGCGGCCAGGACGGGATCCTGGTTGTCGAAGACGTAAAACGTGACCGTGCCGTCGTACGCGTCGACGACCGCCTTGACGCTATTGCGAATGTAATTGACGGGCTGGTTTTCAAGATTGGACTGTGCCGAGTAAGGGTAGCTCGATGAAGTGGTAAAGGCATCGACGATCCAGAAGAGGCGGCCGTTGTCGCCGACTACGACGTAGGGGTCCTGATCGAAGGTGAGGAACGGCGCCAGCGCGGCAACGCGCGTGAGCACGTTGCGCCTCATCAGCAAACGGCTCTGATCGGTGATGTCGTCGCTGAACGGGACTTTGGTGATGTCGCCGCGATCGAACGCAATCAGAGTGCGGCGCAGGAAGCCACCCATGACGACGCCGCCTGAGCCCGTGTATGAAGTGAGATTGTTGCTCTGGCCCTGGGGATAATTGAATTCCTGCTGGTGGGTCTTCACGTAGACGTCGTTGTTGGTGAGCTCGCCGAAGTAGATCTCCGGGCGCGTTACTCCGAGGTCGGACACAGTGCTTTGCACGGGCATGTTGCTCAGATAGAAGTTGGGCAGGCCCTCCGGCGTGAAACCGTTCACGGGATTCATCGTGATGCCGTAGCCATGTGTGTAAATGAGCTTGTCGTTGATCCAGTTATGGCTGCTCTCGGGCAGCAGATCGACATTCAGCTCGCGGACTGCGAGCATGACCTCGTGCAGTGAGCCGTTGATTTGATAGCGGTCAATGTCGATCCCGGGAAAATCGTAGTAGGTGCGAATTGCCTGCACTTGGCGGAGAGTGTCGTGGAGCGCGTGCACGTCCCACAGTCGGATGTTGTCGAGCGTTGCCTGGTTGTGCTCGGGATCGGCTGCAGCAACGGTGATATCCGCGGGAAACTCGCGCTGGTCGAAGCGATCGAGGCCGTAGGCGCTGCGGGTGAAGGCGATGTTGTCGGTAATGTAAGGCCGTTCGCGATCCAGCTGGTTGGGCTTGACGATGAAGTTGCTGACATACCATCCGGCAATTGCGACCACAAAATAACAGGCGGCTGCGGGAACGATGGAGGCGATCAGCCAGCGGGCGCGGGGCTGCGCTACGGCCCCGACGAAGACGATCGCCGCGCCAAGGGCAAGCGCGACACTGATGAACAACATGCCGACGATGTTCACGTGGGCGTCGGTATAGGTGACGCCGGAGAATATGGTGTTCTGCCCAAAAAGGAGCCCGAATCTGCCGACATATTCACGGATGGAAAGCGCGAGCAGCAGAAATCCAGCAGCAATGGAAACACCGCGCCAAGGCATCGAAGCCGCAGTTCGAAAGCGGCCTTCAAGCGCTCGCCCGCCGCCGGCCGCAACTAAAAAGAAGACGGAGAGAACGGCCACCAGCACGGCAAGCGTAAGCAGCCATCCAGCGATGAGTTGCCATGCGGGCAGCGTAAAGAGGTAGAAGTCGAGAGGGCGCCCGAAGATGGGATCGGCGATGGTGGAGGCCGTCTTCGGCGCGTGCCAGTAAAGGGCCAGGGTTGGCCACTGCGATTGCATGGCAAAGCCCGTGACGAGGGCGACGATCAGTGCACCAACGAGGGCGACAATGTGCAAAGCCTTCGCAACGGGAAGAACGAACGGTTTGCCTGCGAAAAAGATCGTGTGGGTGTCGGGCAGATCGGCTGCGTGGCTATGGCGAAGAGCGAGGAATGCCGCGAAGAGAATGAGGAAGGTGAGCACGCTGAAGGCAGCGAAGGTCCCCCACTCGAGGTTGAAGGTCTTCCAGAAGACACTGGCGAAGCCGAGAGAACTGAACCAGAGCAGGTCAACCCAATAGGAGATGACGGTGCGGCCGCCGATGAAGATGAGGATGATGACGGCAAAAAAGAGATAAACGATAAGTTTCAGGCTGCGGGGCCTGGAGGACATGGGCCAATCGATGGTTTCGGGCATTTCCTGCTCCACTCACGTGTTTCATGCACGTTGAGTTACGCAAGAATTGTACAGCGGTGGAGTAGATGCATTTTCCCGTCGGCAATCGACGCTAGTCGGGGATCCAGAAGGCAAGGAAGGGCAGGACCCACAAGGGCCCAGCGCGAGGCGTTCCGCGTTGGCAGCGGATGAAACAGGTTCTGAGCATCAAATCCGTGATTATTTGGTTGTTTGTCCGTCGTCTGGAACGCGGGCCTCTTTCCGGTATCTCTGCAGTTGTTGCGCACGCCAATACCCGTCGAATCGCACCAAAGGGACCGAAACGGACGCTCCAAATCCGTTTGTGCCCTGGAGCATGCCTAGCGGTTCGACGGTCCATAGCTCTTCGGGATCCGGCTGCAGAGAATTACTCGGCACGAGAACCGCCAATTCTCCGAGATCCTCCATGCCCTCATCTGTTCCGTTTGACATAATTCCGGCACGGTTGAACCCCAGGATTGCGAATATGGCAGTTCGCTCGTCTAGCATTCTCTCGAACTTCAGGCCGACGAGTTCCCTGCCAATAATGTTCGGCTCCCCGGTGTACTCCTCATATTGCAGGAGGTTTCCATCTAGGAGGATCGGATAGGAATGACCATCTAGCATCACAAGGTGGGTTTTCATTAAGAATGGATTCTTGGCTAACTCATAAGGGTGGATCGTAACGTCCTCGAGTTTAAGATTCGATTCGGTTTCGGGAACCTCCGCTGCCTTTGGCGGCGCTGTGTCCGCGTCGGCCTGATGCCGACCGGTCGGTTCATTCGGGGCAGGAGCGCTCTGATGTAATATAGCGAAGCCAATAAGAGCGAGCACCGCTGCTGCAGCGAGCAATAAAGCAATCCATTTGACATTGTCCCCGGAACCGTCGGCCATCGCCTTCCTCTGCGAATCGAGGTCTCATTTTGCTTTCCGCCCGCTCAGATATGCGTAGTTGCCTTTCTGGTCAACAAAGGCCTTCGCTATACATTCTGCTTCTTCAGGTAGCCCCATCTCGCCCGCGACCCAATCATAAGTCTTCTTTATCAGCCTGTATGTGCCTCGGCCGCCACTGAATTGGGATTTATACCCCGTGAGAAATTCGTTGCGGTTAAGGTGCTCGGCGAGTTCAAGTGCGGACATCCGCATCTGATGCGTGTGCAGGAATCGCGCCAGGCGCCATATGTACAGCTTCTTCTCGTTCATTTCGGCTGCCAACATTCTCGCCCCCACTCGAACTCTAGGAACTTGTTGAAATAGGTACCCGTTGTGGGTCGGAGGTTCGCTGCCATTCGTCTAACAGGCATGCGTGGAGATGAGCGGATTCAGGACGGTATGTTCAGCTATGTATCGTTGGAGCAGCGAGTGCCTCAGGATCACCCATTGCGTGCAGTCCGCAAGCTGACGGATAGGGTGTTGCAGACCTTGAGCGCGGAGTTCGATGCGTTGTATGCCGATTCGGGCCGCCCGTCGATTGCGCCGGAGTACATTCTTCGGGCTCTGTTGTTGCAGGTGTTTTATTCTGTGCGTTCGGAGCGGCTGCTGGTTGAGCAGATCGACTACAACCTTCTGTTTCGCTGGTTTGTGGGTCTTGGCATGGACGACGCGGTATGGAATCATGCGGTGTTTTCGAAGAACCGCGACCGGTTGCTGACTTCCGAAGTGGCGCAGCAGTTCTTTTCCGAAGTGAACAAGCATGCCAAGCGCTTTATGAGCGACGAACACTTCACCGTCGATGGAACGCTGATCCAGGCATGGGCCTCGCAGAAGAGCTTTCGCTCCAAGGACGGCTCCGATGACGGTGATGGTACGAATTTCCACGGCCAGAAGCGATCGAACAAGACGCATGAATCGACCACCGACACCGATGCGCGACTGTACAAGAAGAGCTACGGCAAAGAGTCGAAGCTGAGTTATCTGGGCCATGCGCTGGTGGAGAACCGCAACGGTCTGATCGCCGCGGCGATGGTGACGCATGCCGACGGTTATGCCGAGCGCGATGCGGCGCTGTTGATGCTTGCCGAAAAGCAGGCGGGCCGCTCACGCCGCATTACGGTGGGCGCTGACAAGGCTTACGACACGAAAGATTTCGTCAGCACGGTGCGGGAGTTGAATGTGACGCCGCACGTCACCAGGAACGACAAAGGCCGCGCAAGCAACCTGGATCGCAGAACCACTCGCCAGCCCGGCTATGCCGTCAGCCTGAGCCGGCGTTGGCTGGTGGAGAAGGGCTTTGGCTGGCTGAAACAAACCGGCCCGCTGCGCCAGGTCAAGTTGCGAGGCCTGGAGAAAGTGGACTGGCTGTTCGTCTTCAGTTGCGCGGCGCACAATCTGATCCGGCTGCCGCGACTGATGGCTCAACCACCGACAACACTCAGGGCGCAGTGTGCCTGAACAACGGTTGCAGGCTCGAGGGAATGATCCCCTGAGGCTCGCAAACCTCTATAAACACCAGCCAAAACCGCATTTCAAGCAGATTTTGGACGACACGAAACGAAAGCCGCCAGTAAAGACGCTACTATTAGGCGAATTTCAACGAGTTCCTAGAGATCATGACCCGCTCCCTACTGCTCTTTCAGGTGAAAAACGAGAATCGTGCCGAAGATTGAGACGTCAGGCAAAAGACCAGACGCACCGTGCGATTATCGTCCGTTGAACGCCGTAGGCTTTCATCAGTTCCAGCGCCATCGCCGGCTTGCGATCCTCCTCGAGTTCGCAGATCACTTGGCTCGCTCGGCGCAGCAATGTTTGAACTTCTTCCCACTTCCGCAGGGACAAGGATCGTTCCGGCCGGCAGTCTCAAAGGCTCTCTGCGTGTCCTGTACCGCCGTCCAGCGCATCACGTTCGCGGGAGCACGCTTTGCGGCCAGCTCACCGGTCATGAAGCGCATGTAAGGATCTACGTGGTGAAAGAACATCTTGTATCCGGCGCAGAGATAATTCAATCCAGGTTCGCCATCAGGAGTGGTAAGAAATCGGTGCTTGGGGCACTCACCGTTGCAGGCAAAGCGCACATCGCACTCGCGGCAATAGCGGGGCAGCGTCGATTCCTTAGCCTCGCCGAAACTACGCTGCTGTTCCGAGGCCACCAGCGTTTCGAGTGGTGACTCCATGATGTTTCCGAGCCGGTTTTGCGGATACACAAAATGATCGCAGGAATACAAGTCGCCGCTGTGTTCGATTGCGAGCGAGGAGCCACACTGCTTCCGGAAGACACAGAGGCTGGCCTCCATGCCCAACCACAACTCCAAGCCTATGTCGAATAGCTGCACATAATACCGGCCGACATCCTTTCGCACCCACTCGTCGAAGATTGTGCACAGGAATCGACCGAACTGCCGCGGCTCAACCGACCATGGCGCCACGCTGGCTGCTCCGGAGAAGTCTGGCGAGATTAGTCGTAGCCCGTCTGAAGTAACCTGATGCGCAATCCGCTCCACGATTGGAATGAACTGCATGAAACCGCTGCCGTTCTCTTTGAGGAACCGGTAAACCTCAAGAGGGTAATCGGCGTTGGCGCGATGTACCGTCGTCAGCGTGTTGAATTCGACGCCATTGCGCTTTAGCGTCTCCATGCCACGCATCACGCGGTCGAATGTCGGCTGGCCTCCCTTGTCTACCCGAAATGCGTCATGCAGTTCACGTGGTCCATCGACGGATAGACCGATTAGAAAGTCGTTCTCCTTGAAGAGCGCCGCCCAGTCGTCGTTAAGCAACACCCCGTTCGTCTGAAATGCGTTTCTGATACGTTTGCCATTTGCATATTTCTTTTGGATTTCAACCAGCCGCCGAAAGTATTCCACCCCGAGCAGGGTGGGTTCGCCGCCTTGCCAGGCAAAATTAATCTCTGTAGTATCGTGCGCCTCGATGTACTGACGGATGTAGCTATCGAGTACTTCCTCCTGCATCGCCCACTTGGAAACCTGTGGATAGAGCGACTCCTTCTCCAGGTAGAAGCAGTACTTGCAGTCCAAATTGCAAATAGGACCGATCGGCTTGGCGAGAACATGGAAATTATTCAGCGGCATGCGCATCCCCATTGAGGAACCGGGATAAACGAACCAGGACAATAGAGTAATTGAGAGCTCTAACTTTTACGGCGCGTAAGGATTGGGCCAGCATTCCAAGCCATGTCCTCCAAGGAATCCAACAACTGGACTAGCTAATTTTGCCACGACGCGAGTTCATGGCCGCGGATATCAAATTGGAAGAGCAATAGCTGACCTCCAAATCTTCTGGAAGCAGCCCTTTATAGCGAGCGCCGCTGACGAAGAGCAGCGACGCGATGGCCCTCGTCGAGCGTCGCGTCCCCCCAATTGTGCCAGTTCTGCGGAAAGCCGACTGATGCCGGCTCTTGAGTCCAGCAGTCTGGCTCGTGTTGATGCCGCTGTTCAGCCCTCCCGTGGGTGCGCCAGCCTGTTTTGCAACTGCTTTTTTAATTCAGCTGCTTCGGAGTTATATCTCGATTCCACGATCAAGTTCTTCAGTTCGTGTGGATCCTGGTCGTGATCGTAGAGCTCGGCCCCTCGGCTCCCGTCCGCCCATTCGGTATAGCGCCAGCGCGGCGTCCGAATCGATTTCCCTATCAAATCATCGCGCTCAATCACTGTCACCGCTGCCCGGTCCCATGTATTGCGCGGATTATCCAGGAATCTAACGATGCTCCGCCCGTGGACATTCGGCGGCGCTGGCAGACCGCAAAGTTCCACAATCGTCGGATACAAGTCGAGGGATTCTGTGAGAGCCTGGCAAGTTCCTCCCACTGCCTTTTTTCGAGGATCGTAAATTATAAGGGGCACACGCGCGGAGTTCTCGAAAAGGGTCATCTTCGCCCACATACCTTTCTGCCCGAGATGCCAACCATGATCTGCTACGAATACAACAATGGTATTTTCGGCGAGACCGAGCCGGTCGAGTTCCGATAGCAAGCGGCCTATCTGCATATCGGTCCAACTGCAACAACCGTAGTAACTGGCGATCATCTCTCGAGCTTTTTCAGGCGTGGCCTCACGCCGAAAGAAGAGATCGAGATTCGGGCGAAGCGCGTCTGGCGGGACCCCTTTCCAAGATGGAGTCGGGGCAAAGTCCTCCGGAAGATTCATTTTGTCAGCCGAATACAAGTCATAAGCAAAACTCGGTGCAATGAACGGGGCATGTGGCCTAATGAATCCCACTGCCAGGAAGAAAGGCTCCTTCTTGTCATGGAACTCGTTCATCAAGCGAATCCCTTCGGTGGCAGTCCGATAATCGACAAGCGTCTCCGGCGCGGCCGTCTGTACCTGCATCCAGTTGGCAAACATTGCCGCGGATTTCTGATCGTCGGGCGGCACAGGAGTAAACCAATAGTTGAATTCGTCTCGCTTTGCTCGCTCAGGCGGAGGGGCATCTTCTTGCCAGCTAATTGGATCCAGGATATGAAAGACCTTGCCAAAATAACCAACATTGTACCCGTGTTGACGCAAGTATTGCGGCAAGGTCACAAAATCTGTTATTGCGTATCGGGGCGGGGTAATGTTATCAAAAACTTGCGTGGTCGTCGGATAGAGACCGCTCAAGAGCGATACACGCGATGGATTGCAGAGCGGATACTGGCAATAGTTATGTAGAAAGCGAGTCCCTTTGTGTGCCAACCGCTCAAGATTAGGAACCTTAACATCGGCAAGGGGCAACACACCTCCCCAGTCGTTGTTCATGTCATCGCTGTACACAAAGAGCACATTTGGGCGCGACGGGGCCGCACCGACAAAGCCACTGTGCGCCATCATGAGCGCGCCAGCCGATCCCTTCAAAAATTCTCTACGTTCCATGGGACAAGGTACCTCCTTCCCGATTTGAAAGTGATAGATACTGCAACCATCGAACTAGTATGAAAGGTGCAGACGTTGCGACGACCTGGAACCAGCGTTTGCTTGCAACCGTTCCACTTCTCTTCGACGTTTCAAAGTCCGTCATGCTACCGGTATGATGGAGTATCCGCGCACTCGACCCAGATACTAGTACCGACCTCCTATCTGATCCGGGGCGGGAGACAACGCATACACCCCTTCTAATCTGACAAATCGTTTCAAACCTGCCGGCTGATCTTTGGGCGCTCAGTAACGCCTATCAGGCAAGGCGTACGGGGCTAAACTTGGTCGGGGGAAGCAATGATCTGCTAACACCTCATCCACGCTATCACTCTGAAAAGGCCAACAGAACATTACCCGGCACGCCATTTTGGAATCCGGTATATCCGGAAGAGACATACACCATACCATTGGCCACCGTTGGTCCAGCGGACCCGATTGAACCACCATGTGCTTTTATTCCGTTCACCGTATCAAAGTCTTCCGCAGTATTGAATTTCCAAACCTCCTTGCCATCTTCCGTCCGGAAGGCTCTGAGCATGCCATCGAGTCCGCCAGCAAAGACAAGACCCGGGATGACACTGATAGCAGCACTAAAGCCTCTATGTCGAGCCATATCGCCTGTGGACTCTACAGTTGTGTACCACTTTTCCTTGCCATCGGCGATGTTGATTGCGTCGACGCCACCTGCACGGAAAGCGAAGTATGCGGTATCTCTATCCATCGCCCCTCCAAATGTAATTTCGCCCCGTGGTAAGTCCGCCCTGGATCTCCACACTAGTTCACCCTGCTTATCCGGATCGTGCCCCCAGACCAAACCTGACTTCTGCCCAACAACGAACAGCCTGTGACCATTCGGCAGGCTTGCCAACATGACTCCCGAAGAGATATCCCAATCAGGTCCTGCTGGATCAGGACAGTAATAGTTAGGAGGCAAGGGCGGAGGTGCGGAATTCCCAACTCGAGCGGCCCGAAACGGGCTAGGTGGGAAACCCTCGGGTCCTGGTCCGGGTGGGCATCCGGTGTGCCAAACGTCGCCCGGTTGATCCTGCTTAATCCACAGGATTTTGCCGCTGTCGAGGTTGAGAGCTATCACAGCGTCAGAGCGCCCTACATCCGGCCCAGAAAAAGTGTTGCCGGTCCCGAAATAAATAGCATTTTGCTGTGCATCGATCGTCAGCGGTCCCCACACTCCCACTCCCGCCGGCCCGGTGTATGTCTTTCCGTCAGGGCTCGTTCGCTTCATTGGAGGATTCGGAAGCGTGTAGGTCTTCCATACCTGGTGTCCGGTCTCCGAATCCAGCGCCGCGATCATCCCGCGAAAACTACAGCAGGGATAGTTAGGGCTAGAGGATTCAGGCTCTTCCAGCGACGCAACTGCGACGTATAGCCGGCCGTTGTGCAGCACCGTCCCGGCTGTAATTCGAGAGAGCGGATGGGGATCGATTGCCACTTTCCAAATCAGCGAGCCGGTTGTTGCATTAAGAGCATAGACATTCCCGCGGATGTCGCCGAAGAATACAGCATATTGATTGGATCCCTGCGTAATGGGACCCACCGTGACTGCGCTGCGTACTCCGATACCGACCGGAAATGACCAATGCACACAGCCGCTCTTCGCATCCAGTGAATATATAAATCCGGCATCTGAACTCACATATACTTTGCCGTCTACGACGGTTGGCTGTCCATAAACAGAATCAGCACCTGGCAGAGCAAAAGCCCAGCGCAAATGTAAATCTGAGACTTTTTCGGGATTAATGCCTGCGGCCTTGGCATCTTGATAGCGAGTTGTCCCTAAGCCCGGACTCCATCCGTTCCACGATGGTAAAGTTGTGAGGTTCTTGACTTGAGCGGTCGTTGAACATTGGTTGGGCATTTTGCTTGCATCGCCAACATCGCCGGCACCAAGCTTGCGCCCCCCCACCCACTCCGCGATATCTCGTTTTTGCTGGTCGGTGAGATCTTTCGCCATTGGCACCATGGCACCCGTTGTGAGCACTTCATAAATGTGCTCAGGTGTCATCTTTTTCATTACCGCAGGAGAAGTCGCAGATTCAACCTTGCCGTGGCAATTCTCGCAGTAGTTCCCAAAGATGGTCGAGCCCGCACCTTCGGTGTCTCCCCGAGCTCCTTGCAAGGCGCGTTGCTGCACCGAGGGCTGCTGATGAGCTGGTGATTGCTGTGCTGAGGCTTGCTGCATCGACGGCTTATACGCCATCGCAAGCGCCAACGCAGTTAGCATAACAATGGAGCTTATCAGGATCTGTGCGCGCACTCTGCTCATTTAGCAATTACCTCGCGGCTAGAAATTGAATCGACCGCTGAACTGAATTCTTCGCGGAGAATTCTGAGTTGTCGCTACGGTTCCAAATGTGGCAGAGTCGATATTCGTCGCCGGAGCCGCAAAGATTACGTGGTTAATCAAGTTAAAGAAGTCCGCGGAGAACTGGAAGTTGACCTGCTCGTGGATGGGAAAGTTTCGGCGCAATGTTGTATCGATTTCCCAGTTTGTTGGAGCACGCAGACCATAGGGAGCAGAGCGCGGCTCGTTGCCAAAGGTGAAAGGAGCGGGATCAGAGAAAGCCGCTTTGTTCAGATAAACACCGGTATGCGCATTCCCTGATCCGATCGGCGCCAGCAAGACATTTCCTGAAAAGCTCGGGCTCAGATTGACCATGCAAGTAGAAGCAATGCCTGGAACCTGGCAAGCCGTGCCTGTAACCCCTAGCGGCACGCCAGTCTCGAAATTCCAGATACCCGTCCACTGCCAATTGCCGAGGATAGCGTCTCCCCAGGCCCCACCACTGACCAAATGGCCCTTGCCCAGCGGAAGGTTATCAACCCAGATGACGTGTAGGTTGTGACGGTAATCTATCGGTCCGAGTCCACGATCAAGATAGTGGTCGTATGGATTACGCGTGCCTCCTGGTACTGCTCCAAGTCGCGAGGCGTCACCTTGCTGGTCGTCAATTTCTTTGGCGAAAGTATATGACAGTTGCACACTGAATCCCTGAGCAAGATGGTGCTGTGCTGTAACTTGCATCGAGTTGTAGGAAGAACTCGCCTCATCGCAGGAGTAGCAGGTCGTTCCATTCGCATACTGCGGGAACGGCATCAACATGGTGGCAATCGTTCCCTTAAAGTTGCTGAATGGGAGAGTAATTTCTGGGAACTGTGCCTGAGCTGACGCTATGCTCGCGGTGGTGGCTTGCGAGTTCAGCAGGGATCCCAATGCCAGATACTTGGGATTCATGGAATTGGAATACTCGCCAACCGCGGTATAGCGCGGAAGGAAGCGTCCACCGCTTCCCGAATAAGTAATCCCGAAGGTTACTTGGCCGGGGAGTTCACGCTGAAATCCAAAACTGTAATTCATGTAGTAGGGTGAACGCCCGGCGAGAGCCGGATATGCAGCGAACGGAGGAGCAATGGCCCCCGTCGGATTTACCGTTGAGTTGCCGGCACCAAAACCAGGTGTCAGCAGTGGAAGCGGCGAAACGGGAGTCGGAACACCCTGACTCCAGTAGAAAGCCGGCTGGCCCGTCACGGCAGAGTGGATGGCACTCGGCGGATTGTAGCCGTTTTGTCCGGGACCGGTTGACCCGCTCGCCCCCCCGATACCGAGCGTACCAAGTGTGTTGGCCATTATGAATCCAGCACGGATCACTGTCTTTTTATCCGGTTGATACGCGATGCCAATTCGAGGTTGGAAATTCTTGTAATGCGTCGGGATTAGCTGCTGCCCATATACCAGCGCACCGCCGATGTTTCCAGCAGCCGGGTTTGGAGCGCTCGGAACTGCGAAGGAGAACCGATTATGTTCCTCGTTAAACGGAGCAAAAACATCCCAGCGTAATCCCAAGTTCAAGGTAAGATCCGAATTCACTTCCCAGTCGTCCTGCGCAAAGAGCGAATAGTTGTGGAACTTGTCACCCACTTCGATGATGCTGTTATCGGTAATTGCAGACGAATCGACCGCTCCAAGGAGATAACTCGCGTATGCGTTCCCAGTCGTGGAAATGAGTGTTGACGAATTTGCAGCGAACCCTGCCGTCTCATTGTTGGTGAAGGTGAAACTGGCTGAAGTACCGTCTCCTGATGCGCGATTATCCTCAGTTTGTTGATATGTGACCCCAAACTTGAATGCGTGCTTTTGATGCACCCAAGTCAGGCCATCCTGGCCCGCCAAATCATTTTCCCATTCGTTAAACGGGCCAGTACTCGACCACGACGCTGGAGCATTTGACCCGGAGAAAGCAATGGCCGGAAATGCCCTTGCTGCATAACTATTTCCTGGCAGGCCGGTAAGTCCAGCTTTCTCAGCGTAATCCCCGCTCTCCGTAATCGGAAGAATCGGAATCGGAAGGCGGACATATCCGATACCGACGTTGTTTACAAGACTCGACGAGATAACATAGGTTTCATGCAGTTGTGCGATCGTTGGGCTTTCATTCACGATCCCGGACGAAGCTGTATAGGGCAAAGGAAGAGCTGTCCCCGTGGGTGTCAGATTGCCGGAGTAATCGGTAACCCAGTTGCCGTGAGCGTACACGCCATATAGTTGATGCTTTGCATTTATGTTGTAATCAACTCGAGTAGTCACGTCCTTGTTGCTGAGGGCCCGCTTGATCGGATTGCTGTAATTATTTACATATCCGCCCGCGGTAGTGGTGGGCAGATAAGACTCAAATGATTGACTGGCCGTCGATAATTCGCCTGCTGGAATCACGTTATAAAGCGGATCAGCGGCCTGAGCAGCAGCCGTAGTATCAGGAGAACCGGAAGTGGTATAGGCGCGCTTCGTGCAGACTGTTCCGCTGCAACTCTGTGTCGTTGGATCATAAAGCTGGGTAGGCAACTGGCTGAAATTGCCGGCCCGCTCCAGCGCGTCGGGGATGGTCAAGACAGTCGGCGCCGAGGTGGTGTTGAAGTCATAGGCGTCGTAGTTGACAAAGAAGAACAGACGGTCCTTCTTGATCGGCCCGCCAATGTTGCCGCCGTATTCGTTTTGATGATCCGGCGGGACGAAGCTGACAAAGTAGTTCTTGGCGTCGAGCGCGGTGTTGCGAAAATATTCGAACAGACTGCCATGAAATTGGCTCCCACCCGACTTGACAACGTAATTGTGGAAGCCCTGGCCCTGATATTCGGCCTTCTCTCCGTTGATCTCCACTTGGAATTGATTGACTGCATCTACCGATACCGCAAGAGCAATATCGCGCGTCTCGCCTTGTATCTGCGGCATTGAGATTGGAAGGCCTTCAAAGTAAAGATCGTTCGTTTCTTGCTGTCCGCCGTTAAACGACGTAAATGAGGACCCGGCCGACTGCAGCACCACCGCTGCAACTCCTGGTGCAAGGCTAATAAAGGAAGTCGGGTCGCGCGGTACACCCTGGCTCATTTGTAGCGGAAGTGCTGAGTACACTTCGTTTCGAATAGTTGTCCCAAGTGTAGTGTTGTCCGTCTGAATCGTGTCCGTTGAGGTCGTCACTTCGACCAGAGTGGTCGTCGATCCGACGGAAAGCGTCATATCCAAGGCAATACTGGCTAGAGCGTCAAGCGTCACTTTGTCATGGACCAGCGACTGAAAGCCCCGCGCGCTCGCTTCCACTTTGTAGTTGCCCGTCGGCAGCTGCATCAGATAAAAGCCGGATTGATTCGTTGTGCTATTTGTGACTACGTTGGTGGCCAGATTCTGCGCCTTGACGGTAGCGCTCGGAATCACCGCGCCGGAGGCGTCCTTAACCGTTCCGCTAATGGACCCGCCGCTTTGTGCAAACGCGAGTGGGACTGCGATTGCAAACACTAGGCTCAGCCACAAGAGGCCTGTCACTCTCATTTTTTCCATATTTCCTCTGGGGAATGGCCCACGCCCGGCAAAAACATCAATATCTGATACTTTCGTAGGTATCTGATGCTTCGCCGAACGAGGGAAAGCTATTCCACTTTGCATTTCCTTGTCAAGAGATTTTTTTGAGGATTTGTCAGGATTCTCGGACTGACCAGATGTGAGGCTTTCGAATTGTGCGTTTTAGGGCGATCCCTGGGGCTTAGGGAACGAGCCACCGAAATGAATGCGGCGAGATTCGTCAGCCATTGCTTAGAACGAAAGGACGGAATGCAACAGTCAAGCAATATCTAATAGCCCTTGCCGACGCAGTTCGTCACAACTTGCAGAAACCTTTTTGACTTAACACATTGAGGCCCTGAACGGCCTCGAGGGTCTCATGCTTTTTGCATCTTCTATCAGGATATGAGGTGATTATATCCTATTGACAGTTTTTCATGTACTCGTTAGTGTGGTTTTCGTCCATAGAGGCCCAGTTCCATTTTGAGGAGTTGGATAGGTAGATCACGCGAGGCTCCTTAAGGGTTCACCATGTCCATGCCTAACACTCTGATGGCTGGTCAAGATAATTTTGACCCTGAGCATTCCTATTTGCTCGATGCCTTAAAGAAAATGATGGAGATCCGGCTGTTCGAGCAGCGCGTCCTGGATCTTAGTCAAACTGTGCCTCCCCAGATTCTCGGCTCTGCGCATTTGTGCGCTGGCCAAGAGGCGGTTCCGATAGGTGCAGTCGCGGCTCTGGGGGAGCGCGATCAGATTGTCAGCACGTACAGAGGGCATGGCTGGGCACTGGCGTCGGGCCTGCCCTTTGACCAGGTACTGGGCGAGATTTGTCAGAAGAGTACTGGAATCAACCGCGGGCGCGGCGGCTCAGCGCACATGATGGCGCCCTGGACCCGATTCATCGGCGAAAACTCGATTGTGGGAGCGGGCCTGCCGATCGCTTGCGGGATCGCGGAGGCCAATCGGTTTAAGAAGAACGGCCAAGTTGTGGTCGTTTCGCTCGGAGATGGAGCCTTCAATCAGGGAGCAACCCACGAAGGATTGGCTTGGGCGGCAGTGCGCAACTTGCCCATGATTGTTATCTGTGAAAACAATGGGTGGGCGGAGATGACCCCCACCGCGGAGGTCTACAAGGTTAGCCGAATCGCTCAGCGGTCCTCCGGATACGGTGTAGCAGGGGTCACCATCGATGGAACCGATTTGCTTGCCGTTCGCGAGACGATTGGTAAGGCGGCAGAGAGAGCTCGTGCTGGGGAAGGTCCGGTGCTGATCGAGTGCCGTGTTCCGCGCCTTTGGGGGCACTACAACAGGGATATTGAACATTACCGCCCCATTCCAGATCGCCAAGCTGCTGCACAGCTCGATCCAATCGAAATCACGACAAAGCGCCTCGTGAACGCCGGTATGCTTGATCGGGCCGAGATCGAGCAGTTGTGGGCTGAGGTGAAGGAGAGAATCGACGTTTTGGTGCAAGGGGTGATCGCTGCCCCTCCTCCTGACGTATCTACCGCAAATGAGCACGTCTATGCTCCTTTGGCTTCCGGGGCCGAGGACCCGACCTCCGCAATGAAGGTGGTCAGTGATCCGGCGCCAAAGACAATGACCTACATCCAGGCCGTGAATCAGGCGCTAATGCGAGAACTGGAAACAAGGCCCGAAGTCCTCGTGTACGGCGAAGACGTCGGATTTGCCGGCGGCATCTTTGGCGCAAGCCGCGGCTGCCAAAAGGCATTCGGGAAGGATCGTGTGTTCGATACTCCGATCTCAGAAAGCGCGATCCTGGGATCGGCAATTGGATCTGCGTTGATGGGAATGCGACCGATCGTCGAGATCATGTGGGCGGACTTCATGCTCGTCGCGTTGGACCAACTTGTGAATCAGGCAGCTAATTTCAGATACGTGACGAACGGGCGGGCGGCAGTGCCGATTGTAGTTCGAACCCAACAGGGTGCCACGCCAGGATCATGTGCGCAGCATTCACAGTCCCTCGAGGCATTACTGGCACATATTCCTGGGCTGAGAGTTGCATTGCCTGGAACGCCGCAGGATGCTTATGACATTTTGCGGTCGGCAGTGGCACTCGAAGACCCCTGCGTCATCTTCGAGTCGCGAAGCCTGTACCAGATGTCAGGCGAAGTCGTGCTCAATGATCGAATTCAACCTGTCGGCAAAGCCAACCTCAGGAAGAGCGGCAAAGATGTTGCCATCGTTACTTGGGGCACCATGGTTCGTGTCGCACTCGAAGCTGCGGAAGATTTGGATCGAGAGGGGTCGCTGCAAGCGTCCTGGATCTTCGCTGGCTTTCGCCGCTGGACGCGAGCGCTCTGCGGGATGCGGTGACTGCGGCTGGCGGCCGGGTCGTCATCGCGCACGAAGCCAATCTTACGGGCGGGTTTGGCGCCGAGATTGTGGCGAAGCTTCACGAAATGCTCGAAGGAACCCATCTCAGGGTCCGCAGAGTTGCAACTCCCGACGTCCGCATACCCGCTGCCGCTAATCTCTCCGCACACCTGCTTCCAAACACCGGGAAGATCGTTGCCGCGGTTCATTCGCTCATGTAGCTGCCAGAATCGTTTCCGGTTGGTGAGGATTCGCGTTTTTCGCGCCGAGATGGGGGCCATCTGATGAGTGATCTCAACATGCTTATGTCACCGGCGGTAGAGAGCGTAGCGAGCGCGACTGGAGAATGCTTCTTGAGACAGCGGGCTTCACGTTGGGCAAGGTTTGCCTGGTTGGGGGCGACAATCCGAGTTCACAGAAGTCCGCGCACATTGCATTCTGCAGGAATTTCAGTTCCGCCATTTCCAATGTTCCTTCCTATTCATTTCAGTCAGTTGACGGCAAAAGGGGGCCAATTTGGCGGAAGTGGAACTGACGGTAAGAAATCCTGGCGCTAGGGCGGCGGCGGGGTGGCGCGTCACCCGTAGCGCGCCCGATCGGGGGAAGGACCCGTTCGACTCCGGCGACCCTGAGGGCCATCTCTCGCATGCCCTCGAAGCAGCCCTCTACCTTACATCTACGCGACCTTAGCCGAACTAGGCAATAAATCCAAGGTGTCCGCCCAAGTAATAGTTGTGCGGAAAGTATCAGTTACGCATTTTCCGGCCCGTTTTCGCGCGCTCCAATTGCGGTGAATGGGCACAAAATTGGGCACACTTCAGAATTGACCGCAAAAAGCGAAAGAGCGCAAAGGCCGCAAGTGATTAATGAATTGGGATTTTATGGTGCGCCCGGAGAGATTCGAACTCCCGACCTACTGATTCGTAGTCAGTCGCTCTATCCAGCTGAGCTACGGGCGCACACTTGAGGGCTTCAGGACGAAGCCCGGGGCGACAAACCCTTTCCAGAGTATCAAGGTTACGGAAGCGGCGCAATGCGGCGTCAGGCTGTCGGTGCCGGTGCTTTTTCCGGTGCGGGGGCGGGAATCAGCGGCGGTTCTTCCGCGATTTCAAGGCCAGCATCGCGCACCAGCTTGGTGACGGCGGCGGCATTCAGGCGGGTCGCATCGAACTCCACGCGAAGGGTGCGGGCGTTGTGGTCGAAGCTGAGATGCCGGATGCCGTAAACTTCGCGCGCGCGGGCCAGAGCCACAGCCACATGCTCGGTGGGCGGAGCGGCATAGCGATAGAGGATCTCCACCGTGGTCATAGGTTCAGGATAGCAGTTTAGTTCCCGCCCAGGCAGAGCTTGAACGGGGCGCCCGGCGGTGAATCGCAGCGAGCGCATTGCATCCTACAGGCTTTTGAGGAAGCGACAGCATCTCGGGGCTGGTCCAGTCCTGCGGGCCGACGAACTTGCTGCGGATGATGCCTTTGCGGTCGATGACATAGGTCTCGGGCCACATGTCGGTGTGGAAGAGATGGGGGGCGGATTCATCGGTATCGCGCACGGTGGTGAAGTCGATGTGGTGCTGGTCGAGGAATGCCTTAAATGCGGCGGGGTCTTCTGCGGTGCCTTCATCTGCCGGTACTGCAACGCCTACGATGTCAAGCGAAGGCATCTGGTGGTGGAGCTGAACGAGCGAGGGAATCTCGATGATGCAGGGGGCACACCAGGTACCCCAGAAGTTGAGCACAACAACTTTGCCGCGGTAGCTGGCCAAGTGAACGGTCGTGGTGCCGTCGGAGACCGTGAAATCGGGCGCGATTTTGCCGGTTTGGGCAGGATGTGCGCCGCGGCTGCAACCTGGCAGCAGTGCCAACGGGAAGATCAGGGCCAGGATGAGACAGCGAGGAAACCGCACATCCTTATAATACGTCGGTGCTCACTTGGCGACGACGCGCTGGGCACTTGCGTGCGCTGGACTGGATCCCATGATGTTTCCTTGCCGCGAAAAAATCGCGTATCTGCCTGCCAACCGGCAAGGCGGCTATGTAGTATACTTCACACATGAAGTCCGTCGCTCTCCTGCTCCTGAGCACCGCTGCGCTCGCGCAAACGCCGGTGCCCACTTCCGTTTTGCCCACTTTCGACGTGGCATCCGTTCGCCCCAGCGGAACCAATATTCCCCAGCGCAGCAATGTTCCGCTCGACAGCGGCAACGTCTACGGCACCATTTCTCCCGACGAGGCGCGTACCGCTGCCGGCGGCTATTTCATCGCAACGCATCAGGCCCTTTGGCGCTTCATCTCTTTCGCTTACCATCTCTCCGGCACGCAGGAGATGGCCCTCCGTTTTAGCATCTTCTCCGGCGTCCCTAAATCGGGCGCGCCGTTCTGGGTCACCGGATCGTTCGACGCCGCGCCCGAATTCTTCGACATCTCGGCCCGGGCACCCGCCAACACTTCGATCGACCAAATGCGGCTCATGATGCGCGCTCTACTCGCCGATCGCTTCCACCTGGTTACCCACATGGCGACCGCCGAAGCCCCGGTCTTCGCGCTCAGACTCGTTCGCGCCGGTATTCCCGGGCCAAACCTGCAGCCGCACCCCGCGTCTGACACCTGCGCTGCCGCGCCTGCCGTTGACTCATCCTCGCCCCACCCCGCAACCGCACCCTCGAGCGTCGGTAATTTGCCGCCCGCCTGCGAAGTCATCGCTCACGTTCCCTCCACCGAACCGGGACAACATTACGGCGGCCGCGGTGTGACCATGGCGCTGTTCGCCACTTCGGTGCCAACCATGACCGGCCTCGCGGCCACGCCGCGCCCCGTGGTGGACCAGACGGGCCTCGCCGGCCTCTACGACTTCACCCTCCACTGGATTCACGACACCGCAGCCACCGACAGCGCCGTCTCCGACAACATCACCAGCTTTCACGAAGCGCTCAAATCGCAGCTTGGCCTCGAACTGAAACCTGCCCGCGCCCCCATCGAATTGCTCATGGTCGACCACGTCGAGCACCCCTCCGAAAACTAGAACTGGTTGCATAAATAGCCCGGGACAGTGGGAAGACATCCCTCAGGGGCTAAAGCCCTCTATTTATGAGCCTTTAACGGCACGACTAAAGTCGTGCCCATTCAAGACCGGATTTATGCAACCAGTTCTAGGTTTTCCGCAGGGGAACAAGGGAGCAAAGCAAGTGGCGTGTGGCCGGTAAGGCGCCGAAGCAGAAGGCGCTGATGGCTGCGCATGGGCTCGTCGGTTAAGACGGGATCGCCGAGAACATTGGCGCGAGCGCCGAAAGCGACGAAGAGCGGAGCGAGGCACTGCTCGCGCGGGTGCGAAAATCGAAAGCGGATGGGTTTTCGCGGGTTCTAATCCTACGGAGCGAAAGGGCGGAAAGTGAAGCGGCCGGACGCCATGAGCAAAGACGATCGATTGCAGCAGAGAACCGGCGGACAGAAGGACGGCGAGGCCAATGAAAAACCTGCGTCGAAGGGATACAAACCGGTCCTTGGCCTGGCCGATCCGGCGGAAGGGCCCGCCAACGGCCGATTGGCGCGAATGGGCGGGCAAGACGCTGGCGGGAACGGTCTTTGACCAGCCTGAACCCGAAGAACTGATCGAGCTGACGGTGATTGTGCCGGCGCGCAACGAGGAGGACTGCCTGGGCGCGTGCCTGCAGTCGCTGGTGAGCCAGTCGGAAGAGATCTTCGAGCTGGGCCGCGATTGGGAGCTGATCGTGGTGGACGATCAATCAACCGACCGAACGGCGGAGATTGCGCGCGGATTTGCCGGCGTGACGCTGCTCGAGGCCGCGAAGCTGGAGGCGGGCTGGACGGGAAAGGCAAACGCCGTGTGGACGGCGGCGCGGCGAGCGCGCGGCCGGTGGCTGCTGTTTACCGATGCGGACACGATCCACGAGCCGGGCGACCTGCGCCGCGCGATGCACGAGGCGGAGCGGCACAAGGTGGGCATGCTGAGCTACTCGCCGCGGCAGATTGTGAGCGGGTTCGCGCAGCGGTCGCTGATGCCGCTGGTCTTTTGCGAGCTGGCGCTGGCCTATCCGCCGGCCAAAGTCTCCGATCCGGCGCAGCGCATCGCCGCGGCCAACGGGCAGTTTCTGCTGGTGGAGCGGGAGGCCTACCGGCGGCTCGGCGGCCATCCCAGCGTGGCCGGCAAGGTGCTGGAAGACGTGGAGCTGGCGTTTCTGGCCAAGCGGCGCAAGGTGGGTCTGCGCTTTCGCTATGCCGACGATGCCGTCTCCGCGCGCATGTATCGCAGCACCGCGGCGATGATCGAGGGCTGGACCAAGAACCTGAAGCTGCTCTTCGACAACGCGCTGATGCTGGCGTTTTGGCGGGCGCTCGATTTTTTGCTTCTTTTCGGGCTGCCGGTGTTGGCCTACGAATTGTGGAACGCGCGGCTGGGCGCGCATGGGCTGGAGTGGCTGGGCGCGGGATGGGTTCTGGCGTTGCTGTGGCTGCGCACGCTGTTCCGGTTCTACTGCGCGCGTGGCGAAGTCGAACTTTCCGTTTCTGGATTGCGCGATTTCGCCGCTGGGGCTGCCGCTGTTTGTGGTGCTGCTCTATCGCAGCTGGTTTCAGCACCGGATTCTGAAGCGCGTAAGCTGGAAGGGGCGGGAGTATCACGTCATAGCGTTCAGGACCGGAGCTTCGATGAAGCGGCGTTTCAGATGCTCAAAATCGGCGCTGAAATCTTCGATCGAGCGCAAATTTGCCTTGATTCAGTGAAACGCCGGGTCGGCTCTGCGGCATCTCTTCAGGTGAGCGGTCACAAAGGGGTAACATGATTTTTCTGACGCGGCGGGCGACGTTTTCCGCATCGCACTACTACTGGAACGAGGCCTGGACCGCGGAGAAGAACGAGCAGGTCTTTGGCCGCTGCGCGAATCGCAATGGGCACGGGCACAATTACACGCTGGAGGTGACGGTGGCCGGCGAGCCGGATCCCGTGACCGGATTTGTGGTCGATCTGAAGTGGCTGAAGGACGTGATGGAGCGCGAGGTTCTGGCGGCCTACGACCATAAGCACCTGAACCTGGATGCGCCGGAGTTTGCGCACGCCGATTCCGACGACGGAGAACATCGCCATCGCGGCGTGGAAGCGGCTGGAAGCTCCGGTGACAGCTGCGGGCGGCGCGCGGTTGAGCCGGATTCGCGTCTACGAGACGCCGGAGATTTTTGCTGAATATCGAGGTGAGGCGTGAAGGCATATTTCGGCCGCCGCTACATGCTCAGCGCCAGCCACGGCTGCACACGGAGGCGCTGACGGCGGAAGCAGAATCGCGCGGCCTACGGAAAGTGCAACAACGAGCACGGCCACGGGCACAATTATTTCGTTGAGGTTCTGGTGGGCGGCGCGGTGAACGCAGAGACGGGAATGGTGGTGGATCTGGTGGCGCTGGACGATGCGGTGCGCGCAAGGTGCTGGATCGGTTCGACCACGCCAATCTGAATCTCGATCCGCTGTTTGCGGATCGCGTGCCGACGACGGAGAATTTTTGCAGGGCGATCTTTTCGCTGCTTGAGGGAGCGATGCCTGCCGGCGAACTGGAGCATGTGCGCGTGGAAGAGACGGAAAATAATTTCTTTGAGTGTGCGGCGAGAGGATAGAGAAGGAGATGGCGCATCCGATAGCGGTGAGCAAAGCGGTACGGCAGAGCGGTTGAAGCGGACGAAGGGCTGAGCGGGTTCAGCACGCAGGAGATGTATCGCGAGATTCTGAGCCGCCTGGGCGAGGATCCCGATCGCGACGGCCTGCGCGCAACGCCGGAGCGCGTGGAGAAAGCGATGGCCTTCCTGACCAAGGGCTACGACCAGGACCCCGCGCAGATTCTGCACGGCGCGCTGTTCGACGTGGACTACGACGAGATGGTCATCGTCAAGGACATCGAGATGTTCTCGCTGTGCGAGCACCACATGCTGCCGTTCTTCGGCAAGGTGCACGTGGCCTATATTCCCAAGGGCAAAGTGATCGGGCTGAGCAAGATTCCGCGGCTCGTGGAGGTGTTTGCGCGCCGCCTGCAGGTGCAGGAGCGGCTGACGCGGCAGATTGCCGACGCGATTCAGGAGGCGATTGCGCCGCAGGGCGTGGGCGTGGTGATTGAGGCGCGGCACCTGTGCATGATGATGCGCGGCATCGAGAAGCAGCACTCGTCCACGGTGACCAGCGCCATGGTGGGCTGCTTCCGGCAGAAGGAGACGCGCGCGGAGTTCCTGTCGCTGGTGCGGCAGCCGGGGACGATGGCGGAATATGAGAGTCGGCAGGGAAGAGGCTCTACCTCGCGCTTCATGCGCCATGCGCGAATGGCACTGCCAGATACTTTCCGCGAAGAGCGTTGGCCGCGGCAAGCGCCCGCGCGAATCTTCTTTTAGCCGTCTGGTCGATCCGCGCCAGCAGAGCGGCGTCCTGTTCGCGCATTGAGAACTTCGCGCGCAATCTCGAGCAACTGCTGCCAGTCGTGCCAATCGCCGATGCGGCGCTGCACGCCGGTCAGAGCGTCGATCAGGGCCGGATTGGCATCCGCATAAAGTTGCAGGGTGTAGCGCAGCTCCTTGACCTTCAGGCGGAACTCGTGGATGTTGCTCGCGTCGAGCGGAGGCCATTCGTCAAGTTCCCTCGACGCGGTTCATGGCGGCGGCATGCAGGCCTTCGTAAGACTGGCCGGGCTGCGCCGTTCGCATCGGGGCCTTGCCGGAGCCAGCGCGGCCTTGACCAGCTTGGAGTATTCCTTGAGGCTCTCGCGGATTGCCCTTCTCTTGTGCTCGAGCGCGCTCTGCAACTCGGCGGCATTTTGCTGGCGGGCGAATTTGAGATGATCGAGCAGGCGCGCGAGTGACTCGCCAGCCCCATATCGCGCCAGCCTGCGCGCGTTTGCAGATAGCACATCCATGTCGCGCACGCCACCCGCGGCTTTGCGCACGGCTTCAATCGATTTGAGCAGGTGCCGGGATTTTTTTCCGTCGCCGTTGGGTAGCGCAGCGGCAATCGCCTCCACGCGCCGCGTAGCCGTGCGCAGCTTGTGGACCCTTCTTGGCGTTTGATCGCCGGGCAAGCTCTTAACCGTTTTGCTCAGCTCGCGCAGCGCCTTGCGCACGCTTTCCAGTTCGTCTGCCATCTCTCTTTAGATTGGGGCCTCCGGTCCGGGTTGGCAAGGGCGCATTGGGAGTCTAAAGTGATGATGTGAACGGGCTTCTTGTGATCGATAAGCCGGGAGGAATCACCAGCCACGATGTGGTGAACCGGCTGCGCCGCATCACGGGAGAACAGTCAATCGGCCATCTTGGCACGCTCGACCCGATGGCCACCGGGGTGTTGCCGCTGCTGATAGGGAAGTTTACCCGGCTGGCGCAGTACTTTTCCGCCGCGAAAAAAAGCTATACCGGCACGATCCGCTTTGGGTTCGCGACCGAAACCTACGATGCCGACGGCGAGGCTGAGGGCCCGGACCGGTGGGCGGAGTTTGCGCAGGCGGTTACCGTGGATAGCCTGCGCGAGGCCGCGCGGAATTTCGCGGCGAAATCGATCAGATGCCGCCGCCGTTCTCGGCGAAGAAGATCGAAGGCAAGCCGGCATATAAATTGGCCCGCGAGGGAAAGCCGGTCCTGTTGAAACCAGCTCGCGTCAGGATCGACGCCTTTGAGATTCTGGCGATGGATGGCCCTGAGGCGAGTTTCACCATCGACATCAGCGCCGGCGGCTATGTGCGCTCTGTGGCGCACGAAATGGGGCAGGATCTGGGTTGCGGCGCGCATCTGAGCCGGTTGCGCCGCACGCGCGCCGGACCATTTACGCTGGGCGACGCGCACAGCTTAGAGGAACTTCAGGCGCTGGCAGGGAATATCGAAGCGCTGGAGAGTGTCTGCGTGCACCCGCGCAGCCTGCTGCCGGAAATGCCCTCGGTGACCGCAGACGCGAAGGCGCTCGGCCGTCTGCGCAATGGAGCGCAGGCCAATCTTCCGGAGTTTTCTGAGGCGGCGCTGGTGAAGGTTTTTGCAGGGCGGCGCGAGCTCGCCGGAATCGCGAAAAGGGTGGCGGGGACGCTGTTTCAGCCGGTTGTCGTGATGGGGTGATTTCAGGGTTCAGGTGTCAGGTTTCAGGGATCAGACAGAGACCTGTTTTCCACCGGGAAGCCGCACCTTACAACTGAAACCCGACCCCTGAGCCCTGTCGTAGACTGGTAATTCGCGAATCTTTTAAGGAGCAGAATCGTCATGCCCTACCCGACAAACTACCGCTATACTCGCGAACACGAATGGATTTCGGTTGAAGGCGCCACGGGTTCGATCGGCATCACCGACTACGCGCAAAACTCTCTGGGCGACATTGTCTACGTCGACGCACCCAAGGTCGGCGATGCTGTGACTGCAAATGCCACCTTCGGCTCGGTCGAGAGCGTGAAGGCGGTCAGCGATCTCTTCTCACCCGTCTCCGGCAAGGTAACTGCGGTGAATGAGGAGTTGAAGACCGCGCCTGACAAGATCAACCAGGATGCGCACGGTACGTGGATTATCAAAGTCGAGCTCTCCGACCCCGCCGAATTGGATAAATTGCTTGATGCCGCGGCGTATGAGGCGTTTATTGCTGAAGAACAGTGAAGAGAGTGAAGAAGTGAACTAGGTGAAGAGAGCCAGTCCGCAGCTTGCCTCTCTCACTTGCTTCACTTGTTTCACTGCTTTCACTAATTCGCTTGTTCACTTATTACCGTCCGAAGGACTCCATGCGCTATCTACCAAAATCCGACGCAGAACGCCGCCAGATGCTCGCCGAAATCGGTGCGCAGTCGATCGACGATCTCTTCGCTATCATTCCTGCCGAGTACCGCCTCGGCCGCGACCTGAATGTACCTCGGCAGCAGGCGGAGAGCGAAATTGTCGCGTACTTCCGCGCCGCCGGGCAGAAGAACGCCACGGATTACGCGAGCTTTCTTGGTGCGGGCGCCTATCGCCACTACCGCCCGGTCATTATCGATTCGCTGGTGCAGCGGGGCGAGTTCCTGACCAGCTATACGCCGTATCAGGCCGAGATTACGCAGGGCACTCTGCAGGCCATCTTCGAGTTCCAGACGATGATTGCCGAACTGACCGGCATGGACGTGGCCAACGCCAGCATGTACGACGGGTCCACTGGAGCCGCGGAAGCGGTGATGATGGCCGTCCGCATCACCGGCCGTCACAAGGCTCTAGTGGCTTCGACGGTTCATCCCGAATACCGCGAGGTGATCGCAACGTACGCAAAGCATCAGGGTCTGCCGGCGACGGTCGTGGGCTACGACAACGAAACCGGACGCGTCGATCTCCGTGCGCTGGCCGCTACGGTTTCCGAAGAAACCGCAGCCGTTCTTATCCAGAGCCCCAATTTCTTCGGCGTCATTGAAGATATTCCGGCCATTGCCGAGATTGCGCACGCGAGAGGTGCGCTGCTCATCGTTGCCATTGCTGAGGCGGTTTCGCTCGGCATCGTGCGGCCGCCGGTGGAGGCCGACATCGTTGCTATGGAGGCGCAGTCGTTCGGCGTGGCGCTCAGCTATGGCGGGCCGTTCTGCGGCGTCATCGCTGCCAAGGAGCAATTTGTGCGGCAGATGCCGGGCCGGCTGGTGGGGCAGACGGTTGACGGGGCAGGGAACCGGGGCTTCGTTCTGACGCTGGCTACGCGCGAGCAGCATATCCGCCGGGAAAAGGCGACTTCGAACATCTGCACCAACCAGGCGCTGGTCGCGCTGATGGCGACGATCTTCATGGCAGTGTACGGCAAAGAAGGCATACGCGAACTGGCCGAGCACAATTTGGCCAAGGCCGATTACGCAGCAAAGGCGCTCGCGGCCCAATCGGGCGCGAAGCTGCGATTTAAGGGCGCACCGTGCTTTCACGAGTTTGTATTGCAGACCGAAGAAGCACCCGCGGCGTGGAGCCAGCGGCTGCTCGACAACAAGATTGTCGGCGGCATCGAGTTGAGCCGGTGGTATCCGGAGCTCGCGAATTGCACGCTCTGGTGCGCGACGGAAGTGATGGCGCGCGAAACGATCGACGCGGCAGCCAAGGTGCTGGCGGGCGTAGAGGTGGAGGCGTAACCGAGTTGAGAAGCGGTATTGAGCCGCAGTGTCTTGTAACAAGGGCACGGCTTTAGCCGGGCCGCAACAGCAACAGGGAGGAGAGCGGGCTTTAGCCCCTGCCATGGCCCATCCCGCGCGCAAGGCCTCTCCGGCTAACATTCTGAACCCGTCGCGCATCTTTTTTGCGACGACAAAGACGAACATGGGCAAACGACTGCTGCAATCGGAGCGCAATGCCAACCTTCTTATTGATGTACTGCGCTCGCTTGTTGCAGAACGCAAATTCAAATTGCACGACTTTGTGATCATGCCGATCACAGGCATCTTCTTATTGAAGTTGGCGACGATATGACGATTGAAAAGGCCATGCGACTCGTCAAGGGCAGATTTTCCCACTGGTTGTCCCATGAGTTCGGCTACAAAGGCGAGGTTTGGCAGCGGGGATTCACCGAAGTTCAGGTGATGAACAATCAAGGATTTGAGAGCCATCGGACGTATATCGCGGAGAACCCTGTCAAAGCCGGGCTTGCCGCAACTACGGAGGAGTACCCGTTTTGTTTTGGCTTTTTAGCGCGCAAGAAGGCGGAGCTTGCAAGAGAGTCGGTGATTGGCTGGGGCTGAAGCCCGCACGTTTATGTTGTGCTTTGCGGCCCGGCTAAAGCCGTGCCCTTGTTACAGAGCGTGGCTACGCGATGCGGTCGAAATGGCGTTCTTAAGTACTGCAAGTCGAGAATCAACATCGTCGTGAAACAAGAACACGAGGGATGAAGAATGGCAATCAATCCTGAAAATTCCGGCCCGCGCACGTTGGGCAAGGTCCGCACGCATCCGACGCAGAACGAGGCGCTGCTGTTCGAGAAGTCGTCTCCGGGCAAGCGCGCGTATAAATTGCCGCCCCTGGACGTGCCGGCTGTCGATGCCACGGCGCTTCTCGGCGTGGCGCATCGCGAGACACCTGGGTTGTTGCCTGAACTGAGCGAGATCGAACTCATCCGGCACTTCACGCGGCTCTCGACGTGGAACTATGCGATCGATCTGGGCATGTACCCGCTCGGCTCATGCACCATGAAGTACAACCCGCGTGTGAATGAGTTTGTAGCGCGCATCGAAGGGCTGGCTGAAGCGCATCCTTATCGGCCCGAGTCGCTCGCGCAGGGAGTTCTGGAAATCATCGACCTACTGCAGCGTTGCCTGCTTGAAATCACCGGCATGGACTCAATCACTCTGCAGCCGGCTGCGGGCGCGCACGGCGAATTCACCGGAATCCTGCTCACGCGTGCATGGCACGAGTCCCGGGGCAATCCGCGCAAAACGGTACTCATCCCCGATTCGGCACACGGTACTAACCCTGCGACAGCGGCATTCAGCGGATATGTAGTTGAAAACATCAAGTCAAATGCCGAGGGCGGCATCGATCTTGAAGCCCTTGCCAATCGCGTGGACGAAAACACCGCGGCGCTGATGCTCACGAATCCGTCGACGCTCGGCGTCTTCGAAAACGAAATTCACAAGATCGCCGATATCCTGCACGCCAAGGGCGCGCTGCTTTACATGGACGGCGCCAATATGAACGCGCTGGTGGGCAAAGTGCGGCCGGGCGACTTCGGCGTCGACGTGATGCACCTGAACCTGCACAAGACATTTTCGACTCCACACGGCGGCGGAGGTCCCGGATCGGGTCCGGTGGCGTGCAAGGCGTTTCTTGAGCCATTCTTACCGATCCCTGTACTGATCCGCGGCGAGAACGGTGCGAAGCAGTGCCCCGACGCAGGGGATTGGGAGGACACCAATGCCGAGCCGACGGCCGACGGTTGCCCGCCGCTGTTCCGCGCTCCGCTCGCGAAGCCCGATGGTGAGCGAATCGGCGACACCGAGCCATTGACGCTTCATCCGCTTGGTGGGCCGCTGCGCTGGGAGTATAACCGCCCGCAATCGATTGGCCGGGTACGCGCGTTTTATGGAAATACCGGTATGTTTATTCGTGCGCTGGCCTACACCCTGGCCAACGGCCCGGACGGTTTGCGCCAGACCACGGAAGATGCCGTGCTCAATGCCAACTACATTCGCAATAAGCTTGAAGACCTGTATGAGCTACCCTATAAAACGCCCTCTATGCACGAAGTCGTTTTCAGCGACAAGCGGCAGGCTGTGCACGGCGTGAAAACGGGCGATATCGCCAAGCGGCTCATCGATTACGGCTTCCATCCCTACACGGTCAGTTTCCCGCTCATCGTGCACGGCGCGATGATGATTGAGCCGACCGAGAGCGAGTCGCGCGAAGAGCTGGACCTCTTCGTCGACGCCATGCGCTCCATTGCGCGCGAAGCCGAGGAGAACCCCGAGCTGGTGAAGACTGCACCGCACTCGACGCGCGTCTCACGGCTGGACGAGGTACAGGCGGCGAGAAAGCCTGTGCTGCGGTGGAAGCCGGCGAAATAGAGTGACGACGTTGAACTGCCCTCTCGATCACGTATACGAGAGGATTCAGCCATGCGTGCAAGTTGGCTGCTTCCCGGCGTTGCGACTGCGGCGAAAACTGGTCAGTTACTTTGAGACGGCGGCGGCCATGGACTGGCGCATGCGTTGTTCCGCTTCAGTGGGCCAATAAGCGCAGCCGAGCTCGAAGAAAACGGATGTGTAAGGTATGGCGAGATCGGTCTTGACGATGAGGACGCGAAAGGTTTGTGCTACATGATCGAGCCTGGCGATGATCTGCTCGTGCAGCAGCGTGGTTTTGTCTCTGTTCTTGAGCAGGCCGTCGAGTTGGTTGCGATATTCGGTGACGCCGGGCGCGTCTTTCTCGTCGACGAACTCCAGTTCCCGATCGAGATAAACGGTGGCGCGGACGTGGCGGCTGGCGTTGATGGCGTCGAGTACCTTGAGCGTGACTTCAAGTTGGCCTGCGCCGGAGACGATGGTTTCGATTCCCGGCCTGGACTGGGCCGGGTAAGCGGAATCGGCAACGACGATCCAGTTGCGGTGGCCGTAGAGGGGAAGCAAAGCCTCGAGCCGGAGTTCCCAGTCTGGTTTTGTGAATCGCGGTGTGTCGAACATGGTTCGTCTCCTCAGGTGCGATTTTCACACACGGAGCGCTGGGTTTGTTGCTGGATGGCAAAAGCACCCGCAGATCCCTCGACTTCGGTCGCTCGCAGAATCGAGCGACCTGAGCTCGGGATGACAGATGTCGAATCGGGGCGTCACTATCCCACGTCTCAAAATCGAGACGTGGGGCACCCCCGTCGTTGCAACGATGGAACTCATTTCAGCTCTTCATCGGCGCAGACGGCAACCTTGCCGCATTTTCCCGAGGCCATGAGCGCATAGGCTTCAGCAGCGCGATGGAGCGGGAAACGGTGCGTGATGATCTCGGCCGGATGCAAGTTCCAGCGGACGAGGCGCTCGACGAGGTCTTCCATGAGCCAGGTGGATGTAACCCACGAGCCATAGATTGTCTTCTGGTCGTGGATGATGTCGGGCGAGGGATTGAACTCGACGCGCCCGCCTTCACCGAGGAAGACGATTCTGCCCCACTTGCGCGTGGCGCGAATCGCCGTGGCGCGGGCAGCGTCGTTGGCGGAGCAGTCGATGGCGCGCTCGACGCCGAAGCCGCCGGTGAGCTGTTTGACTTCGGCAACGTTCTCGGGGCCGGACTGGAGGACTTCGTCGCAAAGACCGAGATCTTTTGCGATCTTCATGCGTTCGGGCACGACGTCAATGCCGATGATTTTTTCCGCGCCCAGTTTGCGGCAGAGCGCGCCGGTGGCGAGGCCGACGGGCCCTAGGCCGGTGATGAGCACGGCATGATTGCCGTCGATGCCGATTTTCTCGAGGCCCTCATAGACGGTGCCGAAGCCGCAGGCAACCTGGGCGCCGTCGGCGTAAGAGAGCGAGTCGGGAAGCGCGATGAGATCTTTTTCTTCGGCGAGCATGAACTCCGCCATGCCCCCATCGCGCTGCCAGCCGTAGGCGCGGCGGTACTTCTCGCTGGTGCAGGAGATCATGTAGCCACGCCGGCAGTCGTTGCAGACGCCGCAGCCGGAGATGTGATAGACGATGACGCGATCGCCAACCTTGAAGCGGCGGCATCCGGGACCGGCGGCGACGATCTGGCCGCAGGGTTCGTGGCCCGCGATCACGCCCTGGTAGCCTTCGGGTCCCTTGCCAAGGTGCTCGTGGTAGATGGCGCGGATATCGGAGCCGCAGATGGTGGAGGCTTTCATCCGCAGCAGAACTTCAGCCGTGGCCCGGCTCGGGAACCGGCACGGTGCGCATTTCGACAGTGGAGTTGCCGGGAAGAAAAGCCGCGGACATGGTGGCTTGCATTGGTTCGTTCTCCATATTTGTAGCTAGTAGCTAGTAGCCGGTAGCTCGTAGCTTGTCGCTAACAGCCGGTAGCCTGTAGCTTGAACTTGCCCGATTTGCATTCCTTCCTGTGGGCAGAGTGGAAAAGCGAAAACCCAAGATCCGGAACGCCGATAGCTACGGGCTCCTAGCTACCGGCTACGAGCTACCAGCTTGCTTCTACGGTGGCGTGATTTCTCCCGTCGGGTCCCAGAGATCCTCCCAGGTTTGCCCGTCTTTCCATAGAAAGACCTGGCCTTTGATCAAGCGGCAGTTGCGGTCGATAGCGGCGATGGCGCGCATTTCGTCATCGGTGAGCGGATCGCCAGCAACGCCTTCGAGGTTTTCGCGATAGTGGTGGACGGAGAAGGGAATCGGCGTTTGCCCCCGCTGAACGGCCCACTTGATGCACACCACGGCGGGATGAATGCCGTGGCGGCGCGCGATCTCGATGATGACCGGATCATCGGTAGGCGCAGTGTCTTCGGCAGTGCGATCGCGTTCGGGGCGGCCGGGCGAGCCGACGGGGCAGTAGCCGACGGGTTGAATGCCGTTTTCGACGACGAATTGAAAGAGTTCCGGCTGCTGGAAATGCGGATGCAGCTCCATCTCGTTCACGGCGGGTTTGATGCGGGCGTCGCGCAGGACAAGTTTGAGCTTGGGGATGGTCATGTTCGAGGTGCCGATGTGGCGGACCAGTCCCATGTCGACAAGTTCTTCCATCTTGCGCCAGGTCTTCATGTAGTTCTCGTGAATGTAGGGCTTGGAGTCAGGGCTGCGCGAAGTGACATCGCAGCCGGGCGGATGAAAGTTGGGAAACGGCCAATGGACGAGGTAGAGGTCGAGGTAGTCGAGGCGCAGATCGGCAAGGGATCTTGTGGCAGGAGGCAATGACCTGGTCTTCGCCGTGCTTGTCGTTCCACAGCTTGGAGGTGATCCAAAGGTCTTTGCGCTGGGATGCCGTTCTGAAGGATTGCCTCGAAGGACGCGCCGATTTCGGCTTCATTGCCATAGACTGAAGCGCAATCGAAATGCCGGTAGCCGACAGCCGCAGCGCCCTCTACGGCCTCGGCGACTTCGGCGGGAGACACATGATCGGAGCCGAAGGTGCCCAGGCCAATGGCCGGCATGGTTGCGCCGGTAAAGAGTCTGCGTTGCGGGATGGCCGCCGGATCGACGGAAGCGGCAGCGGGTTTGGACATGCCGGCATGCCTCTAACTGAGGATTAAAGTTATCGCTAACTTCAAGGGAGAATAATCCGCTGCCCTGAAGAATGTCAATGTTGATTCAGCTTTACCTACAGGCCAGAGCGACGCAGCCTGTGCGGGCGGAGCGGCGCGAGCTCATAAGATACACTGGCGCTTGAGCACAGCCGTCAACCAATTGCAGGATTCGGGCGCTGCACGCGTGGAGTGGCAGCCTTCGGTGAATCCATGGATGGTTGCGGTAAGCGTAATGCTATCGACCTTCATGGTTGTGCTTGACTCCTCAATTGCCAACGTCGCGCTGCCCCACATCGCGGGCAACCTGTCCGCTTCGACCGACGAATCGACATGGGTGCTGACCAGCTACCTGGTTTCAAACGCCGTCATGCTGCCGGCGTCGGGGTGGATTGCGCGGCGCATTGGGCGCAAGCGGCTGTTGATGATCTCGATCCTGGTGTTCACGCTGGCATCGATCGTGTGCGGCATGGCGATCAACATGCCGATGCTGATCATGGCAAGGGTACTGCAGGGGACGGGCGGAGGCGGGATGCAGCCGCTGGCGCAATCGATTCTGCTGGAGAGTTTCCCGCCGCACCTGCACGGCAAGGCGATGGCCGCATACGGGGTCGGGATCGTGGTGGCGCCGGTGATAGGACCCACGCTAGGCGGCTGGATCACCGATAGCTATTCATGGCGCTGGATCTTCTACATCAATCTGCCGGTCGGACTGCTGGCGCTGTTCATGGCCAATCTGTACATTGAAGACCCTCCGTATCTGCGCCACGCCATTGAGGGCGCGATCGATTATCTGGGCTTTGGGCTGATGGCGGTATGGCTGGGCACGATGCAACTGGTGCTGGACAAGGGGCAGGAGGCCGACTGGTTCGAAGCGACGTGGATCTGCTGGGTTTCTGCAGTGTCGGCGGTGGCGTTTCTGGGTTTTGTGGTGCGCGAGCTGATGAATCGCGACCCGATTGTGCAACTGCGGGCGCTCGCCAACCGCAATTTTGCAATGGGGACGCTGATTACCGGACTGTACGGTGTTGTGCTTTACGGCGTGACGGCGCTTCTGCCGCTTTTTTTGCAAACGCTGCTGGGATATTCGGCGCTGGATAGCGGTCTGGCGGTGAGCCCGCGCGGCCTGGGCTCGATGCTCGCGATGGTGGTGGTGGGCTCGCTGGTGAATCGCTTCGATGGACGTGTTCTGCTGGCGTTTGGGCTGGGAATCTTCGGCATTTCGGCGATTGCGCTGAGTCACTTGAATCTGGATATCTCGATGGGCGCAGTGGCATGGCCGAACTTTTTCAACGGATTTGGCGGAGGGTTCGTTTTTGTCCCGCTGACCACGCTGGCGATGGGCAGGCTGCGCAAGCAGGAGATGGGCAACGCCGCGGGGATTTATAACCTGGTGCGCAACCTTGGGGGAAGCATCGGGATTTCGGCGCTGACGGCGTTTCTTATACGCGGCGCGCAAGCGCACCAGAATTACCTTGCCGCGAACCTGACGGCCGGCAGCCCGGCCTTGGGTTCAACGATTCAGGGGCTGGCGGCAAAATTCGGGATGGGCGGCGCCGATGCAGTTACGGCGGATCGCGAGGCGCTTGGCGCCGTGTACGGCAATCTGCAGCAGCAGGCGTCGCTGATGGCGTACGCGGATAACTTCAGGATGCTGGGATATCTGTCGATGCTATGCATTCCGCTGGTGCTGTTGATGGCGCGGCCGCAGGCGGTCGCAGGCGCCGGGGCGATGGGTGAATGAATTGTTGGCGAGCGTTTAACTTTTCGACTCGGGAAACTCAGTGAGGCTGAGGATGTTGCCGTCGGGATCTTTGAACCACGCCACCCTTGCACCGGAAGGCGATGCCCAGATACCCAAATCGTCCTGTTGCATACCGTGGAAGCGCTCGAAATGCACGCCGGCCCGATTCAGTTCTTTCGCCGTGGCGGCGATGTCCGGAACGTTCCAGCCCAGCACTGTGCCATGAGCGGGCGGAAGTTCTTTGACCATTGCTAGACGCAGCATGATCCCATTGGCATCGAATACGAGTGCAAAGGGTGGCTCCTCTGAGACGAGGCGGAGGCCAAGTGTGTCGCGGTAGAACTGCTTTGCGCGGTCCACATCGACGATGCCGACGAATCCGATGATGTCGTAATTGCCAAGCCTGGAGGGTTCGGACATGAACAAAGGATCGAGGAGGGACCTGCGAAATGCAACGGAATTTTCGAAGGCGTTCCAGCCGTTCAGGCCTCTGCGCGGACAAGGACACAGGTGATGTTATCGTGGCCGCCTGCCTGATTGGCGGCGGAGACAAGGCGCGCACACATTTCTTCAAGTGGAGCGCCGACCGAGAGCAGGGATTCGATCAAAGGGTCGGAGAGTTCGCGCGTGAGGCCGTCGGAGCAGAGCAGATAGGTGTCTCCAGGTTCAACTTCGAGCTCGAAGACATCGGGAGGCACGTTGCTTTGCGTGCCGAGCGCGCGCGTGATGACGTTGCGGAGCGGTGAAAGCTGCGCTTCAGCGCGGGTCATACGGCCCATCCGGATCTGTTCTTCAACCAGCGAGTGGTCGATGGTGATTTGTTCGAGGCGGGAGTTGCGCAGGCGGTAGCCGCGGCTGTCGCCGATGTTGAGGATCCATGCGCGACGTTCCTCAACCAGAAGGGCGACGAGGGTGGTTCCCATACCGCTGAGCTTCTGGCTGCGCTCGGCGCGAGTAAAGATGGACTGGTTGGCGGCAGCGAGGGCTTGTTCGGCATCGGCAATCCGCGAATCGGCGCCGGCGCGGCGAGTGAGCAGCCGCATCATTTCATCGATCGCGAGAGTGCTTGCGATTTCGCCGGCAGCGGCGCCCCCCATTCCATCGCAAACCACGAAGACGCCGTGCTCGACGGAGTAACCGAACGCATCTTCGTTGGAAGGGCGTTTGCGGCCGCGGTCGGTTACCGCAGCGGCCGTGTAATGGATGACCGCCGTCGTCAAGAAAAGAGCCTCCGCTGGACAGTTTACCGAAAGACAGGGATCGGGGGAACGGCGCAAATAGGGAACATGGAGCCCAGAGTAGGAGGATAGCAGGGACTAAGGGACTCAGGGAGCAGGGACCAGGGACCGAGGGACCAAGAGAACAGGGAGTAGGGAGTAGGGAGTAGGGAATGGACGAGCCATGTCGGAGAGAAGCCGGGAAAGACGGAGATTTTCTGCGGCTAAGGGTGGGAGGGGTCGGCGGGCAATGGCGGGGGTGCAGGCAAGTCGAAAACCTGGATTCCTGCGCCGTTGATGAGAGCGACCCGGCGGCCCGAGGGGGAGATAGCGACATTTCCGCCCACATCGAAGATGGGACTCAACGGCGAAACCAGCGCGATATCGCCGTTGGCCGCATTGAAGACGGTGACCGACTGCTCTTTCACGTCGTCCGCGTCCATGGGAGAGTAGGAGTTGATGGAGTGGGCGGCATCGAGGGTTGCCCAGGCAAGGCGCGAGCCGTTGGCCGCCACGGTGAGTTGCGGCCATACTTCAGTGGATGGGGTACCGGCGATCCAGAGAGTGCGGCCGCCGGTGGACATGGCCGCGAGTTTACTGTCTCCGTTGTCGCCGCACCCGGTTACGAGGAACTCATGCTCGGAAAGAAAGTCGTCGAGGGGCTCGCAGGCGGATTCCACATTGCCCAGCATCTTGGTGCCGCCGGTGAAGTAACTGAGGTCGACCATCCACTGCGATCCGCGGCCGCGCAGATTTTCGATATAGCCGAGGGAGTTGATGGGTAGATGAATGGCGTTGCGAACGCGGCTGACCAGCATCACTTGGCCGGATTTGCGATGCAAAATGCGGAGCACCAGATCCGGCGGTTGGTTGCCGGCGTTGCTTGCGGAGGCGTCTCCGGATACACCGCTGGCTAGGTTCGCACTGGAGTCTTCGCTTTCCTTTTGCGGCGCAGGGGCGGGCTCGTGGGAGCTGGTGACGAGCAGTTGCTGCGAAGGATCGAGTTCTATCCAGAGAAGCGGACCGGGGAAGTCAAGGTAAGGCTTTAGCGCGAGAGATGCATCGCTCTCAAACAGGTTATTGCGGTCGCGCAGCAGGAAGTGGCCGTCCGAGAGCATCCACAGGTAGCGCTCGCGATCGTGGACCGTCCATGTCGCTTCCGATTCGACATTGCCCTTGGGCAGAGCGAGCACGACGGCGCGAATCTCGCGCTCATCACTGTCGCTGTTGCTGGGAGTGTCGCGATGGAGAAGCCCGGGAACGCGGAAGGTGAAGAGGAGACGATTTTCGTCGAGGAAGCCGAGCGAGACCAGCGTGTTTCTGGCCCCGAGATAGATGGCGCCCGGCGCGCTGAATCCCAGCGGGTCGATGGGAATGGTGAGAGAAGGCGGCAGCGAAGGTTTGTCGGGGAAACGGCTGATGAGGAAACGCTCTTTGACCTGAGAGGAAGTTTGAGGCGCGGGGGCATCGATGGATTGCGCGGGAACGGCAGTCGGGGCGAGGAAGAGCGCGCCAGCCAGGGCGAAAATCATCGCTGTGCGGCTGATCTCGGCCACCCGTTTATGAGCCAGTCGCCCGATTCCGTTCCTCATCTCCATCGAAACGTATTCTCGCCGATGCGGGGTTGAGGGCGAAAGCCGGCAGGCAGAGCGTGCTTGCGGCTGACAGAAACCAGGCCTGCGCTGGCGCGAGATGGAGCGGCGCCTGGTTGTGCGAGAGTAAAGAAGGAATGGCAGGGCAAGATACGAACGGGCATTTCAGGTATCAATTCAGGTTTCTAGGCTACGGCGCATGTGCGCTGGCGGGAACCCTTTAGGGAACCGGGTTCTATTTTGGCAGGCTCGCGCTGAACGAGATGAGCGTGGAGTGGATGGTGCTTTACCGGTTCCTGTTTGCCTGTTTGGGGATTGCGCCCGTGATGTTGACGCGGCGCGTGCGGTTGACTGCGGGCGAAACGCGAACGCTGCTGCTGGCGGCGCTTTTTGGCATTCCCATTCAATTTCTGCTGCAGTTTCACGGCCTGGCGATGACGACGGTGAGCCACGCTTCATTGATGGTGGGCGCTATGCCGGTGCTGCTGGCGGCTGCGGCTGCGCTGTTTGCGGGGGAGCGGCTGGACTGGATTGGCTGGTTCGCGCTGTGCGCTTCAACCTGCGGCGCTGCGATGGTGGTGCTGGGCGGGAGCCACGCTCCCACGGGGCTCGAGACGCCCTCGCTGGCCGGTGACCTGCTGGTGATTGCTTCCCTCATCACGGCGCTGGCGTGGATTCTGCTGAGCAAAAAGCTGATGGAGACGCACAGCCCGCCGGTGGTGACGGCATACACCATTTACGCGGGAACGGTGATGCTGGCAGCCTGGGTCTTCGGCACGCAGTTGCTGGCGCCCTGGACGCACGAGAAGGTGCAGCCGTTTCCTTTCGCACACGTGAGCACGACGGCGTGGATTGCTCTGGCGATCAGCGGCGTGATGTGCACGGCGACTACAACGCTGCTGTGGAATTGGGGGATTAACCATGTGCCGGCGTCGCGCGCGGGAGTGTTTCTGAACATTGAGCCGGCGCTCGGTTCGGTGCTGGGAGTGGAACTTCTGGGTGAAAAGCTGGGACCCTATGCCTGGCTGGGCGGTGCGCTGATTCTGGGTGCGGCGGTCACGCTGACCGTGCGAGGCCGTGAGCGGGAACCGGCGGTGATACTTGAGTGAGGCAGGGACGGAGAAGGCGGAAATCGGGTACAGGTGAGCGCTTGCAGCTTGTAGCCAGTAGCGAGTTGCTATTGGTATCTAACTTGCTGTCGCCACGAGCGCCGGGAAGTTCGAGTCATCGCGAGGTTCTGGAACGGGCGCGTGGGCGTGCGATAGCATCGGTGGCATGGAACAGGCAGCGCCTTCCGCGCTTGCACAGGAAGCGCCACTGCCCGCGCCAAGCAAAGGCCGCGCGTGGGCTGAGATTTTTGTTGCGTATGGGTTGATTCTGGCTGTGGAGTGGACGCCGCGGCCGGCGCAACGCGTGTTGTGGGTGATCGCCGCGCTTGGAATCGTAGTTATCGTCTGGCGATCGTTCGACGGGTGGAAGGCGATGGGCTTTCGCGCGGCGAACTTCTGGCGTTCGCTATGGATCGCTGGCGCGGCGCTGGCGGCGGCTGCCGTGGCCATCGCAATCGCGGCGAGGATGCACACGCTGCTGCTGCCCGGCGGCCCGCTTGCTTTTGTCGGAACCTACTTCGCGTATGCGATCTGGGCTGGAGTGCAGCAGTTTTTGCTGCAGTGCGTCTTTCTACTGCGATTTATGCGCGTGATCTCGAAGCCAACGATGGCTGCGCTTACGGCAACGTTGTTTTTTACAGCGGCGCACCTGCCGAACCCTGTGCTCATGCTGTTGACTTTCGTCTGGGGATTCGCGGCGTGTCTGCTCTTTCTGCGCTTCCGCAATATCTATCCGTTGATGATTGCGCACGCAGTCCTGGGAATCACGGTGGCGATGACGATTCCCGGCCCGGCGGACCACAACATGCGCGTGGGGTTGGGATATCTAAAATATAGGCCGCACATGCATTTGCACCGGCACTTCAAACTATCGCAGCCATAACGACCAGATCGTGTCCACCGTGGCGTGTGTGACGGCCGATGCGCCCACGCGGCGATTTTGCCGCCAGGCGCGGCCGTAGAAGATGCCGGCGATGGCGGCGAGGATTACATAGCGCCAGTTGAAGCCGGTGGTGCGCTTGTTGAAGTGGGCGAGGCCGAAGAGGCATGCGGTGAGCAGCAGCGCGCCGTAGCGGCCGATGCGCTTTTCGAGCAGGTTCTGCAGCCATCCGCGAAAGAAAAGCTCTTCGGGAACGGCGATGAAAAAGAAAGTGAAGATCCAGGCGAGGGGGATGCGGGCAAAACCTGGCCACGCGCCATGCGTATGAAGAAAGCCGAGCCACAGGCCAATTGCAAGCGCAAGCGGTGTATAGAAGGCGGCTTCGCGTAGACCGATGGCAAGGTCTTTGAGGCGCAGGCGGAGATCGAAGCCGGTTCCGCCAAGCTGGCGGATGAGGACGAAGCCGTAGATCCCCGCATCGAGAAGAAGAATCTTGTTGAAGATGGCCAGGTGCGGCGGCCAGGCGCGCTCAAACCATCGCAGATCGACGGCGAGTCCGAGCGTAATGAGGATGAGAAAGTCGCGCCAGTTGCCGCGCTGAGCAGAATCGGAGCGCGAAGCTTGCCAGAGCAGCGCGGCGATAGCGACGGGAAGCGCCGCATAGAGGGCGAACCATCCCCAGCGGAAGAGGCCGGCAGAAACCGTGACCAGGATGTAGGGGACGCACAAGAGTGCAGGCGATGCGATCTGCGCCCAGAGCGGGAGCGCTCGCACGCGCGCGGCGGCTGTTTGCGGGAAGAACGCGACGGCCAGGTAGGGAACGAGCAGCAGAAGCGCGGCAATTACATTGGCAGGAGTGACGAAAGACATCCACTCCATTGTGCGCCTATGCTTCGAATGACAACTGTGCCGCGGAGAAGAGCGGTGCTGTGGGTTTGGGTTCCGAGGCAAGTTCGTAGACGAGGCGCTCGAGGACGAGGCGTTTGTCGGGCGGCGAAGAGCGCAGTTCGAGGTCGGCGCGGGCTACAAGGCGCAGGGCGCGGGTGAGTTCGCGGCGGCTCTTGTAGCGGCGAGCCTGGCGGATGAGATCGTCGGCAGCGAAGGGGGGCATGCGAAAGCCCTGCCAGAGCGCCTGCCAGATGGCGCGCGAGTCGCGCACGTTCTTCTCGAGGATCACCAGCATCTGGCGGAAGGTGCGGGCGAGCATGTAGAGATGGCCGATGGCGGAGTCTTCGCCGGCGTCGGAGCTGTTGAGCAGGCCCTGCAGCAAGGCGAGGGCGCGCGCGCGGTCGTGAGCGCTGATGGCATCGGTGAGTTCGTAGAGCGAGCGCTGCTTGGCGGCAAGGACCATGGTCTCGACGTCGCCGAGGGTAATCTTTCCTCGGCCCGAGGCGTAAAGCAGGAGCTTTTCCAGTTCCGAGGAGACGAGCATCATATCGGCGCCCAGAGCGTCGACCAGCTCGCGAGCGGCGTCGCTATCGAGGCGCAACCCGGCCTCCTGCGCGGTGGTGACCGCCCAGCGCATGGCGTCTTCCTCGTTGACGCGGGCCAGCTCAACGATGCTGCAGTGCTGGCCGAGCGTCTCGGTCAGCCGTTCGAAGCGGTTCTTGTCGTCGAGATCCATGCGTCGCGTGTCGGAAGGGATGCGGAGGAAGTCGGCGATGAACAGGAGCAGCGCCTGCGGATTCGGCGAACGGAAGTAGCGGTCGAGCGCGGCGAACTCCTCTTTCTTTGCGCCGCGTGTGTAGAGCTGGCGTACGTTGCGGATGAAGATCACCTGGAACGGCGCCATCAGCGACGGGGTTTGTGCGCGATCGAGAACTTCGAAGATTGAAGTTGTGGCCAGGTCGAGATCGGAGAGACAGAAATCGCGAAGATCGGTGGGGACGAAAGCTTTGATGACGGCGGCGCGGCAGCGGTCAAGAAAAAAGATCTCGTCGCCGGCGAGGACGTAGCCGGGCCGCAGATGGCCTTTCCCGGCCGCGGCGGCATCAATCTCCGCGACGAAGCGGGAAACCGCGGAAAATCCGGCGCCCCAGCGTGAGCCGTTCAAATCGTGCGCCCTCTCTCGGGCTTGAACTGGTTCCCGGCGTGCTCTGACGCTGCGATTCGCATGCGGTCCAGAATACAGCCCACCGCGGCAAGAAACCAGCACGGAAAAGCGGGCAGGAATCAAGAGATGCGCGGGCGGGCCTCTGCGTCGTTGACCGGTTTCTGCGCCACCGCATCACGTCGATTTGAGGAGAGTAAATCCGGAACACACGTTCGTGTTACGAATTGTGGCGCGGCTGAAGTTGGCCGCGGCGCTCAGAAGCCTTCAAGCACGTCGGCGACGAGCTGGCGGGCGAACTCCTGCGACAGCCGCTGGATGGCCGCCGGGTCCTCCTGCAGAAACGTCGGGAGGTTGGTCGTGGATTGGTATTGCTGGCGGAAGACGTAGTTTTTGTTCTGGTAGAGGACGCGGCCGTCTCTGGCGTTGAGCGTGACCGAGGCGACGATGGTGATGAGAAAGCTCGACGATTGTTGTGTGCCGGCGTTGTAGGTGAGCGGAACGGTGGACTGCTTGAGAATGGTGCCGTGCAGAATCGCGTCGGCATCGCGGCCGTCGTTGGAGACGACGCGAAAGCGGGAGCGCGCGATGAACTCGCGAATCACGGCCTCGGTCATCGCCGTCTCAGCGCCGCTGGTATCGGTGCGCGTGGCGAAAACGGGCACTGCGAGCGTTTTGACATCGGGAGGAAGATGCGTGGCCGCGCCGAGGGTGTGATAGCCGCAACCGGAAACCCCGGCAAGCAGCAAGGCTAGCAGTGGCACGAGCAAACGGCGCGGCATACTGAGGCAAGTATAGCGGCGCAGGGCTGGGCGAATGGTCTTCGTCCCCCCGGGGCTAAGTCCATGCGGTTGCGAGTCGGCCAAGGCCGGGCGAGGGTAGCTCGAGGCCGTCAGTTCGTTGCGCGAAGTAACGCATATTGATTTCGTCCGAGTCCAATTGCTCGAAACGTTCAAAGCCGGCACGGCCAAGCTCTGCGTCGAGTTCCTCCGGAGCAAAGAAAAGCTGGAACGGCTCACCGGCTTTTTTGACGCGCTCAGCCAGGGCGTCGAAGGCCATTCGCCGCAGCGGGCTGAACGCCTGCGGCGACAAACCATAGTCGAAACTGACGGCTGTGCCTGGAGGCAGTGCGGCGATGGTCTCGAGCGTGGCGCGGAAGGCCTCGAGCGTGAGATAGGGCACGACGCCGAGCCAGCCGAAAAAGGCAGGCGTGGTTGAGTCGAAGCCGGCCTCGGCGAGCCCGGCGGCGAGAGTCTTGTGTTCGAAATCGAGGGGCACGAAGGTGAGCGAGGAGGGTGAAGCGATGGCGGCTTCGGCGAGCATTGCTCGCTTCCACTCCTGTGTGGCGGGGAAATCGACTTCGAAGACGTGCAAGTGGGGAAACGGATTGCGATAGGCGAAGGTATCGAGGCCAGCTCCGAGGTCGACATACTGTGCGACTCCCGCAGCCACGCATTCGGCGAGGCGGTCTTCAGCGTAGCGGCTGCGCGCGGCCATGAAAGCGCGGAAGGCGCGCGCGAAGCGGCTCGATTCGTGGGAGTGGTCGAGGACAAAACGGGCCCCGAGGAGGGGAACGGCGACGGGATCGTGGAGAACGGGCGGTTGATCGAGAACCTGGTGCGCGGCGCGGCGGAGGGCAACGCCGAGAGCAGTTTTGCTGGCGCGGCCAGGCTCCATGGAGCCAGTGTACATGCGGCCGGATTTGGCGGCGGACTGGCGCGGACCACGTATTCTGGTTGCCATGAGCTGGACGACAAGTTGGATTGGATGGGCGCTGCTCTCCGCCGTTTTTGCGGCAGCCACGGCCCTGTTGGCGAAGGTGGGCGTTGCGCATGTCGACTCAAACCTGGCCACGGCGCTGCGCACGAGCGTTGTTGTGGTCTTTACATGGGGCATCGTGCTAGCGCTGGGCAAGCATGGGGAGATTCGCTCGCTCGATCGCCGAACCATGGGATTCCTCGCGCTTTCGGGAATTGCCACGGGCCTTTCGTGGCTCTGCTACTTTCGCGCGCTGCAATTGGGTCCGGCCTCGCGGGTGGCTCCGGTCGACAAGCTGAGCGTCCCGCTGGTGATGGTGTTTGCGTGGCTCCTGCTGGGTGAAAAACTGAGCGCCATGGAGGTGTTCGGCGGCGTTCTGATCACCATCGGAGCGATGGTGATGGTGATGGCTTGAAGAAAGGGAACAGGAAGTAGTCAATAGGGAATCGCGAACGGTGAACAGAGAACAGCGAACAGTAGTCCTTATACTGGAACGAATGAAAGCGCCGGAGAAAGCCGAACCTACCCGCCGCATCGTCCTAACCGGATTCATGGGCTCGGGAAAGACGACTGTGGGCCCACTTGTCGCCGAGCGGATAGGATGGACATTCGTCGACGTGGACGACGTGATCGAAGCCGAGGCCGGCACAACGATTCCCGAAATTTTTCGCAGCGGGGGCGAGACCGAGTTCCGCAGGCAGGAGCGGCAGACGATTGCGAGGCTGGCACGTGGCGAAGGCCTTGTGCTGGCTCTTGGCGGCGGAGCGATCGAGGATGAAGCAACACGCTTGCTGCTGCTCATGTGCCCGAAACGTTGCTGATCCATCTTGAGGTGAAAATCGAGACGACGCTTGCGAGGTGCAAAGGCTCCGAACATTTGCGACCCGTGCTGGCCGATCAGGAGAATTTGGCCAGCCGTTACGCCAGGCGCCTGCCGCTCTACCGTATGGCGCATGTGTCGATCGCGGTGGATGCGCTGACGCCGGAGCAGGTGGCGGAGGCGATTGTTCAGGCTGCGCGGCCGGGAGACATATGGCGCGGCGAGTGAGCAACGCGCCATGCGGGACCTGCGGCGCGGTTCGAGGAATCATCCACGACACAATCTAGGCGAAGTGTTCCCAGCCCTGCGGGTTGAGGGGCCGAGCACCGCGGGCGGTGAGGAGCTTGATCATCGGCTGCGAATGACTGCGCCGGAAGATGCGGCCGATGCGGGTAATGGGAACGCCGCCGATGCTGCGCGGCAGGCGAGCGGACGCGGGTGCTGTGAAGAGAAGTTCGTAATCCTCGCCGCCGTCAAGCGCCTCGGTCAGCGACGCGGCAGGATCGATGGGAAGAGCGGCGGCATCGATTTGGGCGGCGACACCGGATTCTTCGCAAAGATGAGTGAGATCGGTGGATAGTCCATCGCTGATGTCGATGGCCGCTTGGCGCGGGAGTGGCGCACGAGCCAAAGGCCCTGCGCGATGCGCGGCTGCGGGTAGAGATGCGGCTTGAGCAGCGCATTGAGCTGGGTGGGAATACGCAGGCGCACTGGGTTTCGCGCGCACCGGGCGAGACGTTGCTGCAAGCTGTGCGATGCGCGCGAGTCCTGCGGCAGAGCCGCCGAGGCTTCCGGTGACATAAAGAAGATCGCCGGGCCGCGCGCCGGAGCGAAGAAGCGCTTTTCCGCGCGGAACTGCGCCAGTGAGTACGATGTCAGCGACTGCGACAGGCGATTCGGCGAGGTCGCCGCCGGCCAGGGGCGTTTGATGAGCTTGGGCGAGGGTGAGGAATCCGTCGAGAAAGCGGTCAAGCCAGGGCTCGCGCGCTCTTCGCGTTTTGGACGAGTGTGTTTGGCAGCCCCAGAGACAGGAACGCCGCGACGGGACGCGCACCCATGGCGGCCAGATCGCTCAAGCCGCGCGCCAAGGTGCGATGGCCGATGGAGTCGGGTGGGTGCCAATCGAGGCGGAAGTGACGGTTAGCGATAGAGAGGTCGGTGGTTACGGCAAGCTCCTCTCGGGACCGCAGGCGGAGCAGGGCGCAATCGTCACCGATACCAACATGCAATCGGGGATGATGCGTTTTTTCCAAACGGGCGCGAATTTTGGCCAGGAGAGCTAACTCACCTTGCCCGCCGGAGCGCGACAGTTGGGCCAATCCGGAGCGCATTTCATGAGCATAGGCCATGACGCTGCGAGAGTGTTCCGCGGGTACAAAAGGAGATAAGCCAACCGCAGCCACCCAGTCAAGTTTCTTGGGTAAAAGTGTTCTCAGGGAGCCGCGCTGCCGGATGCAATCCGGGTGACGTGAAATTCCTCTCATGACGAGCGGTCAGTGGCCGATCATGTTGTTAGGGCACGCGGGGTGGGTGCAGCTAGTTCATGATTTACAATGGGTTAATGACGGATCTGCGGTACGGGTTGCTGCGTTTGCAGGGCCAGGCGGCGGTTTTGGGTGAGGAATTGTTCATTGACCGCCGAAAGGGGTTCTGCTAGCCTTACTTCACGTTTTCGCATCTACGCCATTGTGGCGGTAAGTCTTTTGGGGCGTATAAGCCGCGCTTGATCCACTCTCCCCCGATCTGGAGCCACGACTTCACTGGCAGAGCGCCGGGGATTGCAGGCAGGGAATGTTACGCAAGCGATTCTACATACTTTTCGTAGCGAGAGATGAAGACGGGCAACTCAGGAAGATTCCGGTTCCGCTGAGGTATGCGTATGCGTTTCTGGCCGCGTCAATTGTGGGAGCGTTCACAATTGTCGGACTGGCCGGCTCCTATACACGCATGCTGCTGAAGACCGAGAGCTACAACCAAGTGCGCGCGGAGCGGGAAACCCTAAGGCAAAACTATCAGCGCATGGCCGAAATTGCGCACACGCGCAGCATCCAGGTGGCGTCACTGGGAGCGCTGGCGAATGAAGTGACCGCGCTCTACGGGTTGCGGCAGAACAGGCTGGAAGCGGCGAAAGCCGCGGTACCGGCAAGCATCGCGGCGGCTGCGCCGACGCCGACGACTCTGATGCAGAGCGACGACCCCACGGAGCAGCAGGTCAGCAACACAATCGACACCTTCTATGAGCTGCGGGCAGACGCCATGTCGGGCCGCATATCGCGAGCCCTGGAGAGCGGGCTATCGTCGAGCTTTACGGGCGATTGGACGGAGCTGGCCGATGCGCCTTCGATGTGGCCTGTCGAGGGTCGCGTGGCCTCGAGCTTTGGCGAACGCCAGGATCCGATTAACGGCGAAGGAGCATTCCATACCGGAATCGACATCGACGCACCGAATGGGACGCCAGTACGAGCGACGGCGGACGGCGCAGTCGCCGGGGCCGGGACCGAGGCGGGTTACGGACGCGAGGTGGTGCTGGACAACGGCCCCGGCGTGAGTACGCTCTTCGGACACCTGTCTTCGATTGCCGTGGTGCCTGGGCAGCGCGTGGCACGCGGCGATGTGATCGGCTACGTGGGTGAGTCGGGACGCGCCACCGGGCCTCATCTGCACTACGAAGTGCGAGTGCACAATGTGCCGGTCAATCCGTACAAGTATTTGCGGATTACCTACGACCAGGCCACAAACCTCGATGCGGGTTCGTCTTCAGGCCAGTGAGAGCACTTTCCGGGAATTAAATAGCGGCTCCCGATCGGGAGCCGCTTTTGTCAGCGCATCCCTCGCCGATGGCGGATTCGGTTCGCAGGGACGAATTCAGCATCTTCTCTAATTGCCGAACTGGGCGGAGCATCTTCGACCGGTCGCCGCGTAGCGCGCATGGTATGGTGGGCAGGTATTCCGTTGCGCGGAGGTTCACGTGCATTCCCGGCTTCTTTCGGTTGTCATCGCGGTGGCGCTCGCAGTTCCGGCCGTCGCGCAAGATCGGTCCGCTCAGTTGCAAACTGCTCTTTCGCGTGCGCAGCACTTGAAGCACGGCATCAACGCCTCGAATTGGTTTGCGCAGTCGGGCGATTACTCGGCCGCGGAGACGAACCGCTATACGGATGCGCAGGACATTGCGCTGATGGCGAAGCTGGGCTTCGATCATGTGCGTCTGAGCATCGATCCGGTTCCTCTGGAGAAGGATCCGCGAGGCGCGGACGGGCTGAACGACGAGTTCGCCGGGCGGCTGGATCGGGCAGTGGATACCATGCTCGGCGATGGGCTTGCGGTCATCATCGACCTGCAACCACAGGACAACTACAAGCAGCAACTGCGGGACGGCGATTACGGAGTCGAACAGCTTACAACGCTGTGGCGAAAGCTGGCTGCACACTATGCCGGACGCGATCCAGAGCGGGTGTTCTTCGAGATCGTGAACGAGCCGGAGGTCAGCGATCCATATCGCTGGGCCGGCATCCAGGAACATGTGGCCGCGACGATCCGCGAGGTTGCCCGACGGCAGACGATCATCGCAACCGGCGCGAACTGGTCGAACCTGCCTGACCTGCTGGCGCTGGAGCCGCTGGCGGATGGCAACGTGATCTACAACTTTCATTTCTACGAGCCGCATGAGTTCACCCACCAGGGCGCGAACTGGAGCGTGCCGTGGTGGAACGACACGCATTCGATTCCTTATCCTGCGACGGAGAGCTCGATGCAGGAACTGCTGAAGGAGGTTCCCGATTTGGCTGACCGGTACGAACTGGAAAACTACTGGCTCGACGGATGGAATGCGCAGCACATTCGGGCGTTGATTGACGAGGCAGCGGCGTGGGCGCACGACAACCAAGTCCCGCTGATCGCGGATGAATTCGGCGCGTATCGCGAGCATATGGATCCGGCGTCGCGCACGAACTGGCTTCACGATGTGCGGACGGCGTTCGAGGCCGACGGCATCGGCTGGGCGATGTGGGACTATCGCGGAGGGTTCGGCGTGGTGCACAAACAGGATGGGCAAGCGGCGCAGGTGGATGACGCGGTGGTGAAGGCGCTGGGTCTGACGGGGCGCTAGATGGGGATTCTAAGGTTCGAACCACCAGTCGAGGCCCCGAGAATCCGGTCCTTCGAGTCCCTTTGGCCATCGATCGGTCAAACGCCGCTCAAGATGAAAAACTTGGTTTGATGCGAACTTCGGGCTCAGCGCGCTAAGGCGCCTCGGTGTAGGTGTAGTCGTTGTGAAGCGGGGTACCGTTGATCCACGTCCAGAGCCGGACGTAGATGGTGGTTCCGTTGGTGGGCAGATTCGCGGTGGCGCTGGTCCCGGTGAAAGGTCCCATGTTGGCGAGGTTGTAGCCGCCGAGAGTGGTGCCGACCCAGAGATAGTAGCTAGTTGCGCCCGTCGCGGCGTTCCAAGTGAAGGTGGTCGAAGCGGAGAATAACGTGCTGCCAGGCGACGGGCTGGCGATCGCGGCCGCGGCGATGCTGGCCTCGGTGAAGGTGTAGTCGTTGTGGAGCGGGGTGCCGTTAATCCAGGTCCAGAGCCGCACGTAGATGGTGGTTCCATTGGTGGGTAGGTTGGCGGCGGCGCTGGTCCCGGTGAAAGGCCCCATGTTGGCCAGGTCGTAGCCGCCGGGGGCGGTGCCGACCCAGAGATAGTAGCTGCTTGCGCCCGTTACGGCGTTCCAGGTGAAGGTGGTTGAAGCGGACAATAAACTGCTGCCCGGCGACGGGCTGGTGATCGCGGCCGGAGCGGGGGTAGCCTCGGTGTAGGTGTAGTCGTTGTGGAGCGGGGTGCCGTTGATCCACGTCCAGAGCCGCACATAAATGGTGGTTCCGTTGGTGGGCAGATTGGCGGCGGCGCTGGTCCCGGTGAAAGGCCCCATGTTGGCAATGTCATAGCCGCCGAGAGTGGTGCCGACCCAGAGGTAGTAGCTGGTTGCGCCCGTCACGGCACTCCACGTGAAGGTGGTTGAAGCCGAGGTCAATGTGCTACTCGGCGCCGGGCTGGTGATCGCGGCCGCGGCGACGCTGGCCTCGGTGTAAGTGTAGTCATTATGAAGCGGGGAGCCGTTGATCCACGTCCATAGCCGCACGTAGATCGTGGTTCCGTTGGTGGGCAGAGTGACATTTGCGCTAGTTCCGGTGAAAGGTCCCTGGTTGGCCAGGTCATAGCCGCCGGGAGTGGTGCCGACCCACAGGTAGTAGCTGCTTGCGCCCGTCGCGGCGTTCCAGGTGAAGGTGGTTGAAGCCGAGGTCAATGTGCCGCCCGGTAGCGGGCCAGTTATGGTTGCGGGGCCTGAGTTGACCACTGTGACTGAGGCAGTACCGGTAGCGCTGGTATAGATCGAAGAACTGTTGGAGTCTGGCGTGTACGTGGCCATCAGCGAATCGGTGCCTGTGGCAAGCGATCCGGCAGGAACGTCGATGATGGCAACGCCGCTAACCAACGTGGTCGCCGAGGAGGTATAGTCGCCGCCGGTCAGGGTCACCGAACCGGTTGGCGTTGGCGTCCCAGAGACTGACACCGTCACCGAGAGGTCTTGGGTGGTGCCGATACTCGACAGCGAAGGCGTCACCGTCACCGAGGGTGTGGCCGCGGTTCCCGTCGGCGCGGGCATTCCAATCAGCACCGTTTGCCACCCATCAGAGGATGGAGTGATTGCAAACTGATCCTGGTAGGAACCGGACGAAGAGACGTTGTCGACCGCTGCGGTCAGATACGTTGGAGTCGAATTCACATCAGCGAGAAAGCCTCCTTGCGGAGTGAACGTATGTGATGCGTCTGAATCGCCAAATATCCAACTCACAAGCAGTCCAGCGCCGTTGAGCGAGATGAAATCGGATGCGGCGCTCGTGGTGTACGTGGCAGGAGGGGGGCTTGTAATGGCGGAAGTAATGGGTGTTTGTGCCGTATTCGATCCCGCGACCGCTAAGAAATGAAGGAATATAGGTTCCCCGTTGGTGATTGTGCCGGGAGTGACGGTAATTGTATCGCCTGCGGGACACGAAGCCGGGCCTTGGACGTAGTAGACGGTACTACGCATGTCATAGAAATAGCCCGCCCAATCAGTGGGTCCCGCAAGAATGTTCCAGGTGTTTCCACAGCTATCGGTCACTGTCGGTTGAGATACAGATTGGCTGTCGAAGACGTAATAATCCCCAAGAAACAGAAGCAGCGTGGAAGCTCCTGGATAGACAAACGGCCCTGTCGCATAACTTGTCGGATAGGTTAGTGACGCGCTCGTTCCCCATGCACCCGAAGACACAATCGTGGGTACTGGAGGATTCACCAATAACGTGGCTGCTTTACCGGGGTTGGCCGAATAGTCTTCATATCCGGCATAGACGTTAGGCGCAGTTGCATTGGTACTCAACATGACAAACCGAATGGCCGAGGTGTTCGTCCATCCTGGCAGCGCGGTAATTTGCCTCACCATGTTCGTCACATCGATGATGTGGGTGCAGGTATTTTGTCCGTTGTTGTTTCCCTGGCAGCTTCCATGAACATCGCCCGGTCCCGTTGTTGTGTAATCGGTGAAGGCCGTCGTATACGGCACATCCAGAGGAGTGTTCCCCGCTGCTCCACTGAAAGAAGGCCCGTCGTCCTGAGCCACTCCGTATACGCGGAAAGTGGAGTTACTGGCAGGGCAGGGCGCTGACCCGCAAGTCGAACTGGATGCACTTCCGTCGCTGCTCGCCAGCACCAGGTATGCTGATCGGATCGTGTCGCCGGAATTGATGCCGGTAGATGGAAACCTGTAACCTGCGACCCAGGCGGTTGTTGTTCCACTCCAGCTCCCAACCAAATCTGCTCCTCCGGATTGGGGAGTGCTATGCCAGCCGCTGCCGTCCTGGTTGTTGTAGTAGCCATCGTCAGCGTCGTTGGTAATTTGAATTGTGTGAGAAACGATCGGACTCTGTCCCAATGCTCTGACGGTAAAGAAACCAAGGCCGATACTAACAAGGGCGAGACGCCGAGGCAGGATGAATTTCGCAGTGCAGTGATCGCTTGGAAGGCGCGCCGCCGTGACAGAAACGAACGGAGTGGAAGGAATGCGGCGTCCACTCCAATGCTTTCGCGACATCACCGCCAAATGGCGGCTCATGGAAACGGCACACTTTACGATCGACATATAAAGGATCTCAACCATCTAACCGTTGAATACGACCCAGACATCGAATAGGCCTGAGGGAAGCGAGAAGATCAGACTTGTGTTTGAGCGTAACTATAGCATTAGCTTGCCCGATTCTTGAACAGCGACCCCGATCATTCAAAACCGTTGGGGGTTACCAGGCATTGAGAGTGTCCACAAGAATGATTACCGTCGGAATCGGCAGTTTGCACCGTGGCTGGAGTCTACGAGCAGACATTGAGTCCAGTTGGTGCGGCCAAGTTGTAGAGAAACGCGGCCTAAGGCGCCTCGGTGTACGAGTAGTCGTTGTGGAGCGGGGCGCCGTTGATCCACGTCCAGAGGCGAAGGTAGATGGTGGTTCCGTTGGTGGGCAGGGTTAAGGTGGCGCTGGTCCCGGTAAAAGGTCCCTGGTTGGCCAGGTCATAACCGCCGAGGGTGGTACCGACCCACAGATAGTAGCTGCTTGCGCCCGTTACGGCGTTCCAGGTGAAGGTGGTTGAAGCGGACAATAACGTGCTGCCAGGCGCCGGGCTCGTGATGGCGGCTGCAGCGACGCTGGCCTCGGTATAGGTGTAGTCGTTGTGGAATGGGGTGCCGTTGATCCACGTCCAGAGGCGAACGTAGATGGTGGTTCCGTTGGTGGGCAGGGTTAAGGTGGCGCTGGTCCCGGTAAAAGGTCCCTGGTTGGCCAGGTCATAGCCGCCTAGAGTGGTACCGACCCAGAGATAGTAGCTGTTTGCACCCGTTACGGCGCCCCAGGTGAAGGTGGTTGAGGCCGAGGTCAACGTGCTGCTTGGCGCCGGGCTCGTGATCGCGGCTGCAGCGACGCTGGCCTCGGTGTAGGTGTAGTCGTTGTGGAATGGGGTGCCGTTGATCCACGTCCAGAGCCGCACATAGATGGTGGTTCCGTTGGTAGGCAGAGTTAAAGTGGCGCTGGTCCCGGTGAAAGGTCCCTGGTTGGCCAGGTCATAGCCACCGGGAGTGGTACCGACCCAGAGATAGTAGCTGTTTGCGCCCGTCGCGGCGTTCCAGGTGAAGGTGGTTGAAGCCGAGGTCAATGTGCCGCTTGGCGCCGGGCTCGTGATGGCGGCTGCCGCTACGCTGGCCTCAGTGTAAGTGTAGTCGTTGTGGAACGGGGTGCCGTTGATCCACGTCCAGAGCCGCACATAGATGGTGGTTCCGTTGGTAGGCAGAGTTAAGGTGGCGCTGGTCCCGGTAAAAGGTCCCTGGTTGGCTAGGTCATAACCGCCGAGAGTGGTACCGACCCAGAGATAGTAGCTGCTTGCACCCGTCGCGGCGTTCCAAGTGAAGGTGGTTGAGGCCGAGGTCAACGTGCTGCTTGGTGCTGGACTGGTGATCGCGGCTGCGGCCGATGTCCCAGCGAGCGAGTTAATCAGTCCGCTCCCATTCGGGCTGCCCCACCCGGTTGCCAGATCGTAGCCGGTTGTGGCCGAGTAGCCATTGCTTCCGCTCGTGATGTCGTGGAAGTCCGTGGTGTAGCTCGAACCTGCACTAATCGTATACAGGCTGGGATTGATGAATCCCAGCGAGTTGTTGCCGTTGGCGACGGACTGCTGGTTGACAAGCGCCAGGTAGCCGGCCCACATGGGCGCAGCGAAGCTGGTCCCACCCCACTCGTTGGCCGTGCACGTGATTTGATCCGAGCAGACGTAAAAAGTGTAGTTGGCGTTGGCTGAAACGTCAGGGCCATTGCGATAGCTCTGCGAGCAACTGGCGCAGCCTGCGGCTGCGGCCGTCTGCCAGGAGGGGATCGCAAACTTGTGCGGCGAAATGCCGCCGCCGCTGTCGGCCCACGCGGTTTCAGAGGACCAGGCTCCGCCTGCAGCGGTGGTTTGCAAATCAGTGCCACCGACAGAAGTCACGTATACGTCGTCCGCAGGGTAGGTTTCCGAAGCCTTCCCCGACGTCGTCCATTTGGCGCTGTCGCCCGCCGCTTGAAAGAGGTTCTGGCCCTGCGCTGCGAATTCCACGAAGAATGGATCGTCGGTCGCCGGGTCGGCTGGGTTCCAGGTCCACGAGGAGCTCAGCTGAGCATTCAGCGGCTTGGCGGTGGCCATGGCATTGAAGATGGCGGCGTCGGTCGAACCAACGTACATGACCAGGCTCGAAAGACCGGGGGCCATGCCCAGCGCCTGTGTCATGTCGATGGTTTGCTCGAGGTCGTCGCAGTTTGGGTAGACGCAACTGGTGCTCGTTCCATCGGTGGAGACGAGCGAAATGGGGACATTATTGGTCTGGCTGACGTTTGCGAAGTAGGTGTTGAGGTCGGCCAGATCGGTACCGAGATACTCGAGCAGGCCAACGGATTGTCCGCTGCCAGTCAACGATCCTCCATAATAGGCGGCTCGCATATCGCTGCCGAGGAATGAGGCAGAAGAGCCGGAGCCGGTAGTGGCGCTGGTTCCTGGGCCGGAGGCCGCAGGATTCTTGCTTAGACCGGCTGGATGCGGAAGCGAGAAGCTATCGAGTCCGGTGATGTGCCAAAGAGAAAACGTCAGGCCGGTGGTTGGCTCCCGGTCCGGTGCGTAGAATGTGCGGTTCTCAGTGGGATGCCGATAGACATTGAGGTTCACATGGAACGCAGCCTCAACATTCGCCGCGGTTCCTGACACTCGCACGATGAGGCGATTCGGGGAGGTGCCCACCACGGTTAAGTTGTTTTCTTGCGCGAAATTGATGACAGCGTCATAGTCTTGCTGGGTGGGTCCAAACTGCGCTGTGAACTGTTCCACGGTGAGGAATTGCCTGTAGCTGGGACTGGTGGGATCGTAAAGATCCTCCAGGAGTTGGTCGAGCTGGTCCTGATTGCGAAAGGGCAGGGTGATCACCAGATTCATGGTCTGGGTTGGGGAAAGCTGGCCTATCAGTGGCGCGGTCCCATCCTGCGTCGCGTTGCGCACATGCTTCGTCAACGCGGATTGAGCCTGGCAAACGCCGAGGGCAATCGACATGACCGCGGCGAGCGGGAGTACATGAATCCCCAGTTTTCGCGTCACGTTCTTCTTCCTTTTTGAAGGTCTGATAACAGCTAGTCCAGGGAGGTGCAGACCCCGTGTCTTCGCATTTTGAGGCAGAGGTTCTGCCCGTGTCTATAGAAAGATGTGTGTGTAAAGGCTTGATTCCCGTTACTTTCGGGTGATCTATCCCGTTTCATCCGCAGTTGCGCAGGCGCCCGTGGTACCGCCGGCTGATGGCAGATGGTCGTGAGGCTTGAGGGTGCGTGCTCATCTCCGGGAGGTCGGCTTCCCGACGGTTTGGGCACCCTCAATGCACATAATCCGGCGGCGCGGGGCAAGGCTACACGGCTCTTATCAGATGCGCGTTCTCGCAGAGGCGTGTCGATGAGCACGTGGCAATCAGAAGAATGGGACCAAGAACGAAATGCCGGCTGTATTCGTAACCAGCCGGCTGATCGTCTAAGGTCACGTCAGGTTTGAGAGTCGCTGGAGAGGTGCAACCTTGTCAGACGTTTGCGCTTCTAACGAACAGAACAATGGGTCTTTTATCCCTCGGCATTACCAAAGTCACATCTGCAGGTAATGTGTCGTTGTCGATGAGAGTTAAATCAAGCACCTTCTTCAAGAAACTCTCAAATTACCGCACCCGCCTTTGTGGTACTTTAGTGGGTGCTGGAATTTCATTGCGACACTTCGCGAGCGGGCCGGTGCTTGCCATAGTGAGTGTTGCTCCTACGCGATCAGAGCCCGCTACTCTTTCTGGTTGCATTAGCAAATCTGTGGAGGATAAACGGATGCAAAAACGTGTTTCGAAATCTGTTGGCTTGGTTTTCGTATTAGTTTTTATGATCTCATTTCCTTTGGCGTTGTCGGCCCAGACCAAATCCACAAAAGATTCATCGAGTGATTCGCCGTCGAGGTTCGATATTTTCGCCGGTTACAGCTATCTTGCCCCCAAAGGAACAGTCCAGATCCCGCTCGCGAATGGCTCAACGGCACCCTATGCCTACGATGCCGTCAACGTCGGTGCGATCGCAAGCGGCGCGTATTACTTCAATCGTTTTGTTGGCATTCAGGCGGAGTTAGCCGAACACGAGTGGGGCGGTTCCTCCGGGAATGGCTCCAACGTTGGTACACACGGGAATGACGATGGATTTGCGACCTTCTCCGGCGGGATCATCTTCCGTTTCCCATCCGAGAACATCACGCCCTTCGTTCACGCCTTAGTGGGCGGGGCTTACATCGACGGCCCAGACCACAATGGTTACAAGTGGGGTCCCGACCTCACAGTTGGCGGGGGCATGGATTATGAAACGCCATGGTTCGACCACCACCTGGCGATCCGCCTTTTCCAGGCGGACTACGAGTACATGCACGCGGACTTTGGCCCTCAAGTCTTCCCTCCGGGCGGGCGCGCCAACATCAATGCTGCGCGGCTCAGCGCTGGGGTTGTAATCCATGTTGGCTCCATCGCGCCTCCGCCGCCCGTCACGCTGGCCTGCTCGGCCGGCCCTGATTCGGTTTTCCCGGGCGAGCCGGTCACCGTGACGGCAACAGCGGGCGCGTTGAACCCCAAAGATCACGTGATCTATACGTGGTCGGGCCAGGGCGTAACGGGCACCGATAACACTGCCAAACTGGACACGAGTTCGCTGGCCCCGGGCCAATACACGATTTCGGCGACCGTCAAGGAAGGCAAGTCGGGCAAGGAAGGTCTGAAGCCCTGGGAGAGTGCGACCTGCTCGGCAAACGTGACGGTGAAGGAGTTTGAGCTGCAGCAATACG
>CAWAJH010000013.1:0-18223 GCA_963782285.1 uncultured Acidobacteriaceae bacterium
GGTCGGGGTAGAGAAGGCGATGCAGGCCGATCTGGCGCGTCTCCGCAAGGCCTGCTGTACTCCGCGGAGAGCCCCGATACTTGACGGGGCGCCATTGCCGCTTTCGGTCGACGCCGTTGCTTGCTCAGCACGGTAAGGAAGAACTGGCTCCGGCTCCGGCGAAGGATCCAGACAGCCGAAATGCGATGCACATTTGCCGGGAATGCTCAACCGCGCGTCCCTCCGCCTGGCGGAAACAGAGCAAGAAGATCGTGGTTGGGATCGTTTTTGACACCGCTCTGAACGTTGAAGACCATGGTGGGTTTTGAACTCGGATCGTACGGCGCCCATGGCAGCTCGGGCGTACCGGGCGCGCCGGTCTTCGCGAAGGCGACGAAAGCGGCGGACACTCGATCAGCGAGAACGCCACTCTCTTGAGAGCCTGCGGTCAGCGGCCACAACTCGGGGTTATGGAAGACCAACGGAACATCGGTGCCATGGACTGACCCGTAGCGCCCGCCCATGAACGGCGCCGGCCATTCCAAGAGATAGAGGAACCCGGCGCACGGCCGAGCGCAGCTTTGCGCTCAATCAAGGTCCGGGTATTGGCGCGGATGCCGTGGTCGCTGGAGATACGAGCCCACAATTGAGCAGCGGTCGCCTTCGGGTCAGCCCGCCTGTAGGCGGCCCAGATGCTTGTAGCCTGGGCGCCCAGACGTGTCTTGAGCTGTTCCTGCGGCGGCGGCATCGTCGATTGAAAAATCAGTCCGGCTGAGATTGTTGTCTTGGAGATTGCTGCCGGCAAGCAGCGGAACATCCGCGGAAATTGCCGGGGCATCGGGATCGAATGGATCGCGCGGAACCACTTCGCCGTCGATAAATGGCCCAAACCGACCCTTGGATGCGCCCTGTGCGCCAATGACCAGATCGAACGGCGCATCCTGCAATTCGCGGAATCGGGATTTCGGGAGGGCCAACTGAGCAAGGAGGCGTTCGGTGGTTTGTGTGGCGCTTTCACGGGTTCCCGAGCGCAGCGCAGCTCCGCTCTCGACGGCGGCGCGTTGGAAGAGTCCTTTTGCCGACGGCATCGCCATGAGGTGACACACCTTTGAGCCGCCGCCGGATTGTCCAAAGATCAGAACTCTGCCCGGATCTCCGCCAAAATTTTCGATATTGTCTCGCACCCATTCGAGGGCGGCGACCAGATCCATCAGGCCGACGACTCCTGACCGTGCGAATTCGGGCGCAAACTCGCCAAGATCGAGAAAGCCAAGCGCACCGAGCCGGTGATTGACTGTCACCACAACCACGTCGTACTTGCGAGCGAGATTGCCGCCATCGAACACCGGATTGTTGCTCGTTCCAGACGTGTAGCCGCCGCCATGAATGGAAACCATCACGGCCCTTTTGCCGCCGTCCCTCAAAGCTGGAGTCGACACGTTCAACACCAGGCAGTTTTCGCCTGTTCCGCCAGGTAACTCGGCCCATCGAACTGCGCGCGTGTAGTCATAGTTGCCGTCAGGTAAAGGCTGCGGCGCGCAGTGTCCCCACTCCAAGGCACTGCGGACGCCCTGCCATGCCGTCGGCTTTTGCGGCGGCATAAACCGGTTCTTGCCGGAGGTATCCGCGCCGTAAGGTATGCCACGGAAAACATGGATCCGTTCTTCGGTGCGCCCGCGGAGTTTGCCGTAGGTTGTGTCGGCAACGGGCATGGCCGGTTCGGAGCGTGCTTCCGTAATGACGAAGGGAGCTGATCCTAGGGCGCAGGCCCCATAGCGAGAATCGAATTCTGTTTCAAAAACGTGCGGCGAGATGGCATATGAATTCCTTCTTGACCCAGTGTTACCAGTGCCGGGTCGCGGGATGAGGATCGACAGAAGGCTCCAGGAGAGCGACGTACTGCGTTATCGCAGACCGCAACGCAGGAATATCCGGCTGACCCGCACGAAGAAGATATACAGTACGGGTGGGTAAAACTCGCATCGGAACGAGTTGCGCCGCTTCCAGCAGATTGGCCTCAATTTCGGCGATGCGCAGGCCGTCGTTCCAGTCCGGATTGGGCGCGGCGAGCCACGCTTTTCCATCGGCAACAGCGGTCGTTACCCAGCTTTCCCGGTCAGGGTTCTCCAACACAACATCGGTTCCGCGGTTACGGAAGATGCCCAAAATGGCGGCAGCAATCGCGGGATCACGAACGGTGCCATCCGGATAAAAGACGCCGTGGACCTTGCCCCAGTATTGCGTCATTGTCAGCTCCCAAATGTAGAACCCAACATGCGCCTTGTAGTACTCGTGCAGGATGACGTCATAGGGATTTGCGCGGCCGATGCAGCCCATTTCGGTGTTGAAGAATGGCTTGCCCGCCTTGGCAGCAAATGCGCTTGCTTTGGCGAGGTTTTCGTCGATCTGGCCCACGGTGGGGCTGTAGTCGTGGAACGAAAGAACGTCGGCAACGTCTGCGGTATCTTCCATGCATTTCTCGAAGGTGCAGCCCACGGTGGTGGGATGAACGTTGTCAACCTGGTGCACGGTGTCTGCGAACATTCGGGTGATGTACATTCTGCGCGCCAGATCCTGCTCGCTCCGGGGATGTTCGCGAGAGCCCTGGAAATCGGGTTCGTTTTGCACGTCCCAAAAAGCCATGCTCGGTTTGTCTTTGACAATTTCCGCCACCGCTTTGATCCAGGTTTTCATTTGGGCGTCGACGTCGGCAGGAGCAACGCTGTTCCCGCTGCCCGGTGTGGCCATATAAGGCACAAGCACGAGCATCACGCCGATGCCGTGCTTCTGCGCAATGTCCATGAAGCTGGCGAGATTCGAAGAAAATGCTTTGGGATCCTGCTGCCAGGCGCCGAACGGCAAGAAACACGCGCGTTTGATTCAGGCGCAGTTCATTCGCGTATCCGAAATCTCGATCGACTTCCAGAGGATCGAAGTGGAGCCACATATCCCACGATCGCTGCGCGCTAGCTGGTGTGTAGTTGAAGCCGCGGACGTCTGAGAGGCTCTTCGGAATAGTTGCCGCGACCAAATGTGAGGGATGAGCGACCAAGATGAGGATTGCCCATGAGAGCGTGAACATGATCATGGTGCGGATTTTGCGGAGTCGTATCTTCAGGATTTCTTCCATATTGCGTGTTGCCCCTTCCATTTCAGCTTCTAGCGAGATCTTCAGGCTTCGGCGCACCGGAGTATATCGCGGCTCGGCCAATGAATGCTAATTCCGCTCAGGCGCAGGCAATATCCCGCCAAATGCGGCAAGAACGCATGATCCAGTTTGCGAGGAATGTGAAATGAGATGACAGGCCATGAACGCCTCGATGACGAGTTGTTCATCTTAGGCCAGACTGAGAGTGACACGCCAAATAGCATGCGCAAGAGGCTGTTAGCAGATGCCTGCGATGCACTAATATCGCCTCATGCGCCTCTTGTTAGTGGAAGACGAAGCGGACATACAAAGTTTCCTGCGGCGCTCACTTAAAGAAGCGGGATACGACGTGGAAGTTGCCGCCAATGCGCGGTGTGCCGAGCAGCTCGCCATCGAAAGAACCTTTGACATCTTGATCGTCGATCTCGGATTGCCCGATCAGGATGGAATTACCTTGATTCTTCGTCTGCGCCAGTTGGGTATGCGCGCACCAGTACTCATTTTGTCGGCGCGCAGGTCAGTGGATGACCGGGTGCGTGGGCTTGAACAAGGCGGAGACGACTACCTGACCAAGCCTTTCGCACTCGCGGAGTTACTTGCAAGGCTGCGCAATTTGCTGAAGCGAAATAGCCCCTCACCTGCCGAAGCTACAAGACTGCGTGTTCAAGATCTGGAACTGGATCTGCTTCGGCGGGAGGCGATTCGCGCCGGACAAGTGCTGCAACTAACCCAGCAGGAGTTTGTGCTGCTAGAGTACTTATGCAGGAACGCCGGGCGGGTTGTGACGCGTTCCATGATCCTGGATAAGGTGTGGGGAATGCGAATTCAGCCGGACACGAACGTGGTCGACGTGCATATCTACAGGCTGCGCGGCAAAGTAGACGGAGCAGGTCAACAACCGCTGATTCGAGACCATGCGAGGTGTTGGTTATGTCCTCAACGACCGGTAAACCGCGGATGCACAGCGCCGCGTGGCGCATCTCTTTGCCGGCCACGTTGGCCTTCGCTTGTGGAACGCTGGTCGTTTTCGTTTTTCTCCATCGGTTTGTCGCGAGTGACATTCAAAGACGCAGCGATGCATGGCTCTCCGGTGAAGTCGAGGTCCTGGGCGATGTGGCGCAGCGGACACCAAAGGACGCGCTCTACGATCGGGTTGTGGGAGAGGTGGCCGAGCTGGCGGCAAGGGAAGTGCCGAATAAGGCGGCGCGGAAGAGACGCAGTAACACTGTTTTCTTCCTTCAAACCAGCGTTGACGGTCTCCCAACGCTGTGGGTCGGCTCCGGAAACAGTTCTCCTTATGTTGAGGCATTGCGGGCCACGAAGATCCTTCCCGATCGCCCGACCGACGTCAATGTGGCCGGCGTCGCAATTCCATTTCGCGTGGCCTCGATCGCCATCGCGGATGGCAGCCACATTTTTCTAGGATTGTCGGAACGAGACGAACTGCGTGTGCTCCATAAGCTGCGCCTGAGATTCTTTTTGATATGGCTGTCCCTGGTGCTTTTCGGGTTCTGCATTGTGTTCTACACCACCCGGCGGATGTTGGGGCATGTTCGCAAAATGACTGAAGCGGCCTCGCGAATTGGCCACTCCGATCTCACCGCCCGCATACCGACCAGCAATCGCAATGATGAAGTGAGCCAGCTTGCGCTCACGCTCAATCGTATGCTCGATCGCATCGAGAGCTCGATGCACCAATTGCATACCATCACCGATTCGCTCGCTCACGATTTGCGCAGCCCTCTCACGGCGATTCGAGGCAAGCTGGAGATGTCCCTGCCCGCGGTTGGCGACGAAGAGAACGTTGAACCGATCGTGTCGGCCATTGAAGAGCTCGATCGCCTTACCGACTTCTTGAATAAGTCGCTCGATGTTGCAGAGGCGCGGGCGGACGCGCTTCGAATTTCCCGAAGCGAAATCGAACTTTGCGAACTGTTGCGCACGATGACCGAACTCTACGAGCCGTCCATGTCGGAGAACGGTCTTGAGGTCAAACTTCGCTGCGATGGCGAAGTCAAGGTCCTTGCCGACGAGGCGCTGCTTCATCGCATGGTGGCTAATTTGCTTGACAACGAATTGAAACATTTGCCGCTCGGGTGCGCCGTGACGATCAACGTGCGGTCTGATGACGATGTGGCCTTGCTCATCGTGGAGGATAACGGTCCGGGATTCGATTCAGATGTGCTCCTTCATGTTTTGGAACGGCGAGTGAAAGGACGTGGTTCGGATGGGCACGGACTTGGCCTGGCTTTTGTCGATGCCGTAGCGCGCGCACATAGCGGAACTGTTGCTGTTTCCAATCGCGAAGCAGGCGGTGCACAGATCGCTGTGGAATTGCCGCTGGCTTCAGCCAATGAAGTTCCCACCGTGCAAGCTGTTGTCTATCGACGCAGCAATGTTGCTTGAAGCGGAATCGCGCAGTGCAGCCTGAGACCGGCGCTTATCGGCTCTTGTGTTCCGCGACCATATCGAGAAAGAGTCTCTGCACGCGAATGTCGGTCGTCATTTCGGGATGGAAGGTGGCCGCGAGCAGATGGCCCTGCCGCACCAACGTAGGGAAGCCTTCGCGTCGTGCGAGCACTTCGACGCCAGGCCCCACGCGGGTAATGCGGGGCGAGCGGATGAAGACCATTTCAAGCGGACCGCCGGGCAGTTCGGTAGGCAGCGTCAGAATTGCCGAGTCGATCTGACGGCCGTACGCATTTCGCTCTACCGTGGCATCGAGCGCGCCAAGACTGCGCTGCTTCGGATTCAGCACTTCGCACGCCAGCAGGACGCAACCGGCGCAGGTGGCAAAACAAGGCGTGCGAGAAACGGATTGCCCAAGCACTTCAAAGAAGTTGTCTTTCTCAAGAAACTTGAGCATAGTGGTCGACTCGCCACCGGGCATGACAAGGCCATCAAGGCCGGCGAGTTGCTCCGGATTGCGTACCAGCAATGTTTGCGCACCGATGTTTGAGAAAGCGCGAGCGTGAGCGTCGTAATCGCCTTGCAGGGCGAGGACGCCGATGAGTATGGATTTGGTGTTGGCAGCGCCTGTTGGCGCCGTATCGCTTGCGGCCGATGGCATCGTTTCCCTTCTTTTCATGATACCTGCGGCTGCGTCTCCGGTCCGGCAGGTCAGCATGGGCGATTCCTCCACATGGGCCAACTCTGCGCGCGATCGGCTTTAGAATCTGAGCGCTAGGCCTAGCCTGCTGGGCGGGTCAAACGTCCTTGAATCGAGTTCAAAAGTCGAGTATGATGCGGGGAAATCATGAATCGAGCCCATGCAACACGAGAAGCATGGCACCCGCAGAGCAAGCATGATAGCGAGGCGATCTTACAGGAGTTAGAGGCGATCCTGGCCAGCCCTCACTTCTGCAACAGCAAGCGGTACCCGACACTTCTTCGATACGTCGTCGAAAACACCCTGGCCGGCAAGCTCGATTTGCTCAAAGAGCGAACCCTCGGCGTAGAAGTCTTCGACCGGCCCCCGACATACGACACGAACACTGACACCGTTGTGCGCTACACCGCCGGTGAAGTACGCAAGCGGCTCCTTCTCTACTACTCCGAGCACGCCAGCAGCAGCGGAATTCGCATCTCACTGCCCGCCGGCTCCTACGTGCCTGAGTTCCTGCATGGGAGCGTCGAGCATGAAGGGCACCCGCCGGGTCTTGACGATTTGAATTCTGCGGCCACGGAGTTCAACCGAACGGAACACGACGCGGATTCAGCGGCAGAAGCGACCGTGCCGGCTTCCGCGGTGGTTGACTCAACAGAGGCCGAGCATGCGATCCCGAACACCGGCGTAGCGGGTGCACATGCATCGGGTAAATTGAACCGCACGGCATGGATCTTCGCAGCAGCGCTGATTGTGGTTGCGATTGTCGGAGGTCTCTGGTGGAATCATCGCGCCGCGCAGCCTCAATCTGTGCTCGATGACTTCTGGGCGCCCCTGCTGCGCGATCAGCGCACGGTGATCATCTGCACGGGAAGCTCGGTGTTCGCGCCGCAGACCTACTCCGGCGTAGAGACGGCGGGGAGAGATATCGACTACACGTTCGTCTCCATGCAGATCGCATCCGCGATTGCCCAGGTGAGCAGCGCAATGCAGCGCGTTGGAGCCGCAACCGAGCTGACGTCCGCGGCCACTGCGTCATTGCCGGATCTGCGCGAGCATTCGGTAGCTTTGCTGGGTGGATACAACAATCAATGGACGCTGCGTTTTGTTGAGCCGCTGCGTTTTCATTTTGTGCAGAATCAAGGCACGGCTGAAATCATTGCCGATCGCAGCCAGCCTGGAACGCACTGGGAGCGCGACAGCACGCTTCCTTATTCAAGTGCCGACGACTACGCTTTGATCGCACGCTTCCGCGATCCCACCATCGACGGGTGGGTGATGGTGCTGGCCGGGCTGGGCCGAAACGGATCTGAGGCTGCGGCGCAGTTCGCCACCACTCCTCACTACCTGCAGCTGCTCAAAGACCGCGTAGGGAGCGGTTTCGCGAATCGCAATATCGAAGTGGTGCTGAAAGTGAACGTCATCGACGGCAAGACCGGAGCGCCTACGATTCTCGCCGTGCACACCTGGTAGCGGCGGATCTGTGCGCTGAATCAGCGACCCCACCCTGGCACTAAATACGCCGCGAGGGTGGGGTGCTTCATCCGGACCATTTCCTCGCGTCGGCTCGGGGATTATTTGTACGCGCCGTTGCTCTTGAGCCACTCATCGCGATGCGCGCTGTCGTCGGTGACGGAGCCGAATGCCTGGATGGGAAGACTTGGGCACTTTAGATGAGCTTGTCGTCGGCGAGCGAGATGGACGCGTCTGCGGCGGCGCGGCTCCAGCCGATGCGAAAATCCTTGACGTTGTGAAGGGCGAAGGCTGCGTCTGTGTTGCGCGCAGCGGTAATTGCGAAGAAGTCGGCGCGGTCGACCTCGGACAGGTAGAACGCAGGACGCGCATCAGGCGCGGCGTTTGCGACTTCGACGTGGCTCATTTCGAGATTGCGCATGTGGCGGAGGAAGAATCCTGAGGAAGACGTCTGGCCGAACATGGTCGGCTCGGGATAGCCATCCTCTTTTTCAGGGATCTGGATTTGGGCGGCGTCGGGTGTTGCGCCACCGGCGGTTTGTACATAAATATCGGATAATTTGACGTCTTCGATCGCGTTGCCGGGAATTCCGCTGAGGATTGAGGCATAGCGCATGGGCGCGTTGTAGCAATCGAGATTGCTGATGAGTATGCGGCGGAGCGTGCCAACCTTGGTGGTTTCCTTCGGGCCGCGCAGCCGCGCGCCGAGGCGCATGAAAATGGGTCCGGAGGCGAGATCGCGCATGGTGGTGTTGGTGATGGAAATGTCCTCAAGGAGCGCGCCGTCGACGGTTTCGAGTGCGTAACCCAGGCAGCCTTCGAAGACGCAGTTCGAGATGGTGATGTTGATGAAGCCGCCATTGGATTCGGTGCCGCACTTGATGCGCCCGGTGCCGTAAGGGCGCGGCGACGGCGGAAACTTCTTCCATGTGCCGTCGATGACGGTCCCGAGCTCATAGCAGCCAGTGACGAAGCAGTTAGTGATGGTGAGGTTGCGCGTGGGGCGAGCGTAGCCGAGAGCATAACTGGACTTGGGGCAGATACCGTCGTCCCATGGCGAGTTGACGGTACAGTTGGAGACGCGGACGTTTTGACAGCAATCAATGTCGAAGCCGTCGCGATCGGTGTCGAGCGTTACATTGTCGATGGTCATGTTGTCGACGCCCGTCGCGAGAAGGCAGAAGTGACCGCCCTTGAGCACGGAGAAATCGCGGAGGAGGACGTTCCGGCAGTTTTTGAGGGCGATGGTCTTGTTACCGACACCGGTCTGCTCGGCCTGGTACATCGGATAATCGCCGCGCGGTGTGAAACGGCGCGGTGATTGAGCCGGAGGCTGGCCGCTGCCAGCCGGGCGGACCACAGGTTCGGAACCGAAGCCACGCAACGTGGTTGAAGGAGCGGGCGCGGGTCCTGCGCCGAAGCTGAGGCCTCTACCCCAGATAAGGCCGCTGCCCGTGATCGAAAAGTCATGAATGTCTTCGCCCCAGAACAGAGAGTTGTGCCAGTGATTGTGGCCGTAGTCCTGGTATGGCTCCCACGGATTATTGGGTTCGGCTGTGTCGTAGGCGCCGCCGTTGTAGCCCGTGGTGTCTCCCGGTTTGGGAGAGTCGGCGGCAATGATGGCTGCGCCCTGTTCAAGGTGCAGATGTACGTTGCTCTTGAGGCGAACGGAAAAGCAGAGATATTGGCCGGCAGGAAACCAAACTTGACCGCCGCCGGCTCCCGCTGCCGCGTCGATGGCGGAATTGACGGCAGAAGTGTCGAGGGTTTTGCCATCGCCTTTCGCCCCGTAGCGGCGCACATCGAAGACACCGAGAACAGTACCGTCGTTGCTGCCTCGCCTCGAGCCTGAATCGCTTTGCGCGAGTGCAGCGGTTGCGGGAAGAGCCGCTCCGGCCATACCCAGACCGCCAGTCCTCAGGATGCCGCGGCGCATGGAATTGAAGTGATTCATTGGCCTCCTCCGATTCGATTCGTCCTTCTGTCTTGAGCTGGTTTTACTTGGGAGCCACGCTAACGCTTCGAGACAACGTGCAGCTCTGCTGTACGTGCCTGGGGTGCCTAATCGAGGTGAAAGATCTCCTCCAAAGGCAGCATGAAGTCATCCGCGGTGGCGCCCTCCGGAGCCTCGAAGAAAGGCGCCATTTCGGCTTGCCAGCGCGCATTGACCGGGTCGTGTCTCATGGCTTCGTGGCACCTATCGAAGTCGTCCGCTTCAACATATCCGACGACCAGGCCGCCGGGTTGCAGGAACAGGGAATAGTTGTGCCACCCGGCCCGCCGCAACGCATCGAGCATTTCAGGCCAGACCTTTTCATGGCGGGCCTTGTATTCATTGAGCTTTTCCGGGCGAACTTTAAGAAGAAAGCAGGTACGCATCCTCGACCCTTTTCAATGCGAAACAATTTCACCAGTTGCAGCGGTGTAATCGTAGCACCTTCCCCGAGCGATGGGAGAGGAGATCAGGCGTGTTCGAGATCGGCGGTCGGGCTATCGCCCCACGAGTCCGGCGAAGAGTGGGACATAGGCCAACAGTGAGACGCAGATTCCGGCGAGGACGGCGAGGGCCAGGCTATGGATGAACACGAAGCGCAGGATCGAGCCTTCCTGACCGTAGATCTGCGTGGCCGTGCTGGCGACCACAACGCTGGGCGCGGCGATCATTTTGCCCATGACGCCACCCGCAGCGTTGGCAGAGGCCATCAGAACGGGAGAGATGCCGAGTTGGCGGGCAGTCATGGTTTGCAGGCTTCCGAAGAGAACGTTGGACGCAGTATCTGAACCGGAACTAGCCGTTCCGAGCCAGCCGATGAGGGTTCCGAAGACGGTATAAAGCGCGCCTGTACGGGCGAAGGCGAGGCCGAGTGTGGCATCGAGACCGCAGTAGCGCGTAATGTATCCGATCGCCATCATGGCGGCAATGGTCACGAGGGTGTAGCGAATGTTATAGACCGTTCGCGCAAAGGCAGCAGCGAGCGAAAGAGGGCCAAGTCCCATGAGCAGTCCGGCGATCACGGCGGCGATCAGGATGCCGGATCCGGTTGCGGAAAGCCAGTTGAAAGTAAAGACTGCGGCTTCGTTGGTGGGCGCGGCAACCACCGGCGGAACACGATGAATGATGTTGTGCAAGCCAGTGACGGCTACCTTGACCGTTGGTGCGTCAAGCCAGGCAGAAACGCGGGGCAGTCCCCAGATAAAGACGACAGCACTCAGGATTAGCCAGGGCAACCAGGCTTTGAAGATCGTGGAGCCGGTGTGGCCGTGGCTTTGGCGAATCTGGCCGGTGATGTCTTCGAGATCGACGTTGAGCGTGCGGCGGGGCTGCCAGAAGCGCATGAACGCGATGAGGACAACGATGGTGGCTGCGGCGGACACGATGGCAACCAGCCAAGGCCCGGTATAGACCGACATGAGGTATTGGGTGATGGCGAAGGTCGCGCCGGCAACGAGAATCGGCGGCCAGATCTCGATCATGGCGCTGAATCCGGCAAAGGCCCAGATGAGCCAGAACGGGATGATGAGATCGAAGGGGAAAAGAATCGCGGCGGTGGTCCGGGTGAGGGCCATAAGATCGATGCCCGTTATTCCGTGCAGAGCCACGATGGGAATGCCGATGGCTCCAAAGGCGACAGGGGCAGTGTTGGCGAGCAGCGAAAGGCCGGCGGCCTGAAGCGGACGAAAACCGAGACTGATCAGGATGGCAGCGCAGACGGCGACAGGCGTGCCGAAGCCGGCGGCTCCTTCAAAGAATGCGCCGAGCGCAAAAGCGATGAGAAGAAGCTGCAGGCGGCTGTCGGCCGTAATGCCGGTCAGGCTCTGCTGCAGGGTGACGAAGCGTCCTGTCTTGCAGGTGAGGTCGTACAAAAAGATGACGGGAAGAATGATCCAGCAAACAGGGAACAGGCCATAGCCTGCACCGTAAGCGGCGGCAGAGAAGGCAAGGCGCACCGGCATGTGGAAGACCAGGGTCGCGGCGAGCAGTGCCGTCACGAGTCCGGCGATCGCGGCCACGTGCCCCTTGAGGCGCAGGATGGCCATGGCGCCGAGCAGTACGACGATGGGCAGGGCAGCAACGAGGGTAGAAAGTTGCCAATGGCCTGTCGGGTTGTAGCCCTGAGACCAGCTTCCGGCGAGTGGATTGGTCTCGAAGAGATAGACAAGGCCCCCAATTAAAGCGATGAGAGCGGCGGATTCAGCGACAAGCAAGACCGCGTTCGAAGACTTGCCGGCGGGTGCGGATGTATTGATTTCCATTCGACCTCAACAGAGCACGTTGATTTTTTTAAAACAGGCAGCTCGGCGCACCCTCCGCAGGTCAAAACAGGTCGGCTGCGCGACGCATCACATTGTATGTCATGCCGCCATGGCCTGCGCCAGTCGGCGGACGGTCAGCACTGTAATATCGTCCTGCTGGCCGAAGGATTTGGCTGCCTCCGCGAGGTAAAAAGCGGACTGCTGGCTGAAATGGTGGAGGCGATCAAAGCCGAAAAGCTCGCCGGAAGGCCGGCGTGCCTCAACAACACCGTCGGAGAGCAAGAGAACTCGATCGCCCGGATGGATATAGAACCGGGCTTCTTCGTAACTGACGTCGGCGATCACACCGAGCGGTAATCCGCCGGGGAGACTGATCTCCTGGCTGTTGAGCCAGGGCGGCAGGTGGCCTGCGTTAGCGATCACCGTTTCGCCGTTTGCGCCGAACCAGACGGCCTGGCAGGTGGTAAAGCTCTCGGTACCGGTGAGCACGCCGTTGAGCAATTTGAGGATCTTGGCGGGACCGCGCTCCTGGGTGCTGCGTAGTGCGCCCATCAGGAGGGAAACGTTCATCGCGGCCTTAAGCCCTTTGCCGGCCACGTCGCCAATGACCACGATGAGGCCTTCTAAGCCGACGGTTTCAATATGAAAGAAATCTCCACCCACTTCGTTGGCCGGGCTGTAGATCGTATCGACCTCGAAGCCGGGAGTAGAAGGCTTCTCCTGGGGAATCAGGAGCTCCTGCACGGTACGCGCCGCGGCCAACTCGTTGGTGACCCGCTCCTGGTCGCGCTGAACGCGCAGGAAGCGGAAGAAGATGATGATCACAATGACCAGGATTCCAGTGAAGTCGCCGATGGCTGCAAAGTGAATGGGGATTTGACCGGCCTGTAGGGTGAGCGGAGACAGGCGTGCCGAGCCAGTCTCATCGCTGATGGCAGTGGTGATGACTGGTTCGGCGAAGCCGATGAAATTGAAGATGAGCGGGACAAGGAAGAGGCCGGCCTCGAAGTTGCGCTTGAGCGCGGCCGCGATCAGGTTGCCGAAGATGAAGATCGACCATCCGATCATCCACAGGATGCAGCAGATGAAGATGCTGGCCAGGAGTACGCCGATGGCACTGCTGCGGCCGACCAGAAGCAGGGTTGGTCCAAGGCCTGCAAGAATCGGCGCCGTATAGCGGAGCCATGCGATATACCAACGGCGGCGCAGGGAGAGAAACGCGACGAGAAACTCGAAGAAGAGATACGCCGAAACGAGGATGAGCTGCAAAACCAGCGCCGCGTACCACAGGCTATCGATGCGTGCGGAGCTGCCCGCCAGCTCAATGAAGCCGATCGGCGCCTGCAAAAGTTCGTGCAGGGCGAGCCAAAGATACTCGATGTGGCCTTTCTGAGCGAAGTAAAGTGCGAAGAGAAAGATTGCCAGAACGGCAAGAAGCACGGAGTAAACCAGGCGGGGGACACGCTCGAAGAGATTGCGATCGGACCAGAGATTGAGCCCGCGCTGGAGGTCGCCCGGACGGCCGAGGGAAAGGTGGTGGTTGGCAAAGAATAAGGTGTAGGAGCCGTACCCGAAGGGCCGATAGATCGTACGAATGGCGAGTGTGAGCGAGGTTCCCCCCGGATCGGCGTTGAGGTTGTAGATGCGGGAGATCTGCTGGTAGTCCTGCGGATCGCTTCCGTTCGGACCCTCGGGTTGAATGTGACTGCCGTTGGCGAAGACGTCGGCAGTGATTCCGGGAGAGCCAAGGGCGTAGGACGTGGTTCGCGAAACCGGCAGCTCGATGAAGAGAGCGAGTGGGCCGTGGTTGGGCGCTAACTGGATATGGAGCCGGAACCAGACATGGCGGCGCAGGTTGCGTTGCGAGGAAGGCGTTGCGCTGGAACTTTCCGGGTCTGGGACCTCGGCGACGGAAGCTTGTGCGTTGCGAACAGCCCATCCCGAGTCATCGAAGGCGGAAGCGGAGGCATTGGGATCGGAAGTAATGCCGATGCGCCAATCCTTATCGAGCAGGACAGGAGAACCTAGGCTGGTGGCGTCAAGGACGTTCGCTGGAGCCAGAGGTGCGGCGGGCTTGGCAGTCTGGGAGCGCGTACGCGCCTGGCGGCCGGCAGCGGGGGAAGGCTTGGGCGCAGGCGGGGCGGGCTGGGCGACAAGAGGCATTGCCGCACAGATGGCCAACCAGAATGAGGCTCGAATCCTCAGCCGCAAAACGCCTCCATGGCAGGTTCAGTTCCACTCTACTTGCAGAATCTTACTACCTCAACGACTTAAGCAGGACGATCGTAAAGAGAACGTGGACGCTACTGATGAACTTGACGAACCGGGACGGTAATAAGCCGTCTGGTGGAATTCGCCCTTTTCTTTGTTGCCAAAGTGGCAGATACTGGCGTCTAAGAGAGTAAGCGGAGTGTGGAAGCGTGGCAGGGGCTCTGCCGCCGCGGAGGTGATGTCATGAGGACATCAGGTCGCATCGGGATGAAGGCGGCGATGGTCGCCGGCATGGCACTGGCGCTGGCGGTTGGAGTTTGGGCGCAGTCGGGTGCTTCGACTTCAGGAACAGATCAATCCACAAATCAATCGACACCTCAGGCCGCGCCGCCGTCAGCTACGCCTGCCAGTACCCCTGCCGCACAGCCGGCTCCCGGTACTGCGCCAGTGGGAGGAGATGCGCCTGCGCCGGTAAAGCCGACCGATCCCGGAAATGCTTCGGCGACCAATAATGGCCAACTGGCTCCTTGCCCGGTCGCAACCAAGCCTGATGACAAGAAAGATAAAAAGAAGGACAAGGGCAAAGACAACGGCAACGTTGATGGCGCGGAGCCCGGAACGGCGCCGGCCGGTGGGGATTGCGCCGGGCCGGATTCGGCGGACGGCGTGAATCCCAACAAAGTCGTCGATCCCGGCAGCCAGATGATGAAGGTAAAGCCGGGGAGCATTGAGGACGTGAGCGCCGTGGGAAATCGAGACATCGGGGCGCGCGGGTTGGGCAATTGGTACTCGACCGACAGCGAGATCAAGATGGGCAAGCAATACGCTGACGAAATCGAGAAGAGCACCCACTTTATTACCGATCCGGTGATTGATGAGTACGTAAATCGGGTTGGGCAAAACATTGTGAAGAACTCCGACTGCAAGGTTCCGTTCACCATCAAGGTGATCGATTCAGACGAGATCAATGCCATGGCTCTGCCGGGCGGATTCTTCTACGTCAACTCCGGGTTGATCCTCAACGCCGATGAGGAGGCAGAACTGGCAGGCGTGATGGCGCATGAAATTGCACATGTATGCGCGCACCATGCGGCCCGCGAGATGACGCGCCTGAACTATGCGCAGATCGGCATGGTTCCGCTGATCATGATGACCGGGTATTCGTGGACGGGATATGGGATCTACGAAGCCGCGCAGTTGGCGATTCCGATTACCTTCCTGGAATTCTCGCGCGAGTTCGAGGCTCAGGCCGATTACCTGGGCGTGCAGTATATGTACCGCGCAGGCTACGATCCGCAGGCTTTCATCAGCTTCTTTGAGAAGATCCAGGCGCTGGAGAAGCGCAAGCCGGGGCTGGTGGCCAAGGCATTCAGCGACCACCCGCAGACGCCAGACAGGATTCTGCACTCGCAGGAAGAGATCGCACGAATTCTGCCGGCGAAGGACGAATACCTGGTGACGACTTCGGAATTCGACGACATCAAGGCTCGGCTGGCGCGGATTGAGAACAAGCGCCGACTGGTCGACACCAAGGGCGTGACCAGACCCTCGCTGCGCAGGGCGAGTACCGCACCCAATGACCCCGGCGACACGAGCGCGCAGTCGGGCGACAGCTCAGGAGACTCGAGCGACGGACCGCCAACGCTGCACCGTCGCGACGACCAGAACTGAACAGCAGGGAACAAGGGACCGAGTGCAAGTGTGACTGTCGCCGACGGGCAGGTCTCATGCGCCGTTGCTGAATGCGTAATCGTCAAATGGCCGCTGGGCCGGCCTTGGTGTCGCGTTCCTCGTGGGGAAGTTGTCTCGCGGAATCCTTCACGTTTCATTTGAGTCGGACCGTGCTAGCTTGGGTGGTCGGGGCCTTCCTGGCCCAACGCAGGCTGCGTTCTGGAGTACCCTTCCGCGATGAAGAAGATTGCCATCTTCGCAGCGGTCTTTATTTTCATCCTGGTGTTGACGAAGATCGCCAATCAGATGCCTCCCGATCCTCCTCCCGGATACTCGTTCTGGATCTATGCGCAGCATGTGGTCGAGTGCTCGGCCACCGAGATCACACTGGTCGATAACCATCAGACTGAAGCGCATTTTGAGAAGGACTCAAGCTGGCCGGATTGCGCGACGTTCCATAAAGACGATGTGCTCGATTTCCACCTTTCCCGCGGCGAGAAGACGAGGTTCTTAAGCGATGAGAAAACGGCATGGTGGCGGAAAGCAATGTGAAAGAGCAGGGAACAAGCGAACCAGAGCGGGGACCGAGAGACCAGGGGAAACGGGGAACGAAGGCCCGCGGACCAGGGCCGGGTAGCCAGGGAGGGGGAATCATTTGGTGCAATAGCACAAGAAATTGTGTGGGGTGGGAGTGAAAAACCCCACCGGATGCGCTTTCGCGACGGTTATCCCTGTGGATAAAGAGGTTGATTCCAGATGGATACCATAAAAACCCTATGAATTTACATCAACTTCCTGAAATTCCTTGAATTACCCGATGAATGCGCGATATAAACAAAATCACCGGTAAGTCAGCCGGAAACTCTCATGATGGTCCCGCTTTGCCGGGAGGCAATGATGCGTAACGCTGCTGTCCGATCTAATCTTCTCGTTCCTGAAGTGCGCGAGGTCATGGATATTCGTCAGGCCTCGGGCTACCTTGGTATCTCGCCCGACACTTTGTACAAATACGCGTCCGAGGGTTTTGTTCCAGCATTCAAGCTGGGCAACCGCTGGCGCTTCAAGCGCAGCCGGCTCGACGAGTGGATGGATCGGCAGAGCGAGATGCACGCGGCCGGCGAGGCCGAGGCAGGCAAGAAAAAGCCGGTACAGAGAGAGTCGGCGAACAGCCTGTAGCCCCGGTGGCTTTGAGCTGTCAACCTTCAGCCTTCAGCTTGTTAGTGCAGGCTTCGTTGAATTTCCGCCCACCTGCCTGGTCCGAATCATTCTGCCGCCGACGGTGCAGGGATCCGCGCGGACCCATCGGAAGGGGTCGGCTCAAGGCTTCTACGAGTTTGCACTCGCTTGGGCTCGCTCCAAGAAAAGACACCACCTGCCCCGAAGGATCCTTTTGAGAATTCACAGCGTCTGATCGATTGCGCCCTGAGCATCTTTGAGCGCGTGTTCCCTGGCGATTTCCATTGTTGGGAACGTTTCTGTCCCGTGATGAATCGTCATCGTTCGATCGGGATGCTTGATTAATGTGTAGTCGCACTTCCATTGCTCGTGCGACTGCTGATGCATCTCCATTTCGATCTCAATGTCTTTGTAGATAGCCTGAATCACAAGATGCTCCTTTGCCAGATAGTCAGCACAGGTACATTGGTCGAGAGATGGGTCATCGCGGCTCGAGCACTTTTCCGTCCAGGACACGTGCCTGAAAACCAGATTCCAGCAGCTTATCCACTTCTGTGGCCACGTCGACCGAATCATCTGCAACCGCGATTTCATCAACCGGCCATTTCGGCAACCCGGACTTAGCAGGCGGCGTGAGCTCGATTTTCACACGGTATTGTCCCACACTGTTTTCCTCAACATGGACAGTCGATTCCCAATCGGAGAGGTCATGCCTGTCGATGAACTTTGCCAAGGCCGCGCGGCAGTTGTTCTGCTGCACCTGAGAGAGTCCTTTTGAAGTCTGCTCCATTCGCGATTTCACCCATCTTTCGAGAGAGCTGATTCCGCGGCTGCGGCCAGCATCAGCTCTCCATCCGTCGGTCGCGCCGTCTTGCTTAGCCCAAAGCATAGTCTTGTGAGCCCCGCCCCGGCTGGTCAATTCCGCACACTGCTTTTGTGCGCCGCCAATGTGGTTACTGAGCCTCGGTGCAGCCTGTCTTCCGAGCCCCGGGCGGATCGCCTACCCGTCGGTAAATCTTCAATAATCAGAGCCGATGCTGCAGAGACGCTGTGGCAGGCACGAAGACATGAATTCGTAACAGGAGCTACACACAACGCCCTACGGGCTCAAGGCTTCCTCCCACCCCCGCCGTGATAAAACTGAGCGCGTGGACCACTTCCGCCGCATGGGCGCGTTGCGCCGCAAGATGACACGCGCCGGGCTC
>CAWAJH010000014.1:0-418865 GCA_963782285.1 uncultured Acidobacteriaceae bacterium
CTCAGGGAATCATCCCCGAAGCCCGCAACCATTGTTCAGGCACACTGCGCCCTGAGTGTTTTCGGGGGTTGAGCCATCAGTCGCGGCAACCGGATCAGGTTGTGCGCGGCGCAGCTGAAGACGAACAGCCAGTCTACTTTCTCCAGGCCGCGCAACTTGACCTGGCGCAGCGGACCGGTTTGCTTCAACCATCCGAAGCCCTTTTCCACCAGCCATCGGCGGCTCAGGCTGACGGCATAGCCGGGCTGCCTTGTCGTTCTGCGGTCCAGATTGCTGCTGCGGCCCTTGTCGTTCTTGGTAACGTGCGGCGTCACGTTCAACTCCCGCACCGTGCTGACGAAATCCTTCGTGTCATATGCCTTGTCCGCACCCACCGTGATGCGCCGCGAACGGCCCTGTTGCTTTTGCTCAAGCATCAGCAGCGCGGCATCGCGCTCGGCATAACCGTCGGCGTGCGTCACCATCGCCGCAGAGATCAGACCGTTGCGGTTCTCCACCAGCGCATGCCCCAGATAACTCAGCTTCGACTCCTTGCCGTAACTCTTCTTGTACAGCCGAGCATCGGCATCGGTGGTTGACTCATGCGTCTTGTTGGATCGCGTCTGGCCGTGGAAGTTCGTGCCGTCGCCGTCATCGGAGCCGTCCTTCGCTCGAAAGCTCTTCTGCGAGGCCCATGCCTGAATCAGCGTGCCATCCACCGTAAAGTGTTCGTCGCTCATAAAGCGCCTGGCATGCTTGTTCACTTCGGCAAAGAACTGCTGCGCAACGTCGGATGTCAGCAATCGGATCGCGGTTCTTGGAAAACACCGCATGGTTCCACACCGCGTCGTCCATGCCAAGACCCACAAACCAGCGGAACAGCAAGTTATAGTCGATCTGCTCAACCAGCAGACGCTCCGAACGCACCGAGTAGAACACCTGCAGCAACAGCGCTCGCAGAATGTACTCCGGTGCGATCGACGGACGCCCCGAGTCGGCATACAAAGCGTCGAACTCCGGACTCAAGGTCTGCAACACCCTATCCGTCAGCTTACGAACTGCCCGCAAAGGATGGTCCTGAGGCACACGCTGCTCCAACGACAAATAGCTGAACATCCCGTCTTGAATCCGCTCGTCTCCACGCATGTCGGTTAGACGAATCGCATCGCTCGCTAGTCGCAGAACGGTACCTATTTCAACAAGTTCCTAGACGGCAAATGATCGTGGGTGGCTACGAGCGGGATCTTGCGGGACCGCGATCTAAGAGACCCGCAGATGGCTGTGACCTGGCGCGCGCTTCACAACCTCGGAATGGGTATTCTGATCCAGTGCGTTCCGCATTTCGCTCCAGAGATTGCCGTGCTCGCTCGAAAGTTCCCTGACATGCCGGTCGTGCTGGATCATCTGGCACGCCCGGGCCAGGGAACGCCGGAGCAGTATGTCGAAGTCCTACGACTGGGCGAGCTTCCCAACGTATATATGAAGTTCAGCACGACAGGCGTTGAGTCAGCGTCAAAACAACCGTATCCGCATCTCGATGCCAAGCCGTTGGTGAGGCACGTTTACGAAGCCTTTGGACCAGACCGCATGATGTGGAGCGGGCTTGGAGAAAACATGGATGAGTTTGGCAAGGCCATCCAGCTCTTTGACACCCAGTTGGATTTTGTGGCCGAGCCCGAGAAGGAAAAATTCGCGGATTGACAGCAAAGAAACTTTACAAGTTCGCTTGAAATCGCTCCTCAGGCGTTTGCCGTTCGAGAAGCGCCGCGTGAACTGCAGGCTTTGCGAAGCCAATACGGAGGTCTTCTATGTGCGGTATAGAGGATGTGAGACCCCAAGCAGCACCATTTCGCAAGTATTGCGGTTGATTACTACTGGGAAACGTTAGGTTCCTATCGGGACTGCCCCGGCAGACGAGGCGAGGTTGAGCCCGGCGCATTCGTCCGGGGCAGTTTCGATAGGATCGTTTGAACTGAGCCTGCGGCGTTTGCGGCGGATGCGGTGATCTACTTATGTATTTTCAATCGCGTCGTCCCGCCGATCGTGGCTATTGCGAGCGCGGACCGAGCAGCCGAGGGAGAAGAGCCTTTCAGCGAGCGGAGCTGAGTGCTGCAAGGTGTGCGCGAGTGCCGTATACAGGGTGCGTGAGCAGCGTGCGGGCATAGGATGGCGTTGCATGCGCGAGCATGCCATCGGGCGACCGGGGTAGATGCGCCGTGGGCCATGGATGTTTTATGAGCTGTCAACGCTGCACCTCCGTGGGGTGGCGAGGCTCGGGTCGGACCGGAAGTAAAGTTGAGCGCTGGTGAACCGTTCGACGACCAGCATGGTGCCGGAGCAGGCGGGACAACGCAGCAGGTTGGCTGATCTGTTGGATCGTGCGTGCCGTTGCGCCGAGCAACTGGCGGCAGCGTTGGATCTCAGCACTGCGTCTTCGGTTGGCGAACAGTCCGAAGTGGCGGATGCGGACCAGGCCTTTGGGCAGGACGTGAAGAAGGAATCTGCGCAGGAACTCATCGGCAGAAACGGTCATGATCTTCTTCTTGCCGCCGTGAGCATAGTCTCGCCAGCGGAATGACACGCGATCGTTCTCAAAGGCCACGAGTCGATGGTTGGAGATGGCAACGCGATGAGTGTAGCGAGCCAGATAGTTGAGGACATGTTCGGCGCCGCCGAAGGGCGGCTTGGCATAGACGACCCAGTCCTTCTGGCCGAGTTGCCAGAGGAAGTGGCTGAATGCGCCAGGTGAAGCAAGCTGTAGCAGTGAGCCGTGGAACTGCAGTCTGTCCTGTTCGAACAGCTCACGGAGTTGGTCGCAGAACTCGTCGCGGAAGACACGGCTGAGTCGCTTGACGGGCAGGAAGAATCGGCGCGAGGAATCTATCCATCTGGAACCATCGAAGGCGAGGCCGCCAGCGGGAACAATGTAGTGAACGTGGGGATGATGCTCAAGGTTCTGTCCCCACGTGTGGAGCACGCCGAGGAATCCGATATCGGCTCCCAGGTGTCTGGGATCGCGAGCCAGTTCGATCATCGATGCGGCGCTGGTGCGGTAGAGCAGATCGTAGAGCAGTCGCTTGTTCTGAAGGATCAGAGCGGAGAGTTCGTGCGGCAAAGTGAAGACGACATGGAAGTACGGAACAGGCAACAGTTCGGCCGAACGAGCGGCCAACCACTTGGCGCGCACGTTGCCCTGGCACTTGGGGCAGTGCCGATTGCGGCATGAGTTATAAGAGGCGGTCAGATGGCCGCAGCGGACGCACTTATCACGATGACCACCCAGTGCCGCGGTGCGGCACCGGACGATGGCATCGAGCACCTTGCGATGCACCCATGCAAGGTGAGACTTGTGCCCTTCCCAGAATCTGTTGCCCGCTGCGCGGACGATGTCGGCCACCTCGAGGGTGGGCCGGCTCACCGCTTGATCTTCCTCCGGGACCGCTTTACCTCGCTGGGACTGGATACCTCTATCGCTTCCAGCGGACTGGCGACTGCCTGCAGATGGCGACGGGACAGATGCAGGTAGAGTGCCGTGTCGCCGATCTTGGCATGGCCAAGCAGAACCTGGATAGTGCGCAGGTCTGCACCGGCTTCAAGCATGTGGGTCGCGAAGCTGTGCCGAAGTAAATGAGGAGCAACGCGCTTGTTGATGCCGGCGCGCTTACCAGCTTCGTTGACAGCCTTCCACACGACCTTCGGAGTAATGGGCCTATCTGCCCGCCAGTTGTTCACAGTGCCTGGGAACAGGTAGGTCTTGGGCTTCATCCAGCGCCAGTACTCACGCAGAGTCTCCAACAGCTTGGGACTCAATAGAACATCGCGGTCGCGTCCGCCCTTGCCCTTGTGGATACGAATGACCATCCGTTCGCTGTCGACATCCGAGACCTTGAGATGGCACAGTTCCGAGCAGCGGATGCCGGTTGAGTACAGTGTCATCACCATGGTGCGGCGCATCAGGTTCTCCGCCGAATCAATGACCCGTTGAACTTCTTCTGGGCTGAGTACAACGGGCAGTTGCCTGGGGCGCTTGGGAAAGGGGATGTGCTCGGGAAGATACGGGCGTCGCAGCGTCTTGACGTAGAGAAATCGCAAAGCTGCGGTGCACAATGCAATCGTCCCTGCCTGGAGCTTGCGTTCTCGAAACAGATAGGCCTGATACTGCCGGATATGATCCGGGCCCAATCTGTCTGGCGAGCGGTGAAAATGCCTGGAGAAGTCTTCTACCGCGTGCAGGTAGGTGTTGACAGTGTTCTGTGAGTAGTTCCGACGCTGGAGCTCATCCAGCATCTTCTGCCGAAGATGGGTCACAAAAACCTCCTTGCGACCCAAAACTTAAATGGCCTGAAAGGCTGGGGGACCACTGCTGCCGCAGCATCCGCCGCGCCGCAGGCTTAGTTCAAACGCCGATGTGGCCCCGGAAACTCTCGATTCACGCGAATCAACCGTCTATGACATCGAACAGCGATACGAACCGAAAACAGGTTATTTCCGAGGGAATTTTAGCAACCGATACACTTCTCTGTTGCCGGGGAAAATCGTCGATTGCTGCAAATTCGACAGCTCCCTCAGCACGCGAAGAGGTCCTTAGTCTGGATTCCTGCAGGCCCTTTTGCAGGGAACGAGAACAACCTGTGGGGTTAATCTATATCCACTCGCATGGCTTTTACATACAGTATCGGCGCCATTTGCTACCGCTTCCGAGATCTGCGCGAGTTGCTGGCGAAGGCAACACCTCTGCGCAGCGGTGATGCGCTTGCGGACCTGGCGGCGAGTTCAGCGGAGGAACGCGTTGCAGCGCAGTTTGCGCTCGCCGATCTTCCCCTCGCGCACTTCCTGTCGGAACAGGTAGTTCCCTACGAAAACGACGAGGTTACACGGCTGATCGTGGACACGCACGACACAGAGGCGTTTGCGCCCGTATGTTCCCTCACCGTCGGCGAATTGCGCGACTGGCTGCTCTCCGACGACGCAACCGGCGAGCGGCTGGCTGCGCTGGCGCCTGGACTAACTCCGGAGATAACGGCCGCCGTGAGCAAGCTGATGCGGGTGCAGGATCTGATTGCAGCCGCGTCGAAGATTCGTGTCGTTACGCGCTTTCGCACCACGGTCGGACTGGCCGGAAGACTGAGCGCGCGTCTACAACCCAACCATCCCACCGACGATCTTGCAGGCATTGCTGCATCCACGCTGGATGGACTGCTGCTCGGCTCGGGCGACGCTGTCATCGGCATCAATCCGGCCGGTGACAACGTGGTCACCGCAACGCAGATCTTGCGGCTGATCGATGCCCTACGCAACCGCTTTCAAATTCCAGTGCAGAGCTGTGTACTGGCGCATATTACGACGCAACTGACGGCGCTCGAACAAGGCGCTCCGGGGGATCTGCTTTTTCAATCCATCGCCGGGACGGAGGCGGCCAACCGCAGTTTTGGCGTAAATCTGGCGTTGCTCGATGAAGCGCAACAGGCGGGCCAATCCTTGCGGCGGGGCGCGACTTGCGCCGATGGGAGCATTGGCAGCAACGTCATGTACTTTGAGACCGGCCAGGGCTCAGCGCTTTCCGCCAACGCTCACCGCGGCGTGGACCAGCAGACGCTGGAAGCCCGCGCTTATGCCCTGGCCCGCCGGTATCGACCCATGCTGGTAAATAGCGTGGTAGGCTTCATCGGTCCCGAGTATCTGTACGACGGAAAGCAGATTACCCGTGCCGGCTTGGAGGACCACTTTTGCGGAAAGCTGTTGGGGCTTCCCATGGGTTGCGACGTTTGCTATACGAACCACGCCGAAGCCGATCAGGATGACATGGATGTTCTGCTCACTCTGCTGGGCGCGGCGGGGGTCAACTATATTATGGGAGTTCCGGGTGCCGACGATGTGATGCTCAACTATCAGAGCACCAGCTTCCACGATGCGCTCTACCTGCGCCGTGTGCTGGGATTACGGCCGGCTCCGGAGTTCGAGCAGTGGCTCGCTGGCGACTGCTTTCATCGCTTGGCGTCGGAAGCGCAACATCCGGAGAGGCTGTTCGCATGAGCGAGATTTTGGACCGGCCCGCTGCCCTTGCCGCACGAATGCGCGCGCTGACTCCGGCACGCGTGGCTCTGGGCCGAACCGGCATTAGCCAGCACACCGCAGACCTGCTGGACTTCCAGCGAGCGCATGCACAGGCTCGCGATGCTGTACTCGCACGGCTGGGAGTCTCGTCTCTGGCGGCAAGCCTGGCCGCCATCACAGGCGAAGAGGTTCTGGTGCTGCACTCCGCAGCCACGGATCGGACAACCTATCTGCAGCGCCCGGATTTGGGCCGCCGGCTAGGCCAGGCCAGTCTTGCGAGCTTGCCCGCGGGAAATTGGGATCTCGCGCTCATAGTAGCCGATGGGCTTTCAGCGATTGCAGTCGAACGTCACGCTCCCCCACTACTTCAGCAACTGTTGCCCCTGCTGGAGGGCTGGCGGTTGGCGCCTCTTGCCATCGTGGAGCAGGGACGAGTAGCCATTGGAGACGAGATCGGAGCGGCGCTTGGGACGCAACTGTCGGTAGTGCTTATCGGCGAGCGCCCTGGACTCAGTTCGCCCGACTCGCTCGGGGTCTATATCACTTGGAAGCCTCAACCTGGCCGGACCGACGCCGAGCGCAACTGCATCTCCAACATCCGCATCGGAGGACTAGATTATTTCACTGCCGCGGTTCAACTAAGCCACTATATGACGGAAGCTCGCCGTCGCCAGCTGACGGGCATCGCCTTAAAGGAAGGCTCGCATCTGCTGAATGAGGGCTAGAAGCTTTGCCATGGTTCCTGGGAAAAACGCCGGTTCAGATTGTTTGGCTTGCGGCCTAGAGTCCGTTGCCGGCGGTACTAACTTGGCATCAACCTGAAATCTAGACTAGGTCACAGACACTGGCATTGGTAACGGAAAAACACCCCGGGACCCCGGAGCCTCCTCAGACCCTAGCCTGGCGACAGGGCACGAGATTCCAGTCGCCATGCCGACATCGCGGGACCTATCCGAAATTCGCCTAACTTCTGGTTTGCCGACCATCCAATCGGGAGCCAATCTTGACCTCACGCATCGCTCTGCGGGATTTTTGAGCCATTCAGGGCGCATCACCGTGCCAGGTTGTTTCACGTCAACTGTCACAGAAGGTGTCGAGCACACCACATCCAGGAGCTTATCATGAAGGGGTAGTCGATTCCGTCCCAAACGGGTTCCGGAGGATGGCATACTCTCGAAAGCGGATGTCCGGCGCATTACGACCGTAGGTCTGGCGTTGCTTGCAGGATCGTTCATGACCGCTGGCCAGGAAGTTGGCGGGCTCCAACCGGGGGCCAAGGCTCCTTCGTTCACACTTCAGGACCAGACGGGCAAGACCCAGAACCTGAGCTCGCTGACCGGGCCCAAGGGGCTTGTGTTGCTCTTTTTCCGGTCGGCGGATTGGTGCCCCTTCTGCAAGGGGCAGCTGGTCGATCTGGAGCGGTCGCAGAACGCCTTCGCGGCCAAGGGAATCCGGATCGCCGCGCTGAGCTATGATTCGCCGGCGATCCTTGCGGATTTCGCCAGGCGACGCTCGATTACTTATCCGCTGCTTTCTAACCCAACTTCCTCGGTGATCGACGCCTTTGGGATTCGCAATACCCAGGCGACGGGAATGCAGGTGGGCATTCCCTACCCGGGCTACTATCTCATCGATCCACACGGAACGATCGAGAAGCGCTTCTTCGGGTCAGGGGTGGCGAATCGTTGGACGGCCAGCAACGTGTACGATGCGCTGTTCAATGGCTTTTCGCTGCCGACGCCCTCGCGGCAACTGGATGCCACGCCGCACGTGACTGTGACCACGTCGCAATCCGATGACGAGGTGACTCCCGGCTTCCTGGTCCAGCTTCTGGTGAGCCTGACGCCGGGGCCGGAGACGCATGTGTATGCGCCCGGCGCGGAAAAGATGGATTATCGCCCCGTCTCGGTGAAGATCGATGCTTCCGATCTCTATGCTGCGCAAAATGTGAGCTACCCAGCGCCGGAGACGATGAACTTTCCGGAGCTACATCAAGTGGTCCCTGTGTATACGGGCAAGACGGTTCTGTCCACGATCGTGTCGGCCCAAGTAAACCCCAAGACGATGCCGTCGTTCGCTCAGGAATCGGAGATGCGCGTCACCGGCCAGCTCGAATACCAGGCTTGCACCGCAACGGTCTGCTTTCCCCCTGTGAAGGCGGCGCTGGAGTGGACGGTAAAGTTGCGGCCGCTGGATCGGGATCGCGCGCCTGAGGCGATTCAGCACAAGTGAGGGCGGCTACTAGAAGCAGTCTCCTGGATGAATCGAGTTAATCGACGCACGCTGGAATTTGTTGATTCATTGTCGAATCGGCGGAGGGCATTTTTCAACGGTCGTCGGACTCCTCAATCGGCTCCTTGCGTGTTACAACAGCTTGCAATAGCGGTTGTTGAAATTGATTCTCATTCGTGGGACTACTTCTAGGCTCCGGGAGCCTCCTCGGACCCCAGCCCGGCGGCAGGGCACAGAATTCCAGTAGCAAAGCCGACATTTCGGGACTGATCCAACGGACGGAGCCCAACTTCCTGCGGAACGGTCCCGTTTGTGGCTTGGGTAATCGTTCCAAAACGGATTGCTTAATTGGGTCCTCGTTCGATCCAGGATTTTACGAATTGCACGCATTCGGGCAGGCGATCTCGAACCTCATAAACCCAGAATCGCTTCACTTCCCACCCCAGTTCTATCAGGCGCTGATTCCTCAGCCTATCTCGCGGACAGAGCTCGCCCGTCCAGCTTCGGTGGTAGCGTTCGCCGTCCACCTCAATATTCAGACGGCGGTCTCCGATAATCACAGCAAAGTCGAGATCGTATTGCTCAACATTGTATTGTGGTATTGCCCTGATTCCCACGTTGTACAAGGCCGGATACGCCTTGGCCGCAAAGAACTCCTGAGGGAAAATAAGAACCTGTTCTGTCACACTAAATGCGATTGAGTTTCTGCACATAACAATGAAGGGACTGCCAACTCTGCGGCGGGGGAATGCTTTTCATGTCCCGATTTGTTAAGTCTAATATTCGGAAAGACTGTGCCCAATTTTGTGCCCAGTGGCCGCTTGTATACTGTTGCTTCCTTTTGACCCGGCAATAGAGAACATCCAATGAAAACAATGATTTACCAAAATCAACAGATTGCTCTAAGTTGTCGAATCTACGTTAGGTTAGAACGACGAATCAGCAGGTCGGGAGTTCGAATCTCTCCGGGCGCACCATAAATCAACTAAAATCAAATAGTTATAGGCGAGACAAAATCGACGCTGGCGATTTGCGTCTCTGTGGCAGAGCTGTGTCAGCGATGATCCGAGGAGATGAACTAAGGAAATTGCGCCATGGAGCAGGCAGCAGCATACGCCACTTACCCGAGTCTTCGTGATCGCGCCATTGTCGTTACCGGGGGCGCAAGCGGCATCGGCGAGGCGATTGTAGAAGCCTTTGCCATCCAGCAGGCCAAGGTCGCCTTCCTGGACATTCAGGATGAGACGGCGGCTGCGCTTGTACAGCGGCTGTCTACGGCAGGCGCCGCCAAGCCGATCTATTATCACTGCGATTTGACAGATATTGCCGAGGTGCAGCGCACAGTCCAATCCGTCTTGCAGCGGTTTGGAACCGTCGATGTGCTGGTGAATAATGCCGGGAACGATACGCGCCATGATTTTGCCGAGGTCACGCCCGAATTTTGGGACAGAACGATCGCCGTCAATCTCAAACACCAGTTCTTCATGTCGCAGGCTGTGATTCCCTCGATGAAGAAGGCGCATCGAGGTTCAATCATCAACATGAGCTCTATCGGATGGGTCATCCCCTCCACAAGCCAAGTTGTGTATGTTACGGCAAAAGCAGCCGTCGTCGGGATGACTCGCACCCTTGCTCATGAACTCGGCGCAGACAACATCCGAGTCAATTGCATCATGCCGGGTGCCATCCTCACCGAACGGCAGAAGCGGCTCTGGCTTACCGAGGAGTACAAGGCGAAGGTCCTGACAAATCAGGCACTGAAGAGAATGATCCTCCCAGAGGAGGTCGCTCGGCTGATCTTATTCCTTGCCTCGGACGACAGTTCGGCCATCACCAATCAGAGCTACGTTATAGACGCCGGTTGGATTTAGCAAAGCCCTCACGCATACTGCCGAAACAAGACAAGCAGGCTTGCGCAGTTTCTCCATCGTCGCCGGGGAAAGACTGCGACGCTCATTGAAGGACATTTGCACTCATGACGCGATTCGGGTCCAGAACGCAACTTGTCTTCACACTGCGAGCTAAAACAGCTTACGGGACGGGAAGAATTTCGGGCTTCTGCGCGTTGTGGTCTGGCAATTGATCGAGCAATACCACGTTTAGCAACGACTTGTGCACCTGGATTCGGCCGTTATAGCTGATAAAGCCGAGCTTGCGAAAACGGTTCATAAAGAAGCTGACCCGTGATCGGGTTGTGCCGATCATATCGGCCAGCGTTTCTTGAGTAACCGGCGGGATCAAGGTCTCCGGTTCACCCGGCTTGCCGAACTCTGCCATCAGCAGGAGAATCCGCGCCAATCGCTTTTCACTTGAGTTGAACAGCTGATCGACAAGATCGGCCTGGGTTCGCATGCTGCGCGTAAGCAGGAATTTGAGAAACAGACTTGCGAATGCGGGCTCATCATGCATCACTCGAATCATCTCGTTTCTGCTGATCTTGAGCGCAGTACAGCTGTTCACGGCAGTTGCAGTAGACAGCCGCAAGCCACCGATCGCAGCCAGAGACGACTCGCCAACAAAATCGCCAACGGACAGTAGGGTGAGTGTGGCTTCTTTGCCTTTCTGCGAGACAACGGTGACTTTTGCGCGGCCTCTTTGCAGATAGAACACAGCGTCGGCCGTGTCTCCCTGGCAATAAAACGTCTGCTGCGGCTTCAGCTCGACGATGGCTCGTCCCAGACCGGCGTTTGCAAGAAAGGCTGCGGAATCGAACTTCGTGATTTTCTTAGTCCTCAAAATGCTACTCCGTTTCAGTTCGTTCTTTGGCGGCTTCTTCGCGCCAGAAACGCGTCGCCGCTGCGTGCTGCAGTGGGAGTGTATTGAGAATTGATCAAAGACCGCGAACGCTGTGCTCGAGAGTAGAGCGGCACAGAGATCTTTGCCATCTGGCGCCGGCAACTTAGCCCCGAGTTGATCGTTGGGGGCTGGCGCAACGTGGGGACACTCCACACCTGCGATGAACCGCAATTACCACCAACCTCTGTCCATCATCGCCCGAATTCCAAGCGCGGGTCTGGTCAATATTGCTCACCCAGAAAAGTGCTCTGGAAGCGTGGCGGGATGAACTGCCCCGAGCCGTGATGCAGACGCACGCATTGTGCGATCACGAGCAAATGTGACCATCCTTTGAACCCTCCATTCTGTGAGCATCTCTATGGGCATAGCCAACGACGGGGCAGCTCAATCGTGGCGCATGCCGTGACTGAAATGGGCGATGCCAATCAACGGAGGGCCAATGCGATCATCGAAGCGGATCTCGGAGTCGCATTTCCTGCTGGCTTTGCGGGCTCGTCTGGCGCAAAGTCACGTTGGCCAATCAGGCAAAAAGGCAACCGACACGGTGGTTCACCGGGCGAAACTCCTGGTGCTGGTCACGGTGACCATGGCCGCGATGCCAGGACTGGTGCGATCACAAGCACTGGCCTCTTCTGAAGATCCCTCGACAACTACAAGAATCGCGAGTTCTGGAAAGCTAGACCTGACCTACGTTCGGCCGACCGAAAGAATGAAGGTAAACAACTACGCTTTCGACGCATTCGGTCCGTATCCAATCGCCGGGGTCGCGTCTCGCAGCTGGAATCAACCAGTGGACCAATTCTCCACCGGAGTGGGGTCAGGGCGTCGAGGGTTTCGGCAAGAGGTTCGGTTCCGACTTCGCCATTGCGACGATTGGAACCACCACGCGCTACGGGCTTGCGGAAGCCTTTAGGGAAGATACTTTGTACTACCGCTGCGAATGCAGTGGCCCATTTCCACGGTTGCGCCATGCCGTGATCTCCACTTTCACAGGGCGCCGCGGCGAAGACGGCCATCGCTTCTTCTCATTCTCAGCGCTTGCCGCGCCTTATGCGGGCTCCATGATTGCGGTTTACGGGTGGTATCCGGACCGCTTCGGCGCAAAGGATGCGTTCCGGATGGGCAACTACAGCCTGTTGAGTTATGTGGGCGGCAACATTGCTCTTGAGTTTTTCTATAGCGGACCCCACGCCCTGATTTCACGCATGCATCTGAACAACGGGCACGGCGCTCCGGATCCAGGCCCAAAACAATGAGCGAACGCGGATTTACGTCTGTTGCGGATATAAGCCCTCCACTTCCGGTACGGCGGAGCGCACCCACGTTCGCAATTGCGAACTCTGCCATGGGGCTGTTCAACGGCTTTTTCGAGTGGTTCGGGGAACTGGGAATCTTTTCCTGGCGAGTCCTGAGGGCCGCGGTAACGCCGCCGTATGAGTGGCGCGAACTGATTCGGCAACTCGACGAAGTTGGGTCGAAGTCTCTGCCGCTGGTCGCCATGGCTGGCGCCGCAATTGGCGTGATCATCTCGCTCGAAGCCCGCTACAGTCTCAGTCGATTCGGCGCCAAATCGATGTTTCCCGCCACTCTCGTGTACTCCGTTGTCCAGGTCATGGGACCAGTCATTACCGGCCTGGTCGTAAGTGGACGCGTAGGCGCGGGAATGGGCGCGGAGCTGGCATCGATGAAAGTGACCGAGCAGATCGACGCCATCGAGGCATCCGCAATCAACCCCTACAGGCTTCTGGCGGCGACACGAATACTGGCCTGCATCCTGATGCTGCCGCTGCTGACCCTTGCCACCGACGCATGCGCATTGCTTACTGGCTGGTTTGCACAGGCCATGGTTGAACCGCTCTCGTTCCATCAGTTCATTGCCAGCGGCTTTAATGGCGCCACTTTCAGTGCATTCCTGCCGCAGACATTCAAGACCGCCGTCTATGGACTGATCATCGGGCTCATCGCATGCTTTCAGGGAATGCGCACGCGCGGAGGAGCTGCGGGTGTGGGCCGCGCAGCCACCAACTCGGTCGTGCTGGCCTCGCTCTTCCTTATCCTGGCCGACGTCGTCCTGGTGAAATTCATCCTCGTTTTCTTTCCTTAACCGTTGTTTGAAGCATTCGTGAAACAAATATGGCCACAGCTTATGACATTGCGACGAAGCAAGCAGCACCCGGGCAAGACAGTCTTGCGCCCGTCGTTGCCGTCGAGAACGTGTACAAGTCCTTCGCGGGCCACAAGGTTCTAAACGGGATCAGCTTGCGCGTAAACCAGGGAGAAACCCTGGCCGTGCTCGGGCGCAGCGGCACGGGGAAAAGCGTGCTTGCTGAGGCTGATCATTGGCCTCGATACGCCCGACTCCGGATCGATTTGCATTCATGGCCAGGACATCGCCGGGCTGGCTCTCGACCGCATGGGAGAGATCCGGAAGAAGATGGGTTTCCTGTTTCAGCAAGCGGCGCTCTACGATTCGCTCACCGTCGCCGGAAACGTGGCCTTCCCCCTTGAGCACCATCGCAGAGACATGTCCAAATCCGAGCGGTCCGACCGTGTAAGGCAGTTGCTGGCCGAGGTAGGGCTGGAAAGCGACATCGATAAGATGCCGTCCGATATTTCAGGCGGAATGCAAAAGCGCGTGGGCCTGGCGCGTGCGCTGGCGCTTGAGCCGGAGATTCTGCTGCTCGACGAGCCGACGGCCGGCCTCGACCCCATCAGTTCCGGCGAAATCGACGAGTTGATTCTCAAGCTCCAGAGGGAACGTCGAATGGCGTCCATCGTAGTAACGCACGATCTGCATAGCGCCAAGACGATCGCCGGCCGTCTCGCCCTGCTGAATGAGGGCGACGTAGTGATCGAGGGCACGTTTGAAGACCTTCAACAAAGCGACATCGGTTTTGTGAAGGAATTTCTAAAGCAATCGTAGGAGGACTTATGTCGAGAGTGGCAAGGTTGGGAGCATTTATCGTTGCGACGCTGGCAGTTCTGGCTGCCGGGGTCTTCATCATCGGGAGCAAGGAGTATCTGTTTAGCTCCACCTACCAACTGAAGACGCAATTCGACAACGTTGCGGGCCTGGCTGTGGGAGCTGACGTGCAGGTGGGCGGCGTTCATAGCGGAAATGTGCATGAGCATCCCGCTGCCTCACAAGCCAGGCGATAAGGTCACCGTCGTCATGGAGCTCGACAGATCGACAAAGGAGATCATCAAGAGTGACTCAGTAGCCTCGATCGAAACCGAGGGGATGTTGGGCAATCAGTTCGTGGCCATTTCGTTCGGATCTGCCGGACAAGCCGAAGTGAAGAATGGCGAGACCATCCAGAGCGAACCGCCGCTGGTGATGGCGGATATGCTCAAGAAGACGAGCGGCATTCTGGATAGCAGTCAACAGGCCATCCAAAACGCAACGCTGGCCACGGCGCATCTGAATTCGGTAAGCGCCAAGATCGATTCGGGTCAGGGAACCGTGGGAGCCCTGGTGAACGACAAGCAACTCTATAACAACCTGGAACAGACTACGGCGACACTCGCAAGACACGATGATGCAGGCACAGGCCGGCGTAACGGACTTCCAGGAGAATATGGAAGCCTTGAAGCACAACTTCTTCTTGAGCGGGTATTTCAAGAAGCGCGGATACGAAGACTCCTCCGATTTGGCGGCAAACAGGATCAGCGGGCTACCGCAGGCTACGCCGGAAAAGATATTTACTTTACGCGGCAAAGCAGCTCTTCGATGGCCGCGATTCGGCCAAGATGAAGGATCAGAAAACTCTCAAAGACGCTGGCGACTTCCTGGCACAGACTCAATTCGGAGTTGCGGTCGTCGTGGTTTCCACTGGCATGGATGGCGATACCCAGAAGGATCTCGTGCTCACCGAGGCCAGGGCGATGGTGATCCGCGAGTACCTGGTTGAGAACTTTGGATTTGACGACAGCCAGCTCAAGACGCTGGGAATGGGCAAGCAGGCGGGCGCGAGCCTCGGATGCGGATTGGGGCTCGATCCAGATTCTCATCTATCCGGCCGGAACCGAGATACCGGCAGACAAACCTGCGCCTGCGGTTAGCTCATCTACGACTGACGCCGACAAGCCCGTGCAGGTCACTGCCGCGGCAACTCAAAAACCATAGCGTGCTGCGTGGTGAGAGCACGCGGCGAATACCAGCCTCATGTTTCCCTTTCCATTGCTCAGCCGCCGCGAACTCCATCCGAGGCATCAACCAAACCCACAACCGATCAGAGGAGATAAATATGAATGCAACGTCAAAATGTGCCCATCCAGCTTGCAACTGCACTCCTGCAGAGGGTAAGAAATTCTGTAGCGAAGTCTGCCGCGACGCAAAGGGCATGACGGAACTCGCGTGCCAATGCCAGCACTCCGACTGCCAGGGAAAACCCTGAAACCGTAACCGGCTCACCACGTATGATTTCCGTACGGGTCTCGTCGGACCGTAGAAGAAGTAATGCCCAACAACAAGGCTATGAATTCCCTGTTACTGCCGCGCTACGCCTGAATCAATCGGGCAGTGCGCGGCGGCATCGCATAACAGCGCACAATTATTTCCGCGTACGCATCAAATATCGTATCGGGAGGATTCAATGGAACTGGGCATGATCGGCTTGGGCAGGATGGGAATGAACATGGTGCGGCGTCTTATGCGGGCCGGCCACCAATGCGTTGTGTACGATATTCATCCGGAAGCCGTGCAATCGCTTGCCAAGGAAGGCGCGGTTGGCACGAATTCGCTTGAGGACTTCGTGAAGAAATTGAAAACGCCTCGCGCCATCTGGATGATGGTGCCGGCCGGCGTGGTCGATGCGACACTCAAAGGCCTGACCCCGCTGCTCGAATCGGGCGATGTGGTCATCGATGGCGGAAACTCTTATTATCACGACGACATTCGCCGCGCCGCGGAACTGAAGCCCAAGGGCATCCACTATGTGGACGCGGGAACCAGCGGCGGAGTGTGGGGAGCCGAACGCGGCTATTGCCTGATGATCGGCGGCGAAAAGGATGTGGTTCAGCGGATCGACCCTATTTTTTCCGCCTTGGCGCCAAGCATCGATTCAGCGCCGCGCACGCCCGGCCGGGAAAAAGTGGGCGGCACCGCCGAGCACGGCTATCTGCACTGCGGCCCCAACGGCGCCGGCCACTTTGTGAAGATGGTGCACAACGGAATCGAGTACGGAATCATGGCCGCGTATGCGGAGGGGTTGAACATTCTTCACCATGCCAACGTCGGCAAGCAGCAGCAAGCTGTGGACGCCGAGACTACGCCTCTGCGCAACCCTGAGGTGTACCAATACGACCTGAACCTTGCCGACATCGCCGAGGTCTGGCGCCGCGGCAGCGTGATCTCTTCGTGGCTCCTGGATCTGACCGCCATCTCTCTGCTCGACAGCCCGGATCTGGCAAAATTCGCCGGGCCGCGTGTCGGACTCGGGTGAGGGACGCTGGACGATTACCGCTGCGATCGACGAGTCGGTTCCGGCTCCCGTACTGAGTGCTGCGTTGTATGAGCGCTTCAGTTCGCGCGGCGAAGACAGTTTTGCCGACAAGCTCTTATCCGCACTGCGATTCCAATTCGGCGGCCACGAAGAGAAAACGCGGCCAGAAAGAAGGCGCCTGATGGCCGAGTCGCAATCGGATGCTCTGGTGGTTTTTGGCGTGACGGGCGATCTGGCCCACAAAATGATCTTCCCGGCGCTCTATGCGATGGTGAAGCGCGGCGCACTCAAGGTTCCGGTGATCGGCGTTGCCTTTCCGAAATGGAGCCTGGAGCGGCTGCACCGGCGTGCGACGGACAGCATCAAGCGAGCCGGCGGAATCGATGACAAGCGCGCGCTGCAGCGCCTTCTGTCGCTGCTGAAGTACGTGAGCGGAGACTATACGGACAGCAATACATTCACGGCGATTAAAGCCGCGCTGGGGAAGGCGCGGCGGCCTGCGCACTATCTGGCGATTCCGCCTGCGCTCTTTGAAACGGTGATTAAAGGACTGGGAGCCGCGAACCTGGCCAAGAATGCGCGCGTGATTGTCGAAAAGCCGTTTGGGCGCGATTTGGCTTCGGCGCGTGAGCTGAACCAGGTTGCGCACGCGGTGTTTCCTGAAGACTCGATTTTCCGCATCGATCACTTCCTTGGAAAGGAAGCGATCATGAATATTCTTTATTTCCGCTTCGCCAATTCGTTTCTGGAACCGATCTGGAATCGCAACTATGTGGCCAGCGTTCAGATCACTCTATCGGAGGATTTCGGCGTGGGTAAGCGCGGCGCGTTTTACGAGACAGCAGGCTGTCTGCGCGACGTGATCCAGAACCATCTTTTCCAGATCGTGGCGCTGCTTGCCATGGAAGCGCCCGCGGGGCGGGACTTTGGAGATGTGCACAACGAGAAGGCCAAGGTCTTTAAGGCCATGCGCCCTCTGAAGCCCGACGACGTGGTGCGCGGCCAGTATGCCGGCTATCGAGAGGAGCCGGACGTGGCGAAGCGCTCCGACGTGGAAACCTACTGCGCCCTGCGGCTCTTCATCGACTCATGGCGCTGGGACGGAGTGCCGTGGTATTTGCGCTCGGGTAAATATCTGCCAACCACCGCGACCGAGATTCTGGTGGAGCTGAAGCGGCCTCCGCAGAAGCTTTTTGCCGACGCAGTGCAGCCGAATAGCAGGTCGAATTACCTGCGCTTCCGGCTCTCTCCCAACTCGGCCATCGCTCTGGCTGCCCGCGTGAAGCTTGCGGGTGAGGAATTCATCGGAGAGGAGCGAGAGCTTTACCTGTCAGACGAACAGCCGGGCGAGGAAACGCCTTACGAACGGCTTTTGGGCGACGCCATGAAAGGCGACGGGGCGCTCTTCACTCGCGAGGACGCGGTTGAAGCCGCATGGGAGGTGGTGAATCGGGTCCTCAAGAACCATCATCGGGTTCGCCGCTACAAGCGCGGCACCTGGGGGCCGAAAGAGGCTGACGCGCTCATCGCTGCAGATGGCGGCTGGCATAATCCAAGCGCCGATGGCGCAGCCGAATAATCGCCGGTTTCCGCGAAACCTTGCCTCCAGCTCCATCGCATTAGGACATTCTGCGGTAATAGCCGCCCTATCTGTCTCTGAACGCACCAGATCGTGCCCCGTTTGACATTCTCTCCTTCACTCTCTCGGATGAGCATTATGGCTCAGCTATTTCTCCAGCCGACTTGGAAGAATAAGGATGAAGCGGAGTAATCGTTCTCCTCTTTCTGATGGCTCCCGCGCTAAGTGAGCCGAACGCTCGTAACTTCTCGAGCGATGCCCAAGACGGTATCGAATCCGGGAAAATGATTGGAGAACATGATATGCCACTTACCACCGTCCTCATCACAATTGTTGCAGCAGGGCTTCTGTTGTGGCTTGTGAACAGGTTTATCCCCATGCAGGGACAGATCAAATCGATCCTGAACGGCCTGGTCGTCATCGTTTTGGTCTTGTGGATCGCAAATCTCTACGGGCTGTTTCGATCACCTCCATCAATTCCGCGTCGGGCGTTGACAAGTCAGACCATTGAAGGCCGCACGGCTTCGCCCGCCAACTTAAGACAACAACGCAATACGGCAGTCTTTTGACTGCAGGAGATATCGTGAAGCACACACTATTGTTCGTGATCGGAAGTGCCCTCAGCGTGAGCGCGTTTGCTCAAGCCAGCCCGCAAGAGTCGATCGCCCTCGTGCCTGTCGGCTCAATGCCCACCTATGTCGTGAGCGAGACCAGTCGCACCGTCGAAGCGATTGACTATCAGCATCGCGGCGGAGCCACGGACGTGGATCTGGCCGGAACCGCTTTGCTGCCTTCAGCCGATGGAAAAGCCAAAGTGCGCAGCAAGCGCGGCACCATGGAAGTGGAAGCGGACTTCGGGAATTTGCAAAGCCCCACGACCTTCGGCACCGAATATCTGACCTATGTGATGTGGGCGATCTCGCCTGATGGCCACGCAGTGAACCTTGGAGAGGTGTTGATCGGCGGCAACGATCGCAGCAAGCTGACTGCGACCACCGATCTCCAGGCATTCGCGCTGATCGTCACCGCGGAGCCCTATTTCGCCGTTCGCCAGCCCAGCAATGTTGTCGTGCTCGAGAATGTTATTCGCGCCGACACCAAGGGAACACCTGAAGCAGTGAACGCAAAATATGAACTTATGGAGCGCGGCGGTTATATCCCGACCGGATACAAGTTCGACCCGGTGGTTCTGGATGCCAAGCTGCCATTGGAGTTTCTGGAAGCGCGAAATGCAGTGCGCATCGCCAAATCCGAGGGAGCCGAGAAGTACGCCGGCGAAAGCTATCAGCACGCTGTCCAGTTGATGAACAGCGCCGACGGATACGCAACGGAAGGGCATTCAGATCAGAAGCAACTGATTGCGAAGTCCCGGGAGACCGTGCAGACTGCGGAAGATGCGCGAGAAATAGCCGTCAAAAAGATCGAAGAGGATCGCAGCGGCGAGCGAACGCCAGGCTTCGGCCGATGCGCAGGCACAGTCGCAGGCGCAAGCCGACAAGGCGACGCGTCAAAAGGAGCAGGCTCAGACCGATGCGGCGAATGCCCAGGCCGCCGCGGCAAAGGCCCAGGCTGACGCGGCAAATGCACAAGCCGCCACGACAAAGGCCCAGACGGACATGGTCAACAACCAGGCAACATCAGCAGCGGCAATCAACGCCGCTCAAGCCGATGCCGACCAGGCCCGCTTGACTGCCCAGCAAGCGCAGGATAGAGAGCACCAGGCGGACAGCGAAAAAGCGGCCATGCGCGCGCAATTGTCAGTGCAACTCAATGAGATCCTCGAGACGCGCGACAGCGCGCGCGGGCTTATCGTCAGCATGTCCGATGTGCTGTTTGACACCGGGCAATACTCGTTGAAGCCTGGCGCGCGGGAGAAACTGGCAAAGGTTGCCGGAATATTGATCGCATACCCAGGGCTCAACATTGCAGTCGGCGGATACACCGACAATGTCGGCGGCGATGAGATGAATCAGAAGCTCTCAGAGAACCGCGCGGGGGCAGTTCGCGATTACCTCGTGCAAGAGGGCGTCGTGGCAAACTCAGTCAGCGCAACGGGCTTCGGGAATAGCTCGCCGGTAGCCTCGAACGATAACTCCGCTGGACGGCAAGAGAACCGGAGAGTGGAACTGGTTGTATCGGGCGAAGCAATTGGAAGCCCGGCGAACCCAACGACTGGAAGCCTGAACTAACAGAACCATGTAACCTCTGCGGTTCTCAAAGAGGCCGCAGCGGAAATTAACAGAACGACTGGAGGGCCGATGGGCCTCATCAAGAAAATCGACGTAGAAAAGTATTTCGCTGCGCGCCGAGCCATGAGGCTGGGTAGGATGCGGCCGGTGAGCCCGCTTGGCGCCGCCGGGATCAAGTCCGCGGCCGAGAGGAAGAGAGTTCCAGCCACTGCCGAAGCGATCACCTCGGGACATTCTTCCCCGAGCGTATCCGCCGCCTCAATTCCGATGCCGTCCGATCCGGGCCGGAACCGGTTGCTCAGACCCCCGGGAGTTCGACAACAATGAAGATCAACACGATCTTCCTGCGGGATGGATGCATCCTGCCGAGTACAGTTCACTCTGCGTCAGGAGCCGTTTTCCAAGGGATGGGCAGAGGCGATGGGGACTGTGGCAATGGAGCTGGATGCCGCAATCCGCAGCGTTGGCTGGCACTTTATGTGGCTGGCGGATTCGCACTCGTCGCAAGCACTCGGCAGGACGGCTGAAACCGCGATCCATCGGGCATTGGCACGGACTCTTCCTGCGGTGAGGGGGCGGTTCAATGCCGCCGAGCTGGATTCCGTGCAGGTTACGAGTTTTGCCGGCTTCCACCTCGCCAGGGTCACTGTCAACGCCCGCCAGATTCAAAGGCAGGCCTCGCTGAACTGATTCGGGAAACGCATCTTTGGGAGGCGATCGGCCCGGCGGGCAGCCGTCGAGGAAGCCGGCAAAGATCATCAAGCGCCCGGCATCAAACGATATGTCGTTTGTGGCGCCCGGTATCCAAATGTAAAGTCATCCGTGTATGAGTATTCCTATTCGACAAATGGCCTTTTTTTTTGCCCGCCCTCTGCATCACTCGCTGATGCCGCATTGGCTCACGCACTGGGAGCCCTGGGGCTTTTCTCCGTTGCCGTCGTCGACTCCTCGTTCATTCCTCTGCCTCTGCCCGGCAGCACTGACCTGCTGTTACTCTGGCTGGTGGCGCACGGTGGAGATCCTTGGCTGCTCGCCGCATTGGCCATCGCCGGGAGCCTTGTCGGCGGATACGCTACCTGGGACCTCGGGCGCAGAGGAGGCGAAGCGGCATTGCACCGCTACGTGCCGGCGCGCTTTCTTAGGCGAATCGCGGGTGGGTGGAGCATCACCGCATCCTTGCCGTGTTTCTTCCCGCCGTGCTTCCTCCGCCGATTCCGTTTTTGCCGTTTGCGCTTGCCGCTGGCGCGCTGGGCGTCTCGCGCCGCCGCTTCCTGGTCGTCTATGGTGCGGCTCGAACCTTGCGTTACTCCTCATTGCCTGGCTCGGCGTGGTCTACGGACGCCACGCCATCCGCATGTGGTCTGGGACGCTCCAGAAATGGTCGACTCCGCTGATCTGTGTATTCGTGGGCTTGCTGGTGGCCGGCATTTGCTTTGGAATCTGGAAGGTGAGCGGCCTGCGCAAGAGCGATGCTGCGGACAAACGTGGCGCTGCATCAATCTGCAGCTCGGGCAGACAAAACTCCGGACTTCAGTTAATCCCGCGGTTTACACAACAAACATCGCAATGCCGGCTGCGAACATGGCGATTGTCGTGATTGCCACAACAATCCATCCCAGGCGGGAGCTCGGCTGGCCCTGCATCAGCTTCTTGTCCGCCGCCACAATCAGGATTGCGACCATGAGGAATGGCGCCAGCAATCCGTTGATGACCGCTGTCCAGTAGAGCGCCTTTACCGGATTGATGCCGATAAAGTCCAGCGCGACGCCCACTGCGGTAGAGACCAGAATCAGAGCGTAAAACCAGCGCGCCTGTCTCAGTTTCTTGTTCAAGCCCTGCCGCCATCCCAGGGTCTCAGCGAAGGCGTACGCGGCCGATCCCGCCAGCGTGGGGATGGCAAGAAACCCGACTCCGACAATGCCGAGCGTGAACACGGTTGCAGCGAAGTTGCCGGCAAACGGACGCAGGGCCTCGGCTGCTTGCCGGGAGGTTTCAATATTCGTGATGCCGTGCCGGTTGAGGGTGATGGCAGTGGTCAGGATGATGAAGAACATGACCATGTTCGAGAAAAACGCGCCGACACCCACATCGATGTTTCTTAATTCGAGCTCTTCGGATGTGGCTCCTCTGCGCTGGGCGAGCGAACTTTGGCCTGCCGACTTCTCCTCTTCGACTTCTTCACTCGCCTGCCAGAAAAAAAGATACGGGCTGATCGTGGTGCCGAGGATCGCCACCAGCGTCGCCCATCCATTTCTGGTATGCGGCATGGAAGGAATCAGGGTATCGCGCAGCACCTGGCCCCAGTTGGCTCCCACCACAAACGCAGTAATCGGATAAGCGAAAAGCACAAGCACCAGCCACTTGAGCACGTTCGCGATCTGCTGATACTGGAGCCGGATGGTTGCCCACGAAATAAGAAGCGCGAACGCCACTACAAACCAGCGGGAATTGATGCCCGAAAGCATGGAAGCCGCATCTGCCATGCCCGCCAGGTCCGCGGCAATGTTAATCGTGTTGGCGGTCAAAAGGGCGATGACGACCGCAAGCAACAGCCATTTGGGAAATCGTTGCTTGAGATTTCGCGGCCAGGCCCTGTCCCGTCACCTTGCCGATGCGGGCGCACATCATCTGCACAGCGGCCATCAGCGGCCATGTCAGAAGTGCAGTCCAGAGAAGTTTGGTTCCGAGCTGCGCGCCGGCAACGGAGTATGTGGCGATGCCCGAAGGGTCGTCGTCGGCAGCCCCGGTGATGATCCCGGGCCCGAGCGACTTCAGCAGCGATCGAATCCAACGAGATGGGGCGGATGTCGGCAAGAGAGAATTAGGATGTGCACCCACTGCTTATCAAGGCACGTCCGCCCCGGCTTGTGACCGCCCAGCGCCGGGACGGTCAAGAAAGCCAGAGCCGACGAATGCTGCGCAAACCCTGGACTCCCACTCATGTCGACTTCATCTTGTCGCAATGATTCAGATTGCGCGTGCTAATTTGAGTCGGCCTTCAACTAAGCATAACTCTACTTATGTGCGGCGCCATTTTGCACCTTGGTTCCCTGGTTGGTTCCACGGACTGCATCTTTGGCCTTACCCAGGGTATTTTCAAGCTTTCCCTTCACCTGCTGGGCCATGCCCTTAACCTGGAGCGGGGTATTGCCGGTCAACTTACCCGCCGTTCGCTTGGCGCTTCCCACCACTTCGTCGATCGTGCCATTCACTCGATCTTTATTCATGGGTCCACCTCCGTGGGTTCAACTTGAGAGACTTCGACGAAGGCACCGAAATACATCTTCTGCGCCTCGATCAAAGAAAGTGCGGTTTTTGTCTGTCAAAGGGGCTTCAATGGTTCGACCTCAGAGTGGGGATCGGCGCCCCGAATGCTCGCCTGGACAGCTTGGTCGTTCGACCGTTTGCATGGGTTGGGATTGGTTTGTGTTGCGCTTTGCCGCCTTGGCTTTCTTCGCTGTATGTTGCCGTGCCCATCGCGCACTTCATTTCCCTTGAATTGCTCAGCGGCTCTCCGCTGCGCTGCGGGCTTATCGCCAGCCTTGGGCAATCGACCGCTATATCCGTTCTGTGGATCGAGGGTGTTATCGACTTTGCCCTGAAAGTCGTGGGACCCATGAAACCACCGACCGGCTCCAATAAAGACGCCGCCATTGAACCATTCCGGACCGTAGTAGCCGTCGGGAGCGCAGTTATACGGAGCGTAGTCATAGTAACCGTAGGGGCAATCGGGGGCGGCTCCGAAATCGAAAGTGACCTGAGCCGTTGCCTTGGGAGCGCCAGGTGCTATGGCGAATGCGGCAACAGCGGCTAACGCAAGAAACTTGATCCTGTTCATGAATTCTCCTCACCGTGGTTGCGGAAGTCATTTGCCTGCCTCAACCATCACTGAGCGTAGCGGCTCAAATCATGTGAGTCTGAGCAGTTTCGACCACTCGCGGCGCGAGGGACGCGGACCGCAACTGAGGCCTCTCGCATTCAGTCTGCGTAGAAGAAAAGAGGCATCGATGCGGCGGTAAAGAAAGCAGGGTGAGGACGATGGTGAACTCTATCGCCATGACCGGCGCGCACATTCCCGGTCGCGAACCGGCTCTCCCGGAACACGCAAGGCCCAGTAAAAAATGAACAGGATCAACACCATTTGCAGGATCGTCATTGCGTTCCTCCTGTGCACAACGGGACAAAGTCAGTATTTCGTTAAGCATTGGCATTGCGCGGCTGAACTGTGGAAACAGCCACGATGCAATGGCCGGCACTTGTCTCCTCCGGGCGGTAGCCGGAAGGGGCAGCGCATCGTCTGGCACAAACTGCACCGGTCCCCGCTGGATTCTGTACGGAAAGACTTCGACCCTGCTAAGAACGAACCACGGGTACTTTGTCAGGCGGATGTGTCGCACTTCCACGGCATTGAAGTATTCACTGAAGCTGCGAACAGCCAGCTTAAGCGCGCAAGCTATAGCCTGTTGCGGCGATTCACCAACGCCGCTTTGCAGCGATTCGTTGGCTATGCGGATAGAATGCCAACCGTACCTTCGAATCTTTTTTTCCAGCATCCTCGAGCCGCGGGGGCGGACCAAGGTCCAGCCGTCTATGAGTTCGCGTCTTTTGATGGGGAGGCTCGGAGGTAACTCAACTTCCGCGCGCAGAAGTAAGCAAAGCTCAGTGATTTTCAGCATCGAAGCCTCTTTCCGTTGCTCCTTGAAGAAGCCTTTCATAGCTCGAGATTCAGCATCGGTTCAAGCGATGGCCGTTGAGTGAAGCGCTCGCGCTGGAGCGGCAACAAGAATGCCAGTTCGTCCGGCTGAAAGATCGCGTAGCGAACCAGGCTTCCGCAATAGACGCAATCCGCCTCATTTATCGGGTGTATTACGCCGTTGAGCACCTCCGGAAAAGTTCTCAGACATTCCGGACATTCAATGGTTGCGTAGCCCTCTCCAGCATCATTGCGCAGATACCTCGATATCCAGACCGGCGAAGGCGCAGCCCCAGGCGGCTGGGCTCGTCGCTCCGGCAGGGGGAGCGATTTGATCATCGCCAGCAAATCGGCAAAACCGCGGCCCTTCCGAAAGAAGGCATCGGCGTCAACGCCGGCAGGGACCTCGTCTCCGGAAAATGCACCGCTCATGGCAATGGCTCGGATCGAAGGAAACCGACGCCGGACCACCCTAAGCAGTTCAAACCCGGACATGCCGGGCATGTTGAGATCGGAGATGAGGAAATCGGGAGCTTCGCGCCGGATCTCAGCTAAAGCTGTGAAACCGTCTTCTGCAGAGCGGGTGGTATAGCCATTCTTCGCGAGAATTTGCGATAGCACCATTCGAATTGAAGGCGCATCGTCGACGATGAGAAGCCTTGCTTTAGCATCGTGCAATTCTAACCTCCAACCTGCATGAGGGGTGCTACAGGGGATAGAGCGAGTATGCGGTTGTCACTACCGCAATGATGAGCAGTTTTGAACACAAATTAGAAATCTAAGAATTGAAGACCCATTTACCCACGTCCATCGAATTCCTGGGAGGCAATGCTGCCGATAAATTGCTCGACTATAAAACTGATATTGAATTCAAAGGAATGCGATCAGGCGGGGCTCAGTCGTGGAGGACCACATTGAGCAGCGACTTATGGACACGTATGCGGCCGTCGTATTCGACAAAGCCGAGTTTGCGAAAGCGGTTCATGAAGAAACTGACCCGGGAACGAGTGGTGCCAATCATCTCCGCCAGTGTCTCCTGAGAGATCTTGGGAAGTATCGACTCCGGGCTGCCGGGCTGGCCAAATTCCGCCATCAACAGGAGAATCCGCGCCAGACGCTTTTCGCTGGAATTGAAAAGCTGATCGACCAGGTCCGCCTGGACGCGCATACTCCGGTCCAGCAGAAATTTCAAAAACAGGTCAGAGAAGTCATGCTCCTCGTGCATCACGCGGATCATCTCATCCCGCTCAATTTTGAGTGCAGTGCAGGCGGTTAGAGCCGTGGCCGTCGCCAAACGCAGCCCAGCCGGGGCCGCAAGCGACTCTTCTCCGATAAAATCTCCGGCCCCCAGCAGCGTGATCGTGGCTTCTTTTCCGACTTTCGAAACCACCGTGACCCTTGCCCGGCCTTTTTGGAGGTAGAAGACCGATTCCGCTGTATCTCCCTGCGTAAAAAAGGTTTGCTTCGGCGCCAATTGGACGCTTCTTCGCCCCAGGCCGGCGCTGGCCAGAAACGCGCCTGCATCAAACCCTGGCTTTTCGAGCTCAACCATAGCTCAAGCCTCCTCCGACTGCAGAATAGCCCGGGATTCTGTGGGAAGAGTGCGACCCCTGTCGCACTTTAATCTCCAACATCGCAGCAGCTGCCTCGGGGTGCGCAATAGGAACAAGGGCCTCTGATCCTGCAAGATCCTCATTCAAATGAAGATTCGCTGCATTCTTGTTGCATCACAGCCCCAGCGGAACTTTAGCACAAGTTTCCGGCCAAACGACGGGGCAATCTGTTCAATTTTGCTCACTTTTGTCGGTAATTTTCAAGCTGTGCCCAGACTCGTCGCGCGAAAATGACACCCGAGGGCTAGTGCCGAAGAGAACCGTGGAGGTTTGCCGGATTGCCGCAGCGCGACTTTGCGAAATTGCGCAGTCCACTCCATAGACATCTCCCGCAGCACTCATCGATCGGCCGCAGTCGATCGAGAGAGCCCTATTGCTCAGACACTGTCGGTGAATGCCTCTAAAGTGAGGATACCTTGTGCGCCTCAGTGCGCGGAAGAAAGTGACGCTGCGCATGGGTAGAAAAAGGTGAAATAAGTGAAAAAGTATATGACTTTAGTGGCATTGTTGGGCTTGGGTGTGGCAAGCACCGCCTGGTCAGAGACTCGTGAAGATGTGCAGAACCGGCTCGACAACGCTACGCTGGTGCTGCACCAGATCATGGCCGCGCCGGATAAAGGCATTCCGCAAGAGGTGCTGGAGCATGCAAAGTGCATTGCCGTAGTGCCGCACATGATCAAGGGCGGCTTGGTATTTGGGGCCGAAAACGGCAGGGGCATCGCCACATGCCGGACGACAGATGGATGGAGCGCGCCGGCTTTCTTTGCTATCACCGGCGGCAACTGGGGATTGCAGATCGGCGTCGAGGGCGTGGATCTGGTCATGATTTTCCAGGGCGATAAAGGCATGCAGCGGATGATGTCCAGCAACTTCCAAATTGGAGCGGACGCCTCTGCGGCGGCCGGACCAGTGGGACGCCATGCTTCTGCCGATACCGACTGGAAGCTGAATACCGAGGTCCTCACTTACTCGCGGGCCAAAGGCCTGTTTGCCGGACTTACCCTGACCGGGGCAAATCTTCGCCGCGACGACGATTCCATGGATGCCTTCTACGGGCATGACGTTTCCACGCACAGCGTTCTGCGCGGCGAAGTAGCGACGCCTCGATCGGCCGCCCCTTTTATCAATGCAGTCAGAGGCGCTAAGGCGCAGGCGATTGCTTCGAATTAACCGTCATTTGTGAATGCGTTGGGTGCGTCTGAGGCGGGGTTCCCGTCTCAGGCGTTCGCAATACAGAGAAGGCGTGTCTATGCTTTGGACAATTTTCGTCGTTCTTCTGGTTTTGTGGGTTCTGGGCTTCAGCTTTCACATAGCCGGCAGCCTGATCCACCTTCTGCTGGTGGTCGCGTTGATCATCCTGGTCGTGAACCTGGTCTCCGGACGCCGCAGCGTTTTGTAAGGGAGCCTGAGCCTGGTGAGCGCAGGCGGACCCCTGCGCTCAAGGCGATCTCAAGTCTGAAGATTCGGCCCTCCCCCAAAATGTGATCATTTTTGTACAGTTTTCCGTCGGCCGCTTAGGAGAGTCTATCTCCGAAGGAGTGCGCCGGAGCGCAGCCGCTCTGTTTTGCGACGCGCTGGAACCAACTGCAGATCCTCTTCTGCCGATTCGCGTGCGCGGCGCCCTCCTTCCTTAGAGAGCCGCCCGATGAATGTCCTGTTGATCTACCCAAAGTTCCCCGATACCTATTGGAGTTTCAAATATGCGCTCAAATTTGTGGGCAAGCGTGCCGCGCAGCCTCCGCTCGGTCTGATGACAATTGCCGCGCTATTGCCTGGCGCCTGGAAGAAGCGGCTGGTGGACACCAATGTGGAGCGGCTGCGTGACCGCGATCTGGCCTGGGCTGACGTAGTGCTCTTGAGCGCGATGCACATTCAGCGCGAGTCACTGCTGGCCATTGTGGAACGTTGCCGGGCGCGCGGGCTGCGCACCGTGGTGGGTGGGCCGATTGCCAGCAGCGTGCCGGCGGCCGATCTGAAGACCGACCACGTGGTCATCGGCGAAGCGGAAAGCCTGATCGCCGATCTGGCGCGGGATCTTGAAGAGGGAACAGCGCGGCCCGTTTACCAGGCTGCAGAACGGCCAGAGATGACCGTCAGCCCACTGCCCGACCTGAGCCTGATCAAAATGAAGCGCTACTCCACCATGACCGTGCAGTACTCACGCGGTTGCCCCTTCAACTGCGAGTTCTGCGACATCATCGAGATCTACGGGCGGCGGCCGCGGACCAAGGCCGTGGCACAGGTGCTGGCCGAGCTGGACCAGCTGCGCGCAGCGGGGTGGCGCGAAGCGGTGTTCATCGTCGACGACAACTTCATCGGCAACAAGGCGCGGGCTAAGGAACTGCTGCGGGCGCTCGTCGAGTGGCGCTCGCAAGTGGAGGCCGGATTCGAGTTCATCACCGAAGCGTCGTTGAATTTGGCGGACGATACCGAATTGATGCAATTGATGAAGGACGCGGGCTTTAAATCCGTTTTCCTGGGGATTGAGACTCCAGACGAGTCCGGCTTGATTGCGAGCAACAAGCTGCAAAATACGCGGCGCAGTTTGCTGGAGAGCGTGGCCAGGATCCAGAGTTACGGGATCGAAGTGATGGGCGGCTTCATCCTGGGCTTCGACACCGATAAGGAAGACATCTTCGACCGCATGGTCGAGTTCATCGAGAGGAGCGGCATTCCCATCGCTATGGTCGGGCTGCTGCAGGCCATGCCGGGAACTCAGCTTTTCCGGCGTTTGCGGCAGGAGGGCAGGATTGTGGATGCGGGCGACGGCAACAACACGTTTTGCGATCGTCTGAACTTTCTGCCCCGCATGGATGCGGCAAAGCTCGTGGAGGGCTACCGCCAGGTGATGAAGAGAATTTATAACTGCGAAGCCTACTATGAGCGCGTCAAGATCTACTTGAACCGCGCCCACCCGAAGCCGGCCAAGCGCGCGGCACGAGAGCAGGCGAAGAATCAGCCGCGGACGCAATCGGAACAATGGATGACGCGTGCCAACCTGCGCGCGCTCGTTCACTCCATCATTCGCCAGGGAGTCTTCGGGCGGCACCAATGGAGCTATTGGAAGTTTCTTGCGGAGGCAGCGACGCGATATCGCCGCTGCTTCGGCGCGGCCATGACTCTCGCAGTCATGGGTTATCACTTCCAGGTGATGACGCAAAAGCTATCGAAGGCGATTGATTCAGCGACGCAGTCGGCCGAATCTAGCGAAATCCTGCTCCGCGAAACAGGCAGAATGGTCTCATAGCCCTTCGCGTCCGGCTCCGCTCTTCCAAGGACGACGCGTTCGGAAATGCCACCGCAAACGAAAAGCGGCAGAGCTGGTAGGCTCCGCCGCTTGTAGTGCAACCTGCCGCTTTGTTCAGCAGCTATGGGTTAATGCCGCCCGTCGCCTTCATGGCCGCCACCACCACCGTTTTCATGTCCGCCGCCGTGAGATCCACCGCCGCTTGGAGCTGAATGCGAAGTCGGTGCGCGCGATGTTTGTACGTGCGAAGTGGTGTTACGGGAAGGTGTGGCCTGCGATGCGCGCGGAGCATTGTTACGCGCCACTACCGCATGACCTGCGCTGGGACGGGCCCCGTTTGAATGAGAAACCGCTGGCATGCTTTGGGCACCGCCGCCGCGGGCCTGGCCACCGCTGGTGCGATAGGACACGCGCCCAGGTCCGCCGTGATAGCTGCCTCCCCCTTCACTCACAAAGCGATGGCCACCCCAGCCGTGGCTGTAGCCCCAGCCGCCCCATGGGCCCATGCCCAGGAAGATGCCGTTGTAGAAGTATCCTGGCCCGTAGTAACCCATTGGCGCACAGCTGTAGGGCGCATAGCCGTAGTAGCCGTATGCACAGCTTGGTTGAACGCCGATATTCACCACAATCTGCGCCCTTGCCGCCGGCGCCAGGGCCAGCCCGGCCACCAATGCTGTCGTACCGATCAGAATCTTGATTCCACGCATGTAAGACCCCCTTAAGGTGTCTGCGGTTCCCTGGTTAGAGTGGGATGCTTTGACGCCGCTCACATCAACACGGCAGCAGCAGCCTACATAAGGGGTTGAGTTAGTACATGAATTCCCGTTACTTGATCGGGGCGATCATTTTTATCTGCCCTTACACCCTTGAATCTATTCGCGAGCGTTGCCGCTGTCTGAGCAATAAGAACCATGCGCTGTAAAACTGCGTCTCAGGGCCTCGTTAGTGAGTGCCGGGCCTCATCCCACCTGCACCCTAAGCGGCCTGCGCCGCTTCTGAATGCGGATCATGCAGCCGGCACATGGGGACCCGGTATGGAGTCTATGCCTGCGTGGATTGCCAAGGCTGGGCGACTCGTGACGATTAAGGTCGAGCCGCACTGTCTCACCAACCCATGAGACTTAAAGTCGGCGAGCGCGCGGGAGACCGTTTCACGGGAAACTCCGATGTGCTCGCCGATTTCCTCGTGGGTAAGCATGCACCGAATCTGGATGCCGCTCCTGGTCTGTAGACCCTCTCTGCACCACTCCAGCAATAGATGGGCTAGTTTCGCCATTGCGGACGATGTGAGGCCAAGTATCCGCATTTTTTCGCAGGCTCGCGTGTGTTGCCGGCATAATTCCCGCGCTACATTTTGAAGGGCGATGGGATGACGCAGGAGAAACTCGAGAAAGTCCTGACGTTGCATCGATGCGATCCTGCAGGGGTACCTCGCCTCCGCCCGAATCCCGGAGGAATCGCCCGAAAAGGCGGAAACGAGCCCGAGCGCATCTCCTGCTCCTGCAACCTCAAGCAGAAGTCGCCTGCCATCAGAAGAATTCATCGAGATATTCACTTCTCCTGCAAGCAGGAACAGGATGCTGGATGGTTCCTGCTGCTCGTAGATGAGCACTTTCGACCCAAAGCAGTGGAAATGCGTCACGAGCGATTCAAATTCACTCTGAGCCTTAGTTGGCAAATCTTTGAAGAATCCTTCGGTTCCACAAGACCACTGGGCGTCGTCCCGCTTCATTCCCGAGGCGCTTAGCATCGGGAACTCGTCCACAATACGCTTTTCATCGTTTTGAGCCCCCGTTTCGTTGAAATCAGCATTGCAGAGATCGGCCTGGAGTCCTCTCCTGGTCTGGCTATGGATCAGTTGCAAGGTGCGCATCAATCTTCCTCCTGCCTCTCATGTGAGGCCACCGATTGATCTTGCCGAACTGGCGATCGGGATCCCGCCCGCGGTGTTCAAGACATTGCGCAGCAGTCGCTTATGTTGCAGTGCCCGGCATGGACCGACTCAGTGCAGGCTTATTCGCCCTCTTGGCCATGATTTCTCCCATGTCTTCCAGCAGTTTCTTCGGCTCACCCGTGATGGTCGCATCCGCAAAGGTGTCGGAATCGCCGGAAGAGTCCGCGACGCATACCACAGGAGTCCGCGAACCAGATGCTCGAATCAAGAACGTGAGTCTTTCCCTGCTATCAGCCGGGATCGAACGGCCCAGGAGGACCAGATCGAAATCACCATTCCGGAAGTGGGCGATGGCCTCCCTGATCGACCCCGCGGACGTGACCAAGTATCCGGCAGATTGCCAGACCGAGCTTTGAGTTGCCAGAAGCGACGAATCCAAGCCAACGGCAAGGATGACCGTTAGGGGCATGAAGACCTCCAGATTTGGCAAACCTATCCTGACCGGGCAGGAAAATGGGCCAGTGCTCCTTTCATACCTTTTGAAAGGCGCCGAGGCTGTTCAATATTGCACTCTTTTCTGCTTTTTTATCGTCCTTGGACTCGTGCAGTTGTGTGCCGCCCACCCTTCTTATCGAGGCCATGTTCGGCCAGACGCCAGGTCCGCGAACAATGAATCCCGAGCCTGAAGCGATCTTCGGCGAGTGTCTGGTGGACTGTGAAAGAACACCGGCCCGTGCTCCGCTCCATTTTCGATCGGGTTCATGATGACCTGCTCGTTGTTTTCTTCTCCGAGGGTTTCGACCGCCGATTTATCTCTGGTTCCTCTTGGTGCAGCTTTTAGGTTTTGCCTCACTCACCTGTATTGCTCCCACTTACAAACCTTTGGGTAATGATTGTTGGCGCCGGCGGCACATGATGCTTAATCGGCGTATGCTTGAGCCTGCAGCCCGTTTTTCCCTTCTCGCCTTAAGCACTCCAGGCTTCGCTCCAGACGAGCATCTTTCAGGCACACAACCGAACGGCTGGAGCCGCCATGAGTCCCCTCAACAAAAGAAGCGACGTAAAGAGCCACGTGCATTCCCCTTTCCTCACAAAAGTTCATTTCGTCCAACCCGATGCAACCGGCTCTTCTGGCACTGAACCGAACACATCCAAAGCAGACCCATTGGGTTTCGCTCAGGATTTCGTTGCGGAGCATTCGTCATCTGATGTAGCCGTCGCGCCGACCGATCCCTTGACCGGTTCCATCCGCCCTCAGGAGTCCGCCGTATCGAAAAGCGCGCAAGCGTGAAGCCGCATTCCGTTTTCCTGCGCAAGGAGTGCATCCTGCCAGAACGCCTTGATCCCCTCACGGAGGCGGTTGGTGAAAACTGGAAGCAAGTGGAAGAGATCACGGCGCCGGTTCTCGACACGATGATTCGCCGAATGGGCTGGCGCTTCATGTCGCTGGGCCGCCTCTGCTCCCGAAGAGGATTTGGTTTTACAGAGACAGATGCGGCCCAGCGAGCGTTGGCGGGCGCTCTCAAGCGTTTGGCGAGGCGATACAACGCCGCCGAGCTTATTTCCGTTCAGACCACGAACAGCCTCGGTTTGCACATTGCCATCGCTACATTGCAACCGCGCCTGATCCAGGAACACACCTGGCTGGACTTTCCCGACAAGAAGCTTCCGCTAGCGGTCCCCGCGCGATAAGCCGAGTGTCGCAGGGCACGAGTGTCGAGCGTTGCGCCATTTACCGCGATCCCGCTTGACATCGTGCAGCGCATCTAAAGCGTCGAGCAAGTCAGGATTGAAAAGAGGATAAGATGTCCTTCCCCGAAGTAGTACGCTCCGAGACACAGACTGGAAGAACTGATGCATCGGCTTCTTTGCCCATCGCGTTGAAAGCCAGTCGCCTGCCTTTGCCTACGCGCATTGCTTTTGTTGGGAATTATCTGCCGCGCGAGTGCGGCATCGCTACATTCACCACCGATCTGTGCACCGCGCTCGCAGCCGAATACGGAGAAGGGCGCCTCTTTGCCATTCCCGTCAACGATCCCGATTCGAGCTACGATTATCCGGAACAAGTGCGCCTGGAGCTGACGCAGGAGGATATTGCCTCCTATGAGCGGGCTGCAGATTTTCTGAATTTCAATAGCAACGATCTGGTCTGCCTGCAACATGAATACGGCATCTACGGCGGTGCCGCGGGCCGCTACATTCTGGCCTTGCTGCGCCGATTGAAAATGCCGCTGGTCACTACGCTGCACACGGTTCTGCGCGAACCGGATGCAAATCAACGCATCGTGCTCGAAGAGATCGCGCAGCTCTCCGATCGCCTGATTGTCATGAGCGAACTGGCGGCTCAACTGTTGCGCGAAGTGTATGCGGTTCCCGGCGGAAAGATCGATGTGATTCCGCACGGCGTGCCCGACATGCCCTTCATGGACCCCAATTATTTCAAGGACAAGTTCGGCACGGAAGGCAAGTCCGTTCTGCTTACATTCGGCTTGCTCTCTCCAAACAAGGGAATTGAAAACGTGATTCGGGCGCTGCCGGCGATTCTGGCGCGGCATCCGAACGTGGTGTATATCGTCTCCGGCGTGACGCATCCCCATATCCGGCGGCGCGAAGGCGAGCGCTACCGCGAAGAGTTGCAGGCGCTGGCCTCGCAGCTTGGTGTTTCATCCCAATTGATTTTGAACAATCGCTTTGTCAGTACAGAAGAACTTGTGGAGCATGTGGGCGCTGCCGATATTTACATCACTCCCTACCGGCATGAGGCGCAGGTTGTCTCCGGCACGCTTGCCATCGCGCTTGGTGCCGGCAAGGCAATTATCTCCACGCCTTACTGGCACGCCAGGGAGCTGCTCGCGGACAAGAGAGGAGTTCTTGTCCCGTTCGACAATCCAGATGCCATCGCAGAATCGGTTCTCGCATTGCTTGAGAACGATGCCGAGCGCCATGCCATGCGCAAGCGAGCGTATCTACACTCCCGTGGAACAACGTGGCCGAAAACGGCCCGTGCCTACATGGCGACCTTTCAGCGGGCACGCTTCGAGCGTTCGTTGCAGCCGAGGGCCGCCCAGCCCGACGATGCCGTTGTGGACCTGATCGACCCGATCGAACATCTGCCGATGTTGAACACCGGTCATCTGTGCAACCATGACGGACGAAACCGGCATGTTGCAGCATGCCATCTTCTCCGTGCCTAACACGCGCGAAGGCTATACCACCGACGACAATGCGCGGGCACTCATCGTGTCCACTCTTCTCGATGAGAATGTTGGCTTCAAGCTCGGGGAGGATTATCTCAATCTCTCTCGCCGCTACCTTGCTTTTCTCTGGCTTGCTTTTCATTCCGATTCCGGACGCTTCCGGAACTTCCTTGGCTACGACCGTAAATGGCTCGAAGACATTGGTTCTGAAGACAGCCACGGCCGCGCGTTGTGGGCCTTGGGATCGGTGCTCGGCCATTCGCAGAATGCGGGTTTGCGGGGAGCGGCAGGAAGACTCTTCGAGGCCGCCGTGCCTGCGGTTTCGGAGTTCAGCAGCCCGCGCGCTTGGGCATTCAGCATTCTCGGGTTGCAGGCATATCTTGATTGGTTTCCCGGCGATCGAGCCATCCAGGGCGTTCGCAACACGCTCGCCAATCGACTGCTGGATATTTACGAGCGCAGTCACTCCGACACCTGGCATTGGTTTGAAAAAAGCCTTTCGTACTCGAATGCGAGGCTGCCGCAGGCGCTCATTCTCGCTGGTGGGCGTAGCCATAACAAAAAAATGGTCGCGGTGGGAATCGAGTCGCTCCAATGGCTTGCAGCCGCTCAGCACTGCGGTGACCCGGAGATCTTTGTGCCTATCGGCTCCAGCGGATGCTTCACCGAGGGCGCGGAGAAAGCCCGCTTCGATCAGCAGCCCGTCGAAGCCTGTGCGCACCATCTCGGCTTGTCTTGAGGCATACCGGCTTACGCGCGACGAGCGCTGGAGAGAAGAAGCTCAATGCGTCTTCCGGTGGTTCCTGGGCAAGAACGATCTTCAGGTGCCGCTCTACGATGCCATCGACGGGCGGATGCAAAGATGGACTTCATCCCGACCGCGTCAATGAAAATCAGGGAGCGGAATCAACGCTTTCGTTCCTGATGGCGCTTCTGGAAATGCGGGAAGCGAATGCGAGCAACGCAGAAAAAACCTACCAGGAAATGAGTTTCTCCTTTTGAATCCACTAATGCATCCATCGCCTTCGCCAATCGCCATTGCTCCAGAGCAATCGAACCCGGAGGCACGCGAAGACCGCCCTCTGCTCACGCGTTACATCCGGCAATCCGATTCTTAGCGGTCAGCATTGGCCCTATGCCATCAACAGCGTCTTCAACGCTGGCGCAGTGCGGCTACCCGACGGAGACACGTTGTTGCTTTGCCGAGTGGAAGACCGGAGCGGCCTGTCGCATCTGTGCGCGGCACGCTCGGCTAATGGAATCGACGGGTGGCGAATCGATGCCGAGCCTACGCTGATGGCAAATCCGATCGAGTATCCCGAAGAAATCTGGGGCATCGAGGATCCGCGCATCACCTATGTTCCGGAGCTCGAGCAATATGCGGTGGCGTACACATCCTTTGCGCGCGGGGGCCCGGGAGTTTCACTGGCGCTCACATCCGACTTCCGGAGCTTCAAGCGACTCGGCGTGATCATGCCGCCCGAAGATAAGGACGCCGCTCTGCTGCCGCGAAGAGTCAATGGCTATTGGGCTTTGATCCACCGGCCAATGACGGCGACCGGCGCACATATGTGGATTTCGTACTCTCCCGACCTGCAGCATTGGGGCAGCCACAAGGTCATCCTTGAAGCGCGGCGCGGGGGATGGTGGGATGCGAACAAGATTGGCCTTTGCTCTCCGCCCATCGAAACCCCGAAAGGGTGGCTGATCATCTACCACGGAGTGCGGCAAACGGCTTCAGGCAGCATCTATCGCCTGGGTCTGGCGCTCTTCGATCTTGAACATCCTGAGATCTGCCTGCAACGCGGAGACTCCTGGATCTTCGGTCCCGAAGCCCCATACGAGCGCGTTGGAGATGTAAACGACGTCGTGTTTCCCTGCGGCCAAACCATCGGCGCGGATGGGGATACCATCAACCTTTATTACGGAGCAGCCGATTCGAGCATAGCTTTAGCCACCGGAAGCATACGTTGTCTGCTCACGTGGCTTGACGCCAATTCCAGTGCGGGCGTTGGATCTGGGCTGTGATGGATGCCAACCTTCGATTGAAAGGAAGTTCCGAATGACTGTTGAAACCATGACCTGGCCGGATTGGCTGCCGACGCGTGCTGTGGATGCGAAGGTGCCCTCGCTGCAAATGCGATCAATTCAAGCCAGGCGAGCTGCGTCCTTACGATGGTATCCTCGCCTTATTTTTTCTCCGCCCCGTTCGCTGCAAGTTCTGCTGGCGCCGGTTCTACTGGGTTTCCTTGAAAGGCGCGGAGTGAGTGTCCAACAACACGACTCCGGTCCCACATCGAATGATCTTCTGGAAAGGCTTGTTGCGGAACGCACCCCGGTAGCGCCGGATTATCAGATCATTGCCCAAAACGCGGAGGACATACAGAATATCGAAAATGCTCCGGCCGTCGGCATGGCACCGTACTTGCTCAAGTCTGGACAGAGGAGCCTCCTAACGACGATCAGCATCTACAGTCTGCAGGGTGAGAGCCGTGAGCAGGTACGACTCCTATATATGAATCACGCGGCGATTCGAGTCTGGGAAAAGATGGGGAAAACGCCGAAAATCATCGGCGCACAAGCCCGCCCGCCTCACGCAGCTCTCCTCACCCTTGGTGTTCCTTTCATCGAATAATAGGTTAATGTTCACATCGCCTCCCCTCGCTAATCCACCCTTCGCATCACCAAACTTCGCCGGCCCGGCAGCTTCAGGCATCGCTGCGCCTGGACTTTTAGCAGCAGGCCGCTGAAAAATGGGAACTGTGGACGAAGCTGCGGAGAGACTTCTCTCAGGGCCTGAAAACCCGACTGGTTTTGTTCGGTTTAGAGCACGAATAAAATCGTGCCCTTTCAAGCCGTCAAGTTCATCAATACGCTGTTAGGAGGAATATGGCACACATTGGAATTCAAGAAGGCATTCCCGGCATCGTGGGAGCGTTTACCTTTCGACCGGAAACCGCAAAACCGATGCGCGAACTCGCGGAGATTCTGCTGCGCGGGCCCAGTACCCTTACCAGCGCCGAGCGCGAGGGCATTGCTGCCTTCGTGTCATCGCGCAACGACTGCCGCTTCTGTCAGCTTTCCCACAGCGCAGCGGCGGCCGAACACCGGGGCGGGAGAGAAGCGGACTATGCGTGGATTGAGACCGTTAAAGCCGATCCCCTTACAGCGAACGTCTCCGCAAAGATGAAGGCTCTTCTCGAGATTGCCGGCAAAGTGCGCGAAGGTGGGAAGAAAGTTACCCAGACCGACATCGCCGCGGCGCGCGCGCAGGGCGCGACCGATCTCGAGATCCACGACACGGTCCTGATTGCCGCAGCCTTTTGCATGTACAACCGCTACGTGGATGGACTCGCAACCTGGCAACCGGAAGACCCAGCCAGCTATCGCCCCATGGGCAAACGCATGGCGCACGAAGGATACGTTCCCAAAGCACCGGAAGGGGACGCCGTCGCGGTTCGATAGGGCTGAGCGCAAATACTTGCTCTCGCGCACGACCTCGGTGCCCTGACCCGCATCGGCGGAATGTACTCGACTCTCAGCCGGGTCTTTGCTGTATTCTGTGCGCCCCTACACGCCGCTGTACGCCGAGAACCCGCCATCGATGGGAACCACTACGCCGGTGACGAACTCCGATGCCGGAGAGAGCAGCCAGAGTACAGCGCCAAACAGGTCGTACGGCTCGCCGAAGCGCGCCATCGGCGTGTGCCCGATGATCGCTTTGCCACGTGCAGTCAACTCGCGTGAATCTTTGCCGAGCAGCAGGAAACGATTCTGATTGGTGAGGAAAAATCCGGGTGCGATTGCATTCACGCGAATCTTGGGCGAGTACTCCTGCGCCATGTGCACGGCGAGCCACTGCGTAAAGTTGCTCACCGCCGCTTTAGCCGCAGAGTAGGCTGGAATGCGCGTGAGCGGCCTGAAGGAATTCATCGACGAGATGTTCACGATGGTGCCGTAGCCTTGCGCGGCCATCAGCTTTGCCAAAGGCCTGGCTGGGCAGGATCGTGCCCAGGATATTCAGCTCGAAGACCCAGCGCAGCGCGTCGGCGGGCAGATCGAAGAACTTGAGCTCGGCGCTGGTCGTGGCTTGCGGCTTGTTGCCTCCGGCGCCGTTCACCAGGCAATCCAGCTTGCCCAGGCGGCTCACGACTTCCTGCGCAGTTTGCGCCACGCTGTCGCGGTTGAGCACGTCGCATTCGAAAGACCGACGACTTGCTTTCCGTGTTCGCCCATGCGGTCAACCGCAGCCTTGCCCGCCTCGGGATTCACGTCGAGAATAGCGACCTTGGCGCCGCAGCCAGCCAAGAGCGCTGGCGATTTCGCTGCCCAGGATGCCGGCGCCGCCGGTGATGGCCACCGTCTTCCCGGTGAAATCGTACATCCTCGTCAGCTCCGCCAGATCAAACGAAACTCTCTGCGTCGACTTCTGCTCGCGTGTCCAACTTCGATCACCGCCGATTCTGCCATGTCGCATCCTTTCTTTGACCTGCGCGCCCGAGTATAGGAATCGGCGCAATACAGCCAGTGACTCCCATCACGAATTGACAATCGAAGCCAACCGATGGCTCGAAATTCGCGCCACAGAGACCCTGTACCGAGCGCCTCGTGTCTTCAAAATCCGTTGACGTGAGCCTCATCACACCCGCGTGTATGCCAAATCACGGCTTTCGTTCCAGCGACGATGTATCAGCTAGAGAGGAAGACTGAAAGGGCTTTTTCCCATGCTTCTGGAATTAAGCGTGCTGCCGAAAGGAAAAGGCCGGCATGCAAGCGAGACTGCAGCGGACCTGGCGAAGATCATTGACTGCCAGCGGCCTCTATCACCAGGCGAAGAACAAAGGAACAGTTCTGGAGGGCAGCTGGGAGCAACTGATGGCAGTGGCCAAGAAATGCCACGACGAGGCTATGAAATCCAACGAGCGGATCATCACCGTGATGCGCGCAGTGGACGGTCCCGACGTGAGCTCCCTGCGCCAATGCGCCGGCCGACTGCGCCGCGATGCAGCGAACTGCTGGAAGACGACGGCGATTGGCTTATTCCATAAATAGATGCACTCTTCTAGGACGAAAAAAGAGCGGAACGCTGGAGCGCTCCGCTCTTTCCTTTTCAGAAAACATATCCCCACTCAGTACAGCCGGAAATCCACCTCGATGGTGATCATCACCGGAACGGGCGTCTTGCCGTCTTTCATGGCGGGCTTGAATTTGTACTGCCGGATCGCCTCGACTGCCTTCTCATCCAGCCCCATGCCCAGCGCCCGCACCACGCGGATGTTCTGCGGATTTCCCTGCGTGTCGACAATCAGTGAAATCAGGCAAACGCCCTGGTACTTCGCTCGCCGAGCCTCGTCGCAGAACTCAGCTTCCACGCTGTGGATGACAACCGGCGCCGAAATCCTGCCGCCGATCTGGTACAGCCCGCCGCCGGTATTTCCGCCCGATCCTGGCCCGTATCCGTTGCCCGAGCCTGAACCCAGCCCGCCGCCGCTGCCCGTTCCCATGCCCGCTCCGCTGCCGGTTCCCGCCGAGGCGAATTCACATTGGTCGACTCATGCATGCCGATGATCGGCATGTCGGGATTGTCAGGCAGTTGAATGTCTTTTTGCACATTGATGGCCGGCGGTTCGGGCAGCTTGCGGCTTTTCAAACGTTTGCGGCTGCGGAGGAGTGATCGGGTCCTTTATCTTTTCGGGCAGCTTGCCCTTGTTCGCCTGGACGATGCTTCGGTCGCCGCCGCCGCCACCGCCCCCGGCCAGCTTCATCGACTTGGGCGCGTTGTAGTCGCCCACATCGATGGTCGTGGTCTGCATGGGCGCGCTCACAATCTTGTGAACCACGTGAATACCCAGCCAGATAGCCAAGAGCAACGCAAGAATGTTGAACGTCGTCGAGATCCCGATGGCCCACGGATTCGCCTTCACGGCCATCCGGTCGGGCACAGGGATCGGCGTCGAGGTCAATTGCAGAGGCGGCAGCTTGACCGGGAAAAACACGTCGCGGATGCTTTCCCAGAGGCCCGTCCAGATGGGCTTCTCCTCAAAAGCTTTCCCGAGAAACGCATCCAGCTCGTGGCCGCTCGTCAGTGCCGCGCCCCCGTGGTCGTTCTTTTCTTCCGGAGTCATGTCAGTTGATTACTTGCCTTTGTTGCTGCCTCGTCGGCTCATTGCCGCCTGCCCGGGGAAGCGGGCGTACCCTGAAAGGCCCATCCATCCATTATGCTTGACGGCGCCCGTCTTTGTCTCGCGGCCCGAGATATTCTCTCCCAAGCCTGTTCTCCAAGGTCTCATATTTCGCCGGGTCCGCCAATTCCATAAGCAATAGACGGAAATCGGGTCGGGTTTGTTACCCCGAAAGTTCGCTTTGCGCAATTTACACTGATTCATGAACAAGTTCGCAACATCGAACGGAGTCCCGATGTCCCCTGCGCCGGAGTTGAAGGCGACCCTTACCTTGCCCCAAACCGCCTTCCCGATGAAAGCCAATCTGCCGCAGAATGAACCTCTTCGGCTGGCCCGCTGGGCCTCGCTCCGGCTCTATGAAGAGCTGCGCAAAGCCGGCCGCGGAAGGCCCGTTTACCTGCTTCACGACGGCCCTCCCTACGCCAATGGTCCCATCCACCTGGGCCACGCCCTCAATAAAGGCCTCAAAGACTTCGTCGTCAAGTCAAAGACCATGGCCGGCTACGACGCCCCCTACGTCCCCGGCTACGACTGCCACGGCCTGCCCATCGAGATCAAGGTCGACGAAAAACTCGGCCACAAGAAGCTTGAGATGCCGGTTCCTGCCGTTCTGGAGGCCTGCCGCGCTTACGCGCAGAAATACGTCGACCTGCAGACCGAGCAATTCGAGCGCATCGGCTGCTTTGGCCGCTGGGAAACGCCCTACAAGACCATGGCGCGCTCTTACGAAGCCAGGACTTTGGAAGCGTTTTACGGCTTCCTTGAGAAAGGCTTCGTCTACCGCGGTCTAAAGCCCGTTTACTGGTGCATCCACGACCGCACCGCGCTGGCCGAGGCCGAGGTGGAATACGCGAACCACACCAGCCCGTCGGTCTATGTGCGCTACCGGCTCACCTCCGATCCAGGCGCGATCAGCAGCCGCGCTGGCTGGCCGCGAGGTCTGCACCATCATCTGGACCACGACCCCCTGGACGCTGCCCGCGTCGATGGCGGTGGCATTCCATCCCGATTTCGATTACGTGGCGCTGGATTGCGAGGGCGGGCGTTTATATCGTTGCCGGCGAGCTGGCCGGCAACGTGATCGCGGATTGCAAGTTGAGGAGCAAGCAAGACCCGGAGCGGCCGGCTTCGCAAAGCGATTCTCGCGCGCTTCAAGGGCGCCGCCCTCGACCGGGTCACCTTTCAGCATCCGTTTCTCGAGCGGTCGATCCTCGGCGTGCTGGCCACCTACGTCACCGCCGACACCGGCACCGGCGCCGTCCACACCGCGCCCTCGCACGGCGCCGACGACTTCTACACCGGCCAGCGCTACGGCCTCGACCCCACCAGCCGCGTCGATGCCGGCGGGCACATTCACGTCGATCCCGCCGCCTGGCCGCTGGCGCACGCCGCCCGCCTTCGACGGCCTCAAGGTGTGGAAGGCGAATCCCGTCATCGTCGCCATGCTCGAAGAGCGCGGCGCGTTGATGGGCGGCTCGCAACTCGAGCACTCCTATCCGCATTGCTGGCGCTGCCACCACCCCGTCATCTTTCGCGCCACCGAGCAGTGGTTCATCGGCCTCGAAACGCCGATGAAGCGCGCCGATGGCTCAGAGACCACTTTTCGCCAGCTCGCCATCGAAGAGATCGACAAGGTCGTCTGGGATCCGGCCTGGGGCAAGGAGCGCATCACCAACATGATCGCCACGCGCCCCGACTGGTGCATCAGCCGCCAGCGCATCTGGGGCGTGCCCATCGCCGTGTTCCTGTGCGAAGGCTGCAACCAGCCGATCATCGACGCCGCGCTGAACCGCAAGATCGTCGATCTCTTCGAGCGCGAGGGCGCCGAGGCTGGCACACCACGCCTCTGGAGGCGCTGCTGCCCCCGAGCGCCGACGTGCGCGCATTGCGGCGGCACGGCCTTCCGCAAAGAGACCGACATTCTCGACGTCTGGTTCGACTCCGGCGTGAGCTGGATGGCGGTCTGCGAGTCCGATCCCGACCTGAGCGCTGCCTACAAAGCCTTCGAAAACCATAAGGACAGTGGAAACGCAAAGGAGGTCCTCTACCTCGAGGGCGGCGATCAGCACCGCGGCTGGTTCCACTCGTCGCTGCTCACTTCTGTCGCGCTGCGCGGCCGCGCGCCCTATTCGCACGTTGCCACCGCCGGCTGGACGCTCGACGAGCAGGGCCGCGCCATGTCGAAATCGCTCGGCAACGGCGTCGATCCGGTCGACATTGCCAACAGCATGGGCGGCGAAATCGTGCGCCTCTGGGTCGCATCCGTCGACTTCCGCGAAGACATGGCCGCCAGCGAAAACCTGATGCAGCGCTGCGCCGAGCTCTACAAAAAGCTGCGCAATACTTTCCGCTTTCTGCTCGGCAATCTGCACGGATTCGATCCCGCGCAGCATCGCGTTCCCGAAGCCGAGTTGCTGCCGCTCGACCGCTACATGCTGGCCCGCACACGCGATCTGACTGAAAAGATTCTGGGCTGGTACGAGCAGTTCGAGTTCCATCGCGTCTACCAGGCCGCTGAACGAATTCGCCATCGTCGACCTGAGCTCGTTTTATCTCGACGTGCTCAAAGACCGCATGTACACTTTCGCGCCAACGAATCCCGCGCGCCGCTCGGCGCAAACCGTGCTGTGGCAGATCACCGAAGCGCTGGTGCGCTTGGTCGCGCCGATCATGAGCTTTACCGCCGATGAAGTGTGGGAGTATCTGCCCGCGGTCGAGGGCCGCCCGGTAAGCGTGCACTTGGCGCAGTTTCCCAAGCCGGAAGAGATCTTCTCGGGGGACCCGGCTCAGTTGCTCGCAGAGTGGCAGCGACTGCTCGCGATCAGAGAGGAAGTCTTTAGCTCAATTGAGTTGGAACGAAAACAAGGCAAGATCGGAAAGGGGCTCGATGCCCGGGTAGAAATTGCCGCAAATGAATCTGACGCGGCGTTTCTAAGATCGTTCTCCAACGATGCTCTTGCCGAGTTTTTAAATGTCTCCCAACTTGCGATCCGCGCCTCAAGAGGCGTCAACGAAGACAGAACGCCCGCTCGCCCTGCGGCAGTCGCGTTTGCAGCGACCGGCACAAAATGCAATCGTTGCTGGCGGTACACTACCGACACGTCCAGCTACGGCCTCTGGCACGATGTGTGCGGCCGCTGCCGCTCCATGCTCGCCGAAATGGGCATTGCGCCTCCGCAGTCCGAATCACGCGAGGTAAGCCAGTGAGATACACAATGGGGTGCCCCACCCTCGCCGCGTTCTTGTTTTTGCGGCTAGGGTGGGATACTGCAAATGCAGACCTGAACTCCGTTCATGAGGAGCTTGCCCAGTGAGCTTTCAAGCGCCTCGCCGTCTGCCCTGGCTGCTGCTGATCTCCGCCCTCGTTATCATCGCCGATCGATGGACCAAGACCTGGGTTTCCGCCCACATTATGCTCGGCGGCGCCATCCCCGTCATTGATCACATTTTGCGCATCACGCATTGGACCAACGAAGGCGCGGCCTTTTCTCTTTTCGCCGACGCGGGCTCGCCGAACATCGTGCGCTGGGCGCTGATCGCATTCACTTTCGTCGCCGCGGTGGTTGTTTTCATCGCCATGCTGCGACTGGGCAGCCGCGTTAATCTCACGACCGTTGCCCTCGCGCTCATCCTGGGCGGCGCTGTGGGCAACCTTCACGACCGCATTGCCTACGGCTCGGTCGTGGACTTCATCGAGGTCCACATCTTCAGCTACCACTGGCCCGACTTCAACGTGGCCGACTCCTCAGTCGTCACCGGCGCCTGCCTGCTGCTTCCTCGATTCGCTGCTGCCGCATAAGAAACGCGAATCCTGACCGCAACTGCGCTTCTGTTCTGTCGATACAGCCGTAACCACGCAACGCCGCCTCGCGCCTGTATAATTGGTCGGACCACGAAGGCTTTACCCGGAGTCTGACCAAATGCCCCCAGGAAGTGGCGAGTCGCAAGTTTCTTTTGCCAGCGCCGCGCCGGCAGACCGCATGACGCACCAGCGCTGGGTCATTTGCGGCATGCTGTTTCTCGCCACGGTCATCGCTTACGTCGACCGCGGCGTGATCGCCTACCTGAAAAACACTCTCGAAACCGTGATCCCGGGGCTCAATGACGAGAACTACGGATACATCACCGCCGCATTCCAGGCCGCTTACGCCATCGGCATGGTGGTCGCGGGAGGGTTGACCGACAAGCTCGGCACGCGCAAGGCGTTCGCCATCGCCATCAGTATCTGGAGCGTCGCGGCCATGCTGCCGGGCGCTGCATTTTCCGTCGTCAGCTTTGGCGTCGCGATGTTTCTGCTCGGCCTGGGCGAGGCCGCCAACTTTCCTGCCTGCATCAAGACGGTCGCCGAGTGGTTTCCCAAGCGCGAGCGCGCATATGCAACCGGCATCTTCAACTCCGGCGCGAACATCGGCAACATTGTGGTGCCGGTGATCGTGCCTACGCTGGTCGCGCTGGTCACGTGGCGCGGCGCATTTCGTTGTCACAGGCGCATTGGGCATTGTTTGGCTGATATTTTGGCTCTTCATCTACCGCCGTCCCGAGGAGCATCGCCGCGTTTCCAAAGCTGAACTCGCCTTGATCCTCAGCGACCCCGGAGAAAAGATCGAAAGCGTGCCCTGGAGCCGCGTCCTGCCATGCAAAGAAACCTGGGCCTTCGCAGTCGGCAAAGTTCCTCACCGATCCCATCTGGTGGTTCTATCTGTTCTGGATGCCCGGCTACCTGCAGGCACATTTCACTTGAGCCTGTCGCAAAGCCGGATGCCGGTGGTGATGGTCTACGCCATCTCGATCATTGGCAGTATCGGCGGCGGCTGGCTCTCCTGAGCCATGATCAACCGCGGAGTCGCACCAAATCTCGCCCGCAAAGGCACGATGCTGATTTGCGTGTTGTGCATTGTGCCTATCTTTGCCGCGCCTTTCGTTCATCACCTGTGGCTGGTGGTGGCTTTGGTGGGCCTGGCTACGGCCGGGCACCAGGGATGGTCGGCGAACTCTGTTCACTCTGCCCTCCGATATGTTTCCCAAGTCTGCCGTCGCCAGCGTTATCGGCATCGGCGGCATGTCGGGCGCGGTCGGCGGAGTTCTGTTCCAGTTGTGTACGGGCTATATCGTCTAACTGACGCATAGCTACGTGCCGTTGTTCATCGTTGCGTGCCTCGCCTATCCGCTCGGCGCTGCTCATCATCCACTTCATCTCGCCCAAGCTGGCGCCGGCGCAGCTGGAATAGCGGTAGCTCGTTAGTGTCGAGCAATCGGATCAGCGGCTGCTCGCAGGGTCCGAGATTTCTCGCAGCCGCGTTTCTGCAAGCGAGCATTTCCTCTGGCAAGATCATTGCCACAGCCTTCGCATTCACTATTCTACGAGGGAATCGATGAAATTCCGCATCTCTTCAGACTTTTTCTGCGCACGCGGCTATTGGCCGCTGCTGCGCTTGCCGTCCTTATGCTCTCGCCTTTCTCACCCCGCGCGCGCGCAGCGCCTGCCAACGACTGTCATGCCCACGCACTACACACTGGCGCTCGCGCCCGACCTGAAGACCGCGACCTTTTCCGGCGAAGAATCGATCGACGTCAACATCGCGCAGCCCACGCAGCCCATCACGCTCAATGCCATTGAGATCGAGTTCCAATCCGTGGAATCCTTCCCAACGGCCCGTCAGCAGACCGGGACGGTGAGCCTCGACCCCGAAAAACAGCAGGCGACATTCACCTTTCCCAAGACTGTTCCCGCCGGCAATGCCACCTCAAGATTCACTACACCGGCATCCTGAACAACGAACTGCGCGGCTTCTATCTCGCCAAAGACCGCGCGCCGCAACTACGCCGTTACGCAGTTTGAAGCCACCGATGCGCGCCGCGCCTTTCCCTGCTTTGACGAGCCGGCCTTCAAGGCCAGCTTCGACATCTCGCTGACCATCGACGCCGGTGACACCGCAATCTCGAACAGCGCCATTGTGACTGACACGCCGGGACCTGGCGCGGGCAAGCACACCGTCGAATTCGGCACGACGCCCAAAATGTCAACCTATCTGGTCGCATTCCTCGTCGGCGACTTCCAGTGCACCGGCGGCGAGCAGGACGACGTCGCCCTTCGCGTCTGCGCCACGCCCGACAAGGTTGCGCTACACATCCTTCGCGCTCGACGTCGCGAAGTTTGCGCTCCATTACTACGACGACTACTTCGGCATTCACTATCCGCTCAAGAAACTCGACTTCATCGGCATTCCCGACTTCGAGGCCGGCGCGATGGAGAACTTCGGCGCCATCACCTTCCGCGAAACCGATCTGCTGGTCGATCCCAAAACCGCATCGCTTCGACAGCGAAATGAACGCCGCCCTCGCCATCACCCACGAAATGGCCCATCAGTGGTTCGGCGATCTGGTGACCATGCAATGGTGGGACAACATCTGGCTCAACGAAGGCTTCGCCACGTGGATGGAGAACAAACCCGTGGCCGCCATGCATCCCGAGTGGAATATTCCGCAGGTGGTCGCCGGCGACGAGCAGAACACGCTCAATGTCGACGCGCAGCCCACCACGCGCGCCATCCGCGCCACAGCCGACACGCCCGAAGAGATCAACCAGATGTTCGACGGCATCGCCTATGGCAAGGCCAGCGACGTGCTGCTGACCGTCGAGAATTACCTCGGCGCCGAGACATTTCGCAAAGGCGTGCACGCGTACCTGTCCGCGCATGAATACGGCAACGCCACTGCGCAGGATTTCTGGAACGCGCAGACGGAAACCAGTCACAAACCCGTCGACAAGATCATGGAGTCGCTTGTTGCGCAGCCCGGCGAGCCGATCCTCGAGTTCGGCGTTCCTGCGGACGGCAAAGTTCCCGTCGCGCAAACGCGCTTCTTTCTCAGCCCGAGCATCACTCCGAATCCAGACCAGAAGTGGACGCTGCCGGTATGCTTCACCGCCGCGTCTGCGTCACAGGATTGCGAACTGCTCACACCGGAGACGGCGAGCTTGAAAGCGCCGCCCGACGGCCTCTTCTTCGCCAATGCGGGAGGCAAGGGTTACTACCGCAGCGCCTACGCGCCCCAGCAATACGCGGCGCTGGTGGATCAAGTTGAATCGGGGCTCACCCCTCCCGAGCGCATCAGCCTGGTCGGTGACGAGTGGGCGCAGGTGCGCGCCAACAAGGCAACCGTAGGCGACTTCCTCGGTCTTGTGGAAGCGCTCAAGAGCGATTCAGATGCCGAAGTGGTTTCTCTTGCATTTTCTGGCCTCGCCGGTGTTGACGATCAACTGGCCTCAAGCAAACAGGAGCGCGACACACTTGCCGCCTGGATTCGCCGCAACTTTGCGCCGAATATGCGAAGCTCGGTGCTCCCGAGCCGGACGACTCGCCCAATAAACGAGAACTGCGGGCGGCGCTTCTTTCGCTGCTCGGCCGTCGCGGCAACGATCCCGAAATCATTGCGCAGGCGCACAAGATCGCCGATCAATATCTCGCCAATCCTGCCGCGGTCGATCCTACCTTGGCGCAGGCCGCGCTGGGCGTAGCAGCTGAAAATGGGGACGCCGCGCTCTTCGACAAGCTCCAAAACGTCTACGAAACTTCGCACGATCCCGATTCTTCAGGAAGAAGCGCTCTTTCTTCTCGCCCAGTTTACCGACCGCGACCTGCTTCACCGCGCTCTCGAATACGCGGTCTCCAGCAAAGTGCGCAACCAGGATTCGGCCATCCTGCTCGCCATCGCTCTTGAGATCCCGGAAAATCGCGAACAGGCATGGCAATTCATCACAACGCACTGGGACCAGGTGCACGCACAGCTCACCGAAAGTTCGGGCTCCTACGTCGTCGGTGCGACCGGCTATTTTTGTTCAGCTGAAGCTCGCGACGAACGTGAAGAGCTTTTTCAGCGATCATCCTGTCGCTGCCGCCAATGTGGCTCTGAAGCACGCTCTTGAGCGCATCGACGGCTGCGTGGAGTTTCGCCGGCTTCAGGAGCCCGAATTTAGTGACGTGGCCGGCCGCGCAGCCTAGAATGTAGTGCGATTCCAGAGAGACGTTTGCCAATCATGACATCGCGGGGTTGTCATCCCAGGAATTGCATTACAACTTGCGCAGGCGCTCGCAGGCCTCATCCAGCTCCGCATCCTGCTTGGCGAAGCAGAAGCGCAGCAGGTTTTCGCCGCGGCCAGGGCGGAAAAACGCCGAACCGGCGACGGCGGCCACGCCGGTCGATCGCAACAGGTGCCGCGCTTTTTCCGCGGCCGTTTTTCCCGGCAGACGATCGGCATTCGCCATGATGTAATAGGCGCCCGGCGGCACCGACGGCTTCATGCCCGCATCTTCCAGCGCGCGCAGCAAGCGTCCGCGTTTGGATTGATGATCGGCGGCAAGTTGCGTGTAGAACTCCGGCGGCAACTGCTCAAGCCCGCAGCCGTCGCCACCTGGAACGGCGCGGGCGCGCAAACATAAGTCAGGTCGTGGAAGTGCGCCCATGGCCGGCATCCATCGCGCGTCGGCCGTTGCGTAGCCGATGCGCCATCCGGTGATGGAGAATGTCTTGCTGAAGCCCGAAATCACGATCGTGCGCTCGCGCATGCCGGGCAGCGTGGCCGCGCAAATGTGCCGCGCGCCGTCGTAGACAAAGTACTCGTAGATCTCGTCGGTGAACAGGAACAGGTCGTGCTCGATGGCGAGCTGGGCAACGGCTTCGAGCTCCGGCAAAGTGAAGATTTTGCCGCTGGGATTGGCGGGCGTATTCAGCAGAATGGCGCGCGTGCGCGGCGTGACGGCGGCGCGCATCGCATCCACATCGAGATGCCAGTCCGGCTCAGCCAGCGCCACCAGCACCGGGTTCACGCGCAGCGACTTGAGCGTGTTCACGTGGTAGCCGTAAAACGGCTCGAAGAGCAACACCTCGTCGCCGGGATTCAGCAGCGCCATGGCCGCGGCATGCAGACCCGGCCGTCGCGCCCGAGGCCACCATCACTTCGCTCTCTGCGTCGTAGCGCAGGCCATAATCGCGCATGCTGCTTGGCCGCAATCGCCTCGCGCAGCCGCGCAATGCCGTCGCAGCGCGTGTAAATGTTCTGCCCGTCGCGGATGGCCTCGATGGCCGCGGCTTCCACCACCGCGGGCACAGGCGTATCGCAGACGCCCTGCGCCAGGTTGATGCCGCCCATGCGGTCGCATTCCGTGGTCATGGTGCGGATTTCGGATTGAAACGTCTCGGGCGCCAGTGTGCTCAGGGCCAGGCGCGTCCCGGATACGCGTGTTAACGAAGCTGCTGCGGGCACGGGGAAGTTCCTTTGTTTCTATCTTACATAGGATCGAGCTGGGGAATGGAGCGGCCGCGGACGCAGCCAGGGATAGCGCCGCCGTAGTATCTTGCAAGAAGAATCGATGCATGAGTTATCCATCGCGGCGAGTATCGTGGAGGCGGTAACGGAAACGGCGTCCCGCTATCCCGGAGCGCGCGTAAAAGAAGTGCGGCTGCAGGGTTGGAGCTCTGGCCTCGGTCGTCGAAGATTCGCTCCAGTTCTGCTGGCAACTGCCACTGAAGACACGTCGCTGGCGGGCTCGACGCTGGTCATCAACACGCTGCCTGTAATCGTGCGTTGCGAAAGTTGCGGCGTGGATTCCGAACTCGACGGCGTGCAGAGTTTCCGCTGCCCGCATTGCGGCGAGCCTTCGGCCGATCTTCGCCAGGGGCGCGAAATGGAGATCGAGTCGATTGAGCTGGAAGATTCGGAGCCCGATGCGCCCAAAGACGGCGCACCGAAGCAAGTTGAGGAGCAGACATGACGACGCGGATTGTCGAGTTGCGGCGGGGAATCCTGAAGAAGAACGACGAGCTGGCCGCAGGGCTGCGCAATCGATTCACGTCGGCGGGAGTGCTGGTGCTGAACCTGGTTTCCAGCCCGGGCACCGGCAAGACCGCTTTTCTTGAGCGCACGCTGCGCGAGTTGCGCGGCCGGGGCGCGCAGGCCGCGGCTCTGGTCGGCGATCTTGAAACCGATAACGATGCACGGCGCCTGGCCGCGAGCGGCGCTCCTGTGCGCCAGATCAACACCCACGGCATCTGCCACCTCGACGCGGAGATGATCACCAAGCATCTCGAAGGCTGGGAAGGTGTGGCGCTTGCCGGGCTCGACTATCTCTTCATTGAGAACGTCGGCAACCTGGTTTGCCCATCCAGCTACGACCTGGGTGAGCGCATTCGCATTGCTCTGTTGAGCGTGACCGAAGGCGAGGACAAGCCGCTCAAATATCCCGGCCTCTTCAACTCCGCCGACGCAGCGGTGATCACGAAAATCGACCTTGCCGGCCCATGCGGATTCGATCGCGAAATGGCGGTCCGGAATATCAACGAAATCCGGCCCGGCATCCGCATCTTCGAGACCTCCGCCAAGACCGGCGCGGGAATCGAAGAGTGGCTCACCTACCTCGAGGAGCAGCGGAACCGCTGACATGCTTCGAGGCTGCCGCATGATGGAAGAATCCAGGCTTCGAAATCATCTAGCCGTCCGCAAATCCCGAGCGATCCGCGCCAACATCGACTCTACCCACTCAGGCCCGAAGCCGCCCCTTGATCCGAGTGAATTTGGGCATTGGACAAATGCCGCCCGCCGGCAGTACCTTTCAGCTAAGGTCGGTAGCACAACATGGGTCCCTCGGATTCCCCGGGGCGGGCCGCAAATGCGGAAGAGCGCATCGCGCAGGGCTTTGCCCAAGACATCATCGAGCGCCTCTTCGACTTCTCGCCGGACGCGATCCTCGTTACAGACGCCGATGGTGCGGTGTGCGCCGCCAATCCGCGCGCCGAAGAGCTGTTCGGCTACACCAGCCAGGAACTCATCGGCAAACTCATCGAAATGCTAGTTCCTGGGCGGTTCCGTGGCGGCCATCCGCGCCATCGCGAGAATTACAACGCGCATCCACGCACCCGGCAAATGGGCGCAGAGATGAATCTCTCGGGCCTCCGCAAAGATGGCTCGGAGTTTCCCGTCGACATCATGCTCAAGCCGATGCAGACCGAATCCGGTCTGGCGGTGGTGAGTTTCATTCGCGATGTAACGGAGCAACGCGCAGCGCAGGAATCGGTGCGGCAGAACGACCTTCGCCTTCGGTCGATCGTGGAAAGCATTGCCGAGTATGCCATCTACCTGCTCGACCGCGAAGGTCACGTTCTCACCTGGAATCCCGGCGCCGAACGCATTAAGGGATACCAGGCAGATGAAATTCTGGGCCTCCACTTTTCCCGGTTCTTCACACAAGAGGATTGCGATCGCGGCCAGCCCGCGGAGTTGCTTCGCCAGGCGGCGGCGAAGGGGCGCGTGGAAGAGGAAGGCTGGCGCGTGCGGAAAGACGGCTCGCGTTTCTGGGGCAACGTGGTCATTACCGCGATCCGCGACAGCACTGGGGCGGTCACCGGATTTGCCAAGGTAACCCGCGACGTGACCGGCCAGAAGGAAGCGCAGGAGTCGGTGATCGCCGAGCTCAGCGGCCTTTTGCTTGCGAACGTGGACATTCGCAAGATGCTGGGCGCGTTCTCCGCCAGCATCCGGCAGACGGTCCCTCATGACGCCGCAACTCTGGCACTATACGACGAAACCACGGGCAAGCTGCGCATCCAGTTTCTTGCTTCTGCCGGCGACACCGTTACCAATCAAGGCGAAGTCCTGCTTGATCCCGACGCCTCTCCATCTGGGCAGGCCTTCCGCACGCGCCGCCCGGTGATCCTGAACAAAATTGAACGGTGGCCCTTTGCCCCAGAATCGATCAAGCATCTCACTGCGATGGGCATGCAGTCCGGTCTGTGGGTTCCGCTCGTGCATCGCGAGCGCACCCTGGGCACGATTACCGTGGCCAGCCGCCGTGAGAGTGCATTCTCCCAACGCGATGCCGATATGCTGGGCCAGGTAGCCGGTCAGGTGGCCATGGCCGTGAACAATGCCATCGCCTTTAAGCAGATTGCCGAACTGCGCGACCGCCTGACCCAGGAGAAGCAGTATCTCGAGGATGAAATCAATCTCGATAACCGCTTTGAAGACATCGTGGGCGAAAGCACCGGCCTGCGCAGCGTGCTCCGCCAGATTGAAACCGTCGCGCCCACCGACGCCACCGTGCTTATCCAGGGCGAAACAGGGACCGGCAAGGAGCTGCTGGCCCGCGCCATACACCGCCTGAGCCCGCGCAGCGAGCGCACCTTCATCAAGCTGAACTGCGCGGCTATTCCCGCCGGGCTGCTCGAAAGCGAACTCTTCGGCCACGAGAAAGGCGCGTTCACAGGCGCCATCGCGCGCAAAATGGGCCGCCTCGAGCTGGCGCACGAGGGCACGCTGTTTCTCGACGAGGTAGGCGAGCTGCCGCTCGATCTGCAGCCCAAGCTGCTGCGCGCTTTGCAGGAGCGCGAATTCGAGCGGCTGGGCGGAACGCGGCCGATTCTCGTCAACGTGCGCCTCATTGCCGCCACCAATCGCGACCTGGCCAAAATGGTCGCCGAAAAACAGTTCCGCAGCGACCTGTTTTACCGCCTCAAGGTCTTCCCCGTTTTCGCGCCGCCATTGCGCGACCGCGCCGCCGATATTCCCGTCCTCGTGCGCCACTTTGTCTCGCGCCACGCCCGCCGCATGGGCAAAACTATCGAGACGATTCCCGATGAGGCGATGGAGGCACTGGTGGCATGGAAGTGGCCGGGCAACATCCGCGAGCTCGAAAACTTCCTGGAACGCGCCGTGATTCTCACCCGCGGAACGGTGCTCCACGTGCCGCTGGCCGAGCTCGAGGACATGGAGGACGAGGAAGAAGAAGCAGCGATCGCCGCCAATCCCACGCTGCATGCAGCCGAGCGCGAGCATATTCTGCGCGCGCTGCGCGAGGCCAAGGGAATCATCGGCGGACCCGGCGGCGCGGCCGAGCGGCTGGGCCTGAAGCGCACCACCCTCAACTCCAAGATGAAGAAGCTCGGCATCGAGCGCGGCGACTATATGTAACGCTTTCGCGCTGCCTCGCAACCATGCCCGCGACTACCCATCGTCGCCGTGACGAAATATCGTCTTCGTCACTTCGTCGCGCGCGTGCCGCATCGCCCTCCGCGTGCCGATTCTGAATGAAATAACACCTTTCCTTTCAATGCCGTCCGCGGTATTGCTTCTCCGAGGTCTGAGTTTGGCACGCGCCGTGCCTTATCACTTGCGTGGCGCAGGATGGGCCAGCAAATGCTTCGAATCACCGTTGATGAAAACCCGGAAACGGTCGTGATCAAGCTGGAAGGGCGCGTTGCCGGACCCTGGGCGGCCGAACTTGGCCGCCTCTGGGAAGAGAAGGCTCCAGTGGTCGCGAAAAAGAAGCTGGCTCTCGATCTGCGAGAAACCACATTTGCCGATGCTGAGGGAATGCGGGTACTGAAAGCCATCTACTCCCAATCCGGAGCCGCAATTCTCGCTGGCACACCCTGGACCCAGTACCTTGCCGAAGAGGTAGCGCGCACGAACGAACAACAAACGGAGTCGGAGGGCTGAGATGAACAACGGACACGAACGACGAATCAGGCGAATCTTTCTTCTTACCGGAAGGGCGAATTTTTCAAGGCATTGTCGGCGGCAGCGCTGGCCGATCTTGAGCCGCTGCTCGCACCCTCCACTTATCCCGCGGGCCGGGTTCTGTTCTGCGAGACGCAGCCCACCTCCGGCATCTACGTTGTGCTCGAAGGCGAGGTCAAGCTCTCCATCAACTCCAGCGACGGCCGCCGCCTCGCGTTTCACATCGCCAAAGCGGGCGAGGTGCTTGGCCTCTCGTCCACGCTCTCCGGCGGCGCCTACGAAATGACCGCCGACGCGCTCTACCCGGCTAAAATCGCGCACATCTCGCGCCAGGTGTTCATGCAGTTTCTCTCGCGTCATTCCGACGTCTACCCGGTCGTCATCCGCGAAGTGAGCCACAGCTTCAACCTCGCCTGCGAGCAGCTCCGCATGGTAGGCCTTTCAACCTCAGTGCCTGAGCGGCTGGCGCGCCTGCTGCTGGAATGGAGCGATGAGCCAGGCCAGAAGCCCGAACGGCCCGCGCACTGCCGCCTCTCGCTCACGCACGAAGAAATCGGCGAGTTTATCGGCGCCTCGCGCGAAACCGTTACGCGCACCCTGAGCATCTTCAAGAACCGCCGCCTGGTCGCGCAACACGGCTGCACCATCACCATTCCCAGCCGCATGGCTCTGGAGAGTTACGCGCGCGGATAGATCAGATCGTTTTCGTTCAAAGGATTTCCAAGGGGGGAAGTGCACGACTGGGACACTGCCGCACGTCCCGAAACACGGTAATCGTTCCAATGGCCGATCGCCTGGGCCGCGTGATGAGGAAGGTATCACGCAGCCCGGTCGAGCGGCCGAAATTTTTCAGAACGGCTTCTAGCTGCTAGCTGCTAGCTGGGGTCGCAGATCCATTGACCGATGGATCAACACACCGTGGCTAGTAGCTGGAAGTTAGTGGCTGGTAGCTGCCCTTTTCAGCGCCAACCGCGCCGCGTGATAGCCGCACATGCCGTGCACGCCGCCTCCCGGCGGAGTGGACGCCGAGCACAGATACAGATTCGGCGCGCCTGTCGCGTAGCCGCCCAATGCAGGCCGGAAGAGCATCTGGCGCATTGTCATCGCGCCGCCGCTGATGTCGCCGCCAACCAGGTTCGCATCCCTCGCTTCGAGAGCTGCCGGCGTCGAGACGTGTCGCGCCAGCACGCAATCCCGGAATCCCGGCGCGAACCGCTCGATCTGCGCCTCGATGCGCTCCGTCATGTCGAAGGTCGATCCGTTCGGCACATGACAATAGGCCCACAGCACGTGCTTGCGATCCGGCGCACGCGACGGATCGAAGAGCGTCGGCTGCGCGACCAGCACGAAGGGCTTCTCGGCGCCGCGCCCATGGGCCACGGCGTCCTCCGCCTCCGCGATCTCTTCTAACGTGCCGCCCAGGTGAACGGTGATCGCGCGGTGGCAGTCCGGCGACCGCCAGGGCACAGGATACGAAAGTGCGTAGTCGATCTTGAATGCGCCCGGCGCGTGCTGGAACTGCCCGAGCGCCTTTCGATAATCAGGCTTGAACCGGTCGCCGGCAATGCCGAGCATCTGTCGCGGCGAAGTGTCGAAGAACACAAGCGCTCCGTCCGCTTCCATCTCGCGAAAAGCCGCCGCATCGATGCGCCGCGAAGTATGTACCGTGCCGCCCAGCGACTCAAGATAGCCGATGAGCGCCCGCGAAATGGCCTGCGCGCCGCCGCGCGGAATGGGCCAGCCCACTGCGTGGACTGTAATGCCGAACAGCAGTCCGACTGTCGCGCTCAACCGCTGGTCGAAGCTGAGAAAAGAATGCCCCGCCAATCCCGCGAAGATGGCGCGCGTGCGCGGCTTTGTGAAGTGGCTTCGGGCAAACGAATTCGCAGACTGGATGGCAGTGAGCCCGAACGATGCCATGCGAAACGGGTAATGCGGAATGCGCAGCATGGGACCAAGTGCGTCTTCGGCAAACTCGCTCCAATGATTCACGGCGGGCTCGACCAGCCGCCGCCACTCTCGGCCATCCAGACCCAGCAGCCGTTCGGCCTTTGCCAGGTCCTGGTCCAGAACCACTGCACTGCCATCGTCCAACGGATGCGCCAGCGGCGCTTCGCCATGAATCCACTCCAAACCGTAGTCCGCGAGAGGCAACGAGCTGAAGAACGGAGAACCCGCCGCAAACGGATAAACAGCCGAGCCAAAATCGTGCAGAAACCCGGGCTGCGTAAGCGGCATCGTGCGCACTGCGCCGCCAGGCTCGGCTTCTGCCTCAAAGACCTCAACCCGCAGTCCCGCTTTGGCCAGCACAATAGCTGCCGCCAATCCGTTTGGACCCGATCCAATCACACAGGCGCGTTTCAATTTTCTCGGTCCTCCGTAATAACGGCTCCTACAACACCCCAGAGCTCGCCGCTCAGCAATTCGCTGACCCGCCGACTTGCTGGCTCGCTGACCTGCTGTTCAGTCATGCGTCGGCAGCTCAGGCGGCCACTCTACTGCCGCAAATCTGCCGTCCGCGGTCATCGTGAGCTCCGGCGCATAGAGCCCCAGATACTCGCGGCGCCACCAGTTGCCCGTGCGCCGCTTTTCCTCCATTGACGTGAACCAATACTGCCACAATACCGCGCGCACATAGCGCGGCGGAATCTGTGGAAAAGGATTCCCGCGAAACAGCGAAAGAACGTCGGGATCGCTCACCAGCAGCCGCTCTTCCGTGATGGGGACGATATCGTTCTGCTGCCAGCCGCCGAGCGAGGCGAACCACAGATTCCAGTCGAAGCGCGGCTGATAGGGCGCGTAAATGCCCGGCGCCTCATTCAGTGCCTGCGGTTTGTTGCGGAACGGATACGCGGTCCAGTTCGTTCCGTCGTTGGAGCCCTGGAACTCGATCTCGTAGCGGCCGCGCGTCATCACGGCAAACAGGCCGTATTGGTTGGCAATGCGAAATGGCTCGAGCGCCACAATCGGCTCCGTCGGCAGCGGAATTTCGCGCAACGGAATGCCGATCATCTCCGCGGTGGTGTCGTAGGCAATCCAGGTGAGCATCACCGCCGCAAGGGCTAACCGCAAGGCCCCCCAGTGAAATGCGAGCCTCTCACGCCATGTCTGCCTGCTGCGCCTTCCCGCGCGTACCTCGATCTCCGGCTTCTCGTTACCGGTTCCGCTCGCCGCGAGGATCGACAACGGCCGCTCTTCTTCATGCTCAGCAAGCGGCTCCGTCTCGTGCGGCCGAAAGCGCGCAGGAACAAACCGCATGAGGAACTTGTCGTCGAGAAGCAGAAATCCAAGCGACAGCACCAGGTAATTCAGGAACGCGTAGTTTGCCGTCAGAATCACGCCAATCTCCCACGGCGTGACGATGAAAAAGCAAATCAAGCGCACGCGCCTCGGGAAAAACATCATGAACACGAGTCCGAGTTCCAACCCCAGCGTTCCGGCTGCCGAAGCCACCTGGAACCAATGCGGAAGATGCTCGACATACCAGCCGATCCACGTGGGCAGCGGACCATTCTGGTAGTACTCGTCCATGGCCGTGAGGTTGCGCCATTCCGGATCTCCGCTCGCCAGCTTCACCATGCCGGATTCGAAGTAGATGCGGAACCACTCCCACTGCAACAGGAACCAGCTTGCACGCAAAGGCGGATGGTCCGCGCCCCATCCCGGCAGCAGGCCGGGCGGCGCAAATAAAAGTGCCAGGAAACCCGCTTCCAGCAGCATGCCGTCTGACTGGTAGCTCGAAAATACTTGCGTGGCGCCGACGAACGAAAGAAAACACACAAAGCAGATGAAGAAGCTCAGCCTTGGCCAAAGGTTCAGGAAGGCTATTACCGACGCAATCAGCCCGATCCACGTAATTGTCATCAGGGCCGTCGAGCTGGCCGAGATCCAGTAGAGCGTCGGCGCGTACCAATACCGCGAGACGCCCAGTTGGCCTGCAATCGCCGCCAGATACTGCTGTGCAGGCTGGATGCCTTCCGGGCCAATCAATCCTTTGATCTGAACCAGGAGAGAATAGAACGCGGAGAAGTAAATGACGGCCAGCGCGCGCAGAAAAATCCACCGCGGAACCGGCCGGCCTCGCGGGCCGCGGCGCGAATCGAACAGCCATCGCACAGCATGAACGGGACTCAACGGCTTCACATCTCGAACAGGATACCGGCTTATTCACGGCATTTTGTAAATGAATTTGCGATTCTTTCGTGGGACGATCGGTTGCGCGCGGTTGACCCCAATCAGCCAATGGAGTATCAAGGCAGGGTGATGAATCAAACGAAACTTTCTGCCGCATTCGCACTTCTTGTGGCCTTATGCACGGTTGCCGCCGCCGCACCACCGCCAGCACCGTCCGAGCCTGCGGCACAAAGCGTCGCCTCTGCGCCAAATCTCGCGGCAAAAAATCCCGCCGACCAGGGCAGGCTTGAGCTCGACCAATACCTCGACGGGCTCGCGACGCAATTCGAGTCGAACCGCGCCGCCAGTGTCGCCGCCATCCACACACGCGCCCAGGCTGAAGCGCGCGAGGCTAAAGTTCGCGCCCAGATTCTCTCGCTCATTGGCGCTTTGCCTGCGCGCACTCCGCTCAACGCAAAGATCGCGGGCGAAACGCAGGCCCAGGGGTTTCGCATTCGCAAGGTGCTCTTTGAGAGCCAGCCCAACTTTTACGTCACTGCCCTGCTCTATGTTCCTGACGGCCCAGCCCCCAGCGCCAGGCGCGCCGCCATCCTCATGACGCCCGGCCACGCCGCCAGCGGCAAAGCGGGCGATGCTCCCATGGCGGCAATCTTCGCCCGCAACGGCTTCGTCGTGCTCTCCTACGATCCCATCGGCCAGGGCGAACGTTTGCAGTATCCCGATCCGGCCAGGCCCGGCGAGTCATTGGCAGCGCGGCCCACAGGCGAGCATGGCGAGGCCAGCCTGCAACCGATGCTGATCGGCGAGACCTTCGCCAGGTACGAGATCTGGGACGCGATGCGCGGCGTGGATTACCTGGCTTCGCTTCCCGATGTCGACCCGCATCGCATCGGGGCATTCGGCTGCTCTGGCGGGGGGACAGTCACCGCACTTACCAGCGCACTCGACCCGCGCATCGCCGCCATCGGCACAGCGTGCTACATCACGTCGTTCGACGCCCTTCTTCCCGCGCTCGGACCGCAGGACGCCGAGCAATCGACGCCGCGCTTCATCTCCTCCGGCCTGGGCTTTCCCGATTGGGTTGAACTTGCAGCGCCGCGCCCCTACGCTGTCATTTCCACTTACTCCGATATGTTTCCCTTCGCCGGCGCGCGCTCGACCGTCATCGAGGCTCGCCGCTTCGATTCGCTTTTCGATCCCGCCAGCACCGGAGCGTCCGACAACAACGGTCCACCTTCCATTCCGCCCACACCCACCGAGCCCGCGCTCAACACCGATACCACGAACCGTGTATCTCCGCAGGCTCGACTGCAGTGGATCACCGGCCCCGGCCACCACGGTGCCCTCATGCCCATTATGGGCAACATCGTCAGCTTCTTCATGCGCAACCTTGAACCCGGCGCGGACGCCGACCATCCCATCGTTCCTGCCGGCAGCAGCCCGAGAGACGCGATGGCCTTGCTCGCGGGTGTTCCCAAGGACGCCTTCCAGGTCACTCCGACCGGCCAGGTTGCGACCAGCTTTCCGGGCTGTGCCACGGTCTTCTCGCTGAATGAGAAACACGCGGCGCGGATTGTGCCCGCGCGCCGGCCTCCGATCGCGCTCGAAAACCTGCTGCCTTTGATTCGTGATGAGACCGGCGCGGAAGTGAAGCCCGGCGAATCGAAGTTCGACGGCGACTTGCTGGCTGCGAAGTCGGGCTCCATCGCTCTTCCAACCGCGGGTAGACTGCATCTTGAAGGCGACCTTGCCGTCCCCTCAACGTCGGGCCGCCATCCCGCGATTCTGTTGCTGGTTCCTAACTCCATTCACGGAACCGGCGCGATCGCGCAGGCAAGTCAAGCCAGATTCGATGCTCTCGCGGCTCAGGGCAACATCGTCCTTGCCGTCACGCCGCGCCCATCCCCTCCCGGCACCGACGATATGAAGGCGCCGCTTCTCGGGCCGTTTTATCTGCTCAGCCTTCGTGCCGACCTTGTGGGCCGCACGCTCATGGGCCTGCGCGCTGACGACGTGATCCGTGCCGTCGACTATCTCGCCGACCGTACCGACGTCGATCCTGGGCGCATCTCCGCCGAAGGCAGCGGCCACATGGGCCTGGTGCTGCTGCATGCTGGCGTCCTCGACCGCCGCATTCGCCACATCGCAGTGGATCATGTGCTGGCAAGTTATCGCAGCCTGCTTGAAGCGCCAATGCCCGTCGGTGCGCCCGAAGATGTGATCCCCGGCGTCCTGCTCCACTACGACATTCCCGACCTGGTGCGCGCGCTGGGCACGCGAATCACCTTTAGTGATCCGCTCAGCGGTGCTGCCGACTTAAGCCAGGAATCCTCTCCCCTTGCCTCGCTCACTCACGCCGCGCCCTGAACAAGCGTCCGCTCTCCCGATGGACTACCATTTTGTTCGTGGCCAGATTCCTCTTGAGGTGACGCTTTTCTATGCACGTCAATCTGTTCGATCTGTCGGGTAGAGTCGCCGTCGTCACCGGAGGAACCACCGGCCTGGGGCGCGCTATCGCATTGGGGCTGGCCAATGCCGGCGCCGACGTTGTACCCAGCTCGCGCCGCCTGCCCGAAGTGGAAAAGGCTGCTGCCGAGATCGAGGCGCTGGGGCGCCGCTCATTGCGGGTAGCCAGCGATGTGCTTGACCGTGCATCGATTCAGGCCATGCACGACGCGGTGGTTGCAGAATTCGGCAAAGTTGACATTCTGGTGAACGCAGCAGGCATCACAAAAAACTCCCCCACTTTGCAGGCCGACGAAAAGGACTGGGCGCGCATTCTCGACACCAATCTCTCGGGTACGTTTCGCGCATGCCAGATCTTCGGTGAAACCATGGTGCGCGCGGGCTACGGGCGCATCATCAACTTGGCCTCGCTAAGTTCGTTCGTCGGGTTCCACGGCGTGGCCGCCTATTCGGCGAGCAAGGCTGGTGTCGCCGCGTTCACCAAGGTTCTGGCGATCGAGCTCGCTGAGAAAGGTGTCAACGTAAATGCGATCGCTCCCGGCATCTTTCCCACCCCGCTCAATCGGGAGCTTGTGCAAGGCACACGACGTGGCGAAGAATTGCTCGTACGCACCCCGATGCATCGCTTCGGAAATGCCGACGAACTCGCCGGTACTGCCATCTTCCTCGCCTCCGAAGCAGCTTCCTTCGTTACTGGCGAAGTCATCATCGTCGACGGCGGATTCCTTGCCAGCGCGGTCAATCAGTAAATCAGCCCGCGTAGCAGGCGGCAAACTGTAGCAACCTAGCCCGCGCGGCGGGCGGCAGACGCTAGCCCCAGGCGAAGCCTGGGGAATGATCCACAGAACACCCAGCCCACGAAGTTGGCGAATGATCAACCCGGCACAACCTCCGGAATCTTCACCTTTCTTCCTTCCGCGCACGATGTGTAGATGCTTTGCACCAGCTGCAACGCGCGGTACCCTTCGATGCCGGACGATGCAGGCTTCCGGCCCGTCTTGCATGCCTCACCAAAGTCGGCCAACTGACGCTCAAACGGCGTGAGCGAAATCGCCATCGGATCCGACGCACCCGACTTCGACTGCTGCGAGACCGGCGCCGGTTCGCCATGATCGTCCTTCACATCCCATGTGGTCAATTGATCGCCGGTTACTATCGCGCTGCCCTTCGTCCCGTGAATCTCGATTCGCTCCGGATAGCCCGGCCAAAGTGCCGTTGCGGCCTGAATGATGCCCGTCGCGCCGGACGCATAGTGCATCACCGCGCACACGAGGTCTTCCGACTCGATTTTGTGCGTTGCTCCCAGATGCCAGTAGCCAAACACTTCATCCACCGCGCCCATCAGGTACAGCAGCACGTCTACTTGATGGATGGCCTGGCTGATCAGCACGCCGCCGCCTTCCCCGGCCCAGCTTCCCTTCACCGGCCGCGCATAGTATTCGTCGGTACGGTACCACTTCACGTAGGCATCGGCCTCGAGGATCGTACCCAACCTGCCGTCCAGGATCGCGCGCCGCAAGAACAACGTCGAATCGTCGAAGCGATGCTGGCTTACAACGCCGAGCTGAATGCCCGCCCCGCGCGCCACCTCGATCATGCGCGCCGCCGTTTCCATATCCACGGCCATCGGCTTCTCAACCAGCACATGTTTGCCGTGTTGCGCTGCAAGCTCGACCGCGGGCAGCCGGTAACCGGGAAACGTGCACACGTCGAGGAAATCCACGTCCTCGCGCCGGCTCAACTCCTCGGGCGTGGCCACAAACTCCGCGCCCCACTCCTCAGCGAATCTCCGCCCGCGTTCTTCCGTTCGATCGGTGGCCGCTGCGATCTGGTAGCCAATGTTCTTGTAGGCCTGGGCATGCTTGCGCGCAATTCCGCTCGCGCCGATGATTCCAACTCTCATGAACACAAATCTCCCGATGCATATTGCAATAAAAAGACAATCATAAATAGAAATGGGGTGCCGGCCTGAACCGGCGCCCCACTGGTTGTGAGCCTTCGTTTCGGCGCTCCCTTAGAAAATAACCTTCAAGGAGCCCTGGAACACGCGGGCCGACAAGGCCGGGATGTTGGCAAGACTTGTACCGCCGGCTGTGGAAGTGATGGTTCCGAACGTACCACCCGACGGGTTGCTCGAACTCGGATTCGCGAAGTTCGGGTGGTTGAGGACGTTGAAGGCTTCCAGGCGCGAATCCAGCTTGAAACGCTCGCCAATCGCCCAGAGGCGCGAGAGCTGCGAATCGAACTGGAAGAACATCGGTCCATTGACGGCGTTTCTGCTCACGTTCCCGTACGCTCCGGGGTTAACCGGATCTGCGCAAGGCAACGAAGTCGGGCTGTTGGAGCAGAAGGCCGCGGCGTTCAGGTAGCCTCTGTTTGCCTGCGTCGTGCCTACCGTTCCGCCCTGGATCTTCACCTCGTGGATCGGGTTTACCCCGGGTACGATGTTAGGGCGGTCGTTTCCAATGTCGGTCAGGGAGATATCCGAGCCGCTCGTCACGTTGATCGGTCCGCCGCTGAGAATGTGGAAGGCGGCACCAGTTCCCAGCCGTTGGCCAGATAGCCGCCCACACCATGAAACGACTTGAAGCTGCTCGTGGCGACCACCGCGGTATTGAAGACGTTGCGATAGTCGGAGCCGCAGCGCCCGTAATCCAAAGCGATGTTGTACGGACTCATCGGTCCATTCCCGGCAATGTCGCCCTGTGCATCGTAGACGTTCATGCACCTCGACCAGGTGTAGTTCGTAAGCAGACTGAAGACGGTCGACAGACGGTGCTGCAACGTAGCCACCATCCCGTTGTAGTTGGCCCAGGCAGTGTCGTTGATGTAAGCCGAATTGCTGCCGCCGTCATAGATGTTGCCTTGAATCGGGCTCGCCTCAGTCAGGGCGAAGCGCGCCTGCTGGTTGGCGGTCGTCGAGCAAGCCGAACCAACCGCCGGACTGGTTGTGCCTGCCGCTTGAGCCGCGGGCCCCGTGGTAACGACTGGGCCGCAACCCGTTGCGCCAGCTCCCCAGACTCCCGGCGTGTAGACCGCCTGATCGAAGGCTATGCCAATGGGCATGCTTCTGGTCCTGTTTCCGATGTAGTCGACCTGTGCCTGCCAGCCCCCTGGGAACTGATGCTGCACGCTCAGCGTCCACTGCAGCGTGTCGGAATTGTGGAAATTCTGCGCCAGCACGAGCACCTGCCCCTGCGGCGGGAATATTGCGGTTGCCCCGGTGGGAATCAGCGCCTGCGGATAGGGGCTTTGATTGGTGCCGCCCACCTGATCGCACCCGTAGCCTGTTGCCACCCTCCAGCCACGGCTCGCTGAAGCACACCGGGCCCACGACACTCGGGCTGCTATCGGTCGCAAAGGGCGGGTTCTGGTGAACCCGGTTCGTGGTGTAATAGTTGGCCAGGTCGTAGGCCACCATCATGCCGCCGCGGATGACGGTATTGTTCGTCGCGAAACGGATTCCATGATGCGCCGACATTTGGGTTGAACTGCCATGGCGCATTATGCGTGAATTGCCGCGTCACGCCCGGGTCTCCGTAGAAGAAGTTGCCCGCGGGCGCGGTCGGATAAACGGAGCTGGTCTTTCCCGCCAGAAATGAGGCGTAGTCGAAGATTGAGCCGCGATTGAAATAGTCCACCGGCATGTACTCCGGTGCCCAGCGAATACCGGCAACTATCGTCAGCTTCGGAGTGGCGTGGTAGGTGTCCTGAACGTAAAGGCTGGGAACGTTTCCGCGCAGGGCAAGCTGTTGCTCCTTGCTTTGCCCGAACGCCGGAGTTGCACCGTTTGGCCCCATTGCGCCCCACAGGAAATCGAGGTTGGCGTCGCCGTAAACCGTCTTGCCGCCAAGTTGCCCGGTCGGCCCGGCGCCACTATAGACGCCGCTGAATTCGTCCACGCCGTTGTTCTGGTATCCGGCCACCTCGTTAAAGTGAATGCGGTAAAACTCGCCGCCGATCACAATCTGGTGAGGTCCCTTCACAATGTTGAGGTCGTCATTAAGGCCTTCGTTGTCCAGATTGAAGTGGCCGGGCGTGCAGGTTCCGCAATATGTGGCCCAGCTTCCCACCGTGCTCTTGCCGGGGGTCGTTGTGGTGATCTCCAGCCCGACGGCAGCCTGATCGTACTGCGTGATGCCGATGGTATTTGCGTTGATGCCATTAGGGGCCGCTTCGCGGTTGTCGACGCGCTTGCTGCCCGAGGCATGGAAGCTGTTGACCAGGTGCGGCGAAATCGTCCAGGCTTCACCCACGACAGCCGTTTGCACGCGCTGATATTGTCCGGGAGCTATCGAGGTCACCAGGATGTTGTTCGGGAAGAAGTACGCCGGGTACTGGTAACCGTCGAACAGGTAACGGCCGAAGAGGCTGTGCTTCGCGTTGATGTTGTAATCTATGCGCGTCAGCCACTGGTTATCGTGGACCAGGCCCGGAATCGAATATTGAACCTTGCCCGTGCTGGAACTGTAGAAAGCCACCCCCGCCGAGCCCGCGGCCGGCAGGTACGGTATCAGTTTCAATGCCGCTGCGTTGAATGCCGGCGGCGCCGCGTACTTGTTGCACGTTGCGGGGCTCGTGGCCATATCGATAACGGGCGCCCCCGTGAGCGGATCGTAGAGCTGATTGCTGCACAGGCCGGTGCTGGAGCTATACGTGCCGGGGTCGGTGACGGAAAAGTCGCCCATCAGGTTGGCCGGGGTGGGAACGTAGGCCGTGTTGACTGAAGTTGAATAAGTCGACACCGTCCGCTGGTATCCGCCGAAGCCGAATAGCTTGTGGTGATGCGGAATGAGGGGACCGCCGAAGGTGCCGCCAAACTGGTTCTGGTGCAGCGTGTCTTTGCTCGCGGAGAAGAAGTTGGTGGCGTCGATGTAGTTGTTGCGGATGAACTCGAACCCGTCGCCGTGATACTGGTCGGTGCCCGACTTGGTGATCACATTGACAAGGCCGCCGGAGTGCTCGCCGCCCAGCTCGCCCAGGTCGACCGACTCCACGCTGAACTCCTGCACCGCGTCAGGGAAGGGGAATGGCAGGTTGGCGTTCGACATGTAGTCGTTGTTGTTGCCGCCGTCCAGATTCCATTCCGTGGTGTTGCCCATGCCGCCGGCAACCGAAACCGAAATCGTCTGGTAGGAGTATTTGCTGCCCGTAAAGTCGCCGTTGGGCGCGGGGCTCGCCCCGCCCGCGAATTGGATCAGGGCCGCCATCTGGCGGCCGTTGAGAGGCAATTCATCCATGGCCGCATTGTCGATGGTCTGCTTGTACGAGGTGTCTTCGGTCTGCAGCGCCAGCGCATCGGCATGGACCTCGACCGTCTGAGTACTGGCGCCTGCCTTCAGAACTGGGTTGATGGCAATGTTGCTGCCGACCTCAAGGACAATATTCGTTTGCTCGTAGGTCTGAAAGCCGCTTGCCATCGCTTTCAGGTTGTAGGTCGCGATCTCGACGTTGGGAAACAGGAACACGCCTGCGTTGTCAGTCTGCGTCACGTGCGACACGCCCGAAGCAGTGTTGGCAAGAGTCACTTTGGCATTTGCCACAACGGCTCCGGTTGTGTCTGTAACTGTGCCTTGGATGTTGCCTGATCCAGCGGTCTGCGCATGCATGGCGCACGCCGCCACGACCAGCAGGGTGACAAAGAAAAACTGGCGAGCGATCGCAGATCGCCGCACGGGACAAGACATTTTGGACATTTCGCCTCCAAATCCGTTCAGGGAAGAGCTGGGATTGCACCGCATCCGGCCGGATCCCTCTTCCGATGCAATCTGGCCGAACGAGATACTACTGCGGCCCGGCGCGGCTTTTCTCATATGCTCTGCTCGCGCCGTGACATATTTCTTCGTTCCCGAGACTATATATAGTGGTCTAACCACTACTGTCAATGGAAAAAAACACTCGCTCATCGGGAAAACGTTTGCTCAGTCCACCCGGTGCGCGGCGGCTTGTGAGTTATGGAATTCGCCCATGGAGCGGCATAAACATACTTGCCGCACCATGCCTTGGTGTGTGTGCTACGTAGCGCGGAAAAAGCCTTGTGCTAATCTGCGCAGGTTATGATTGCCGACGTTTCTCTATCTCATTCGCTGCAAGGTTCGCACGATTCGCTTGACCTTCCATGCGAATCGCTTCAGCGTGGGGATGACTTCGAGACCCTCAGCCGGTATTCCATCCCGGAACTTTACCTCAAAGGTAGCGTGTCCATAATTCTTGAGCTTGCTGCCAAACGGGACTTCGATTCGATCAGTAATCGGGCCAGTCAACGCAAGAGTCAGAGTATTGATTTGCCCGTTTTCCTGCTCCAGTTCCACGCCATTGATAGACAAAACATTCAGAACTGGGATGAGCAATTGGTGTTTGTCGTGAATGTCGAGCTGATGGATAGCGCAAATATCGGCATCGCCGTCCCCTCCTTTGTACGATTTCACGCCGTCAACCATGAAACTGAAGAGAGCGGAGTCTGGAGATACTTTAGCTGTCTTCGTGAGGGAAGATTTAAGATTCTCCCGATCATTTCCGATAATGAATTTGGTTCGTTCCGGGTTGAATCCGGCGGGACTCAATTTCTTGATCGTGTCTCGATAAGCGATGTCGAGAGCGCTATGGAGATTGTGGATTGCGTCACCAATCATCAGCGCAAGTTGGGAGCGAATGTATTTCTCGGCAAGGCCGTAATAGAGAAACTGTTTCCCCGTATCCGCGTGGATGCCAAGGCTCATATGATAGGCGTATTCAGGGGCAAGGAGTCTCTTCTCGATATCACTGATGTGCTTGTTGGCCCGTTCGATCTTTAGGATCGCATTGGCGAATGGGTTTTCCCACATCTCGCGCATGGATCATTACCTTGGAGGATCAATAGTGGGTTGCTGCGATCATTCGGAAACGAGGTGCTCGGCGATACGTTGAATGATGGCGTCTTTTTGGCCTTCGGGATAGCTTTCATAGGCAAGCTGGATGATACCGTCGCCGTCTTGCGCGTCCAGGTTGGTATCGGCGGAATTCTTCATCAGAGCGAGTAGGTGCGCTGTATCGAGGGACATCACCCATCGGCGAGCGCGTGCGACGCGCCAACCTCGCCGCGCCGCTCTCAGACCTCTCCTTAATCCTGCTGTGATTTTCCGGAACACAATGCACAAATGATATTGTTGGGGTGTGCTTTGGGCAACAGAAAAGATAGCAAATCACTTGACCTTTGTTTTTTGTTCGCTCAGAATAAAGACAGAAAGATGGAGAGTTTGCATGACGGATGACCAAAAGCGAAAACAGCGCGGCGAACTGATGGTGGACCTTGAGGACGCTCAAGCCATGCAGCAGCATTGCGCGTTGCGCTCAAGAGTGAATGCCGATAAACTGTCGGCTGTCTCGGAATGGCTGCATGAAGCCTCGCGATTGGTTAATGTTCACGATTTGGGTGATGAGTTTTTCTCTCGGACGATGAGCCGGCGCGTGAATGTCGCTAAGGATCAGCAATTTCGCGAGACCTTGAATATCGACCATATTGTCGCTCTTAGAAACGAAGCCATTGCGGCCCAGGAGCGGGTAGAGGAATTAGCAGCACGTTTGCGTGAACTTAAGGCAGCATAATGAAGCCACCGCCCGACAATCCTGAATTCGGCCGGTTCACGGACGCCATGCGGAAGATCATGACGGTATCGAAGACCGAGATAAACAGGCGCATAGAAGCAGAAAAGCGGAAGCCTAGATCCTCCGCTTCCCCCGTCTCTGTCGAATCATCCAAGCGGGCCAATTAGAAAGGCTCTGCTTCCGTTTCTCCCACCTTGCCGGTCAGTTCTGCATAGGTCAGTCGTTTTCCTGAAATCTGCGATACTGCCAGCATGAAGCGATCCGCATCGGTCAGCGGATTATCTTTGGTTGCGCGGTTGTTGTAGCGGAACACTTGCTCATCCACGTAACGGTCAAGGTGGAAGGGCTCGACGGCCACGTAGGTTCCTTTGAGCCCGCGCTTGAGCAGCGACCAGAAGTTCTCAATCCCCTGGGTGTGAACCTGGCCGCGTACGTATTCCTGCATATGGTTCACGGTGTCGTGGACGAAATCCTGAGCCTCCAGCCGATCATATCCGGTCGCCTTGTCGGTGTAGACGGTGGACTTCTTTTCGATCTGGTTGAGGATCTCATTTTGCAGAGTTTCGCGGGTCACATCGGGAATGACCTTAGCGCGCACCTTGCGCACATCTCGCTCTAGCATCCCCATGACCACAGCTTTGCCTCTGTCAGCCTTGAGGCCGTTACCTAGCCCTATCCGGCGCGATCTGTGCATGTTGTTGTACTTGCCGCCGATGAAAGTCTCATCGACTTCAATAGGGCCGCCGTCGCCGTCAATCTTGCTCCAGTTCCCCTCTCGAAGCGCAAGGCGAATCCGATGCAGCATGAACCATGCGGTTTTCTGGGTTACTTCGGTGTGGCGCATGATCTCGTAGGAACTCACGCCGTTCTTACAGTTCACGACCAGCCAGACCGCAGTGAGCCACTTATCGAGCGGAATGGGTGAGTCCTCAAAGACACTCTGGGTCTTCACGCTGAATTGCTTATGGCAGTCTTTGGCCATGCACTTCCAGATGCGGCGTGAAGACAGGTAGGATACGCGTCCACCCCCGCAATGCGGGCAGACAACACCTTCCGGCCAGCGCATCGATGCCACGAAGTCTACGCAGACATCAGGGTCGGCGAAGTAACGAGTAGCGGCCAGCAATCCCTTCGGAACTCTCTTTGAGATTTTCATGACTACACTAGCGTAACAATTAACACATGGTGTGTCAAGTATATTCTTACCCATGGAGCCTATTGAAAACAGGACTTTTAGTGAGTTCAATGAATTGACTGGAAAAATCGGATCCGCGAGGTCGAAAAAGCAGTCGAAACTCGATCCGCGTTGCCCGAGACAAGAGGACAAGGGCATTCCACGACAATCCAGCTTCGGCGTTGCCTGAATTTAGGGCTTGGCCGTCGTGCGAATCCCCTCAAGAGTTGACGTTTGCCGCCACCGCCCTGGGCTGGATGATGTCTCGCAAAGCAAACTCAGCCTGTCCGAACAAAACCTTGTGCAATACCAGGGCAGCTGCGCCCCGCAGGCGCGCGACGTCGCCGTCCATGGCGGCCACAACGCGCGGCGCATATGACGTGAACGACTTGGCGATCAACTGGCTCTCCAGCAGCGGACAGATTCGGGGCCACAAGGCTGTGCATTCGCCTACGATAATGATCACTTCAGGGGCCAGGCCGGCTACCAGCATGGTCAGTCCTCGGGCGAGGTAGCCCATCATCTTGTCGATCGAGCGCAAGGCCCGGATGTCGCCCCCAAGAGCCAGATCGAGCAACTCCTGAAACGAGGCGAGCGCGCTCTCCGGCACAAGCTCCTTGTAATACCGAATCCCGGCCCGGTTTGAGGCGAATGTCTCCCAGCATCCCACGTTGCCGCAGCCGCAAACCGGCCCTGACTCCTCCAGCGGCATGTGGCCGAATTCACCGGCAAGGTCGTTGTTGCCTCGCACCACGCGGCCGTCCACCAGCAAACCTGCCCCGATGCCCTCAGACACCGAAATCGCAATCATGTTCGAAGCATTGCTGAAGTTTCCGAACCAACGTTCCGAGAACAGGCAGGCATTGGCCGCGTTCTCCATTTCGATCGGGGTCTCCAGAACTTTCTCGAGTTCTGCATAGAGATTGATCTGGCTCCAGGGAACATTCGGGGAAAAAACCAAGCGGCGCGTTCTCTGATCCACGCGCCCTGAAACGCTCACGCCCGATCCCTGGAACACACGATCGCCGTATTCCGCCTTAAGTGAACGGGCCGCGCGGCCGATCTGGGCAATTGCCGCGCCGGCCTCCTCCTTCGAACCATGCTGTGCTTCAAAAACGGTCGTCTGGCGGCCCAGAATCTTGCCGTTAATGTCGACCACCGCAAGGTTCGCTTTTCCGGGTCTCAGATCGATCGCCAGCGTAACATGACGGTCGTTGAGCGTCACGAAAGTCGGTCGGCGGCCGCGCGGCAGTCGTCCTAAACCGCCGGGTAATACCCAACCTTCGTCGATCAATTGGCCAATAATGACGGAGACCGTGCTCGGCTGCAGACCGGTGAGCCGCGCCAGATCTGCCCGGCTCACGGGCTGGTGCAGATGAATGGTGTGCAGTACAATCTCGCGGTTAATCTCGCGCGCCGTTTCGCTTGAGGCAACGGCATGGCGCGGACGTGTGGATGGATCAGTCACTGGCATTTCTCTGAACCTTCGCCGCCGGGTACCGGTCGACTACAAGGTCATCCCTCTATTTTCTTTGGCGATGAATCCCGACAACACTATACCCGCCAACACTATAAATGAGCGGTGGCGCCACCCAAAAAACTTTCTAAACCAACCCGGCTCCGTGCCTGCGCCAGACTGACACTCGTATCGTCAAGAGTACTCTGGAGCCCCGTGGACCGGTCCTTGTCCGCGCGGTGGAGGTCCCGATTTTGGGTTCTGGGATTCATGATCGTTCCGTCCACCCCTCGCCTCATTCACCCCGCCCACGAGCTATCATCGACGTGCATCGGCATTGGCCCTCGCCGATCAGTACAACACGAGGCATGGAAATGAAAGCAATCATGTGGTCTCTCGTATTGTAGTTGCTATTGCCATTCTTAGCCGTCACGGCAACTGCACAGACTGTGCAGCAGCAATACTTCAATGATTGGCCGGCGGGCCGTTCTCCCCAGGAGATCGGCAAGGCCGTAGCGGAACACTTTGTCACCAGCCCGCACCAGCACAGCCCAGGCACCATCTTCTACGGCGAAGTCGGCACATGGTACGGTGCGCTCACGTTTGCTGACCTGACCCACGACACCGGCCTGCGCGACGAACTCATCAAGAAATTCGATCCCCTTATGCCTGGCGGCTTCGAGGCCGACCTCGTTCCCAAACGCGACCACGTAGACGACTCCATCTTCGGCATCGTGCCTCTGCAGATCTACATGGAGATCAAGAACAAGAAGTATCTCGATTACGGACTCTCCTACGCCGACCGTCAATGGGAGAATCCGCTGCCCGACGGCCTGTCGCACGAGACGCGATTCTGGATCGACGACATGTATATGCTCACCATTCTGCAGCTTGAGGCTTACCGAGCCACCGGCGACAAGAAGTATCTCGACCGCGACGCCAACGAGATGGTGGCCTACCTTGACAAGCTGCAGCAGCCCAATGGCCTCTTCTATCACGCGCCCGACGTGCCCTTCTTTTGGGGACGCGGCGATGGATGGGTGGCCGCCGGCATGACAGAAATGCTCATGACATTGCCTGCGGACCATCCGCAGCGCGCGCGCATCATGGCGGGCTACAAGCTCATGATGTCCGCTTTACTCAAGTGTCAGGATTCCGATGGCATGTGGCGCCAGCTCATCGATCATCCCGAAGCATGGGAGGAGAGTTCTAGCTCAGGGATGTTCACTTTCGCGCTGATTACCGGCGTCAAAAACGGCTGGCTCGATGCTGCCACCTACGGTCCCGCCGCGCGCAGGGCATGGATCGCGCTCACCGGCTTCCTCGATCAGAACAACGACATGACCAGCATCTGCGAAGGCACGAACAAGTTCAACAGCCTCGATTACTACCTGATGCGCAAGCGCCGCACCGGCGACTTCCACGGGCAGGAACCAGTGTTATGGGCCGCGTCGGCGCTGTTGCGCTAAGCCTGCGACACACTCGATCTCTGCAACATGAAGTTGCTGATCCTTTTCATTTGTCTCAGAGGACGAAGAAAGGTGAGATGCTGTGTGCCTTATCCGAGACGCGCCTCTTGCGTTTCGGGTACAGCGCACAGGATTCTGTTCCCTATCTCTACTCCCTGTTCCCTGCTTTTCTCAGTCCAGCCTCGTGAGATACGCATTGCCTTCCGGCGTCTGCAGGTGGCGCGCAATATACTCGGCCGTCGCGCGGTCGTCGCCCTGCGGCCGGATGCGCACCCAGTAGCTCTTCTCACCGGGGAACTCGATGACCTTCGAACTAGGATAATCTTCGAGTAGTTTCTCCTTCAGCTTGATGGCCGAGCGTTCGTCGTGGAACGCGCCAATTTGCACGCACCAGCGCCCCCCTTCATCGATGGGCTCCGGCGTCTCGAAAACATCCATACGCACCCGCGCCAGCCCTTCGCGATACACCCCCGTTGCCTTCGCCGATGCGATGGTCAGGTCCAGGATTCTGCCTTCCACAAACGGCCCACGATCCGTAATGCGCATAACCCCCGTTTGCCCTGTCTGCAGGTTGGTTACCTCAACCAGCGAGCCCATGGGCAGGGTCCGATTCGCGGCCGTCATCGTCCAGTCACTGAAAAGCTGGCCGTTCGCCGTATGCCTTCCCTGGGCCGCCGTGTACCACGTGGCGTAGCCTGTTTCGCTCAAAATCGGTTTGTGCGTTGCGATGTAATTCAGGTCCGCCGCGGATACCTCTTCGGGCGCGACCGGCGCAGATGCAGCCGCCGGCGGCAACGCCTGCGGAGGAAGCTGTGCAGTACTTTGCTTGTGACGGCAGCCGCTCACGCCCAACAGCGCCACCGCCAGTCCTGCTGCGCACGTTACCCGCCGCATCGCTCTTGTCTGCAGGGCTGCGCTCATTACGCGCGCGGCTCCTTCGGCGGGTTTTGCGATTCTCCGGCGGTGCGGCTGCTTTGTTGTTCGAAGCGGTCGGCGAGATTGCGTAACGTATCGGCGGCCGAACGCATCGCCGAAATCGATTCCTTCCGCACCTGAGGAATCACAGCCTCGTTCACATAAGCGATCGCGTGGCGTAGTTCCATTTCAATCAACTCTATGGCTTCTTCGATGCGCTGACCGACGCCAGAAGAACCCCAGCCGGAAGGATTATTTGAGCTCATCATCTCTTAAAAACCTGCCGTCCCGAGCAGCGGGAGGCAACCTTTCTTAAGTCTGCGGGGATCACCCCGCAACGTCAATGCCTGGTCCATTTATGAGGAATCGTGAAGATTACTACGGATGCCATGCCCCGTCGTAACTGCAGATCCTGCTCCGCTTGTTCGCTTTGCGCCCGGCGGGAGATCGCTCTTTCTTTACGTGTCATAGGTGACCTTTTGCTCAAAATTTGCGTCCTAGCTCAATGACGGAGGTTGATCCTCTGCTTGCACTTCTTGAAAATGGATCGATTTTGCCGGCCCAAAGTTGGTTCTAGCCTTTGCGATGCGGGATACCATGCTCCCGGATACGAGGGCCGGGTCTTGAGAAGACTTCCATCGCAACAACTCCGGGGGAGATGCGCTTCTCCTGGCCGGTCGAAATTTGAAGTCGCCATCCTGTTCTTGTTTGGATGCGCGCTGGCTTCGGCTCTCATTCCGCCCGCTTCCGCGCAGGCTGCATCAAGCCTCAATCAAAGCGCCTCTGCCGCAAACCTTCCCGATGCTCCTCAACCACAAGGCACGCCCAATCCCCCTCAGCCGGTGCAGCCGTGCCATGTGAAGGACCCCGGACCATCGACGGCAACGGCGAGCGCCTTATCGACTCCTGCCGATTCCGGACATGCCGCAGCCTCTCCCAGCACGGGCACGACGACGACGCAGACCAATCCATGCCCGCACCGCTTGCCCATCTTCAACTGGTACGTCCAGCTTCTGCGCGTGCCTGATGTAAAGCCTCTCACCGTGGGAGATAAAGCCCACCTGGCAACTCACAACCTACTCGATCCTTTCAACCTCATCACCATCGCGGGCGAAGCCGGCATCTCCGTCGCCGCCAATCCTCATTCCGGCTACGGCCCGGGATTTCCCGGTTTCGGCCGCTACGTCGGGGTCAGCTTCACGCAGGACATGACCGGCGAATTCTTCGATACTTTTCTTATCCCCTCCCTCACTCATCAGGACCCGCGGTATTACCGGATGCCCAACGCCAGCATTCCACGTCGCACCATTCATGCCATTTCCCAGGTCTTCTGGGCGCAGGGGGACAACGGAAAAGGCATGCCCAACTACGGCAACCTGGCCGGCTTCGCCATCGACGACGCCATCGGCAATCTTTACGTTCCCGGCCAGCGAACCAATTTGTCATCCTCGGTCGAACGCTACGCGGTTGGTCTTGCCACCGCCCCCGCCGGCAACCTTGTCATCGAATTCCTGCCCGACGTGGCTCGCCACATTCACGTCCAGGTCGTCATCATCCAGCGCATCATCAATCAGGTCGCGCGTACCGGCGGACCCGTGGAGCCGTAGGCCCGACCCTGGCGCGTTTCGAGATTGAATTTGCATGCTGCAGCGGGCTAATTCACCGTCAGCAAAATGGTTACAGTCTGCTGGAGCGCTCCTGAAGTCGCCGTCACTGTCACGGTCGATTGCTCCGGAGTTGAACTTCCGCTCCCTCCGCCTCCGCTTCCGCTATTCACCGCCGCTCCGCCTCCGCAGGCTGACATCGCACCCAGCCCAAGAAACGCGATGACGACCAGGATTGCGATGGGCAAGGCATGCCCCTTTCGGAAGAATAGAAACACGCCTGCCGCCAGCGCGGTCACGGGAAGCCACGGCGTATTCTTCGGCTGCTCAAGCTTGGCCTGCGAACTAGCCGAAATTGTGAGAGTAGTCGTCGCCGACGAACCCGCGGGTGTGACAGATGCTGGATTGAAACTGCACGTCGTGCCTGTCAGCAACCCGGAGCAGGCAAAGCTCACCGCCGAATTAAAACCATTCTGCGGCGTTACGGTGAGGGTAGTGGTCACCTGCCCGCCGGAAGAGGCGGTAAGCGAGGTGGGCGAGGCTGCTAGCGTGAAGTTCGCCGGAGAAGTATTGATTGTGTATGTGGCCGAAGCGACCGCGCTGTTCATGTAGTTCGCCGCAGTGGCAATAGCTTCGATCGTTTCCGTCGCCGACACAGTGATCGGCCCGGAGTAGACCGAAGAATTCGCGGTAGGCATCGTGCCGTCTGTCGTGTAGTAGATTGTCGCCCCAGCCGTCGCCTCGCTGATTGTCACCGTCTGCGTAGAGGTATAGGTTCCCGCCCGTAAGCTGAAAATTGGAGTGGCCGCTTGCGGAAGATTGATGGTGTAGGCAGCGCTCGCGTCGCCGCTCACAACAGACGGACCATAATCTGCCGCGATTCCGTTCAGAACAAAGTAGCCGTCCGTGACCGCCGCAACAGCATTGATCGTCTCTGATGAAGAGATCGCAATTGGACCGGTATACCGCGTCACGTTGTTCGTTGAAACTGGATTGGTCCCGTCAGTTGTGTAGTAGATGGTTACGCCAGGAGTTGTATCAGAGATGGTCAATGCTAGCGTCGAAGTATAAGTACCAGGAGCAACCGAAAAGGTTGGCGCCGGCGGCGGGGGAGGGAAAGTATACGTTGCGGATCCTACCCCGCTGTTGCGATAACCCGGAGCCACGGCGATTGCATTGATTGTGACAGTCGACGAAATATTAATGGCGCCACTATAAGGAGTCGAAAGGATGGTCGGAGATGTTCCATCTGTCGTGTAGTAGATCTTCGCATTTGCCATCCCATTCGAAATGGTCAATGGCCCACCGGACGTATAGATACCTCCTTTCAGGCTGAAGACGGGCGCAGGCGCCGCTGGTAACGTGCTCGCGGATGGCTGAAATTCCCACAGATCATTCCTGTAGCCCGGAGCATTAGAGAGATTGGTGATCGATCCGCCGAATAGCCAAAAGTTTCCGCTCTTATCGGTCCAACTCGCGGCGCCCGAACGCGCAGCTGGAGTGTTTCCCAAGGCTGGCGTGCCCGGGACCCCAAATACTCCCTGCGAACCATCGCACATAATGGAAAGAAATGGGACGAGGATAATGTAGCTGCAATTACTTTCCTCATAATCTCCGCCCATCCACGCCCATTGGTTTATCGTCGGGTTGAAAACCCACAGAGTGTTAGCATCAAATCCCTGTTCCTGGCCGAGCGAATCCGTGTACCCGGCTCCAAACAGCCAAAAGTTGCCATTGTGATCCGTCCAGGCGGCAGAACCTGAACCGCCGCCAGGCGTGTTCCCGGCAGCCGGCATTCCCAGCGTTCCGAGCACTGCCGGCTGGGATGAACAGTCGGCAAACCCGGTCGATGGATCGACCGGGCAGTATCCATTCATTGCCCCATTCATCCACGCCCATTGGTTCGTTACGGGATTGTATTTCCAAAGATCGTTAAAATAACCACCGGCGCCGCCGGCGTTGCCCCCTAGCAGCCAGAAATTGCCGCTGGTGTCCGTCCAGGCTGAAGCACCGGTACGGCTTCCGGGAATGTTTCCCGCGGCAGGCACGCCCTCTGTACCGTATACGCCTGCAGTCCATCCGCTCAGAACATTCACGATCTGTGTTCCTCCCATCCAGGCCCACAGATTCGTCGAGGGATTGAACTCCCAAAGATCGTTCAGCAGGACAGGATCGCCGACAGCATCCTCGCCGTAGCCTCCGAATAACCAGAAGTTGCCATTGCTGCCGGTCCATGTGGCAGCTCCCATACGTCCTCCCGGAATGTTTCCAGGCGCCGGCGCTCCCAGCGTGCCGTAAACGCCGGGGTTGCCATATGACGGAAAGGGGGTCCAAACTCCCGTGCTGTTTCCGCCTACCTACCTTCATTCCTTCGTGGTTGGACTGAACTCCCATAAATCATTGAGATAGCCGATGCCGCCCTTGGCGTCCGCGCCATAGCCCCCGAGCAACCAGAGATTGCCGTTGCTATCGGTCCAGCCTGCACCGCCTTGCCGGCCGCCCGGCGTATTGCCAAGTGCTGGGGTTCCCAGCGTGCCGTACACGCCGATCTGCGCCGCGCAGTTTGTTTGGCTCGGACACGGAACGGTGGTGGTCCCCGCCATCCAGGCCCACTCATTCGCCCCGGGAAGGAACATCCAAAGGTCGTTGAAACTAACAATCAGTGAATCCGTGTAGAAACCGCCAAACAGCCAAAGTCTCCCGCTCTGATCGGTCCAGGTGGTCGAATTGCTGCGCGCGCCCGGTACGTAGGCCGAGGAGGGATATTGGAAATTATCGACAGTTCCAGGCGAGCCCACAAAGTTCGGTCCGCCCATCCAACTCCATTCTCCCAACGATGGGTTGGCCTCAACGATGTAGGTGGCCAATGCAATCGCACTGGCGGGGGCCTGTGGCGATACCGCGATGGCTAGAATAGTCTCTGTCGACGACACGGTGAAAGGCCCACTATAGACGGTCGAATTGATCGTCGGCGTTGTTCCGTCGGTGGTGTAGTAGATGGTCGCGTCAGAGGCGGCGTCGCTCAGCGTGACAGCCTGCGCGGTGGTATAAGTTCCGGCCGCCGGACTGAAGGTAGGCGTAGCGGTAGGGATTGGCCCCGTGACTGTGAGCGTGACGGTAACGGTCTGAGAAAGATTGCCGCTTGTTCCCGTAACGGTGATTGGATAGATTCCGAGTGCAGTGCCGGCGCTGACGTCGACTGTCATCGTTATCGTCCCCGCGCCCGATATAGAAGCTTGACTGAAGCTGACCGTCACTCCTGAAGGCTGGCCACTTGCGGCAAGAGCAATCGCGGAATCGAATCCTCCCGTAACCGTGCTGCTGATCGTTGATGTGCCACTGCCTCCGGCTCCTGTTGTAACCACGGTCAGTGAAGGCGGAAGCGCCGAGAGGATGAATGAAGCTGGAAACGCAGGCGAAGCCGGCGTGTACTCCCAAAGATCGTTTAGAAAACCCAGATAGTTCAACGAATAAAAACCGTACCCCCCGAAGAGCCATAGATTGCCGTTTTTATCAATCCAACTGGCCGCGCTGTACCGGCCTCCCGGAACATTTGTCACGGCGGGCATGCCCAAGGTTCCATACACACCCACTTGTCCCGAAGACGTTCCTGCAGTCGTGTTGCTCCCGCTCATCCAGGCCCACTCGATATCGACAGGGTTGAAGATCCAAAGATCGTTGTAATCTCCGATGTCGGCACTGCCAAACGCATCGCCTCCAAGGAGCCAGAAATTGCCGCCCTTATCGATCCAGCTCACTGCATCAGTGCGACTCCCCGGGAAGTTGGCTCCGGCTGGAACGCCAAGGGTGCCGTAAACACCGGGTGTTCCCGCCTGCTCACGCATAACGCTGTTGTACGGGATCGTGTCGCTTCCACCTTCCCATGTCCATTGGCCGCTGGAGGGGCTGTACTTCCAAAGATCGTTGAGATCCCCTCCACCGCCGATCGCGTCAATTCCCCCTCCGCCAAACAGCCATAAGTTTCCCAGAATGTCGATCCACCCAACTCCTCCGCCGCGGGCGCCCGGAATGTTCCCTGCCGCCGGCGTGCCCAATGTTCCGTATACTCCAGCCTGTCCCCCGAGATCGCTCCCACCCATCCACGCCCATTGCATGGTGGAGGGGTTGAACTCCCAAAGGTCATTTAAACCGCCGTCCTCGTCCTCTGAATCGAATCCCCCGCCCCCGAACATCCACAGATTGCCACCACTGTCGGTCCACGCAACCGCATTCATGCGGCTACCTGGTGAGTTTGTTGGCGATGGCTGGCCCAAGGTACCGTAGATGCCGAATCTTCCGCCGATCGCCGGGAAACCCACATTGCCGCCCATCCACGTCCATTCGATTGTGGTTGGATTGAACTCCCACAAGTCATTAAATTTGCCGTAATTGCCACCCATGTCGAAGGAGTAGCCGCCGAAAAGCCAGAGATTGCCATTGCTGTCCGTCCACCCGACCGCACCTTCGCGGCCGCCAGGGATGTTCCCTGAAGATGGGACTCCCATTGCTCCGTAGCTACCAACCTGGGTACAAAGTCCACCACAAGAGACTGGAATCGTATTGCTCCCGCTGACCCATCTCCACATTCCCGTTGAGGGGCTATACTCCCAAAGATCATTAAGAAAACCATTTGAGCCGACTGCGTCATTGCCCCAACCGCCAAAAAGCCACAAGTTACCGTTCTTGTCTGTCCAACTGACAGCCTCTTGCCTGGCCCCAGGTATATTTCCTTCGGCGGGAACTCCGATCGAGCCGTAAACTCCGTTCTGCGACCCCTTGTCGCTCCCCCCCATCCACACCCATTCATTCGTCTGAGCAAGCGCAGGCTTCGAAGTCTCCAGCGCCAGAAGAGTGAGCAAAGCTGCACTGAAGCAAAAAGCCCACCTCACACGAGCGATGAGCTTTGAGAATGCAATCGAAGGAATCAGAAAGATGCCGGAATATATCGTTGAGTCGTACATGGGCCCACCCAATGCGGATTTAGGTACAAGACGAATCCTTGCAAGGCTGTCACGTGCACGCACATCACCTTGTCGCGTCGCGCGGCCACACAGTCTGAACTGGTTAAAAAATCGCTGCCGTTCTACGCCCATTTTGCTTTCAGTTCCGTGATCACTTGAGGATTTCTCATAGCCGGGGTCCAGTTGGTAATCTCAAAAATCCCATCGCACGACTGCGGTTCGGCCAATAGCCGTGTCTAACACCTTTCTCTCTGGCAAGTTAGGGTGCCACTTCGCCCGCCCATTCACTCCCCTCAAATCCCCGTTCACACTCCGAATTCCCCGTTCGCTACACCTTTGTTGGGTTGCCAGCCCTTCCGAATTACTCTCGTAATGACTTTTGGTCTTCGGTTTACCCCATGGAAACCAAGGCTTGAGCCGGGCAACGACTTTGTCCCCGGCGCCTTCAATCGATAGAGGAGTGAATAATGTCAAAGGCCGTAAAGTATGTCGAGAAAGCCGCCGTTTACGCGGCCCAGGGAGCGTGGGGTGTTTTCGAGCGCTTGAACCGTATCAGCCCCAACCCCTCTTTCACGCCCAAGTGGAGCGACAAGCCCCTGCAGAAGAGCTGGCAGAAAGAAAAGCCGCCCCTCGGCTGGCCGCGCACCACGGACTCGCTCTGCCCCAAGTGTGTTCCCGAAATTCGCAAGCAGATCCTCGACGGCAAATTGCCCCACGAGGTCCTGCTCAACGAGAAAGTGGGCGAAATCAAGGCGCAGATCATCGAGCGCGACGGCAAGATCCTCATGGTCAAGGACTGCCCCAAGCACGGCCATTTTGAAGACGTGATGTCGATCGATCCGGCCTTCTTCAAGCATCTTGAAGAGAGCTTCCCCGGCCGCGACATCCGCGCCCACGGCAAGGGCGACGAGAAACTGCACAACCACGGCACTTCGACCGTCACCCATGGCCGCGGCTCGGTGCTTACCATCGACCTCACCAACCGCTGCAACATGATGTGCGATCCCTGCTTCATGGATGCTAACCAAGTCGGCTTCGTGCATGAGCTCACGTGGGACGAGATCAAGACCATGCTCGACAACGCCATCACCATGAAGCCCAAACGGCAGATGAGCGTTCAGTTCTCAGGCGGCGAGCCCACGCTCTCGCCCTATTTCCTCGACGCCGTTGCTTACTCGCGCAAGGTCGGCTACAACTCCGTGCAGGCTGCGTCAAACGGAATTGAATTTGCAAAGTCGAAGGAGCTTTGCCGCGCCGCCGCTGAAGCCGGTCTCCGCTACGTCTACCTCCAGTTCGACGGCATCGGTAACGCCGCCAACTCGCATCGTAAAGTCGGCAACCTTTTCGACGTCAAGCTGCAGGCCATCAACAATCTTCACGAAGCCGGCGTTGAAATCGTGCCCGTCACCACCATCGTGAACGGCATCAACAACGAGCAGGTGGGCCGCATCATCGAGTTTGCGCTCGACAATCCCAAGAAGATCAGCTTCCTCTCCTTCCAGCCCGTCAGCTTTACCGGCCGCGACGAGGAGATCACCGAAGAGCGCCGCGTTGCCCAGCGCTACACCCTCTCGCACATGGCGCACGACGTCAAGGCGCAGGTGGGCATGGGCGAGCCGGCACGTGACTGGTTCCCAATCAGCTTTATGAGCACCTTCTCCGACTGGGCCGACCTGGTGCATGGTCCAACCGCCGAGTGGGGTCAGCTCTCCTGCGGATGCCATCCCAACTGCGGCATCGGCATGGCTGTGATGATCGACAAAGAAACCAAGGAAGCAGTTCCCGTCACAGCGTTCCTCGACATGGGTCAGGTGGCCAAGGATCTGGCCAAGGTCAACGATGCCGCACGCGGAAAGTTCCTCTCCGTCCTGGGCCTCGGCATCTCGCTCTTGCGCAACTACGACCCCTTCCAGGCGCCCACCCACTTCAAGATCACCGACATGATGAAGAAGATGGACAAGACCTTCAACGCCACCGGCAAGAACTACGGCAGCGTGAAGGGCGACCGCACCATCGAGGACATCAAGATTCGCCGCCAGGACCGCTGGAACTTCCTCTTCATCGCCGGCATGTGGTTCCAGGATCTCTTCAACTACGATTTCCGCCGCACCGAGCAGTGCATCATCCCCTACGCCACGCAGGAAGGCGAGATCAGCTTCTGCGCGTATAACACCGGTGTGGGCTGGCGCAACATCATCGAGAAGATGCACATGACGGCGACTCTGACCAAGTGGTACGAGGAGCACGGCCGCCATGAGATCTTCGCAGGCGGCAAGAAGGTGGCCATGAACCACGTGGGCCACGAGCTCAAGCTCAACATGGATCACGTGAACGCCGAAGCCAACCACACGCTCGACAATCTCGGCATCGCCAAGAATGCTCGCGAAGAAAAGATCCGCGCGCGCGATGAAAAAATCAAGCAGGACGCCGAGAACACACGCATGGCCCAGCTCTACAAGGAGCACGTGCTCGGCATCAAGCCTGCTGAGGGCGGCATCGTTTCTATCGGCGACATCAAGCCTGCATCGAACAATGCTGCTTCGCCGATCAACCGGCACAGGGAGCAGGAAGCCGATCTTGTCTCAGGCGATTAGCTAGGAACATTGGGTGCCCCATCCTCGCAACGTCTTTGCTTTTGTCGCCAGGGTGGGAAGGCACAACGTCAGGATCATTTGAAACTTTTGACCTCAAGTTCACTGGCACCTTGGTTCTCTCCAACACGAAGGCCGTCCGCACTTGCGGACGGCCTTCGCATTTCTGCGCCAAACTCAGGGGTGCCCCATCCTCGCGACGTCTTTGCTTTTGTCGCTAGGGTGGGAGGCACAATGCCGGGGGCCCCATCCAAGCTTTGCTTGGGTGGGATAACTACACTCCTCACCACACTTCCAGCTCGAATTTCCTATACTTCCGAATTAACTCGAAGTCCGCACGGTTCGACGTGATGACCTTCGCACCATGCACCCGCGCCGTGAGCGCAATCAGCACATCGAAATGCAGGTCGCGGAGCTTTGCAGGTTGAAAACCTTCGTCTGCATTGATCCTCGCGAGGATTTCGCCCGATTCGAGCCAGTTCTTGGTCGTCGGAGTCAAAATGAAGCGGCTTTTCGTCAGGATCGCAACAAACTTCCGTTCTTCTGCTTCGGTCGCTCCGCGCAAGAGTTCCGCAAGGACCACTGAGGAGTAGCGCACAAGTAGGCTGGATTCGTTCATTCGTTGCGCATGACGATTGCTGCGCAGACGGTCAACCAGCACTGACGTGTCAAAAATTACGAACTCACTCATCGAGTCCCGCAAACTTGAGCTTGCCCCCGTACTTGTTCATCAACTTCTTGAATCGCCTCGCTTCAACCGCCTCCTCAAGAGCCTCATGAATCGCTTCGGTGCGAGAATTCACCTCCATCAGGCGCACTGCCTCATCTGCCAGCTTGGTGTTCAGGCGAATTGAAGTAAGCGTACCTGCCCTCGGAGCCGCGGTTCGCATGGCTTCCTCCTTTGTATATATCGATCATGTCATGCGTATATACAGCCGTCAAGTCGGGTGCCGGGTGCCCCATCCAAGCTTTGCTTGAGTGGGATAACAACACTCCTCGCTTACACTTCCTTCTCTGCGCAGCGCGCTTTAGACGCATCCTCTCGCCGTTTAGTTTCGCCGCAAAATCTCGCGCCAGAACGCGTTTCTCGCACTCACACTGCGTGACAATTCTTTACACGGTTGCCGCGCGGCTTTACACAACTCCTGCGCACACCCTGTGTCTACACTCCCAACGGCCGGTCAGCAACACGACAGCCAAAGGGAGAATAGGACCAATGATCACGACCAAGACAACCTTCATTCTGGGCGCGCTGCTTTCCGCGAGCATGGTGCTCGCGCAGGCGCCTGACGCAACGCAAGCGCCAGACGCCAATGCGCCGCAATCCGCGCAAACGCAGCCAGGAAACTTTCAACGCAACGTAGACCCGAGCCAGATGGCAGCGCATCTCGGCAGGCGCCTGGGCTTGAACGGCGACCAGGTTGCGCAGATAACACCCGTCATCGCTGCTCGTCGCCAGCAAATGCAAACCCTGCGTGCCGACGCTTCGCTCACACCGCAGGATCGCCACGCGAAGGTTCAGGCCATCATGCAGGACTCGAACAGCAAAATCGAAGCGCTGCTGAATGACACGCAGAAACAGCAGTACGAGCAGATGCTGGCCAACCGCCGCGCACACCGGCACAATCGCCAGGCTCAGCCGCCCCAGGCTTAGGCAGGCTCAATTGGGCTCCCAGGTCTGGAAGTTCAGGCCTGGGAAGGCGGCCCGCCACCGGACAAAGCGCTCCCCCAAAAAACCGCCGCACCACATCCCGCACATTGCAGCTTCGCATAAGAAAAACTCTCGCGCCGCGGAGTCCAACCTCGCATCATGCACCGGCATCAGAACTCAATTGAATGCGCCTGAACAACGGCGTGGTTGCCCTAAATCGTGCAAGTTAGAAGCTGATATTCAATAGGAGTATAGAAATGAAAAAATATCTCTATGCGTTCGTTGGCGTGTGCATGTCGCTCGCCCTTCCCAGTTGGATGGCCGCCCAATCTCAGTCCCCGGAAAGCAGCCCGAATTACCTGAATCATGCGGAAGTCGGAGTTTACGCCGATTATTTTCACTTCGCACCGTCAGGCTCTTCAACTAACTTTGTCGGTGTCGGTGGTCGCGCTGCCTTCAACATGAATCCCGCCGTCGCGCTTGAGGGCGAGATGAATTACGATTTCGCTCGGAACTTCACCACGTCCTACACCACCGGATCGGGGGCTGGCGCGACTACAAGTTTCGTCAGGACCAGCGTCCGGCCGCTCACAGGGCTCTTCGGACCTAAATTCCAATTCGGCGGCAGCAGCCCCTTTCGTCTCTTCGCCACAGGAAAGATCGGATTCATCGATTTCAGTACCACCAACTCCGGGGTCGTATCGGGTACGACCTTTACGAATGCCGTGTCCGGTGTGGGAAACCCTGGCACCCATCTCGCGTTCTATCCCGGCGGTGGATTTGAAGGCTTCTTCGGCCCCGTTGGAATTCGCGCTGAAGTGGGCGACGAGATTTACCTGAACAACGGAACGTACAACAATCTTCGCGTGACCGTCGGCCCGTCGCTTCGCTTCTAGTGTGGCGTCCCAGAAGTTCGCATCAAAATGGAATTGTCATCCTGAGCGAGTTTGGTGCATTCTTGCACCAAAACGAGCCGAAGGACCTGCATTTGGGGCGCCGACATTCGCAGCGAACTTTAGATTCACCACCCTAGTGCGGCGTCCCGAAAGTTCACATCTGTCTCGATGAGTTTGCCGGGTCATCCTGGTCCCCAGCGGTGTATGGCCCGGCGAACCGCCATCAATGCGTCAGCCCAGCTTGCGCTGCCCCAACACATGATCCTCAAATCCCAGCACGTACCACAGGCCTCGGCCCGAGAACCTGCCTGTGAATAGCTTCCGCACAAAGCGCTTGCACAGCTTCAGCACATCCGCAATCGAGGTCCAGAATCCCTCTCGCGAGCGGCCGGCGTCGAGTACGTTGACTCCATTGGCCAGCAGGATGCGGGCGATCTCGTCCACTTTGGGTAGATAAACGTGCGTGGGGTCATCGTAGAAATTCAGCGTTTCGTCCACAGAATGCGGCAATTGCAAACTTCGCTCCGATGGAAATGCGATCCAGAAAAATCCACCCGGCTTGAGTTTGCCGCAAAGTTTCGCCACAATCGGAGCCGGCTCCCGCATGTGCTCCACAACGTGATTCAGAATCACGAAATCGTAGCTCGCCTCCGGAATGGCATCGTAACCCGCAACATCCTCGCCGAGCGGATAGAACTCGTCCATCGCGGCCAAATCCGCGTCGCTCTGGTTGTACCGCTGAATGTCTGCGCCTGCGTAGCGGCAACCGGGAAACCATCGCTTGGTCAGCGTCGGCGAGCCGTTGCCGCAGCCGATGTCGAGAATGCGCGGAGCAGCCAGCACCAGCCTGCCGCGTACATACCGGAATTTCATCGGGCAATGCGGCATGGCATTCTTCGTGTACTGGCCGGGGAGTGCTCAGAGATGATTGATCAGCGACGCAATGCACGCCGCGCCGAATCCATTGTCGATATTGACCACCGACACATTCGGCGCGCAGGTGTTCAGCATGCCCAGCAGCGCCGCGATACCGCCCAGCGATGCGCCATAGCCCACGCTCGTGGGAACCGCGATGACCGGCGCATGCACCAGCCCGCCGACGACGGTCGGCAGCGCGCCCTCCATTCCCGCGCACACAATCAGCACGCGCGCCGCTTTCAGCGTGTGCTGCTGCGCCAGCAGCCGATGGATTCCCGCCACCCCCACATCCGCCACCAGTTCCACCGTGTTGCCCATCAATCGCGCGGTCACCGCGGCCTCTTCGGCGACCGGCAGGTCGCTCGTGCCCGCGCAAACCACGCCCACAGTTCCCTTGCCCGCGGCCGGCTCGGTCTGCTTCAGCGTGATCGCCCGCGCGGCCTCGTGAAACTCCGCGCGCGGTTCCCTGCCGCATACGGCCTCATACACGCTCGCGCGAAGCCCGCGTGGCCAGCACATTGCCGCCCGCCTTTGCCATGCGCTCAAAAATCGCCGCCACCTGCGCCGGCGTTTTGCTCTCGGCAAAAATCACCTCCGGCATGCCGGTGCGCAGCGCGCGGTGATGATCGAGCTTTGGCAAAACCCAGATCCTCAAACGGCAGATTCCGCAGCCGCTCCAGCGCGTCGTCCACGCCCGTCCGGCCGTCCCTTACTTCGTTCAGCAGCGCTTCAATTTGCAAGCGATCCATCAGTGTTCCCTCTTCGCAGGCCTGTGCCCCGCTTCTCCATAGGCGCGCATCGCCTCCTGCATCACCTGCTTCAGCGGAACTGCGTGCTGGCGAGACAAATTGCGGCAAACTTCATACTCCGGCGACGCATTGGCAACCTCGCCCGAGGGCCAGCGCGCAATCTTGATCCGCACCTTGCCCCACGCGGTCTCTACCTCGGCGAACTCCCGCGCCAAAGCCATCTTGTTCTCGATCCGCCAGCGCAATCCGATCGTCGTAGTTTCGCGCAGCAACAGATCGCGCAGCGCGGGCATCGTCTCCGGGCTTGAAAGCACCGTCACCTGCACGCCCGTGCGTCCTTTTTTCATCTGCACCGGCGCTCGATAAACATCCCACGCGCCCGCCTCGAGCAACAACTCGCTCACATAAGCGAGCAACTGCGGAGTCGCGTCGTCGATCACGGTCTCAATCACCGCAATCGGCTCGGTCCCGGCCGATGCCTCTGCCGCTTCGCCCACCAGCAGCCGCAGCAGGTTCGGTTCGCCCGGCGTGTCGCGCCCGCCCGCTCCATAGCCGCGCGCCGCCACGCGCATCGCCGGCAGCGTTCCATAGGTCACATCGAGCATGCGCAGCAACGCCGCGCCTGTCGGCGTCACGCGCTCCATCGGCGGGCCGGCTGCATACACCGGCGCATCGCCCAGCAGCGCCAGCGTTGCCGGCGCGGGCACCGGCAGCGTGCCATGCTGGCACTTCACCGTCCCGCTGCCCACATTCAAGGGCGAAGCCATCCAGCGATCCACGCCCAGCGCCTCGCATCCCGCCGCCGCGCACACAATATCGACGATCGTGTCCACCGCGCCCACCTCGTGAAAGTGCACCTTCTCGATGGGGATTGAGTGAATCGCGGCTTCCGCCTCGCCCAGCAATTGGAAGGCGCGCGATGCACGCCTCTTCACCGAATCCTTCAGCGGCGCAGCCTCAATGATCGCGAGAATCGTCGACAGCGACCGATGCGGCGCATGCTCGTGTTCGTGAGCATTCTCTCGTCCCTGATCGGCCGCTTTTCTCTGCTGCGTGTTCATGCGCGTGTTCATGCGCATGTTCGCTCGTCCTCATGGTGCTCATGAGTATGCTCGTGCCCGTGCGCATGTTCGTGCGGGTGTTCGTGGTCATGCACCTGCACGGGCTCGCTCGTTCCCTTGTTCCCCTGTTCCCTCGGTCTCTGCTTTTCTGACCCCTGATCCCTGATCCCTGATCCCTCTTCGTCAGCACGTCCACTTTCATCGCCGCCAGCCCGCCGCGGCTCACTTTGCGCATCTCCAGGCGCGCGCCCACGTTCAGCGCCGCCGCCGTCTCAGCAAGCACGTCGAAAGGCACGCCCGCATCCACAAGCGCGCCCAGCAGCATGTCGCCGCTGATCCCGGAAAAGCACTCCAGATAGCCAATTCGCATCGCCTAGTGATTCTAAATTGCCGGTCAGAGACCGCTAAAAGGTCCGCCCGATCTTTTGGGCGGGTGCGGGTGCCCCATCCTAAACGCGCTTTTTGCGGGGACGATTAGGCGGCCTCAGAAAGGGCATGACCGCACCGCGTCGAAATGCGCCGGGCAATCAATACGGGCTTCGCGCACCGGCGAGTTGCCAATGCTGGCGCAGAGCTGGTTCTTACGCGCCCCGCCGCGCCAGCACCTCGGCCGGCAGCACCGCATTCATTGACCCCGAGCGGAAACCCGGCGCAATCGAGCGTGACATATTTGAATCCCGCCTGTTTCAGCGCCGCCGTGATCGCGTCCATCATCTCCATCGTCAGCGCGCGCGGCAGTTCGTTGCGCGCAATCTCCACGCGGGCCAGCTCGCCGTGATGGCGCACGCGCAGCTCGCGAAAGCCCAACTGCCGCAGGCTCTCTTCGCCGCGCTCCACCTGTTCCAGCACTTCGCGCGTCACGGTGCGGCCATACTCCACGCGCGAGAAAGGCACGGCGCCGCCGGACGGTCCCACACCGGGTAGCCGGCCGCCTTGGCCAGCGCGCGCACTTCGAGCTTCGTCAGCCCGGCCTCGGCCAAGCGGCGCCAGCACCGCATGCTGCTCGGCTGCGCGCTGCCCGGGGCGAAAATCCCGCGTGTCGTCGGCGTTCATCCCGTAGGCGATGTGCGCGAAAGCCAGTTTCGCGCCCAGCTTCTCCATGACGCAGAAATAGCTCGTCCTTGCAATGGAAGCAGCGGTTGGCATCGTTGCGCGCGTACTCGGGCCGGTCCAGCTCTTCGGTGGCAACCACCTGCAGCGGCATTCCCAGCGACGCGGCAAAGGCGCAGGCCTGTTCCATGTCGCGCCGCGCCAGCGAGGGCGAATCGGCCAGCACCGCCAGCATGCGCGCGCCCAGCACGCGATGCGCCGTGGCCGCCAGAAACGCCGAGTCCACGCCGCCGGAGTAAGCCACCATCAGGCTGCCCAATTGCTCCAGCCGCGCTTCGAGCGCGCGCAGCTTGTCTGCCGCATTCGCGGCGCTCACTGCGTCTCGCGCTCGCCGCTGCAATCTTCGGAATCTTCGCCTCTGCGCTCGCCGCCATGCCTCCGATTATACCGTTGGCCGGTTTTTCTGTGCTCTCGCCCGGGCCCCGTTGCTCCGATTCGCGCCGACGCCTCGCGATTGACGCACCCGGCTGCAGGGCAATAGCTTGGAAGAGAGCGAATCAGTCGTCGAATCGAGTTTCCCGGCAACGAGGAGGTTGGATGCACACTCGGGCTTTTCCCCGGTATTTGGTCTGCATTTCTGGGCTGCTTTTACTGCGCCGTTGAGCTGCGCTGTGGCGGCCGCTCAGGCCCAGGATCTGAAGAGCTTTGAGCAGCGGATCACCGTCAAGGTGCTGCCCAACGGGCTCACGCTGATCATTTGCGAGCGGCCCGAGGCGCCGGTCTTCAGCTACTCCACCTTCGTCGATGCCGGCGACGTGAACGACCCCTCCGGCGAGAGCGGCCTGGCGCACATGTTCGAGCACCTGGCCTTCAAGGGCACCAGCCAGATCGGCACCACCGACTATGCCGCCGAAAAGGTCGCGCTCGCAAAGGTGGAAGCCGCCAACAACGCCTACGAGGCCGAGTACCTGAAGCCCGTGGGCCGCGACCCGCAAGAAGCTGGCCGAGCTGCAAAAGGCCTTCCTCGACGCGCAGGCCGAGGCGCGAAAAATACGTCATCCCCAACCAGTTCACTGAGGTTGCCGAGGCCAACGGCGCGCACGGCCTGAACGCCGAGACCGGGCTCGACGACACGCAGTACTTCTGGTCGCATGCCGGAGAACCGCCTGGAGCTGTGGGCGTGGCTGGAGAGCGAGCCGCCTGGCCGACACCGTGCCGCGCGAGTTCTACAAGGAGCGCGACGTGGTGATGGAAGAGCGCCGCATGCGCACCGACTCCGACCCCATCGGCCGCCTGGTGGAGCAGTTCCTGGCCACCGCCTACGTGGCGCACAACTACGGCCGCAGCGACATCGGCTGGCCCAGCGAGGTCAGCCAGATCACCGCCACCGAGGCCATGGCCTTCCACAAGAAGTACTACGTCGGCGGCAACATCGTCGTCGCCGTCGTCGGCGACGTGAACGCCGAAGACCGCCATGCCCATGCTGGAGAAATATTTCAGCCGCGTTCCCGCCGGCCCCAAGCCGGAAGAGATGACCACCGTCGAGCCCAAGCAGTTTGCCGAGAAGTCGGTCGTCATCCGCGAGCAGACGCAGCCCTTCTATATCGAGGGCTATCACCGGCCCAGCTACCGCGATCCCGACGACGCCGTCTACGACGCCATCAGCGACATCATGTCCAACGGCCGCGTTTCGCGCCTCTATCGCAGCCTGGTGCGAGAGCAGCAGATCGCCGCCGAGGCCGCGGGCTTCAGCCGCTTCCCCGGCGACAAATATCCCGGCCTCTTCGCCTTCTACGCCGTTCCCGCTCCCCGGCCACACGCCGGCCGAGATGCGCGACGCCATCCACAAGGAGATCGAAAAGCTGAAGACCACCGACGTGACCGACGAAGAGCTCGCAGATGTACAAGACCCGCGCCCGCGCCGACCTGCTGCGCGGCCTCGCCGACAACCAGGGCCTGGCCAACTCGCTCGCCGAGTACCAGACCCGCTACGGCGACTGGCGCGAGCTCTTCCTGCAGCTCGACCGGGTCGACAAGGTGACCAAGGCCGACATTCGCCGCGTGGCCAACCAGGTCTTCGTGGCCTCAGCAACCGCACCAGCGCCGAGATCGACACCGAGCCGCCCGCGGCCGAACGCGAAGAACGACGGAGGCGCGCAATGAAGAAAGCCAGTGGTCACGACAGTGCGGTGCCCCAGGTCTCGTCTTCGCTTGGCAACGCGCGATCCTGCGCTTGCGATCGTCGCGGCCTTGTCGTCGCTACCGCCTCGCTCGCCGCCCAGCAATCCAAGCCCTGGGAGCAGATTCCCATTCCGCACGCTGCACGACTTCCAGCCGCAGCAGCCCAAGCGCATCGAGCTGAAGAACGGCATCGTCATCTTCCTGCAGGAAGACCACGAGCTGCCCTTCATCTCCGGCTCGGTGCTCATTCCCGGCGGCTCGCGCGACGAAGACCCGGCCAAAGCCGGCCTCGTCGGCCTCTACGGCCAGGCCTGGCGCACCAGCGGCACCGCGAAGATGGACGGCGACGCCATGGACGATCTGCTCGAAGCCAAGGCCGCGCACATTGAGACCGGCGGCGACGACGACTCCACCGCGCTCTCCTGGGACTCGCTGAAAGGCGACTGCGGACCAGGTCTTCTCGCTGGCCATGGACCTGCTTTTTCATCCCAAATTCAGCGCGGAAAAGCTCGCAGCTGGCCCAGCAGCAGGAAGCCACCGGCATCGTGCGCCGCAACGACGACGAAGACGAGATCGCCGAGCGCGAAGTCGGCCAAGCTGGTCTACGGCGTCAACAGCCCCTACACGCGCCAGCCTGAGCTGGCCACCATCGGCGCGGTCACGGTCGCCGACCTCCAGGCCTGGCACGACCGCACGCTCAAGGGCAAGCTCATCGTCGGCATCAGCGGCGACTTCGATCCCGCGGCCATGGAAGCCAAGGTGCGCGCGGCCTTCGAGCGCCTGCCGCCGGTCACGCCCGATGCCGCCGCGCCACGATGCAGTTTCCCGGCCCCAAGCCCGGCGTCTACTTCATCGACAAGGAAGACGTGAACCAGTCCAACGTGCAGATCGTCGGCCTCGGCATCGACCGCCACAATCCCGATGTGCCCGCCATTGTCGTGATGAACGAGATCCTCGGCGGCGGCTTCGGCAGCCGGCTCTTCCAGAAAGTGCGCACCGAGCTGGGCCTGGCCTACGCGGTCGGCGGCGGCTTCGGTCTGCGCCTACGACCACCCCGGCACCTTCCGCGTGGAAGTGCTCACCAAGAGCGCCTCCACCGTGGACGCCACCAAGGCCGCTCGACGCCGAGATCGCCGGCCTGAACACCAAGCCGTTCACCGCAGGCCGAGCTCAAGCGCGCCAAGGACGACATCCTCAACTCGTTCCTCTTCCGCTACGACACGCGCGACAAGATGCTCGCCGAGCGCGAGCGGCTCGAGTTCTACGGCTATCCGGCGGATTATCTTGAGACCTACCGCGCGGCCTCGAGAAAGTAACGCTGGCCGACGTGACTGCGGCGGCCAAGAAGTACATTCATCCCGGACAAGCTGGCCGTGCTGGTGGTGGGCAACGGGCCGGAGATCAAGCCCGGCCTGGACGCGCTCGACCTGGGCGCGCCCATCCGATCGACATCACCATTCCGAGCCGGCAGGCCGCCGATCGCCGGCAGCGATGCGGGCACGGCAGAATCGAACAGGACGCATCTGAAGTCGAGCCGGCCGCGAAGAGCTGACGGGTGCGCCAAAGAAAACACGATGAACACGGAAAGAAAAAGCTCCGCCGGCGACCCCGCTTCGCGCTCGTCGCCTCAGGCGTCACCATCCCCCGTCCCGAAACCTGCGTCATCGATCCCGAAGTCGAAGTGGCGCCCGGAGCACGATCATCGAGCCCTACGTGCAGTTGCTCGGCCGCACGCGCGTCGGCAGCGGCTGCCGCATCCGCTCCTTCTCCGTCATCGAAAACTGCACCCTCGGCGACAACGTGCTCATCCGCCAGAGCTGCGTGCTTGAGGATTCCACCATCGCCGACGGCGCGCGAGATCGGCCCCTTCGCGCACCTGCGCCCCGGCTGCGAGATCGGCGAAAACGCTCACGTCGGCAACTTCGTCGAAAGCAAAAAGCGCGCCTGGGCAAAGGCGCCAAGGCCAACCACCTCACCTATCTCGGCGACGCCGAAATCGGCGAAGGCGCCAACATCGGCGCCGGAACCATCACCTGCAACTACGACGGCGTGAACAAGCACAGCACCCAGATCGGCAAGGGCGCATTTGTCGGCAGCGACTCCACGCTCGTCGCGCCCGTCACCATCGGCGACGGCGCCTACATCGGCGCCGGCTCCTGCATCACCAAAGACGTGCCTGCCGACGCGCTGGCCGTGGCCGCGGGCGCCAAATCACAAAAGAAGGTTGGGCAGCGGCTCGCCGTGCGCGCCGCGATTCCAGGAAATCATGATCTGCCCGCGAGTCGCTTGTTCGCCGAATCGAACTAACCCACGCGGGCAATCGCGATGTACCGCAACCGTTGTCCGCGCTGCAACATTCGGGTGATTGAGACACAGTTACCTCGGTGATAACCTTCGGTTTGAATGGCTGGGCCAGAGTCATGATGCTGCACTTAACTTCTTGCTTTGCTTCGTTTTGCCGCGTGCGCGAGCTTTTTTCTCCCGTGCCTGTGTCCTGGAAAAATCGAGGATAGGAAAACAGGCCGGGCAAAGTGCCTGGCCTTTCGTGTATAACGGCAAGAATTTGCAGAAGTTATCGAAAGCGTGGCGCGTAGACGAAGCCAATGTGGATGACAGCAAGTCAAAGAAAGGTACGGGCCATTCAAATCGACGATCGCAGCTTTTCTCCGATCATCTCACTGCGCTGGGCAGTAAACGTATAGAGGAACCTGAGGGTCGCTCACCCTTGGGAACGTTGACGAAGAGATTAAAGGAACGCGGGAGTTACCCCTTGGCATTGAGTCTGGTGGACGCAAAGAATCCCGATCCTTCAGGAGTTCTACGCGGCGGCGAGAACGACGGCGCGCGTAAGCAGGCGCGGATTCTTGTCGTCGACGATGAGATGCCTGTGCGGACCATGCTGGCCACCACTCTGGAGCGCCAGGGCTACACCGTGGAGCAGGCCGAAGGCGGACGCGGAGCCCTCGAAGCGCTTGAGATGAACTCGTTCAACCTTGTCCTTACTGACATCGTGATGAACGATGTAAACGGCATCGCGCTGCTCGAACGCATTCATGCCCTGCAGCCCAATCTTCCCGTCGTGATGGTCACCGCCGTTCACGACATCAGCATCGCCATCGATTCCATGCGCCGCGGCGCCTATGACTACCTGCTCAAGCCCTTTGAGCGCGATCAGTTGCTCTCCACCGTCGATCGCGCCCTCAGCCATCGCCAGGCGCTCGAAGAAACCCAGAATTACCACCAGAGCCTGGAAGAAATGGTGCGCGCTCGGACCGAGATGCTGCGCCATGCCATGGCCGATCTCGAGCACTCCTACGATGTCACGCTCGAGGCTCTGGGCGATGCGCTCGACCTCAAGGACTCCGAAACCGAGGGCCACTCCAAGCGCGTCACGGCCTACGCCATCGCCCTGGCCCGCGCCATGGGTATCCCTCCCGAGGAAATCAAGGTCATCGCGCGCGGCGCCTTTCTCCACGACATCGGCAAAATGGCGATTCCCGATGAAATCCTGCGCAAGCCGGGCAAACTTACGCCCGAGGAGCAGGATTTGATGCGCGAGCACTGCACGCGCGGCTACCACATGCTGCGCAAAATCCCGTTTCTCGCCGGCGCTGCCGAAATCGTCTTTTGCCACCAGGAACACTACGACGGAAACGGCTACCCCAACGGCCTTCGCGGCCGCGAAATTCCCATCGGGGCCCGCATCTTCGCCGTGGCCGATACCCTCGACGCCATCACCAGCGACCGCCCCTACCGCAAGGCGCGTGGCTTCGATACGGCGCGCGAAGAGATCCTGCGCTGCTCCGGAACACAGTTCGATCCTGCCGTCGTCGAGGTCTTCCTCAAGATTCCCAATGAGCTCTGGCAGGAACTCCGCTCCGAAATCAGCGGACAGCACAAGCGTTATTCCGCCTTCGACTTGACGTAGTCCCGCCGGCTCCTCCGGTCCCCGCGGTTCGATCTCGTAAACTCATCTCCAGGAGGTCAACCATGCAGCCACTCTCTTTGGCAGAGGCGCAGTCGCGCTTGGGCGCATTGCCCGACTGGAAGATCGAGGCCGGCGAATTGGTCCGGACATTTCAGTTCAAGAACTTCGTCGCCGCTCTCCACTTCGTCAACCAGGTTGGTGAACTCGCCGAAGCTGCCGGCCACCACCCCGACATCGATATCCGTTACAACCGCGTGCGGCTGGCGCTGGTCACCCACGACGCCGGCGGCCTCACCACGAAAGATTTCGAACTCGCCGCGAAGACGCAGACGCTCTCCTGATCCCTTTCTTCGCCTGATCGTCCGATCCTTTTCGGGGCCGCATTGCCACATGAAATTCAGAGCATCATCCATTGGGCTTTAGGCAGCGTTGGACGAACCCTGGCATGAAGAGCCTTGTAACAATGGCACGGCTTTAGCCGGGCCGAAACAGCCTTCTAAACAAGGCGGGGTTTTAACCCCTGAGCGAAGTCATTCAGCCCCCACCGGCCCCCAGAAATCGTCAAGGGCGCCCCAGCTCAGACGACGGGACACCTGCCACTCGTTCGAAATCCCCGCACATTCCAGACACTACCGGGCAGCCGGATGGCGGCCAAGATCGGCGGTACAATCTGATTCCGCCGACTGGCTGACTGTTTACTGAGTAGCTATTTCCATGTGGGGCGACGATACAGGCAGAACCCGATTCCTGGAGAATGCCGCGTAAGGGCGGGTCTATCCCGCGGCGCCAGCAAATGTCAGGAATGGGAGTTGCTAGAGGGAAGTCTGCCCCAACGGTGGTTGACTTGTGGTTTGGATCGGGCGCGGGCCAAAGTCTAGTCGGTAGACTGCTGCCTCGGCTTGAACATTAACTGCAGCCAGTGCCTCAAGGTCCTCGGTTTCATTCGAGCTAAGTTCTGCTTCGCCGTCAGCGTGTCAGGATGCTCCTCACCCAGAAGACGGCGCCGAGTCTCCAGCACTTGTTCCTCAAGCTTCCGCGCTCGCGCTCGATCTCCCTGCGAGTACAGCGTCAGGGCGAGATTACTCATAGCCCATAAGCTGCCCGAATGCTCCTCGCCAAGCAGACGAAGCCGAGCCTCAAGCACCTGCTCCTGAAGCTTCCGCGCTCGCACCCGATCACGCTGCAAGTGCAGCGTGGCGGCCAGATTGCTCATTGCCATCAAGCTGCTTGGATGTTCCTCGCCAAGTAGACGAAGGCATGCCTCCAGCGCCTGTTCCTGAAGTTCCCGCGCTCCCGCCAGATCGCCCTGCGAGCACAGCGTTCCGGCGAGACTTGTCATCGCCGTTAGCGTGTCAGGATGCTCCTCACCCAGCAGACGGCGGCGAGTCTCCAGCACTTGTTCCTGGGGCTTCCGCGCTGCGACCAAGTCGCCGAGGCCCTTAAGCGTCGCAGCCAGATTGTTCATCGCCGCCAGTGTGTGAGGGTGTTCTTCGCCCTGCACACGACGACTCGCCGCCAGCACTTGTTCTTGAAGTTCCCTCGCTCCTTTCAGATCGCCCTGCAAATTCAGCGTCCCAGCCAGATTGGTCATCGCCGTTAGTGTTTGGGGATGTTCCTCGCCCTGCAGACGGCGGCGGGTCTCCAGCACTTGTTCTTGCAGCTCCCGCGCTCCTGTCAGATCGCCCTGCTCACCCAGCGTCACAGCGAGATTGCTCATCGCCGCCAGTGTGTGTGGATGTTCTTCGCCCTGCACACGACGGCTCGCCGCCAGCACTTGTTCTTGAAGTCTCCTCGCTCCCGCCCAATCGCCCTGCTTACCCAGCGTCCCGGCGAGATTGGTCATCGCTGTCAGCGTGTCCGGATGCTCCTCGCCAAGCAGATGACGGTGGCTCTCCAGCGTCTCTTCCTGAAGCTTCCGTGCGGAGGAGTAGTTGCCTTGCACGGAGCCGTGTTTGTCCCAAGTGAAGGCCATAGCAGGGTCGATACCGATGCTACCGCTATCTAGATCCCATTGGCCAACGCTGCGCGGCGCAGCCCCGCGTGATTCCAACGGTCGTCGCTTTTCAAATGGAAACTCACGACGCTTACGACTTGCTTGCGCGGACTCATAAGTACTGGAGGTTCCGCCGCGACGCCGTTGCCGCGAAGAGTCATCCCACATCTCTAAATTCGAAGAAACTGATTGGGAGTGCCCCTTCTGGTCGGATGACCGGCAACACGGACAGAACTCTCCGAAGGACGCCGGTTCAGCAGGAACAGAGCGTGCGACCTACCGCAAGAGATAAGCAGGGTCGCACCGGCCTAGTCGACGAAGTAGCCGATGTCAGTGAGGACTCTGTCACTCAGTTCCACGCCCATCAGACGCGCACAGAGGGAGGCGCGCATCTTCCTTTCAAAGCGGGCAAGCACGTCAGCAGACAGTTCCGTCCCTTGCGAAAGCAATTGCAATAGCGCCTTGCTGTCCGTAGGGTATTCGTAATCGCCAGGCAAGCCACATGCTGGGCGAATCGTCAGCGAGATCGGAATCGTTCCTGCGCCTGATCCGGTGCGGTTGGACAGTTGAGTGATGAGATTGACTCGCATACGCGAATCCTGACACTTGACTGCGGAACCCTCAATAACACGGATGAGTCATCAGGGTCAGACCAAACGGGGAGACCGATGCTCTGCAGCCGGTTTGCACATGACACTCAAATCACCGGCCAACCGGCAATTACTGGTTGATGAACATTCCCGCACGCCTTCGGCGCGGATCACGCTGCTCCGTTTCCCACTCATCCTGTGGCGGGATTTCGTTGTACTCGCTGGCGGCATAGCAATGCATCGTTGGCGGAATCGAGTGGATTCAACAGGCATCGCACCTTTAGGGATCAAGTCACTGGAGATTGCTGCCCTCTTCCCGTTCCTGCCTCTCCAGCAGGTCCACCATAAGCTGCAACGATTGACTCTCTCTCAAGGATTCCTCGCGGCGCTGATCGATTTCTACCTTCTGCTCATCGCTCATATATTCGGAATCTAACCGCTTCGCCAGGGACGCGGCCCTGGACTTGCACATCGCTACCTGCTCCTTTAGCGTTTGTATCCGGAGTGTGCGGATAGCTGATTCCATGGCCCAAGTCCGATAATGCGCGCCAGAGTCTGAATCGATAACGAGTCTCATTGCCCCGGCGTATCGTCTACCGGAGGGCGCGCACTGCGAAAACTATAGCCCTCTTTTGCCCGACCGAGGTGGTCAAAATCGCTCGGTTTTGCTGCGCCGCTCCCGGAGGGAGCGAAGAAGTTAGCCCCGGGTGGAGGACGCGGCGACCAGCGGCGGACGGAACCCGGGGAATGCGTCCAGTAAGAGACCAAGCCCCATATGGGCGACAGATGCCTTTTCAGCGGGGCGACAAATCTTCGCGGCTGTCCCTGTCCCGGACGGGGGACACCCGGCCACTCGTTCGAAATCCCCGTACATTTCGGTAGTGTCCGATTTGGGTTTTAAGGAATCTCGGTCTCGCCATTGTCTTGCTGGTCGTCCTCCAACCAGCGACCTTCTATAAACCTGTTTCCGAAATTCAAACCAGTCCGGTCGAAACTTCCAGTCCACCACCGATACCCGTAACGCTTACAGAATCGCTTCCCAAGAGTCTCGTATTTTACGAAGCCTTGCAGGAAAATGGCTTGGTCCCCATAAAGAGCCCCTTCGATGGTATCTGGGGTGACAGACAAGAGTTGCGAGTCGAGGGTGGTGCTAAACACCCCCGCGGAAAGGTACCTCGCGGACCCCATCCATGGGAGCTTGAGACGCGGCGCTATTGGAGCGGATACGCCCTGTATCCAAATGCAGCCCCTTCCATCTATCTCCCCGCCAATTCCATAGGCGCGCGAATTACCAGAATTTTCCACTTCCAGCCGAACTCGAAAGGCCCAGTTTTCAGTGCCGCGATCCCAAAACGACTCCAGAATCCCCGGCCTAACGTAGAGCCGCGCTCGCTCTTTTTCTACCGTCAATCGAGCTTGCTCCAAAGAAGCATTGGCGGCCTTTCGAGTCTCGGTGGACTGCCACGCGATCACCAAAAGAGTCAGGAAGAGAGCCCAGACCGTAGCTCCCTCCGGCCATGTGAAAGTGTCGATCCAATCTGGGTTGCGATGCGGTTTGTTTGCATTCTCGGCGCACCGGCCTGCATCGCCTGGGGAGATCGGAGTCTTTGGACTACCCGCCTGGCAATTTTCGGCATTCTGTGTCTTGCGGTTCTCTGCATAGCGGGACACGCCCAAAACTACAACGATCAGAATAACGAGCAGAATCAGCGGCCAATAATTCAACGCCAGACGTTTCAGCATTATGGCGGAAATGTATCACAAAAACCTGTCGACGTGGCATGGTGGCAGGTGGAAGGATTGGAGGCATGGAAACGAACCTGCGATTCGTACTCCACATTGCTGCCATCGCTACCCAAGCCGCATGGTCAGACATGGGAACCAGTGGCCTTGGCTGGGCGCTCCTGTTCCTCATCCCCATTGGGGTGGCTTTTATGAGGGCATATCGCGCACCAGAGCACCAAAGATGGGCCGCAGTTGTGTCTCATTGGAAATCTGAACTGCGAGATGTCTTCATCGTCACTTTCTTTGTAGGTATCGCGATTTTCGCGTACGAAGCTCTTTGGAATCAACCACACAAAATCTGGACACAAGCGGCTTTAGTAACTCCGCCGCAACCTCATATTCCATCATCCGTTGATCCCTGCTTGATTGAGCCTCAAAGCTGCATCGTACAAGTGCCACCACCGCCTAAACTACCGCTCGCGCCTCCAAAGACTCCCAAGATTCCCAGCATCCAAGTGAAGCGTGAAAGCGCCATTCTTCCGATTACTGTCCTGCCAAATCACGAAGCACTGATTATGGTCGCACATGAGAATAAAACTGTGGACTTTGAGAGGTTCACTAATTCCGGTGATAAGCCGGCACACTGGGGTGAAGAAGAAGTTGATGCCCCAAACCCTCACAATTTTGTCATCTTGAGGTACGGCCTTGTGAATCGGAGCTCGAAAATCGTCTACAACATTCAAGCAGATATTTGGGTCAACTTCGGGAATCACAAAGAAGGCCCGGATGCTGTCGCAAGAGCTACTTGGAATCAACTCCTAATGGTTCCCGGCACTGTTTACGAGTTTTACGCGGTCAATCAATCAAGCGAGTTTATTTCGGTGCAGATGCCTCAGACAATATCGCTTCAGATAGAGAACGAGTCTGAGCGCCGGAATGTACCACTCGAAACGATGATTACGAATCCAGTGGATGCATTACCGGGGTTCCTCTTTCCCTATGTGAAACATTGACAAATTCTAGTTAATGTATTACATTTATCACAGCGAGGCTTTATGGCGAACGTGCCCAATACGGATAAGCAAATCGCGGTGATTGGCGCATTGGCCGAGGGTTCGATCCAGCCCTATCGCCAGCCAAAGCCGTAAGAGCCCTCATTGTTCAGGAGCATGGCAATGCCGAAGAAGCCTAGAAAACCCGGACGGCCAAGAATGGCGAAGAGCGAAGCCAAGGGTACCATCGTGCCGGTGCGGTTCAGTTCAGAGGACCGGAAGCGCGTAGAGGCCGCAGCAAAGGCCAGCAAACAGACCGTATCGGCGTGGGTCCGAAACACGCTGCTTGCCACGATTGAAGGGTGAATGAAGCAAATTAGGACAATACCGGAATTTCGAGGTTTGCGGATAACCCGTGCCTATTGAGCTTTGACTTGATCCGCTAAACAGGCCGTGTAGTTTTTACCAGCCACGCACTATTAGGACACTACCCCCTTCCCCAGGTAGTGTCTTAAATCTGCGGGGATGGTTTACAGCCCTTCAGCCACGATTCGGATGAAATCTCCGGTGACTGGGCAAATCAGTTCAAATAAGTGCCCTAAGCCAGGAGGATTTGACAAGGACGGCTCAAGGTCTCGTTTGAATAGCGGCTCTTGGTGAATTCCGCAGACAGGCTTTCCAGAATGCGCCTCTTGGACTTCGTAGCATTGCAGCGCCATGATGCCCTCACTTTTTATTGGGATATAATCTTTCTCAATCCGTCTATACGCGAGGCATCCGACTGGGCATCAGACGCCTCTGCTAACTATTGTGAGTGCGATCCAATGGTAACACAAAGGTGCGCTCATGAAGGTAAAATGGCTAAATTGTCGTCTCACTTTCCAAGGGGAGACGCCGCAAGAGGATGAGGCATTGAAGGCTGTATGGGCCGCATTTGGCAGCCAAGTAGACGAGGATTACAACGATCCGCCTGAGGCTGACGAGTGTGAGCTGTAAGCGTCCTGAGTTCCCCTCTGGTATGAGCTTGGTTGCGAGTCCGACTATTCCGTCATGGGTGTTGCAGCGGAAGCAGGTGGTGTACGGCCGGTCCGCCGGTGGCGAACGGTGTCGGAGAAGCGGCGGATTGCGCAGCTGACTTTGGAACCCGGTGCGAGTGTGGCGCTGGTGGCTCGTGCGCACGGGGTGAACGCGAACCAGGTATTCAAGTGGCGTCGTGCATTGCAGCGGGGCGAGCTGAACGAGCCTGCGGCGGCATCTACAGCACTCCTTCCCGTCACGTTGTCAGCTGCTTGTGAAGCGGCTAGCGATACAGGGGAGATTGGCGCGAAGGAACAGCCTACATCTGGCGGCGCGATACACATCGAGCTTCCTGGCCGGGCCATGATCAGTGTGGAGAGCGGAGCTGATCCCATGCTGCTGCGTTCGATCCTTGAGAGTTTGCGCAAGTGATCGAACTTCGCACTGGAACGAAGATTTGGATCGCCGCCGGGGTGACCGATATGCGTCGTGGTTTCGATGGCCTAAGTGCGAAGGTGCAAACGGTGCTCAACGAGCAGCCGTTCTCGGGTCACGTCTTCGTTTTCAGAGGACGCCGTGGCGACATCGTCAAGCTTTTGTGGTGGGACGGAGACGGCTTGTGTCTGTTTGCCAAGCGTCTTGAACGAGGACGATTTATCTGGCCACAGGCCACCGAAGGTACGGTTTGCCTGACGCGAGCGCAGCTTTCGATGCTTCTGGAAGGCATTGATTGGCGGAGACCTGAGCGCACCTGGTCGCCGCAGCTCGCGGTATGAGTGACAAGTGTGATTCCCCTGTATTCATGCGGGTTTCGTACCAGTTTTCCTCGCATCTTCATGGCATACTGCGGGCATGGATTGCGCATCGCTGCCCGATCTCGATTCGCTCGATGTGGAAGCGTTGAAGGCGCTGGCCATTCGACATCGAGTTGAGATCGCCGCCCAGAGAGCCGAGATCGCAGCCAGGGATGCGGAGATCGTAATCCGGGAAGCTGAGATTGCATCCAGAGATGCGGAGATCGAACAACAGCGCCAGACGCTTTCAGAGGAGCTCGCGGAACTGCGGCGAGCCAGCAGCGTGCAGATCGAGCATCTGAAGCTGGTCATCGAGAAGCTGCGGCGCAGGGTGTTCGGCATCAAGAGCGAGAAGATTGTTATTCAGCTTGAGCAGCTCGAACTTCATCTGGAAGAGCTGGAGTCCACGCAGGCCGAGATGGAAGCCGCCGTGGAGCGAGTGCTACCGGCTGCGGAACCTAAGACGAGATCCCGGCGCAAGCCGCTGCCCGAGCATCTGCCACGGGAGGTTGTCAGCCACGCTTTTCACGCGGACTGCTGCCCCGACTGCGGCGGCCAGTTGCGCCAGTTCGGCGAAGATGTCTCCGAGCAACTGGAGTACATCCCCGACAGCTTCAAGGTCATTCGCCACGTGCGGCCGAAGTTCGCCTGCAGCGGCTGTGAGCGTGTGGTTGAAGCGCCCGCGCCATCCCGCCCGATTGAGCGTGGCCTTGCCGGACCCGGGCTTCTGGCCCACGTGCTGGTTTCGAAATTCGCTGATCACTTGCCCCTCTATCGACAGTCGGAGATTTATGCCCGCCAGGGAGTTGAGATTGAGCGCTCCACGCTGGCCGGCTGGGTAGGCGGAGCCAGTGAGTTACTCTCTCCGTTGATCGATGCCATTCAGAGGCATGTGCTCGCCGGAGCCAAGCTTCACGCCGACGATACACCGATGCCGGTGCTTGCCCCTGGCAGTGGCAAGACCAAGACCGGACGTCTCTGGACCTATGTGCGTGACGACCGGCCCGCCGGGGAAGATACCGCGCCCGCTGTCTGGTTCGCGTACTCGGAGGATCGCAAGGGCGAGCATCCGCGGCAGCATCTGAAGAACTTCAGGGGCGGCCTTCAGGCGGACGCCTATGCCGGGTTCCATCATCTGTACGGCGATGGCGCCATTTATGAAGTCGCCTGTTGGGCGCATGCACGCCGCAAGTTCCACGAGATCCATGTCATTCACGCATCCCCCACAACAACCGAGGCTCTGGCTAGGATCGGTGCTCTCTACGCGATTGAAGACGAGGTGCGCGGCAAGCCCGCCGATCTAAGGCTGAGCGTTCGTCAGGCGCGAGCAAGGCCACTGCTTGAGGATCTGCGTAAGTGGATGGAGAAGGCACTTCATTCGCTGTCAGCGAAGAGCGAAACCGCGGGTGCGATTCGATACGCGCTCTCCCGCTGGCGTGCCCTAACCCGTTACACCGAAGACGGATTGTTGGAGATCGACAACAGCGCAGCCGAGCGAGCTTTGCGGGCCGTGGCTCTTGGACGGAAGAACTATTTATTTGCGGGTTCCGATTGCGGTGGGGAACGGGCCGCCGCCATGTACAGCCTGATCGGATCGGCAAAACTGAACGGCCTCGACCCGGAGTTCTATCTCCGCACCGTGCTCGCCCAGATCGCCGACCATCCCATCAGCCGCATCGAGGAACTGCTGCCCTGGAACCTCGCACCCTCTATACAGACCCAATCCTCTCAGGCCGCTTAGACACACTCATGAAGTGCCCACCAAAAAGGTAGTGGGCACTTCATGAGATAACTCCTCAACTGGGTCAAGAGGGGAGATCGGGACGCTTACTGTGAGCTAAATAAACTTGATTTTGCTGATTCCTCTTCGGCTTATAAAGTCTCCAATGCAGGCGACTAGCAAACGATCCCTTTGGCAAAGGCATCCTTGCAATTCCCGGAGTACGGCGGCTACGCTCAATTCAGTGCGGACGACCACACTGATTCCTGAATCCGCTTTGCACCAAGAGATCCAAGCGCGGCGTAGAGTTCCCCGTACTCTTTTTCCGTGCGATTCCGTTCTCGCAGATCGTAAGAGATCAGCAGGCGTGATCCTTTGTTTTTCATATTTTGACTGCTTCCTTTTCTGTACCTTACCAGAGCGCCCCGTAATTAAAACAGCTATCGCTTGCTTTTTCTGTCTCACGCGTCTATTTTGTGTGTATGGCAACCGAACGTGCCCAACTGGCCGCATTGAAACGCCTCATCTCCGAAGCCGATCACGTCCTCGCCACAACTCCCGAACTGCCAGAGAACCGTACCGCTGCCGCCCGTGAATCCCTGGCCGCTGCCATCGCCCTGGCTGACGATCTGCTCAGGCAAGCCAGGATGCCCGCCGCTACTGTTCTGGGGCGCAAGGGAGGCACTACAACTTCTCTCAGGCACGGTGTTGAGCATTACCGCCAGATGGCGGCCAAACGCAAGACTCATGGTGGGGGAAGGCCCAAAAAGGAACCGAGCTAATCTGGCAATTTTGTGCCAATATAACCCTTCATGCCACGGCTAACATGGAGAACAATGCCGTGATCCTTTAGAGTCTGCTCAATTGCCGCGTTCATATCGAGCAAAGAGTTGAATGTTCTGGCCTTGCCCGCCTCGATTCCATGTGTCCTATTAGCCTTGACGCGAACAACGCCGCTCGTCCACCCGTGTTTTGGCCTCAGTTTCCCTGGGACTGAAATACCATCCGTCCAAAACCGCACCCTTAGCTCAATCATTCTTTCGCCATATTTTGCTTCCCGATCATCTGCGCTCTTGCCTTTCGCCATAGATAATTCCCCCCTATCCGCAGTATTATCGCGCTGATTCTATCTGGCACCCGATAGAATGAATCCTTAAAAACGAAAAGCCCGGCGCGAGGCCGGGGCGATTCGATGGAGCGGCTGGTTACCCTCCATCGTAAGCCTTAGATCGCGCCCAAATCAAGGGAGCGATGAGCGAATTCTACCGTCCACCCCTGCATCCGATCACGTGCGAAGAGATCGACATGCTGCTTCACAAAATTGACCAGCAGTATTGGCCGGTTATCGCAAAAATGAAAGTAGCAAAATTCATCCCCCTATCAATTCCAGTTCCCCCACAGGCGCCGTTGCATTTGCTCGATACTCTAAACCTGTACGCCCGCGACTTATTCACATCAGAAGCAGACTACTATGAACAATTTCACAATGACGGGCGCTATCCAGCATGGCTCTCCAAACTAATGGGTCGCGTCGTGACCCGAGTGCTAAATGCCGTTGACAAGATCGAACAGGGAGATTCAGTCCTCGGCAATCTCATCTCAACTCTTGCATACCACGGAATTACGCAACCCCAGATGGAAAAAACTCTGCGAGAAAGCTTAGGTGAGTTGACGAATCGTTACACGCAGAGAGATTCTGGCCCTCAAGTTCAGACCAACACGTTGAAAGGGGAAACAGCAAAAATAGCTGAGCCGCAAGCACGGGGTATTGAAGATTCTCAGGATGACACGATCAAGAGCCCGCTAGGGAACCGAGAGCGGATCGATAAATTCATCCTAAAAATGGCCACGTCTGGATTAGAGATTAAACGCAAGGATATTTGGAGAGCAGCCGGATACAAGGATCGAACGGAATTCGAGCGATTCCAGCGAGGCGAAGAACACAATAAATCAGCAAGCTTAAGTTTCAACCGACTCCTCAATTTGGAGCCTGACAACTTTCGTGAACTGCTAAAGCGTAAGTCGTAGTTAGCTTTTCCCGCATTCCCGCATTCCCGCATTCCCGCGTCGCTCTCCCGCATATTCCCACATTCGCCCGCATCTTTTTTCCTTGCGTCCCGGCATTGTCTCCAGCGCTGCGGGCTGAAGTACGCTCTGAATCGGCCAAAGGAATTGGTCAGTTGGAGACAGCGTGAGAAGCCAAACAGTGAGGAATCGCGGGCCACCGCAACGGCGTCCCCCTCAGGGGCGGAGAAAAGTCGTGGCCGATTAAATTCCGGGGCCCAGAAGGCGAATCTCTGCCATGGTAGAGGCCGATTTTCTACCATGGCAGAAAATGGAAGCCTAAGGACCAATAAATCCTTTAACTTCAACAGAAAATGGTTGTTTTTCTATGCATTTTTCGCTTGACAAACAACTACCGCTAGTAGTATTATTTAACCATGATGAGCGAAACAAAAGACGCGATTTCAATGACATGCCAGACATGCAGCGTCGTGTGTCTGCGGGATGGAAAACATCGCAACGGCCTTCGCCGGTTCCGCTGCCCGAAATGCCGGAAAGCGTACACGGAACCCCATCGGCGGACGTTGGACACGATGTACATTTCGCCGGATCGGGCTGCGATGGCTCTCAAGCTCCTCGTCGAAGGAAACAGCATCCGCTCCACGGAACGGATCACTGACATGGACCGGAATACGATCATGAGCCTTCTGGTAAAGGCTGGCGAGAAGTGCCAAAACCTCATGGACGAAAGACTGGTCGATCTGCCGGTCCGCGATGTACAGGTTGATGAGATTTGGGGATTCGTTGGCAAGAAAGAAGGACACAAAACGGAGAATGCCGCTGAGATCGGAGACGCTTACTGCTACGTGGCAATCGAGCGGCACACAAAGCTGATTCTCACGCACTACTTAGGCAAGCGGAACAATCCGTCAACTGAGCATTTCATCGCAAAGCTGGCCTATGCCACATCGACCTTTCCGTATCAGCTAACGACCGATGGATTTTCACCCTACGTCAAGGCCGTCAAAAAGCAACTCGCAGGACGTGTGCATTTCGCTCAACTGATTAAGGTTTATGCTTCTCCCCGCGAAGGCGAACAGCGCTACAGTCCTGGCGAAGTTGTGGAGGCGGTCCCAGTTAGGATCATGGGCTATCCGAAGTTCAAAGAAATTTGCACATCGCACATCGAGCGCCAGAATCTTCAATCCGCATGGGGATGCGGCGCATGACACGTTTGACGAATGCCTTCTCTAAGAAATGGGAAAATCTTGAAGCGGCTTATTCGCTGTGGTTCGCATATTACAACTGGTGCCGGGTTCATTCTTCGCTGCGCGTCACTCCCGCCATGCAGCAAGGAATTACAGATCACATTTGGACAATCGGGGAATCGCTACAATAAGCCCTTTAGAGTAGTATTCGTAGCACAAGAAAACCCGCGTGGCTGCGGGTTCCTTGTGTTTCTGATATGTCGCGTTCGGTAACGCTTGAATGGAGCGTATATCGAATGACTGCCCAATTGCAAGTCCTCAATTTCCCCTCAGAGTTGGACTTCGAAGCAACTTCCCTAGAGAGTGAAGACGGCATGGCACCGAAAGTGGACCGACTCGCAGAAATAAACAAACGGATTGACTCTCTTCGAGACGAGATCCATGCAATCTCGAAGCCACCGTCGTGGCCTGTAAGGCTATACCAATGGGCAGTGAACCACAAAAGCTTGTCAATTGTTCTTTGCCTGGCGAGTATTTTCGGGGGCGGATATTTCAAGTATTGGCTGGATCACAGACCGGACTCATTTAATGGTTCTGTTGACGCTGAGCTGGGAAAAGTCCTCGACAAATCTGGAGGCGTAAATGCCACCCTCAAGGAAGTGCGCGACACGACAAATCGTACTCAAGCGACGCTGAGCGCCTTGCAACCTTTCATTCAAGACATAATCAACCATCAGTTCGAGAATGTATCGCATCTTGACCCACAAGCACTTCTGAAGCGTATGCCTGCTGTGAAAAATCTATTGACAGCGGCGAAAGAGCAGCACGTACAAGTTAATCCTAAGATCATCACCAAAGCCGGACAGGAATTTGTGGAGGCGTCTAATCGTAATCAGGAGGCATGGGATATCGCACTTGGGTTTTTGAATTACAAATCAGCAAACAGTTCAGGACCGTCATATCCCCCCACAGTTCAAGAGAATCTCACTACTCATTACGATTGGCAGGTTCCGCCAGGAATGAAACCTCCAAGTTTCGCCTACTACGGCTGGGTTCCAATAGACAGCGCGGCACAGTTTGACTTTATTGGGCGCGACGAAAACAAGAGTCTGAGCCTCGGAAACGCCGGATTGATCGTTGCGGGCGGCGGCTTGGTTCTCGATGGTATGCAAATTAAGAACGTGGAACTCAAAAATGTGGAAATCCACTATAGCGGGGGGCCAATCCTACTCACGAATGTATTTTTCATCTATTGCACATTCAAGATGGTCTCCGCAAAAAACAGCCGAGATTTGGCAACTGCTATTCTCGCTCCTACATCTTCGACCACCTTCAATACAGCAACGCACTCTTAGGACACTACCGGGAAGGGGGTAGTGGCTGTTTAGTACGTTGCTGGCGCAAAGTGTTCAAAATTGACCATCATCGCTTGGCTGAATAATCGTATAAGCTCAGAATGGCCGAACCGGATATCTCGCTGAATTTTGATTGTCCAAGGTGTGGCGCTGCCCCCCATGAAAAGTGCGAGTTGAATACTGGCGCTCCGCGTTTCGCATCTCACGTTGAGCGTTGGGATATTGCTAAGGACTATGATCGAGGCCGAAAGACTAAACCTGCTTTAGTGCCGTCCGTTCGGAAAACTCGCAAAGGCTAAGGAGTTGGGCCTTGGACTCAGTGATCCGCAGACTCAGGATTCAAACTTTGCAGGGGCAGGTATTGATTTGTCAGTTGACGCACGCATCCTTGGCCGCGCAGTCCGATTCTCAATCCTTGAGCGACGGGCAGAAGGCGGAAGTCGTTCGCCGTCGCGATGAATCGCTTAGTGAAAGCCGCGCTTTACAGATTATGGTGGACCTCCTGGAGAAACAGGAAAAGGAAGAGCGGGAGAAGCTCGATTAAGTCGAGTCCCTCCTAGGCTATTCCATAAGCCACCACGTCGCGAAGCTCATTTCGCGGCTTGGACAGGGGCCGCCTAACCTACCTAAGCAGTCTTCCACTAGGCGCTCCCAAGGAGCATCCGAATGCCGCCTACGACAGCGACGAACTGATGTTGCTGAAGACTGTGTTAATTGCCGAGGCGATACTGTTGACGCCGCTGATGCAAACGAGTGCGATCAGCGCGACCAACAAGGCATATTCAACCAAGTCTTGACCCTCGTCGCCGTTCTTCAGGCTCTGGAGTTTCACGAACAGATTCAGATACAGGTTCCTCATTTGATCTCCCTCATGTTCGAAGTCCACGTCATGGCTATGACGTGGGAGCCATCCGGAGAGTTTTGGGACCCGCCCAGAGCTTCGCTCCCGCGTCAGCTCCCTATAGGTAACATTGAAACCCGTTACCCATGGCCGGTTCAATGACACATCAGGGTTATCCGTCGACACTTCCAGACCACCGCCATCCCCGCAGATTTAAGACACTACCCCTTCCCCAAGGCCACCTTTCCCCTCCTAAAATCTGAATTACTGGCCACTTCCCTCCTATTTGTTCCACATTGTGGTGCCAGATTGATTTCCATTTAGGGCCGCCTTCTTCAATATGGATCGCACCTCCGTGGGGCATCTGTCCTACTCAGCCCACGGACATCAGCGCCACCTCAACAGTTGGATCCAATTATATCTATGAATATAAATGTTTTATTTCGCACAAACCGGAGAGATGGAATTGCCCACGAGCCCACAGTGTGTCGCACTCGTCCACGCATTTTCTCCACCGGAAGGTGGACCCCGGGCTCATCCAAAAGAATTTGGAATTTTGTATTGCATTTTTCCGAATCTATGCTATCGTGTATTTATTCCGGTTGTGAGGGTGGCCAAAACCACCTTCGAGCTGGAAGTAGTTTGCGTCACTGGCCTCCCGGCACGGACAGCTCAAAGTTCGTGCCGTCTTTTTTTCTACGCACAATTCTTCGCTCCGCACAGCTCCCCAGCATCCGCTGTCAAGTTCCGCCGCCGTTCGCCGTTCTGCAGCTCATTTAAAACAAACCAGATACCATATCCTCTCGTTTGCGTAACATTTCCTCGACCCCGGATAACCTTGTACCAGGGCAAGCTGAGGCCGGCTGTTCCCGGCTTTGGGTGCCCTTGCAAGGCCCAACCCGTAACTCCTTTGCTGCCTGGAACCTGCGCCTAAGTCTCGCTCTTCCGCGAAGATGCTGCGCCGGCCTTTGGGAACGCACGCGAACCAAAGGGCTTGCCCTCAGAGACCTTAATAGGGGGGGCGGGGGGTATTGGGCTGTGCATACAGTTGAGGAGAGAACGATGTATCGCGAGTGCCGCCATCGAATGCCCACCGGCCGTCATTGCCAGTCTCCAGCCATGCGCCCCTCGGCCTACTGCTACTACCATGACCGTCTTCACCGCTATCCTGGCCGGCCCGGGCCCAAAAAGCCGCTCCAGCTTCCCAGGCTCGACAATCGCGATGCTCTTCTCACCGGCCTCACCGACGTCATGAACGCGATCCTCGCCCGAAAGGTCGACACACGGCAGGCCGGGAGGCTCATCCATGGCATGCAGGTCGCTGCATCGAGCCTCGGCAAGGCGTCTGCCCGCGAAAAGTTCAAGGCCGCCGAGGCCCCGCCTGATGCAGATCCAATCGAGCACACTCCCGTGCGCCGGGCCGGCCGAAAATCGCGCGACATGACGTACTATAAGAGTCGAGGAGTCCCATGAAGCACACGTTTCCTAGCCGCCTCGTGCTTGGCCTCGCCGTCTTTGCGCTCACGGCCGCCAGCTATGCCCAGTGGTCTAACCCGGCAGACGACGTTCCCGCCTATCACCCCTCGGCGCCGCTGAATATTCACGCCCTGCCGCCGATCCTACACGGCACAGAGCTCTCGGGGCAGGACTTCCGTTATCCTTGGCAGGTCCACGCCTACCAGAAGGCGATCCAGGTCGGCAGCGTGCTCTACCAGCTTCCCTGCAACTGCCGTTGCGATCGCGCCCTCGGCCACACCAGCCTCCGCAGTTGCTATGAGACCAACCATGCAACCGAGTGCTCCACCTGCGCCCAGGAAGGCTTCTACGCCTATTACAAGACCAAGGCCGACTGGACCCCTGCCCAGATCCGCGCAGGCATCGCCCGCCACGATTACCAGTCCATCGACCTCGACAAGGAATAGGGGCCATCCTCCGCGCCGGAATCGATTCCGTCGTAAAATAGAACAACGCAGCACGAGCCATTCGGCTCCGGGCTCGCACCCGCGGCATTCGGCAATCATCTAATCAGAGAGCTGGATTCCGGGGCCCCAACGACGGCACTTAGCCGTTGGGGTGGAAAGATGGGGGCGTCACGGTTTCGACGGGATCGATTGCGGTTTGGGAGACATGTCGGGGTGTGGGCACCCGTAATCGCCTGCAAAACAAAAGTTGCCAACGATAATCTGGCACTTGCTGCTTAATTAAATAAGCAGCCGTCTTTCGCGGCTTCGCCTATGGGCTGCGAGTAAGACGTCATTCAGTAGGCTGGTGGAACCGGCTCGGTCCGTGTTGGTTTCACGAGATCATCGGACTAGCTTCCGGCGCATCTTGTCCGTTCTTAAGCGTCGCGGAGCGAAACCCAATCGAATCGGACACAGCATGGACTCTCCCGGCTGACAGCGATTTCGGACGCGGGTTCGACTCCCGCCGCCTCCACCAATAACATGTTTATGCTGACGAGGTTTGTCTTCGTCAATATTCCGGTGCTTGATTCTCATCTGCGCGATCATTAAGGCAGTGCCTCAAAAGTCAAGGTCTATAGTGCCGTCGAAGTCGGGAGGCGGTTCGGAACATCGAGGCGTGCCACACCAATGCGATTGTCGGCCATCCCATAATAGACGTCGAAACGGTCAGGGGTACCGAGATCGTCCCGGCGGTCAATGCCGGTGGGAAACACTACGTTGGCAATGGTCCCGTGTCGCTCCTGTGGTAGCACTGGCGTCAGCACCGGCTCAGCCGAACGATAGCGAATCACGCGCGGATGCTTTTGGGAGAGCACCATCACTCCGGCCGAATAGCATAGCTGATGTCCAGCGACGCTGGTCCCCTGTGATTCGCTCACTCCGTGGTAAAGGATGAGCCACCCGTGCCTGGTGAGGATGGGAGGAGTTCCGCAGCCAATCTTGAGCCGTTCCCAGGGAGAGTCTGGAGTCGCCAAGCGGTGATGAGAGGTGAACTGGCGGAGGCGCAATGTCTCTCGATCCTTCAATGCTCCGCCACAGTACGAGATCCAGATGCTCTCCTTTTCAATATCCGGCAGGCGTTTCCCTCTGAACGTGACGATCTCTTCGGGGCGAGTGCCGGGAAAAAGAGGACGATGGAGCATACCCAACTCCAGTTGTCCGGAGGAGTTCGGTATCGCGACGGGGAACAGGCTTGCGTCTTTGTCATCTACATTACCCAATTCAATGCCGTGCCAATGAGCGTAGGTCGCGAGCCCGAGCCGTTCCCACTTGAACAGATTCTCCGATTGAGCAAAGGCGATTCGCGGACCAGCCGGCGAAAATGCCGTGTAGGACATGATGTAGCGTTGAAGCGGCTCAACATAGGTCACGCGTGGATCTTCGCAGCCACCGCCGCCATCAGGCCGCCGTTCGTAATCGGTTTCCGGTTCGAGCGCGATGCCAATCCTCTCTACGCCGATCGGATCGCCGGCATCATTAAACCTCACTCGCGCGATGCCGATGCGGGAGTAATTTCCTTTTGCCACCAACCGCGGGAAGAGATAGAGCTCTCCATCCGGACCACGAGCGGCTGCAGGATTAAGAACGCCTTCGACCTCGTTGGGATTGCCTGCCTCCGGTTCCATCACCATCCCGAGGCGCCGCAGCTGGAAGTCCTCCATCAATCCACCTCAAAAGATCGGGCTTGTTGATCGTCGCCAAGGCAAGCGATGATCGCTTCGATGACTCGCTTGGTTTCATTTGGGCCCTTAACGGGAATTGAAATGACTCCTGCCTCTTCGGCCGGGTAGTCATTGCCCGCCTGGGAACAAGGCGTCCCCAACATAAATCATCTCTTGCACCGAAATCCCGAGAACGTCGCGCAGCTTCTTGATGCCGTATGCCTTGTCAATGCCAGGCTTGGTAACGTCGATGGATGTCGCGCCGCCGAGACGGACTGAAAACTCGGGAATGAGAGTGTCGAGGATCGTCTTGATCTTCTTCCGCTTGGCAAAATCTGCGTCCCACTTCACTTTGTCTTCCAGCGGGGCCTGCTGACCCAGCGAAGAGTAAGTTATCTGGCTTCCCCTGTCTTCAATGGTTTCTCCCCAGGTCTTTTCGACAGCGAAGCCAGCGGTCTCTACGGCTTTGGTTAGGGAGCTGACGATCTTCTCTTTTTCGTCCGCCGTGAAATCTTCCGCATAGAGCCTTTTCCATTCGCCGGCGTACTGGAAGAATTGTGTTCCGCAGGTAGGCAGAATGGACAGCCTTGTCAGGCGTTCATCTTGCGGAAGATGGGAGAGCACTTGCTTTTCAAACTGGAGCCACGCACCGCCGGAGATGACGGCAACCCTGGCGACGCTGAGCAAGTCGTGCAGCAGTGAGGCCATTTCGGCATCGAGGGATGATTTACTTGGCGCGAGGGTTCCGTCCAGGTCGAACACAATTAGCTTTTTCATTCGTCTCCAACTTTGAGGTTCAACGAGTTCTTGCTTTCGTTTCGGCGCTTTGACGTCTTGGTATTGTTCCAAATTTCCAACTATCAGGGAATCGCGATCTCCAGCAATTTCACTTCCCCGCTTGGTCGAAAATCACACACTCCGGCTTCCGCCGGCAAAAGCCATACGTCGCCCTTGCTTACCGGGTAAAGAATATTGCTGTGATCGACGTGGCCTGAGCCGTCAATGCAAACGAGCACACGCGGCTCATTCGCGGCGCCGACGGAGAACGGAGCTTTCCCGATCAGCCGGTCAAGCTCGAATGCTGCACAATCAAAGAGTTTTTCCCGCTCGACTGGCGTTGTGGTCTCCACGCGAGGCGTCACTAGGCCTCCGGCGTTTCGATCGAAATCGATGCAGGCAAAAGCCTGATCGACCTGCAACGGACGAAGCTGGCCCGTCTTCGCGTCTATGTGTTCCCAGTCGTAAAGTCGGAAGGTCACATCGCTGTTCTGTTGAACCTCAAAAACAACAACGCCTTCCCCTAATGTATGAACCGTTCCTGCGGGGATAAACACGGCGTCGCCCGGCCGGGGGACGATGCCATTCAAGTGGTCGGCGATTGTGCCGTCGGTGAGGGAGTGGCGCAGCTCGCCTTTCGTTGTACCTGGCTTCAGTCCGGCATAAATGCGGCTTCCATTTTCTGCCTCCACCACAACCCATGCTTCGGTCTTACTCATCTCCCCAGGTGGCAGAAGTTCCGGATGCGCATCGCTGGGATGAACCTGAACAGAGAGCATTTGTTGTGCATCGAGAAACTTGAGCAGCAACGGAAAGCGATGGAAGCGCGGAGCCAGATCGCCCATGATCTGTTCACGATATTGCTCCATCAACGAACCTAAGGTTTGCCCCTTGAGGGGTCCATTGGCCGCCTTACTTTGATAATCGTCGCGGTCGCTGAGTACCCACGCTTCTCCGATGGGTCCGTCGCCAGGCAACGGCGCCGAGAGTAGTTCCGACAAGCGTCGGCCGCCCCATAGCCGGTATTGATAGATCGGCTCGAAGCGCAGAGGATACAAAGTTGTCGAACCCATTGATTGCCACCCGGATCACACGATCAAGACTTGGAGCCTGATCGATGCCGACATCGACCAAGCAAATTCGTTTGCGTTAAATTACGGAAGCCGGTGCCCGTGTGGCACCCAGGCCAGGTCGCCGCTTAGCACATAGACAGCGAGCGCGCCAGCCATAAGAAGCGCACCTAACCAAAAACGCCAGTCACGATGCATCCGTCTCCAGTAGGGCCCGGGATCGGGCTCACCTTTGTCGCTGCTGTTTCCTTCGTGATTATGCTTGCTCCCCGTCATCTCTTCTCCATCGTTTAAGTGTCTTTTGCAGCGACGTACAGTTGAGTGTCGTTTAGCTGTCTGTGAACATGGCCTTTTGGGGATGTCCCTTGGCCAATGGTGCAGGCGCGGCCGAATCGCTGAAGTCCGCCGTCCACTGCCAGTTCCTGATCTCAGGCATATCCTCAAGGTGCTCGCGAATGTAGTCGTGATGTTCGTTTAGCTTCTTGCCGAATATCTGGATTGCGCTGGCAGCCTGCACGCGAAGCCGGGGAATGTGCTTCAGCGCGTCCAGTGCAAGATGGAAGCGGCTCATCTCATTCAGCACGACCATGTCGAACGGCGTGGTGGTTGTTCCCTCGTCGATATAGCCATGCACATGAAAGCGGCCCTCATTGGCGCGTCCATGAACCAGCGTATGAATGAGCCACCGATTGTTGTGGAAGGCGAAAATCACCGGCGCCTTTTCGGTGAAGAGCGCATTGAAGGACATCTCGTCCATCCCGTGCGGATGCTTGTCTGGATACATCAGGGTCATCAGGTCAACTACATTGACAACCCGAACCTTGATCCCAGGTACGTGCTTCTGCAGAAGCCACGATGTTGCGCAGATTTCGATCGTTGGCACGTCGCCTGCACAGGCCAAAACGACATCCGGCTCTCCGCCCTCGTCGTTGGTTGCAAACTTCCAGGTCGATGCGCCGCGCGAGCAATGCTCCAGAGCTTCATCCATGTTCAGCCACTGCAGTTGCGGCTGCTTTCCGCAAGTGACGATGTTCACGTAGTTGCGGCTCCGCAGGCAATGATCGAAAACGCTCAGCAGGCAATTGCTGTCAGGCGGATAGTAGACGCGAATCGTGTCGCTTCTGCGCGCCAGAGCATTATCCACAAAACCAGTGGCCTGGTGGCTGAATCCGTTGTGATCATTCCGCCACGCATGGCTTGTGAGCAAAACATTCAAAGACGCTATCGGCTTGCGCCACGGATACTCGCGGCATTGCTCAAGCCACTTGGCATGCTGCGTCAGCATGGAATCGACCACCTGTGCGAATGCTTCATAAGACGACCACATGCCGTGCCGCCCGGTAAGCAGGTAGCCTTCCAGCCATCCCTCGCACAGATGTTCGCTCAAAACTTCCAACACGCGGCCATCCGGGCCGAGTTCGTCATCGATCGAGACAAGCTCTGCCATCGAGCAGCGTTTTGTCGCCTCGAAGATGGAGTTCAGCCGATTGGAGTTTGTTTCATCGGGACAAAACATGCGAAAGTTCGTCAGATTCATCCTGAAAATGTCGCGGAAGAAATCTCCAAGCTTGCGCGGAGCCTCGGCTAGAACCTGCCCCGGTCCGGGGATTTCGAGTGCATAATCGGTGAAATCGGGCAGAGCGAGCGTAATCAACGATCGCCCGCCATTCACATGGGGGTTGCCGCCCATGCGCCGGTTGCCGCGAGGCGCGAGCACCGCCAATTCTTCAATGAACTTGCCATTCGTATCGAAGAGTTCCTGGGGCTTGTAGCTTCTCATCCAAGCTTCAAGAACTTTGAGATGCTCGGGATTCTCGCGAACGGTTGCAAGTGGAACCTGGTGTGCGCGGAAGGTGCCCTCGATTGGGATTCCATCCACTTCCTTAGGGCAAGTCCATCCCTTGGGCGTGCGCAGAATGATCATGGGCCAGACGGGCTGCTTCTTGAATCCGTTCTCGCGGGCTTCCTGTTGAATTGACCGAATCTCGGCGTAGCAATCGTCCATCGCCTGGGCAAGAAGTTGATGCACGACGTCGGGATCGTCGCCCTCGACAAAGTAAGGCTTGTACCCACGGCCGGTGTACAGGGCCTTCAGGTCTGCGTCGCTGGTGCGTCCCTGCGCGGTCGGACCCGATATCTTGTAGCCATTGAGGTGCAGAATCGGAAGGACCGCACCATCCCGCGCGGGATTAAGAAAGTTGACCGACTTCCAGCTTCCCTCAAGTGGACAGGTCTCGGATTCTCCGTCACCAATGACACAGGCAACAATCAGGTCGGGATTGTCGAATGCCGCACCGAACGCGTGAACCAGCGAATAGCCAAGCTCTCCACCCTCATGCATGGAGTTCGGCACGTGCGGTCCACAATGGCTGGGCACGCCGCCGGGCGTAGAGAATTTGCGGAACATGAGCCGCATGCCGTCTTCATTGGCCGTGATCTCGGGATGGACTTCGGTGTAAGAGCCTTCCAGATAAGAGCAAGCATTCAGCGACGGGCCACCGTGTCCCGGCCCTGAGATATAGATGATGTCCGCATCATGTTCTTTGATGAGGCGATTCAGATGGATGTAAATGAGGTTTTGTCCCGGCGAGGTTCCCCAGTGACCGAGCAACCTCGGCTTGATCTGTTCCGCTTTGAGCGGTTCGCGAAGCAGCGGGTTTTCGAACAGGTAGATCTGCCCGATGCAGAGATAGTTCGCTGCACGCCAGTAGCGATTTATCTTGTCAAGCATGTCAGGCGAAAGCGGCCCTTTAGGGACCAGCGCTTGTGTCTCCGTTTTGCCATTTGCGGCAATCGCGGTGGACAAAGTGACATCGAAGATAAACGCTGAAGATTTCGCAGCGTGGTCAGTGCTTAAAGGGAGCTCGGTGGTAGCCATATTGTTGTTCCTTTTCTACTTCTCCGCGGCAGGTAGAAGTGCGGCGGCGGTTTAAGAGGTTGATTCGTCCGGATGCGCATACGAATGCTGTCTGAGGTTATTTCGCTCAATAGCTTCTTAATCGCGTGCAGTTCGAGGCGGCGCTTCGCAGTGGTCTTGGGATACGCCATCTTGAGTCCTCCAAGCGCATCAAGGACGATTTGGGAGACGATCAGCCGTGCATTCTCCTTATCGTCGGCGGGGACGACGAACCACGGCGCATGGTGAGTGCTTGTCGAATGGAGGCAATCTTCGTAGGCGCTCACATAGCTCTTCCAATATTTCCGCTCGTGAATGTCGGCGGTGCTGAACTTCCAGTTCTTGTCTGGCTCGTCGATGCGTGCAAGGAACCGCTTTCGTTGCTCCTTGTAAGACAGGTGCAGGAAAATCTTGACTGGTCTGGGTGCCGTTGCGATGAAGATGTTTCTCCAGATCGCGGATGGAATCATACCTTTGGGCCCAGATGTCTTTCTCGTCACGCAACTCTTCGGGCAATCCCTGGCTGCGCAAAAGCTCCGGATGAACGCGAACGACCAGCACGTCTTCGTAATAGGAACGGTTGAAGATGCCGATCCTGCCGCGTTCGGGAAGGCGGCACGTTGTGCGCCAGAGAAAATCATGTTCGAGCTCTTCGGCACTCGGCTGCTTGAAGCTGAACACCTCGCAGCCTTCCGGATTGACTCCGGACATGACATGCCGGATGGCTCCGTCTTTGCCGGCGCCATCCATTCCCTGAAAGATCAAGAGCAATGCATGCCGATTGGAGGCGTAGTGAAGATCCTGCAGCGAGCTTAGCTTCTCCATGTGCTGCTGCAGAAGCTCCTTATACTGCTCTTTTGACTTGTAATAAGGGTCGACAATCGTTGGCCACTTGCCGAGGTCGACTTTCTTGCCTGGCGGCACTCGATAGCTTTTCGAATCGATCTTCATCCTGTCTTCCCTTCGGTGTCACACGGCCTTCTACGCGATCTTTTTCTTGGTCGCCGCGTTATCGCGTATCTCTCGCTCCGCTTCAAGCCAATCCTGGTCCTGCTGACTCTCGCCATGGACTCGCTGCTGATAAAGCTCATAGGCGCGGGCTGCGATCTCGGAAGTGCGATCCACAGGCTTCCTCGAAAGCAGTGCAGGCTTGGCCGGATCGAAGATACGGTAAGCCAGCAGCTTCACGCGGTCATTGATGAGGGCCCAGATCAGAGCGTAGGCCCACACGAATCCTGCCCACTTCCAGCCGAGCGGCGCCATGAACAAGCCATAGACCGCAATCAGCGTCGCAATGGTCTGCGTGCCCAGCACCGCTATCCAGAGAATCCGAGCAGGGCGAATGGACCAGAAGGGACCGCGCGTACGCGTGAGGAAGATGGTCAGATGTCCGGCTATCGAAAGCTTCAGGTACATCAATGTCTGGATATGCAAGCGGTCCATGTGGAAGACTCGCTCACCGAGATAGAACAGAAGAAACGCAGCGGCAACCCCGATGACTCCGAGCACCGTGGAGATCGAAAGCACAAGCCGCATATTCCAGGATTCCGGCTTGTTCTTGTAGAGGACGTTGTCGTAGGCGATGGACAGAATAGCTCCATCGTTGAGCAGCGCCAGCATCACGATCATGACGGCAGTGAGGGGATAGAAGTTGAACACCAGGATTGCGAGCGTCATGAAGAACAGCACACGCAGCGTTTCGGCAATGCGGTAAATCGCGTAGCTGTTCATCCGCTGGAAGATGCGGCGGCTCTCCTTGATTGCATCGATGATCACCGACAAGCCCGACGTGAGCAGCACGATCGATGCGGCTGCCCGTGCTGCATCTGTGGCGCCGGAGACGGCGATTCCACAATCGGCCTTCTTGAGCGCGGGAGCGTCGTTGACACCATCGCCGGTCATGCCCACGATGTGGCCGCGCCGTTGAAGAATATCGACAATGTGGTATTTGTGTTCGGGAAATACCTGCGCGAATCCATCGGCCTTTTCGATGGCTTCTTCGGTTTGGGTCGACTCTTGCTTCTTCGTGTCGCCCAGGGCGCCGGCATCCAGAATGTTGGTGCCCAATCCGAGTTGTTTCGAGGTCTCCCGGGCGATGGCGATCTGATCGCCCGTAACCATCTTGACGTCCACGCCCATCTGCCGGGCGCTCGCAATGGTCGCTTTGGCCTGCTCGCGCGGCGGATCGAACAGCGGCAACATGCCGGCAAACTTCCACTGGCCTTCCTGGTCGGCTCTGGCTACGCCCAGGGAGCGGAAGCCGCGTCCCGCAAATTCATTGATGGCGTTCTCGACTGCGGCCTTGACCTCGTCTGCGTTGGTTGCCAGTTGCAAAATGGCCTGCGGAGCACCTTTGGACACAAAAAACTGACTTCCGTCCGCTCCTTTGACGGTGGCTTCTGTGCGTTTATGCACAGGATCGAAGGGTTGAAAGTGAAGTACCTTGAAGCTCTTCAGCTCCTTGTCGTCCTTCACTCCGCCGATCACTGCAAGGTCGATGGTGTCCTTGTCTTCGGCTCGCGACGCGAGTGCAGCCCAGAGAATAACTTTGTCGGGAGCAATGCCGTCCACGGTGAAGGGATCGCCCAGCGTCAGTTTGTTCTGTGTGAGCGTACCGGTCTTGTCCGAGCACAGCACATCCACGCCTGCGAGCTCTTCAATCGCCGACAGCCGGGTGACAATGGCTTCTTTCTTCGCAAGCAGGCGGGCTCCCACGGCCATCGTCACCGAGAGCACCGTGGGCATGGCTACCGGGATCGCGGCCACCAAGAGCACAAGACAGAATTCCAGCGTAGTGAGAACCTTGTCGCCGCGGAAAAGCGCGACGATCAGAATCAACACGACCAGCGCTACCGCCAGGACGATCAGGTAGTCACCTATCTTCAAGACCGCCTTCTGGAAATGGCTTACGGTATTCGCCTCTTGCACCATCTGCGCGGTCTTGCCGAAATAGGTATTCGTTCCGGTGGCATACACCATCGCGTCGATTTCGCCCTGGCGGACGATCGATCCGGAGAACACAGCAGTACCTGGCTTGGCGGTTACAGGCAATGACTCGCCCGTCAATGCGGATTGATCCACTTCAATGGGATCGCCATCGAGCAGGCGCGCGTCGGCCGGAACGATGTCGCCGAGACGCAGTCGGACTACGTCTCCAGGCACAAGTTCACTTGCTTTGGGATTCTGCCACTTGCCGTCTCGCTTGACCTTAGCCAGGATCGCCAGGCGGGCTTTCAAAGCGGCGATGGCGTTTCCGGCCTGGTGTTCTTCCCAGAATCCGACCACTGCGTTGGAACAGAGCAGAAGAAGAATGATGAAGAAATCAAGCCAATGCTGAACCAGCGCCGAAAGATCACGGCGCCTTCAATCATCCACGGAATGGGTCCCCAGAAATAGGAGAGGAATTTTAAGAAGCTGATTGGTCTTCTTCTCAGTGATCTCGTTGGGCCCGTATTGAGTCAGCCGTTTTCGCAGCCTCGGCCTGGCTCAGGCCGTCTGGGGACGACCCCAACTTCTTCTGCAACTCCGGCATCGGGAGGGTCTTCAGATCGTCCTTGGACTACTGGGTTGGAGTCGTGCTTTAATTCAGGCTTCAACTCGGGCTTCTCTGCAATCGCTGTCACGATGGATGCTCTCCTGTTCTTGCTCCTGCCACCCAACGCGGTTCAGAGGGAAGCTTGGAAGACCGTTGAATGGAGGAGATACCCTATCGGTCCTGCGGCTGGCGCTGAGGAACGCTGCGCAGGCATAGGGCATCGATCATAAGAGAATGCCCCAACGGGCATGTTATTTCGAAAAGATATTGTGATCTCTGTCGTAGCGCTGTTCAGTTTTCGTGGATTTCTCCGCAGCTTTATCGGCCACGCGTTCAATCCTTTTCTCAGCAGTTGCATCCGAGACCGTCTCGTCTTCCAGTTTCGTTGTTTCTGAGTTTTCAAATTGCTCCGGCATGGCGGTTTTCTCCTGTTGTCACCATGAACCCTCCTCGTTCAAGAATCTGTCCACTTTTGCTCCCTAGTTGACTGCGGCAACGCATGGATGCGAATGCCTGAGCGTAGCAATGAACCTGACAGATGATTGCGGACCATCGTCGTAACCACGGAACAGACGGGCTGCAAGGAGACGATATGCAGAGGCAAAATGGCAACATTGGCGAATTCGATACCTCTGCCTTCCTCGCCAATGCCGGTCTGGGGCGAAGAATCATTGAGGTAAAGCCGAAGCAGGCCTTCTTTAGTCAAGGAGATAAGGCCGATTCGGTCTTCTACTTGCAAAAGGGAAGAACCCAGGCCGACCTGGTAGATCAACTCTTCAACTCCAGCGAAAAGCGCCTCGCGCGCATTCTTCTTTTGATGGCGGAGTTTGGCAAGCCGAGTGAACCGGACAAATTCATCCCTCCCGTTACCCAGGAAACACTGGCGGAGATGATTGGTACCACTCGGTCTCGCGTCAGCTTTTTATGAATCGCTTTCGTAAGCTCGGCTTTATTGAATACAACGGTCGCATCCAGGTGCACAAATCCCTGCTAAATGCGGTCTCGCTAGATCAACTGCCAGAGCACAATTCGCAGAAACCCGTGATTGCCGTCCCACCACGAGCGATTCCCGCTGAAGTTCCGTGAATCATTCTTCGCCGAATCGGGTTCCCAGACGAGTTCTCCGGTTATCTGCTGACCCTACCACCACTCCATGGCGCGGCCTGCCCCAGTCTTAACGCCGCTCTCAGGCTTGGCCGAGCGGAGAAGCAACAGCGGACATTCCACCAGCTTGATGACCTTCTCGGCGATTGAGCCGAATACCAGCGGGTGCCACCCCGAGATGCCGTGTGTCGAGATTACGACCATATCGATACGCTCGCGCTCAATAACCTCCATGATGTTTCCTGCAATGTCATTTCCAACTTCGACGCCCGAACTTGCTTTGATCCCCTTGGCCGCAAGAACAGCTTGGCACTTCGCGAGATGGCGCTCCGCATATTCACGAGCCTGCTGAATGAAATTGGCTTCTGGGATCATGTCGGGGAGGCTTGTGGTGGGAAACATCGGGATCACATTCAAGAGAAAGAGTTCGGCGTGAAAATGCTGAGCAAGGCCCGCTGCCATCTCCAAAGCGGCCTGGGATGACGGGCTGAAGTCAATGGGCAGAAGGATCTTCGTAGGGATGGACGGGAACGCACGAACTTCAGGCATGACAATCTCCAGGCCGGATCAGGGATGCGGCTCAAACCTCATGTTCCTCTCGATACAGGAGTAAAGCTGTGCTCTTTTGTTCACCCTTAGAGGGCCAGCTGACCTTGCGAAGCACTTTCACGTAAAACTCCATCTTGTGAATGATTCCCGATATTTCCCACCTCAACACTTCCTGACATTTTTCTCGAAGCTGAGTTCATCCGTGAGGCGAGAACATTCGCGGAGCAGCATCTGGCCCAGTGCCATGGAGCTCTTGCGGCCAGGGACGTGAAGTCAACTTCCAGTGTCGAGGTTGGAAACGACATCGCCGGGAACATCATGGAAGTGGTGGAGCGAGAGCACATTGAAATGGTGGTTATCTCCACGCACGGCATCTCCGGTTGGCATCCGCTGGTCTTCGGGTCGATTGCTAAGAAGGTCGTAAGGCTCGTGCAGTGTCCTGTCCTGCTTCTGCGCTCAGCCAAGCCTGACGCCAGCGGTAAGGTTCCAGCAAGGCGTTCCACGGAATGGTGGTAGAAAGAACGTGAGACAAGTGATTCATGTAAAGTGAGCCCCTAAGCGGCGCTCACATCGTGCGGGCTTAGTTCGGTTGTAGGAGCTTGGCCAACTGATCCGGCGGAACGGGCCGGCTGAAAAAGTCCCCCTGAGCTTCATCGCAATCGTGTGCCCACAGAAACTCCAGATCTTCAATCGTTTCAACTCCTTGAGCGACAACGCGGAGATGAAGACTGCGAGCCATTTCGATGAATGCTTCGACCGCGGCGGTTCCACCGGGAACGGTGGTGATCTGGCGGACAAACGACCGGTCGATCTTGAGAGCATTGAGGGGCAATTCTTGCATGCCGTTCAGGCTGGAGTTACCCCTGCCGAAGTTATCGACTGAGACCTGTACCCCTTTATCCCTGAGGGTCCTGAGGATGAATGCTGTGCGCTCGGGATGGTGCATTAGAACACTTTCGGTTACGTCCAGCTCCAGAAGTTCCGGATCCAGGCCAGTCTTGCTGAGGACTGAGAACAGCCCATCCAGAAAATTCCCGCTCTGAAACTGCGCTCCTGAGACGTTGACAGCCATCGTCTTCGCGGGCATACCCGCATCCGTCCAAGCTCGGGCTTGGGCGCATGCCTCACCGAATACCCAGGCGCCGATAGGCAGAATCAGACCTGATTCCTCGGCGATGGGAATGAATTGCCCCGGAAGAACGATTCCGCGCGTGGGATGAGTCCAGCGAGACAGCGCCTCAACCCCGGTGATGGCTCCCGTCTTTAGATCGACTTTGGGCTGGTAGTGCAACGTCAATTCGTTGCGTTCCAGGGCGCGCTGCAGTTCCTCGCTGGTGAACTGGCGCTCAAATGTGCAGACGTTCAACTCCGGATTGTAGAACTGACAGCTCTGGAACCCGTTCTTCTTGGCCCGATACATTGCGCTGTCTGCATTCCCGATGAGCATCTCCGCATTCAATCCGTCGTCGGGGTAGACGCTTATACCGATGCTTGCGGTGATGTGAAGCCGGTGGCCGTCGACCGAATGAACCTCGCCCAGCGCCCTTAGCACTCTTCTTGCTGTAGCAGCGGCATCTTCGGGTCGATTTACATCTTGCAGCAGGACTGCGAACTCGTCGCCACCGTGCCGGCTGACCGTGTCAGGGTCGCGTACGCAGGCCAGCAAGCGTTTCGCGACAGATTGAAGAAGCTTGTCGCCGGCCGCATGCCCCAGGGAGTCGTTGATCTGTTTGAAGCCATCCAAATCCAGGAACAGCACTGCGGCCCGGCCCCCGTGTCGCCGTGCAAGAGAGATGGCCTGGCCAACCCGGTCGCAAAAGAGCAATCGATTGGGTAGACCGGTCAGAGAATCATGTTCGGCTAAATGGGTCATCTGCTCCGACCGAGCCTGCGCCACGCTCACATCGCGAAAAACGATGACCGCCCCAGTAACCTTCTCTTCGCTGTTGTGGATCGGGGCGACAGAGTCTTCGATGAAGATTTCATGTCCGTCACGGTGGATGAGTACACAATTCAGCGGCAGTTTTCCCGTCAGGTTTTCCGATGCCGCCTTTGCCATTGGATCGAGGATTGTCTTGCGCGTGGTGGCGTCCACAATCCTGAAGACCTCAGTCAGGTGCCGGCCAGCCGCCTCAATCAGCGGCCAGCCGACCATGCTGCTCGCAACAGGATTGAAGAAGGTGATATTCCCCGATATGTCGGTGCAGATGAGGGCGTCTGCGATGCAGTTGAGCGTGGCCTGGGCGCGTTCTTTTTCATTGGTCAGGATCTCTTCGTTCGTCTTGCGCTCAACGGCATTCCCCAAGGCTCGCATGAGTTTCTGCGGCTCGATCTGGCCCTTGACGAGATAGTCTTGCGCGCCTTCATGGATGGCCTGGATTGCCTTCGGCTCGTGGTCCAGGCTGGTCAACAGCACAATGGAAGCGTGAGGCGCGACTGCCCGCGCCCGTCGGACCGCCTCCAGCCCTTCTGGATCGGTCAATCCCAGATCCAGCAGGACAATGTCAACGGTATGCCCTGCGAGATAGGTCTCGGCGCTTGCCAAACATTCGGCGTGGGTCAATGCGAATGAGTGTGAGCCTTTGTCGTCGAACATTTCGCGGATGATGCGAGTCTGTTCGAGGTCATTCTCGATCAGAAGAACGGTCTTGTCTGGGTTTTTTTCCATGTGCGTTACCTCGGCACGTGCAACCTGGAACCGCCTGCATAGAATTCATGAGTCCAGAGATCCTTCCCAGACGAAATTGATCGAAGAATCTCAAAACCTGTGTCTCAGTACTGTTCTCTTTTGCTCACTTTGGGGCGACGGGCTAGACCCCGTGATCCAGCGGAAAATGTCGTGAACTTATCAATCTGATTCGAAAGCAAATGGCGTGCCGGCGAGCATGGGTTCAAATCATCCGTCCTCGACCAGCATGTTAGCTAATGTGGTTCCTGTTACTTGCAATCAAGCCCGTGACCAGCACCTGAACGGCTCTCCACTTGGAGACGCGGGAAAGCTCCGGTTGGCGACAATACAACCCAGAAAAGCTTGCCGCATCCAGGCACATGAGTCGCCGCTTCAACTCGTCGCTTCCCACCGTCTCGCTTCAATTCATGGGAGCGATTGCTGGAGCGGAGGGCCTGTAGCTTTGGGCGCTTCGCGCTCAGCTAACGCCGGAGCCCAATTCGAATCGAGAACGTTGACCAGCGACCAGGGATTACCGGCCAGATCGTAATGAAACGCTCCTTGTTCATCGATCACGAGCTTGCTCGCCGGGTAAAGGAATCCTGTGCTCTTGGTATTGTCGGTGTCATCGATGTCGAATTGACCGATCGTAAGGTCGAAGGACTGGGAATCCGAGTTCGAATCGAGTTCATCGGATTGAAGTGGCCGGTTGGCGATAAAGGTGATCTGGCGCCCGGTTGGCGTTACAACCATTTGGATGAAGGCGACGTCAAAGCCGAGATTCCCGGTAATTGAGCAAGAACCGGCCGCTTTCGTTTTGGAGAGTGCAGTCGCCAATTGCCGATCCTGGCCCTCTTCGAATGCCTGCGAGAGAATCTGCTTTTCTGGTGGAGTGGTGTAGCCATTAATGATCAGCGTTACGCTGACCACGTTATCGTCTTGCACGTAGCTGGCCTGAATCTTCTCGGAACCTGGACTGCTGGAGAATCCCGGGGTAGTTCCCAGTGCTAATAAGCCCACGAGGAGCAAGGTGGAGGATCCTGGCTTGCGAACGCATGGAATTAAGCTCGCGGGCACTTTCATTTTGCGATCCTCCGGGCTATCCACCTAATGCATGCGCTCTTCGCGCTGCAAGCTTCGAGTTATGCGGCCGCTTTTTTCTCTTGTGGCTTCGGGGCCTGAACGAGCTCATCGAAGATGGCACGGTATTGGATCATCGCGGTGCGGAGTTCTTCAGTGCTCGCTTCAGCACGGTGGGGACGCACTGCGATGGCGTGCGCCACGCGGTAGTCATCCATCACCCGAGGGTAAGTGACAGAGACATCCGCAGCTCGCTGTTCAAAGGTGTCCTTGGGATAGCCGCGGGCCTCAAGGAGCGCAGCAATCAGGTCGTCGGCTTCAGTCACTGCGGCCGCGGGGTGATCAAGGAAGCGGGATTGCACGGTTTGCCACTCGGCGATGAATCGCTCTCGCTCGGTGGCGCCGAGTTCACGGATCTTGAGTGCGTCCACGCGGGATTCGCGGTCGGCCAGTTTTGCCTCCGCCTTGCGCGAAGAGCCATGCTCCATAACCGCGCGGTCGTACTCCGATCCGAAGCGAGTGCGGAAGGCTTTCGTGCGGGTTGCGCGGCGATGAACGAACCCTACAACTGCAATGACAACGAGGAAGATCAGTACAACCAAGGCACTGATGAGCTGTGTATTCGTGAAACGATCGAACATGGTGTTCTCCTAGGCGGGATCTCCGCGTCGGCAAGGGGATGATTGGGAGAGTCTTTGCAGACGGGGAAGGAACTTACCCACAATCCATCATGGGCGGCCATGCGCGTGAATGCTGGCCAAAATTGCACACCGTGGAATTGAAGGGACAGTAAGAGAAGCCTGGGGAAATGCCCTCTGGCGTTGCGGTGCCAGTAATTCCTAGTTCAATTCCGGTTGCGATTCCGCCAGGTTGTGGCGCGGTCTATTGTCCACCAGATGGTGGCTCCCCGTTCACGAACGTTGACTACCTCGCCGAATCGGCTAACCAAGCTTCTCGCGCAACAGGTGCCGCAGCCGACGCTATTGAAAATGGAGTGGGAGTCGTGCGCCATGCCGCGAAGCAAGGTTGCGATGCAGGCGAGCAATTCTTGAATGAGACAACCCGTCGCCTGCAGCGACATTTTGTGCTCAATGTTGCGAGGACGTTTGCCGTAGCGCCTCGGCAGAGGCGTTCATCGGATGGTTCATGAAGCGAAGTTAGATTGGAACCGTTGGCAAGGGACTTCGTTCTCAGACTGATCTGCTGGGATTGGGCGGCTACGGCTGATTTCAAAGGCCCGGACCAGGCGTTGTGACCGAAAATCGCATCCATCCTCGCCTCGCTTGACTCGTCAACGTTTTTGAGAGTGTTTCCTCGTCGATTTCCCGACACACCCCGCATTCGAGGTGATTCGAGCCAGGGAGCAAAACTGACCAGACTTTCATGGGAAGAGGAGCGATGGTGATAACAGGAGAGATTCATTACGCCGGAACAAATTGAGGATCAAGACTCGACAAGGTTGATAAACGAGACCGTGTCGGAGGTAACCGCAGAGAAAAGGATCGAGCGCACGGCTGAAAAAGCTGCGGAGAAATCTGCAAGAACGGAACACCGTTACGACGAGGATCATAGTATCTTTTCAAAATGATCAGCTTGACCGTTACCCGGGAGGGGTGAGCTGATCACGCCCAGACTTAATTCGAAGCGCATGCGCCATCTGCGCATCGTTCATTTTCTGCAATTTCGATTTTCATCAATTGACCTCAATCCCCGGGTTGGCGACGATCCGAACCCGAGATTGCTCACTTTTTGATGGCAATGAGCAAAATTGAACAGTTTATAAAGCGTCGCGACCGCGCGATACTCGGAGGTGCCCACCCCCAATGCGGCGGCAGTGATGCCCAGATTGTGCGGCTATTTCCCCCGAAGGAAGCACCCCTTCCACACTGCCGCCGCACCTCTCACATGCTTCATCACTTGATCCCGCTCAATTTTTTCTCACAGTTCAAAAGTGCACATCCATCCCAACTTGGTTGGAGTAGATTCAGGCCATGATGAGCAGCTACATACGCGGCATTCATAAGATTTCGGCCGCTTATGGGGAATCTGGTGGTGTCCGCTACCGGATGCTTCGCATTGATGCGTGGCTTTCCGGTGGTGGCCATGAGACAGGAAAGACCGGACACGAGGTCATCCATGCACGCCGATAGAAGATCCGCAAAGCCAATGGCGGGTTTCGGCGCGGCACTCTTCCTTTTGGCCTTCGTCGCGAGTGAGGCTGCGGCGACAGTTGTGGCGCTTCGCCACTGATCTCGATTTGCAGTACTTGGAACCCTGTTCTTGGTCGTTAGCATGTTTGTTTTCAGGAGTCTGCGATGTCCGCACCGAACATCTCCTTGAATTCGCAATCCAAGGCCTTGATCCTGCGCGATGCGCGGACTCCGGTATTCGGAAGAAAGCCGGCATTGTCTCTGCAACCGGCGCCCAGCCGTCCAGTTCCGGCCCGGATAGCGATCGATCGGAAATCACCTTCCGCGGCAGTGTGGAATCGCAACCTTCACAACTGATCTGAGCGATGCGATCACTGCAGAGTACGGAGCCGCAGTATTGTCGGTTGTGGCCGTCAACGATCCGCAGTCCTCTTATACTTACCCCACGCGAGTGCGGTTCCAGATCGCCGAAGGCGACATATCCTCGTATCGGGCAACCGCCAATTTCCTCAATGCCGGCAATGTCGATTTAGTGTGTTTGCAGCATGAGTACGGGATCTTTGGGGGAAAGGCGGGCAGCCATGTCCTGGAGCTGCTGCGGCGCCTCACAATGCCGGTGGTAACAACGCTTCATACCGTTCTCAGTCAGCCGGACCTCGATCAACGAATTGTCATGCAGCAGATCGCCGCGCGCTCCGATCGTCTTATAGTGATGAGCGAGTATTCTTCTCGCGTTCTGCAGGATGTATTTGGAGTGCCGGCTGAAAAGATCGATCTGGTGCCTCATGGCATTCCCGACTTGCCCTTTGTGCAGCCGGAGGATTACAAGGATGCGCTCGCCGTCGCGGGAAAGCTTGTATTGCTCACTTTCGGCTTGCTATCTCCCAACAAGGGATTCGAGAGCGTGATTCGCGCTCTGCCGCGCATCCTCGCCCGCCACAAGGACGTTGTCTATGTCATCGCAGGCGCCACCCACCCGCATGTCAGGGCTCGCGAGGGCGATCGATATCGGGATCAGTTGCAGGCCCTGGCCAGGGAACTGGGAGTCGAGCGAGAAGTAATATTCCACAACCGGTTCTTCAGTCCTCAGGAGATGGCCTCGCTGGTCGGGTCAGCCGACATTTACATCACGCCGTACTGTCACGTGGCACAGGCGGTATCGGGAACCCTGGCCTATGCCATGGGTGCCGGGAAGGCCATCATTTCTACTCCCTACTGGCACGCCGCCGAACTCCTCGACGATGGACGCGGTACGCTGGTTCCCTTTGAGGATCCGGCTGCTATCGCAGCTGCGGCAATTGAGCTCCTGGACAATGATGCGGAACGCCACGCAATGCGCAAACGCGCTTACCTCTATGCACGCAAGATGGTCTGGAACCGCGTGGCGCAATCTTATATGCACTCCTTCTCTACGGGCTCACGCACATCGCATGCAACCTGCGCACCTTGGGTTTCCCGCCCAGTCTGTCGAGAAGATCGCTGCGAGCTCGTTTCTGAGTGTCTAAGCGCTGTGTCACCGCGGATGTGGAAGAGAATTCTTGTCAGGAAGCTACGGACGACGTCGAACCGCATCTGTGAATGAGAAGAGAAAGGGCGTCGTTAATTAACGGCGCCCTTCGTGTTGCGATTGGCCTTGTTTAGTGCGTGGGCGAAACTTTTGGTGCAGGCGCAGCTCCGGTGGCAGCCTTGTGAGCAGGCTTTGTGGCCGGCTCGTCTCCCCAATACTGGGGATCAGCGTCGACCCATGATTTCTCAACGAAGCTCCAGTCCGGATTGACCATGAAGAGGTTGTCCTCGACGCTGGCCACGTTCTCCTCGGAAAGCTTGTTCAACTGGTTCTTGCCTTCATCCCCTAGTGCCGCGTCGAAATCTTTCTGGTGCGCCAGACCAGCATCCTCATCCTTGAGAGACGTCATCGGCACCAGGACAAGGTAGGTGTCTGACACGCCCATCTTTCCTTCTTGCCGCCAATCTCCCGGCGGCGAGCCGCGCTCGTAGCAGGCGCTCTAGTGAAACGCTCCTAGCAGGTAACACACCAGCACGATCACAAGGACTGTGCCAAGCCCTATGCCTGCGCCTCCGCCTGCGCCCCACCTGTTGTAGCCGAAGTATCCTCCGCCACCACCGAAAACCAGCAGCAGAACAATAATGAGAATGATCAGCATCTTGCATCTCCTTCACTCCGGGCATCCCCGGGTTTTGGTTCTTGTTGAATTGCGCCGAGCGTCTCTCGCTCGGCAATTCACCGATGAACGGCATAAGCCTGCATGGATTGCTATGCGCTCTGTGCGATCTCTTCCGCATGTTTTACGGCATCCACAGAAAATCCTAGAGCCTTCTTGGCTAGCTCCTGGGCGGATGCCGATCGCCTGTGCTATGCACATGGCCCGCAGCGGTGCGTGCCTGTGTTTGGCTGTCCTAGTAACCGCCGTCCATGCCGTTATATCCCCCTGCCGGGGCCGCAGCCTTGGGCTCGGGAAGTTCCGCAACAAGGGCTTCGGTGGTGAGAAGGAGACCAGCGATCGACGCTGCGTTCTCGAGTGCCGTGCGGGTCACCTTCGTGGGGTCGATGACGCCGGCCTTGACAAGGTCCTCGAAGACTCCGGTAAGAGCGTTGTAGCCGTAGTTCTGCTCCTTGGATTCTTTGACCTTGGCTACGACGACAGCACCTTCTCCGCCGGAGTTGGCAACGATCTGCCGCAGCGGCTCTTCGAGAGAGCGGCGCACAATCTGCGCGCCAATCTTCTCGTCGCCTTCGAGCGTCTTGATGAGGGCGTCGACCGCCGGAACGGCACGAACCAAGGCCACGCCGCCGCCGGCGACGATGCCTTCCTCGACTGCCGCGCGGGTTGCGTGCAAAGCGTCCTCAACACGAGCCTTCTTTTCCTTCAGTTCGGTCTCGGTTGCGGCACCCACCTGGATGATGGCAACGCCGCCCACCAGCTTGGCCAGCCGCTCCTGGAGCTTCTCCTTGTCGTAGTCCGAGGTGGTCTTCTCGATCTGTGTACGGATCTCGTTCACGCGGCCTTTGATCTTGATGGCATCGCCGCCGCCGTCGATGATGGTGGTGTTGTCCTTGTCGATGGTGATGCGCTTCGCATTGCCCAAATCTTCGAGCTTCACGCCTTCCAGCTTGATGCCCAGATCTTCGGTGATGGCCTCGCCGCCGGTCAGGATGGCGATATCTCCGAGGATCGACTTGCGGCGATCGCCGAAGCCGGGAGCCTTGACGGCAGCCACGTTCAGGGTGCCGCGCAGCTTGTTCACCACAAGAGTAGCCAGGGCTTCGCCTTCAACGTCTTCAGCGATGATCAAGAGCGGCTTGCCGCCGCGGGCCACCTGCTCCAGCAAGGGCAGCAGATCTTTCATACTGCTAATCTTCTTCTCGAAGATCAGGATGGAGGGCTCGTCCAGCACTACTTCCATGCGTCCGGGGTCGGTAACGAAGTAGGGGCTCAGGTAACCGCGATCAAACTGCATACCTTCCACGGTCTCCAGAAAGGTATGGTCGGTCTTCGAATCCTCGACGGTGATGACGCCATCCTTGCCGACCGTCTTCATCGCCTGTGCAATGATTTCGCCGATTTCCTGGTCTCCATTGGCCGAGATGGCGCCCACTTGGGCCACTGCGCTCTCCTCCACGGGCCTGGAAAGCTTGCCCAGTGCGCCGCCTTCGACCCACTTGCCGTCCTTGTCGCGCTTGCCAACAATCACGATCACGGCCTTTTCGATGCCGCGCCTCAGTGCCATTGGGTTGGCGCCCGCCGCAACCGTCCGCACGCCTTCGCGAAAGATGGACTGAGCCAGAACCGTTGCGGTGGTGGTGCCATCTCCAGCCACGTCTGAGGTCTTGGAAGCGACTTCCTTCACCAGCTGAGCGCCGACGTTCTCCATCGGGTCCTTCAGCTCGATTTCCTTCGCCACCGTCACGCCATCCTTGGTGATGGTGGGCGATCCAAACTTCTTCTCAATCACAACGTTCCGGCCCTTCGGCCCAAGTGTCGCCTTGACGGCGTCCGCCAGCGTATTCACGCCGCGCAGGATCGCCTGACGGGAATCCTCACCGTGCAGAATTTGCTTTGCCATACGTCTAACTCTCCAATTCGGGTTTCGGTTTTCGACGCTCAGTGGTCGGGCTTTCCGTGTCGATGCGGCTAATTAGCCCCAATGCTGCTGATCTTTCGAATGCTCAGTTGCCGGTTGTTTACTTCTTGATGATGCCGAGGACTTCTTCCTCGCGCATAATCAGGAGCTCTTCGCCGTCGATCTTGATCTCGGTGCCGGAGTATTTGCCGAAGAGCACGCGGTCACCCGCTTTTACGTCCAGAGGGAAGACCTTGCCTTCGTCGTTCGACTTGCCCTTGCCGACAGCGATGACCGCGCCCTCCTGTGGCTTTTCCTTGGCGCTATCAGGGATGATGATGCCCCCCTTTACGGTTTCCCCCTCTTCGACGCGGCGGACAAGAATGCGGTCGTGGAGCGGGGTAAAGGTGGTCGTAAGAGATGTTGTTGCCATTTTCTTGCTTCTCCTTCACGCACGGGCAGGGTTGAACTCAGATGTGAATCCCATCCGATGAACACAAGGGTCTGCGTCGCTGTCCAGCCGCTTGGCTCCCGTTGATTTCGATCATCGAATAGTCTTCCTTCTGAAAGATGGTCAAAATGACACACCTTCCTTGGAGCGGCCAGAAGGATCTGTCGACTTAGCCCGGACCGTTCCGTGCTGACAAACGGATCATCAATGGACAGCAGAAATAGTTTTCCGCTCCGCCATTCTTGAGCAAAACTGAACAGTTTTGATCTCGCAACTCAAACAAACTGTTCGAGGGTGCCCTAATCGCCGGCGGCAGCGGCGATTCTGGCCTCTGGGGCCTCTCATCCCTGGAGATGTCCGTTTCACCATCGCTACGAGCAGTGCCATTTGGTGCGAGTTCACTAAGACGAAACAAGCCGCCTGCCCGCCGGGCGCAGTCAAGAAACCTGGTGGATGATCGGGATGCACATTCAGCCTTCTCTTAGTACCCAACACGCGCCGGCGCCTTTAATGGCTCTTAACAACGAGACGTCTCTTCATTCTCAGACGGTGAAAAATGGAACCAACTGGATGTTTGCGATTACTTTTACATGCTTTCATCTTGCTGCGCTAGCCGCGTTGTGCTGTTTTCGATGGTCGGCCCTGGTTGTTTTTGTAGTGGTGTGGGTTCTGGCCGAAAATGTCGGGATCGCGATGGCCTACCATCGCTTGCTGACTCACCACGGATACTCCACACCGAAGTGGTTGGAGTATTGCATGACCACCTGCGGTACGCTTGCCCTCCAAGGCGGCCCCATCTACTGGGTGGGCGTTCATCGTATGCATCACAAATACACCGATAAGAAGGGAGATCCACACTCACCGCGCGATGGAAAATGGTGGTCCCATATGGGATGGATTTTGAATGGTTCCCTGCGCAATGAAACAAGCGCACTCAAGCTGTATGTGCCGGATCTAGCGCGGGACAGATACTATGTTTGGCTCAGTAAGTATCACTGGATTCCATTGACCGCCGTTGGGATGATGCTTTTCGCCATTGGAGGATGTTCGTGGCTCCTGTGGGGCGCAGTTCTGCCTGCAACCATCGGATTTCACGTCACCTGGATGGTCAATTCCGTCACACACCTGTGGGGAACACGGCGCTTTTCAACGAGTGACGACTCACGAAACAATTTTTGGGTAGCGCTGCTGACCGATGGGGAAGGATGGCACAATAACCATCACGCATATCCGGTATCTGCCCGTCACGGGCTGGCCTGGTATGAAATCGATGCCAATTACTATGGCATTCTTCTCCTTCAGAAGCTTGGTCTTGCAAGCCAAATCAAGACTGCCAGCCTGAAACTCGCGGTTGAAGAGCGGGTTATGCCGGCATCACCAGACGCAGTTGGAACTTCAATGGGCGAGGCCTCCTACAGGGCAATGTGATGAATACTGGCCGCTCCGATCTGGCCCCGCAGGTTTCTGAGACCTGCAATGGGCCCCTGATTGACGGAAAGCTATATCCCTTGTCAATCATGTGTAAGAGTGAACATCTTTGTTGATCGCTAATGCGATATAAGAAATCGGGGTATAGGTCCGCGCAGGAGCGGTCTTGATCGCGCCGATCCACGTTCGCCAAAAACGATCCGAACTCAACTCAAGGAGAATCCTTGCCAGCGTCGGCAAGGATGTGAAAGCCGTGGCCTTTCCCAAGGAACAAGCGGTCTTCGCACAGGGAGATGCGGCCGGCACGGTCTTCTACATCCAGGAAGGCAAGGTTCGACTTACCGTCGTATCAGAGTTCGGCAAGGAAGTGACCCTTAGCATATTGAGCGAGGGAGAGTTTTTCGGAGACGGTGGCCTGGCCGGACAGTCTTTGCGCATGGGCTCCGCAACCGCAATGACGGACTGCAAGTTTGTGCAAATTGACGTGAAAGCAATGATGCTTGCGCTTCAGCGGGATCGCACTCTCTCCGATCTGTACGTAGCATATTTGCTGGCGCGGAACCTCCAATATCATGAGGCATTGGTTGACCAATTCTTCGATCCCTGCGAAAAGAGAATCGCCCGGGTTCTGCTCTTGCTTGCTCGTTTCGGCAAAGAAGGCAACTCCGAGACTGTAATCCCGGAGGTCAGCCAGGAGGCCCTCGCCAATATGGCCGGCACAACCCGGTTGCGCGTCAGCTTTTTCATGGATCAGGTTCAGAAAATCAGGGTTTCTTGCTTATAGCAGGAGCGGGCTGGAGATCCATAGTTCACTTCTTGCGGTAGTTCTCCATGACTAGTTTCCGCTATCTCATAGGCCAAGCGCGCCGACAGCGACGAGCAGCTTGCTGTTCGCAAATCTTTTTCGCATGTTGCTCGTGCGCGGGGACTGCGCGGCATGAAAGTGGGCACAGAAGGACCCATAGTGCCAGGATACGGCTGAAGTTACGCCTAAGCCAAACCGAACTGAATCTCAGGAGCCTTACCATGCCCAGCGCCAAGGCGAAACCAAAAGCGTTCGCCCATCGCTCGCCAAGACCATGGAACCAGAGCAAAACATCTGCCTCAGAGTCCACTTGCAGGCGTCCCTTATTCATTTTCGGCCCTGGGAGAAACTACCTCTGGTCTATTTTGCTCATGCCCTGGCTGTGATGACCAGTATAGTTAGATCCCGTACTGCGGATCAGAGCATTTGATCGGATTGTCGCCAGGCGCTATAAGCTGCCCGCGTTTCTCAGCATGCCGCCATCGATGAAGTGGGTGCTGCCCGTAACATAAGCGGCGGCGTCCGAAGCAAGGTAGACCGCGAGTTGGGCGACCTCTTCGGGCTTTCCCCAGCGCCCCATCGGAATCTCGGCCAGAATCTGATCATTCAATCTGGCATCGCTCTCGACATCCTTATCGATCGGCGTGTAGATGGCGCCGGGACCAATGTTATTCACGGTGATCCCATGCGGAGCCAGCTCAACAGCGATCGTGCGCATAAGCATCCGCAGGCCGCCCTTTGTGGCGCAATATGGAGCATTGGTTGGCATGGGAAGATCCTCATGGATTGACGAAATATTGATGATTCGCCCGCCGCCGCCTTGCAGGATCATCTGTCTGGCCGCCGCTTGCGAGCAGAGAAACGGTCCCGTGAGATTCACGGCAAAGATCTTTTGCCATTCCTCCAGCGGATAATCTACAAACGGAATTTTCTTTTCAATTCCGGCATTGTTCACAAAGATGTCGAGCTTGCCAAATGCTGCAACTGTCTTTTGAATCAGTCCATTGACGTCATCTGGATTGAGATGTCTGCATCTACGCCCAGCGACTTTCCTCCCATGGCGCTTGATCTTGTTGATCGTGTCTTCGGATACGGATGCGTTGCCCACGTAATCGACGACAACTGCGGCCCCTGCTTCGGCGAACGCGACAGCAATCGCCTGACCAATCCCGGTCCCGGCTCCTGTAACAACCGCCACTTTCCCTTGCAGACTCATTGAATTGCCTCCCTCAGTTTTGATGCGACCACGTCGAGCAGCGGGACTCTCTCCAAATAACTCTTCGATGCCAGGGACAAAGATCCGTCTTCACATCTGAAAAAGGCGATAACGAATCGACAAACGCTGCCCAGTAAACGGCAACAATGCATCACCAGACTGTCGAATTGAATCAAGCTGGCATCTTAGCCTGTATAGAAATGAGGGCATAAAAGTGCAGGAAGTCGCTGGCAAGGAAGCCTTTGGAAAGCCGGGGATCGAGCCCCGATGGACGCACAGCAACAAGTCCGGCGTAGGCACGGCGTACTCCGCATCCAGCCATCTCTGGTTCACCATCTGGAACGGCATCGTCACGGAAGTCTACTATCCTACCGTCGACCGGCCGCAGCTTCGCGATCTCCAATATCTCGTTACCGACGGCAAGACCTTCTTCCATGAGGAAAAGCGCGATCTAACCGTCAAGATGGAGCGCATCTCCGATCATGTGCTCGGCTATCGCTGCACCAATGCGGACCCCGACGGCCGCTACACCATCACGAAAGACATCATCGGCGACCCGCACCTTCCTTGCCTGCTCCAGCGTACCCGCATCTCCGGTAAAGACAAGACGTCTCTCACGGATCTGAAAATCTTCGCTCTGTGCGCACCACACCTGGAGGTCGGTGGATCAGGTAACAACGGCTACATCACCATTGCCAACGGCCAGCGAATCCTGATGGCGCAGAAAGGCAGCAAATGGATGGCGATGGGCGCGACCGTTCCCTTTTTGCACCTCTCCTGCGGCTATGTTGGCGCAAGCGACGGCTGGACCGACCTTCACGACGACTTCAAGATGGATTGGGAGTTTGAGCGAGCCAGCGATGGAAACATCGCCCTGACCGGAGAGCTGGATATTAGCAAGACTCAGGAATTTACGCTCGGCCTTGCGTTCGGCGACAGCGAGCAACGGGCCCTCGCGAATCTGCTGCAGTCTCTCGGAACGCCCTTCGACGAGCACCTGGCGAAGTACAAGAAGCAGTGGGATGAGACGGCCTCGCACTTGCGGCCACTCAAAAGCGCCTCCTTTGACAAAGGCAATCTCTATCACAGCAGCTACAGCCTCCTGCTCGCGCACGAGGACAAGTCCTTTGCCGGCGCCCTCATCGCGTCGCTCGCCATTCCGTGGGGAGAGGCCAAGGGTGACAACGATCAGGGCGGATATCATCTTGTGTGGACCCGCGACATGGTCAACAGCGCAACCGCTCTGCTTGCTGCCGGCGACACGGCGACTCCGCTCCGCGCGCTTATCTACCTGGCTGTCTCTCAGCATGCCGACGGCGGATTTCCGCAGAACTTCTGGGTCAACGGAGATGCCTACTGGAGCGGCATTCAGCTCGACGAGGTCGCTTTCCCAATCATGCTGGCGTGGCGTCTTCGCTGCGAGAAGGGCCTGGCTGACTTCGACCCTTCCAACCTGGTCAGCAAGGGCGCTGCTTATCTGATCCGCAATGGTCCGGTCACTCAGCAGGAGCGTTGGGAAGAGGCCTCCGGCTATTCGCCTTCCACGCTTGCCTCGAATATTGCCGCTCTCATCTGCGCGTCGCTGTCTTTTCCGTGAGCGCGGCGATACGAGCGACCGCAGCCTTCATCGAGGAGTATGCCGACTACCTTGAATCTCACATTGAAGACTGGACCGTGACCACGACCGGCTCGCTGCGTCGAAGGCACGTCCACGCTACTACATGCGCATTCTGCCCGAGCAGGTCGGCCAGGAGCACCCGGCGGAAGACAAAGAGTCTCGCATTCTGCACATCGCCAACCATGCGCCTGGCGAGCAGAGCGATTTTCCCGCGCGCAACATCGTCGATGGCGGCTTTCTGGAATTGGTTCGCTACGGTATCCGCAGCCCGGACGACCCCACCATAGTCGCCACCATCAAGGTGATCGACGCTGTGCTCAAGACCGATACGCCCGCCGGGACCAACCTGGCATCGCTACAACCACGATGGATATGGCCAGCAGGCAGGACGGTGGTCCTTTCACGCAGCATGGTGTGGGCCGCGTGTGGCCGCTGCTCACTGGTGAACGCGGGCCACTACGAGCTTGCCGCCGGGCACAGCACTGAGGCCTATATCCGCGCGATGGAAGGAGCTTGCATCAACACAGGCCTGCTTCCTGAGCAGTCATGGGACGAGGCGGACCGGCCGGAGATCTATATGTGGCTGCGGCAAGCCCACTGGCTCCGCCATGCCGTTGATGTGGGCCCATGCCGAGTACATCAAGCTTCTTCGCTCCACAGCCGATGGCAAGGTCTACGACGCAATTCCGGAAGTTGCCGAACGCTACCTGGGCAAGCGCGCAAGAGAAAGCGAGCTGGAAGTCTGGAAGCCGAACCGGCATGTCCGATTCATGCGCGTTGGCGAGATATTCCGCGTGCAGGGCGATGCGCCTTTCACACTCCACTGGTCAAGCGACAACTGGAAAACCGTGCAACGATTCCAAGTCAATTCAAAATGCACTTCAGATTGATTACGTCGACCTGAAAGATGTCGCCACCAAAGCGGGGACGTGTCTTCGCTTCACTTTTCTTTGGACTGAAGACAATCGCTGGGAAGGGCCAGAACTACGAAGTCACTGTTCGCTAGCGACGTCACTTGCGGAACTTGGACGGTCGAGTATCCGCGCAGAGTGCGCATGTCAGTTGCACGGAGAGGAGGATGCTGTCTGGCCGCGAAAGCGAAACAGCTTCACTTCGTCGGCTGCGATGCACCCTTTGAGGGCTGCATTCCGGCGCCATTGGCGTCTCTATGTCGATGAAGGCGTCGAACTTGCGATCTTCATGATCTCGGCGTGCTTCTTCACTGTTTGGCTTTTTGATCCGGCGTTGCCCATTCTGCATCTTCTGCCCAGCAGCGCGTTGCGAAGACTGATGATGGGAATGTCCATGGGCGCGACCGCGATTCTTATCATTCGTTCGCCCATGGGCAAGCGATCCGGCGCCCACTTCAACCCCGCCATCACTTTGACCTATTTTCGGCTCGGCAAAATCGACAAATGGGATGCCGGTTTCTATGTTGTATTCCAATTCATCGGGGGGATCTGTGGAGTGGCCTTTCAGCGCTCTGCCTGCGCAGCAGCCTGGCCGTTCCCACGCGTGGACTACGCGGTTACGGTTCCTGGGCGATTGAGGCGGAACAGCCGCGGCTTTTTTCGCGGAGTATTTTATGGCGGCGCTTCTCATGCTGGTCGTGCTCTGGTTCTCGAATCGGCCGTCCGCTCGCTCAATACACGAGCTATTTGGTCGGAATCCTGATTATGTTCTACGTCTTTGTCTTCGCTCCCGTTTCCGGCTTTAGTATCAACCCCGCGCGAACTACCGGCTCGGCCGTATTCGCCAACGTGTGGACCGCGGTATGGCTCTACTTTGTTGCGCCACTGCTCGGCATGATGACGTCGGCGGAGATCTATCTGCGCGTTTACGGCAAAGACGAATGTTCTCTGCGCCAAGCTGCATCCCGACCCGAACTATCCGTGCCCTTTCCTCTGTCACTTCCCGCTCCACCGTCACCCGTGCCGGGCCGGCCTCCCGGTCGAAGCAGATCTCCCTTAATCTCCCGAAGAAAGGAGTCAAGCGAAAGAGATGCCTCATCTGTTGGCGGATCGTTCAGCAGAGGGTAATCTGCTTTTCGCATCTCAATCCATCATGGCTACTCAATACGACGCGATCATCATCGGAACCGGCGCCGGCGGCGGAACCCTGGCTTTCCACCTGGCTCAGGCCGGCAAGAACATTCTCATCCTTGAGCGCGGTCCGTTCATGCCCCAGGAAAAACTCAACTGGGACACCTCCGCTGTCTTCCTCGACAACCGCTACCACACCAAAGAGACCTGGCAGGATAAGGATGGCAAGGACCTGCACCCCCAGCAGTCCTACTTCGTAGGCGGACAGACCAAGGTCTACGGTGCTGCCATGTTTCGCATGCGTGCCGAAGACTTCGGCGTCATCCACCACAAAGGCGGCATCTCGCCCGCATGGCCCATCTCCTACGCCGATATGGAGCCCTACTACACCCGCGCCGAAGAACTCTTCCACGTCCACGGCGACCTTGGCGCCGCGCCCCCGGTCCCCGGCGGATATGGCTCCTCCTTCGATCCCACCGAGCCGTTCCATTCCAAGAAATATCCCTATCCCGCCCTCGCCAACGAACCGCGTATGCAATCCATCGAGGATGATGTTCGCAAGCTCGGCATCCACACCTTCCCGATTCCGCTTGGGCTCAAGCGCAACGAAGCCGATCCCCTCGCCTCGAAATGCATCCGCTGCGATACCTGCGACGGCTATCCCTGCCTCGTTCACGCCAAGTCCGATGCCGACATCAACTGCATCCGGCAGATCATGCATCTGCCCAACGTCACCCTGATGACGAACTCCCGCGTGACACGCCTCCTTACAAATAGCACTGGCACCGCTGTCACTGCAGTCGAGGTCATCCACTCCGGCTCCGGTAAGCCGTACGGCTCCGCGTCTCGAACCCGCCGAAACCAATGCTCCTCCGGCATCGAAGAACGGCAGCACCGCAATCTATACCGCAGGCTTCTTCGCTGTATGCGCCGGCGCTATCAACTCCGCCGTGATCCTCCTCGCATCCGCCAACGACAAGCACCCCACCGGCCTCGCCAACCGCTCCGATCAGGTTGGCCGCAACTTCATGTATCACCAGGCCGACGCGCTGCTCGCCATTTCAACCGAGCCGCAACGAGGATAGTTACACCAAGACCTGGGGCACGAACGACTTCTACCTCAAGGATTCCGACCCCGCTTATCCGTTTCCCGCTCGGGCAGGTGCAGCCTGTCGGCAGCTTCCACTTCGAGATGATGAAGGGCGACGCTCCGCCACTCACTCCCGGCTTTGTTCTGGAAGGAATGAAACACCACGCTGTTCCCTGGTGGCTCACAACGGAGGATCTTCCCGATCCGGACAATCGCGTCACGCTCCACAACGCCACTCCGCTCTCCGTAGAAAGCCAGCAGCCCGGCCTCGTCGGCGCCCATCCCATCCGGAGACACTGGCCGTACCAACGAATCTGAGCCGGTCACGGACGCCGCACCCAGGAGGATTCAACTCTCCTACACGCCAAACAACGTCGAATCCTTCAATCGTCTGAAAGATCGCTGGGTCGACGTTCTGAAGAAGGCTGGCCACGCAACCACTTCCGTTCCGCTCCACGCCTACTTCAAGAAACGCATCCCTATCGAAGGCGTCGGCCATCAGAACGGCACCTGCCGCATGGGCAACGATCCTGCCACCAGCGTCCTCGATCCACATTGCAAGGCCCACGATCTCGACAACCTCTATGTCGTCGATGCCTCCTGCTTCGTCTCGGCGAGCGCAGTCAATCCTTCGCTGACCATCATCGCCAACGCAATACGAATTGCGGACCATCTGCTGGCGGAACGCCTCAAGTAGAGAATCTTAAGGATCGTTGTGCAGGCGGGAATTCTACGATCTTAAAGCCGTTTGAGAGAGCCGGCGCGCTTGATCCAATTTCAGAACCTTCCCGATCAGCATGATGTGAGGCGATTCTGGGTAGATTCAGTCTACGTTGAAAATCAGACGGGCGGAGTGCTGAATGAGAGGCATACGCGCCAATGGACGCCGTTCCGCGCCTGTAACAAATTGCTCAGAACCCTAGCTTCGAACGTGGAAGACTTAATTAGTAGGCGCTTGTCGATTCCGGCGCGAAATTCAATGGATTCCACGCATTCTCAGATATCAATAAGTTGAGCCTCTTCAACACGAATGTCCGGTTCGACTCCCGCTGCCTCCACCAAATTCGCTTCATAAAGCCTGCGGTTCACGCAGCGCTTCCCGAACGGCAAACGCCTGAAGAGTGATTTCAAGCGAACTTGTAAAGTTTCTTTGCTGTCAATCCGCGAATTTTTCCTTCTCGGGCTCGGCCACAAAATCCAACTGGGTGTCAAAGAGCTGGATGGCCTTGCCAAACTCATCCATGTTTTCTCCAAGCCCGCTCCACATCATGCGGTCTGGTCCAAAGGCTTCGTAAACGTGCCTCACCAACGGCTTGGCATCGAGATGCGGATACGGTTGTTTTGACGCTGACTCAACGCCTGTCGTGCTGAACTTCATATATACGTTGGGAAGCTCGCCCAGTCGTAGGACTTCGACATACTGCTCCGGCGTTCCCTGGCCCGGGCGTGCCAGATGATCCAGCACGACCGGCATGTCAGGGAACTTTCGAGCGAGCACGGCAATCTCTGGAGCGAAATGCGGAACGCACTGGATCAGAATACCCATTCCGAGGTTGTGAAGCGCGCGCCAGGTCACAGCCATCTGCGGGTCTCTTAGATCGCGGTCCCGCAAGATCCCGCTCGTAGTGGGAGGCGCGCCCACGGGACGAAACTCGTGGATCCGCATCCCCACGATCTGACCAGGATGCCGCCCAGCAAGGTCAGACAGCTTCTGCGGTGTTCTCGGGTCGATAGGATCCAATAAACAAATCGCCTTGAAGAAGCTTCCGTAGGGGCCCGAGAGGCAGTACTCCATGTAACTCGGGTCGTCCTGGTACGGCTCCGGCGTCACCATCACTGCATGATCGAGCTTCGCTTCCCGCGCAAACTTCATAAACGCTTCCACTGGTTCCGGCCGCATTCGAGCATTCTTCTCTGCGAAAGGGAACTTCGCTTGATCGTCTGAAACAAGGTGGATGTGCGACTCGATCAAGATTCCGGGAGGGCGCGCCACATTCACCGCATCGCCTGTCGCATCCTTCGCTTCTTGGCTGAATCCCGCCCGGGCTTGGATAGCAACCAGAGCGCCACCCACGATCATTTGCCGTCTAGAAATCATGACCTGCTCCCTACTGCTCTTCTGGATGAAAAATGAGAATCGTGCCGACGATTGGAACGTCAGGCAGAGGGCCAGACGCACTGTGCGATCATCGTCCTCGATGATAGCCCGTCTGATCTGTCCTGTCCGCAAAGGTCGGGTTCGCGGAGTCGTCTTATGGAGCGCGCTGCCCGGCCTTTTGGGAGATAGAAGACAACGTCCGCTGGATCGACACCAAGCCTCTCCAATTTAGGGCTATCGATCGCGGTGAAAACGCCAGCTATCGCTCATTTTGGCTCAAGCGCCGGTAGTAATCGGCAACCGACTCCTGGTAGCCGGCGGGAACTGTGTACGGCTTGCCGGTACGCGCATCGGTGGCTTCGCCACTGCGTTGCAACTCAAGCTCGATCCTGTCAACCGAGCTTAGGATTTCGCTGTGCATGGCTTCCACCATCGCAGGATTGCCACGGAACCGGCTGGGATCGAGGTGCTGCATTTGGCGGGTGAGCTCTTCAACATCCTTTGCAGCCTGGGGATCGTCCTGGACCATCTGCTGAAGTTGCCGGAGCTGGCGGAGGCTTTGTTCGATGGTACGCTCCGTGTCGGCAGGGATTGCCGGAGGCGTCGGTGGGCGCGGGCTGCTGACGGCCCCGTGATTGCGGCGTGTTGTTGCCGGTATCGTAGTTGCCCCAGACCGTGCCGTCCGCGGCGCCGCCTCCCGGTCGCGTATCGCCGCTAGTAGCCACCGCGCGCTCCTCCGCGTTGATTCGCACCGTTGCCGCCGGATTGCGCTCCGTTGCCGGTTGGATTATTGCCGCCTGATTGGCCGTCGCGACTCAGTTGCTGCTGACCGGTCGACCAGCCGCCTTGCTGACCGCCGGGCTGGCCGTTGCGCGATGAGTTACTGCGGCGCCGTGTTGTTGGCCATCACCGTTAGCTTGCTGGCCGTTGCGGTCGAGGCGGCCCGGCCGTTGACCATCGTGCCTGCCTTGCTCTCCATCGCCATTTCGGCCTGGCTGGCCATTGTTTCCGCTTTGTCCGCGGGCCATGCCTTCCAGTTCGCTGCGCAACCGCTCGACCTGGTTGATGGCCGCGGTTTCGTCGGCCTGTCCCTGACCTGTATCCCGGTCACTGGGCTTTGCGTGTGCCATGGTCTGCTGCGCCTGCTGGAGTTCCTGGCTGAGCTTGGATAGACCTTGCGCAATACTAGCTCTCGGTGCCGTTGGAATTGGGATCGATGCCCCTGCGCAGCCAGTCGGCAGTCCGCTGCACATAATTGGCAAGATCCGACTCGTCCATTTGGCTGAGCGCATCGCGGAGCTTCTTGGCGACGTCGGGTTGATCTGGAGCCATGTCGTGAGCTGCATTGCGCATATTCCTTTGCAGCCGCGAAAGATCGTCAGAGAGCTGCTGGCGGTCGGCGGCGAGCTGATCGCGCTCGTGGAGTCGAGACATCACGTTGTCGAGATCAGGCGAAGAGGAGTCCGCGGAACCACTTGATCCTTGCTGACCGGCGTTGGGCTGACCGGCGTTGGCGAGCTTGTTGATGCGCGCCTCCTGTGCGCGCTCTTCACTGGAAAGCTGGCTGGCGTCGCGCGCCATCGAGTCGAGCCTGCCGTTGGCAAGTTGCTGCTGCGAGCCGGCGAGCAGATTGGCTGCCTGGCGCAGACGCTCGGCTGCCGCGCGCGCATCTTCCGCGCTCTGCTGCTGAGATGTGTCGTTGCGGTGCATCATTTCAGTGGCCTGATGCAGACGATCCATCGCCTCCTGGATGCGCTGCTGGCTCGATTCACTCGATGCCGAGTTCTGAGCGCCCGAGCTGCCGCCTGAAGACTGCGAACTGCTCTGCCCCGCAGCACCGTTCGAAGGGCCCCCCGCGAAGATGCACTTTGCTGGCCACTGGACTGGCCCGATGACGAACCGGAAGAACTGCTCGAACTCTGTTGGGAACCGCTTTGCTGGGAAGCGCTCTGTTGAGATCCGCTCTGTTGGGATGCATTCTGCTGCTGCGCATTCTGCTGCTGCGAAGAAGAACTGGAAGCGCCGTTCTGACTCTGCGCGCCTTTCTGCTGGTTGGCTTGGGCCAATTGCTGTTGCATCTGGCGTTCGAGCTCTTCGGCCTCGCGGCGCAGCATTTCCTGCTGCCAGCGTTCCTGGAAGCTCTGCTGCGGATTGTTTGGCTGGTTCGCCAGGTCTTCCTGCCGCTTGGCGAGCGCATCGAGTTTTTCGAGCGCATCTTCGACATCCTTCTCGTGCTGCTCGGCGGGCGAAGCGGTCTGCGCGGTCTCGTACTGGTTCTTCTGCGTGTCCAGTTCCAGATCGAAGAGGCTGGCGAGATCGCGGCCGGTGCTGCCGCCACCGCCGCCGCCACCGCCCTGCTGGCCAAATGCGACTTCGATCTGCCGGAAGGTCGCCTCAGCGCGCAGCAGCGCCTGCAACGCTTTTTGTTCCAGCGGAATCGCATCCTTCCATTGCGTGCCTTTCAGCTTGTCTGCCGAGGGGCCCATGGCAGCGGCCGCCTCCTGCATATCCTTATCGAAATCGGTGAACTCCTCGTTAGCCTCGGAGATGTCGCGGCTCTGCATGCGAACCGAAAGTGCGTTGACCTGGTCGCGCAGTTTCTGTTGTGCATCGGAAAGGAATTGCCCTGCGCCGCCGCGTCTTTGGGCGTTGCAGTCTTATCGTTTTGCTTGCTTCCAGGTTGCGGCGATCAGCTCTTTTTCGCGCTTGGATATTTCCGTCTGGTTGTTGCTGCCTCCTCCGCCACCGCCCCCGCCCCCACCTGACTGTTGCGACTGGGAGAATTCGCGCTCAAAGGGATCGACCTGAATAAAACTGATGTCGGTGTGGCTTCGCTATGACCGTCCTTGGCGCTGGCGTAGATGCTCACCAGGTCCCCGGGAACGAGCTTGAAATCTTCGAGCGGGAGCGTGTATTTGCCATCGGCCTGCTTTGCGCCGGCTGCTTGAGCAGACTGACGTCGTGGTCGGACCCGCCGTTGACGGAGTAATGAAGGTGCATGTCATTGAGGCCGAATTCATCGGCTGCCTTTCACTCCCACTGTGACTTCTTCGATGGGGCTCGCGCGATAATCGCCCGTCGGCCGGTCGATCGACACTTCCGGCGGCATGCGCTTTGTCGGTGGCGATGAAGTAGTCCTCCGAGAACCGAACCGGCTGGCCCTCGTCGATGGCGGCCACGTGATACGCGCCGTCCTTTTCCATGTGAACCGTGCCCTGATACTTGTTGCCGTCCCCGCCTGTCAATTTGATGGTCTGGCCTCCGTCGAGCGCGAGCATGCCGTCTTTCAGCGGACGGTCCATCTGGACCTCGAGCGAAGCGTCAGTGCCTTCGATGGCGCGCAGATCGCCGGAGTGGTCTTCCGCGACGGACTTCATTCCGGTCCATTTGGGATAGTGATAGGTGACGTGGATGTCCTTCACGGAGGGCAAATCCACCACGCGCACCTTGTAATGCGGTGAGGTGAGCGGGCCCGCCGGCAACATAATACTCAACATTCTCAGGAAGTCCCGCGAGGACAAACTGATAGCTGGCGCCGCCTCCTGAGTCGGGCGCGGATTGCATGGTGACGGGTTCCCAACCCGGTTCGCTCTGATAATGCGCAAACAGTTGCGCCTTGCCCGGCTGCATGCCCGTGACGCGAGCCAAGATGAGCTGATCGCTGTTGCGCCGCACCGTGACGTTCCCCGGCTTGACCGCAATGGCATAGAGCGGAGCGGCGTTTTTCTTGGGCCCAGTCCAAAGCAGCGAAGCGCCATAGCCGAGATAGCCGGGACCAGCGGAGATGATCCAGACCAGCACGGCGGCACAGCCCAGACCTGCGCCGCCGAACGCGAAGAGACGGTTATCGGGCACGAGAGATTGCGGGGGAGCATATTCCGTGCGCTTGAGAGTATCGGCGGCGAGGAGTTCAAGAAAGGGATCGTCTCCCTGGCCGGCGCGCTCTTCGAAAGTAGTCAGGCGCTGCTCGAGCTCGGGATTGGCGGCTTCAACCCTGCGCACGGCGTAGTCGCTGGTAAGGCGCAACAGCGGCAAAGCAAGGCCGAAGACCGCCACCGCGGCAAGCGCCAGGAGCATGGCCAGTCGCGCCGCAGTCACGCCATGTGCGGGGAAGGCGAAGTGGTTGAGCACGATCACCAGCGGGATGGTTACGGCCAGCGCTGTGGAACAGAAGATGGCTGCACCGCGCAGCCAGGCCCCCAGCCGCAGCCTTTGCCGCTGCCGGGCAATATAGGAATTGAGCTCGGTTGGTTGCTCATATTTCCTCCCGCTGCGTGCCCATATAGCCGCTGGAGAGTGCAGTTTCAGCCATAGCGACCAGCAAAGCAAGCAGCATAACGTACCACCACAGACTTACCGGACGATATTTCTCTTCTGAGGACGCGGACGCCGCGGTTGCATTCGCGGCACCGGCGGAACTGCCGCTCCACAGTTGCTGAATGTCAGCTGGCATCGGCGCCAGATCCGATTCACGGCGATCCGGATTGACCCCGATGACGGCATCACGCCCGTTGGCGAAATGAATCTGATAGAAGCCGGCGCGCGCCAGCCGGAACGATTGCGCCGTCCGTGCTTCGCTCAACGAAAGCGGCCTGTGCCCGTCCGGGTCGATCACTTCCACGCTTCCTGTCATCGTACCGCCGGGCCAGCGGCCGAGCGGAGTTGGACGAACGAATCGACCAGCCGCGATCCACTCAACCGCTCGCTGCCGGAAAGATAGCGCGCCGTGCGATCAACGAAAGCAACAAAGACGGGATGGAGCGGCAGATCGTTGGTGAGATTCTCGAGTCCTGAAGTGAACAGAAGAACGTGTCCTTCGCCAATCTGCTTGTCGAGCATGAAAGGCGTGCCATCGGAAAGGCGCGCAGCCACACGCGCGTGTGCGGGATCGACAGCGACAGCATAGAAAACCTTGACCTCCGCCCAGCCGCCGTTGTCGCGGCCGGGTTGCGCCTGTTCCAGCGCGGGATAGCTGAAGTCCACCTGGCCGACAGTGGCCGGGTTGCCGCCGCGCCCGTAATCGTGAGCCTCTTTGGCCTGGCCGCCCCACAAAGGAATCTGCCCATGGTGCGCGGCAGAAGTGCCCAGCGCGACAAGCACACTGCCACCTTTCGCGACGTACTGCGCAAGCGCGTGTTCAAAGATCGAGGGCAGCGAGGGTGCGTCCGACAGCACGACGAACGCGAACTTCGAAGGATCGAGGTCTGTGGCCTGCTCCGCAGCAACCGATTGCAACACGAACGACGATTGCGCCGCAGCGGCGAGCGCAGCCTCGAAGTAGAGTGCGGAACGCGTATCGCCGGCAGCATGCACGAAGAGAACTCGCTCCGGATCGGAGCGGCGCACGGCAAAGACACTCGCATCATCGGCAGGGAAAGCATCGCCGCCATCGATGCGAACCTCGCAGCGATTGAATCCGTAGCCGACATCCAGGGGCGCAAAGTCAACAGTGGCGCGGCCGTTGGCGGGGACGTCTACCTTCTTTGTCGCGATCACTTTTCCGTTCACGACGAGCGAAACGGTCTTCGTCGCAGCCGGCGTCGAAAAGCCTGCGATCACGGCCTCAACACGGGACCGGCGGGGATCTTTCGGGTCGGACAACTCGGCCGGTGCATCGACGCTTTCGACCGTCCAGTTCGGCGGCACAGAGCCGTTTCCAACCGAATGCAACGATGAGTTTGACGGACCCTGGGAAAACCATGTCGGCAAAGTTGGCCGGCATCGCGGTGCGCTGCATGTCGCTGAAGAGATGCAGATCGATGGGGCCGTGCACATTCTCTGTCAATGCGCGGATAGCGCGGCCCAGCTCGCCGAAATTGGCATGGCCGTCGCCGGGCTGAATGCTTTCAAGCGCCGCGCGCAGTTGCGCATCGTCGTCGATCGGCTGCGTGAGCACATCCAGCTGGCCGCCGAGAGCCATGATCTGGGCTCTTTCGGAATGCGGTTTTGCGGCCAGCGCCGCCAGCGCTTGCTGCTTGGCATCGGCAAAGCCGCGTTCCGGCGCGCATGCTGAAGGAATTGTCGAGCACAATGAGCAGCAGACGGCCGTTGGCATCGGCTGCTGCGCGGCGCACAAACGGGATTGGCAAAGGCCAGCACAACAAGCAGCACCAGCGCGAAGCGCAGCGCGAACAAGCAGCAGATATCTCAGGCGGCGATGGCGCGTGGAGCTCTGCGTGCCGCGCTCGAAGAACATCAGCGAGCTCACCGGGCGCGGTATGGTGACGTGCTTACGCAGCAGATGCACAAACACCGGCACGCCCAGCGCTGCCAGGCCGCCCAGAAACCATGGCGCAAGAAAGCCCAATCCAGTCTCCTGATTCCCGCCTCGCGCAGCGAAAGATACTCACGCAGCGCCGAGTCGAGAGGTTGATCGGTCACGAGCAACTGATAATCCATCCCCGCTGCGCGTGCGCGCGAGCGAAGCGTCTCGATGTGCGCGTCGATTTTCGCGCGATACGTCGTTTTCGCATAGTCGGGAACGACTTCAATCTTGCGATCGGTTTCGAGATCGACGAGAACCATCGAGCCTTTCATCGCCGGCCGAATCTCCTGCGGGTCGAGAACATGAAACAGCACGACCTCATTGCCGTGAAAGCGCAGCGGCGCAATGGCGTTGACGATCGATTCAGGGTCTTCGTAAAAATCGGAGATGACGATGGCAATGCCGCGCCGATGGAGAAAATTCTGAAAGTGCCGCAGGGGCTTGCCGAAATCCGTGCGCGCGCGGGGTTCGGCGCGTTCCAGGGCGGCAAAGAGGCGGGCAAGCTGGCCCTGCCGCGTGGAGGGCCGGACGTACTCGCGCACCTCATCGTCGAACACGATAAGGCCGGCCGCATCGCGTTGATTGCGGATGGCGAGATAGAACAGCGAGGCGGCGATGAACCGCGCGTAGTCCATCTTCATGGGCGGGCCGGAGGTGTATTGCATGGAGTTGCTGGCGTCGAGACAGATGGTGAGCTGGCTGTTGGTTTCGCCGCGATAGCGCTTGAGATAGCAGCGCTCGGTGCGCGCGAAGAGGTTCCAGTCCACATGGCGCAGGTCGTCTCCCGGCGTGTAGGCGCGGTACTCGGCAAACTCCTGGCTGAAGCCGAAGTCGGGCGAGCGGTGAAGGCCGGCCACAAACCCATCGACCACCGTTTTGGCCAGCAGATCAAGCGAGGAGATGCCGGCCAGCACTTCGGGATCGAGAAAGCGCTGCATCATGTCTCCTTGGGCCGCGGCACATGCGCGATGAGCCGGGTGAGAATTTCGTCGGTGTCGATGCGATCCGACTCCGCATGGAAGTTAAGCAGAACGCGATGGCGCAGCACGGGCGATGATGATGGACGTGATGTCGTCGTAGGTGACGTGATAGCGCTTGTGCGAGAGGGCGCGCGCCTTGGCAGCGAGCACGATGAACTGCGCGGCGCGAACACTGGCGCCATAGTTGACATACTTCTTCACGAAATCCGGCGCGTTTTCACTCTTGGGCCGCGTGGCGCGAACCAGGCTGATGACGTAGCGCGAGAGCGTTTCCGCGATTGGCACCATGCGGACGAGCTGCTGGAAGTCGAGCAGATCTTCGGCCGAAGTGACAGCCTTTACGTCGGTCACGCGCGTGGCTGTTGTTCGGTCGATCACCTTCAACTCATCGTCGGCGCTCAAATCTTCGAGAACGGAGTTGAAGAGAAAGCGGTCGAGTTGGGCTTCCGGCAGCGGATAAGTGCCTTCGAGTTCGATGGGGTTCTGCGTGGCGAGAACAAAAAACGGCGCGGGCAGGTGATAGAGATGGCCGCGCACTGTGCAGGAGTGCTCCTGCATGGCTTCAAGCAGCGCGGACTGCGTCTTGGGCGGGGTGCGGTTGATTTCGTCGGCGAGCAGGATATTGCCGAAGATGGGGCCTTCGACAAAGGTCCACTTGCGATGGCCGGTCGTCAGGTCTTCTTCAATGATGTCGGTGCCGGTGATGTCAGACGGCATGAGATCCGGCGTGAACTGGATGCGCTTGAACACGAGGCCGAGAGCATCGGCGATGGTGCGGACCATCAGCGTTTTGGCGGTTCCGGGCATGCCGGTCAAGAGGCAGTGGCCGCCCACGAAGATGGCGAAAAGGATCTGGTCGAGCACGTCTTGCTGACCCACAATCACTTCGCGCACCTGTCTCAGGATTTCTTCACGCACTGCATGGAAACGCTCGACGCGCTCCTGGAGCATCGCTGCGTCCTGATTTAATCCGGCAAATGAAACCATGGATGATCCTTTCTCAATTCGACTTTGCGGGCAAACTTTGAAGTTCGAGCAACAACTTTTGCGCGGGACGATAGTCAGGCGCGGTTTCGAGCGCGGCAAGCACGCTATCCTGCGCCTTGTTCTTTTGTCCGGCCGCGAAATAGGCCTGTGCGAGATCGAACTGGGCGCCGGCCTTGTCCACTGGGTTCGACGCAACCAGCGCGTTGTACTCGCGGATAGCGCCGTCGTACTGCTTCTGGGCGAAAAGCAGGTCGCCAAGCTGACGGTGCAACTCGACGTTGTTGACTGGATAGATGTAATTGATCCGCTCCAGCGTTGCCGAAGCGTCCGTATCGTTCCCCGCAGAGGCTTCGAGTTTCGCCAGGCGCATGAGCACATCGGGCGCTTGGCCGCCTGCATGTTCGTATGCAGTGAGGATCGCTGCTTCGCTCTTGGCATCGCCGACCGCGTGATCGGCATCTGCAATCAACTCGTAGGCATTGGCGTCATCGACATACTGTGGATACAAGGCGATCACTGAGGGTCCCTCACTGATGACAGCGGAATAGCTCTTCTGCTCCTCAGTAGCAACCAGCGCCTTCAGCTTGGTGTGCCACTCATCGAAACTCGCCGCTTCCTTGCCATACTGCTGATCGATCCATGCAAGGAACTGCCCGTCGAATTGCTGAGGAGTGAGGCCGAGATCCTGCTGGATGACTTCAGGCGTGGTTTCGAGTTTTGCGTAGGAGTGAACCATGTCGAGGAGCTTGTCTTCTCCCCATTTTTCGCCGATGAAATCACAGATGCTGCCGGCCTGGAAATACGAGACGACGACCTGCGCCGGGTAATCGGGAAAGACGAAACCACGATCGAGTTTCGCAACCGGGAGCAGCTTCTTGTCGCGGATGGCGGCGATGACGTCTGGCGTCGCGCGGTTTTTCCACTCCGCGGAATGCATCCCCTCCTCGTGGACCGCGAGGCCTTCAGTGAACCAGCGCGGCACACGGTGATTGGTGGCAGTGAGGATGAAGACGTGACTCATCTCGTGCCATAAGGTTGCGCCCCAGTTGAACTCTCCGGGTTTGCGCGCCGACGGACTGTCCATGGCCACAACTTCGCCGAAGGTGACGCCGAGCGCGCCCAGTCCGGGCATGCCCATGGTGCGAACTGCGAAATCCTCGTGGTTGGGATAAACCTCCACCTGCACAGGACCAGGCAGAGTCATGCGGTACTTCTTCTCGTAAGTCGCAAGAATGGTGTGCAGCTCCGATTGAAAATAGGGGAGGAGCAGCGCTGATTCCGACTTCGAGAGCTTGATGATCGTTGTGCTGTCGCGGAACGTATCGAAGTTCTTATAGCTGTCGAGCAGTCGCAGGCTGTTGACTGTGGCGGCGTCCCGATAGCCGTTGTTATACGCAAGCTCCAGCTCCTGGTGTGGCTCGTCCTCCTTTCCCAGGCGCATCAGCTCGATGCCAAGCGCCGAATGGGCAGACCATAGGTGCGGATCAGCTTCGATGGCCTTGCGGTAATACGTTCCGGCATCTTCGTAGCGATAGTGAAGTTCAAGCTGATGAGCCACGCGTGCGTACGCCTCTCCGTAGCCGGGATTGATGGCCACGATTTTGGCGAACCACGAATCGGGCGGGCGATCGGCAAGCAGTTCGACCGCGGCATGAATCGCCATGGCGTCGAGGGCGTCGTCTTCAAGCGCGATAGCCTTATCGGCCTCCGCGACGGCCTGATCGCGATCATCGTTGGCCAAGTCGAGATCGGCCATCAGTTCGTGGGCTTCAGCCAGTTTGGGATCGAGTTCGACCGCTTTGGCGGCGTAGTCTGAGGCGTGTCCGTCGAAGCCATCGGAGGAGACGATGGCGAGACCAACGTAGGCCTCCGCGTTGGAGGGATCCTTCGCAAGTGCTTCACGGAAAAGTCCCTCGGCATCGCTGTCGTTGAAGCGCTCCTGAAGGAGCATGCCCCACCGCACCTTGTCGAGGGCGGGGCTGTCAGGCGAATTTGCAGCGAGGCGGAACTGTGCGTTAGCCTGATCCCAATCTTCCAGTCCCCAGAAGCCTTCTGCGCGGTCGTATGCATTGTTGCTTCGGCTCATCGCGTCGAAGCAATCCTGGGCACGTGCGGCGGCGCCGTGTTTGCGCAACGACCAGCAATTTGCCGGAGTGAGCCCAGGAGCGGCGTGCGCCTCCGCAGCCAACGTCGAGGCCAGCACCACCGAGAAAATGAAGTCCAGACACTTCATTGCCGGCCTCCGCCATCGATCTGTTCCTGTACTTTAGCCAACGCGACCAGCGCCTCAGTCAACTGCTTTTTGTAGTCGTCTGGATCCATGGCCGCCTTCTGATATTTGAGTGTGTCGATCTTCTGCTCCAGCGAGTCCTTCTGCTCAAGCAGCGCGCGCTTAGCGGGATTGTTGAAAGCCTGGTCCTGGTTGCCGTAGCGCAGCAAAGTGAAGCTCGCGAGCATTTCGCCCTGGCCTTCGCCGGGCTCGCGCACGGGATCGCCCGATCCCTTGTCGTTGAAAACCGCGTGCTCGGTGGCCAGCCGCTTCTGCGAGTCGTAGAAGTCGGCCGTCTTGCGTGCGGCGTAGGTAAAGGCCTCCATGGCGCTGACAGAACCGCTTTTGTCGGTGTCTGCGGACGGGTCCTGAAATGCTTCCACGAAATAGCGGGCGAAGACAGTGGCGTTCTTCTCCGTTCCGGATTTTGTAGCGGCGATGACGGCACGCCCCGGGCGCTCGATTGCTGCTATGGCGCCGCCGCTCGAGCTTGTCGTATCGACGACGAGTTGGCGGCGTGAGGCGACGCGATCGCAGAGCGAGGCAATTTCAGTCCCGGTCATGTCCGGGCCGACGAGATTGAATTTGTAGTCAAAACCATCGTAAGATCCATGGCCAATGAGGATGAGCACGAGGTCATCGTCGGCAGTTGCTTGTTGGGCGACCGTGGCCAGCACCTGGCGAAGTTGGACGGCAGTGGCCTGCGCGCCGGTGAGCGTCGTGACGTGGGCGCTTGGGCCCTCGGCCTTGAAGATGCGATCGAGATCGTTGGCATCGGCGGTGAAGCGCTGCACATAGTCGGGCTCTCCACCAAGACCGGCGACGACAACGTAATACGTGGCCGCGCGCGCTGGAAACGCGAGGGCGCAGGCGAATGCCAGAAAGAACCCCGTCATGACAGCGCGCTTCATATCACACCCCATTTGCGGCGAAGCAGCCATTCCGCGACGGGCAGACCGAGCAGGAGAAGGAAGACGATGGGCATATCCCAAAGCTCTTTTGTGCTGCGGACCGAGATTCCTGCGTCGGAGTAGGAGATGTCACGGGGAAGATTCTTGAGATCGCTGGTCTTCCAGTAGCTTCCGCCGGTTGCGGAAGCAAGTTGCTCAAGCAGGCGCCGGTTCTGGTCCGTGTGAAAGTTCTCCGCCACGCCATCTTCGCGCTGAAACGTCAGGACGTCGCTCCCCAGTGCCTGGCGTGCGGCAGATTCGGCGGTGACTTCAGCGAGGTAGGGACCGGGTTTGTCGGCGGTCCAATCGGTTTGGTAGAGGCCGGGCGTGTCTTGCGAGGGCGTGAGGTCGACAAGGTCGTTGATTCCGCCCGGTCCGACGATGTGAGCTGTAACGTGAGCATCGGGAGCCGGCTGAAACTGGAGATCACGGACTTCCGCGGACAAATGGACGCGGCCCTCGTCCATCAATTGACGAGAGGAAATTGAAGCCGCAACGGGACCGGGCGACTCGGCGACGAGCCAGCGCAGGAGTTGCTGCCAGAAAAGATCGTGCGAGGGATCGCCAAGGGGCTCGCTCATCTGCCATCGCCAGGTGCCCCCGGTAGCGAGGATCGCCGTGCGGCCGTGGCCATAGTGCTGGGTGATTAGCAACGGCATTTTGCGCATACCAACAATCATGTCGGCAAGCACGACTGCGCCCGGCTTGGGAGTGCCTGGATCTTCGTAATCGGCGAGAAAGGTGAGCTTCTTCCAGAGGACCGCGTTGTTTTCCGGGTCGTCGGTAAGACGTGTGATCGGTGAATTGATGCCTTCAGCGGTAAGTTCCACGTTGGCTGGGTCACGGTGGAAGGAATGATTGCCTGAGGGAAGAAAAGTAGGCAGCAAATCATTGAGGCTGGATGCCGCCCAGCCGCCGTCGCTCAAAGACGCGCGGCCGCCGAGGAAAAGGACTCCACCGCCGCGGCGGTCGACGAATTCGCGCAGCAACTCCTGCTGGAGCGGAGTAAAGTAGTCTGCGGTGACAGATCCGATGACGATCCCGGAGTAACAGAAGAGATCTTCGGGACGGATCGGAAAGCCATCGGCGAGCTCGCCGGGATCGTTGATGCCCTGGCGGTAAATCTTGTTTTCGCTGGTGCGGACCATGGACGCGACCTGGACGGTAGGGTCATCGTCTTCAGCGCGACGAATGAACTTGTACTCCCAGCGCGGCTCGCCTTCGACGTAGAGGATCCTGCGCTTGGCGTCGCTCACCAGAATCGGCCGAGTGACGGCGTTGTTGAAGGTGTTCTCTTCGCCGGGAAGCGGCTGCACTGAGAAGGTGAGGTTTTTAGCCCCTGCCGCGCCAACCGGAAAGTAGAGAGGCTCGGTCTGGATTTGGCCATCGGGAGCGAGTGCGATTTCGCGCTCGGCGAGGGTGAGCTGTCCGTCGCGAACGATGAGGGTAGCCTTCTGCCCGGCATAGCCGTGTTGCATGAGACTGATGGTGCTGGCGACGCGGGCGTTGGCGGCAGCACGGAATGCGACGCTGGCATCTTCAATCTCAACGTCGTGGGCACGCTGCTGCTTGCCGAAGCCGACGACATGAACGGGCAGCCGGCGGTTGCGCAATGCCTGAAGAGCATCGAGGCTAATGCTGGAACCGTCCAGGCCGGTCGAATTTTCGGCTCCATCAGTCAGGAGAAGTACGGCGCCGATGGGAAGATCGGAGGTTTCCGCCGCAAACTGCATGAGGCCGCTCCCGATGTGAGTCGAAGATTCGACCGGGGCGATGGCCGGAAGCGAATTCTCAGAAGTCAGGGTGCTTCCAAGGCGATAGATGCGGGTTTGGAATCGCTTTCGCAGACCGGCCAGAACGCCGCCCTCAAGCACGGCCAGAGCAGCGGCTTCACGCGTCTTTCCGTCGCTATCGGCGATGCTCATGCTGCGCGAGTCGTCAACAATGACCGCGATAATGTTCTGCTGCGAGTTCAGCTCGCCGACGACGACTGCGGGCTGCCACAGAAGAAAGAGGATGAGTGCAACCAGCGCCGATTGCATAGCCCAGATAAGCCACGCGCGCCCTGTGCGCAGATTGGGAGCTACATCGCGGAGCCGCGCGCGGATCAGCCAAGCCAGGCCGAGGGCCGCGACGACGATTGAGAATGGGAGCAGCCACGCAGGCCAAGAGCTAAGCAGGACGAATCGTCCACGAGTGAAGACCGGGCTCGGATACTTGAAGAGGAACTGAAACATGCGGGCTTCCAGTCCTGCCTTACTCCTACAGCGATTTAAAAAGGTTGCGGCTTGTATTCGATTGACTACGCCGTGTTTGGTGCCAGAAGAAGCTCTGCCGGTTGAAAAAACTCCTGCGGTTAAAAACCCGATTCGGCGGGAGTCAAAACCATTGAACGGATTGCTCCAGTCTTGCGCGGGCAGGACCCCCAGCTTACGAAAAAAATGAATTTTCCCGCAGGCGACTAATGCGTCATGCCATAGATGATGTAATCGAGCCCGACACGAAAGGCCATGGAAGCGAAGGTCTCTGGGTAATTGGGATCATCGGCCCACTCCCATGCATCTCCGAGGTGCATATTGTGGCAAATGGCGACGATGATTCGCCCCTTATCATCGCGGATGGCGCGCCATTTCGGCTGGTAGCCGTCTTTTTCGTAGGTCCGGCCCGTCCATACGTACTGCTCGCCGGGAATCTGCATCTTGTCGTCGACGTCGTAGAGGGTGTGAAAGATTTCATCGCTGCTTTGGAGGTCTTCGATGGGACGGTCGGGGAGAACCTCCCGCATGCCGTTCATGAAGTTCTCCCAGTCTTCGGTGCCGTGAAAGTCGTCAACCATGAGGAAGCCGCCCTTCAGGAGGTACTCGCGCAGACGCTTGGCCTGCGCCGGCGTAAACGACCAGTTCTGGACCTGGACAGCGTAGATCCAGGGATAATTGAAGATGTCCTCGTTATCGAGAGTGACCACCTGTTCGTAGGGACGGTCGTCGATGCGTGTCAGCCGGTGCATGGCGATGAGGAACTGGCGGTCGGCCTTGGGATAGTCACGGGACCACGAATTGAAGCCCCAGGAGCCGCGGCGGCCGAAGGCGCCGTAGCTGCTCATGCTGGAGTTGTAGGCGAGCCGCGACCAGTAGAACTCCGCCTTGGCGCCCGACGAGGAGTTGCCGTCACCGAAGCCGAAGTCCGCCGTCCGTTGCAGACCCCACAGGCCAACGGCGCAGAGAGCCCCTACCGCGACCAGCAGTGCCACACGAGAGAGCTTCATAGAGGACCTCCGCGGAGGGGAAGTTCGCGAGAAAGAACGGAACACCTGTTTAGCTAATAGACGGCTCCGCACTCCGGATGGTTGCAGTCTAAACCTCTGCGGGCTATCTGTGTAGAGGGCGGAGCGCCTTTGCAAGGCGGCGCCCAACGCGACAGTGGCCAAAGCTGCAAGACACGTGGGAGACGAGGAGCAGCACGACATTGAGCAACCGCCGTGGTGCAGGCGGCGCCTTGTCCGTCGAAACGAGCGTGTGAGACGATGCTGTTGGCACGAGCTATAGCGTTTTAGGAATCACTGCGGGGGAAGGCACCGGCAGCAAAGTCGGCGTTACGATAAGGAGCGGCGACCTCGTACCCAAGCAAAAACCTCAGGCTACTTTCTAAAACGCCGTGAAAAAGGGAGCAGGACCGTGAAGAGACGCGATCTGCTGAAACTGGGCGGTTTGGCGCTGGCGGGAGCTGCCGGGGCCCGGACGCCGCTGAACGGCCAATCCAAGCTGGCGCCGCTGCAGGCATCCGGTACAACTAGCGGCAACGCGGACTACACGATTCGTATCGCTCCCGTGACCGTGGAACTCGACCCCACTCATATTCTCTCGACCATCGGTTACAACGGGACGGCGCCGGGACCGGTGCTGCGCATGCGCGAGGGCAAGCAGGTTACTGTCGACATCATCAATGATACCGACACCCCTGAACTCCTCCACTGGCATGGCATGTTGATTCCGCCGGAAGTGGATGGCACTGAGGAGGAGGGTTCGCCGTTTGTCCCGCCGCACGGCCGCAGCCGCATCGAATTCACTCCCGGCCCTGCGGGCAGCCGCTGGTACCACTCCCATGTCATGGCGATGGCCGATCTGCACAAAGGCACCTATACAGGCCAATTCGGATTTGTTTATGTTGATGGCGGCGACGACCCAGGCCACTACGATCAGGAGCTTTTTCTCGCCATCCGCGACTGGGATCCGTTCTTCTCCGGCTCCATGGAAGATGATGACGACGACACCCATAATGGACCGATCCTTGAAAAACCTCCTGTCCTAAACACCGAGCCCGACGGCCTCGAAGTCGCTTCGATGACCTACTCCATCAACGACAAGGCACTTGGCTCCGGCGATCCGATCCGGGTGCGCGAGGGGCAGCGGCTGCTGCTTCATTTCCTCAATGCCAGTGCGATCGAAAACCGGCGCATTGGCTTCGCGGGCCACAAACTCCGAGTGATCGCAATGGACGGCAATCCGGTGCCCACGCCGCAGTCCGTCGATTCCATTTTTCTCGGCGCCGGTGAGCGCATCGACGCGTTTGTGGAGATGAACAATCCTGGTATCTGGATCCTGGGGTCGACCGAGAAGCCCATCCGCGATGCAGGTCTTGGCGTGGTGGTGGAATACGCCGGCCAGCATTCCCAGCCGCAGTGGGTCGATCCACCGAAGACGCCCTGGGATTACAGCATCTTCGGGACCGGCAGCCACAACTCGCCTGCCCCTCAGCAGACCATCGAGATGATCTACAGCAAGCTTCCCGGCGCCGCGGGCCAATTCAATCTATGGCTGGTTAACGGCAAGCCGTATCCCCACGAGCGGGAATTCGTGCTCAGGGAGGGTGAGCGGTATCGCTTGGTGATGCGCAATCAGAGTGACGATTCTCATCCCTTGCATCTGCACCGCCATCAATGGGAGCTGGCGGAAGTCAACGACAAGCCGATGGCCGGGATCATCAAGGACACGGTTGTGGTTCCTTATTACGGCCGCGCAGCAGTGAATCTGACCGCCAACCAGCCCGGTCTATCCCTGTTCCACTGCCACATACAGCAGCACATGGACTATGGCTTTAAAGCGCTTTTCAGGTATGCCTAAACGGCGAGTTCTGTCCTCAACTCTCGATAGCGCGATCACGCCGGAAAACCTTCCGAGCCGAATTCACCCGGTACCAGGACCGTGCCGGGAAGTGTGAATGGCGTGAAGCAAAGCCTATTTTTTGGCGGGCGGCGGCAATCCCGCATTCAATAAACAAGCTCACAGGACCTCTCGTCGTATGTTCGCCCCCATCGCCGGCATGATGCGAACCTGCCAAGCCAAGCGCGCACAGAAAAAGGGCGCGACATGGTTTGCCATGCCGCGCCCAGGTTAAGAAAGGTTCCAGATCAGAAGGTGATCTTTCCGCCCAATTCCAACACGCGAGATGCGAAATCGCCGGTTACGGAACCGAAGTTTCCGTCACCAGTGCTGGAGTCTACGCCCGTGAAGATGGTGTGGTTGAAGGTATTGAAGGACTCAAACCGAAGTTCAAGCTTCGCGCCTTCACCCGGGGTAAGTGGAATGACCTTGAACAGCGAAAGGTTCCATAGGTCCCACGGAGGAAGCTTGACCGTATCCTTTCTGGCCGTGCCGTATCCACCGGTTGAGCTGTTGCCGCTCCAGGCTGTTGCCGGTGTGGCAAAAGAGACCTTCGAGAAATAGTGGCCGTACGATCCGTTGATTGAAGCTTTTGGATTCAGGTAGACCACCGGCGAAACCAGGTCCGGACGATTGCCGCCGTTGCCGAGGCCCACCGTATCCACGCCTGACAGACTCACGCTATTTGCGGTTCCCGATTCCAGAGTGGTAATACCGGAGATCGACCAGCCACCAACGATTTCACGGGCTGCGAAGTTCCCCGACTTTTGGAAGAACGGCAGATCGTAAACGTAGCTCGCATTGAAGATGTGACGGCGATCAAGACCGGCATCGCTTCCTTTGTCGTACTTCGCATTCCAGGGAGCGGTCAACCCGGCAAGGTCGTTCTGGCCGATGTCGATGTTGTGGCCCCATGTGTACGAAAGCTGCGTGGTCAGCCCGTGCTTGTTTTCCATACGGAGGCCGGCCTGCAGCGAGTTGAAGTTGAAGTTGGTTTCGTTCTCCTCCTGGGTGATGCTGCTGTACCCAGGGAAGGTACGGTACAGATTGGCACTTGTGCCACCGGCAACCTTCTGGCGATCAGTCAAGTCGCTCAAAGGCAGAGCGTTGATCGACCGGTCGTCGTTCTGATCCCAGCCGTCAGAGCCCACATACTGGACCACGGCAATCACTGATGGCGCAATCTGCCGCTGGACACCGAGGCTATAGTCTCCCGTGCCCGGAGGCGGATAGTTGTACTTGATGCTGGTCATGGTCGACGGGAAGCTCTGCGTTGTGGTCGCCCCCGTCAGCGCGCTGGTATTCGGGTTTGAGAACATCACGTTGTTCCCTGAAGGTTGATAGGCGAATGGCGGGTTCAAAGCCGCGTTGTAGACATCGTTGCCCTGAACGCGCTCATAGAACATGCCGACGCCGCCCCGGACTACGGTCTTCCCGTTCCCGGAGACGTCATAGCTGAACCCGATGCGCGGTTGCCAGGTAAGGTACCGGTTCTGCACGTTCCCACGCGGGAAGCCGCTGACGCCTGCTTCTGCAAGGCCATTGAGATAGAACTGTTCTCCGTTGGTATTGCAGCGTGTGGTCGAGCAGCTGAACGTGGTGAGATTTGCTGGATTGAGTGTTCCGGCCGCTGTAACAGGGTTGCCCAACGACGTGTTGTAAAACGCAGGCACGAAGTTTGCGAACTGGTTGTACCGCTCAAAGGCGTGCGGCATGCCGTCATAACGTATGCCGAGGTTAAGCACCAGCCGCTGCGAGACATGCCAGTTGTCGTTTACGTAAGCGTTGTAGTTGTTGTTGACCCAGTGCTTGTCAGACAGATACTGCAACTGGGTGAAGCTGTTGGCAAGGCCCAGCATGAAGTCGATGTAGGCGTCACCTGAGAAGTTGGTGTTGCTCGAGCTGAAGTTGGCTGTTCCCTGGGTATTGGCCTGCAACTGCTGGTTCTTGTAATCGTGCAGTACGCCTGCGCCGAATTTGAACTGGTGACGGCCCTTCGTCCAGGAAAGATCGTCACGGTATTCAAATCCTTCATAGCCGTTCTTCCATGGGAAGTAGGCTTCGCTCCAGGTTGCACCAAACGGCTTGCCCGAGAACGTGATGGCAGGCATAACGCCGCCAGCGTTGTCGGCAACCGGGAAGTAACTGGATGCGCTCCATCCGCTGGGCAACTTGATGTTGACACCAGCACCCGGGATGGGCGTCAGCGTGATCTTGTTGCCGCTATAAAGGACGGCTGTTTCGTTGAGCAGGTTCGGCGAGTAGGTCTGGGTGAGCTTGATCGCCACGGTGTAGGACGGGTTGGTCATCGTCGTGCCAACCGTCGGGTAGCTGCCTTGCCACAATGGCGGGAAGAACGTCGGTTGCACCGCGTCATGCACATAGTGGCCCATCAATTGGAACTTGCTGTTAATGGCATGATCGATGCGCACCGTATCTTCGCGGACGTAGTTTGGCTGCGCAGGCGACGCTGTGTACTGGTAGCCGTTGGCGAGGTTCGGCTTTGGGAATGCGCCCGAGTTCACTTCCGCCACCGTGTTGGGATCCATCATCTGCTTGGGAATTCTGTAGGTGCCGTTGGCGTTCAGCGGGAACGGCTTTCCCGGTGTGAGGCCCAGGCCGGTTTCCAAAGCGGTGTAAGTTGCATTGCTCGGCAGGTTGGGTACCACCGGAATGACAGCGTTGGCAACGTATGGTGTGTAGCTCAGATCCTGGCCGGCGGTCGGAAAGTCGTTGGCCATGACCGTGCTATACAGTGACGGTGCGGTTCCCTGAATGAGCCGGCGCCATTCTTCGTTCCAGAAGAAGAATGTGCGGGTCTTACTGTCGTTGTAAACATGAGGAATGTAGAGCGGGCCGCCGATGTTGCCGCCCGGTTCATTCAGCATGAATTCCGGCCTGGTTCTGCCCGCCTGCTTGTTGAAGTAGTCGTTGGCGTTGTAGGCCGTGTTGCGGTTGTACTCGTATACCTCTCCGTGATATTGGCGCGTGCCCGACTTGATCACCATGGTGATCGTTCCGCCGGAGCCGATGCCGTAATCGGGTTGGTAGTTGCTCTGGAGCGTCTGGAACTCGGCGATCGAGTCCTGTGCTGGCAGCACCATGTAGCAGCCGCCGCAGCCGCGATCGTTCAGTTCGGTGCCATCCAGCAGGTAGACGTTGTGCGTCGTCCTGGTGCCGTTGAAGCTGATTCCGTTCGCGGATGTAAGAGCGTTAATGCCGCCAAAGGAAGAAAGGTTATTGGCCACACCCATGCCCAGAGCAGCAAGCTGCACGATGTTACGGCCGTTAGTTGCAAGGCGCTCGACCTGCTGGCCGCTGATCAGCGTGCTCACTTCACTGGTCTCCGTCTGCACCTGCAGAGCATCGGCCTGCACGGTCACGGTCTGTGCCTGGCTGCCGACTGAGAGGGTGATTTTCTCCTCGAGTGTCTGGGCAACGTTCACAACAATGCCGGTCCTTGTGAACTTCTCAAAGCCTGAAGCAACGGCCGTGAGAGTGTAGGTGCCGATACCGACGTTTGCGACGCGATAGGCGCCGACGGTGTTTGACGTTGTCTCTCTCACCTGGCTGGTTGCATTGTTCGTCAGATCGATCGTCGCATTGGCGACCATAGCTCCGCTGGAATCTGCTACGTTCCCGGTGATGGTCGCGTTGTCCTGTCCCCAAACGCGGGGTGTGAGAACGACGATCATCATGACGAGTGCTATCCAAAGCACTCCCATTCCTTTCTTTGACCTATCCGTCAAGCGTCTCCTTGACTTGGTAAAGGTTTGTGTCATGGTCTGTCTCCTGAGAAATTGCTTGCTTGGCTCGCTCTACCCGACTTCTTGCGTTGCTCGTGGCAATCTCCGGTACGGCGAGTCCGTTGAGGTTCTCTTTTTGCGCCGGGACAAAACTTCCCTGGGGGATTCAAGCCTGCCCTCCGTTCGAGAGCAGCTGCTTGCCTCCTGGCATTCCGCTTTGTGTCCGCTACGAATCGCAGTCAACGTGCCTCGCGGAAGAATCCTCGGGCCCTCTAAACAGCCCTCGAATCTCCCGAGTTGCGAATCAGAAGCAAACAAAGTTGCTTGGTTTCAAGAAATGCACGCGCACATGGCGCCAAGTCCCGACATCGTTCACTGAAGAAGCCCGGAACTCGGGGCATTGACAGCCCCGTTCTGCATGAACAGCGAGGGGGCCCGTAAGCTGGATTGAGCGCCAGGGATTACCTAATGCTGCGAATCGCAAAAAATCCAGAAAGAGGCCGTAGTGCATCATTCGGTCCCCTTGCGACACGTGTCAATCTTGCTGCGGGCATACGTTTTCTTCAGTGCGAACAATAATGGACCCGCGATCTCGAAGCTGTCAATAGAAATTTGATTTCATTTTTGGAATATTTTCCATAAGTAAATCCCTTTATTGATTAGTCTCGCCGTTAACGTCATAAGGCTTCGAAATGATCTAGATAGGCGATGAAAATAAGAAAGTAAGCGGTTACCCTGGTGCGCACCCCGAGCCCGCTCGTTCCGGCAGTCTTGCCTGACAGCGCTCAGGGCGCGAGCTAGTGGCTCAGGCTGGCCAAGCCTACGTTCTATTGACCGGGGATTTGCTTCCTCTGGAGCTAGGGATGGTGATCCGCTATTGGCTTGGGGTCCGCTTCACACGGCTTGGGACCGCAGAAGGCACCGATGATACCCTGCCCTTCCTCGATCGTGTAGATGCGGTCCACGGCAGGCACGCGGATTGACCCCTTTTTGCCGCTCGGCCAGTGAATCTCTGCCGTGCCGGCGTCGGGGGCGTCTCCGAGCCCGAAATGAACGCGCAAGTCGTTCGAAGAAAGATAGCTGCCACCGCTGAGGACATCGCCCCGCTGCCGCATTCCGTCCGCGGTCAGGTAAACGGTCGCTCCGACCGCATCGCGAGGACTTTTCGGTCCGCCGATCAGCTTCATCTCCACCCAGTGATGATGGTCCGGGTTGACGTTGCGCAGCAGCATCGGAACGCCATCCATGTTGTTGATGACCACGTCGATCTTGCCGTCGTTGAAGATGTCGCCAAATGCCGCGCCGCGGCCTACCGACACCACTGCGAGGCCGGTGCCTTCGACGGCGGGAACCAGCGTCGAATTTGCCGTTCCTTTCGTTGTGATAAAGCAGCGGGCGTTGGGCGTAGCTTTGTCCCCACTCCGGGTGCTGGTCCACCTGAGGGTAGACGTGGCCGTTGATAATCAGCAGGTCCTTCCATCCGTCGTTGTCGTAATCCAGGAATCCATCTGCGAAACCCACAAAGGGGATGGAGGACTCTGCAATTCCGGCCTGATAACTGACATCCGTAAAGAATCCTGTTCCGTCGTTCTGGAAGAGGACATTGTAATCGTCGGCAAAATCGGTGTTCACGATCGAAAGATGTCCGTTGTTCTCGTAGTCTCCGGCGGCGATGCCCATATTCGCGATTTCGCGGCCATCCTTGTTCAGCGCATAGCCGCTTTCGTAGCTGTCGTCTTCGAACGTGCCGTTGCCCTTGTTCATATACAGATAGTTCGGAGTCGAGTCATTGGCCACGAGCAGGTCCGGCTTGCCGTCGTTGTTGACGTCGGCAAATAGGGCGCCCAGCCCGTAATAGCCATTGGGATCGTCGACACCCAGCTTCTTGCTCACATCGGTAAAGGTGCCATCGCCGTTGTTGTGAAAGAGGTGGTCGTGTTCGCCCTTCAACCCGCGCGGACCGCACATCACCTCCACGCCGCGATACTGGCACATCCCATAGCCAATCGCTTTCGACCGGGAGAGCGGGGGATTGCTGAGGTCGATCTGCGCGTAACCATCCACGAACAGATCGAGGCGCCCATCGCCGTCGTAATCGCCGAAGGTTGCGCCCGTTGACCAGGTGCCGATGCCGACTCCCGCCTTCTCAGCCACGTCGGTAAAAGTTCCGTCATGATTGTTGCGGTAAAGCCGATTCTTGCCGTAGTTGGTCACGTAAAGATCGGGCCAGCCATCGTTGTCGTAGTCGCCGACGGCGCATCCATAACCCCAGCGATCGTTGGCTACTCCCGCCTTTTCTGTCACGTCGGTAAAGGTGCCGTCGTGATTGTTGTGAAAGAGGGCCGCATGCGGAGGGGTGGCCTTGCCCGTCAGAGCATCGTAGGTTGAGCCGTTGACAAGGTAAATGTCGAGCCAGCCGTCGTTGTCATAGTCAATCAGGCAAACGCCCGGGCCCTTGGCTTCGAGAATGAGCCGCTTTTCCGGCGTGCCTGCCTTATGATGCCAGCTCGTGAGGCCGGCGGCTTCGGCCACATCCTGAAAGATGATCGGCCCGGTTTTAACGAAGCCTCCGGCCGTAATGGGGCGGTGCTGGGCGTCGAATTGAGCCTCTTGCGGCCCAGCGTTCGCCATCCCCGTGCTTGGGGTTGTTGGCTGCCCGCTTTGGCCGGGCTGGGCGCCGGTCGCCGATGGCGCTTGCGCGGGGAGCCAAGATAAGCCTGCCAGCAGCAAGCAGAAAAGGAGAAAATCTATTCGACGCGCAAGCACCTGTCCCTCATCAAACGCAGCAAATAGCCACGCAATCAGCCCCAGCGCGGCTCCTGCCGCTGCGGGATCTACGCATCAAGCAATGGCCAGCCGGCACGCACGCGTCAACGCACCAGGACGACATATTGCCGTCCGGCGTAGAGCCGGAAGCCGCCGCTTGGGTCCGCGAGTACTTCGAGCGGCCTCGGGCGCTCCAGCTTGGTGTCGACCGCGCTGGCCACACTCAAGACATCATGCCCGCCTACATCTGTTACCAGGAACCTGTTGCCCGCGACAAATCCGAATCCGTAAACGCCTGCAGCAAGGTTCTTGCCCCCAACTTTGATTCCGACCTCGGTGATGAAATAGCCCTGGTATTTTGCGGCGACTGCACTCGAATAACCAGATGTATCCACAAGGCTGGCCAGCACCAGGTATCCGTCGTGGAATTTCACTCCACCCGAATTCCGCAATTGAGTCGTCGCGGTCTGCCCGCGATAAAACACGCTGGCCGGCATCAACTTCGTCATGTCAGCCGGGCTCAGCACCGTCGCACCGCCCTGCGCGGGTAGCGCCGCGGGCATTACTGCCATCGCGACCGTTAACACACCTGCAGTTGTCAGCATCTTTAGTAAACCGCTTCGCATGAGCTACTCCTTCATTCTTTGCTTGCGTTCAGGAGAACGAAATCCACTCAGACACCTGAAACCAGGAATCCCGAAAGATCGACCAGTCGCAGAGTATTGCCTTCCCAAAAGGATACAGCGCCAGACAGGGAGATCGAAGCGCGCGCTTCGAAAATACATTTCAAAGCGACCACTGAGCTAAAACCGCTCAGACGGACTAGCTTGGACATAGGATCGGTGCGCGATCATTGCCGGGCTCGCCTTGCATGGAGCCCATCGTCTCCGCCCCCAGGGGCTCACTCGCACTGGCATGCGTTCCGCCGCTGTACCGCTTCAGGCCGTCACAGCAGCGCGAGCTTTGCGGCGATGGACGAAGGCGAGCACCGGGCGAGCGAGAAGAACCACAGCAAGGATGACGGTGATCCTGAGCGGAGTAAGCACCCCCGGCTTCATCTGCCACCAGTAGTGAACCACCCCGCAGACGGCAGCGAGGTAAATGAGCTTGTGCAGCCTGTTCCAGTTTTTGCCGCCGAGCTTTCGGATGGACCACGTGGTGGAGGTGAGCGCCAAAGGCAAGAGCAACAGGTAAGCGGCCATGCCCGCGGTGATGTAGCGGCGGCGCGCGATATCGGCAGCCATGGATTGGACGTCGAAGCCGGCGTAGAGACCAACCCATGTGAGCATGTGGAGCGAAGCGTAGAAGAAGGCAAATAAACCTAACATGCGGCGAAACTTGATGAGCCAGGTGAGACGTGGCCAGAGGCGGCGTATCGGTGAGATCGCCAGCGTGATGACGAGCAGACGCAACGTTGTGCGGCCAGTGGTGAAGGCAATCGTTCCCGTGGGATCCGGGCCGAGGTCGTTCATGACCGCGCCCCATGCAAGCCAGACAAACGGCGAGAGACACGCAAGCCTGACGGCGACTTTAAGCAGGATGAGCGTTGATCGGTTCATGGCGAGTTAGCAAATCAGCAAGTCGGCAGTCGGCTTGGACTCGTCAGATAGACGTTCGTCGGTCACAGATGAGCAGTTCCCCGCGCTTTCTTTTGCAAGCTGGCGATTCCCGTCGTTAGTAGTATTGCGCAGGTCCATCCCTGCGTACATTGAAGCGACCTGGTCGGCGTATCCGTTAAACATAAGCGTCGCGCGAAGCTGGTCGTAGAAAGGCAGGCCGATGCGGCGCTCGGTCTTCTGGCTCCAGGGCACGCGATCGACATTTGGGTTCACATTCGAGTAGAACCCGTACTCAAATCGGAGCCTGATCGTTCCATGTTGTTGCCGGCTCCTTTTCAACAAATCTCACGGTGACGATCGACTTGGCGGATTTGAAGCCGTACTTCCACGGCAAAACGATGCGAACAGGTGCGCCATCCTGGTTGGGCAGCGTTTCGCCATAGAGGCCGAACGTCAGAAGCGTAAGCGGGTTCATGGCCTCGTCCATCCGCAGCCCTTCAGAGTAAGGCCAGACTATCGAGGGATCCTGGTCGGCCCACTGGTCGACACGGCGGTCAAAATAGGAGATGAACTGAACATATTTGGCGGTGGAGAGCGGATTGCACTGCTTGATGAACTCAGAGAGCGAGTAGCCGACCCAGGGAATGACCATGCTCCACGCCTCGACGCAGCGATGACGGTAGACGCGATCTTCGAGCGGGCGGAGTTTGAGGAGATCATCGATGGAGAAGGTGAGCGGCTTGGCAACTTTGCCCTCAACTTTGACTGTCCAGGGGCGCGTTGGCAGGCCACCGGCGTGCTTCGCGGGGTCGGCCTTGTCGACGCCGAACTCGTAGAAGTTGTTGTAGTGCGTTATGTCCTCGTAGGGGGTCAGCTTTTCGCCTGTCGTCGTCAGCGGGCTCGGCACGGTTTCCAGCTTGGTATCCGCATGGGCCGTGATGCGCGGCGAGACGAGTTGCGCCACACGATCCGCTCCGAGCGCGGCTGCACCCACCGCGGCAGCGCCCTTCAAGAAGCGGCGGCGGCTCAGGTAATGCAGGTAGGCGCTGCGGCAAGTGATTTCGGACGAGGGAATGTCGGGCGGTTTGCCGATGATCATAGGACGACCTCGCAAGGGGAAGCTTGCGACTGCACCTATTAGACACCCTAATGCCTAATGAAGTTACAAGGTTATTGACCTCACCGAACTCGTGCCGGCCCCCAGTTCAGGCAGGCAATTGCCACCCAAGCACAACCACGGGATAGGTGATGCCGACAGGCCCCTCTGGCTCCCACGCATGCGCGGAGTTGTCCGTGGCGGCCTTGCGAGTGCGGCGCGCGCCGACGCCGAGCATGTCGGTCCCAGCGCGAATCTCTGCATCAAAGAGCGCGCGGATGCGGTCGGCATCACCGGGTTTGGGAAAGGAACCTGCGAGAAGATCCTCGAGGTCTCGCTCGAACCTGTAGTGTTCTTTGCGCCGCAGAACCAGTCCGGCGGATGCTCCCAATGCTTCGAATTCAGACAGGGTGAGGGCGCAGGTATGCGAAGGATCGCGCAGAATCTCCCAATGATTGAAGGCGGCCTGCGCTTCCCTGCTCGGCGCGACGTCGCAGATCACGACAGTCCCGCCGGGCTTCGCAACGCGCTTCATTTCACGCAGTGCGGCCAGCGGCTCGAAGAAATGGTGGAACGAAAAGCGAGTGATCACGCAGTCGAATGTATTTTCAGCAAATGGGAGATCGCTGGAGGAGCCGAGTTGCCAGGTAATGTTATCGACATGCTGCTCGGCCTGGTAGCGGCCGGCGCGATCGAGCATGGCAGGAACAAAGTCGAGGCCCGTGACGTGACGCGCGAGCTTTGCGAAGTAGCAGGAGATGATGCCGGGGCCGCAGGCAACGTCGAGCACGGTATCTTCGGGCCGGACGGCGGCGCAGTCGGCCATCAGGTCGAGGATGGGGTCTTTGCCGTAGCCGTGCCGCTGCGCGAAGGGTTCAGCCTGGCGAGTGAACTGGTCGAGGATGGTGGCGTCGTGAACCTTAGCGGCATGATGCGATAAGTTCATAGTGAAATTATGCCCGTTCCGCTGCAACGCGAATCTCAGACTTCAACTTCCGTTGCCGGTTTCAGGAATGGCCATTGCCGCAATTTCCTTGCGCGGAACAGATAAAGCAGCGTTCCCGTGGCAGCAATGCCCGCGGCCACCAGGAGTTCACCGAGTGCGTGAGCCCGGTTGACGAGGATGAAGGCAAATCCTGCCATGGCTGCAAGGGGCGACAGCGGGAAGAGCGGCATGCGGAATGGGCGCTCCAGGTTCGGTCTTTGGATGCGCAACAGAATCACACCCGCTTGTTGCAAGAAGAACTGCAACAGGATCCGCGTGATCACCAACATGGTAATCACCTGCGTCAGCGTAAAGAAGCAGAAGAAAGCTCCCACCAGCCCAAGAGCGACGAGCGAGCGGTGAGGAATGCCGTGCCTGGGGTGTACCGCTGCCAGAAAGCGGAAGTAGTTGCCGTCGCGAGCGGCGGCGTAGGGGACGCGGGAATAGCCAAGTTGCAGCGAGAAGACGCTGGCAAAGGCGGTCCAGACAATGAGGGCGGCGATGGTATATCCGGCCCACTGGCCAAAAGCAGAGCCGGCGATATCGGCAACGAGCTGCACGCGGAGAACGGAGGACTCGGCGGTGTAAGCGGCGGCACTGCGGAGCGAAGGCAGCACGGCGAGGTTCATGGCAATGTAAAACGCGGAGACGAAGAGGACTGAAAGCAGGATAGCGCGAGGGATGGTGCGCTCGGGCCGCCGAACCTCAGAGCCGAGAAACGTGATGTTGTAATAGCCCCAGTAATCGTAGGTGGCGATCAGCGTGGCCTGCGCCAGTCCTCCCAGAGCGAGCGCGGCGGGAAGGGTGGGCGCGGCCGGCATGTGCCATCCGCCGGTGGCTGCAGCGTGGGCGAAGCCGGAGACGATGACGCCGGTGATGGCGGCCATGACTCCCGCGAAAAGCACCCAAGCGAGACGAGTGACGGAACTGAGATTGCGATAAAGCAGTGCAGTGACGAGAAGGCAGGCCGCGGCGGCGGCGAAGTTGGCGTAGTGGAGGGCAGGCAGGGCGGCGATGGGCGCCGACTCAAGCCCAGGCCAAAAGACAGCGAGAAAGCTGGAAAGACCGATGCAGCCCGAAGCGATGGAAAGTGGAGCAGTAAAGCTGAGCTGCCAGACGAAAAGAAAACTCAGCCAGTTACCGGCGCGATCGGGGCCGTAAATTTCTCGCAAAAAGGCGTAGGAGCCACCGGCGCGGGGGAAGGCTGCGCCGAGCTCTGCCCAGACCAAGCCATCGGCAACCGCAATGCCGGCGCCCAGGAGCCATGCGCCAACGGAGAGGCGGTAGCCTGCGGCAGCGATGATGAGCGGGAGGGTGATGAAGGGGCCGACGCCGATCATCTCAAGCATGTTGAAAAGCACGGCCGAGCGAAGGCCGATACGGCGCTCAAGGGGGGCGGAAGTCGATTCGGGTTGATGCATCGGACGACTGCTCAACAGATTACGGCGCGATGCCGTGCATTGACGAATTGCTGTCCATTGCTGGAGACTCGGACGAAAGCGGAACACTAAACGCTGAGAGCTGTCTTTGAGGGACATGATGAGGGGAAAGAAGCTGCGCTTTGGAATCATTGGAGCCGGCCGGATCGGGAAGGTTCACGCGGAAACGCTGGCGTTTCGGCTGCCTGAATCCGAAACCGTCTGCATCGCCGACCTGAACCGCGTAGCTGCAGAGACGTTGGCGGCGCGTTGCGGCATTCCCAGGGTGGTTGCGTCGGCTGACGAGGTGATCGAAGATCCAACGGTGGACGCAGTGCTGATTTGTACGCCGACGGGCACGCACGCGGACCTGATCGTGCAGGCGGCAAAGGCGGGAAAGCAGATATTCTGCGAAAAGCCGATCGCGTTCAGCCTGGACAAGATTGACATGGCCCTCGACGCTGTGGCGAAGGCGGGCGTAAAGCTCCAGATTGGATTCAACCGGCGCTTCGACTCGAATTTTGCGCGCGTGCGCGGGGCGGTAGCGAGAGGCGAGATTGGCGTTCCCGCCCTGATGCACCTCATCAGCCGCGATCCCGAGCCGCCGTCGATTTCCTATATCCGCACCTCGGGCGGCATCTTCATGGACATGATGATTCACGACTTTGACATGGCGCGATTCCTGATCGGCGATGAAGTGGAAGAGTTGTTCACAACGGGAGGCGTACTGGCGGAGCCCGAGATCGGCGAGGCTGGCGATCTGGATATGGCGATCGTGACGTTGCGCTTCAAGAATGGCGCGATCGGCACCATCGATAACAGCCGCAAGGCGGTGTTTGGCTATGACCAGCGCGTGGAGATCCTGGGCACCAAAGGCAAGATTGCGACCGAGAATCGCTTCCCGAACGAGGTTCAAGTGAGCACCTCCGAGTCGGTTTACTCCGATCTTCCGCTGAAGTTCTTCATGGATCGCTATCCAGAGAGTTTCGCGTCGGAACTGGAGCAATTTGTGAAAGCCGTGATCGACGACAAACCGACGCCCGTGACCGGCGCCGACGGCCGAGTCCCGGTCATCATGGCATTGGCGGCGCGCAAATCGTTTGACGAGCATCGGCCGGTGCGGCTTGCGGAGGTGTCGGCGTGAAGCGCTCAAGCGAAGCTTCTACCCTGTTGGCAATTGTGACTGACGTGCATCTCTGGGTGCCCGTGGTGGTGCTGGTCCTGGGAATTACACTTCTGATGACCCTGAGGTAAGCGCATGAACGAGAGCACGGCCACCACGGCAGTGCGGTCGACCATTTCGCTCCACAAGCTGGGTGTTTTCTGCGGGCTCGCGGCCGCGGTGTGGCTGGGCACCGCCGAGGCGCCAACGAAACTTGTGAACGAAGGTTTCTCGCCGTTCATTATCTCGATGGGTATGGTGATGGGCGCGTTTGTGGCGCGCTGGACGATTCCCACGCTGCTGAAGGGGACTGGATTTGTCTTCCGGGATCTGTGGAAGAAGCCGCACCTGATGGTGTGGGCGCTTTTGGCCGGAATGCTGTGGGCGGTGGCGAACACGCTGACGATTTTCGCGGTGCGCAACGTGGGCCTGGCGATCGCGTTTCCGCTGTGGAACACGAATAGCCTGGTGGGTCTCTTCTGGGGTTGCCTGCTGTTCAAGGAGTTGCGCGGCTCGCAGGCGAAGGACTGGGCCAAGGTGATCGGCGGGGCAGCGGCGGTTGTGTTTGGCGCGGCAGTTCTGGCGGTTGCGACCGCACAGCAAAATGCCGGCACGCCGGGAAAGGCGGCCACAGGGATTGTCGCGGCACTGGGCGCGGGTGTGCTGCTGGGCACGATGTACATTCCCTATCGGAAGGCCTATATCAGCGGCATGAACCCGCTCTCGTTTGTGACGATTTTCATTTTCGGCGAGTTGGGGACGGTGTTCTTTCTCGGTTGGGTTTTCTATGGCGGGATGGTGCCGCTCGCCGCCGAACTGCATCGGGCGCGGCCCATGCTTTTCTGGCCGTTTGTCGGCGGGTTCTGCTGGGTGATCGGAGATCTGTTTCAACAATACGCGGCCAAGTACATCGGAATCGGTCGCGGCATTCCACTCTCAAACACCAACCAGCTTTGGGGACTGGCGTGGGGCGCGCTCGTATTTGGCGAGTTTGCGGGTCTGGCCACTGGTGGGCGGATGCTGATCCTTGCCGGGTCGAGCATCATGATCCTCGGCGCTCTATCGATCAGCTTGGCTGAGCCGCCGCCGTCGGAAATGGAGAGCTGGCACCGAGCGACGCTTCGAGAGTGCAAGCGCTACGGGCTGGATGCGGAGAGTGTGGCCGCAGTGGTCGGCGGCGACGACCCATTGGCCGACCACAAGCATCCTCGGCGCTGGTGGGAGGTTCTGATCGTCTCGGTGGCAACGGGCATCTTCGTCTGGCTGGCCATTGGGACACGATCGCAGCGCATTTACGTGAATATGCCGTGGATGCTGGCGCTGATTGCGGGCACGATTGTGCCGCTCGTGTGGTGCGGGTCGCTCCTTTGGCGAAGGACGCGGTTCTCGTAGAGCGAAGTGCGAAGATCGGCTTCACGAGTTGGAGGCGAACTTCCGGTCTTTTCCATCTTTCAATGATGCCAAGTCTCGGCAGGAACTCAACCCCGGGTGAAGTCGGGATTCGGTGCTTTGCAGCGAGAGCTCACCCGATCTTGAATCGCAACTTCTTCTTATCTAATTGAAGATTAAGGCAGTTATATTCATCTTGCGAGCGCGGCAGCGCGGGCCTAATGTGCTTGCCACAAAATCCGCCGCACTGCCGCCCAGATGAGTATTGAAGCACCCACCTAAGGACGCGCAAATCACGGAAAAGCAATGAGTTTCCGGTACCTCAACTGAGTGAACCTGATCACATCGGCGGGGGCATGACCGGGCATAGAATGACGGCGGTGCAGGATAGGCGAAAGCGCCTGGCCGGCACAGCAATTGCTTGATTTGCAGTTTCTCCAGGTGCTGACATGCTGACTCAAGAAGAAATCGCGAAGAAGAAGACAATCGGCGACAAGATTGCAGAGCTGCAGGCGAAACGCGCTGAGTTGGAGCTTGGCGGCGGCAAGGACCGCATCGACCGCCAACACGCGTCAGGGAAGCTTGCAGCGCGAGAACGCGTCGATCGGCTAGCGGACAAGGGGAGCTTTGAGGAAATCGGGCTGTTCTGCAAACACCGCGCCACCTATTTCGGCATGGCCGAGAAGGAATTGCCGGCCGACGGCGTGGTGACAGGCAGCGCCACGATTGACGGGCGGCTTGTGCACCTGGCAAGCCAGGATTTTACAGTGGCGGGCGGAGCCGCGGGCGAGACGCACTGCAACAAAGTGGCCGAGATGATGGCCATGAGCCTGAAAACCGGAAGCCCCTTTGTATTCATTAACGACTCCGGCGGCGCGCGCGTTCAGGAAGGGATCGACAGCCTGGCCGGCTACGCGCGGGTCTTCTACCACAACGTGATGCTTTCAGGGACGGTACCACAAATCGCGCTGATCTGCGGTCCATGCGCGGGAGGCGCTGCATACAGCCCGGCACTTACAGACTTCGTGATTCAGACGGAGGGCGCGCGGATGTTCATCACGGGCCCCCAAGTGATCAAGCAGGTGACGGGCGAAGAGGTGAGCGCCGAGGAATTGGGCGGCCCGCAATCGCAAATGCATTACTCGGGCGTGGTGCACCTTATCGCGCGCGACGACGACGAAGCGATTGAGCTTTGCCGCCGGCTGCTCAGTTTTATGCCTGCGAACAACATGGAAGATCCGCCGCGATTGCCTTTCAGCGGGCGTTTGAAGGCTGATTCGGGCATGAACGAAATCGTTCCAGTGGAAGCCAAGATGGCTTACGACGTGCGCGACGTCCTGGTGCGCGTGGTTGACAACGAGGACTTTCTGGAGATTCAGCCGGAGTTTGCGGCGAATATCGTGATCGGCTTCGGGAGGTTGCAGGGCAGGCCTGTGGGGATCATCGCCAACCAGCCATGTGTAATGGCTGGCGCGCTCGACATTGACGCCTCGGACAAGTCGGCGAGGTTTGTCCGCTTCTGCAACGCCTTCAACATTCCCTTGCTGACATTTGTGGATGTGCCGGGATTCTTGCCGGGCGTGGAGCAGGAGCGCGGAGGGATTATCCGGCATGGCGCGAAGCTGCTTTTTGCGTATTCTGCGTCGACTGTGCCGAAGATCACGGTGGTGCTGCGCAAAGCCTACGGTGGCGCCTACATTGCGATGTGTTCGAAAGGATTGGGAGCGGACCGCGTAGTGGCGTGGCCGACGGCTGAGATTGCGGTGATGGGCGCAGAGGGCGCGGCAGAAATTGTCTTCCGTCACGAGATCGAAGCGGCCGAAGACAAAGCAGCGCGGCGCAAGGAGATGGTGGACGAATACCGTGACACGTTTTCGAACCCTTATGTGGCCGCGGGACGGCGGCTTGTGGACGACATTATTGAGCCGGCGGAGACGCGCAGATATCTGGCGCGGGCGCTGGAATCGCTGCACAGCAAACGTGAACTGCGGCCGCAAAAGAAGCACGGCTTGATTCCGCTGTGAGATGCAACCATGCCGGCAACGGCTGGCCGGCGAGCCCTGAACGGCAGGAGGCTGCGTGTGAAAGTTCATTGGACGGATTGGGCGATGGCGGTACTGCTGCTGGGAGCAGGATGCGCGGCGGTATATGCCGCATTGTCACGAGCCATGCGATACGCCGCAGCCGAGCGGCAAAGGGAGATGGAGCGGCAGATCAATGCGATGGCAGCGACGGTAAAGGCGCTTCAAGGGCGCGTAGCCGAACTCAGCCGGTTGCAGGCTGAACGCACGCAGCAAGACGAAGCTCTGGCTGAGGCGACTGCGGAAAGCAACTTCAGCGAGAAGCGTGAGAAAGAGCCGATGACGCCGCAAACTCTGGCGACATTGACAGCGGCAGCGACGGCATTCCTGGGAAAGAAAGCGCGCATTCGCTCCGCGCGACCGCAGGCAGCAGAAGAGAGTGCGACTGCCTGGGCGCAGCAGGGACGTGTGATCGTGCAGACTTCGCACAATATGCGCCAAAACGGATGAGCTTTAGAGGAATTTGCGGAAAGGAACCAGCAGGTTGAAGCTTCAAATCACGATTGATGGCAAAGCTTACGAGGTTGACGTGGAGGTTCTGGAGGAAGAAGAGAGCCCGCCTGCCCCAAGCTATGTGCCGTATCGCGCGACGCATACAAGTGCTGAACGTGCGCAGAGCTACGGCGGCATGTGGGATGCTCACGGAAAAGTGTGTCACAGTCCGGTGACGGGCCTGGTGATCGAGGTGAATGTGCAGCCGGGACAGACTGTGGAAGCGGGTGAACTGATCGTGGTGCTGGAAGCCATGAAGATGGAAACGAATGTGACAGCCCCGCACGCAGGAATCGTGAAGAGCGTACATGTCGCGCCGGGGGACTCGGTGAAGATGAATCAGGTTCTCGTGGAGTGTGAGTGACAACCAGCAGAGGATTTCCAGCGGAAGGAATTGGAAGAGCGAGATGAGCAGGGTTGAGGAGCAATTGAAACAGGTTCCCGGGATCATGTTCGTGGATCACGTGGCGATCGCAATGCTGCGCGGCGAATTGGAAAATCAGGTAAAGGCGTACGAGGCGTTGGGATTCAAAGAGATTCATCGTGAGGAAGTGCGGGGAACGGACCAGGTGCGCGAAGCACTGCTTAGAATCGGCGAAGGACCAAACCTGATTCAGCTACTGGAGCCGCTGTCGGCTGACTCACCCGTGCAGAAGCTTATCGATAAAAATGGCGGGCGCGGAGGGTTTGCTCATGTGGCGTTTCGCGTGGAAAGTGCGCAGCGGGCGTTCGACGCTATGCTGGCCGATGGTTTTCGCCTGATCGAACCGGCCCCGCGCAAGGGCTCGCGCGGCACGACGGTCTTCTTTGTGCACCCGAAGTCTCGGGATGAGGCCGCGTTCGGTTTTCTGATCGAGATGGTTGAAGACCCTGCGGGTCAAGTGAGAGAAGATGGCAACCGAACATTTGCTTGAAGAGTTTTCCCCGGTAAGTACCGCGGAGTGGATGGCCGTCATTGCCCGCGACCTGAAGGGCGCTGATTTCGAGAAGAAACTCATTTGGCGCACCGAGGAAGGGATGGCGGTGAATCCCTTCTACCGCGCCGAGGATCTCAAAAACCTGGAATGCCCAGATCACTCGTCCTGCGAGCCGCCGCACCGGCCTTGCGTGCGGGCGCGGGGCGGCTGCCGGATTCGCGAAGCGATTGACGAGGTGAACCTGGAGGCGGCAAACCGTGCGGCGCAAGCTGCTGTGGTTGCGGGGACAGAAGAAATTGCGTTTCGCGCGGTTCGGGTCGCGAGCGCGCCCGAGCTGAAGCTTCTGACAGCGAATCTTGGCGAGACTCCGTTGCACTTTGAGTGCGCCGATGAGCAGCTGATCGGGTTGCTGATTGATTGGGTACGCGAACGACACCATGCTGCAGTTTCGACAGGATGCGAAGCGTTGGCGAGCGTGGAATTTGCGGCGAAGGTCATCACAGCGGCGCCGTGTAGGTTTGTACCGTTCACAATTCACGCCGAAGAGTTCGAGGAATCCGGAGCGGACGCGGTGCAAGAGGTTGGTTTCATGCTCGCCGCCGGCGTGGATTTTTTGGCAGCCATGCAGGAGCGCGAGGTCGGGGTGGACGATGCAGCGTCGGCGCTGGAGTTCAGTTTCGCGATTGGCGCAAATTACTTCTTCCAGATTGCCAAGCTGCGCGCGTTCCGAATGATGTGGGCGCGCGCAGTCGAGATCTTTGGCGGGGCTCTCAGTACACCGAGAATACGGATTGCGGCGCGAACCTCACGTTGGAACAAGACCATCTACGATCCGCATGTGAACATTCTGCGCGGAACCACCGAAGCAATGGCCGCAATTCTCGGCGGTGCCGATTCACTGACGGTCGCACCGTTCGATGAGTGCTACAAACAACCCGATGAGGCAAGCAGGCGGCTCGCGCGGAATACGCAGCTCCTGCTGAAGCATGAATCTTGGCTGGGGCATGTAGCCGACGCGGCGGCTGGATCGTACTACGTGGAAGCAATCACCGAATTCCTTGCGCGCGAGGGGTGGAAGCGCTTTCAGGAGATCGAGTCGCGCGGTGGATACAGGAAGGCGCAGACCGAGGGCGCCATTGAGCGGGCGCTGGCTTCTTCGCTGGCGGCGCGAGAGAAGGCTGTCGCGACGCGCCGGCGTGTGCTCGTGGGAACAAATCAATTCGTGAATCCGGCAGAAAAGGCGTTGGGACGCGTGGACGAAAGACGCGTGGACGAAACGAGGCGCGGGGCGAAGATGTATGAGGAACTGCGCCTGCGCACGGAGCGACAGGCCGCCGCTGGAGCAAAGACACCTCACGTTCTGCTGGCCGAGATTGGCAATGCGAAGATGCGCGCACGGCGGGCCAATTTTGCGGAGAATTTGTTTGCCTGCGCGGGCTTCGAGATTCAGACAAGGCAATTCACGAAAGCTGAAGAGATTGCGAGCGCAGAAGGCGACTTGATTGTCCTTTGCAGCTCAGACGCTGAGTATGCGGCTATTACGGCAAGTCTGATGCCGAAAATGCAGGCAATGGGCCGCAAGACTCCGGTGATTGTGGCGGGATCCCCGGAAAATGTGGAGCAGCTCGCAGCCGCAGGGATCGCGGATTTTGTGCACCTTCGCAGCAACGCGGTGGAAGTGCTGACGAAGTGGCAGGAACATTTGGGAGTCAAGGACTAACCATGCGTCCGGATTTTACAAAGATCGATTGGAGCCGGGCTCGCGGTTCGAGCCTCGCGGCCGAAGCAGACGCTCCGCAGGAGCGTGACGGAGGGCAGCCTGCCGAAGAATGGCTTTCGCCCGAGCACATCGCGATCAAAAGGCATTATACAGCGGAAGACCTGGCTGGACTGGAACACCTCGACTATGCGGCGGGTATTCCACCGTATTTGCGCGGCCCTTACAGCACGATGTATGCCATGCGGCCGTGGACGATTCGGCAGTATGCGGGCTTTTCCACTGCCGAAGAGTCAAATGCATTTTACCGGCGCAATCTTGCCGCGGGACAACGCGGATTATCGGTTGCGTTCGACTTAGCCACGCACCGGGGCTACGATTCCGATCACGAGCGCGTAGCGGGCGATGTCGGCAAGGCAGGGGTGGCGATCGATTCGGTTCTCGACATGGAGGTTTTGTTCTCGGGACTTCCCCTGGATCAGATGTCTGTGTCGATGACGATGAATGGCGCCGTGCTGCCAATCATGGCGTTTTATATTGTCGCGGCGGAAGAACAAGGGGTTGCCCCGAAGCAGCTGAGCGGAACCATCCAGAACGATATCTTGAAGGAGTTCATGGTCCGCAATACGTATATCTACCCGCCTGCGGGATCGATGCGCATCATCGCGGATATCTTCCGCTATTGCGCCTCAAACATGCCGCGATTCAACTGCATCAGCGTGAGCGGCTATCACATGCAGGAGGCGGGCGCGACAGCGGACCTGGAGCTGGCGTATACGCTGGCCGACGGGTTGGAGTATCTGCGCACCGGCGTGAACGCCGGGCTCGATGTGGATGATTTTGCGCCTCGGATTTCCTTCTTCTGGGGCGTCGGCATGAACCATTTCATGGAGATTGCCAAGATGCGGGCCGCGCGCGTGCTGTGGGCGAAGATCGTGAAGGGATTCGGGGCAAAGAATCCGAAGTCGCTGGCGCTGCGCGCGCACTCGCAGACTTCGGGATGGAGCCTGACGGCGCAGGATCCGTATAACAATGTGGTCCGCACATGCGTTGAGGCGCTGGCTGCTGCATTTGGCGGGACGCAATCGCTGCATACAAATGCGCTGGACGAGGCGCTGGCGCTGCCGACGGACTTTTCGGCGCGCATCGCGCGCAACACGCAGCTTTACCTGCAGAACGAGATCGGCATTACGCACGCCGTCGACCCGTGGGCCGGATCGTATTATGTGGAGCGATTGACGCACGAACTGATGCATGCGAGCGTGGGAATTGATTGAGGAAATTGAGGCGGTAGGCGGAATGGCGAAGGCGATTGAAACCGGACTGCCAAAGATGCGGATCGAAGAGGCGGCGGCGCGCAGGCAGGCCGGCATTGATTCAGGGAGCGACGTGATTGTCGGCGTGAACGCCTATCGTACGACCGAAGAACCGGAGATTCCGGTGCTCGATATCGACAACGATGCGGTGCGCCGGGCGCAAGTGGAGCGACTGGACCAGTTGAAGCGCGAGCGCGACAGCGATGCAGTGCGCGAGGCGCTGGGGCGGCTGGAACGGTGCGCGGCTACTGGTGAGGGCAATCTGCTGGAGTGCGCCGTGGACGCGGCGCGGAAACGCGCAACGCTTGGCGAAATCTCGCTGGCGCTTGAAAATGTCTGGGGCCGCTATGAGGCGACGCCACATACGATCACTGGCGTGTACTCAGCAGCAAGCGCGAATGCGGAAGAGTTCAAGAAAGCGCGGAGGATGGTGGAGGAGTTCGCGCGCGAGGAGGGCCGCCAGCCGCGCATCCTGGTGGCGAAGATGGGACAGGACGGGCACGATCGCGGCGCCAAGGTGATTGCGACGGCATTCGCGGACATCGGATTCGACGTGGACATCGGCCCCTTATTCCAGACACCGCGCGAGGTGGCGCGGTTTGCCCTGGAGAGCGATGTGCACGTGGTAGGTGTCTCGAGCCTGGCGGCGGGGCACAAGACGCTGGTGCCACAACTGATCAACGAAATGCGAGCGTTGGGCCGCGACGACATTCTCGTGGTGGTAGGCGGGGTGATCCCGCCGCAGGATTACAAATTCCTTTATGACGCTGGTGTAGCAGGAATCTACGGTCCGGGGACGGTGATTCCGGTGGCTGCGCAGAAAATCGTTGAGATGCTGGGCGTTAGCGCGCTGCGCTAGACATGGCAGCGGTGAGCAGGATGAAGAGCGCATTGCATGAACGGCCCGGATGCAGATCGGCTGCAGCGCCTGCGGTGGCGGCGCGGCGCTAAGCCGCTCTCCCGCGAGGAATACGTCGACGGGATTGTGCATGGCGACCGCCTGGTTCTGGCCCGCGCGGTGACGTTGATTGAGAGCGCGCGCGACGCCGACCGGGAGCTGGCCGAGCAGATCGTGGAAGATTGCCTGGCCCACAGCGGGAATTCCATCCGCATCGGAATTACCGGCGTTCCCGGCGCAGGCAAGAGCAGCTTGATTGAGGCGTTAGGCCGATACCTGATCACTGAACAGAATCAGAAGGTGGCCGTGCTGGCGATCGATCCCAGCAGCCAGCTTTCGGGCGGCAGCATCCTCGGCGACAAAACACGGATGACGACGCTTGCCGCGAGCGAGATGGCATTTATCCGGCCCATCGCCTTCGAGGGGAATCGCCGGTGGGGTTGCTCAACGCACCCGCGAGGCAATGCTGCTCTGCGAGGCAGCAGGATATCGCAACATTCTGGTAGAGACCATCGGCGTAGGCCAGGCGGAAACAGCGGTCCACGGGATGGTGGATTTCTTTTTGCTGATCGCGCTGGCTGGTGCTGGGGATGAATTGCAGGGCATCAAACGCGGCGTGATGGAGCTCGCGGATCTGGTTGCAGTGAACAAGGCCGATGGAGAGAATCTGGGCGCGGCAGAGCGCGCCTGCATCGAAGCTCAGAATGCACTGCACTTCTTCCCGGCACGAGAATCGGGATGTACCCCGCGCGCGATAACTTGCTCTGCCGTGACGGGGACGGGTATCCGGGAAGTTTGGGGCTCTGTCAACGAGTATGTTGCGCTCACGAAGACGAACGGATGGTTTGAACGCGCGCGCCAAGCTCAGCAGAAACGCTGGCTGCACGAAATGATTGAGCACGCGCTTCGGCAGCGGTTCGAAACGCATCAGGCCGTGCGCCACAGCTTGGCTGCGCTGGAGCGGGATGTGGCAGAGGGGCGGACGTCCTCGTTCCGCGCGGCCCGGATGCTGCTCGAGATGTATTCGCGGCCATGTGATGAGTAAATCGCTTGAAGATCGCAAGGCAGCTTTAAGTCTCACACCTTTGGCTTTTGATCGCTGGCTGCCGGCCCGTGCGGCCCAAGCGCCTGAAGCACTTCTTCGAGAGCCGCTTCCCACGGCGAGAGTTGAACAGCGAAGCGGGTGAGGAGTTGGGAGTTTGACAGGACCGAATTTCGAGGGCGCGCCGCGGGTGTGGGATAGTTGCTGGTGGGGATGGGTGTGAGAACGGGATCCCTCGTGCCGAGCAACTCCGCTGCACGGGTAAAGATCGCCTGCGCGAAACCGAACCATGAAACCGAGCCGCCACTGGTCATGTGATAGAGCCCGCGCCATTCCGGCGCCGCGCCGAAACGTCCTGCGAGGATACCGTTGACGATGGCATGCGTTGCGCGCGCAAGCTCGATTGAGGTGGTGGGCGCGCCGAACTGGTCGTCGACAATGGACAGGCGGTCGCGCTCGCGAGCCAGCCGAAGCATGGTGAGAAGAAAATTGTTGCCGTGCGGGCCGTAAACCCAACTTGTGCGGAAGATGACGTAACTTCCGCCAACTTTCTCGACTGCCTTCTCACCTGCCAATTTGCTCGCGCCATAGACATTGAGCGGATTTGGCATATCTGTCTCGACCCACGGCCCAGCCTTGCTGCCATCGAAGACGTAGTCGGTCGAGTAATGTACGAATAGTGCGTTGTGCCGGCGTGCTTCTTCAGCGAGGACCCGCGGAGCTTGCTCATTGATGGCGTGTGCGAGAGCCGGCTCCGATTCGGCGCGATCGACGGCAGTGTAGGCCGCGGCGTTCAGAATGAGGTCGGGCTCAGCGTGGCGGACCAGGGCGCGTGTTTGGTCAACGTCGGCGAGATCGACGGATTCGCGGTCGACAGCGATGATTGGGCCGACACCGGCAAAAATGCTTTCAAGTTCGCGGCCGAGCTGGCCGGCATTGCCGACGATCAGGATACGGGGATTTGCGGGCCGGTCTATGGCCGACGAGGGCATGTCGCTCATGCGGGCGAACTCCGGAAGAACTGGCGTTGCACTTCGTACATTCTAATTGGGATGGCCGGGACGAGGGTTAGTAAGCGCAGAGATCATCGGCGGCGGAAGCGGTTCGCGCCGTGAAGCGATTCCCCGTACAATTTAGTTGAGGATAAATTCCTGATGCGCCGGGTCTACTGCGATGCCAATGCCACAACGCCTCTGCTGCAAGAGGTGATGGACGCGATGCGCCCGTATTGGATGGAGCAATTTGGGAACGCGTCGTCGATTCATTTGTCGGGACAGCAGGCGCGAAAGGCGGTAGACGCTGCTCGCGAGACGCTGGCGCAGTTCTTTCAATGCCGGGAGGCTGAGGTTGTCTTCAGCTCCGGTGGAACCGAGGGAGACAATACAGCGATTTTTGGGCTTCTGCGTGCAGGCGACCATTTCATCACAACCGCCATTGAGCACTCGGCCGTGCTGCGTGCGGCGGAGCGAGTGGCATCGCGCGGAGTCGATGTGACGTTTGTCGCGCCGCGCAGGGACGGGCTGATCGATCCGGAAGAGATCCGGCGGGAGTTGCGGCCTGAAACGCGGCTCATCAGCGTGATGCTGGCGAACAACGAAACCGGCGTCCTGCAGCCGGTGGAAGAGATCGGGAAGATTGCAGCGGAAGGCGGAGCGTACTTTCATATCGACGCGGTACAGGGTGCAGGAAAGGTTCCTTTCGACGTAAAGAGGTTCGGCTGCCACTTATGCTCGATCAGTGCGCATAAGATGTACGGACCAAAGGGCATGGGTGCGATGTACGTGCGGCGGGGCACGCCGTTGGAATCATTGATTGTGGGTGGGAGCCATGAGCGCCGGCACCGCGCGGGTACTGAGAATGTGCCGGGCATTGTGGGATTGGGGAAGGCTGCGGAGATTGCGATGAAAAGCCTGCAGGATGGATCGTTGGAGCGAGTGGCCACGCTGCGTGACCGGCTGGAGGCGGGGATCCTGGAAATTGCGGGAACGGGCGTGAACGGAGCGGGTGCACCGCGCGCGGCGAATACCACGAATATCCGATTTGAGCAGGTGGAGGGTGAGGCGCTGGTGATCGCGCTCGACTTGAAGGGTGTAGCGGTGAGCGGAGGGTCGGCTTGCCATTCGGGATCGACGGAGCCAAGCCACGTACTGATGGCGATGGGTTTGAGCAAGAACGCGGCGCGGGCTAGCCTGCGCTTCAGCCTGTTGAAGACGGCGACCGATGAAGATGTGGATCACGTGCTCAAAGTCGTTCCGGAAGCTGTGGAACGTTTGCGAGCGCTTTCACCTGTGGCGGCGGGAACGGCGGGGTAAGTTTGAGGTATCCCACCCTAGCGGCAAAAACAAAGACGCCGCGAGGGTGGGGCACCCAGCTTTTCGAAGAGAGAATCAATGACGGATCGCACCACCATTGCCGTAGCCATGTCCGGGGGGGTTGACTCTTCGACGGCGGCGGCGATCCTCGCCCGCGAGAGCAACGGCGACGGTGCGCCGGGCAACACGGTTGTCGGGCTGACGCTGCAGCTTTGGGATCAGACGCGGTTAGCGGGCAAGCACGGAATTCCGGATGCGCCGAAGGCCGGACGATGCTGCTCCCTGGACGACGTCTACGATGCGCGGCACGTAGCGGAGCAGATCGGCATTCCCTATTACGTCGTCAACCAGGAAGAGCGGTTTGAGCGCGACGTAGTGCGGCCATTTGTGGACGAATATCTTGCGGGGCGGACGCCAATTCCCTGCTCTCTCTGCAACAACCATCTCAAGTTCGACCAGTTGCTTAGGACAGCACAGAGCATCGGCGCCGACCGGATCGCGACGGGGCATTACGCCGTGAACGAATTCGATGCAATTCGCGATGGGGGGCGAGGGCGCTGGATTCTGAAGCGGCCGGCGGACTTGGCCAAGGACCAGACATATTTCCTCTTTGGGCTGACGCAGGAGCAGTTGTCGCGCACGCTGTTTCCGCTGGGCCGGATGACCAAGCCGGAGGTACGCGAGGCCGCGCGGCGGCACGGGCTCCGGCTGGCGGAGAAGCCGGATTCGCAGGAGATCTGCTTCGTTCCGGGCGGAGACTACAAGCAGTTTCTGGCGGCGTATCTCGAGGAGCAGGGCGGCCCTGCACTGGAGTCTGCCGGCGAGATGGTAACTGCGAACGGCGAGGTGATCGGGCGGCACGAGGGAATCTTCAATTTCACGGTGGGACAGCGTAAAGGATTGGGCGCAGTCGGGCGCCCGCAGGGCCCGGCACCGCTTTATGTATTGAACATTGATCCGGCGAGCCGTCGCGTGACCGTGGGCGCGGATGAGGAGCTGGCGACGCGTACGCTGGACGCGCGGCGGCTGAATTGGATCAGCATTGCGAAACTGACAGCACCGATGCGTGTGAAGGCGAAGATCAGGCACAGGCACGAGCCGGCATGGGCCACGTTAGAACCGACTGGGGACGATGAGGTCACCGCGCTCTTTGACGAGCCGCAGCGCGCAGTGACGCCGGGACAGTCGGCGGTGTTTTACGACGGCGATGAGGTGGTAGGCGGAGGCTGGATCTTCTGATCGGACCGCCCCGGAGCCCACGCGACTCGTTCTGGCTCCGAATCGCTTACTGGCTCACGGCCCAGGCCATTCCATCGGGATTGCCGCCAACCTCAAAGTGGCTGACGACTGTGAGCGTCTTGAGGTCGATGACGGCAATGTAGCTGTCTGCCCCACAAGCCACAAAAGCACGTGCGCCGTCAGGCTGCACCAGGATACCGCCTGAGCCGCGACCGACAGGCAAGCGTTTTACTTCTTTGCGCGTCGCCGCGTCAAAGATGACCGCATCGGGACCGGCCGAAACCAGGACAAGCTTGCCGTCGGGCGTGAATTTGAGACGATTTGCGCCCGGTACATTCGCTGCAAGGGTTGTTATGACACGCTTGGCTGCGATGTCGATGATCGAGATGGTTCCGTCGCCCGGGTTGGCAATCCACGCTTCTTTGCCGTCGGGCGAGACATCGAAGCCCTCGTCGCGCGGGCCCACTGGAATGACTGTGAGCAGCCAATCGCCACCGGGGGGAAGAAGCGCGCCCTTCGGCATACCTGGCGTCGTCTCACCGGGCTTCAAATCGTACTTCTCGAGCATCGTAACCGTACCGGAATTCACATTGGTCGTGAGGATACGGCGCGCGCCAGGAAAGACGTAAAGCATATGCGTTCGATTCTGGCCAATACCCATGATCCAATCGATTTTTCCGGTCGCGGGATCGTAGCTACCGATGCATCGAGCGGCTTCTGCGGTGAACCAGACTTTGCCATCGCGAAAAACCAGGCCATGCGGCCCACGCAGCGCGCCGAGATCGATGGCGGGCAAAGGCTTCTGTCCGACCAGGTCAACGACGGCCAACGTGTGATAGGCGCCGAAGCCGTAATTGGAGACATAAGCGGTCTTGCCGTCAGAGGAAGCAACGACTTCGTGCGGATCGTTGCCGACGGGAATGCGCGCAACGATCTTGAGGTTGTCGGGATCGACAATGGCTAAGGTGCGATCCGTTTTGGAAAGGACCAATAGTGCTGGGCTTGGAGTGGATTGTGCAACAACGCAGCTTGCCAGGGCGAACGCACCGGCTGCGAGCAGCCCGGAAAGGCTTGTCTTCATGAAGTGACCTCTCATTGCCGTTCTGTCGAGTGATTCAAAATGCCTGAAATTAAGCAACGACAAAAAATGTGCCGGCGTCATGTACTACTTCGGCCGCTGCATGTCAAAACGGTCGTGAGTGCGGACGTAAGTTGGTCCACCCATGCGGCCGATAGCCTTCAGCTTACCGGGATCGATCTTGTAGCCGTCAAGGAGCGATTCAAGCACGTGGAAACGAAGCACCTCACCAATGATGAGAAAGCCTCCGCCGGGCTTGTCGCTGACCACAATGATTTGATCGAGCCGGCACTCCATTTGCACCTTGCTCTCGGCGACACGCGGCGGCTTTACCAGGTCGCTCGCAATGGGCGTGAGGCCAGAGAGCGCAAATTCGTCGACCTCCGGCAATACTTCGGCCGAGGTCTCGTTCATCTGCTCGGCGATTTCTTCCGAGACGATATTGACGACGAACTCGCCCGTAGCCCTGACATTTTCAAGCGTGTCCTTGAAGGACCGCGGGCCGGAACGGACGGTGGTGGAAAAACACACCATGGGCGGATTGGAGCTGCATGCCGTGAAGTAGCTGAAAGGTGCGAGGTTTCTAATGCCGGCTGCATCCACAGTGGAAACGAATGCGATGGGGCGCGGCACGATGGCGCCGATCATCAGCTTGTAGACATCGCTGTAAGCGATTTGGGCAGGATCGAGGGCGAGCATGGCTTTCCCCGGTGGATGATACAGCAGGCAGGCAACGCGCTAAACGAACATATCGTTGTCACCGGGCGTGTTGACCGGATGAGAACGCGGATTGGGCTCCACTGTGCGCAGGGTTTCCACGGCAGCCTTTATGGATGCGAGGATGGCAGAGACTTGACGCACGGGTTTCGCAACGGCGTCGGCCACAAAGTTACTTGCGCGATCGACGCCATCGAGAAGATCGGTTGTCAATGCGTCGAAGCGGTTGGCCTGTCCGCGAACGCGCGTGATAATCTCATTTGTTGCAGCCTGCAGATCGTCGGTTTGAATCCGCAACGAGTGCATCAGAGCCGCCAGATCGTCACTGGTCTTGTCAATCTTGGGCGTCAACCGTTCGAGTAGCGCGCGTGATTTGTCGATGACCGGCATAACGGAAGAATAAACACTTTCGATCTGCTCACTGGCCGTGCGGGTCGCCTTCCGCATGGCAATGAAAAGCGCGATCAAAACGATTGATTGAAACAGCATGGCCACGACGACCACAGCGATCAGGATCAGTTGGATGGTTTGGCTGTCGAAATTTTGCATCGTATTGACCTCGCACTGAAACACCAACAGGTGTGCGTCGAATCGAAGATGTGTGCCGGTTCAAGGCGCAAGCCCCAATAAGGCCGGCTCCAGAGTGGTGCTCCGCTCCCAAAGTTCTTGCTGAGCCGCCCGCTCCCTGATGGCCGTGTCGGCTTGGATCTTTTGCGCCGGTAGCCCGTGGCCGAGGGCTGCAGCTTGAACGTGAAAGCTCCGGGGCATAGCAATTCTGGAATTGCGCCGCCTCGCCGCTGTCACAGGGATCTCGTCCGGCAATTCTTGCGCCGCGCCGGAAGAGCAATAAACAGACATGAATGCAGAGCGATAAACGGCCCGGCTCTCAATACTCGTGGGTTTCGGGCTCGTTCGTGGCCGACTGATACGCCTGACGGCCAGCGTCAACGGCTGCAGAAACCTTGGTGGATTGATCGGCGACGAGATTTTTGCCCCTCTCCACAAACTCTTCCCATTGCGCACGGCCGCGGTCGATGACTTCACGGCCACGATCGACGTATTCGCCCACCTGCTCCTTGCTCCGGTCGACAAAGGCGCTCACCTGATCTTTGCTTTTGTCGACCAATGTGCCGACATTTTCCGCAGCTTCACGCGTGCGGACCTTCAGGTACTCCGTGCCTTCGCGTGCGCCTTTGGCGATGTCGTCGCGCGTCTCTTTGCCGCTCTTGGGGGCATAAAGAATACCTACAAGGGCTCCAACTCCCAGTCCGGCCAGAAACCAGGCCATTCCGTAACTCTTCACTTCCTCTGCCATAAAACCTCCACTCTTACTTAAAGCGATTTCACCTGCCTGAGCTTATCGGGCCACCTTAGTTTAGCGCAACGGGCTTCTGCCTGTGGCGAAGCCATCCCGCAACAGCGCGAGTGTACCTCCGCGGGGACCTTTGCGCCGTCTGCGGCCAGCTTGCGCCGCAGGCGCGCTCAACGGTCATCCGCCGCAACTGCAGGTGCGGGCCAGTACTTCAGCAAAGTGAAGCGCCCTGGCGTGCCCGAGTTGCTCAATCTGTTCGCGGCAACTGAAGCCATCTGTAACCAAGATCGTTGCGGCGTCAGCGGATTGGATGGCGGGAAGCAGATCCTGGTTGGCAATCCGGCGCGACACTTCGAATTTGTCGGCCTCGAAGCCGAAAGGGCCTGCCATACCGCAACAGCCGGCCTCGATGGGTTCAACCGTTGCCCCCGCTTTGCGCAGGAGCATGATCTCACTGGCCGGGCCGCCAAAAACTGCCTTGTGATGACAATGGCCGTGAATCAGGATGCGCGCGCCAGCCAGACTGCACGAGACGAAGTCGGGCGCCTGCGCCGCGAGCCAGTCCGCGAGCAGCCAGATTTGCCGGCTTAGCCGCCGGGCGCGCGGGTCATCAGGGAAGAATTCGAGAAGCTCGTCCTTGAAGACGCTGGCGCAACTGGGTTCGAGAAAGATGAAGGGCAGCTCGCCGTCGATTTGCGGGGCCATGCGATCGAGCACGCGCGCCAGATAGGAGCGGGCTGCGCCGAGCAGGCCGAAGTCATAAAGAGGACGGCCGCAACAGATGTGGCCTTTGGGGCTTTCCACCTGAAAGCCTGCCTGTTTGAGCACAGACTCTGCTGCAGCGAGCGTTTGAGGATGGTAGTAGTTGTTCCAGGTGTCGGGCCATAGAACTACCGCCTGTCCAGCCGGCTGAGATCCTGGCGCCGAGTCCACCTTTGGGAGAAGCGATCGAAATTGATTTCTGATAGCTCTTTGCCGCAAGGCGAGGCAAATGGCGTTCGCGGCGCTATCCCCACGACATTCTTTAGGAGCGGGCTGGTGAAGGGGCCGGTCAGGACAGCGTTGGTTATGCCCGGCGCGAGCGAGCCGTACCGTGCGAGGCGGTCTGCGAATCCAAAAAGATAGTGGTGAATCGGGTGCAGCCGGCCTTTGTAACGCTGCGCGAGGAACTCGGACTTATATGCAGCCATGTCGACCTGCACCGGGCACTCCGATTTGCACGCCTTGCAACTGAGGCACAAATCGAGCGCTTCGTGCACAGCCTCGCTTCTGAAAGCCCTCTTCATGCAATGCTCCGGAGAACATTTCCCAGAGCAAATGCGCGCGCCCGCGGGTCGAATGCTGCTCTTCCCCGGTGGCACGATAGCTGGGACACATGACCCCACCCTGGGTGTTGCGACAGGAACCCACCCCAACGCAGCGCTCTGTGGCGCGGGCGAAAGAACCATTGTCGCCTGCGAAGACGAAATGAGTTTCAAGAACCGATTGTTCAGGGCTTTGGCTTTTCGAAGGCGGGGTGATGGCGCAAGTTCTCAGTGGGATCGTAAACGCGCACTGCATCGGAGAGCTTTCCGGGATTCATGCGATTGTCAGGATCCCAGAGCATCTTGAACTCGCGGAAGGCTTCAATGAGCTCGGGGCCGAACATCTTGGGCAGCAATGCTGCGCGCGATTGGCCATCGCCATGTTCGCCGGAGAGGGATCCTCCAAAGGAAAGCACAACATCGGCGGCGCGATCGATGAACTCGCGGAAAGCGACGAATGCCTTCGTCGGTTTGGAAGTCGAAGTTGATACGCGTATGCACGCATCCCTGGCCATAGTGGCCGTAGAGCGGACTGCGAAAGCCGTATTCGCTCATTAATGCCGTAATGGCGCGCAGGTAGTTTGCCGAGTTGCGCGGGAGGAACGGCGGCGTCTTCCCAACCCTCCCAGCGGTCGGGTTCGCCGGGAACAAAGACCATGGCGCCAAGTGCGGACTCGCGCACGTGCCAAACGGATTTCGCCTCATCCGGCGCGCATATGTGCGCGACGGGCGGCGACGGCCATGATTGCGATGCGCGGGCGAGGGATTTGGCCTTTGCCTGCGCCTCTTCAGCGCTCCAGGCGCCCACTTCGACGAGCAGGAAACCCACCCCCGGCGGCAGATGGTCGAGTTCTCGCAGAGCAAGTCCCTTGCGGCGCATGAAATCGACGAGCAGATAATCGAATCCCTCGAGCCCAATCGGCTTGTGCTCGAGCGCGAGCGGAACGGCATCGGCCGCGAGAAAGGGGTCATTGAAGCCGAGCACTGTAAGGACGCGATAAGGGCGGGCTGGCGGTGAGGTTCAGCGTGGCGGAGACGATGCTGGCGCAGGTGCCTTCGGAGCCCACGAGTGCACGCGCGACATTGAAGTTGTTTTCGGGGAGCAGCTCATCCAGGTTATATCCGGAGACGCGGCGCGGAATGCGCGGGAATTTTTCACGGACGAGGCCGGCATACCGGTCGCGGATGCGCGCGAGACCAGAATAAATTTGGCCGACGCGGCCCCTGCGCGAATCAAGGCATCCTAGCTGCTCCGGCGGGGTAGGGCCGACGGTCATGCGCGTGCCGTCGTAGAGAACGATGTCAAGCGATTCCACATTGTCGACTGCCTTGCCGCCCAACAATCCGTGAACCCCGCAACTGTTGTTGCCGATCATCCCGCCGAGGGTGCACCGCGAATGGGTGGCGGGGTCGGGCGCATAAGTCAGGTGATGAACTTCGGCGGCGTCGCGCAGCCGATCGAGGACGATGCCCGGCTCGACACGAGCCAGTTTGGCAGCGGGATCGATCGAGATGAGCGCGTTCATGTAGCGTGAATAATCGAACACCACGGCCACGTTGACGCACTGACCGGCGAGACTTGTGCCTGCGCCGCGCGGCAAAACTGCAGCTCCCGTGGCACGGCACGCGGCTAGGGCAGCCTCCACGTCGGCAGCATCGCGAGGAAATACGACGCCGACCGGCAATTGCCGATAATTCGAAGCATCGGCAGCGTAGAGAGCGCGCGATCCAAGATCGAAACGCACCTCGCCTCGGAAATTCTTTTTTAACAGGGTTTCAAGCTCGCGATGGGCCAAGAAGCGTTCATGCTCAAGTCGGGGGGCATTCGGAAGTACTGAAAATGAAGACGTGCTCACCTAGCAATGGTAGCGCGTTGCGGAGAAGAGTTCGATGCTTTTCAGCGGGCAGGCCACTCTTCCACGACAATCCCGAGATCATTGAGCTGGCGGATCACGGCTTCGACATTGCGCCGGACCTTGGGGCGGTCTGCGGGGGATGCAGAAGAAGACTCTGCGACGGCAATCACCCGGCCGTAGTGCCAAGCGCCGGCGGGAATGTCAGCGACCGCTTTGTCGAGATCGGAGAGCCGCAAAGTGAGCTCCTGGCGGCGGGCGGCTTCAAGGCGAAGCAGCGTTCCCTCGCCGACCGGACTGGGATTCGCATCAGGCAGGATGATACGGAGAACAAGCGTGTCAGGACCGACGGAGAGAAACGGATTGGTCCACGCAGACGGGTCATGGATATCGATGTACAGGCTCTTGGTTGGCAGCGGAATCTGTTCAAGCTCCGCCCGTTCCTGATCGTGCTCCGTGGCCGTGGCTTGCGCGCGGTGTTCGGCCTGTGCGGCATCTTTGGCAACGCCTTCGACAGCCTGCTCCTCCTTATGGCAGGCGGCGACGGACAATGTCATCAGAAGCAGGAGAGCCAAAGATCCACTTCGGCGTACATAAAGAATCACAGGGTCAAGGATAACAGGGCCGACGCGTGCCACACATGCGTCGGCGTCGTCGCGGATGCAGAACAAATCAACGTGCCGAAGGTCACGGCGCCGATGCCGGCAGGGAGCTAGCCTTAGGGCAACAAGGAGGGGGCGAATGGGCGCTCGAGTGGTCGCGATCGTAGGAAGTTACCGCCGCGGCGGGGCAACGGACAGCGCAGTGGAAGCGATCCTGGAGGGTGCGCGCGCGAAGGGAGGGGAAACGAGAACCTTCCGCTTAAACGAGCACCATCTTGAGTTCTGCAGGAATTGCCGAGGATGCACGCAACTACCGGGAACTCAGCGCGGTCGCTGCGCGCAGGAGGACGACCTGGAATCCATGCTTAAGGCGATTGACGGTGCGGATGCGCTTGTGTTGGCGTCACCGGTCAATTATTTCAACGTGACAGCCCTTTTCCGGCGGTTCCTTGAGCGCCTGCTGGGATATGTTTATTGGCCGTGGGGACAAAACAGGCCCAAGCTCCGCAACAAACTGCACCCGCGAAAAGCGGTATTGGTCGCCACAGCAGGAATGCCCGGATTTCTGATTCCGCTGACGACCGGGGCGGCGCGGGCTTTGCGGCTGGCGGCGCGCATGTTGGGCGCAAAACCGGTGGGTAATCTTTGGATCGGACTCACGGCGGGCGAATCACAGCCCGCGCTCTCTGCGCGCACACTGGAGCGGGCTCGCCAGATGGGGATGAAACTGGCGTAGCCTGTGGGCCTAAGGGGCGATGAGACTCCGCGCAACCGAATCAAGAACGCCGTTGAGGAAGTTGATGGACTCGGGCGCGCAGTATCGGCGAGCTATCTCAAGCGCCTCGTTGATGACGATGGGAAACGGCGTGGACTTGAAGCCGATGAGTTCGGCGACGGCCATTCGGAGAAGATTGCGATCGACCGCAGGCATGCGATCGACTCGCCAGTGCTTCGAATGAGCCGCAATCAAGGCGTCGATTTTTTTCTGTTCCGCTTGCGCCACTCGAAAAAGGTCCTCGGCGAAACCACGGACTTCCGGCTCGACCGGATCTCCCGCCGTCCAGAATGTCGCGGCCACCTGGTCCGATGTCTGCTGGCCCACATCAGCCTGAAAGAGCATCTGCATGGCAAGTTCGCGTGATTTGCGGCGATGACGAGAGGTCAAGCTTGACCGCCTTGCTGCAACTTCCTTCGCAGGCTGACCATCTCGATGGAGGCCGCAGCAGCCTCAAAGCCTTTATTTCCCGACTTGATGCCCGCGCGGTTTAGAGCCTGCTCGAGATTTTCGCAAGTGAGCACGCCGAAGCTGTGCGGAATCCCTGTTTCCTGCTGTGATTGGCCAATGCCGCGAGCCACTTCGTTGTAAATGGCTTCGTAGTGGGCGGTTTCACCACGCAGGAGACAGCCGAGCGTGATGATCGCGTCAACCTGGCCGCGGCCGGCACAGATGCGTGCAGCGCCGGGAATCTCCCACGCACCCGGGACGCGAACAATCTGAATATCGGCGCGCTCGGCGCCGCTCCGCAGGAGCGCGTCAAGAGCGCCGTCGAGCAGGCGATCGGTGACGACGGCGTTCCAGCGAGAAACGATAAGCGCGAACTTCATTCCTTCGGCTGAAAGATCGCCTTCAAGGGCTATCGGTTTGCCTTTCACAGGGTCGGCCCAAGCCCAGAAACTGAAGCGGAAGCCCGGTTCCGGCTCGACGGTGAAGAGCCGCGAGCGCCAGTTTGTTTCAGCGATGGGAGAGAGGCGGGCCACACCGGTATCTCCGCCCTTTGAGCGAAGCCAGGCTTCAGCCACTTGGTGGACGGAATCGAGTGAAGTAACCTCGATGAGCACATCGGCCGTGGATGGGAACCGGCCGTCGACGAATTCGAGATTGCCGAGTGGAGCCAAAAACGACGCGCCGCGGCTTCCTTCCTCTTTCCATCCCTTCCCCTGGGCAAAACCCAGCGCGGCAAAGAATTCAGCCAGCCGCTCAAAGGCCGCCGCACTCCCGGCAGGGCGCAAAAACGAGATGCCCTTGATCATGAGTCGATTTTAGCGTGGGGGCCCAGCGGCGTCCGCCTGCCCAATTTCCACGGATTGCCGCCATGTCCGGGCGGAAGCGTTCCTTACGTCACCGAGCGCGGCTTAATTGCAATCGTTGTGGCAGGAACGACGGTATTAGGACCGGGTGCTGACGGATAGAGGCAACCAGCGTCATTTCCGCCAGCGGTAACTGGAGTGCAAGCCGGCAAGTTCGGGCTGATCTGCTGCGTATCCGTCGGCGGCGCGGAGGCGCTCACGTTTGTGGGAATGCTAAGGAGGTGAATCTCATTGTCACCCGCAGTGGAAACGAAGAATGTGGAATTATCCGGAGAAAATGCGCCAGCGAGCGGAGCGGTCGGTGGAGTGGCGGACGAACTGTCAGCGAAGGTCACATAGCCCAGCGGGCCAATGCCGCTCGCTTGAGGTAGGTAGTAAGGAAGCTGGGCCACTGCCGTGGATCCGGTCGGCGCATTGTATGTGACGAATGCGATCGGAGCCGCCGTCGTAACCGACGCAGTCGTGGGCGCTTCGCCAGGGACGATCTGATTGATTGCTGCCGCGTTGGTGATGCCGGTCAGGTTCACCGACCCGTTGAGCGTGGGGTTGGTGGAGAGCGGGGTCATGGTTTGCACCTGATTGGGGGGCGCGCCGGTGGTCGTTTCCGGGCATTGAGCGTTTGGGTACGGACCCGAAGGTGGAATACTGACGCCGATATCATCGAGAGTGATGCTGCTGCCATTGAGCGATGCACCGAGAATGTGCGCCCCGTCCGTTGTGGCGCCAAGCACGCCGGTCGGCAGCTTCACCGAGTCGCTCTGAGGATAAAACTGAATGCTGGCGTTGTTGCCCACGGTAGCCGGCTGGCCGCTGCCAGGGACAGGGCCGGGGCACCACGTGTGCGCGACGGTTGGATTACCCGCAAGGTACGCGCCTACTCCCGGCACCGTAATCGCCAGGCTCTGCGAGCCGCCGGAGGCGGTTAAGTCGTATGTGCTCCAGCCGGTGTTGCTGTTATGGACGTAGAGCGTATTCGTGTGATTGCCACCGAGAGCTGCGCTATCGACGATGTAGAGGGTGTTGGAATCCGGTGTCCACGAAGCAGAGGCGCCCAGACCGCCAAACGTCGAGGAGGATCCGCCCGCTGTGTTGTATAGATAAAAGACATCGCGGATCTGATCGTTGATGAGCAACTCGTCGCCGTTCGGGGATACGGCCAGCACCACGCCCGGGGCGCTCGTGTCTTGTTTTGTGATGGCGTTGCTCGACGTCGAATAGACCATGAGCTCACGAAGCGAACCAAAGTAGAGATTGGCCCCCTGCTGGTCCATCACCATCGAATTGGGCACAAAGGGCAGGCGGACGGTCGTTCCGGGCGTGCCGGTCAGGAGCTGAATCGACGAAAAGTATAGCGACTGGTCTGGGGCGGCGAACCATGCAAAGTTGCTTGTCGTTCCAGGGACAATGATATCGACGGGGTTTGAGGAGATCGATAGTCCGGTGCCGGCCAAGCCAAGCTCGTTAACCGGAGCTGGGTTGCATGTAGCCGGTTCGCAAATCGCGTCCACGCTGGCAACCCCTGGGAAAGAAGGGGTGATGGAACCGGAACCGCTCGCCGTGATGTCAATCGGGTTCGTGGATTGATAAGTCAGAGAAAGGCCGGTGATGGGGTTACCCTGCGTGTCAGTCACGGTGGTCGTCAGATTCTGCTGGACTCCCTGGGTCACCACGCCCTTGGTATTTCCATTGGCAAGCGCGACTTTGATTGATGCTGGCGGACAGGTGGAGAAATAGCCCGCCGAAGAGGACGATTGAGCAATATTCGCGGTGATTACAGTCGTGCCCGGCTGCTGCGCAGTAATGACATTGGTTGCTGCATTGATGGTGGCCACGGATGGGGTGCCGACAATGAAGCTCAGGGTGCCGATGGAGTTGGAGCACTCCGGCAGAGTTGAAGAACCTGGTGCGCAAAGGAGTGATTGCGCGCCATTCAGGCTGTAATACGCGTCGGCGTCGAGCTGTGCTTGCTGGTTTTGGGAGTAACATCCGGATGCCGGCGCACCCAAGACGGGCGTGGTCACCAGGCTTATGCTTGAGATCGGCGCGTGGACGTAGACCGCGACGGGGTTTGAGGTAACCGAAACGGCCGTAGCTGTGATATACGCGACCCCGTAAGGCTGGCCGCTAGTGGACGGCAGAGGGCTCGGATAGTAACAGTAAGTGTAGTTCGCAATGCCGCCGCCGGTGTTGCGATTCCAGGTGCCTGCGCAGAGGTCGCCGGAGGGCGAGATGTCAACCAACTGATTGTTGGTGGTGCCGTAACTAATCTGGCTGGCGCTGATTGAGGCACTCTCGCCCTTGCAGGTGGTAGCCGTTGGGGTTTGCACCTGGGTCGTTTGCCCGAAGGCCAGCGAAATGCCCGCAATCTGGGGTTGCAATGTGATGTTGGCTACGTCGGTGTTCTTCAAGCCGTAGCCTTCGCCATTGCAATAATTCCCGGCCGGATTGCGGGTGCAACCGGTGATTGAAACTCCAGCTGGGATCGCTAGGCCTAGCAGACAAACAAGCGTCAAGAACTGCCGCATGAATCCTCCCCGTCCCGCACCGTCGAACCGCGGAACGGTCTGAATAACCGCGTAAAGAAAAATGAATTAAAGGTGCCCCTTTGCACGCTCACAACAAGGCGGCGACAGGCGAGTCGCAGCCCAGCCGGGAGTTCCCAGCGGCACGCCGTCGCATGCGGCCGGAGGGGCGAAAAACACAGTGAAAACTCCAAGAAAAAAGTGTATCAGGACGGGGCCGCTTATGGCACGCAGCAAGCCCCCGAACAAGCTCTGCTGAATAGACTCGCGACCCACCGGATGGGGAGCAAAAACCGGCATCAGGAACCGGGAGCCATGTATCGGGCGAACCAATCGACTGCTCGCTGAAGGACATCGCGACGGTGCGCCGGATCGGAAAGTCCGTGGCCCTCATTCGGATAGACAACGAGTTCGGTGGGGACATGCAAATCACGCAGAGCGTGCCAAAACTCAAATGACTGGGGAGCCGGGCACTCGCCATCGCGGTCGCCAACAACGGTGAGGGTTGGAGTGGAAACGTTCTTGATGAAATTGATAGCAGAGCTCTTGGCGTAGACCTGGGGGTTGTCATAAACAGAGGCGCCGAAGTAAGGAATCATCCATTCGTCGATGGAATTCTCACCATAGTAGGAGAGCCAATTGGAGATTCCAGCTCCGGCCACTGCCGCACGGAAGCGATGGGTCTGGGTCACGGCGAACATGGTCATGAAGCCGCCGTAGCTCCAACCCGTGATACCGACGCGCTTGGGGTCGACCGGGTACTTGCCAAGGACCGCATCGACGCCGGCCAGGATGTCCCGAAGGTCGCCGTATCCGAAGTCTTTGCGATTGGCCTGCGTGAAAGCTTCTCCCTGGCCGAAGCTGCCGCGTGGATTGGGCAGAAGCACGAAATATCCAAGATCGGAAAAGATCGTGGGACTGAGCGGGTCTCCCATTCCCCAGCTAGAAGGTTCGGCCGCTGCAGGACCGCCGTGAACTTCGACGATGAGCGGATATTTCTTCGCCGGATCATAGTTTGCGGGCAGCAGAAGCCAGCCCTGAATGTGAAGGTTTTCGTTGGTCCATTTGAGCGAGACGGATTCACTCCAGGAGGGTCTGAGATCGTCGTTGAAATGGGTGAGCTGCATGAGGCTGGCGAAATCGGCCGGAGGATTTTGCTGTTCAGCGCCTGCCTTTGCCGCGTAGATCTCGGGAGGCTTATCAAAACTGCTGGCCTGGAATACGAAAAGAGAGCGATCGGCGGTGACCGAGAGGCTGTGCGTGAAGACACCCGCGCCGACCGAGCCCAAAACTCTGAAGATGGGAGGGACGAAGGTTGCAGGATCGCCATTCTGAGAGACGTTTACGCGGACGAGTTGGCAGCCACCTCCAGCCAATTCACTGGCATATAGATGGCTGCGATCGGCCCAGGTGATCCATTCGGCTGTCGTAGGGCGGTCGAATGCGAGATCGCGAGGCTGGCCCCCACCGGATGGGATGATCCAGACATCGCCGCCAGTGACGCCCTGATCGCTCATGAGGCCGCCGATAAATGCAATCGATTTTTCGTCAGGCGACCAGCGAGGAACGGCGATCTGCAGTCCGTGGAGTCGACCGGAAACCTCGGAGGGATTCAGTATCGCGGCAGGAGAGCCATCGACCCGCTGAACGTAGAGCCGAGCGTTCCACCAATTGTCTTCGCCGGGAGGATCTGCGGCGATATAGGCGAAGGATTTCGAATCGGGCGACCAATCGAATTCGTACACATGAAGGTCGACCGGAGAGATGAATGTCGGCGCTGCGAACTGAAGCGAATCGACGGGCACTGTTGCAATACGCTGGACTTCGATCTGACCCACTCCGATGACGCCGGAGGGAAGATCCTGAGCCGCGAGGGCGCCGGCCGGGCGGGTTGCCCCCTCGACATAGAGGAACGCAATTCGCTTTCCGTCGGGAGAAAAGGCCGGCTCATTTACATCTCCATGCAGCGTCGTAATACGGTGCGCGAGGTTGCCATCGAGACGTGCGATGAAGACATCTTGCTGCCCACCGGGATCGGCGCAGTCGGAAAGAAATGCGATGGTGCTGGAGTCCAGCGACCATGTGAAATCGGATTCATTGCAGCCTTGCGCCAGCGAAGCTGCGACCGGCTCGCTCTGGGGAATGTGATCCATCGGTGCGACTTGGATTTGGCCGCCTTCCAACCATGCGAGGCGCTTACCGTCAGGCGAAACAGCGACCTCGCTGATGTTGCGAGCGCGGTGCATGCCAGCGAGGATATCGTCGACGCGGGCCGCCGAAGACGAAGAAACCGCCTCTTGCCCGTGCAAACTGAGGATTGAAGCTGCGTAAAGCAGGGGGCCAAGAACGCGGCGCAGAGGGTGATGACGGCACGGCATACGAAAAATGCTACCAGCCGCGCTTCGCGACATGGCTTGTGCTGCGAGGCCCGATAGCATGTGGCGATGCTGAAGCACGGCGCATGCAGATCATGCGATCCCGGAAGCTGCGGCTGGGTTGTCAAACGCCTGAATGCGAAAGAAGGACTTAAGTCATTGAAAAGAGACGCAAGAAAGATGGATCAACTTTGCAGGGAATATCCATCGAATCCAGTAAGCTTGAAAGCGATTGTAGGAAATCAAGTTGATCGCGGCGAAGGCCGGCGAACGATGCCGGCATCTCCGGGGCATCGTTGCGATACGCGCAACGAGGGGAAAGAGAGTGAAAGGGCAACTCAAAAAACGAGTTGCCCTTTCGCTTTTGCATGAATCGATGGGATCGAGCCGATCAATGATCGGAGTCGATGCGAGAATACTGGACAAACGTTTTGCACCAAATCGGAATCCTCACGACACGTGGGGAATGCGAAGAAAAGAAGAACCGAATGGGAAAGAGACTCATGAAGACTGTGTGGTTGCGAGCTTTCGGGCTTTACTCGAAGAGGGCAAGAGGGTTGGGATGCGCGGGCGTGGTGCGCGGAATGGCGCTGTGTTTGGCAGCGACTGCGGCGGCCGCAATGGCGGGCGCGCAGGCGGTGAGTACGACCACGGTACAGGGAACGGTGAATCTGGCCAACGGGCAACCGGGCGCGGGAACACTTGTGGTGAACTGGCCGGCGTTTACGACCGCGGCAGGCCAGGCAATTGTGGCGGACTCAACTACTGTGACCATCGCGCCGGACGGTTTTGTGAGCGTGAACCTCGCTCCGAACGTTGGCGCTACGCCGGCGGGAGAGTACTACACAGCTGTTTTTTACCTCGGCGACGGTTCGACGAGCACCCAGTACTGGGTGGTTCCAGCGGCCGCGCAGGCGACGCTCGCGCAAGTACAGTCGCAGTTGATGCCCGCGGCGCAGGCGGTTCAGACGGTGAGCAAGACGTACGTAGATCAGTCGATCAGCGAGCTGACGCAAAGTTTGCTTACCGCGTGGGGTGGCACTTTGAGCGGGCCCTTATATTTGAACGGAGATCCGACCCAGGCTTTGCAGGCCACCGACAAGCATTATGTGGATACACAGGTAGCGACGGCGCTGCCTCTTGCCGGCGGATCCTTGAGTGGGCCCGTAACAGCAACTCGGATTGGAGCGGTGTACCAGGCAGATCAGTTTCCGGGCGCGGATTTTGGAGCGAAACTGCAAGCCTGCCTGAACGCGCTGAACGTGACCTACGGCGGAACGTGCGACGCCCGGAATTTTACGGGTAACCAATCTATGGGGTCGAATCTCACTATCTCGACGGGGAACATGGCGGTACTGCTGCCATGCACCACAATTACTACACCGAACCAGATCATAGTTACCGCCGGAACGCGCAACGTGGCGCTGCGCGGGTGTGCCTTACGGGGCGGGTCGGTGGCGAGCGGCAGCCAGGGTGGGACCGCGTTTGCTTATTCCGGAAACAGTGCGATGGTGCAAGTGGGCGACCCTACTTACGCGGCGGACACACCGGGGTTCCATATGGACAACGTGGTGATTAATACGACCGGCGCGGGGAGCGGGACACAAGGAGTGGTCGCGTATCGAACGCAAGAACTTGACCTTGAGAGCTTGTATCTTCTGGGCAACTCGAACCAGACGGGCATGACGCTGGATGGAACCGGGAATTACTCGGGCGGAACATTCCAGGACGACCAGATTGACGGGTTCGGAACCGCGGTGAATGGGATCGGGCATCAGATATCGAACCCCGCGATGACGGACTGGATGAATGCGAGTTCTTTCATAAGGCTGCACGTCGATTGCCCTACAAATAATGGGAATCCGGTAAGCGGAACTTATGGAATCAACTTACAACAGGGAGACGGAAATACCTTTACGGGAGGAGATGTTGAGGGATGCGCAACTGCTCTGCATTTAGGACCCAATGCGCAAAACAACACGATTGTGGGCCTGCGGAACGAGAACTCGACGAACCAGGTTATAGCGGATGCGGGGAGTTCCTACAACAACTGGGTGACGGGCGGAACGATGTTCACCGGCAAACTGACCGACAACGGCACACGCAACAGCTTCCTCGATACATTTCACCGGAGTTTCAACGGCTTGAATGGTGATTGGTACGGGAGCCAGCAGGACGCTACGGTAACAAATCACTACCGCCTGGGTATTGGAGCGGGAAACGAGCGGGGACTTTTGGACGAATTCCAAACCGACTACGGCTACTCGCTGGACAACCGGACTAAGTGACGCTACGGCCGGTGAGCAGTTCTACCAGATTCTGGATCAACTGAACAATGTGTACCGCCTGTCGATCGGACAGTACAACAACGGACAATCGAGCACCAACAACCAAACCGTGGTCAATTCTGCGGGGGCTGGAGCCGTGGTGCTCAACGGTTCGAACAACGCCGGAACGGGAGGCGTGATCTTTGGTTCAGGTGGACCCAGCGAGACAACCGTGGCCGCAATCAGCAATGCCGGCAATGCGCAGTTCAACGGGACGCTGCAGGTAAGTGGAACGTCACAGTCCGCAGGTACGATGACGGTGAGAAATAATGCGGACGCAGAAGTAGATTACTATCTATGGCCGGGACTTACCGCGAGCCAGAAGGGCTCTTTCACTTATAAAGACTGGAACGGCAACAGCCAATGGTACATGGTGAAGGATGCGAGTAATAACTGGTCTCTAAACTCGGCGACCGGCGGGCTGGATAGTTTTAAAGCTTATCAGAGTGCGAATAGCGGAGACACTTATATCGATGCGAGTAACTCGACTGGACATATCCGGCTGAACTATGAGAGCGGTTCAGGCGCTGAAACGGATATTTACTCGGGCTCAAGCGCCAACTTGGACGCCGCATTTCTGGGTCCCGCGAGCATCAAATTTCCCGGACTGGCGGCGGCGTCAGGACACTCCTGCCTGCAGGTAGATTCTTCGGGATACCTCACAAACACCGGGGTAGCGTGCGCAACGGGAAGCGGCAGCGGCACAATCAATTCCGGGAACCTGGGGCAGATTGCGTATTACACAGCAACCGGCACGGCAATCAGCGGCATGAGCGCGGTCCCTCTTAGTTCGGGCGGAACGGGAGCGACAACGGCGTCCGTGGCGCTGGCGAATCTAGGTGGTCAACAGACGATTCCCGTTACGGCCTACGGGGCGGTGGGCGACTGTACCCCAAACGGCACTGTCGCTAACTGCACAGATAATACCTCAGCAATTCAGTCAGCTATCAACGCCGCCTACACGAGCGGCGGATCGGTTTTTCTCCCGTTCAACGCGGCAAGCGCCACAGGCTCAACGGTCTATTTCGTAGGTTCGACTTTGAACCCCAAAGGCGTCAGCATCTATGGGCCTTCCACGGGAAGGGGGAACTTCTATCCTGAATCCGTTGCCATCCGAGGTGCACCCGGGAAAGATATTTTCGCCATTGGCGATCCAACTTCTGCTGGGTATGTTAATCCGTTTCGGGCTTTCAACTGGCACGATTTTGGCATCATCCTGGATGATTCCATTGACGCCAGTTCTACCTTTCCGCACCGCAAGCCCGGAAAAACTTGTCAGGATGTGACCCTCACAAATGGAAGCGCAACGATTGCATCCACGAACCAATGCGAATTTACGCCGGGAGACGTTGGGCAGAACATCACGGCCACGGACGGAACCAACACACTAACCACGACCATCCTGTCTGTAGGGGCAATGCAGAACGGAGGGCTTGGTTCGCCCAACGCAGTAATGACCGCAAGCTGGAGCTATCCCACACACTCCAACTCCACCGTCTATGTTTCGCTGATGAATCTTCCAACCACGGCAACGGTGGGAAATTGCGCCTTGACGTATGACGACACAACATCCAGCGCGCCGGGGGGCGGCACAGGCCCGTGGGGTGCCACATTCTATAACCTGCAAATCGTCACAACATCGGGGAATGAGCAAAACAATTCTTGCACATTCTTTTTTCAAGGTGATGGTGGTCAGCCATATCAAAGTCACTGGAGGAATCTGTTTTCACGGACGGAATGGGGTTTTCTCGCAGTCCCGTCCGATAACGCGGCAGCGGGCACGAATGGAAGCAATGGAGCCTTGGGTGATACCAACGTCATCGATGACTGGTTTCTTGAGGCGACGTATCCCTGGGTGACATACAACGGCGGTTGGACGCAATGGGCAGGCGGGCAGATTGCCGGGGCCACTTTTGGGCCGCAGATTCTTGAGTACGGTGTGCCTAATAACGAATCCAACGCCGGGTATTGGTCCATCCGGAACCTGGAATTTGAGGAACAGGGTGCACCATCTTACGCCGCCGGATGGAGAATCGAGGGCACTAATCACAGGATAGAAGGGTCAACGCTCGGCTCCGGTGGCACCGGGTCTGTCCAATGGGATGCGTATGCGTCACGCTGTACGACTTGCATTGCGGGCGGCACAATGAATCTGTCCGGGTCACTCAATCATATTGAACTATCGGACGGAGCCGACCATATAACCGTGAACGATACAGGGTTCGGTAATTGGTGCGCGTTGGGACGAGATTTCAATCCACCACTCGGACTGCAGCCAGCACTTTACCGCGCTTGCAGCGCGGTTGACTCACGGTCCCAACTCGCCTTCGCGCATACGCCGGATTTTGTAGCAAACGGCGATGAGATGACTCCATATAACAACCAATCAGATTTGTGGATTTGGCCGCAAGACTTAAATAACACTGGCGGCATATTGCCTCCGCCGGTTGTAAGTGACGCTTCAAGCGAAACTGGCACACACATGGCGATTCCCGGCGGTGAGGTTGGTTTTTCGATATTCAATGGCACTGGGCTAACCATTGGCCCGTCAAATAACGGTCCTAACATTCCGGCCACAAAGGTACATATCTGCTTTCGGGCAAAGGCTGATTCTGGCAGCGGAGCCACAATCTTTTCTTGGTGGGCCGGAAGTACAACTGTTGGCTCTGTGACGCCTGTACTTACAACCACGTACTCAACGTCATGCTTTGACGCGGACTTGAGCACATACGCCGGACAGACGCCTATGCCTGTGATTTATACGCCCAACGTGGTCACTGACTTGGCGTGGATCAGCGTGCATCCGTGGGCCAATGCCGAAAACGTAAACGGCCCGGTGAATGCGACGAGCTATCAAGTGAGTGGATCGCCATTCGGTACGGTTAACCTGTCTGACTGGACCAACGCAGGAATTGCCAATAGCAACGTGCCGGTATGGAATTCTGCGACCGCGAAGTGGACGCCCGGAGCCGTGAATGCAACGCAAGTGAATGGTGGCTCAGTGCCCTCTTCGGCCAACGTTCTTGCGACCAACGCAAGCAACCAACCTGTTGCGGCCACGGCCCACAGCCTCTCTGTGCCGCGAACCTGCTCGACAACCAATAGCGGCAACGCATATACCTGCACAACGTCGCCAAGTTTCACACCGGCCGCCGGAGACGTGATCTCGGTAGATTTCAACGCCGCGAACACCGGAAGCGCAACGCTTGCGGTAAATGGCGGTCCTGCCGACACGATCTACAAAAACGGCGGCGCGCTGACGCTCGCCTCGGGAGATCTGCAGCTTAATCATTGGGTCTCTGCAATTCTCGACTCGAACAACCATTGGCAACTCGAAGGACAACTAGGCAACGTAAACGCGACGCAGATCAATGGGGGTTCGGCTCCTGCGAGTGCTATGGCGCTGAGCACAAACAGCAGCGGCCAACTGGTGGCTATGCCGGTACCGGCACTGACAAGCGTCGCCTCTACAACTTCGACGAGCCTCACTTCAACTGGCATTGTGCTGCCCAGCGTACCTGCAAGCACTACGGTTCATGGCAAGTGCGCGATCATTTGGGAGGGAAGTTCGACATCGTACACAACGACCTTCGGGCTTGGCGCCAACAATGCTCCAACGGATCTGTGGGTTCTGGGCACAATGCATGGTGGATCGAACGGCGGGACTCTGGCGGATAAATACACAACGATCAGCAATACAACAGCGACGGCGGTGACCACGGCAGGAACGCCGGGAGCAGCGTCGACCGGTTATCGAGTGGACATCGATTTCACGCTGGTGACGGGATCCAACCCCGTAGTGATCACACTCTACTACGAGAGCAGCAGCAGTTCGGGCACCAGCTATGTGGAGCCGGGAAGCGCGTGCTGGCTGATGTAGGAGCGGCCGCATGGACGTGTCATCGCGGTCTGCATTCCATACATAAAGGACAAACACAGGCGTTCTTCTCTCATTCGACGTAAGTGCTGCTACGTTTTCTTTGGTCGCATGCCCGTCACGTCAGTGGGTGAGCATGTCGATTCGGGGGAATCGGTGACAGATCAAGCGGGACAACGCGCACTCGAAACGCTGGAGCGAAGGGGGTGCCTGGACAACCTGGGCAGAGCAGAGCTGGAACAGTTCGGGCGGATTCTGGATCAACGCCCTGCAAGCCTCCATGGGCGCTCGGTAGCCATGGCGCTGGCCGAGAAGCTACTGGTGGTGAGGTCGCGCACTGGAAAGCCGCTGAAGTTGAAAGCGAACAATATTCAGAAGGAGTTCGAGAAGCGGCGGGGACAGCAGAACATCGTGCTGAAGGCGCGGCAGATGGGGATGACGACGTGGGTAGCAGGACGTTTTTTTGTGAAGACCATTACGCAACCGGGAACGCTCACTCTGGAAGTGGCGCATACACAAGAGGCGGCAGAGGAGATCTTCCGCATCGTGCACAGGTTTGTTGACTGGCTGCCGGACGGATTACGCGACGGCCAACTGCGAACGACGCGATCGAATGTGCGGCAGATTGTGTTTCCCGAGATCGATGCGCAATATCGCGTAGTGAGTGCGGCTGATCGCAACGCGGGCCGGGGATTAACGGTGCAAAACCTGCACTGCAGCGAGGTGGCGCGCTGGCCCGGCGATGCAGCGGATATTCTGGCAGGCCTGCGCGCAAGCATGTCGCCGGAAGGAGAGCTCGTTCTTGAGTCGACGCCACAAGGAGTGGGCGGGTGCTTTCACGAAGAGTGGCTGAAGGCTGGCGAGACGGGGATGGTGCGGCACTTCTTTCCGTGGTGGATGGAGCCGAAGTACCAGGCTGCGGCTGTGAACGAGGTAAGCCTGACAGACGAAGAGCGCGGCTTGATAGCCAAACACCGATTGACCTTGAGACAGATCGGCTACCGGCGCAGGATCAGGGCGGATTTTCGCGGTGTCGCACGGCAGGAGTTTGCCGAAGACGAAGAAAGCTGTTTCATAACCAGCGGCGAGTGTGTCTTCGAGTTGGCCGCGATAGAGACGCGAATGAAGGCGGCCCGAGAGCCGGTGATGCAGGAGCTGAATGGCGAAATGGAGATCTGGCTGCCGCCGGTAAAAGGCAAAGAATACCTGGTCGCAGTGGATCCGGCGGGCGGCGGGAGCGAGGGCGACTACTCTGCCGCACAGGTACTGGAGATGGAGACAGGGTTGCAGTGTGCGGAGTTTGCCGCGCACATGGGCGGCCTGGAGCTCGCGCGGTTCGTCACCGATCTGGCGACGGAGTACAACGGCGCATGGCTGGTGGTGGAGCGGAATAATCACGGCAGCGGCGTTCTGGCGTTGGCGGAGACTGCATGTAAATATGGGCGGATTTACCGGCAGGGCGGACAGGCTGGCTGGCTGACGACGAGCGTGAGCCGGCCGGCGATGATCGGGCAACTCGATGCTGCGCTAGTGGAGGAGTCGGCGTGCTTCCAGAGCCGGCGGTTGCTGGCGGAGTGCAGAAGCTTCGTACGGCTGCCAAACGGCAATATTGGCGCTCAGGCGGGGACGCATGATGACCGCGTGATGGCGATGGCGATTGGCCTGGCGGCGCGGGCAGAGCTAGCAGGAAAGCGTTCGAGATCAGCGAATTAGCAAATCCAAGCGCCACTATGGGTTGGGCCAGCATCCACAATGCATCCCACAGATCGTGGCTTTGACAAGCGAGGTGCTTTAGCGCTACATTAGGCGAACAAAAGGCGAAAATCGAGATTGCCTTTCATCCTATGCCTACTGCCGCCGCACTTCGTTTAGAGATCGAACACGCACTGGAACGCAGGTTTCCAGCAGCGCTGTCACCCACGCCACGCACGATCTATGAGGTTGCAGCTACGGGGATTGAAGCCATAGACAAGCTGCTGCATGGCGGACTGCCGGTGGGTGCGATCAGCGAGCTGACTGGAACAGCTACATCGGGACGCACGAGCCTGGCGCTGCGGTTTGTGGCGCGCAGTACGGCTGAGGCGCGGCCGTGCGCGTGGGTAGACATTCAGGATGCGTTCGATCCGGAGTCGGCGGCCGCGAATGGAGTGCAGCTCACGCGGCTGTTGTGGATACGCTGCCGGGATGAGGCTGGTGTGCGACCGGCGGTGGATGCAAAAGGCCAGCGGCGGGCCAGGAGCTTCACCCCACGGATCTCGTGGACGAGGCTCGACCAGGGGCTGCGGGCGACGGATCTGCTGCTGCAGGCGGGTGGATTTTCGAGTGTCGTGCTGGATCTGGGCGATACAGCCCCGGAGCAAGCGAGCCGTATTCCGCTGGCCGCATGGTTTCGCTACAGGCAGGCTGCGGAGCGAACACAGTGCAGCCTGGTGGTGTTGGGCAGGCGGGCCTATGCGCAGTCGGCCGCGGCAGTGGTGCTGGAGTGCTCGGCACAGCATGCGGGGCAGGCAGGCGGCACAGTACTGCAAGGTTTCGAGTTTACGGTGCGGCGCGGGAGAGAGCGATCGGCGCCGATAGAGATTACAACACGAAAACCTCCGGCCGCGACCTGGCAGGCGAATGCGGCGTGGGATCAGGAGGCGCGAGCATGAGCCGAACCATGTATGCATGTGCATGGGCCGCGGAGTTTCCCACGCAGGCCCTGATACGTCTACGGACGGACTGGCAGACGGAACCGGTTGCGGTGCTGGACGGCCGCGCGCCTGAGGAGTGGGTGTGCTCAATGAACCGACTGGCCGGGCGGCGTGGCGTGGTGGCGGGCATGACGCGGCTGGAAGCCGAGAGCATCAACGGGCTACGGCTGCTGAAGCGCTCGGCGGAAAGCGAAATCGCGGCTCGGGCGGTGTTTCTGGAGTGCGCGGCAAAGTTTTCGCCAAGGATCGAGGAGGCGTGCGCCGGCGCTGCGCGTGCGTTCGTGCTGGACATTGCGGGCACGGAACGGCTGTTTGGGCCACCGGCGCAGTTGGCGGAGCGATTGCGCGAGGAGTTGGCAGGAGCGGGGTTTCGCGCCTCGGTCGCGGTGAGCGCGAACTACGACGCGGCACGAATGAAGGCGGCTAGCATTCATAGCATCGCGGTGATTCCTGAAAGCGCGGAAGCGGAGGCGCTGGCCAGGCTGCCGATCGCGGCGCTGGACCTGGACGAGGAATATGCAGCGACCTTCGCGCTGTGGGGCATTGGCAAGCTGGGCGAACTGGCGGCGCTGCCCGAGGCGGAACTGGTGGCGCGCGTCGGACCCCAGGCGCGATGCTGGCGCGAACTCGCGCGCGGCGAAGCGGCGCATGCGTTCGTTCCCATTGAAGCGCGGTTTGCGCTCGACGAGTTTTGCGAGTTCGAAGCGCCCGTCGAGCAGATCGATTCCCTGCTCTTTGTAGGCGCGCGGATGATCGATTGCCTGGTGATGCGTGCGGCAGGGCGGGCGCTGGCGCTGCGCGCATTGACTGCGGAGATGGCGCTCGAGCGCAGTGGAACGCATTGCATCGCAATCCGCCCGGCTGTTCCCTCAACTGACCGCAGATTCCTGCTCAAGCTGCTGCAACTGGAGATTGGAGCACACCCACCGCAGGCTGCCGTGGTTTCGCTCACCCTTCATGCAGAGGCGGGAGCGCAAAACAAAATGCAGCTGGGATTGTTTGCACCGCAGACGCCGGAGCCGTCGCGGCTGGACGTGACGCTGGCGCGTCTGAGAGCGATGGTGGGCGACGAGCGCGTAGGATCGCCGGTACTTGAGGATACCCACTCCGCAGGCCGATTTCATATGGAGGAGTTTTCTCTCCCGAATCTCAAAAGCGAGACTCGGGGCGCGCGTAGCAAAAAAGATGCACTCATGGAAGTCATGCCGCGGATAGCGTTGCGGCGCGTGCGGCCGCCGCGGACAGTTCGGGCGGTAGTGTCACCCACAGCTACGGCATCTCCACTACGCCGGACCACACTATCCATGAAGCATGCAGCGCTCAAGCCAGTCTCATTTCGCGATGGAGAGCACACATACATGATTGCTGCAGCGTATGGACCATGGAGGACGAGCGGTTGCTGGTGGTCACTGGACACATGGGACACAGAGGAGTGGGATGTACTTGCCACGGCCAACAACGGCGCCACTGTGGCCTGCTTGTTGTCGCGCGACTGCGCGCGGAATGCGTGGCAACTGGAGGCGTTTTACGACTGACAGCGGCATCCATGTTCCGAACACACGCTCGCATGGAACTCCCGTTTGCCATCCCAACGATGAGTATCGGGCGGCGGCGCCAATGGAGCCTGCGCCTGTTCGCAATCAACAGCGATCCTCGACCGCTCCGCGTGATAACGAATACATCGAACTGCATGCGGCGAGTGCCTTCAGCTTTTTGGCTGGCGCATCACTGCCCGAACGCCTGATTCAGCGCGCAGTGGAGCTGGAGATGCCGGCAATCGCGCTTGCCGACCGCAACGGCGTATACGGCGTGGCGCGCTTCCACACCGCGGCGCAGCCGTGCCACGTGAAGGCGCACATTGGCGCGGAGATTGCCGTCTCTTCGTTCGGCAATCGGATGACTCCTCCTGCGTGGCTGCCGCACCGGTTTCCTGCCGAGCCTGCCCGCATCGTGCTGCTGTGCGCATCGCAAGTGGGCTACCAGAATCTTTGCCAACTCGTGACGCGCTTCAAAATGCGCGAGACGACAAAGGCCGAAGGTGCAGCGACAGTTGAAGATCTCGAAGAGTTTTCGGCTGGCCTGATCTGCCTGACTGGCGGCGAGGAAGGTCCGCTGGCCGCAGCACTCGCACGCGGCGGCGAGAACGATGCACGGAAGATTGTTGAGCGGCTAGCCGCGATTTACGGACGAGGCAATCTTTATCTCGAACTGCAACGGCACCAGGAGCGAGAAGAAGAGTGCCGCAACCAATCGTTGCTGCGCATTGCGGAAAGTCTCAGTCTGCCGGTGATTGCGACCAACGGCGTGCGCTACGCGGACGTAAAAGATCGCGAACTGCTCGACGCGTTCACCGCGATTCGCCATCACACGACGCTCGATCAGGCGGGACGGCTGCTTGAGCGTAACACCGCACGGCATCTGCGCGCCGCGCACGAGATGGCAGCGCTCTTCCACGACATTCCCGAGGCCATTGCCAACACGCGCATTGTGAGCGACCGGCTTGAGTTCACGCTTGAAAACCTGGGCTACGAATTTCCGCACTATCCCATGCCGGAGGGCAAGACGATGGACAGCTTTCTGGCCAAGCGCGTGGAGGAGGGCGTGCGCAAGCGCTATGGATCGCCGATGAAACGGCATTTGCTCGACAAGGCGCGTGCGCAGGTGAAGCATGAACTCACGCTGATCGCGAAGCTGGGTTTTGCGGGATATTTTCTGATCGTGTGGGACATCATTCGCTACTGCCAGTGGCGCGGATTTCTGGTGCAGGGGCGCGGATCGGCGGCAAACTCGGCTGTGTGCTACGCGCTCGAAATTACTGCAGTCGATCCGGTGGGAATGGAGCTGCTCTTCGAGCGCTTCCTGAGCGAGAACCGCGGTGAGTGGCCCGACATCGACCTCGATCTTGCTTCCGGCGACGAGCGCGAGCAGGTGATCCAGTATGTGTATGAGCGCTACGGCGCGCTGGGCGCGGCGATGACAGCGAACGTAATTTCGTATCGCGGGCGCTCGGCGGCGCGCGAAGTGGGCAAAGTATTGGGTTTCGAGGAAGAGCAGGCGGCGCGCTTGTCGAGCCTGATGGGTCACTGGGAGTGGCGCGGCGAGAACGACACCATGGAAAAGCACTTTGCGCAGGCGGGCTTCGACGTGCGGCATCCGCGCATCAGCCGCTATCTTGACCTGTGCATGCGCATGCAGGATCTGCCGCGACACCTCGGGCAGCACTCGGGCGGCATGGTGATCTGTGCCGGACTCTTGAATCGCGTCGTCCCGATTGAGCGCGCGTCGATGCCGGGGCGCACAGTGATCCAGTGGGACAAGGAAGATTGCGCCGACATGGGGCTGATCAAGGTAGACCTGCTTGGGCTGGGCATGCTGGCTGCGGTCAAGGATGCAATCGAGCTGATCCCACGCCACTACGGCAAGCAAGTGGATTTGGCGTTGCTGCCCGAAGATCCACAGGTCTATGAGACTCTGCGCAAGGCTGACACGGTTGGAATGTTCCAGGTGGAGAGCCGCGCGCAGATGGCCTCGATTCCGCATAACGCGCCGGTGCGCTTTTACGACCTGGTCGTGCAAGTGGCGATCATCCGGCCAGGGCCGATTGTGGGCAAGATGATGCATCCCTACATGCGTAGAAGGCAAGGCAAGGAAGAAGTCACGTATCCGCATCCTTCGCTGGAGCCCGTGCTGAAACGCACGCTAGGAGTGCCATTGTTTCAGGAGCAGCTGCTGCGCATGGCCATGACGGTGGCGAGCTTCTCGGGAGCAGAGGCCGAAGAGTTGCGCCGAGCGGTGGGCATGCGGCGATCGATGCAACGCATGAAAGACCTGGAAGGGCGGCTCCGCTCGGGGATGACGCACAATGGCATAGGCGCCGAAGCGCAGGAAAATATCGTGCAGGGCATATCCTCGTTTGCCATGTATGGATTTCCCGAGAGCCACGCGGCGAGCTTCGCGCTGATCGCGTACGCTTCGGCCTACCTCAAGGTGCATTATCTGGCAGCGTTTACCTGCGGCCTCCTGAACAACCAGCCGATGGGGTTTTATGCGCCCGCAGTTCTAGTAAAGGATGCACAGCGGCACGCGCTGCGCGTGCGGCCCATCGACGTGCAACGGTCGGAGTGGCTGTGCACGCTCGAGCGGGAGACGGATGGATCGATTTCGCTGCGTCTCGGCATGAACTACGCGAAGGGATTGCGCCAGCGTCAACAGAGGCGCTGGTTGCGGCGCGCAGTGAGGGTGGTTTCAAGTCGGTGGACGATTTGGCGCTGCGTGTTCCGGCGCTTAACCGCAAGGAACTGGTAGCGCTGGCGCAGATTGGGGCGTTGAACTCCCTGGGTGAAGTGGAGCATCGGCGCGATGCGCTATGGCAGGTGGAGTGGGCAGGGCGGCCGGTGGGGCCATTGCTGCGTGGAGCAGAGACAGCGAACGGAAACGGCCGAAATGGCGCAGGCGCACAAGCAGCAGCGTCGACTACAGGTGGCACAGCAGCAATGCCGGGCCATACGGCAATGCCATTGCGGCAGATGACAACCGAAGAGCGGCTGGCGGCGGATTTTGCGGGCACAGGACTGACAACTGGGCCGCATCCCATGGCGTATCATCGCGCGGCGCTGCGTGCGGAGGGAATTCTGGCAGCGACGGAGTTGGAGACTTGCAAAAGCGGCGGTTGGGTTCGCATTGCCGGGTGCGTGATTGCGCGGCAACGGCCGGGCACAGCGAAAGGGTTTGTTTTTCTATCGATGGAAGACGAGACAGGAATTGCCAATGTGATTTTGACCCCCGATGTCTTTGAGCGCGATCGGCTGATCGTGACGCGGAACCGGTTTTTGCGCATCGAGGGGCCGGTGCAGAACCAGGAAGGCGTGATCCACGTAAAGGCACAGCGCATTGTGCCCCTGGAGCTGACACAAGTTGAGGTGAAATCCAGGGATTTTCGGTGAAACAGCCAGTAGCTATTGGCCTTTATCTCTTAGTCGTTTGCCCTCGACTTCAGTCGCAGTGAAGCCAAAAGCGGCCCGCTTACGCAACTCTTAGCAAACGGCTAAACGCTAGAAGCTGTCCTTCGGATTGCGCGAAAACCCGAATCTCCCTACAATATATGGAGAGAAGAATTGAAGGAAAGGTCTGTATTTTCAGCGATGCCGAAGGAAAAGATTCATCCCAATTACGCCGCGGTGCGGGTATTGTGTGCCTGCGGGAGCAATTTTGAGACCCGTTCAACTCACAAGGGCGACATTCACGTGGAAATTTGCTCGGTTTGCCACCCGTTCTTTACGGGCAAACAAAGGTTGGTCGATACAGCCGGGCGTGTTGAACGCTTCCGCAGGAAGTATGCCAAGAGCGACAAAGCGATGGCAGCGAAGTAGGCCGAGGCAAAGAGTTGGTCGAGCAGGCCTCCGCCGCGGCGGAGGCTTACGTTTGTTTGGCGCAAAGAGGCGCCTACCATGCCGCGTAGAGGATTCACAGTGAAGAAGAACTGGGACAATCCGGTGGAGCATGCGATGCCCGCAGAGGCTCGCGTACCCGCTCAGGTACGGATTGGATCGGTCACAGTGCGGCCCGCCACCGTGCTCGCGCCCATGGCCGGAGTGACCGACACCGTGTTCCGGCGATTCATCCGGCACGCGAGCCTGTTTACCAGTGATCAGTGGTCGGTGCTCAGTGGTCAGAAAACGGCGGACGTTGAGGCGATAGTGACCAACGCCCAGTCAGGCTGCGGTCTGCTGATGACGGAGTTCACTTCGGCCGATGGTCTGAGCCGAATGCGCGAGACCAAGCGCCGTCGCTACCTGACGTTTTATGACGATGAGCATCCTATCGGCGCGCAGTTGTTCGGATCCAATCCCGAGACGCTGGCCGAGGCGGCGCGCATCGTGCAGGATACCGGTTTCGACACGGTCGACCTGAATCTTGGTTGCCCGGCCAAGCGCGTGGTGGGCTGCAATGGCGGATCGGGGCTATTGCGCGATCTGCCCAGGATCGGCGAGATCTTCCGGGCAATCCGAAACGCCGTCACAATTCCCTTCACCGTCAAGTTCCGCACCGGCTGGAACGAATCGCAGATCGTGTGCGTGGAGCTCGCGAAAATGGCCGAGGCCGAAGGGTTGAACGGCCTGGCCCTGCACGCGCGCACCCGCGAGCAGGGCTACAGCGGGCAGGCGCAGTGGGGCTGGATCGCCCAGGTGAAGCAGGCGGTGCGCCTACCGGTGGTCGGCAATGGTGACATTCGCACGCCTGAGGATGCCGCGGCCATGGTCGCCGAGACCGGCTGCGACGCGGTGATGATCGGCCGTGCCGCGCCGGCCAATCCGTGGATCTTTCGCCAGATCGCGCAGTACACGGCAACTGGCAGCTACGAGCGGCCGACGACTGAGAATCGATACCACATGATTCGCGCGTACTTTGAGATGCTGATGGCCGAGACCGAAGCGACCAAAGACTTACCCCGCGACGCCAAGATGGGCGATCCTGTGGGAAAGATGAAGCAATTCGCCACCTGGTTCACACACGGCGTGCCGGGCGGAGCGAAACTGCGCGCTTCCATCTACCATGCGCGCAATGGCGCCGACGTGCTTGCAGAGGTGGAGCGGTTCTTTGTGCCGCGAATTGAGGCGGGTGAGAGCGATGAACTTGAAGCGGGTCAAGAGAGCTCAGACGCCATGCTGCCCTTTGCCGATGAGGAGATGGTTTGCGATTAACTGCCCATGGCGCCGACGCTCAGGTGAGCGCGAGGTACTCGTGCGCAAGCCGCACCACCATCGAGCCCTCGCCAACAGCAGAAGCCACACGATTCATCGCACCGGCGCGAAGGTCCCCTGCAGCAAACACACCGGGAACACTGGTTTCCAGAACCAGCGGCTCGCGCTGCTCTTTCCAGATGCGTGCGTAGCCTTCGGCGGCCATCAAGTCGCGGCCGGTGAGCACAAACCCCTTGGCGTCGCGCAGCACTTCATCGGGGAGCCAGTCGCTCCGGGGACGCGTGCCGATGAAGATGAAGAGCGCGTCGGCTTCTTCCGAGTTGGTCGATCCATCGGTAAGCGACTTGAGCGTAATTCCTTCCACGTGACCTTCACCCTCGACGCATTCGACTTCGGTCTGAGGCCGAAGCCGGATGTTCGCAGTCTTCTCGATCTGCTCGATCAGATACTGCGACATGGTTTCGCGCAGGCAGTCGCGTCGAATCACAATCTCCACCTCGCGTGCATAGCGGGCAAGATAGATGGCGCCCTGTCCCGCCGAATTTCCTCCGCCCACAACAATCACTCGCCGGTCTTTGAATGCAGACGCCTCAGTGGTAGCCGCGCCGTAATACACGCCTGCTCCGGTGTGCTCGGCGATGCCGGGTGCGGGATGTTCGCGATAGAACATGCCCGTGCTGGCCAGCAGCACGCGCGTGACGATCTGGCGGCCGTCGGCTAGGGCAAGGCGCTTGTATCCTCCGTCGATGGAGAGGCCCGTCACTTCGAGCGGGGCCAGGAACTCCGCGCCGAGGCGTTGCGCCTGCATGATCGCGCGCCGAGCAAGTTCGCTGCCGCTCACGCCCGCTGGAAAGCCGAGGTAGTTTTCAATGCGCGAGCTGGAGCCGGCCTGGCCGCCCGGTGCGTGTCGGTCAAGCAGAAGCGAACGCAAACCCTCTGATGCGCCATATACGGCTGCCGCGAGACCCGCGGGACCGGCTCCGACAATCACCAGATCGTAAACGTCGAAGGCAGCGGTGAGAGGTTTGCCCAACCGTTCCGCCACCTGCCGGGGATCCGGATTGCGCAACACGGGCGAGCCATCGTCGAAGAACAGCGCAGGAAGTTCGTCCACCCTCACTCCGGCGGCATCGAGCAGCGCACCAGATTCCGCGTCGCGGGTTACATCGAGCCAGCGATAGGGGATCAGGTTGCTCGCCAGAAAATCCTTGATGGCGTGCGATTGGGGAGACCACTGATAGCCCACCAGCCGCAAACCCTTCGCCTCCGGAAGGTATTCGGCCTGCCATGCGTCGAGCAGATCGTCGATGGCAGGAAACAACCTCTCTTCCGGCGGTTCCCATGGCTTGGAAAGATAGTGGTCAAGATGGGCTTCGTTAATGGCCTTCACAGCCGCGTCGATATCGGAATACGCAGTGAGCAGAACGCGGCGGGCCAGCGGATAGATCGGCCGCGATTTGGCCAGGACCTCGCCGCCCATCATGCCCGGCATGCGCTGATCGCAGATGAGCATCGCGACCGAATCACCTCGGCTCTTCAGTTCGCGGATGGCGTTGAGTGCATCCTCGCCGGACGCCGCACTCATCACTGTGTAGTTCTCGCGATAACGGGAGCGCAGATCGCGGCGCACCGCCGCCAAGACCTGCGGGTCGTCGTCAACGATAAGCAGAACCGGCTTGTTCATTGTGCCGGCCCCGCTTTCTGAGTTTCGTCAATCGTCAGTCCGACGCGGAACTCCGTCCGCCCCGGCTGCGAGTCAACTTCGATGACGCCGTCGTTATGGCGCACAAGGCGGCGAACGATATCCAATCCGAGCCCGGTTCCCTGCCCCATGGGTTTGGTAGTGAAGAACGGATCGAAGATGCGCTCGCGAATGGGAGCGGGAATACCGGGACCGTCGTCAACGATGCGCACCACGACACGTTCACCTTCTCGGCTGGCCTTCACTTCGACGTGGCCGCCATCCTCGACCGCATCCAGCGCATTGTCGATGAGGTTTCCCCAAATCTGATTCAGCTCGCCTGCAAATCCGCGCACGCGTGGCAGTCCCGCTTCCAGCTCGATCGCCACCGCTGCCGATTTCTGTCGTGCCTTAGCCCTGAGCACTGTGACGGTGTTGGCCAGGCTGAGGGCCAGATCCACAGGCTCGGCCACCATCGCCTGGTCCATGTGTGTGAATCCCTTGATGGCCGTCACCAGCCCGGAGATCCGCATCGCCGCTTCCTGAATTTCCGACGCCAGACTGCGCACCGCGCATCCGGCGGCAGCCCAGCGCAGTACCACGCCCAAAACCGCTCCCTGCACGGCGCCGGCAAGCTGATCGAGCGCCTCAAGAGTGACGGGAGTATCGGCAAGCACGTCAGCACTGTCCGCATCCAGGTCGTGATCGTCAAGCCAGTCGGCGATTGCCTCTTCGCGTTCCGCCTGTTCGACAGGCGAACGAACGCCATGCGGCGCCCGGGCGAGGCATGCCATGCGAATCGTCTCGACAGCGCCAAGCTGCGCGTCGCTCAGCCGGGCCACTCCCAGCGCGTGGGTCGCCGTCTCGGCTTCTTCCAGGCGGTCCTCAAGCAGAGCGGCGCTGCGCTCAATGGCTGAAGCGGGATTGTTGAGTTCGTGCGCCAAGCCGGCGGAAAGCTTGCCCAACGAGATCATCTTCTCGTTCTGCAGGTCACTTGAGGTGAAGAGCCGGGCACGATCGAGCATCGTGTGCACAAGAATCGATGTGACGACGTGGCACTCACGTGTTAATGCGCGAAGCAGTTCGCGGGGCAGTGCGAGGATTTCGCTCGGTTCCTGGGCAACCGCGTCTCCCGGTGGACTGGTGAGCCGCGAATAGGGCAGAATCCCCGAGACTTCACCCGCACGCCATTCAATAATTTTCTGCGGACCGGACCCGCGATCAACCGAGAGCGACACGTGGCCCGTCAGAACGACGTAAAGCCCTTCCACCTGAACGCCCTTGTGCGACAGCACTTCGCCGGCCGCGAGATGCCGTAGTGTCCCGTGTTCCGCCAGCCAGACAAGTTCCTCCCTCGGCGCTGCAGCCAGCGTCTTGTGCTCCGCAAGCCGATCGATCAGGTCCAATGCGGCCACCTACGAGCTGATATTGTTCCGGCGGGGAGGGCGGCGCCAACCTCAAAGGTAGCAGAAGGGTTCGTGAGCTGGAAACGGACAAGCTGGCGTTTTGGATCGTGTAAACGCGGTCGAGGCAGGAGTGAGCAGTCTGTCACCGAAGCCCGCCGTCATTCCATCAATCCTTGGCGAAGGGGCTGCATAGCCATCCGGGATTCAGGTCGTAAACTTTTTGGCGTGGCGCTGCTGCCCGGCCACGCAACTTATGCATCTAAACAGGTAGTACATGAATATGTCCCGACATGGCATTCCAATTGGCCGGATTTTCGGTATCACCATCGATCTGGACTACTCGTGGTTCCTGATTTTCGGTTTGCTCACATGGGTTATGGCAGTCAGCTATTATCCGGCGGAGTTCAGGAACTGGAGCGACGCCGAATACTGGACAATGGGCGCCATCACCGCCGTGATGCTCTTCGACAGCGTGCTCGTCCACGAACTGGCGCACTCGCTCGTGGCCCAGCGCTACGGCATTCCGGTTCCACGCATTACGCTCTTTCTCTTCGGCGGCGTTTCCCAGATTGCGGCCGAGCCGCCTAGCCCTGCGGCGGAATTCTGGATTGCTGTCATGGGACCGCTGACGAGCTTCGCCCTGGCTGCCGTTTGCTGGGAAATTGAGCCTCTTGTCGCCAGCTCGCAACCGTTCTTTGCATTGGCTGAGTACCTGGCCCTCCTCAACCTGATTCTCGCCATCTTCAATCTCATCCCAGGATTTCCGCTGGATGGCGGGCGCGTCTTTCGCGCGCTCTGGTGGCGGTTTTCGAACAACTATCATCGCGCCACGATGGCTGCCGCGTTTTCCGGGCGCTTTTTCGGCTTTCTGCTCATTTTCTTCGGCCTCTGGCACTTGCTCACAGGCGACGTGGCCGGAGGAATCTGGATTGCATTCATCGGCTGGTTCCTGGAGAGTGCTGCTGGAACCCAGTTGCACCAAGAAACACTTAAGAACCTGCTCGGCGGACACAAGGTCGCCGACGCCATGGTGCGCAGCTTCCCACAGGTTCCCGCGAGTATCACGATCGAGGAACTTGCACGGCAGACTGGTTTGCCGTCGAACGGACGGTCCGTTTTTGCAATGTTGCCGGACGGAGCGGCCGGCCTGGTAACGCTGGCCGCGATCCGGAGCGTGCCGCACGAGACGTGGCCCTCGACCACGGCCGCGCAAGTGATGGTCCCGCTCTCCGAGGTCGACTCCACACAGCCGGACGCAGTTCTGTGGTCGGCTCTCGAAAAGATGGGCCGCGACGGCGTCAACCAGCTAGCGGTTGTCGATGGGAATGGCATTGTCGGTATGCTTTCCCGCGAAGACATTTTGCACTACCTCAGCGTGCTCAAAACCTTTCAGGGTTGGAAGACCGTGAGTCGCGGCCCGCATTGAGAGCGAAGAAAGAAGGAACCGAATGACTGTCCAAGCGAGAAAACTGCCCATTTGGCCCATTGTTTTAATCGTTGCCGTGCTCGTTCTTGGTGGCTTCGTTCGCGCCGGGATCATCCATCTCCCCGGATTCCATGCCGTCGCCGGCGGCCAACACATTTCGCTCCGCATCGCCACTGACAATTCGCCGGTTAATCTGTCCAGCTTCAAAGATGGTTTTTCGACGGTCATCGATCCCGCGCTGCCCGCAGTCGTCAATATCTCGTCCACCAAGGTCGTAAAGCAGCAGGGAGTCCAGAATCCCTTGTTCAACGATCCGTTTTTCCGTCAGTTCTTTGGCAACCAGTTTGGACAGCAGCAACAGCCCCAGCCCGAGCGTGAAGAGAGCCTTGGCTCAGGCGTGATCATCACCCAGGACGGTTACATCGTTACCAACAATCACGTCATCGCGGGCGCCTCGGATATCGAGGTATATACGCAGGACCGGAAGAAGTATAAGGGGAGATTGGTGGGCACCGACCCTCGGACAGACATCGCCGTAGTAAAGATCGAAGCTGCCGGACTGCCGACACTCGCCTTTGCAGACTCGTCGAAACTCAAGGTAGGCGATCTCGTCTTCGCCATCGGCGACCCCTTTGGCATCGGCGAGACGGCCACAATGGGCATCGTGAGTGCGACCGGTCGCGCTTTAGGCGGTAGCATCGAGCATTACGAAAACTTCATCCAGACCGATGCGGCCATCAATCCCGGCAACTCCGGCGGAGCGCTGATCGACCTGCGCGGCAACCTTCTGGGCATCAATACGGCGATCATTTCCGGCGGCGGTGGAGGCAATGAAGGCATTGGCTTTGCCATCCCCGTCAACATGGCCCGCGACGTAATCGACCAGATCGTTGACCACGGCAAGGTGATTCGCGGCTATATGGGAGTGAGGATTCAAAGCGTCGATCCTGACATGGCGAAGGCCTTCGGACTCAGCCAGGGCGGAGGCGCGCTCATTGGCGACGTCACTCCCGGCGGCCCCGCAGCCAAGGCCGGCCTCCAGCGTGGCGACATCGTTCTGAAATTGAACGGCAGCACCGTTTCAGGGCCGGACGATCTCAGCTTACGCGTTGCGGAAATGGCGCCCGGTTCGGTAGCTCATCTCGATGTTTACAGAAACGGGAAAACGCAGGAGATCAACGTGACCCTCGGCACCTACCCTGAAAGCGGCCAGCCGGGCGCACCCGTGGAAGGTGCAGAGGCGGCGTTGCAGGGTTTGCACGTCGAGAACCTGACGCCTGAAATCGCACAGCAGCTTGGCTTGCAGCCGGGGACAGCGGGCGTTGTGGTCACAGATGTGGACCAGTCGAGCGCTGCAGCTGCCGCGGGCATCCAGCACGGCGACGTGATCGAGGAAGTCAACCGCAAGCCGGTACATAGCATCGAAGAATTCCGTCAGGCTCTTGCCCGCCGCGCGAATCAACCAGTGCTGCTGCTCATCGATCGCGGCGGAAACACGCTCTTCGTTGTTGTGCAACCGCAAGGATAACCTTCTGTAAATCCCGCGTCGGTCGGCTGCTCTTTCTCCGGCTGTCGGCGCGGACCGGATAGAATTCGATCCGGGCTCTTGCGCCTTTCGAACGGAGCACGGAAATGAATGATCACGAGCGATTCAAGGTTGCGCCAGGCAGCAAAGTCAAGCTCAAAAGAATCGATCCCTCGTTCAAGGGCGGCCACGAGAACCACAAGGCTGCCGAGAAGGAGATCTCACACTACCAGCAAAAGCTGCGCGAACTGCAGGATCTGCTCTACTCCGAGCGCAAGCATTCGCTGCTCATTTGCCTTCAGGCGCTCGACACTGGCGGTAAAGACGGTGTGATCAAACACGTTCTGGGTTCCATGAACCCGCAAGGCTGCCGCGTCGCTGCGTTCAAGCAGCCCTCCGCCGAGGAACTCGCCCACGATTTTCTTTGGCGGGTACACAAGGCGGCGCCTGCGCAGGGCGAAGTTGTCATCTTCAACCGCTCGCATTACGAGGATGTGCTCATCGTCAGAGTTCACAATCTCGTTCCTAAGAAGATTTGGTCGCGCCGCTACGATCAGATCAACCGGTTTGAGAGTGAGCTGGTCGCGCACGGTACGCAGATTCTTAAGTTCTATCTGCATATTTCGAAGGAAGAACAGTTGAAGCGCTTCAAGCAACGGCTTGATGATCCTGCGAAGCAATGGAAGATCAGCGAGGCTGATTACAAGGAACGCGATTTCTGGGAAGATTACGTGGCCGCCTATGAAGAGGCGCTATCGCGGTGCAGCACCGAGCGCGCTCCGTGGTTCATCGTCCCCGCCGACCACAAGTGGTTCCGCGATCTGGCCATTGCGCGCATTGTCGTGGAGCATTTGGAATCCCTGAAGATGAACTACCCCAAGCCAACCGTCGATATTGAACACATACGCCGCGAATATCATGCCGCGAAGCGCCGGTAGATGCCTGCCAGCGGTCCCCCGACGGGAGTTCGATGGGCTCCTCTCTTAGGGGGCACCGGTGGGCCTCGCAGTGCAGACTTTCCGCTATACCTCTTCCTGCAGCTCGAATTCTGCAACACAAAGGCTGTAGATGCCTGGAGGACCCCTAGGATTAACCCAGGACTCGATTCCCGGACGTTGCTTCCGCCAGTTTGCAGAGTAGAAGAGAGTAATCTTCCTGGAATCTGGCTGGATAAACTTGCTGGGCATGCAGACAAAATATGGCTGGCCCCCACCCATTCCCCGCAAACAGGCAATAGAGTGCCAGGGCCCCGTTAGTTCATCACTTTCGACAAACCAGGTATCGTAGCTTCCTGAATCCCCATCCGCCCATCCTACACAGATGAAGCCGAAGTATTTCTTGAGAAACGGATGATAGGTAACGTTCACACTCCCCGCGCCGCCGGGCCACTTGATGATCGGAGTAATTCGCGAAAAATCCTTTGACCACTCAGGCCGTCCAGACGAATCGTGCCCTGCAAAAAACTCATAAGTACCAGGATCGTTGATCGTCCCGGGTGAAGGCCGCACGCGCGTCATCGAAATTGCGTCTCCGCTGCTCCAGTTGCTGATTCCGTCAGGATCGTACGTGCCGTGACCGACGAGGTACGCGTAATCATCGCGTGAGTATTCCAACTCTCGTCCCAGGTCCACGAAATGAGGCGTGCCGAGCTTGATGGGTGCGCCGCCTGAGCAACGGCCAGTTTCTGGAAACAGCGGCCGCCGATCGTCAAGTGGTGTGTCCTGCCATGTCTTTCCCCGATCGCTGGACATTCGAAAACCGCCGAAGCCGCCCAGTTCATAGGTGATTGGGACATTGTGGGAATTCAGCCAGCGATGGCAGTAGTAGCCTCCGTAATACCAGATTCCTCTGTAGAAGAGATTGGCACACGGGTAATAGCCTTCGTAGCGGAGAGACTCATGGCGAAAAGAACCAAGAGCAACGATCTTGAGATCGAACGGATCGTCTCCGGTGAGAATTGCATTTCCCGTGGTTGTGGACTTGTCCAATTCGGAGGTAATTCGCCCTTCTGAAACACTCATGCCAAGATCGCGGAACCAGCCCTCCGGTGCTTTCCACTGACAATTGACGCGGATCTCTTGACCGGATGAATCCAGTACGCGGCCATCGGCCCAACTTGAATAGAGTGTTCCATCGGCTGCCCAGCTTGGATACCATGTGTCGGCCGCAACGGTTGGCAGGTAGTTGCGCTGCCTGCCCGTGAGTGAAATCCCCTTGAACCGGCCGCTTTGCGGTAGAGGCGGAGTATCTTTAGGGGGCATAAGCACACGAGCGGCTGTTCCATTGATGCTGCCGGGGGAAACGTAACAAACCGAAGCACCGGCGGGCGATTCAGAAGCACTTGCAAAAGCGGACGTCCCACGCGGCGCGAGTGCAATGGCGGCGGGAATGCTGCGCAGGAAGTTGCGGCGTTTCATCGCAAGAACACCTCTCGCGTTCATGCTATTCCCCGCAGCCGTGTGTTAGCTCGCTGCTGGATTCTCCGGAATGAACCCATGCATCGACGAGACAGCGTGCGGGCCTAATAGCGATTGCTAAGAGGAAGCTGCAGATTTAAGCACAATTGGGAGGCTGAACAGTGAGAGGAGTTGTATAAGCTATTGTTTTTGTTTGGTCGGGGCGGAGGGATTCGAACCCCCGACCCTCTGCTCCCAAAACAGATCATTCGATTTATTGAAGGCTATTGAAATTTGTGGATTATAAGTGCTTTGGAATGAATGTGCACAATGTCGCGATGCTGAGCCTGTTGATCCTTGTGGATCGCTTGTGCTTTGGCCGGCACAAGATCGACTACATCCCGGCGGGCCCGAGCGAATCGCGGGCAGCCGGTTCGGTGTGCGGTCTCTTCGGCAGGCTGATCCTCCTTTTCTTTCTTCGAGGGCCTCAACTGCCACGATACTTCTAGTTTCAACTGGCGCAGCTTTCCGGCTTTGGGTCAGCCCAACAGCAGGTACAGCGAACCACTATCTCAACTCACTTACAACCTGTTCCGGGCGCAGTCCCTACCGCCCGTCACACTCATCCACGCATGATATCCACCTACATGCCAACCTCACCGGCACCCCTCACAAAAGGGAATCAACCCCCGACGATTCTTCAGCTCCATTCAAATTGCATAGGTGCCTGGCGGTCGGGGCGGCTTCCTTCAAGTTGCTGTATCTGAAGCGCCCATGCTGAAACACTCCCGCGATAACCCATCGTGTGGGCGCTCCAGATACAGCCGAAAGACTATACGTCCAAGTAGATCGAGCAACAGCATCAAACCTCTACTTGTACTCTGCTGACCGAAATTCTGCCAAGAAGACTGAACACCTTTTCGCAGGTCTGCAGATGGGTCCGCATCGCATGCCTTGCTTTCTCTGGTTCCCTCCCGCGGACCGCAGCCAAAATCTTTGTGTGCTGCTGATGTGCGTTCGCCTTAATTCCGGGTAACTCCTGCGACTTGCTGATCCATTCTTTGAGGACGCCGCGAATCGGAGTGAGTAGCTCATACAACATCTGGTTCTTGGCGCATTGAGCGATAGCAAGATGAAACTCGACGTCGAGATCCACAAAATCCTGTCCGCTGCCGGCCAAGCTCCCTTGCATTTCCTCAAGCAGGTCGTCTAAGCGCTCCAAGTCTGCAGCATCCGCTCGCTCGGCAGCCAAAGCTGCTGTCTCACCCTCAATCAGCATCCGCGCCTCGCCTACATCCTGCAGTTCTTTGTCCGTCTTAAGTAGTCCGCGCGCCATGATGCGATCAATCAGGAGCCCTGATCCCTCAATGACGTATGTGCCTTCGCCCGGGCGCATCCGCACCATGCCTACGAACGCCAATGCTTTTAGCGCCTCACGCAACGTAGATTTTCCAATCTTCATCGCGAAGCAAAGCTCCGACTCGGAAGGCAACTTCTCGCCCGGTTTCCATCTGCCCTGCGCTATCTGATCCGAGAGCTGGGCCGCAACCTGCTCGCCCAAGGTGACCCTGAAGACGGGCTTTAGCATTGACATCCTCGCTCTTCAGACATTAGAGTGCATTAGATTATATGTCAGCATATCAGAATGTCTGATGTTAACAATCCGCCCGAACAGTTTCGACTGCAAGCGATAGTGGAATGTTCTCCTTATTCTCCCGAATTAGCGGGGGCCAATCAGAGTTTTATCGAGAGCGGATGACCTTCGAAATCAATATTCCGGCTGGTTTTTTCTCCAGCCACGCGCAGTTGAATGTTCCTTTTCGCGGGCGCAAGCATCTTGGAACCCTTTCTCAATTGAAGGCTGAGCTGCCGTCGCTGATCGTTCCATTCGATATCCACCTGCATGTACTCGCCTTTGTGATAGTCGAAGGTTTCGCCGTCGTCCTCATAGAGCGAGGATGTTCCATCGGCGCCTGGGTAAATCCAGAGAGTTAACGGTCCGTCTAGGTTCTCTCCTGTATATTGCTTCACGGGTCCCATCGGCAGCACCGCGCCGGCGCGGATGTAGAGAGGGATGGTTTCCAGATCAGCCTTGCGGATGATCTCGCGGCCTCCCTCAAGCTTCTCTTGGGTCCAATAGTCGAGCCATGTGCCGCGCGGAAGATAAAGTGAGCGGGAAGTCGCCCCTTTTTCAGCAACCGGAGCAACCAGAATATCCCGGCCATACAGGTACTCGTCTCCACGAGCAACTGCGGCGGAATCGTCGGGATAGTGCAACCATAGCGCTCGTATAATCGGCATCCCCGTCTCGCACGTCTCATGCACTGCCGAATAGAGATAGGGCATCAATTGATAGCGCAGTTCGAGATATTTTTTACAGATGGGTTCGATGGCGGCGTTATGCAGTTCTGCCGGATTGGGATTGAAAGGAGTGCGGGTCTCGGGAAAACCAATGTCGCCTGTGTTCCAGCCCCAAGGGAGGTGCAACCGCCAGTCTACCCCGTGCGAGCGGAACAGCGGAGTGAAAGCGGCGAACTGGAACCATCGCGCATACAACTCCCCGGTGTATTCCTCCGTGGGCACGAAGCCGCCGATATCGGTTCCCCAGTAAGGTATACCGCTCAGGCCCGTGTTAATGGCATTGGGAATGTGCGTCTTCAGCGTTTCCCACCTCGATTCAATGTCGCCCGACCACAGGAACGAAGCATACCGCTGCATTCCCGCATAGGCATTGCGGTTGAGGGCATACACGCGCTTATTCGGCCGTTGCAGCTGCTGGCCTTCGAAATACATCCGGTTGCGCGCTAGCCGTGATGGCGTGTCGAGACTATCCCCATTGTCAGGCCACCAGCCATCCAGGCCCAAATCGACGAGAGGCTTGTGCTCATGCCAATAGCAACTCACCTGCCGGTCGGGAGGCCATTGGCTGCTGTCGGGGGGCACAGGCGGCGCGGTACATGGGTCGGTCACAGTACCGGTGAGATGGTGGGTTTCGAACACAATTTGTAAAGCGACCTTGAAATGCTCATCGTGAAGCTCTTGGAGTGCGCTGGATGGATCGGGAAATGTCTCGGGATTCCACGTGAACTCTCTACTCGCCGTGTTCCCCGTGTTCCAGCCCCTGGGGCAGTTGCCGCCGGTTCCGAGATAGATCAAGGTATCGCAGGGAAGCTTCTTCTCCCGGAAAATCTTGGCTTCCTGAAGAATCTCTTCGGGCGTCCCCAATGTCCGGTGCGACTGCTGATAGCCGAGCGACCATAGGGGAGGCATCTCCGCATAGCCAGTAATCTTCGCATATTCTCCAGGAATCGTGGCCGGCTCTTTCGCATTGATCACAAAAACGTCGAGGGGCAGTGCAGGCTGCCCATTCGTCGGTTCAAGTTGACCCTCCTGTCCACTCAGATCGAAAGCTCCAAGAGGATGATGGACAAACATGCCCCACCCGGAGCTTCCAATCAAAAGCTGGATGGGAACCCGGGAGCCGTGTGTATGAAGCTGGTACCCCCTTTGACCGCTTATATCCAGATAGTTGCTTCCACGCCGGTCGAACTGTGGTCCACCTTCTCCAAGGCCGAACAACGGACCGTCGCCAAGGTAAAAACTGAGATTGCCGGACCACGCATCAATCCTCAGCTCCTGAACCAGCCGACCACTGCTCGTCTCCACACGAATCGTCAAGGCGGACATAGCAAATGAGGGGTTGACGGAAACCTTCACCTCGAGATCCCCTTGTTTCACGTTACGCGTCCCGGACAAGGTCCGCATGCGCACGAAAGGCAACCCCCACTCCTCCTTGATGAGCGCGCCGTCAACAGGAGGCGCTTCGGGCTGGCCGTTCTCGATTGGTTGCACCGTGACGCGAATTGTCTGCGGGCTCACGGCACTTAGCGCAATTTCCACCGGACGGCCGGAGACGAGGATCGGCACGTCAGATGGAAGAGCGTGACCCCGCGACGTCAAGGCCACAGTGCCGACAGAGGCCATACCTTTTAATGCTTCTCTGCGAGTGATTAACTCAGATCTCATGAGGAATGCCTGCTTTCCAGGTGGATTTTTGCTGTAGGTGCAACTTTCCTTCAGATGGACCAAATGTGGAATTTGGTCCATCTGAAGGAAAAACATAAAGTTCCTGCCGAGTGAAAAGCACAACGAGAAATTCTAAGGCTCACAACGGTCGAACTTGCGGTCGGCGCGGTCGCAGCTAAAAGAAAAGCTTACCTTCGAACTGAACCCAGCGTGGCAGCTCCTGACTCAGCGCCTTCCCGAACGACGCGTCCGTCATGCCAACGTCAACACCGTTCAGGTTCGGCCTGTTGAACAGGTTGTAGAACTCGAATCGCAACTGCAGGGTCAACCGCTCGGTCAACAGGGTATCTTTGGCGAGCGCCGCATCGGTCTCCGCAAAGTTGGGTTCGCGGAACTGGCCCACTTTTTCGTTCCCGTTAGTCGCCAGAGCCGGCGTCGTGAAGGCGCCTGCCGCGAAGATATTCCCTGCTAGGAACGCGCTGCGAGAAGTATGCTCCGCGTAGCTGGTGACGTTTGGATAGGAGAAATTATCGCCATTCGCCAAATAATCACCGCTGCCTGTAGCGAAACCGATAATCTGGCCGTTGCTCTTGAGCGGCAGGAACGAAGCAGTATTGCCCACGGTAAATGGATAGCCGGTCTGATAGATCGACGTGCCGCTCAGCCTCCACCCGCCCGTAGTACGACCCAAGAAGCCCCGACCGTGCTCCAGGCCAGGAAGTCGGTAAGCTCCGGACAGCGAGAGGCGGTTGGGAGCGTCCCAAATCGACGGTCCGTAGAATTGATGAGGATCGGTTGGCAGGGGATAAACCCCAGCATCGTCATTGGAAGCAGACCGCGTGAAGGAACCGCTGATGTACGTGCTCCCGAACCTGCCGTTGAAGTCGAAGGTCAGGCCATTGTAATTCGAGACACGGTCGTTGGCGGTGTAAAGGACCTTGCCGAAGCTGGAGTTAAGTCGCGTGGGGACGCTGCAATTGCACTGGATTAAGTCTCCCGGAAACTCGTTGATATCCACTCCGTAGGAGACTGCCGTTTCCTGGCTGCCGCCAGAGAAGAGATCGCTGCCATGCGCGCCCGAGTAAATAATGCTCGCGACGGCATTGTTGCCGACTTTCCGCTCAAGGGTCCCGGAGTAGATGTAGGCGACAGGAACCAACGCGTTTGGATCGATTGCGCCGACACTTTCTTGTAAACCCGTGAATCCGCCGTGCGAGTTCAAAGTGCCTGGCGGGAGAGACGGATATGTATAACCGAACGGGTACGTGTTGCTAGTCCCGATAGAGACAATTGGAGGCGTGGACGTCCCGGAGTAAAACGTGGGGTAAAGCAGTCCGGGCGGATCGCCCCGGTATACAGCAGCAACGTTAGCTATAGTCGGCCAGTTATGATAAATTCCTGCGCCACCCCTCACAACCCACGCGTCTTTCCCACGGATGTTCCATGCAAATCCCCCGCGGGGACTCAGGGTATCCATAGAGTGGTTGAGGGCGTGAGACTCCTGGACGATGCTGCCATTGGCAATCTGCTCATTTCTCGTCTCCCCCGGCCCGAGGAGGAAATCGCCAAAGATCGTGACCGCGGAGTCTGGGTAGGGATTGCCGCCATCATCGTAACGGACGCCGTAATTGAGCGTCAGAGTTTTCGTCGCCTTCCAGTCATCCTCTGCGAACAAGCCCCAGCTTTTGCTCGCTGGGGAGAAAGACCACGGGGTAAATTGTCCCGTGAGGATGTTGTAGGATAAACCGGTTTCGTCGTACGGCTGGTCCTGAGCCAGATTAAGCAAGTTATTGTACACGTAATGCGGCTGGGCATAGTCCCCTTCAAAATCGGTAATTTCAACGCCGTGCCAGCCTTCATAGCCGAAACTGAGCGTGTGGGTGCCGAGAATGACCGTGAGGGCATCCCGCCAGTGATAGTTGGGCTGGATGAAACCGTTTACAAGCTCGTTACCGACCCCGTAGCCGGTCGCCATGCCGGTGACGCTGATCACCGGGATTTTGAACGTGCCCGTATAGGGATCAATCCCTTGTATTCGACTCATCCCGAAGATCGCCTCGTTAAACACTTTCGGAGAAAAGGTGTGCACCTCGTTGAACTGGAACGCGCGCTCAAAATTCTCGTTGGCGCTTGTGATCGCCGGCCGGATCGTCCCACCTCCATAGTTCAGCACGGTTCGATAGACCGTGCCGTAGAGGCGGTCTTTCTTCCAATCCTTGTCCACTCGCAGGTTCCACTGCGTGCCGTTGCGGTAGTTCGTGCTGTTGAAGACGCCGTTGTCGAGCATGGGGGTGCTGCACGGCAGGCCGTCCGTCGCCACAGTCCCGCACGTGGTCGGAAATATTTGGGCGGCCGTCTTCGCCACGCTGGTCACCGTGCCGGCGCTGGGAGCGTAGCTAGTCAACAACTGAGTTCCGATCGTGTTGGGATAATTCTGCTTCGCCCACGCCGTGAACGCCGAGTCCTCGAAAGTAGTGGCGGTAAATCCGGTTGAAACCAACTCTCTCAACGGCTCAATCGAGAAAAAGCCAAAGAGCTGGTGATGGGGAATGATCGGGCCTCCGAACGTTGCCGCCATATTATTACTGTGGAACGGAGCGTATTGCTTAATGAATTCTGTTTTGGCAAAGAGGCCGTTGTAATTGAAATAGTCGCTAGCGCTGCCGTGGTATTGGTCCGTGCCGCCCTTCGTGGTCATCAGCATTTCGATGGAGCTCCCGCGGCCGTAATCGACGGTGAAGGTGTTTGTCTCAATGCTGGTTTCCTCAATCGAATCCGGATCGGGGGTTAGATTCAGGACGCCTGGCCGGACCGAGCTCGTGATGTCCAGCCCGTCCACAACATACATGTTCGCCACACTTCCCTGCCCGTTGGCGCTGGCATCCACCTGCAGCTCGGTCGAGAAGTTGTCCACTGCGGTGCCAGGGATGTTACCCGTCGCAACTCCCAAGCCGACAGCGCCTGGCGCCAGTGTGACCAGGCCGATCATGTTTCGGCCACTGAGTGGCAAAGCCTCCAGACCGGTGTTTGCAATCGTTAAGTTATTTCGGGTTTCTGCCGTATCCAATAGCGGAGCTTGGGAAGAAACCTCCACCGTCGTCGCGACAGATGTGACCACGAGCCGGAGGGGCAGGTTCAAGGTTTGGCCGGTTTGGAGGATTATATCGACCATTGTCTTTGCAAAGCCGGTGTTCTCGGCGCTGACTTGGTACGATCCCGGTGCAACATAAACGAAGTGGTAAATGCCCCCGGAGTCCGTCTTCGTCAACTGCGACACATTCGTCCCCACGTTCATGAGCGTCACAGTAGCACCAGGCACTGCGGCGCCCGACGCATCTGTGACGACTCCCTGCACGGTACCATTGAATTGACCGTAGGCGGCCATGGTCCACAGAAGTGTGAAGATTAAAGCGGCTGCCATACGTCCTAGCAGGCATTGTGATTTCATGCGACGTCTCCTCCCGATTCGTTTGCAAGCTAACGTTGATAGTGGCTGTGGCAAAGCCCACCGCTACAACTTCAATTGGTAATTCCCCGGGCTGAGACGGGGAAAGGCGTAGAGTCCAGTACTGTCGGTGACACTCGAGTAGGTAACACCCGTTGCCACGTTCTTGAGGCTGACAGAAGTGTCCGCGATCACCTTCGCCGACTGGTTGGTAACAACTCCGCGAATGCTGCTGTTAAACTCAGCGTGTCCTGATGCAACGGCAAGCGCGAAATAGAATAAATAGCATGAAATTCCAGCGCAGATGGCACGCCGTAGGCGTCGGTTCGAGTGAAAGGTGAGACTAAGCAAGTTACCTCCGAAGATCAGACAACCTGCTAAACTGATCATCATAAGGCGTGAAACAAATATCATACGATTAAACTCTATGTCAAGCGTTTTTCAGCAACTCTTACCTGCACCCGCAACCCACACCAGCTAAAGCTCTTAGCACTGGAGTTAGCGCGGCTGGACAAGTCTTTTCAGAAGGAACTGCTCAAATTCTGCTTTTATACGGATTGGGGCAGCACCGCGAGACCGCTATCACTCTCGCTGAGTTGCGGCAGCACATCGCCCGCACTGTAATGCTCGACCTGACCCGCGTAGTTTTCGACACCCACGGCGCAACGTTACTGCCGGAAGCGGGAGTCTGCAGCAGTTGCCCGAACCGCACCGGCAACGCGCGGATGCTCATTCTCGAAGTGAAGCAGGCAGATATTTGCACCCTACCGAGTTGCTACAAAGCAAAGGCCGCCCCGGACATTGACGTAACCCTGGAGCCGCTCAAAAGGAATAACAATCCCGCCGTCACGCTCAGCAACGCATACAGCGCCAATGCACAGACACCAAACGAGGCTCTGACATTTTCGCACCTACGTCCTGTAGTTCTTTGTTCGTCTTAAGCAGTCCGCGCGCCATGATGCGATCAATCAGGAGCCCTGATCCCTCAATGACGTATGTGCCTTCGCCCGGGCGCATCCGCACCATGCCTACGAACGCCAATGCTTTTAGCGCCTCACGCAACGTAGATTTTCCAATCTTCATCGCGAAGCAAAGCTCCGACTCGGAAGGCAACTTCTCGCCCGGTTTCCATCTGCCCTGCGCTATCTGATCCGAGAGCTGGGCCGCAACCTGCTCGCCCAAGGTGACCCTGAAGACGGGCTTTAGCATTGACATCCTCGCTCTTCAGACATTAGAGTGCATTAGATTATATGTCAGCATATCAGAATGTCTGATGTTTTGACCAAGACCAACCACGTACGGTAATCGACGTCTCCTACACGATCTTTTGGGGGCCATCGACGCAGTTGGACACGAGGCGGCGACATGAGTAAATCTCTGCGTTGGAAGATGGCCTATCTTATAACGGCCGGGTTTGTCGCGGCTTGAACGTCCATATCTGTTGAGGAGAAAAGAATGAGGGAGCAGACCAGGACGATCGGCATCATTCATGCAGTCCATCTGACCATTCAAGCAATGAAGCCGTTTCTCGAGAAATACATTCCGGATGTTGAGGTCATGCATCTGTGCGACGACACCATCCAGCGCGACAACATCGCCGCAGGAGTGGGGGTGATTCCGAAGCACAACTACTTCCGGTTCGCGCAGTACGCGCACAACCTGGAGGAGTCGGGCGTCGAGCTGATTCTGCTGGCGTGCTCCACCTTCAACTACGCCGCAGAGCTGGCTCGCCCCATGATCGACATTCCCATCATGCAAATTGACCGTCCGATGATGGAGCTGGCTGTGGCGCAGGGCCGCCGTGTAGGAATGCTGGCTACACTGGCCACCACAGTACCCTCATCGGAGCGGCTACTGCGCATTGTGGCGGAGGAAAAGAAGCGCCCGGTGGAGATCACGACAGTGTTGCGCCCTGAAGCGTTCGAGGCCATACAGAACGGCGACAAGGAAACGCACAACCGAATTCTTTTGGAAGAGATCGATCGTCTTTCGAGTAAGGTCGATTCCATCGTCCTGGCGCAGCTTTCAATGTCGGCGCTGGAGCCGTATCTGGGAAAGACGGCTGTTCCGGTGTACAACAGCGGAACCACCGGCTTCGATTTCATTCGCCGGACTCTGTACGGGGCCGGCGTGGGCGCGGAGGTACTCGCATGAGGGCGTTTTCGGTTACGCTGGAGTCCATCGTTGCTGCCACGTTGCGTGCCCCGGCGCGTAAACACTCATTGCATGCAACAACCGAGGTCTATCCATGAAGAAGATGAAGAAGATCACGCTGCCTTACGGCCACGAAGAACGGACCATCGAAATCCCCGAGGAAAATCTTGCCTGGATCGAAGGGCCGCGCCACGCCGCTCCGCTTGATGACATACCAGCGGCCGTGCGCCACGCGATCCGCAATCCCATCGGCTCGCCCTCGCTTCCGGAACTGGTGGCCCGCCACGGAAAACGCACGCTCATCCTGGTGGATGACAGCACGCGGACCACACCCCAGAAAATCGTCCTGCCGATTCTCCTCGATGAATTGAATGCAGCGGGAGTTCCCGACAGCGAGATTTCGGGAATGATTGCGTTGGGAACGCATCGCCGGATGAGCGATAAAGAGATCGCAACACGCGTGGGTGAAGATGTGTTGCGGCGTATCTCCGTTACCAACATGTCCCACAAACCGGAAGATTTCGTTGACTTGGGCGTGAGCCCACTGGGAATTCCGATCCAGATCAGTCGCCGGTATCTGGAGACTCCCATAACGGTTGCGGTGGGCAACATCATTCCGCATATGTACGCGGGCTGGGCGGGGGGCGCCAAGATGGTGCAACCGGGCGTCAGCAGCGCCGTGACCACGGGTAGAACGCATCTGATCGCGGGCCCGCGCGTTTACGAAATCCTCGGTAACGTCGACAACGAAGTTCGGAAAGAGATGGAGAACATCGCCATCAAGTCGGGGCTCAAGTTCATTGTCAACGTAGCGCTGGATGCAAGTGGAACGGTTGCGGGTGTGGTCGCGGGAGATGTAGTGAAAGCGCATCGAGCGGGCATTGAGATCGCGCGCCCCATCTACACCGTCGAAGTCGCAGAGAGGCCAGACATCGTCGTCGCCGGCTCACACCCCGCCGACCGCGATCTGTGGCAGGGATTCAAGGCGGTGAACAACTGCGGAATGATGGCCAGGGACGGCGGGACACTCATCCTCATTATCCCTGCGCCGGAAGGCATCGCTCCAGACCATACGCAGCTTGTCGATTTCGGCACGACGCCGGGAGACAAAGTGCTGGATCTTGTAACGGCTGGTGAGGTGCACGACGAGGTGGCCGCGGCGACTTATCTTGCGTTCGATCAGACGCGGAAGCGGCTCACCATCGCACTCGTGTCGGATGGAATTCCCGACAGCGAAGCACGCAAAATCGGGATCAGTGCAACAACCGACTTCAACGAGGTGTTGGAGGAAGCTCTGGGCCGGCATGGCAGCAAGGCGCGCATCGGAGTCATCACTGCGGGCGCAGACATCATGGCGAACTTCACCGGAAAAGAGGGCGAACAGTATGCCGCGGTTTGCAGCGAATCTCAGCATGATGTTTAACGAGGTTCCGTTCCTTGATCGCTTCATTGCTACATCGGCGGCGGGGTTCACGGCAGCAGAGTTTCTCTTCCCACACGAGTACCCACGTGACGAGGTGGCCGAGATGGCCAAGGTGTCCAGGACGCAGGATGTCTTATTCAATATGCCGGCCGGAAATTGGGGTGCCGGCGAGCGTGGCGTCACCGGATTACCAGGGCGCGGACAGGAATTTCGCGAAACGATTGAACTTCACGCTGCGAAAGGCCAGTTCGACTTCGGCCAGGCGCTTGTAGCTGTACACCGTCTCTTCCGCCGAGAACCGCTCGGCCGGCTCGGATGCTGCCAGAGCCAACCGTCGGCCCACGATCTTGGGCGGAATCGAATTCTCGTTATTATCGAAGCCCACACAGAAGGTCTTGGCCGCGCACACTGCGATCACCAGTCCATGTCGAACGAACCAAGACGCCAGCTCGAGCAAGCTCAGCAGCTCTTGTTCGCAGACCCGCGCCACGGTGCGGGAGTATCGCCCCCTTGATGCCACGCAGAATTGTCATCTGCATCAGGAATTGATGTGGATCGACGGGGCTCACAAAATTCTTAGAGGCTGCTGCCGGTATTGTTTGCAGCACGAATTGGCTGGCTTAATGCCAGATCGAGTTTGAGAGAAAACTGGAGAGTCGGAGAGCAATGATGGCAGAGCTGACACGCAGATCGGTACTTAGCGGCTTCGGAGCGAGTTTGGCACAATTGCTGTTTCACAATCAGATGTCTATGGGGAGTTCGCTCCCTCGAGAAACCGGTGAGCCCGGAAAACTGGACCTTAAACTGATGGCTCTCACCCAACGTGTGCTGCAGATCAGCATTGCGCCCGCCGTTGCGCCGCCGTCAGTAAGGGAACTGGGAGTTGTCGACCATCCGCATGAAGCAGCACTTAGCGCCGGTACTGCCGGAGGAAGTGTGAGCTGGGGCAAGTACCGTATCGAAATTACGGAGCAGCCGCTCCGGATCACGGTGACAGACGCGGCGCAGCGGGTGCGGCAAGAGATCCAATTTGATACCGACAGCACCTCTGTGCGATTCCGATTAGGAAACCAGCCGCTGTTCGGCCTGGGCGAGGGCCTGGTGGGGCTGGACCTCCGGGGAACCATGGACTCGATGCAAAACGGGCAGGGGCGGCCGGAGCTGCGAGTGGCCGGATCGCGTGTGCCGATTCCATGGGTTATCAGCCCGGAAGGCTGGGGAATCTTTGTCGGCCAGCCGTTCGGGGCGTTCAATCTGACAGGCGAAATGGGCGTGGTGCGGTCACCGGTTGCGACTTCTACGCGCAATGTCTACCTGGTAGTGGGCGAGACGCCGGCCGAGGTGCTGCGCGGGTATGCTGATTTGACCGGGTACCCGCACCTGCCGCCGCTCTGGGCGCTGGGCTACATGCAATCGCATCGCACGCTGGCGAGCCGGGACGAAGTTATGGAGATCGCGAAGACCTTTCGCGAGAAAAAGCTGCCCTGCGACGCACTGATCTACCTGGGGACGGGTTTTTGTCCTTCCGGATGGAACACGGGACATGGGTCGTTCACCTTCAATGCCGATGTCTTTCCCGATCCGGCGGAGATGATCCGCCAACTGCACGACGAAAACTTCAAGGTTGTGCTGCACGTGGTGCCGCCATATGACTTTCATGGAAAGGTCACGGATACGGGCTCTGCGGCCCGAATGCTGGGCGATGCCGCTCCCTACTGGGCCGAGCATATGCCGGAAGAGCAGATCGGCGTGGATGGATGGTGGCCGGATGAGGGCGATCGGCTTCCGGTGGAAGCGCGGTTGGAGCGCAACGAAATGTATTGGGACGGGCAGATGGAGGCAAAACCGCAGCGAAGACCATTTGCGCTGCACCGCAACGGATATGCCGGCTTGCAGCGTTGCGGATGGCTCTGGTCGGGGGACATCGACTCGGCGTGGAAAACGCTGGCTGCGCAGGTAACGAACGCAATCAATGTGGGGCTGTGCGGAATTCCCTACTGGGGAACTGACACGGGCGGATTCGTTCCGACGCATGAATTGACTCCGGAGCTTTACCTGCGTTGGTTTCAATTCAGCGCGTTCTGTCCGCTTTTTCGTTCGCACGGCCGCGCTTGGAAGCTGCGGCTTCCGTGGGGCTGGAATCTGGGAGCGCCGGGACCGCTGGAAGGAGCCGAAGCCCTGGGCGACTGGCCTCGGCCGCAGGACTTGCACGATGCACGGGTGGAGCCGATCTGCCGGAAGTATCTTGAAATTCGCTATCGGATGCTGCCCTACATTTACTCCGCAGTGGAGCAGACACAGAGAACGGGGCTGCCGCTAATGCGCGCCCTATGGATCGCCTGGCCGAACGATGCGAAGGCGGTCACAATCGCGGACGAGTATTTGTGGGGTGATCATGTGCTGGTGGCGCCGCTTCTCGAGGCGGGAGCCAAGCAGAGGAGGGTCTACCTGCCCGCCGGAACGTGGTGGGATTTCTGGAATAACGAGCGGGTGGAAGGCGGCGGTGAGGTGATCCGCGAGGTGGATCTCGAGACGATTCCGGTTTACGTGCGTGCCGGGGCAGTAATCCCCTTTGGGCCGGTGCTGCAATATGCGAAGGAACCGAACGATGAGCCGGTCACGTTGCAGGTGTATCCGGGAGCGGACGGGAATTTCAATTGGTACGAGGACGATGGAATCAGCTTCCGGTATCGGCAGGGCGAGTTCACGAGCATCGCGTGTGGCTGGGAAGACGCATCGAGGAAGCTAACACTGGCGTGGGCTGAAGGAAGCAGGCCATCGCCGGGGAAGAAAGTGAGGATTCAGGTGATGGATAAAGGAACGGTGAAGGTGGTCACGCTTCCAGCGATCCTGACTCTGTGAGCCCGATGAGTATGGGGGCTCACGTTGGCGGCGCGCACCTTTGTGCGATGGCTAAACAGAGGGTACGCCAGCCGGAAAAGAGCAGGTATGCCGCGCCAGTGCTCCAGTTGTTGCCGCTGTTCCGGTCTTGCCAGGAAATTAGGCAGTGGGAGGTTCTTGCTTTTCGTCCTCGCCCATGACCTCAGCCCGCGGGCGCAAACAAACATGCTGTTTAACCTGCCCCCTGGGGACTGGGCAGCCGGGAAGCGCAGCATTACATGCCTTCCAGCCAGAGAAGAGGAATTTCGATCAGGAGTGGCGAAGACGATCGATTATGCGATGCAGCTCGATACCAAGCTACTTCACGCAATGGCTGGCGTTGTACCCTCGAGTGCGGATATAACCAAAGTCCATGCGACTTGTTCGCGGGCAGGTTCAGCTTTTAATGGGGAGTGACATTGGCAGCTGGTTTGATGGTGAACCCTTCACGCGATACAAATCGGGCTTCATACAGGTTGTGACATAGGTCTCCCCAGGTCGTCCTGTCAGTCAAGCGCGGCGTAGGCCGCGGTGGTCAGAAACTCCTGAAATTCACCGGTAGAGAGAGAAATGAGTACTTCGGCCGCGCGCTCGAACCTTGTCGATGCAAACCGCTCGACGCCGAGGTCGTACTTGATTCGATTCAAAACATCCCTGAGTCGGCTAGTAAAGTGGTGGCAGTCGACTCTCCTGCCGTTATTCAGGCGAGACCCGTAACGAATCCATTGCCAGAGTTGTGCTCGCGAAATCTCGGCAGTGGCGGCGTCTTCCATCAGGTTATAGATGGGTACGCAACCGTTACCGCGCAGCCACGACTCAATGTACTGCAGTGCGACATCGATGTTGCGCACGAATCCCTCTTCGGTTAGATGGCCGCGCGGGATCTCGACCAGATCGTGCTCCGTAACATCGGCAGTGTGCTTGTCGGGTTGTTGAATCTGGTTGGGCCTTTCATGTGTTCGTCGAACACGGCTCTTGCAACCGGGACCAGCCCGGGTGCGCAACCCAGGTTCCATCGTGACCGGCGCGCACTTCGCGCAACTTATCCTGGCGGACCCGTTCCATGGCCTCCTGGTTGGCCTGCGGGTTGTCGCGGATCGGTATCTGGGCCGCCATGCCTCCCATCGCGTGAATGCCGCGCTTGTGACATGTGTGAATCAGCAGCTTGACATAGGAACGAAGGAACGGCTGTTCCATCGTGATGCAGCCGCGTTCCGGCAGCGTGTACATCGGAATGGTTCCTGAACTTCTTGATGAAGCTGAAGATGTAGTCCCAGCGGCCGCAGTTCAGACCCGCGGAGTGATCGCGCAGTTCGTACAGAATCTCGTCCATTTCGAACGCCGCGGCAATGGTTTCGATCAGTACGGTGGCGCGGATGGTTCCCTTGGGCAGGCCGACATATTCCTGAGCAAACACGAAGACGTCATTCCACAACCGCGCCTCGCGGTAGCTCTCCATCTTCGGCAGGTAGAAATAGGGGGCGGTATTGCGCTCGAGCAAGATGCTGAAGGTTGTGAAAGAAGTAGAGCCCGAAATCGAAAAGCGAAGCCGAGATCGGGGAGCCGTCGATGGGAAAGTGCTTTTCCGCCATGTGCCAGCCACGGGGCCGAACAAAAAGCACCGCGGGGTTCTGGTCTCAGCTCGTAGCGCTTGCCTTCAGGGGAAACGATATTCGATGGTGCGCAGGTTGGCATCGCGCAGGTTTCGCTGACCTTCAAGGCAATTGTTCCAGGTGGGCGCGTTGGAGTCTTCAAAGTCGGCCATGAAGACATTGGCGCCGGAGTTCAGCGCGTTAATGACCATCTTTCGTTCCGCCGGCCCGGTGATCTCGACCCGCCGATCGAGCAGATCCTGCGGGAATCGGCGCAACTGTCCATTGCGCATCGCGAATGTGCTGCTGTCTCGAGAAGGAAACCGTGGCAACTTGCCCTGGTCATACTGGCGCTGGCGCTCGATGCGTTCGCACAGCAGATCGCGCCTGCGCGATTCGAATCGGCTGGTCCAGAGCAACGCAGAAACTCCACGGCTTCGGGCGTTAGAATCTCGCTCTCGGCGCTGGGACGCAATGCGAGGGATTCGGGCTACTTCTACAGTCGCGCTCATAGGATGACTTTTCCTTTCCGATGGTCCTGATGCTGTGGTTGAGCCAGATGGGGTTCCTTTTCAGTCGCCGGACACCGGAATCACGAAATCTGAATCGACCTGCGTCCGATCCGTTGCCTCGTCGAACTGCTCTTCCTCCGTGGAGCCGGGCAGCGCGCGGATGGATGTCTGGCCGGCAGCAATGGTGTTGGCGACATCGTCAAAATATCCGGTGCCGACGAATCTCTGGTGTTTGACCGCACCATACCCGTAGCTTCTCCGCCAATTCGAATTCGCGCTGCTGCAATTGCGAATAGGCCGGCATGCCCAACGCACATATTCGTGGGCAAGTTCGAACGCCGAGAGATTCAGCGCATGAAATCCAGCCAGCGTGACAAATTGGAAGCGGTAGCCCATCGCGCCAAGCTCCCGCTGGAACGGCGATATCTCCCCCTCGTTCAGCTTCGCCCTCCAATGAAACGAGGGCGAGCAATTGTAGGCCAGAAGCTTTCCCGGGATATCTGCGCATGAATTGCCTCGGCAAATCTCTTTGCCTCTTCGAGATTGGGCTCCGACGTCTCGCACCACAACATGTCGGCATAGGGCGCGTACGCAAGACCGCGAGCAATGGCAGCGTCGATCCCGCCGCGGATGGCAAAGAATCCCTCGACGGTCCGCTCGCCCGTAAGAAACGGCTGCATCCCCCGGATCGCAGTCGCTGGTGATAAGTTGGGCGGCATTGGCATCGGTCCGCGCGATCAGGATGGTCGGAACATCCAGCACATCGGCCGCAAGGCGCGCTGCGATCAGTTTCTGAATGGCTTCCCGCGTAGGCACCAGCACTTTGCCCCCCATGTGCCCGCATTTCTTCGCCGAGGAGAGTTGATCTTCAAAATGGACAGCGGCCGCGCCGGCTTCGATCATGCTCTTCATCAGCTCGAAGGCGTTCAGGGCTCCTCCGAATCCGGCTTCGGCATCGGCGACAATGGGCAGCATCCAGTCGATCCAATCTTGCCCTTCGGCATGGGCAATCTGGTCGGCGCGCATCAGCGCGTTATTAATCGAGCGCACCACACTCGGAACGCTGTTGACCGGATAGAGGCTCTGGTCCGGATACATCTGGCCACCGAGATTCGCGTCAGCCGCAACCTGCCATCCGCTCAGGTAAATGGCCTTCAGACCCGCTTTTGCCATTTCCACCGCCTGGTTACCCGTGAGTGCGCCCAGGGCCGGTATGTAGTTCTCCTCGTGAAGCAGACGCCAGAGCTTCTCTGCGCCCGCACGAGCCAGCGAATACTCTATCCGGACGGTCCCTCGCAAACGCTCAACGTCTCCTTGCTCCATAGGTACGGGTTATCCCATTCCAGCGAGGTGATTCCCAATCGGTTTCCAATAGGCGCGCTTTTGCTCATCTTGCTCTCCTTCGGTGCGGTGCCTGAACCGCTCACGCGAGATGATGTGAGTAAATACGCAGCTACTCCTGCGGCACAAGCCCCACCAGTCCGATTCGGACGGGTGGACAAGGACGCCCAGGCAGAGGGATAATCGGTTCGGTCGTGAATGAGACAGTTCTCTGACCACTCAACTGGTTCGAGCGAAGCGGTGAGGGCAGCACCGAAGTCCGACCCGCGGCGCAGGACTCCTCCGCCGCAATTCGACCGAATTGGATGGCCGGCAAGAGACAGGCTGGATATGGCCATCGGATCGCAATTTGTGAAAGACCTGAGTTGCGCTCTCAGCCAGCGCCGCGTAGCCGAGGGCATGGCCATGCTCGATGACGCGGAGGGAATCCTGGGCCACGCTGCATCCCGAGCGATCCTCAGGCTACCGAGTTGCTTCTATTGATTGCGCAATGGGTTGACGTTGGATACCGCGACTATCATCTTCTCGATTCGCTCCTGATCGGATTCCCAGTCGAATGCCGGCGCAGGCTGCCGCTGACCGACTATCTTCGCTTACGGATGGTGGAGGGATTCCGGGCGCTGTCTGCCGAGGCACTCGACACGGCGATTGAGAAGCTTGATTTTGTGTTGAGGACGGAGAGCGGTACGGCAGAAGGGCAACTGCTGGCCCTCGCTCATTTCTGGAAAGGAAGAGCGCACAGGAAAGAAAGGTGAATACGAGCCGGCCATTCTGGAGATTGTCGCGGCGCGCGAGCTGGCACAGCAATCTCGCGAAAATGCCATGTTCACTGCGGTGATTCAGATCCATGAGGCATGGCTTCTTTTCCAGAAAGGCTTGAAAAACGAGGCACTGCGGTTGCTCGCCCATGCTGAGGCTGCACTCAAGTTCACGGATCATTATCTTGCATTGGGCAACATCGAATCGGCACGGGGCCGTATTGTGCGCCGTGCCGGTGAATACGCGAAGGCGCTCGAGCATTTCGATCGTGCTATCGCGATCTATTCCGCGGGAAATCCCAACCATCGGAATCTCGCCAGGGCGCTGGTGAATGCCGCTTACGTGAAGCGGCTTCTGGCCTTGCAGCTGCGAAAAAGAATCGATGCGCGAGCGCGCAAACCAAATAAGCGCGCTATCGACCCAGCCCGCGCCGTCGCCGAGTGGTCCGCCAAGCCTGCGCGCCCGCCATCAGCAACTTTGCCACGAGGCAATCCTGCAGTTGCGGCAAGCGCGGGAGATCTATGCGCTCTATCCCCACTCTGGTGGACTGGGGGCGGTCATCGTCAACTCCGGATATCTCCATCTGGATGGAGGCGATATCGACCGTGCTGGCCGCGAGGCGCTCGAGGCGTATCGAATTGGACATGAGAAAAATGACCAGATCCTTATGGCGCGGGCGCGTGTTTTACAGACGGCAACGGAAAACGCCAAGGTTGAAGAGCAGCTTGGTGAAGATGTGGATATGGCACTTCATGCGAACCAGGCAAAGCAATTCAGTGAAGAAGCCCTGGCTTTGGCGAAGCACACACAAAATAGGCGGTTGCTTGCGGCCGCCTACATCGCCCGCGGCATGACGGCCGGCAACGAATTCTTTCAGGAGTGGGACTTGGCAAAGCGTTGCGCAAGAGAGGCGACTGACCTGATTGGAGCGGGCGAAAACGATCACCTTCTGGACGACCTTGCTGCGCTGAAGGCGCATATAATGCAGGCGTCCGGCATCAACGAGACTCTGCGCGGATGGTCCGAAGGGATGGTGGGAGAAAAGACCTTCCAGCAAGTGACTGAAGAATTTGCCGAGATTGTCATCCCTAAAGTCTGGCTGCGTGAAGGCAGGAAGATATCAAGGGTGGCTCAATGCCTCTCCATTTCCCCCAAAAAGGTGCGTCGCATCCTCCGAAACGCCGGGGTTCCTTGACGCATTTGGTTCAGCGTCCAGCCATTAAAGCGATTCCACGTTCAATTACCCCCGTCTGGCGCCGTGCCAGTTGTGATTTTCCTGTGGAAAAGGCAATGAAAAAGTTGCGGCTTCAAGGTAGAGCTCTTGTGGAACCGCTGGAATCCGGTCTGGAAAAGCGTCCAGAATGGCACAGATCACCATCGTGTCGGATGATTTTCCTGCGCTAAAGTATGCCAATCAAAAGCCAATTCTCAGTAGCCTCGAATGGCCGTTTTGTCCTCACAAAACGCTGTGACAGCCGTCACTGTCCGGGAAAACTACAGCGTGTATCTCTTTAGTCCTTGGCGTCAGTATTACCCAAGTAATGACGGCTCCCTCCGAGGTTAACATGCAGTATTCCTCTGTTCTCGAACCTGTTCCCCGCGCTCAGGCGGAAAGCAAGCCACGCCTGACGTCGCATGACTCCGGACACGAGTGCAGCCTTGAGCACTGGCTGGAGGTGGTCCAACTTGTGGAGAAGGAAGACTTGGATCTTGACGGTTACGTGTTTGACGATTCCTGTCTCTTTGTTTCTCGATAGCGAAACCGGGAGGGACTCCATCAGAAGTGGAGACCCCCTCCGCAGATTAGAACTTCTCCGGTGACATAATCCGAGAGAGGACTGCAAAAGAAAAGTACCGCTCCGGCAGCTTCTTCTCGGTGTGCCAAGCCGACCAAGCGGGCACGCGCTTTTTACCGAGTCCAGCAAACTCGGTTGTACTCCAAGGCGAATTTGGTGACCGTGCATCTGCATTTGGGCCCCGGCATCGGTCAGCGGCTGTACCAGCCGCGTTTCGATTAGACCGAAGCCGACCGCGTTCACGTTGACGTTATACCGGCCCCATTCTTTGGCCAGCGTTTTTGTCATGCCGATGATCCCGGCTTTGCCTGCCGAGTAACCGACTTGTCCAGGGTTGCCGTCAGTACCGGCGATTGAAGTAATGTTCACTACTTTGCGCATTACGCGCTGGTTGGCTGCAATCTCCTTTTTTGCCGATTCGCGGATATATGTGGAGGCAGCGCGGAGGATACGGAACGGCGTCACAAGGTGAATCTCCAGCATCGCCTGGAATTGTTCATCAGTGGTCTTCTGGATAACGTTGTCCCAGCTATAACCTGCGTTGTTAACGATGATGTCGAGAGCGCCGAACTCAGAGAGCGTCGCATGCACGACCATCTCCGGTATTGATGCCTCCGTCAGGTCACCGGTAATGTGGCGCACTCTTCGCGGCTGCGCCAGCACAGCTTCCGACTCCAGAAGCATCACTTCGTCAAGGTCGTTCACCATGACGCTGGCTCCAGCGTCAACCAATCGTTTCGCAATCGCTCTTCCGATTCCGCGTCCAGCGCCGGTCACCAGCGCCGTCTTTCCTTCGAGAGTAAATGGCATTTTTGTTGTGTTTTCCTCGTCAGTTTCAATCCTTGCCGAACCCATCTTCTTTACCTCCCGGGCCTGCATGTCCGCTGCACTGCAGCATCATAAATGCTGCAATGCACAACTGTACAGACTGCAACGTGGAAAACTTGTTACTTACGCGGACCAAAGTGGTAACCGACAGGCGCCTTTGCCCACCACCGAGGGACCTCAATTGTGGAAGGCCGTGAAGTTCGATGTGAGCCGGACCGGGCATTATCGCGAATGGGAATCGCGCTTAAACCGCCGCGAGGAAGCAAACCCCATGGCAACGACTTCGGCCGCGGTGTCACCACAATCCGGGGAACGAAAGGACGTTGGCTATGAATAATCGAGAAGTAGTAGTTCTAAGCGCGGTACGTACAGCGATCGGAAAATTCGGCGGCGCTCTCAAAGACGTTCCGCCCACTGAACTTGCCGCTAAGGTCGTTTCCGAAAGTGTGCAACGTTCCGGGCTGGCCGCAGCTGATGTCGGCAATCTCGTATTCGGAAACGTGATTCATACAGAAGCGAAAGACATGTACTTAGCTCGTGTAGCGGCTCTCCGCGGCGGTTTGCCGGTAACCACTCCGGCTCTCACGCTGAATCGCAGTGTGCGGCAGTGGCCTTCAGGCGATTGTTTCAGCCGCGCTGACGATCGCCCGCGGAGACGCCGATGCGGCGATCGGCGGCGGCGTCGAGTCGATGAGCCGGGCCCCCTACTGGCTGAATTCGATGCGGTGGGGCGCAAGAATGAATGACACGATCGCAGTGGACGTTCTCGTAGCCGCGCTCACCGATCCGTTTGACCAGATTCACATGGGCCTTACTGCGGAAAACGTCGCCCGGAAATGGGGAATCACTCGAGAGGATCAGGACGAGCTGGCAGCGTTGAGCCATCGCCGGGCATTGGACGCAATACGGACCGGAAAATTCAAGAGCCAGATCGTGCCGGTTGAACTCAAGACGAAGAGTGGAACGACATCCTTCGATACGGACGAATCGCCGCGAGCCGACGCGACGATGGAGAACCTCGCCAAGCTCAAGCCGGCATTCGACAAAGAGGGCACAATAACCGCCGGAAACGCGTCCTGCATCAATGACGGAGCGGCCGCCGTGGTGTTGATGGAACTTCATGCGGCCGAAGAGCGGGGGCTCAAGCCCATAGCCAAGTTGATCGACTATGCGGTGGCCGGCGTTGAGCCTGGAGAGATGGGGATCGGGCCGGTGCCGGCAATCAAGAAGCTGTACAAGCGCACCGGGCTCTGCACTTGCCAAATGGACGTAATTGAGGCCAACGAAGCCTTCGCAGCCCAGGTACTCGCCGTCCGGCGTGAACTCGATCTCCCGCCGGAAAAGACAAACCCTAATGGTAGCGGCATCTCTCTCGGTCATCCGCTAGGAGCTACCGGAGCCATCGTGACGGTGAAAGCGATCCATGAATTGCACTGGATCGGCGGCGAGTATGCTCTGGTCACTATGTGTATTGGCGGCGGCCAAGGTATCGCTGCCATCTTTCAATCCATGAACTGAAGAAAAGAGGATCCCATGGCAACAGCAACGTTATACGCTGCAGATGAAGTTGGTTGTCTATCCGAAGTTATCGTAAAGTCATCCAAACCCCTGGACGGCAAAGTCGCACTGATTACCGGGGCCTCTCGCGGCATCGGGCGCGCCATTGCGATAGAACTCGCTGACCGGGGAGCAAAAGTCGCCATCAACTGCCGTTCCGGCCTGCTTCGTGCAGCAGAGGTCAGAGACGAAATCGAACAATTCGGCGGCGTAAGCGAAATTTTCCAGGGTGACATCTCAGAGAGCGTGGAAGCACGAAAGGTGGTCAGAGACGTCCTTGACGCCTTTCAAAGGATCGACATCCTGGTGAACAACGCCGGAGTTACGCGCGATCGAAGCATTCGCAAAATGACGGACGACGATTGGACCGAGGTGATCGACACCAATCTGAATGGCGCTTTCTACTGCACCAGCGCCGCGATCCCCGCGATGATCGAGCAAAAATTCGGCCGCATTGTCAGCGTGGCGTCCTTTGTGGGGCAGGCCGGCAACTTCGGGCAAGCGAATTATGCCGCCAGCAAGGCTGGACTTATCGCATTCACCAAGGTTCTGGCCCTGGAATTAGCGAAATTTAACATCACCGCAAACGTGATTGCCCCAGGATTTACGGCCACCGACATGGTCACCGGCATCCCTCCCGAGCGATTGGATCAGATTCTGGAGAGAATCCCCATGCGCCGTTTGGCCATGCCGGAAGAGATAGCAAAGGCCGCTGCCTACCTCATTTGCGATGGCGATTACATCACCGGTCAGCAGATCAACGTCAATGGGGGGATCTACATGTAATCGGAGGTTCGCGGCTATCCGGAGCGGGCAGCCAGCCACGAGTCGATATGCGGCCAGGTCTGCTGGTGTGCTCTGCTTCCAGCCATAATGCCGATGTGACCGCCCGCGACGTGGAATACCTCTGTGTCTTTGACTTCCGATTTTCGATACGATCGCCTCCGACTGGCAGGGCGGCGTAATGTGGTCGCCCTCGGCGATCACCGTGAGCAGGTTGGCCCGCAATCGTTTCAGGTCAACCAACTCACCACGGATCTCCAACTCGCCCTTCATCAGACGATCGTTGCGGTAAAGATCTACGATGAGTTGCCGGTATGCGCCGCCGGCCATGGGAAAGATATCCGTCACCCACGTATTCATCGCGTGCCACGCTTCCACCACGCGTGGATCGTCCAGATTGTCCCATAACTTGCAGTAGTTCGTGATGTAGTTCTCAACGGGCCTCAGAGCCTTGGCGCCGTAGTCGATCATCTCGCCGGGCATATTGCCAAAAGCGGCGAGGACTTTATCGACATCGAAGTATTTCTCGTCCGTCCAGCGCGCAAAAGTCAATTTCTGCCGGTCTGAGAAATCGAGAGGAGCGGTCAGCAATAACAAGTTACGCAGACCGTCGTCCGGCCGCAACGCGGCATAAATCGTGGTCAGAATTGCGCCGATGCACCAGCCCAGCATGCTGAATTCGTCAGATCCCGATAGCATCTTCATCTTCCGGATTGCCCTGGGCATGTAGTCCAGTGTGTAGTCGTCGAATTTCAGATCCTTGTCTTCCGGACCGGGAACTCCCCAGTCGAGGAGATAAACGTCAAAGCCCCGGGAGACCATGTATTCGACAAAGCTATGGCCTGGGCGAAGATCGAGAATCGTGGGACGATTCATGAGGGCAAATATGAGAAGCAAGGGTACGGGATGCCGTCTCTTTGGGAGGAACGACAGGAATGTATCGATAAAGTTTTGCTTTATTGAGCGTCCATATAATCTCTTTGGGAGTCTGTCCGATCGCCGCCTTTGTGGTCATCAATTTGACGAAAGTCTGGAGCTTCTGGTCGAGAGCCGACCAGTCGCTGGAAATTTCCGCAGCCTGTGTCATTTAGGCCTCTTGACTTTCTTGGTGCTTGCCTGGCGCGGCGATTTCGCCCCGGAAGCCGCCGGCCGGCTTACGCCAGGGGATACCGCGCCAGGTGCGGGCCGGCTCACAGATAAGAGATCGATGATTCGATCCAACTTGGCGTCGACATCATCCAGTCTCATTTCAAAATTCGTGAAGCGTTCCGCCAAGGCAGTAACCTGTTGCCGCGAAGGCAGAGATAACTGTTCCAGCGCCATGATCATCGCTTTATCGAGCGCCTCACGGAATGGCGCGGAGAGAGTGAGAGAGCCATTCAGCAGGGCGCCTGTTGCCTGGGCATATTCCTCGCTGTTCACAGCATTGATCATTACCTTCGACATGCCTTCAAGATAGGTGTCCCGCATTCCGCGAAATGCTTCGAACGGATCGACCGGCTTGCCGTTTTCCTCTTTTGCAGCCATATCCAATTCCCGCCTTTCGTTCACACAAAGCATATACCTGAACGGGGCAGGGAGATCCGCCTGAGCGCGGCTCAATCACTCGCCGCCGCTAAAGCCGCCATCCGCCCGGTCCGGGCTTGCGGCATTGGAGAATCAATGAACCATCGGTCCTTTCATAGCGTCGAGCAACTCTTTCTGAGCCTCGACTACGACGTCCATTCCGCGCTGCATCGTATCGGCTGCCGCTTCCACTGGCGTGCCGGCATAGCCGAGCTGCTGCTTGGCGGTTTCGAAGACTGCCTTGGCTTGCTTGGCGGCATAATCGATCGCCGTCTTTTGGGCTGCGACCGAATGCTCAATTGCCTCTTGAGCTCTCTTCTTGGCTTCCTCCAGGGTGTCTGCCGCCTTGAGCTTGCGCTCCTTCACCAGGCCGGCGAGCGCATGGCTCTGCTCCACCATCAGATCGATCGCGCCTTTCTGAGTGTCTGCAAGGCGCTCAAAGGCCGTGCTCGCCAGATCGAGCATCAAGAGAGCCCGGCGGGGCCAGTGTCTGTTTCTTCCAAGTGTTCACCCATTCTGCGTTGTATTGAACGGCAAGCTCCAATCCTTTCTTTTGGAATTCGGCCAAACGCTCGATACCGCTGGTATAGAGCTGGGTTACAGATTCGAGCACATCGAGTTTTTCGCCTGCGGCAGCCGTTACCGGTCCGCTCAGGTGCCTTTTCCGTTGCCTTCATATTGTCCTCCTCGCACTGTCTTCATGCTGCACATATATGCTGCATTGCAGCATTTCCTCTAACGTAGCGCCGGTTGATACCTGCTGTCAAGGGGTAAAATTAGAAAATCTATGGCGCAGAAGACAGTTGTGATCAAAAAATACGAGAACCGGCGCCTCTATGACACAACCAACAGCCGATACGTAAACCTCGAGGAGGTCGCACAGCTTCTGCAGCAAGGCAATGACGTGCAGGTGATCGATGTTGCCACGGGCGAGGATATTACGCGGCTCATTCTGACCCAGATTATTGTTGAAGACGCCAAGACGCAGGATTCCAGTTTCCCGCTCGATCTGCTGCGCCAGATGGTGATCGCATCCGGCCGCGTTAGCCAGGAAAGCACTTTGAATTATATGAAGGCGATGCTGGACCTCTACCAAAACACCTACCGGGCGATGGCCCCGCAATTGAATCCCTTCGAGTACATGCAGAACCTCCGCCCCGGCCGGGAGATGCGCGACAATGAACAATCCTCGGCTCCCGCCCCAGAGCCTCCCAAAGGGAGAGATAAAACCGCCCGGAACGCTGATACTGAAGAAGTAAAGGAACTGAAGAAGCGATTGGCAGAACTGGAAAAGCTCGTTTCAACTCTGGCCCCCAAAAAGTCGAGGAAATGAGACTTCGGCAGAATTACATGTCGACATCTTGTGGACGATTGGGCCTCTGAGAACTGGCCCTTCGCCAAAACTTCGATCTGCTGTTAAATCAGACAGATGAATTGCGGGTCCAAGTTGAATGTCTAGGTGAGAGAATGGATTATCTCTTCCGAATGGAATGTTTCTGTTGATGATCTCGCATCCAAGACTCGGCGGGAAACCCAATATCGACGCGCCTTCCGGCACTAGGGCACCTGGGCCGCTACCAGAGGCTCTTCTCCGTCGGCTTGTAAATGATTGAAAACATTGGTCGGGGAGAGAGGATTTGAACCTCCGACCCCCTGGTCCCGAACCAGGTGCTCTACCAGGCTGAGCCACTCCCCGACGTGGTCGTTAATCTCTACCGTTCTTCATTTTACAGACATGCCTCTGACGGCGCAAACGAAGCCGGAATTGGGACCCGCCTGGAATTTGTAGCCACATTTCCCCGCGCCAAACCCGCCACTTCGCTCGGTGTCTCTTTGACAGAAACCCAGGTCCGCGGACGGCAAAAATCCGTTGTGTGAAATGAATTGAGGAGGGATCGGCTATGACGTACGCACTCTACCGGTGGAGCAGAATCAACGGGGGCAGAATCCGAGCCGGACGCTGCCCCTTTTGCTTTCAGTGCAGAGATTCGGACCTCGGCTACGAAAGCGTTGAACTGACGTTGCTGAATACTGTGTTTACTGCCGATGCAATCGATTTAATTCCCGAGACGAGGGAAAGGGCGATCAAAGAGACCAGCAACGCATATTCGACCAAATCCTGGCCCTGTTCACTGCTTGTCAGATTCTGGAGCTTCACGTAAAGGATAAGCATCATGTTGCGCATTTTCTTGTCGAACCTCCGTCTGGTGATGTTTCAAAATCTATGGTACGGAATCAGAACGAACAATGCCCATTTTGCATCACCGAGACTTGACCGAAAAGTGCTCTGCATCGACGAACCGGTAACCGATTGAAGATTACTGGCTGAAGCATGGAAGGAGTAAAGAGCAGGCGCGCCAGGGACTTGCAACGATGCAGGGGCCGCCGACGCAGCAAACGGCATAAGTCGCCATGCGCCTCGGCAAAACTGTCTCGGAAACCGGCCCGCGACTGCAGTTTACGAATGCAGATTCAGCTTCATCCACGCTCGCTACAGAATGTAACGCGACAGATCCTGGTCCTTCACGATCGACGCGACCATCTGCTTCACGTATTCGTCATCGATAAGAAACACCTTCTCAGGACCCGATGCAGTCATGCGTTCCAGGTAAGGAAGCGGCGTAGTCGCCTCGCTCTTAATGGCCTCAGATAGCGCCGCAGTCGCTCCCGCTCCGGGCGCTTGGCGGACCACATCCGGCGCCAGAAAGCTCACATCCTCAAGCACTCGCTCCATGATGGTGTGCAGGCGGCGCGCTCCGATATTCTCCGTTGTCTCATTCACCCGGAAGGCAAACTCCGCCATCTCGCGCAGGGCCTCGGGAGCAAATTCCAAACGCACGCCCTCCGTCTCAAGCAGCGCCGCGTATTGCTTGGTAAGCGATGCCTTGGGCTCGGTGAGAATACGCAGAAAATCGTCTACTGTCAGCGACTGCAGCTCAACGCGGATGGGGAAACGCCCCTGCAATTCGGGAATCAGGTCGCTCGGCTTCGACACGTGAAACGCCCCCGCGGCGATAAACAAAATATGGTCGGTGCGCACCATGCCGTAGCGCGTGTTCACTGTGGTGCCTTCCACAATAGGCAGAATGTCGCGCTGCACGCCTTCGCGGCTTACGTCGGGTCCATGTCCGCTCTCGCGCCCGGCAATCTTGTCGATCTCGTCGAGAAAGACAATCCCGTTGGACTCTACGCGCTCCACCGCCGCGCGGTTCACCGCGTCCATATCGATCAGCCGGCCCTCTTCTTCCTGCACCAGGTAGTCGAAGGCGTCGGTTACCTTCATCTTCCGCTTCTTCGTGCCGCCCCCGAAGATGTTGGGCAGCATGTCCTTGAGATTCATCTCGATATCTTCGAGGTTCTGGTTGCTGATGATGCCGAGCTGCGGCGTCGAACGCTCGCGCACATCCAGCTCGACGATCCGCTCATCCAGCTTCCCTTCGCGGAATTGTTGCCTGAGCTTTTCGCGCGACCTCTGATGGCTGTCGTTCCCCGGCAGCGCCAACTGGGCTTCCTGCGAGTGCGGCGCGCTGGGCGGCGGAGGGAGCAGCACGTCGAGCAGGCGCTCCTCGGCATTCATCTCGGCGCGGTCCTCCACTTCCTCCAGCCGTTCTTCGCGCACCATGTCGATTGCGATCTCAACCAAGTCGCGAATCATCGATTCCACGTCGCGTCCCACATAGCCCACTTCGGTGAACTTCGAAGCTTCCACCTTGAGGAAGGGCGAGTTCGTCAATTTGGCCAGCCTCCGCGCGATCTCCGTTTTGCCCACGCCCGTGGGCCCGATCATGATGATGTTCTTCGGCATGATGTCGTCGGCGATGTCGGGCGGCAGCTTGAGCCGGCGCTGGCGGTTGCGCAGCGCGATCGCCACGGCCCGCTTTGCGGCGCGCTGCCCGACGACGTGCTTGTCGAGCTCGGTGACAATCTCGCGCGGCGTTAGTTCATCAAGCGAAAGATCCTGTTCTTCAGCGGATGCGGGAAGATAGATTGCCATGAAACCCCTGGATTCTCCTGAAACTCCAACCACGTTTGCGTGTGGCCCGGTTTTGAAAGGGCACGACTTCAGTCGTGCCGCACTCCGCTCTCAACACACTCGGGGCTTTAGCCCCTGAGGGAGAGCAGCTGATCCGGCTTACACTCGCCTTTCCCAATCGACATCCTTTGCAGTGTCCGTATTGGAACCCCTCCGCTAAGCCTTTAACTCCTCAATCGTAATTTGGTCGTTGGTATAGATGCAGATTTCGCCGGCGATTTTCATCGCTTTCTCTGCAATCTCGCGCGCGCTCAGATCGGTGTTTTCCATCAGCGCGCGGGCGGCGGCAGTGGCATAGCTGCCGCCGGAGCCGATCGCGGCCAGCGGCTCGTCGGGATCGATCACGTCGCCCGAGCCCGAGATCAGAAATGTCTGCGCCTTATCGGCAACCAGCAGCAGTGCCTCAAGATTGCGCAGCATCTTGTCGGTGCGCCAGTCCTTGGCCAGCTCCACCGCGGCGCGGTTCAGGTTGCCGGCATACTGCTCCAGCTTGGTCTCAAAGCGCGCGAAACAGATTGAAGGCGTCGGCAGTGGAACCGGCGAATCCGGCGAGAATCTTGTCCTGATAAAGGCGGCGAATCTTCTTGGCCGAGTGCTTCAGCACATGGTCGCCGAGCGTGACCTGGCCGTCGGCGGCCATCACCACCTGGCCATTGCGCCGCACGCAAATCACGGTCGTGGAGCGGATGCGGGAATTGCTCGTTCACTCTGGCTGCCTCTTGCATCAAACCAACGACGCGCCGGAATGCATCGCCTTGAGTATAGCGGCATATTGCTGCGCAACCTTGAGTATAGGTCGATTCCGGCAGGTTGCCGCCGGTGCGCTTATTAGCCATTGGTCACCGAGGGTTGCTTGCGGCACGCAGTGCGATTTCGCCTGCGGTATCCTTGAGTTGGGGCTCATGGATTCGAGCTCCACTCCGAATGATCCTTCCCGAACAAAGACGACTGGGAGATTGCCGCTGGGCTCGCCGCTGCTCTGCTGGCTGCGGGCAGCCGCCGCATGGCTGGTGCTGCGCAAGCGCCCAACCGCCTGAAGAGCTGGAGCGCGCGCGGCGCGCAGTTGCTGGTGCAATCGGGGCGCATCGTCGACGGCATGCTGCTGGAATCTGCGAGGTGGACGCGCAGGACGGCCGCACGCTGACATGCTGCTGTTCAGCTACCGCATCGGCGGGGTGGACTACGAGTGCTCGCAGGACATCACTGCGATGCGCGAGCGGTTTTGAATGCGGCGAAGGTGCGGGCCGGATTTCCCTGCTCGGTGCGCTATCAGCCGGGCAATCCGCAGAACAGCATCGTCGTGGCGGAGGGTTGGACCGGACTGCGCGAGAGGCTTCCCCAATTGCCGTCGTACGAGGATCCTGAACCGCTCGATATGAGCCATCTGCGGCCCGGCAAGGCTAGAGCTACGTAAGTTATGCGGTTGGCGCCCGATACCCAGCCCCGGTTACACTATGGCCTATGCATGTCCACGCGGCGCCGGCCGGCAAGGACGCAAAGCGGACCAAACTTCGTGCTGCGCTTTTCGCTGGCGGCTACGCTGGCCTACGTGGTGGTTACCTTTGTTGCCGGACTGCGCGCCCACTCGCTGGCGCTGCTGTCGGAATCGGGCCACAACGTCTCCGATTTTCTCGCCCTTCTGCTCAGCTTTGCCGCGGTCTACTTCCAGTCGCGCCCGGCGGACCATGCACAGACCTTCGGTTACCAGCGCGCGGTGTGCTTGCCGCCTTCATCAACGCGGCCACGCTGATCGCGATCTCGCTGTTGATCGCCGTCGAAGCTGTGCACCGGCTCAGCTCGCCGGTCGCGGTGCAACCCACGATGATGATGATTGTGGCCGCGGCCGGCGTCGTGATGAACGGCGTCATTGCCGCGCTGCTCTGGGGCGTGGCCCGCGACGTGAACCTGCGCAGCGCCTTTCATCCACATGGCAGGCGACACGCTTTCGACGGCTGCGGTGATTGCGGGCGGCGTGGGCATTCTCCTCACCGGCCAGAACTGGATCGACCCCGTCCTTTCCCTCCTCATTGCTGCGCTCATCTTCTGGTCGAGCATCGGCATCGTGCGCGAAACGCTCAACATCCTGCTTGAGGGCACGCCGCGCGGCGTTTCGCTGCCGGAGATTCGCTCCGTGATGGAAGACGTCGATGGCGTCGTCAACGTTCACGACCTGCACGTCTGGAGTCTGGGTTCGCAATCGCGCGCTATGGCATGCCACGTGACCATCGCCGACATTCCGCCGTCTGAAAGCGCATGCATCCTGGTCAACCTCAATTCCCTGCTCCGCGATCAATTCCAGATCAGCCACACGACCATCCAGTTCGAGCACATCGGCTGCGAAGCTCTGGACGGCTGCGTCGCACCTCCCATCGAAATCCCCAGCGGACACGCGCATCCCCACCACCACGCTCATTGAATGGGTCGCCCGTACCTCTCCAGCTTCCTTCTATCAGCCTGCGTCACGCGCTCTGCGAAAATCACTTATACGGTGATTTCCTGGAACTTTCGTGGAGGTCCCAGTTTTGATTTTTCGCCGCGTTCTTCCTGCCGCTTGTTGCCTCGCTCTCGTGATCATGGCGCCGGTTTCGGCGTTGCGGGCACAGCAAGCATCCGTTGCCGTATCTAGCGCGCAGCTTGAGGCGCTTGCCGGTCACTACACCGATCCAGCCGAACCGGCTACTGGATTCGACTTTTACGTGCATGACGGCAAGCTCACGGGTGAATCTACACGTTGGATTCCCACCGAACTGAACCCCATCACGGATACGAAGTTTGGCTTACCCGACTCAAACTCCACCATCACCTTCACCCTCGATCAATCCAGGCCGCGGCGCATCAGTCTCCACGTCCGACGATCCGGGTACGGTCTATGTGCGCACCGGCGAAGCGATTCATCACGTCTTTCACGACTACGTCCGTAGCGAAGTGATGATTCCCATGCGCGACGGCGTCAAACTCCATGCCGTCATTCTCAAGCCCGCTGACATCGCCGCGCCATTGCCCATTCTTCTGGAACGCACTCCCTACGGGGTGGACGGAACCACGCGCGCTTCATTCTTTGGGCAGCGACCGGAACTGGCCCGCGATGGCTACATCTACGTGGCCGAGGATATTCGCGGGCGCTACAATAGCGAAGGCAAATTTGTGATGATGCGTCCCCTTGCCGACCACCGCGACACTCAAGCCATCGACGAGAGTACCGACGCCTTCGACACAGTAGCCTGGCTCGTCAAGAATGTCCCCGGCAATAACGGCCGCGTAGGGCGTGGTCGGTACCAGCTATCCCGGCTTTCTCGCCATGATGGCCGGCATCGATCCGCAATCCTGCCGTCAAAGCCATTTCGCCGCAGGCGCCCATGATCGACGTCTGGATCGGCGACGATTTCTTTCACAATGGCGCATTCCGCCAAAGCTATGGCTACGACTACGTACTGGGGTTGGAGTCAAGCAAGAGACGAAACTCATGTTAGCTATGGCAGCGATTCCGACGGCGTGGCCATCGACGGCTATGACTACTTTCTCGGGCGGGGCAGCTTCGCTCAGGACGTGGAGAGATCCGGCTCCCGCCTCCTGCCCACGTGGGATCTCTTCCTCAACCACCCCACTTACGATTCCGTCTGGTCCTCGCGCGCCGTAGAAGACGCGCTCAACAGGGTCGCGGTGCCCACGCTGACCGTCGGCGGCTACTACGACCAGGAAGATATGTACGGGCCTCAGGAAGAATACGCCCGGCTCGAGCCGCACGACCTCGAACACGATAATTTCCTGGTTCTCGGCCCCTGGCGGCACGGCTATTGGTCTTCGTCTTCGCGCCACCTCGGCAACCTGGATTATGGCGAGCCCATCGGCACCGAATTCCGCACAGGGATCGAAGCGAAGTTTTTCGCGCACTATCTCAAGGACGAGCCTGGCTTCGATCTCGCCGACACGGCGAGCTTTCAAACCGGCTCCGAACACATGGAAGTATTACGCGCACTTTCCGCCAGTCGCGTCGCGCCCCACAAGTCTCTATCTCGACGGCGCCGGTCTCGCTCAGTTGGCAGCGCCTCCACGGCCCCATCCACTACTTCCTATGTCAGCAATCCCGCCAGATCCCGTTCCCTACAGGCACCGGCCCATCCAGCCGACCTATAGCATGGGCTCGCAATGGTACAACTGGCTTACTGAGGATCAGCGCTTTGTCACGGGCCGCAAGGATGTGGCCGTGTGGAAACTGCCCGTCCTCACCGGCGATCTCACGCTCACCGGCGAAGTGGTCGCCGACATCTTCGCCTCCACCACCGGATCCGACAACGACCTTGTCGTCAAGCTCATCGACCAGTATCCCGCCGACGACCCCGATCTCACGATGCGCGGCTACCAGTTGTTGACGAATGCCGAAATCTTCCGCGGCCGTTATCTGTCGGGCTTCGATCATCCGGCCGCGCTCGCGCCCCGCTCCATTCACGAGTACAAGTTCTCGCTTCACGACGTGGATCACGTCTTCAAAGCCGGGCACACCGTGATGGTCGAGATCCAGAGCACGTGGTTCCCGCTCTACGACCGTAATCCGCAGACCTTCGTGCCTAACATCATGAAGGCAAAGCCCGCCGATTATAAGTCCGCGACGATTACCGTCTACTCCGATCCCTCCCACGACTCCACGCTCGAAGTGCCGGTGATGCCCTCGCAGTGAGATGGAGAAGAATCGCGCAAGACGGCTCGCCACTCTGCCTGCCTTGGCAGTCTGCGGCCCTTGCCACCTATAATCGCTTCAGGAACGATTCCGGCCCCATAGCGATTTAGGAAATGCTGTAGGGTGAGGCCTCGGCAGCAAAGTCGGCGCAACACCAAAGAGCGACGACCCTGCACCCAGGCAAAAAACTCACTCTGTTTCCTGAAACGCCATAGAACTTCCCTGCAAAGTGAGGAAAAACTTGGCCCGCGAGCTTTATACGGCGCGTCTTGCGCGCAAAGAATGCATCTCAGAAGTTGCCCAGTGCTATCACTTCCTGTTTCATGTCGAGGGCGTCGAAAATTTTCCCTACGAACCGGGCCAATTCATTTCCGCCGTGGCAAAAGACCAGAACGGCAGGCAGCAGACGCGCGCTTATTCCATCGCTTCCGCCTCCGTGGCCAATCGCTTCGAGCTCTGCGTCAATCGAGTCGAGAACGGCTTCTTCTCCAATCACCTGGCCGACCTGTCCGATTTACCCGTAGGCGCCACCATCCAAATGCATGGACCGCACGGCCACTTCGTCCTGCAAAATCCCATCACCGATTCGATCCTCGTCGCCACCGGCACGGGTGTTGCGCCTATGCGCGCCTTCGTGCAATGGCTTTTTCCGGAAGGCGGTCCCGATCGCAGCCAGGGCAAAGATATCTGGCTGGTTTACGGAACGCGCCACGAAACCGACATCTATTACCAAGACGAATTCGAGGCACTCGCGCGCCGTGTGCCCAACTTCCACTACCTTCCCACGCTCAGTCGCGCTCTCGACACCTGGACTGGCCTGCGCGGACATGTTCAGGTTCACATTTCCAAAATCATCGAAGACCGAGCCGCGCGCCTCGGCCAGACGCTGCCCTCGCCTCCGGTCGACCCCTCGATCCCGGCTGCCGACTTACACTTCGATATGTATTGCTACATCTGCGGCCTCAACTTCATGGTCTCCGGCGTGCGCGATCTGCTCACCGGCTTCGGCTGGCACAAAAAGCAGATTGTCTTCGAACGGTACGACTAAGGCTGCCCATGTCCGTGCCGCGCACTTCTGGTGCCTGCATCGGCCTCCTTTTCCTGGCCGCCACCGCAGTCGCACCTTCCCAAAGCTCGCAGCCGCGATTGACCTTCGACGTCGTTGCCATTCATCCTTCGCCGCCCGATGTGCGGGGCGGCATGGTCAAGCCGCTGCCAAAGGGAACCGGCTACACCGTCGAAAACATGACCGTTAAGACAATGATGAGCGTGATTTACCGGATCCCGGGTTCACAGATCTCCGGAGGTCCCGACTGGCTCAGTACTGATCACTTCGACGTCCAGGCCAAGTCGGACCAGTCCTATGGCCTCGATGATCTGCACACCATGTTCAAGAACCTCTTGGCCGATCGCTTTGGGCTCAAGTTTCACACCGAAACAAAAGAGGGCCCTGTCTACGAACTGTTCGCAGACAGACCGGGAATCAAGATGAAACTCGCTGGCACCGCTGGAGATCTCAACATCCCCATCTCGCAGGTTGGACCCGGCCAGTTTGTCGGCGTCAAAGTCCCCATTCCGTACCTGTGCTGGTTTCTCGGTCAACAAACGCCCGGAGATCCGCGACCGGTCATCGACAAAACCGGCTTAACTCAGCTCTACGACTTCACTCTTAAATTCGTTCCAGAATTGCCGCCGGGCGTTTCCGCTGACAGCCTGCCTCCGGAATTCCAAAACCTGCCCGACCTTCGCGATGCCGTTCAGGAGCAGCTTGGCCTGAAGCTGGTTCCCGCAAAAGGCCCCGTGCAGTATTACGTCATCGACCACATCGACAAGCCGTCCGAGAATTAGCAGCGCACCCACCCCTTGCAAAATCAAATACCCCCTTTCGCCAGGCCGTTACCTTGGTTACGGTTCAGCCCGTCGCAGCAGCGGTAAGATGATGCTCAAGCAATCATGAACCGCAGATCGATCGCGAATATCATCGGATGGTTGGGGATCGCCGGCTCCCTTGCGTACTGGGGGTGGGCGTGGATTTTTGTGCACTTACCGTTCCATCAACGCGGGGCATGGATGCGTTTCGATCTCGGTGTGAGCAATCTTTGGCCGGCCCTGTGGCTGGCCGGCTTCCTGCTCTCATTCGTTGCGGCGGCCATCGGATCGAAGCGATGGATCTTGGCCGCAGCCGTGCCCGCAATATCCTGCGCAGCAGCAGTCATCCATCTCGCCAGCATCCATCCGTGAGCACGTTCGCTTAGAGTGATTCCGGGATTGCTCTACCCATAGCTGAACCCTCATCTTCTCAGCCTGAGCGACCGAGCGAATTGCCGTCGTGAAGCGACGGAATGCGAGAGGGAGTCGAAGGATCTGCGGTTTCCTTTCGTTGCTCTGTGGGCGCACTATTTGCGAAGTTGCCCTTCGGCTTTCCACCCGCGCCGTCCCGCGCCTTCTTCGCAGATCAATCGAAATTAGAATTGAATTTCGCGCGTAAAGATCGGCAGGATTCAACGAAAGAACGTTACAAATTGAACAGCTCTTTCAGACGCTTCGTCTGTGCCCGGCTCACCGGGATCTCCGTCTGTTGTTTGTCGTTCATGCGCAGTTGGTAGCTCGATTTAAACCACGGCATCACTTCGCGGATCTGATCGATGTTCACCACGAATCCTCGATGCGCGCGCCAAAACCTTGCCGGATCGAGAACCTCCAGCAGCTCTTCGAGCGTTCTGCACTTCGATTGCCCCTCGAATGTCCGCGTCATCACCCGAATCACGCCCTCGTCGATGGCTGCAAAACAAATCTCAGCCTGATCCACGAGCAGCAGCCGACTCTGCGCTTCCACAATAAGTTTCGCCGGAGGGCGCCCGCGTTCAGCGCCTTGAGGGCGGTTGAGCAGCCGCAGCAACCGGTCGAGTTGGGACTCAATCTCGGCGTCTGCCCCGCCTGGAGCCGACGCGTCAGTTGCGCCAATGCGGGCCCTTACGCGTTCCACCGCCTCCAGCACCCGTGCGCGATCGAAAGGCTTTAGCAGATAGTCGGCAGCATTCACGTCGAATGCGCGCACCGCGTATTGATCGTAAGCCGTCGCGAAGACAAACTGGGGCAGATGAGCCGCGCCCTTCTCTGCATCCTCGCTCTTCACCTGCCTGCGTTCCATCAATCGTTGGATCACGGCGAAGCCGTCTTGCCCCGGCATCTGCACATCCAGAAAAACCAGATCGGGATGGTGCTCTTCGATCAGGTCGACGGCTTCAATCCCATTGGCGCCCTGTGCCACTACATCTACGCCGCCCACTGAGTCGAGTAGATACTTCAACTCGTCGCGAGCCAGTTGTTCATCGTCGATAATCAGCGCGGAGAGAGACATTTGGTCTGAAGCTTCGATTGTAGGAAGCCGAGCGAGCCGGGTCAATGTAGCGGAGCCAAGCGAGCGGAGTTAGAAGGCCGGAAAGTCAATCTCCCCTCGATTCGGGGTGCCCCGTCCTCGCCGCATCTTTGTTTTTGCGGCTAGGGCGGGGAAATCTATCCGCTAGTCGCTCATCACCCGCAGCCGCGCCGGGGTGCGATCCGTGGCCAGTTCATGTCCGCAGCGCGTGCAGAACTGATCGGTAGCGCGGACGGTGCGGAAACAATTGCCGCAGTTGGCGGCAAGTTGGTAGTTGCACTGCGGACAAAAGTGAAAATCGCTTTGCACGTGCGTCCCGCAGGCCGGGCAGCGCGAAACTTGCGGCTGCCGCAGCAGGAAATAAAGTACGGCGCCGATTCCACCCGGAATTACGAAGCAGATCAGCATCCAGAACCGCGTGTTCATCGCGCGGCGCGGCGCATCCTTGCTCACGTACCCCACCATCAGGAAGTACAGCGCGGCAAGCACGCCCCACGAAAGATTGAAATAGATGCGCAGGCCCAGCGCCGACGGCGCATGATGCCGCTGTCCGGGCGCGACTACCCAGAAATAGTACTCAACCAGCACGAATGCGATACTGGCGACAACAATCGACCAGACCGGAATGATCCGTTCATCGTCGTCAACGCGAATTGACTGTAGGTCAGGCATGAAACTTGCCTCCCCGTAAGGGGGCTCTCAGCGGTCAGTGTCCAATCTTAGCCCTTATTTGATGGACGGCGCAGGCAAGCCGGAAGTTGCCTTCACTCGGGTTACTGCCGTAATTTCACAGGATTTGTCGCGGCTTGGAGCCTGCGATTAGCTCTCGCTCTCAATGCCGATGTAGGGAAGCGAGTCGCTACCTTTAAGACCGGGTTCGCGACCAGCCGGCAATCAGCACTGCGGCCAGGACGGCCGGACACAGGATACACGCCCACAGACTGAGTTGGGTGGCCACGTCGCCCAGACGCTCGCCGCCGATCAGGTCGTCGGTCACGCGCCAGACAAACGGCCCCAGGGCAATCAACATCACCAAAATCGACGCCAGAGCCACCGACCGGCTGCGTTTGCGGCCAGCTTTCTGGTCCTCCATGACCCCCAGCGACGCCAACACCACGCGGCGTGTCTTCTCGGCAACAGCGCGCTCGCGTCCCGCCTGCCTTCCTGACAGCGCGCCCAACAGCTCTGAATTGGCGGTGTCCCCGTTTGTGCTCGCCTTGGCGACGGGCTCTCCAGCCGGATTGCCCGCCCATTCCGCTGTTCTCACACAGCCTCCTGGAAGCGCGTGGCCGCGTACCCCAGCTTGGGCTTGATCATTGCCAAACCGCGATACAGCCTCGATTTTACGGTGGAGAGCGGAGCGCGCGTGACCTTTGCAATCTCCTCGAGCGATAACTCCTCATGGAATCGCAACACCAACACCTCGCGATGCAGTGTGTCCAGTTCGAGCAGAGCCGCGGCGATCTTTTCACGGTCCTCGAGATTTGCGACGCGATCGAACGGAGTCGGGTCGTCTGCAATCACTTCAACGCTCATGGGCCGATCGTCGTCGCCGGCGCCGTCAATCAGCTCGTCCAGGCTGTTCATAGTGCGTTTGCGCCGCTGATCGATCACCAGGTTCCTCGCGATCGTAAACAGCCACGTCTCGAACCGCGCCCGTCCATCGAACTGGTTGCCGCGCACCAGCACACGCATCCAAACCTCCTGGAAGAGGTCCTCGGCCGTCTCGCGGTTTCCCGTGAGGAAAAGCAGGTAACGCAACAGCCGGTGCTGGTAACGAACGATCAATTCCTCGAGCAGCCCGGCCTTCCGGCGCTTGAGGCCTTCGGCGACGGCAAGACTTTCGAGCCGCACCTGATCGTCGACCGTTATCGCAGAAGCTTTGGGGAAGATGGTCCTGACAGAAGCGAGTGTCATCTTGGTCAATTAGACGACAGGAGCGAGGCCGAAGACTAGCAAAATTTTCGCGAAGACCGGCAGACTCCGCAGGTTGCTCCCTTAATCCAACTCCTCCTGCACTCTTCCAACCCCACAATCGCCGCGAAAGTTGCCCTCCTGAAACATCATCCCAGCCAGAGTCTGACGTTCCTCCGCCGCAACATCCGGCTAACTGGCCCGAAATCAATGTTCGTCCTTCGCGCCTCCCTTGCGTCGGGCCGCCTTCAGCGCATCCTCTACAGCCTTCGTCGCCCGCCGCTCGCGCGCTTCAGGCGTCTCATAATAAAAGATGCCGAGCAGATGGTTTCGCCGCTGCGCCGGGGTCAGCGCCTCCCATCCACTTCTGGCCTGAGGGTGCCTCAGAAATGCCGCCCTCAACACCGGTGGAGGATCCTCTTCGCCTTCCATCGCCTGCATCAACCGCTCGGCAATCCGACTCGCCCGCTTCATCCGGGATTCTGCACTCTTCGGCTCGTCTGTCCACTTCCCAATCTCGCGGCGCCTCGACTCGCTGAGCTTGTCGAACCATCGGCGCAACCGCCGGTCGGCATTCAGTTCGAGCTCCAGTTCCTTCGGCAGCAGAATCTCGCGCTCTTCCAGGTCCGGCTCCAGCCAGATTCGTACCTTCTCACCCGCCCGCGCCTTGGCCACCGCCTGCATCTTCTTGTTCACCAGAAGAATCTGCCCCGCGCCGCGCGGATCGGGGAACAGGGATGTGCGAAATGCGAAGCCTTCAATTTCTCCGCGCACGCGCCGGCCTTTGCGCTCTGGCCACACCTTGGCCATGTCGAACGGCACACGGGCAATCACCCAACGGAGTTCTGTTCCATCCGGCTCCAGTAATGCATTAAATGATTTGCGTGCGGAATTCGATCGGTTCGCCATCGAGCACGTCCTCCAAGCCTCACAAAGCCTAATCCGTGAACCTGGCCGACGGCAGGCGCCGCGAACTCGGGTTCCGGCCTCAGATTGCCTCCCGCGCACCATGAAAGAGCGCTTTAAGAGCACGCATGATCCAGCGCATCAGCAGCAGCGCGATCACCGCGAGCACACAGGCGATGGCCGCCGCAATGTATGGCTTCCACGTCGCCATCCATGTCAGCAGCACGGCCAGCACGTCCTCGCCCACGCTCAGCGTGATGTTTGACACGGGCTCGGGCGAGGGCGTGACCGCGGCGCGCACAGCCGTCTTGCCGCCGTGCGCAATCAGCGCAATCAATCCGCCCGCCAATGTGGCCGCAAGCTGCTCGCCCGGTGAAAGTGACGCCGTGGCCTGATACGCCAGCAACGCCGCCAGCGGCACGCGAATGAACGTGTGCAGAGCATTCCAGATCAGGTCGAACGCGGGAATTTTGTCGGCGAAAAATTCGACGGCGAATAGTGCCATGCTGGCAATAATGATCGGCCAGCCGGTGAGAAGGTGCAGCGTGGCAGGCAGTGTGAGCCACCCGAAGCGCCCCATCAAACCCAGCGTCGCCACCGTCGCGTACACGTTCAGCCCGGCCGCAAAACTTACCGCAATCAGCAGCGCTACAAGCTCGTTTGCTGGGAGACTCACCGAGCCAGTATAGAAGCTGTAAGTCGGCCTGCAAGCGAGGCCGTACATTGCCCAGCACCCTCAAAGTCGATCCTTGCGCAGGCCGTGGCGCCCACATCAAAGAAGCATGTCTTAAACCGGGCCCACCGCGTGCGCGCAGCATCAAAGAGGAATGGAGCAATGGACATGGCAAACCGCAGACGAAAATTGAGAGATGAGACGGGTTCCGGTTCGGCCGGCCAGTCAGGCGATATTCAGCAGATCCACGATGCGCCTTTCGCGGATTCCGAGAGCGCGCAGGAACTGGTGGAGGAGGGTAACGCGGCCGAAGCCGCCGCCGTTGAAGGCGTTGAGAGCGCCCCCGATCCCGATGTCGCCGAGGTAAGGACGCGCCAGGTTCCCGAAGATGACGTTCCAGAGGAGTATCTGGATAACGAACCCTAGTGTCCTGTCCCTGAAGTTCAAGCCATAACTATAGCTGTCATCCTGAGCGACGTTTGCCGCCTTTTGCCGCAAACGGAGTCGAAGGGGCAAAGCTGCCCCGACCAGCAACTGATTCAAAATCATGAATATCTGCGAAAATATCTCCTCAGCCCTTGCATAAAGATACATCTTAAGATATAGTGTGAGATATATTTTTGACAGGAGATCCAAACCAATGTTTGCACAAGAAGTTTTTGAACATGCGGGCCACGGCGGATGTCGTGGCAGGCGTTTCGCGTGGATTCGCGGAGGCGGCTTTGAGATGCCGGGTGGCTTTGCCGGGCCACGGGCAGGTTTCGGGCGCGGTTTCGGCCACGGCCGGGAGCGCCTCTTCGACGCAGGCGACATCAAGCTGGTGATCCTGAAGCTGCTCTCCGAACAACCGAGCTACGGCTACCAGCTCATTAAGACCATGGAAGAGCGGCTGGGCGGCGGCTACAGCCCCAGCGCCGGAGTCGTCTATCCCACGCTGACCATGCTTGAAGAAGAAGGCCTCGCCACGTCGGCCAGCACCGACGGCAAGAAAGTCTACAGCGTCACGCCCGAAGGCCTGGAATATCTCAAAGCCAACGCAGCGCGCGTCGACCAGCTCTTCGAGCGGCTCGAAGAAACCGGTCGCGGATTCCGTCGCGGACGCTCGCCCGAAATCCTGAAGGCATTCATGGATCTGCGCGGCGCGGTGATGTCGAAAGTGTGGCGGAAGAACGCAACACCCGAGCAGATCAAGAAGATCGCCGAAGCAATTCACGCGGCAGCAGAAGCGATCGATAAGCTGTAAATCGACCCGGTGTAAAAAGTTCGGTCAGGGGCCCGGAGTGAGCTACCATCACGGAATTCCGGCCCCGCCGCACGACGCGCTAGTGAATCGTCCACCCCTGGTCGTCGACGCGTACGCGGTACACACTGGTGCGCGCGGTGATGAAGAGCGTCTTCAGATCCGGCCCTCCAAACTCGAGGTTAGCCGCCAATTCGGGCAGCGGAATCGTCCTGATCAGCTTGCCTTCGGGCGAATAGACCACGACCGGTCCGGTTGCAATGTACACGTTGCCGTTCGCCGCCACACGCAGGCCATCCGGAGTGCCGTCGAGCCCGGAGAGAAATACCCGTTCGTTCGAAGCGTTTCCATCTGCGTCCAGATCAAACGCCAACACCTTGCGATCGGTCGTGTCATCCACGTAGAGCGTCTTTCCATCAGGCGTGAGGGCCACGCCGTTGGGCCGCGTCATCTTGGTCACCAGCGTCACCTTGCCATCCGGCGAAACATGATACACGCCATTGAAATCGAGTTCGCGCTGGTCAAGAACCGCGGCCGATGCCGGATCGGAGAAATACACCTGCCCATCCCTGCGCACCACCACGTCGTTGGGCGCGTTGAAGCGCTTGCCTTCGTACTGGCCTGCCACCACCGTGACCGTGCCATCCGGATCCGTACGCACCACGCGATGGCCGTCGCGTTCCGCTGTATACAAGCGGCCCTCCGCGTCCATCGAATTGCCGTTGCCGGCGTTGGTGAATCGCCGGTACACGGTGGCCTGGTTGGGCTCGGCCATCTTCATCGTCCTCGAGTTGTAGATATCGCTGAAGAGCAGATACCCGCCCTCTTTTGTCACCCACACGGGTCCCTCGGTGTACGCGAAGTCGCCGCCGAAGCGTTCCACTCCGGTGCTGGCATCGGGCGCGGTGGTAACGGGTGCTTCCACTTCAATCAGCAGCCGTCACTGCCAGCTTTCGCCGGGTGCGAGCTTCACCATTCCCACGCCGGTGTTCAGCGAGTTCTGCACTCCGAACCACGGCTCAGGACAGAAATATCCCTGCGCAGCGCCGCCGTATGCGTTGAAGCGAATCAACGGCTCAGGCAGCGTGGTGCTCACGGTCTGGGTCACCCGCACCGTGAGGCCCGAGGGATCGATGAGCCGCGCGAACGGCTGGCTGCGATAGCCGGCGAGCGGCAGCGCCACGTGCGCATCGAAGCTGCCCAGCGCCACCGGCTCATAGAACGACCGCGGCATGCTCTCGCCGCTCAGCAGTCCCGCCGGGTTGCGCAGCATCTGCACGCCATTCTGCGTTTCGAACTTCACCGCGCGAGCGTCGCTGCTTCTGACTAGCGGCACATTGAAGCCGAGATGGTTGCCGATCGAGAACGGCATTGCATTCGCGTTGCTCACATCCGAATTGACCACGTAATCCACCGTCAACTGGCCATTCGCCAGCCCATACGTGGCATCCAGCCGGAACGCAAACGGATAGAACTTTCTCGTTGCATCGGAGTCGCGCAACTCAACCGTAACGCGAGCGCCGCGCGCATCGGCGCTGCGCGCAGTCTCCGTCCAGGGCAGGTCCTTGGCGAAGCCGTGGCACGGCATTGCGTAGCTCTTCCCCGCCACCATATAGGAGCCCATGCCGCAGCTTTCTTTGGGAATAGTACCCACCGGATACTGCGCACCCACCGCCGGCCACAGCAGCGGCCCCCGCCCATGAAATGTGCCGGGCGGCGAGGCGTAGTTGCGCGCGTTATAGAGCAATTCAATCGACTGGCCGTCGCGTGTGACCTTGAAGCTTGCAAGTTCTCCGCCCTCGCTGGGCGCGACCGCAGCCTCCGCGCCGGCGATACGATCGTGCAGCACCACCACGCGCGGCGAACCGGGCCCCTTTGCATCTTCGTCCGTGACCGAATAGCGAGCTTGTGCCAGCGCCGCCTGCGCCGCCCCCACCATCAAAACCAGAACTGCAATTCCCCAGCGTGTTGCCTTCTTTTTCCCAGTCATTTTGCGATCCATCTCCGATCCGGCCCCGCACTCATTCTCCCGCCACCCGGCGCTCCCAGCTAGCATCGCCGAGATAGTAAACAATGAGATGTGATCGATGAACAGTGGATTGCGACTGGCCGACTGTCCCGCCCAATCCGATGCACCTTGCGAATGCCGAGTGACCGACGTCACAATCCCGCTCAAAAAGTGCCGATATAGTCGCAATTATTGTGCAAATCTTCGACGCACTCATCGAGCAAAACCCAGCGACGACACCCACGCCAATCGCGCCCCCTCCGCAGGAGGCAGCCGTGGAAGAGACCATCCGCGATCTCTTCGTTCAATCGCTCAGGGCCAAGCTGGAGCTGTGCCGCGTCGTCAGCGCAAGGCTGATGCACGATCTTGAATCTCCAAGACTCACGGATCGGCAAAAGCAGGAGAGCTTCTGTCGCTGGTTCGACGCGACCCGCGACGGTGATATTTTGGAGTTTGTCTTCGAACTCCTCAGGCGGCGCGAACGCGAAGCTCGCATATCGCAATCCCTGAAGAAACCGCCCCATCGCATCAGCCACCACGCAGAGCCTGTGCGCGCAGCGCGCTACGCTCAATCGGCTTCGAGCCGCTAGCCGTTAGCTCGCCATCCGCTTTCAGAAGCTCGTTTTCGGCTCAAGCCTTCAGGAGGAGAGCGGGTCTGGCCGTCGCAGACAGCTTCAGTGCTTGGAGAGGCGCCTGCAGGGCCGCCGCAGCGAACGAGGCGACGCATTCTGAGCGGTGCATTTCCAAATCGCTCCGGGCGCGCTCCATCTCGACAACCCTATAGGCTGCAAATTTTGAGCTGACGCGCCGGAACGTCTCCGAGCAGGCAGAAACGTATTCGCTTTGCCGGCTGGCGAGGGCGCATTCGAGATAGGTGCAGATTGAGCAGCCCACAGGTTCCCCTTCCAGCCTTTCGGCCGGATCTGCAGCGGTTGAAGTGCGGTTGCTTTACTGCGCCAGTATCTGATGCTCGGCGCGGAGCCAGTCCTGTACGTCGTGGCCGTGCCTGCTGCCGCGCATTTCAAAGATCTCAAAGGCGCGCTCTCTGATCTGGTGATGCGAAGTCTGGACACGCGGTGCCGAAACGGCAACGGTGGCCGACTTGGCTGACTTCGCGGGAGTGGCTTGCGGAGCAACAACGACAACTTTGTCCAGCTTGGCCTGTTTTTGAACTTTTGAAACGATCATATAGAACCCTCGATGAGTATCGTGGGCTAAGAGGGAGGGGACTTCAGATGAACTGCCTTAGTTCAGCGGACCTGAATGAGGAGGACGATGCTCACTCCATCTTCCACGCTACGCTCATTCGGCCTGCGCCGCACATTTGTTTCGTGAATATCGCGTTTTGGGCTTGAATTGCTCAGCTATCCTGCTGCGGGGCGCGGGAAAGCTTCCAGCATCGCGCCCGGCCGACTGTGAAACTGTGGATCGCTCCGAATCAACGACTTAGAGCGGAAATCTCACAGTTCCACAGTTTCACAGCCGATTTAAAAAAGGCGGAAGCGGTTCTGGCGGGGTTTGCTGTGCCATTTGCCGCAGAGTTTTGGCGGCGAAACGTGAGACGGAAGTCATGGTGTGGGCGGGTGCGGTTGCGGTGATGTTTTTCATTGGTCCTACGCTCATCTTGATTGTGCGGGAAACGGCGGAAATCACCTGCAACGCTAAGTGGCCCAGATGGAGCGAGTCACGGGAAATGGGGCTTGACGCCACGATTTCCCGGTTCGTTTGGCGCACCCCTGTCCTTGTGATTCAGGCTTTCGTGGTTCCGGGTTCCAGAATCGGGACCCGGGGCGGCCGGCCATTGGGTCGCCCGGTTGACGGGTGCTTTCGATTGTAATACGATATGTATATACAAATGCGGTACGAGTGGGACCAGCGAAAGAACCGCGAGAACCAACGGAAGCACGCAGGGATCAGCTTCGAGCTGGCCTTGCTTGTTTTTCAGGATGAGAATTGCCTCTTCACCAAGGACAGGGTGGATGAGACCGGTGAGCAGAGATGGCACGCACTGGGCGCGATGTTCGTGGAACCGGGAATTGCGGACTTTTTGCTGGTGGTGCACGCGTACAGAGAGGATGAAAATGGCGAGGAGATTATCCGTATCATCTCAGCACGAAGAGCTAGTGAGAGTGACCTCAGAAGATATCAGGAACAGGAAGTGGACTGAGGCAGAGAAAGAGGCGATCCGGCGGGCAGCAGCAGACCGGGCAGCGGGACTCGATTTGCCTGAAGAGGAATACGAGGATATTCCTCGGCTGACGGCGGAGCAGCTTGCGCAGATGGTGCGGCTGCGCGGCTCCAGGCGCAAGCAGGCGGTGAGCGTTCGTCTCGATCCGGAGGTGCTTGCCTGGCTGCGCTCGAAGGGCGAGGGCCACCTGACCCGCATCAACGATATTCTGACGAACCTGATGGAAGCGGAACGGAAAAGCAGAAGGACAGCTTCTAGCCGCTAGCTCCTAGCTTTTAGCCTCTCGTTTGCGAGCAATCTCTGTGGTCCCAGAATCGGGACCCGGGAACCCAGTTTAGGCACGAGTTCGCGTGTTGGGAAATGGGCCACCCGCCTATAGATGGGAATATCCCACCCTAGCGGAGCTAGGATGGGGCACCCGGCACCCGGCTGGAAGGTTCCGTTTCGAGGAGATGTTGCGGAATCCTCTGCTCTTCTGACAATTTTGCAGTTTCCGAGTGCCCGCAGGTACGATTGGGGGCTGTCTCCTGTCGTTCCGCTTATGTTTCAATAGTAGAGATGGGCACTCCCCGGAGATCGACGCTGAGGGGCCGCTGGAAAGCGGCGACGCGCAAGCTGCGCGAGTACTCCATGGTGGTGCGCGCGCTGGCCTCCACGTCGCATCCCGTGCTGGTGCAGATCATTCCCACGCGCTTCTGCAATCTGAGCTGCGCCTATTGCAACGAGTACGACAAGGTTTCCGAGCCCGTGCCGCTCGAAGAGATGTACCGGCGCATCGACGCGCTGGGACGGCTGGGCACGGCCATGATCGGCATCTCGGGCGGCGAGCCGCTGACGCATCCGCAGCTGGACGACATCATTCGCCGAATGAGGCAGACAGGCGCGATCGCCGGCATGATCACCAACGGCTTCCTGCTGAGTCCCGAGCGAATCGAGCGCCTGAACCGCGCCGGCCTCGACCACATGCAGATCTCGATCGACAACCTGGAGCCGGACGAGGTGTCGAAGAAGTCTCTGAAGACGCTCGACAAGCGGCTGGAGATGCTGGCCGAGTACGCCGAGTTCCACGTGAACATCAACTCGGTGGTGGGCGGCGGCATCAAGAATCCCAACGACGCGCTGGTGATCGGCAAGCGCGCGCTGGAGCTGGGCTTCGAGTCGACCATCGGGATCATCCACGACGGCGACGGGCAACTGAAGCCGCTCAAAGAGGACGAGGCGCGCGTGTACCACGCGATGACGAATCGCAAGAAGACCAACTACGCGCAGTTCGACAAGTTTCAGGAAGCGATTGTCGAGGGCCGGCCGAACAACTGGCGGTGCCGCGCGGGCTCGCGCTATTTGTACATGTGCGAGGACGGGCTGGTGCACTACTGCTCGCAGCAGCGCGGATATCCGGCCGTGCCGGTGGCCGAGTATACGCGCGACGACGTGAAGCGCGAGTTTGTGACGGCCAAGAGCTGCGCGCCGAATTGCACCATCGGCTGCGTGCACCGCATCAGCCACATCGACCACTGGCGCGCTCCGCAAACGCGCATGGTGGCTCCGGGCGGCCAGGAGCTGGTGAAGATACAGGGAGTCGAGAGTAGCCAGTAGAGAGTAGAAAGACAGGGGTCAGCCTGTAGCCGGTAGCTTGTTGCAGAAGAATGCTCGCTACTGGCTTTTCTGTTTTTGTTCTCAACTGCGATTTCCGGGCTCTGGAGTTTTTCGCTACAGGCTACAGGCTCCTGGCTACTGGCAATTCCCTGCTCCCCGTTTACGGCGAAGGTTGGGCACCAGGCTATTTGCCGCGCGTTTCGGCCAGGGCCTGGTCGATGATCTGGTAAAGCTTGCTGCGGTCGACAACCTCGATGAAGGGCGGCGCATTTTTGCTGTCAGTCACAATCCAGATGGTGGGCGTGTGCTCGATGCCGATGCGCTGGCCGAGCGCGTAGTCGGCTTTCACCTCGGCAGCCAGCTTGCCCATGGGATCGATGGCGAAGGGCAGCGCGATGCCGTGGGCTTTGCGCGAAAATTCTGGGTGAACTGCGCGAGCTGGGCGGGAGTTTCGATGGAGGGCTGGTTGGCGAAGATGTAGTCGCGGTAGTCGTCGCCGAGATTCTTGCTCTTGGTGTCGAACCAGCGGGCGTTGACGGCCGCCTGAAAGCTCCAGTTGTGGAAGGGCAGCGGGAAGTCGTGGCGGATCCAGGGAATGTGGTACTTCTCGGCGGCCTGCTTCAGCAGCGGGTTGGCGGCGGCGCAGTCGGGGCACTCCATGTCTTCGAATTCGACGATGGCGACTCTCGCGCCCGGCGGCGGCTTGAGCGCCGAGGGATCGTGGACCTGAGTGGTGGGCGGCGCGCCAAACTGGGCGTGCGCGACGACGGGGCAGAAGAACGCTGCCGAGGCCGAAAGCGCGGCGAGTGCGATGGCCAGCGAAAGGCGGGCGCGCGGCGAGCGTGGGCGGTTTCGGCGAGCGTGGCGCAAGCGGGCGCGGGTTGGGTGCGAAGGGATGTTCAAGGCAAGGATCGATTGCATGGGTGTTGGACGACTCCCTAACCCTATTGTAACGGCCAAAATACAGGGATCAAGGGAACAAGAGGACAAGGGAAAGAGGGCCTTTTGAATGTGCTCCGGGGGCCACCAGCCGCGCTCAGGGACGCGCAATCAGGACCTGACGGATGGGTCGTTGTCGCGATCGCGCCTGCGTGCGGCCATCCACTGGCGCCATTTGTAGTCGGCGTAAACCGACCCGGCGACAAGAACGATGACGACAATGGCAAGGAGGAGTTTCATCAAAACTATGATCCGTGGTCCGTCGGAGCCTTCGCGCGTGATGTCACCCACGCCCCGGCCTTCGTTGGTCTTGACCGGCGTGTTATCCAGAAGGTAACTGGGGCCGAAGTAGATTCCCTTCTCCGTATGCTACGCTTCGACCATCTGTGGCCAATTTCGAAAAAGCGCCGGCAGAGGTCCAGGAGATCCTCTCCAAGCCGATTCAGCAACTCGGCTTGAAGCTGGAAGGCTCTCCCCTCGAACGCTTCGTCCAGCAACTCTACAAAGAGCTGGATGCCAAGGGGCTCAATCGATTCCGCCCCAAGTGCTACCTGACCGATGAGTGGGGCTGCCCGAATATGGAGCCGGTGATCGGAATCCCGTTCTACCTGGCCGATCCGAAACTGCAGCGCCTTGAATCGGAGATGAACGACATTGAAGACGCGCGGCAGATCATGATGTACATGCGCCACGAGGCCGGCCACGCTTTCAATTACGCCTACGCGCTCTATAAAACGCAGGAATGGCGCGACCTCTTCGGACCGTTCCGGCGGCCTTACCGCGACAACTACAAACCGGTTCCGTTCTCGCGCCAGTTCGTGCGGCACATGGAGGGCTGGTACGCGCAAAAGCATCCCGATGAAGACTTCGCGGAGACGTTCGCGGTGTGGCTGACGCCTCGCTCCAACTGGCGGAAGCGGTACAAGGGCTGGGGCGCGATGAAGAAGCTGCTCTACATGGATCGCATGGGCCGCAAGCTCGGCGATGCCGACCCCGTGGTCGCGCACGGCGATACCGATATTACCGTCGACGAAATGGATGTGACGGTCGGCGAGTTCTATCAGCGCGCGCTCGATCAGCAGCTCACTCCCGGCGAGCTTCCGCTCGACACCGATCTGCGCGACATCTTCAACGTATCGAAGCGCCGCAGGAACAATGTTCGCCCGGCGGTCGATCTTCTGCGCGAGAACCGCAAGGTGCTCATCGACAAGGTGAATTATTGGACGGGCGTTCAACGTCCGCTGGTGAAGAAGCTGGTGGAAACCATCGAAGCAAAAGTCGAGCGACCTCGGCCTGCGCGCGGACATAAAATGTGAGAGGGAATATTTGACCGAAGTGCGCTGTGTACGCGACCGCGCTGGCGATGAACTACATCACTCGGGGCAAGTTCATTCTGCCCTGATTGGGATGTCGCACCGAAGAAAGTCGCAGAGGCACCATGGCAAACCTGAAAGTAACGATCTTGCACGACGTCTGGGAAGAGGGCCCGCCGGAGCCTGAGCCGGAGCCGGTGAAGGCGCCGCGCGGCAAGAACGGCAAGCGCCGCGAAGAAGAAAGATCCGCTGCACGACCGCGAAGAGATCTTCGAGGCGTTGACCAAGCTCGGGCACGAACCTTCTTATCACGTCCTCGACGGCAAGAACCAATCGCTGCTTGCGCTGGCAAAGTGCGGCGCCGATCTCGTCTTCAACCTCACGGAGTCTTACGCCGGCGACGACACGATGGACAAGAACATCGCCGCCTATCTGGAACTGCTGCACATTCCCTATACCGGCGGCGGCCCGCAGGCTCTCTATCTTGCCCAGGACAAGTCGATCGCAAAAAAGATCTTCGACTTTCACAAGATCAAGACTCCGGACTTCGCAACCTCCTATAAAGGCCGCACCGATCACTCGCACGATATCGAGTTTCCGCTGATCGTGAAGCCGGTCTCCGAAGACGGATCGATCGGCATCGACAACGGCTCCGTGGTGGACAGCGTGAAAGAGCTGATGGAGCGCATCCACTACATCCACGAGGAATTCGACAGCCCGGCGCTGATTGAGGAGTACATTGAAGGCCGCGAAATCTACGCCGCCATTCTCGGCAACGATAACGCCGAGGTGCTGCCGCTGATTGAACTCGACCTCTCCAAGCTTCCCAAGGGAACGCCGCGGATCGCCGGCCAGGACGTGAAGTTCGATCAGGAGACCGAGGCCTACAAGGTGACAAAATCCGCGCCGGCCGAAGACCTCGACGAGGAGACGACGAAAAAACTTCAGGACACCGCGCTCGCCGCCTATCGCGCCCTCAAGCTGCGCGACTACGGCCGCATCGATATGCGGCTTGAACAAGAAAGGCGAGGTGTACGTCATCGAAGCGAACCCGAACCCATGGCTCGCCAGCGCCGCCGAATTCACCATGGCCGCCAAGAAGGCCGGCTACTCGTACACCGACATGATCGAGAAGATCGTGGAACTGGCCCGCGCCCGCTCGATGTAGCTGAACGTGGTTCGCGCCGGACAAAGCACGCGATGGTGACCGCGATGCCGAACCATTCGATACAACTCCCCTTTAATCGCAGGGAGCCGGATACTTCGGCATTTATGCATTACCCTCAGAATCTGCGGTCTATTCAAGCATCGGGGGAGCCTGGATTGCGCATCGTTCTCTCGAACATCGGAACCTTTGGGGACATCAATCCGCTGATTGCCGATTGCGCTGGAGCTGAAGCGGCGCGGCCACACGCCGGTGATGGCGCTGCCCGATGTCTACCGGCCGAAGATCGAGCCGCTGGGCCTGGAGTTTCACGCGCTGCGGCCCGACATCGACCCCACCAACACCATGCTCGTGGAGATGATCTACGACGTGAAAAAGGGCACGGAGACGGGGCTGCGCGAGTTTCTGTTTCCCGTGCTGCGCGCAGACCTACGACGATCTGCTGGACGCGGCGACCAAGCCCGCGCGCGCCGACCTGCTGCTGCTGGGCGAGCTGAATTACGCGGGGCCGATGGTGGCGGAGGTCACAGGCATTCCCTGGGCGAGTTACGTGCTGGCGCCGTTCTCGTTTTTCTCGGCCTTCGATCCGCCGGTGCTGCCGCCGTATCCCAAGCTGGCGCGGGCCGACAAGGCTCCGGGGATGGGCCGCGCCATGCAGCGGCTGGCGCGCTTTGTCACGCGCAAATGGCCGGAGCCGATCTACGAGCTGCGGCGCGAGCTGGGATTGCCGAAGGGCACGAATCCGCATCTTCGACGCCAAGCACTCGCCCAACCTGGTGCTGGCGCTGTTCTCGCGCGTGCTGGGCGCGGAGCAAAAGGACTGGCCGGAGAACACGCTCATCGCGGGATTTTGTTTTTACGATGCCGATGCGGGCAACGCGGCGCTGCCGGCGCAGCTTGAAGAGTTTCTGGCCGCGGGCGAGCCGCCGGTGGTGTTTACGCTGGGCTCGGCGGCGGTGCTGGCGGCGGGAGATTTCTACGAGCAGTCGGCGCAGGCGGCGATGCGGCTGGGCGTGCGCGCGGTGCTGCTGATCGGCACCGATCCGCGCAACCGGCCGCAGCAGGCGCTGCCCGACTCGATTTGCGTGGCGGAGTACGCGCCTTATTCGGCGCTGTTTCCGCGCGCTGCGCTGGTGGTGCACCAGGGCGGCGTGGGGACCACGGCGCAATGTCTGCGCGCGGGCCGGCCCATGCTCATCATGCCCTACTCGCACGACCAGCCCGACAATGCGCGGCGCATGAGGCGGATGGGCGTGGCGCGCGTGATCCAGCGCGCGCATTACATGCCGTGGCGCGTGGCGCGCAAGCGTGCGGGCGATGCTGGCGGAGCCGGAGTTTGAGGTGCGGGCTCGCGAACGCCGCCGAGGAAGTGGCCCGTGAGAACGGGGTCAAGACGGCATGCGACGCGCTGGAAGCGCTCAACGAAAGACAGAGATCGGGGATCAGGGATTCGGGGCCGACTCAGCAGCAGGAGTTATAGATTCCCACCTTAGGCGCAAAAACAAGGGCGCGCCGAAGGTGGGGCACCCGGCACACTACGCAACCGTCACCGCTGCAACCTCGTAATCGTCGACCGATGGCACCGTGAAACGCAGTACGCCATCGTCGAAATGAAATGGCACACTGCGCTCGCTCCGCAGCAGCTCCATGGTCTTCGCTCGCACCCCGGCCGGCAGCTTCATGCTCACCTGTTGCGGCCCGAGCGGCTCGACGGATTGCAACCAGCCGTGAAACGCGTTGGCATTCGAGTAGTTGAGCAGGTGAACGGCGTAGCCCGGGCCGGTTTCCCACGCAAACATCTCGATGAATCCAGGCCCATCGACAGCCACCGCGCGCTCGTCGCGGGTAATCCAGCGAATGGTGTTATGGAGCAGGCGCAGCATATCGGTCGCCGGTAATCCAGTAGGTGCGCTCCACATCGCCGGAAATCCACGCCAGGCGGCTCGGCCCCTGCTCGCGCAGCACAACGGCCGGCTCGTCGGTGTGCGAGACCGGCGGATAGGCGAGCTCGGGCGGATAGCGCACAAATCCGGGCACAACGGTAAGCAATGGATCGGCGACCGGCTTCAGCGGCAAACGATTCTGCGCACCCGGAAACCAATTGGTGTTGCTGAATCCTTCAAGAATCGGATGCGGATGCGCCGCCTGCGGATCCTGAATGCGCGCGTAGTATCCGATTCCCGTTTGTGCCGACTGGCGTCGCCGGCCTTGCGACGACTCCGAAGAGACTCGCCAGGCCGAAATCGGATCGTGGATTCAGGTTCTCGTCGTAGAGGCTGGTTTCAAAGCCGGCCATCAGCGAGCCGCCAGCGCGCACGTAATCGCGCAACTGATCGCATTGCTGGTCGCTCAGCATGGCAACATTGGGCAGCAGCAGCGCGCGATACTTTTTCAGGTGCTCTGCATCGAGACGATCCTCGTGCACATAGTCCCATGCAAAACGGCCGCGGAGAAGCGCGTCGTATGTGCCTTCCGTGGTCTCGTTCATGTAGCTGCGGCTGCGTTCCGACGCCGGCCCCGGATAAAGCAGTTGTGTGCTCTGCCCGATCACGACGCCGATGTTGGCGATGGAGCGGCGCGTGGCCAGGTGCGCATCGTGGCGCGCGGTCCACAGAAAATAGTCCTCGCTCACTTTTTGCCAGCGGCGATCCTCGCCGAAACCTGTCTCCGCGCCGACAAAATGGGTATAAGGGCGCATGCCGCTGGCGAGCGATTCGTTGAGCCACATGCGTATTTCGTCGGGACACTTCGATGCGTTACGCCAGCCTGGAGTTGCTGGTCACATAAGTCCCGTTACGTTCGCGGCAAATTTGCCGTCCAGCACGGCGTTGCACACGCGCCCCTGCGAACTGCATCCCCAGACTGCGGATTCATGTACGTCCGCCCCTGGTTGTCGGCCTGGAACCAGGAGATGATCTTGCCGAGTTGATCGAGGTTCGGCGCTGCCGCGCACATTGCCGCCGGAGTTGGCGAAGAAAAAGCTCTCCGGCTTTTTTTCCTTGGCGATGGCGTCGTAGCGCTTCCACAAGGTCGAGCACGCGCTCGGTAAAGACGCGCCAGTAGGCCGGCGTTCCGCTCGACGGGCAGCTTCGAGCAGATGGCGCAATAACAATCCGGCAATTGCCCCAGAGGCGGCCAGCCATTTGTGTAAAAGCAATCGATATCGTAAAGCGAATTGATCTCGCGCATGATCGGCGGGCACGTAGTCGTCCATGTAGGTGGAGAACATGCACGTCTTGAACAGCCGCGGATCTTCGGTGCTGAGCTGCGGCGAGCCGTCCTTGTGGCGCATGGCCCACTCCGGATGGGCCGCGAGCGCATCGGGCCAGTTCAGGTCGGGACTCATGCGCGCCACCACCCGCATGCCGCGCTTTTTTGCGGCGGCGGTGCACTCGCCAAAGAAATCGCGATCGTTCAGGAATTTTCCATGCTTGTGAAAAGGCACCTTCGAAGGATAGAAAGCAAGAATGCCTGTGACGCTCACGTACACAACGTCGACCTTGGAGGCGTGCCAGTAATCGGCCCACTCTTCCACGTTCATCACGGCCGGGTCGTGCTCGGTCATGTTGGTCTGTCCCACGCGGCGCACGCGTTGCTGCCATGGCTCGGCGGCAAGGTCGGCCTGCGGCAGGCGAGCGGGCATGGCGACGAGTTCATATTCCTGTGCCGTGGGCGCGGTGTCTGCAGCGTGTTCGGCAGGCTGTTGCGCCCGATCGAGAACCGAAGCCAGGGGAAGAGCGGCGGCGCCTGTGGTGAGGCCCGTTTTCAGAAAATTGCGTCGCGTGAGCATGAGATCTCCGACTTGAATGCCGGAACAAGTGTAACTGGCTAACCCGCCGTCGGGCCAGACGGCACAGCAATGCGCACGCAGCGCGCGAGCCTAAGCCGCGTTCTTTCCTGCGCGCATGTCGGATCGCCAGTTTGCCGCTATTGCGGCGCAGGTATATTTGCAGAGACCTCAGGCGGAGGAACGGCTGCGAGAGATTCGGTTTCAGGCGGAAGCGCGCTGGGAAGCGGGCGCTCGAGCGCGAGGGCCAGAACCTCGTCCATGGTGTCGACGAAGTGAAGCTTCATCGCATTCTTGATGTTGTCCGGCAGCTCGGAGAGATCTTTCTCGTTAGCACGCGGCAGGATGGTTTCGAAGATTCCGGCACGCAGGGCCGCAAGCAACTTCTCTTTGAGCCCACCGATGGCAAGCACCTTGCCGCGCAGCGTAATCTCGCCGGTCATTGCGACATCGCGGCGCACGGGAATTTTTGCGAGCGCGCTGGCCAGCGCTGTGGCCATGGTGATGCCGGCCGAGGGGCCGTCCTTGGGAATGGCGCCTTCCGGCACGTGCAGGTGCAGATCGACATTGCGGTAGAACTCGCGCGTGAGGCCGAGCGCCTGCGCTTTGCTGCGAATGTAAGCCAGGGCAGCCTGCGCCGATTCCTGCATCACGTCGCCGAGCTGGCCGGTAATGGTGAGTTTGCCCTTGCCGTCGAGAACCTGGACCTCGGTAGTGAGGATGCTGCCGCCCACTTCAGTCCACGCAAGCCCGGTAACCAGGCCGACTTCGCTCTTCTCGTGCGCTTCGGAGTCGCGGAACCTGGCCACACCAAGAAATTCCACGATGTTTTGCGCGGAAACCTCTTCCTTGTGCTTCGTTCCAGCCTTAACCACTTTGCGCGCAACCTTGCGGCACACGTTTCCGATTTCACGCTCGAGGTTGCGGACACCGGCTTCACGCGTGTAACAGCGGATGATCTCCAGAATCGCATCGTCTTTGAAGACGATGTTCTTCTCGCTCAGCCCCGTCTGCTCGCGCTGCTTCTTCACCAAGTATTGCCGCGCGATTTCCAGCTTCTCCTGCTCGGTGTAGCCTTGCAGACGGAGAACCTCCATGCGGTCCTGCAGAGCAGGCGGAATGGTGTGCAGAACATTGGCCGTGGCGACGAAGAGCACCTGCGAAAGGTCGTAGTCTACGTCGAGATAGTGATCCTGGAAGGTGACGTTCTGTTCCGGATCGAGCACTTCGAGTAATGCGGAAGCCGGATCGCCGCGAAAGTCGGAAGAAATCTTGTCGACTTCGTCGAGCAGGAAAACCGGATTCTTGGTGCCGGCGCGCTTCATGTGCTGAATGATCTGGCCGGGCATGGCGCCGATATAGGTGCGCCTATGGCCGCGGACTTCTGCTTCGTCGCGCACGCCGCCGAGCGAGAGGCGGACGAACTTGCGCCCCGTGGCCTTGGCGATAGACATGCCGAGCGACGTTTTGCCTACGCCGGGAGGGCCAACGAAGCACAGAATCGAGCCTTTGGGATTTTTTACCAACTGGCGGACGGCGAGAAACTCGAGGATGCGGTCTTTGATTTTTTCCAGGCCGTAGTGGTCGCTGTTGAGCACCTTTTCTGCGTAGTCGATGGACCGGGTTTCCTTGGAGCGCTTTTTCCACGGCACAGCCAGCAGCCAGTCGATGTAGTTGCGGCTGACGGTGGACTCGGCCGACATGGGCGGCATGGCCTCGAGCTTCTTGAGCTCCTGAACGCACTTCTCGAGAACATCCTTGGGCATGCCGGCGGATTCAATCTTCTTGCGCAGTTCGTCGAACTCGCTCTTTTCGCCGCGCCCCAGCTCTTTCTGGATGGCCTTGATCTTCTCGTTCAGGTAATACTCTTTTTGCGCGCGCTCCATTTGCCGCTTAACGCGCGACTGTATGTTGCGATCGAGATCGAGCTTTTCAATCTCGACGTCGAGCATGTCTGCCAGGCGAGCCAGACGCGTCGCCGGATCGAAGATGCCCAGCAGTTCCTGCTTTTCCTCAATGCCCACCTGCAGGTTGGCTGCAATCGTGTCCGAGAGCTTGGCCGCTTCATCCATCCTCACCGTGGCGATGATGGTCTCGTAGTTGAGCGACTGCTGCAGCTTGACGTAGTTCTCAAACAACGTGGTGACTCGCTGCATCAGTTGCTCGGCTGCCGGAGTCATCTCGAACTCGCGCTTGCCGGCGCGCACAGTGGCCACAAAGAAGCCGTCGCGGTCGGTGACGTCAATGGACTTGGCGCGCTCCACGCCCTCGACCAGCACCTTGATGTTACCGTCGGGCATTTTCACGCTCTGCACAATGTTGCAGATCGCGCCAACCTGGTAAATATCCTTGGCCTTCGGTTCATCGATGGAGGCATCGTGCTGCGTGGCGAGAAAGATCTTGCGGTCACCGTTGAGCGCCTCTTCGAGAGCGCGGACGCTCGACTCGCGGCCCACCACGAATGGAGTCATCATGTAGGGAAAGATGACCATGTCGCGAATGGGCATCATGGGCAGCTTTCGCGGCTCGTTTTTTTCGCGGCTTACGGTCATCGCAACCCCTTTAGCAGTCAATGACCCCTTGCGGCCCGATTGGTGAGCCGAACCAGGAGTCATGTAGCGATTGTACAGCGAAACGGGCGGTCGAGCGAATGGGCACGGTAGCTTATTCGCCACGTGACGAAAGTTATGTATCGATTGAATACGGAAGTTGCGAATGGGGTGTTGTGCTGATTGAAACAGCGACGAGCGCATCAAGCGATTCCAGGCTGCAACGCAACGCAAAGACTGTTTGGGTCAGTTTTTGGTTGGCGTTCTCTCCGCTTTGTCGACAACCAGGACCGCTAACCTTTCTTTGCGGCTTTCGATGTTCAGTCCCAATTGGTCTTGCAGAGCCCTTTGCCACAACGTGAACGCATCCGTACCTAACTCTGGGTGGATGTCCACATTGAAATCAAAAGTGCCCGCGAGTCCCGTTTTGTCGACTACCGGGAGCTGCGGGCCACCAGCTCTCACGGGTTCACTTGGATTGACCGCAGCCGGTATCGAAAACTGCACGGTCAGCAAATCTGCGAATTGGCGCATATCTCCGTGAAAATGAAATCCAGCCTGAACCGTGGATGATTCTCCGTTTTTCAGCGGATGAATTTTAGGACCCGATTTGCCAATCACCAGTTCGTAGACGCGCATCTCGCGTATTTCGCTGTGCTGCACCAGATTGAACCGTTCGACAAGAAGGCTTCGCAGCATCTGGGCCATTTGCTCTCTGGTGGCGGTTCCGGCTGCTCGTGCGTCGATGTCGTATTCGCTCTGTTCAAGCCAGCTCGGCCCGAATACCTGATTCAGTTGCACATCGTAGGCCTCGGCCACCAGGCGCTTGAGAGTGACATTTCTTGCGGTGAATCCGGTGGGCGTGTATTCGACTTGATTGTTATAGTCCGGTCCGACGAGGCGTTGACTCGCCTTCACTGAGGCAACGTCATACGCCGGCGGCGGCGCTGCGGGCTGGCAGAAGGCCGCGAAACTCCAGAGAGCGATCGACGAGAGGAGGAGCGGCGTCCGCATAGCGTTCAGCATATAAGGCGGCGCGTGAGCCGGCAAACTGCGACAGCAATCTCACATCCCTGCAGCCGCTGCGGGGCTTTCAGGCACAGTTCCTGACCGAGCCTCGCGATCAAGATTCAATAAATGAGCTTCAGCGAGAACTGAATCTGGCGCGAGTTGCCCGCGGTCTTGCTGATTTCGCCGAAGCCGGATCCCGCAATGGTATTCGCGGGCAGACCCATGGTGACGATATTGAAAATGTTGAAGAACTCCGCGCGGAATTGCAGATCGACGAGCTCAGCTCCGCTCTTGCGCGTTCCGAACGGTGTGTCTTTGATCATGGCGAGATCGAAGTTGTAAAACGCCGGCCCGCGAAATGTGTTTCGGCCCAGCGTGCCGAAGCGCCCCTGGTTCGGCCCGGTGCCTCCGGCAACATGAATGGGAACGGAAAAATAATCCGCCGCATTGTTCGCGCCTTGGCCGAAATAGTCTTCGCGCACTTTGCGGCTGGTGGAGAGATGCGGCGCTGCGATCTGGTCGGGCCGATCCACGCCGCCGGAGCCGGCGCCAGTCTGCTGAATGCCGGAGTAGACGGTGAAGGGCGATCCTGAATTGAGCGACAGGATACCCAGAGACTCCCATCCGGCTGTCGCCTTTCGGCCCGCAAAATGCAGAAATGCTGCGCGATCGAGATGAAGGTCCTGGGCAGCGCTCAAACTGAACGCGGTGGTTACGTCGAATGCCGACGGACCTTTTTCGGAATGATAGTCAAACGGATTCTGCGGAGAAGTCGGAGCCACAGCGCCGGTCGATCCTGTTCCGCCGCCGACTCCACTGGCATCGTCGATCGACTTGCTCCATGTGAACCCGGCCTGGATGCCCGGCCCTCCGTGCGGCACGGTTCCCGAGAGCGAGGCTTGCAACGCGTGATAGGTCGAGTGGACAATTGCGACGATGACGTTCTCGAATCCGAAGCCGCCTGTGACAGCGCCAGCGCCGTTGAATGTGGAATAGCGCGCAAACGCCGCGCTGGCGCCGGGATAGGCGTTGGGAAAGACGGCGGCGGGCAACTTTTCGCTCGCCGTGCCCACATAGTTTACGTCGGCGGTCAGGCTACCCATCGAGCGCTCAACCCCCGCCGTCCACGTATAGAGCGTGGAGTCGCCAAACGACGGATCGACCCCGCTAAGCGTTAGATCGCTCACCTGCCCGCCGGGAGTGAGCGCGGCCAGATCCTGTTCGTATCGGTTCACATCCATCACCGTGTTGGCAGGGACCTTTTTGGGATCGAGGGAGGGAAATATGTTTGCGCCCGCCGGCGTGTAGACGGGCGGAAGCTGCGAAGGAACGATTTGGAATCCATACTGAATTGGCGCACCGGCAGCGGCCACCAGCCGTGGATAGACCGCAAACGGCGTTGAGCCGGTGAGAAAATTGTCTTGCCAGAGATTGGGTGGAATGGTCATTACACCGGCTCCGGCGCGCGCCAGCAGCTTGGGCATCACCTGCCACGAGATCTGCACGCGCGGCTGCCATGCCTTCCAATTCGTTCGATATCCCGGCTGCGGGTTGATGAGGTACTGCTGCGCGCCGTTTGCGGTCACGACCGTAGACGTTCGCCGCGCTCGCTCAGTGAGCGGCGTGTAAAGATCCCAGCGCACTCCGTAGTCGAAGGTGAGGCGGCTATTCGCTTTAAACGTGTCCTGCACAAAAAAGCTCACGTTATTGCGATTGATCGCCGCCGGGCCGATGTGTTCCCCACTCGAAAAGTAGGGTGAAGCAATGTCGATTGAATAAGCGAAGGGACTGCCGGAAAGAAAAGCCGAGAGTGTATCGGGTAGCGGATCACCGGGGTGGATGTCGTGCGTTCCGCTCTGCGACGGAATGGCTTCAGTAGCATAAGATGTACCGCCGCCAAAATCGTACTCGCCGTTGGGGCTGATTCCGAAGTACGTCGAGTCGCGGTTGAGCCGCACCTCCACGCCTGCCTTCCATGCATGCCTGCCCGCCGTGTACGTCGCAAGTTCGCGGCCCTGGAAGAGGTTTCCGTAGGCCTGCATCACCGTACCCGCGGCGGCATTGAACGGCTCGAAGAGTCCATCGCCGAACTTGACCGCGGGATCGACGTAATCGCCAGTCGGAAATCCGGGAGTCGAGCGCGTGATGCTGAGCAGCGACACGAGCACGATCCGCGGCGAAACGGCGCGCGTGTACGTGCCCACGACGTTGCGCTGACGGTCGATGTACGTTACACCGAACGACGGATCGACGGCGGTCTGGTCTGGATTCGTGGTGGGACCCGTCAGGTTGTCCATCGTGAACCGCGCAAAGAACTGGTCTTTGGCGCTGAATTTGTGATCGATCCGCAGCGAAAACTGGTCGGCATTCGTGATCACATTCGACGGAGTCGCATAGGTGTGTACGCCATATGAGCCTGCCGTGTCGTTGGGCAGCGGATAGCGTTTGAGGATGGCGGCAATCGCCGGATTGACGGGAACTTCGAGCGTATCACCGGCGAATGCCGACGTGTCCAGACCCGCGCGCTCGCCCGACGTGGGCACAGGCATCACCTGCGTCGTTCCCAATGCCTGGCGAAATCCCTGGTACTCGGTGAAATAGAATGTTCGCCCGCGGCCATCGTAGATGTGCGGCAGAATTACTGCGCCGCCATTGGTGAATCCGAATTCGTTGCGGTGAAAGGGCGGAATGCGGCCGGGATACACCGGCGTGGCGTGGTCAAAGTAGTTGCGCGCGTCCAGAGCCGAGTTGCGGAGAAACTCAAAGATCGATCCGTGAAAGCCGGCAGCGCCCGAGCGGGTAACAATGTTGGTGAAGCCGGAGGCGCCGCGCCCAACTTCGGCAGGCATCCAGCCCGAGCTGGATTGAATCCCTTCGACCGCATCGACATTGAAGTTGCTGAAAGTCGATCCGCCCATCTCCGGATCGCTGGTATCCGCACCGTCGAGGGCGAACGTTGCTTCCACTCCGCGCTGGCCGTTAATGGCGAACTGCTGCGTAAAGTTGGTCGCGCCGTTGGCATCGGTCATGGTTCCGGCGGCCAGCAGAAGCAACTGGCTGAAGTTGCGCGTATTCAGCGGCAGTTCGCTGACGGCTGTGCTCGAAAGCTGTTCGCCGCCCGTCGCGCTGGTCTGTTGCCGCGTGTCAACCAGGAGTGTGTTGTTGGTTGCAAGTGTGAGGATCGCGCTTTGCGAGTCGGCCTTCAGTTCGATTGGCGCGGCATACGCCACGGTGCGGCCCTGTGTTTCGACGGTCAGCTTGTAAGAACCAGGCGCCAATGGACCAAGCCGGAAGCCGCCGTCAGGTCCAGTGATGGCCTCTGCACTCGATCCACGGCCCGAAAGCCGGATGGCGGCCTTCGCAACCGGCGATCCCGCAGCATCGCGCAGATTTCCCAGCCACCACACCGAGGTGGTGGATTGCTGCGACCACAGGGGCGGGGCGCCCGACAATAAAGGCGCAAAAGCCAGCCCGCAAAGGGCGCAAGAGAAATAGATCGAACGTAAGTATCTCAATCGATGGTTCAGTATATAGCGGCCCAAACGCTTTGGATGTGATTCCCGTTTCTTACATTCCCGCAGCCTGCATTTCGACCGCATAGAGCGAGTGGTGCGTCAGAATATAGAGCGTGCGCCGATCCGCGCCGCCAAAGACCAGATCGATCGGCCGCTCAGGGACGTCGATCCTCCCGATCATCTTTCGGTCGGGCGAGTAGACCAGGATCTGCCCTGCAGCAATGTACACGTGCCCCTCTTCGTCCTGCGCCACGCTTTCGCCGCCGTTTTCTGCAAACAATTCCATGCCGGTCACGGATCCGGTTGGACTTACGTTGCCCTTGTACGTCCTCTCCTCGTACTCGGCGGTCACATAGAAGGGATGCCCTGACACGGCCTGCTGCAGTCCGAAGGTGCGCAGAAGGTCGGCCATTTTGGTTCCCCACTCCATGTGCCCTTTCACGAAATCGTCGCCCGCTGAAATCAGGGCGCTGCCGTCGGGAGACACATATTGCTGCGGCCTCGCATCCGCAAAGTCGTTCATGGTCCAAACGCCTTTCGGCAGGAGCATCGCGGCCGAAGCGCTGCCGGTAGCCGGCCGCGGATCAAGCAGCGTGATGGCTTCAGGCGCATCGGGACGGAATGTGTACACTGTGCCCGCGCCGCTCCGCGAAATCACCAGCAGATCGCCGGCTTTGTCGATCGCCAGGTTCTCCGGCTCAAGTGGATCGGCGCTTACTACCACGGCTTCACGATTCTGCGCGTCCCATTTGTAAATCCGCTGCCAGTACGCATCAACAAAATAGAGAGTTCCCGCCGCATCCACCGCGCCGCCCGATGCTGAAAAGAATCCCGTCGCAAGCTGCTTAACCTGCGCGTCTGGAGCCAGGACAGACGACGCGTCGGCAGGCTTCGGCGAAGCTCCATTGCCGGACACATCGAGCGCGGCGAACTCGCGCGCACGCACCTCGGCATGTTGGGTCGAATCGAATACGGAGTTGTCGAAAGAAACTTTGCTGTTGCTGTAGACGTGAATGTTTCGCAATCGAATCCCGCTCGACTCCGAAACGCGCACCGCATACGGGAAGGGTCCGTAGCTGCTGATCACGCGGTAGCTGTGATACTCGGCGACGGTGATGTTCTTTGAGCGGTCGATCTCCAGCGGAAGGGCCTCCGGACTTTCGCCGCGTTCTTCTTCGGTCTGCAGCGCAACGATCTCCCAGTTCTCCACGCGGTCCAGCCGAACCTCGTTGCGCACGTGATGCTCGCTGGAGAGTTCGTACACATGACCCGGCGTGGAGGTATTCGAGATCAGCATTCCAGCTTCGGCAAAAGTGCTTGGCGTCCAGATGTCGGCGAAAGTCCCACCGCCTCCGTCCGTGACCCAAAGGCTCGGGTATTGCGCATCCCAGCGGTAGCGCGGATTGGGATCGCCGGTGTGGTTGCTGTTATACGGCATCATGCGCCTGCCGTCCGGTCCGCTGGTTCCGTGCCCGCCGAGGAAGCGCACATCGTCCATCAGCGAATCGGCGCCGGACCTCCACAGCGCAGCGACGGCGCGGTCGTTGATGCCGCCGGTGAAGAGCCCGATTCCCGTCACGATGTTGTGTCCGCCCTTCGGCGCCCCAAGCAGCGCACGCGGCGCGCCCACGCCCTGGAAGCCTGGGCTCTCGTCCTTCAGGTCGAATTGCGTCATGCTGGGATGCAGACCGATGAGCACCGTGTCGGGCCGCAGATGAATCGTATCGGTCACGAGATAGCGGCCCATGGGGATATAGAGCGTGGAATGCTCATCGATGGCCCTCTGGATCGCGGCCGTGTCATCGGTGACGCCGTCACCCTTGACGCCGAGTGATTGCAGATTGACCCAGGTCGCGGCGGGCGGCAGTGCGGGAATCGCGTTTTTCCCGGCAGCCGGTAATTCTGCAACCGCGTGCGCATCGAACTTCGTCTCAATGCTTCCCCAGTCGGCAGCGCCGTTCAGCGTGAGTCCGTGCGTAAACGAATTGACTACGTAGTTTTCACCGGGCCCGTCGAAGGTTCGACCGCTCTCGCGTATTTGCGCAAGCACCTTCACACGGCCGCACGCAATGTCTTCCAGGTTGATCTCGGTGCGCGCGTTATTCTCCATGCCGAATACGACCGCCGGCCCGCCAATGTCCTCGAACCGCGAATGCTCGACCCATAACTCCTCGGAATACCCGGGATCGACGGAGATCGCCTGCGGCACATTCCGAAAACTGTCATGGATCAGCGTCAACCCCGCTTCGTGCTCCTTGATCGCCGCCTGGCTCTGCCCGTCGAAGCTCGAATCGATGAGCGTGAACTGCCAGCCGGGCGACGGCCTGATCGTGATGATTCCGTATTGCCCGCCGTGGAAGTGCAAGTCTTCCGCCTCGTTGCCAATGTCTTTGAGTGCCGCCAGCCCCGAGCCGATCTGGAAATCCATGTGCGCGAGATAGCTGTGCTGCGCCACGTGAAAGCGGATGGCCACGGCGGCCGGATTGCCTTTGCCGATCTCAAAATCCACGTTGCTCAACGCCGAGTAGAACGTCCCTGGATTGGCGTCGGCGACCTGCGCGTTGGGAGGCACGGTGCCTTCGATCGGCTGCGCCGGCCTTCCCGTCGCGAAGTCCATGCGCGGACCGGATTGGGAGCCCGGCCGCGGCCTTCCGCCGGCAAATAGAAACATGTATCCCAGGTCCTGCTGGTAGCCCGGCGTATTGTCGCCCAGGACAAACACCGGCCGCGTAGCCCCGTACCCGATGACCCGCACCGCGGGCCACACGTAGACGGTGCGGGAAATGCGATAGCGTCCTGGCGGAACGAACAGAATGCCCTCGCCGTGCTCTGCGGCGCCATCGATGGCGGCCTGGATGGCGGCGGTGTCGTCGGCGACGCCATCACCATGCACGGGAAAGCTATCTGGCGTGAGATAAACGGCCTTCGCATCGTCGAGGCGCAGGGGGTAATACGACGCCGCGCACATGGGCACGACAGCCAACGAAATAAATAATCCTAAAATCGCGCTTTTCCTCATGGTTCCCCCATCGGCGCTGTCGCACAAGCGCCCCCGCACGGCGTCGTCGCCGTTCAGAAGCCACAAAATCAGCTCTCTATGGCCCTCAGAATTGAGCCAGAGGCGGCCACAATCCGTCAAGGGCACAGCGTACGCGCATTAGGTCGTTTTGAAGTGCGGCGACCGAGTCAGTCTTTCAGGGCAAAAGAAGCCCCTCGTGAGGCCATCGAGAAAAAGACATCCCGGAAAGAACGAAGCCCTCACATGGCTCGTGAGGGCTGGGTACTGAATCAATGAACGCTCGCCGCTATCCGGCTTTCTCGAGCAGGCAGAGCGACAGATCGCGGCGCTCGACCATATCCTTGGTGATTTCCAGGTCGCGCACACGCTTGTTTGAGGGCAGATGGTACATCAGGTCGAGCATCAGCTCTTCCAGGATCATGCGCAGGCCGCGCGCGCCAACTTTGCGAGCCATGGCTTCGCGGGCAATGGCGCAGGCCGCATCCTGCGTAAAGTGTAAGCGCACATTTTCGTACTCGAACAGGCGCTGGTACTGCTTGATGATGGCGTTGCGCGGTTTGGTGAGAATTTCGATCAGTGCGGCTTCGTCAAGCTCGTCGAGAACGCCCATCACAGGCAAGCGGCCAACGAACTCGGGGATCAGACCGTACTTGATCAGGTCCTGCGGCTCGGTTTTGCGCAGCAACTCGGTGTCACGATGGGAGCGCGTCGTTGCCTGATCCGCTTCCGAGTCGGCGGTGCGGAAACCCAGAGCCTTTTTGCCGATGCGCCGGCCCACAATGCGTTCCAGTCCTACAAATGCTCCGCCGCAAATGAAAAGGATGTTCGTGGTATCGACGGCGGTGAACTCCTGGTGCGGATGCTTGCGGCCACCCTGCGGGGGAACATTGGCCACTGTGCCCTCCAGAATCTTGAGCAGGGCCTGCTGCACGCCCTCTCCGCTCACGTCGCGGGTGATAGAGGGGTTCTCGTCCTTGCGGCCGATCTTGTCGATCTCGTCGATGTAGATGATGCCTTGCTGGGCGCGGTTCACGTCGCCGTCGGCAGCTTGCAAGAGCTTCAGGATGATGTTCTCGACATCCTCGCCCACGTAGCCCGCCTCGGTGAGGGTAGTGGCGTCCACAATGGCGAATGGCACGTCGAGCATCTTGGCGAGCGTCTGCGCAAGAAGCGTCTTGCCGGAGCCGGTGGGCCCGATAAGCAGGATGTTGGACTTGGTGAGCTCGACTTCACTGTTGCGCGCGCGATTCATCTGTACGCGCTTGTAGTGGTTGTAAACCGCGACGGCCAGCTTCTTCTTGGTTTGATCCTGGCCGATAACGAAATCGTCGAGGAAGCTCTTGACCTCAGTGGGCTTGGGAAGATGCCCCGCTGTGGTGGCGGGCGTTTCGCCGCTGCGATCGTCATCGAGGATGGAATTGCAAACAGCAACGCACTCGTCGCAGATATAGGCGCGAGGGTAGTCGCTCGGGGAAGAGATCAACTTGGCGACCGCGTCCTGCGACTTATGGCAGAACGAGCAGCGCAACGCCTCTTCGGGTCCCGTACGCGTCTTCATACTGAGCTCCCTTAAATGAGTGTAGTCCAAATCCTGTAAATCGGCTACGTTACGGTCAAACGCGGGTCCGGTCGATGATTTCGTCCAGAATTCCGTATTCCTTGGCCTGTTCGGCGTTCATGATGAAATCGCGCTCTACGTCGCGCTCGATCCGTTCCAGGGGCTGTCCTGTGTGGCGGGCCATCAGGTTGTTGGTAATTTCGCGAATTCGCAGGATTTCACGGGCATGAATATCGATGTCGGTGGCCTGGCCGCTTAAGCCGCCCATTGACGGCTGATGAATCAAAATACGTGAGTTGGGCAGTGCGAAGCGCTTACCCTTGGTCCCAGCCAGCAGCAAAAATGCGCCCATGCTGGCAGCCTGGCCGATGCAATACGTAACCACGCTGTTCTTGATGAACTGCATGGTGTCGTAAATGGCCAAACCGGCCGTAATGGAGCCGCCCGGAGAATTGATGTAAAGCGAAACGTCCTTTTCAGGATCCTCGCCCTGCAGAAAAAGCATCTGGGCGACGATGAGATTGGCCACCTGGTCGTCAATCGGAGTACCAAGAAAGATAATGTTGTCGCGAAGCAGACGGGAATAAATGTCGTAGGCGCGCTCGCCCCGGCTCGTCTGCTCAACCACCATCGGAACTAATGCCATTCGTCCTTCAGCTCCTAGCTGCTAGCTCCTAGCTTCTAGTCTTTCGTGTTGGTATCGGCTGCTTTCTTTCGAATCTCCGCACGGGACCCGCGCGGCTCGCGGCCGTCTATCCGGGCATCCGCTCGTACAAAACCGAAGCAGTCTTCTCTCGTCTCAATTGTTCCCGAATCCTACCGAGTCCGCCGTCTTTGGTCAATCGCACCTTAAGGGTATCCAAAGGCTCGCGCGACTGGATTGCAGCGATCTGCAATTCCTGGTCCAGCTCCTCATCGCTGACGGTAATGTTTTCTTCGCCGGCGATGCGATCGAGCAGGACGTTGGCTTTCACCTCGGCCACGGCGCGGTCACGCTGGGCCGCCCGGAGCCGGGTGAGATCGAGCTTGCGCATCTGTTCGGGCTGCATACCCTGCGCCGCAAGGGCGCGCAGGCCGCGCTCCAGGCGCGCGTCCACCTGGTCCTGAACCAGCGACTCGGGAACCGGGAAGGTGAAGCGATCCACCAGCGCCGCGAAGAGCTTGTCTTTGGTCTCACTCTCCACGCTGCGCCGCTTGCGGTTCGCCATGTATTCGCGGACACTTTTCTCAAGGTCGGCGTAACTTTCGTAATGCCCGAGTTCCTTTGCGAAATCGTCGTTCAATTCGGGCAGGATGCGCTTTTTAATTCCCTTTACTTCCACGTCGTAGCTCACGGTTTTGCCGGCTAGCTGGGTTTGTGGATAGTCGGCCGGATAAATGACCTCGACCTTCAACTCCTGACCCGGCTTGGCCCCTCGCAGGGAACTGTTGAAGGCTTCTACAGTGTCTTTGCCGCCGATTTCCACCAGCGTGTCCTCACCGGCGATGGGTTCAGCTTCCGCAGCTTTCGGCTCGTCGCCGCCTTCTGCGGCCGCTGCGGCCGGGTCATTCAAAATCTCGCCCTTGTAACTGATTTGCGCGTAGTCGCCGTCGGCAAGCGCCCGGTCTTCTTCCACCGGCTCCATAATGGCGCGCGACTCGCGCAGGTGCTCGATCTCGTGCTCGAACTCTTCTTCTGTCACTTCGGCTGACGGCTTCGGCACCGTCACTTCCTTGTAGCCATCGATGGAGAACGCAGGAAGGTATTCGAAGACGGCCTTGGCGTGGAGTGGTGCGCCCTCTTCGAGGGTAAGCTCGAGCACCTGCGGCTGGCCGACAGGGCGAACGCTGAGCTCGTTGATCGCACGGTTGAAGCGCTGCGGAAGCAGCGTGTCCATCACTTCCTTGCGAATCTCAGTCGCGAACCGGCGGCGCACGATGTTCTCGGGCACCTTTCCGGGACGGAAGCCGGGGATCTTTGCATATTTGCGATATTTGCCGGCAACGTCGCGCCAGGCCTTGGCCACCTCGTCGGCGGGAACGTCGATGATCAGCTCACGGGTGCAGTCGGGATTTAGAACCGGACCGTGAGCGTGTTCGTGGGTTTCGTCGGCGGGGTGTTCGGGCGGAGTGTCTGCCGTTTCCGTCTTGTTTTCGAGGGTGCTGCTGGAACTCAACGTTGATCCTTCCGGGCGCGCGCGCCAATCTGACTACGGCCACGGGCTTTTGTTCCACGTAATCGAGCGCCGTCTGGCCGAGGGAATACCTGGTCTTATCGTACGGGGGTTTGCAGGTGGGGGTCAAACCGTGAAAAACAGGAAAACAGGGACCGAAAGAGCAAGCGAATGCGGGAATAATTCCGCCACAGTGCGAGTTGTCAGCGCTCGGCAGCCTCAGGCTCGCGTACGTAAGGGAGAAAGCGCGGGTGCGCCGCGCCGCATTGGGCGTAGTATTCCCGAGCCTCCGCCAGGCTAAGCTGGCCGTTGACCGTCAGGCGCACATCCTGCGCATCTTTGTCCTCCTGGCCATCGTCCTCCCACCAGCACACGGGACATAAGACCATCGCTGCAGGCGCATCCAGAGTTCTGTATCCGCAGCACGGACACCGGTAGCGGACGTTCATGGTTTTTCCCCTAAGGGGGATTGACGCGAAAACCAGACGTGAGATTACGTGGGTCTCCGGCGTAGGTTCTCTCAGATTCCCGATTCTGTCCTGGGAATCGGCGACGCATGCGCATCCCAGCAATTCCTCTGGTACATCCTGTCGAATTCCAGCTAAAGGCGCAGTTCGCGTTGCGTAAGATGATTCCATGCCGGAGAAGAGGAGCCCTCTGCGCGCCGTCGCGGCGGCCTTGATTGTTGCTGCCGGCGCCTGCCTCGTCGCCGGGGTGTATGCCGTTGGAATCGACACCCAGAGCGCCACCGAGCGCGACTTCATTCAGTACTGGGCGGCGGAGCGGCAATTGATTCACGGCGCCAACCCCTACGACGTCAGCGCGATCTTCCGCATGGAAAAGGCCCTGGGGATGCAGGAAAACGAGCCGAAGGTGACCGTGAGCCCGCCCGTCGCCTTCTTCTACGCGTTGCCGCTGGGCTATCTCGGCGCGAAAGCGGCGCTGATCGTGTGGCTCCTCATAATGCTGGGTGCAGCCGGCATCTCCGCGTGGGTGCTTTGGCTGATCCTTGGGCGCCCCGACACTCGCTTGCATCTGCTCGTCTTCGCCTTTCCGCCCACGCTCTCGTGCCTGATGGCGGGCCAGCTCGGCATCTTTTTTCTCCTCGGCGTCGTTCTCTTCCTCTATTTCCATAAATCGTGGCCGTGGATTGCCGGGGCAGCGCTGCTGCCTTGCGCGCTGAAGCCGCACCTATTTCTGCCGTGCATTGTGGTGCTGTTGCTCTGGTCCGCCCGGCGCAAAGAGTTTCGCATTGTTCTGGGATTCCTGATTGCTCTGGCCGCGAGTTGCGCGCTCACGCTGAGTCTCGACGTAAACATCTGGTCGCAATACCGGCAACTGATGCAGTCGGCGCGCCTGATGGAAGTCTTTCTTCCCACGGTCAGCGTGGGTCTGCGGTTCCTCGTCGATCGCCACGACAAGTGGATCGAGTTTGTGCCCGTCGCCCTCGGATGCGCTTGGGCGGTCTGGTTTTATTGGACGCGGCGCGACCGCTGGCAGTGGATGGATCAGGGCTTGCTCGTGCTGCTGGTTTCCGTCGCCTGCTCCCCATACTCGTGGTTCACTGACCAGGCGGTGGTGTTTCCTGCTGTTCTGGTGGGAATGCTGGCCGCCGGGAAGAGCAAGCCCAAGTGGATTCTGCTTGGTCTTGTCGTTGCGGCCGGGCTTCCTGGTGTGATCTTCGCCATCGAGCTGCCTTCGCCGTTTTATCTGTGGACCGCTCCGGCATGGCTGCTCTGGTATCTGGTTGCAACGCGCGAAAGGCGCGGAGTGGGCATGGAGAACCCAACCTTGGCTACTGCATCCGAATGATGCGCCGCTCTTAATCACCGGTGGTAAGAATAAGTATGCGCATTCTCAGAGCCATCGCATTTGTGGTTGCCGTTCTGTGGGTGTTCTTGATTCTGTCGGCGGCCGAGTACTGCTCAACCCGTGGCTGCTCAGGCCCGAACGGAATCAACATTGACGGTTTCTTGCCGGCGTTCGCATTAGCTCCTATCGGAGCGCCAGCTTTTATATGGATCCTTGCAATTTTCCTTCGGTGGGCATGGCGCAAGTTGTCGAACGCGCCCCACAAATCTTGAAATGCGTAAGAGCGCCGTTTCACATCGCTTGGTTTAGGCGACGGTTTACGGCCAACTCAGAAGAAACCAATTCGCCGGTGCTTCACACCTCGTTCAAGCTCGGCCGGCGAACTCCCTGGTTTCGGTATAGACCTTCACCTTCTCGCCTTCCTGAACATAGAGAGGAACCTTGATCTCGAGGCCAGTCTCCAGCCGTGCGAACTTGGTGACGTCGCCTGACGTGTTGCCGCGCGCCCCGGGCTCGGTGTATGCAACCTTGAGCTCAACCTGCGCCGGCAACTGCAATCCGATGGGGTTGCCGTTGAACTTGTGCAACTGAATCAATGAGCCATCGACGAGAAAGTCCAGCGCGTCACCGACCATGCTCGGTGAGAGCGTGTGCGTATCGAATGTCTCCTGATCGAGGAAATGCGAACCTTCTCCGTCGCTGTAGAGATAGGACGATTCGACAATCTCCAGGTCCGGTTCCTTGAACTTCTCGCCGGCCTTGAAAGTCTTGTCGAAGACCGCGCGCGTGAGCAGGTTGCGCATCTTCAAGCGCACAAGGGTCTGGCCGCCACGCACGGTGGGCGTAGAGACCTCGGCTTCAAGGCAGTAATATGGCGTTCCTTCAAACTCAAAAACCGTCTTGCGCTTTACGTCGATTGCTTCAATCAGTGCAGCCATGCGTTCCCCGGACAGAAAGGTCGATAAGGCGGCGAGCGCGTGGTGCGCTCCGCCAATCCTTATCCATTATAGGGAGGCAAGCGGAGCGATAACGCAAGGCGCGAAAGTGCAGGCGGTCGTTGGGTGGCCGGTGATACAACCGAAAACTACGCCATCGCAATCCCGGAGCCAGCCTCACAAAAGGTCCCTCGTCTCCAAGGAAGCAGAGCACATATCGACCCTTTTGCGCGCGGCACTTCCTGAAAATTTCACGTGTCGAGCTTGGACGACACGTCCGCCCTGGCGCAGCCCGCTAACCAAAATTAACTTCTGCCCGATTGACACTCCTTTGCTCAAGTTGATATCAACTCAAGCAGCCCAACTGGACGATGATTCCCAGGTGAGTCTTCCAAAAAGGAGAATTTCTCACGATGTTTACGCCAAAAGGTAAGTTCAGCTGGTACGAACTGATGACCAGCGACACGAAAGCGGCCGGCAAGTTTTACTCTGACGTTGTTGGTTGGACGACCCATGAAATGCCCGGCGCTGAAGGACCCTCATATACCACCTTCAACCTCGGCGAGGTTGGAATGGCCGGCATGTTGAACATCCCCGGACATGTCGCATGGGTCGGCTATATCGCGGTCGATGATGTTGATGCTCATGTCGAAAAGATTGTCGAAGCCGGCGGCAAATTATGGAAGCCCGCCACCGACGTTCCTGAAATGCTTCGCTTCGCCGTCATGTCCGATCCGCAGGGCGCTGCTATTGTGGTCTTCACCCCTCACCCAATGATGCCCTCGCCGCAACGCCCTGCACCACCGACTCCCGGCACCATCGGCTGGCACGAACTCTACACAACTGAAGTCGAAGCAGCGTCCGACTTCTACAAAAAGCTCTTTGGCTGGACCAAGGTCAGCGATATGGACATGGGACCCATGGGTGTCTATCGCATCTTCGATGAAGGCGACCACAAGGAAATGGGGGACGGCGGGATGATGACTAAAGCTCCCCAAATGCCTGTTTCATGCTGGAGCTTCTACTTCAACGTGGACTCGATAAAGGCTGCCATCAAACGTGTTGAATCCGGCGGCGGAAAGGTCATGAACGGCCCCACGCAGGTACCCGGAGGAAGCTGGATCATCAACGGCCAGGACCCTCAGGGAGCCATGTTCTCTCTCGTCAGCAGCAAGGAATAATCCACACAGCCTTCGCGGATCGCGGCGTAAGATCGAGCCTCTTCTTGCAATGAAGGAGCGCAATGAGGCTCTGAACTAAACGCAGTCCGGACCAGCATCATAGGTTCAGGTCAGATCGTCGGCAACTCGCAGGTTGCGCCGCCGCTAGACACTTTGGGGCGGTCTAGCCTTCTTCCGCTTCGCGTAGCTTCGCGATCACAGTGAAATCTTCGAGCGTGGTCACGTCGCCCTTGACCTCGCCGTGCGTGGCAAGATCGCGCAGCAGGCGGCGCATGATCTTGCCGCTGCGCGTTTTGGGCAGAGCCTCAGTGAACCGAATATCGTCGGGCCGCGCCAGCGCGCCGATCTCTTTCGCGACCCACTTGCGCAGCTCGTCCTTCAGTTCATTTGAGGCGGATTGCCGCTCTCGAGCGTGACAAATGCGGCAATGGCCTGGCCCTTCAGATCGTCCGGCCGGCCCACGACCGCGGCCTCGGCCACTTTGGGATGCGCGACCAGCGCCGACTCCACCTCCATCGTTCCCAGCCGGTGCCCGCTCACGTTGATCACGTCGTCCACGCGGCCCATCAGCCAGAAGTACCCGTCGGCATCCTGGCGCGCGCCATCGCCGGTAAAGTAGCAGCCAGGAACATCGCTCCAGTAGGTTTTCTCGTATCGCTCGGGATCGCCGTAGATCGTGCGCGCCATCGAGGGCCATGGCTTGCGAATCACCAGCAGTCCGCCGCTGCCCGCCGGGACCGTATGATATTTTCCTTCGCGTCCGGGCGCGTGACCACCTCCGGCTGGATGCCGAAGAAAGGTCTCGTCGCCGAGCCGGGCTTGGTGGCGATGGCGCCGGGAATCGGCGCGATCATGATGGCGCCGGTCTCCGTCTGCCACCAGGTGTCGACAATCGGGCAGCGATTGTGGCCGATCTTCTCGCGATACCACATCCACGCCTCGGGATTGATGGGCTCGCCGACAGTGCCGAGCAGCCGCAGCGAATCGAGTTTGTACTTGTCTACGAATTCGCTGCCCCACTTGATGAACGCGCGGATCGCCGTGGGCGCAGTGTAGAAAATCGTCACCTGATGATCGTCGACAATCTTCCAGAAGCGCGAAAAGTCGGGCAAGTTCGGCGCGCCTTCGTACATCAGCACCGTCGCGCCATTCTGCAGCGGCCCGTACACAACGTAGGAGTGGCCCGTGACCCATCCGATGTCGGCCGTGCACCAGTAAATGTCGTCGTCGCGCAGATCGAAGACATACTTCGTGGTGAGATAGGTTTGCACAGCGTAGCCGCCGGTGGTGTGCAGCAGGCCCTTGGGCTTGCCCGTCGTTCCTGACGTGTACAGAATGTAGAGCGGATCTTCGGAGTCCATCGGCTCGGCCGGGCACTCGGGCGCGGCTTTCGCCACCAGTTCGTGCCACCAGTGATCGCGGCCCTCCACCATATTCACCGGCGATCCCGTGCGCCGGTAGACGACGACATGCTTCACCGTATGGCAGGCGGGCATGGCTTCGTCCACGGTCGCCTTCAGCTTGATCTCACCGCCGCGCCGATAGCTCGTGTCCTGCGTGATGATCGCGACGCATCCGAGTCGGTCACGCGGTCGGCAATGGCGCTTGCGGCGAACCCGCCAAAGATCACCGAGTGCACCGCGCCGATGCGCGCGCAGGCAAGCAGCGCGATAGCCAGTTCCGGCGTCATGCCCATGTAGACGGCGACGCGGTCGCCCTTCTTGATGCCGAGCGACTTCAGCGCGTTGGCGAACTTCTGCACTTCGCGTAAGCAATTCCGCGTAGGTCAGGCGGCGAATCTCGCCCGGCTCGCCCTCCCAGATCAGCGCGGTCTTCTGGCCGCGCCCACCGCCGACAGCCGGTCAACATGACGATCCACGCAGTTGTAGCTCAGGTTCATCTTGCCGCCCACGAACCACTTGGCCCACGGCAGATTCCACTCCAGAACCTTGTCCCACGGCTTGAACCAATGGAGTTCGCGTGCTGCGCCTGCCCAGAATGTCTCAGGATCCTCGATCGACTGTTTGTACAGCGCTTCGTACTCCGCAAGGCTCTTGATATGGGCCTTCGCGCTGAACTCTGCCGGCGGCGGAAAGACGCGGTTCTCGCGCAGCGTGGAGTCGATATCCCGGTTGGAGACATTGGAAGCAGGCACAGATGACATGCAGAGTCCTTTTACTGAAGCGGTGGAGTCATGAAATCGGCGTGTGTTTCCCCGCGTCTCGAAGCTAGGCGCCGAGCACTCCGCAAGGAGAAGCCTCGGCTCAAACTTTAGCGGGCGAGACGTGTCAAGGGCAAGTAAGAGATCCGCACGGCGATGGGTGAGTTTGCGTATGTTTTGAAAGGGCACGACTTCAGTCGTGCCGGAATGCGCCCTAAAATGATTGACGACTTTAGCCACTGAGGGATGGATTCAAGCAAACTGACCATCTACCAGTCGCGCAGGAATCGAGCGTCTCACCACTGCAGCAGCGGCAACAAGCTCGAATAATCGTCAGTCCAGAGGCGCAGGCCGGGCTTGAAAACGGGGAGGGATGGGGCGCTGTCGACGATCTCCGGAATGGTGAAGAAGGCGGGGTTGTCTGTGACGAGCACCCAGCGTGCGAGTGTATTCGCCGAGACTCGGGATGGAGTGGGGTAGTCAGGCTCCGGGCGATCATGCCTGCGTTCTGAGCCAGCAGCGCAATGGCCGGTTCCAGATCGACGTGCTGGTTTGAGATGTGGTAGGCGATGATTCCGTCCGGCGCCAGGTTGCGGCGATAAAGCGCGAGGGCCTCCGCAGTGAGCAGGTGCAGCGGAATCGCATCGCCGGTAAAGGCATCGACTACCAATACATCAAAGTGTTGCGGCGGCTCCGCCGGCCAGCGAGGTGCGCGCGTCGCCCTCAACCATATCGATTTGCGCGCCGGATTCGCGCATATAAGTGAAGGCATTGCGCGCGATGGGCACGACCGCCGGATTGATCTCATAGAAGCGAATGCGATCGCCGGGTTTGCCATAGGCTGCGAGTGTCCCTGCGCCGAGGCCGATCACGCCAATGGAGCGCGGCCGGGTAGATCCGTTTGGGCCCGGGCAGCAGAACCGCAGCGCCAACCCTATGCCGGAGTCGTCGGCGTAGTAAGTGGTCGGCATTCTTCTTTGTGATCCGTCCCGAAAATCTGCGTGCCGTGCTCGATGGAGCCGTTGGCTGAGCGTACGCACTGTCGCTCCGGGAAAACTGCTGTAGTCCTGCTTCACGCGAAGCGCGCCATAGAAGTTGCGCACTGCGGCGATCGTATTGCGATGGTAAGCAATGTGCAGCCAGACCACGAGGACCAGCATCATGACGCTGGCCGCCGACCAGAGCAGGCGCTGCGCCCAGTGCACCTTCCACGTCGCCGCCAGCGCCAGCATCGCGGTGAAGGAGAAGGTGAGCGCAACATCGTAATTGAACGAGAAGAGAAGCGGAAATCCAATGCCGACGAGAAACGAGCCAAGCGCTCCGCCCGCGGCGAACAGCAAATAAAAGACCGTGGATTCAGACGCGCGCCTGGGCCGCAGCGCATAGGCCTCGCTGTGACAGAAGAGGCACGGCGACAAAAAGCTCACGTAAGAAAAGAGGCGACGCCGAAGCGGGCCGGAAGCGAAACATCGACGTGCGAAAGCATGTAGCCGAGACCGCGCCAGCATGACCGCCAGAAAGCGCGTCATGATGCCGCGCGGCAGCAGGCGGGGAAACTCGAAGGCGAGGATGATCGTAAGCAGATAGACGCCGAGCGGCAGAATCCAGAGCAGCGGGATGGGAGCGATGTTGGCGGTGATGTAGCTGGTCATGGCGCACAACTGCATCGATCCGCCCATGGGCAAAAGCAGCCAGAGCGCCTTATGGCGCAGCGGCGATGGCGGCTGCGCCTCGTCCGCCTGAGCGGAAGTCGAGGCCGGCGCGACGGCAGAGCGCGTGCGCGCGTGAGCGTCGCGGCAAGCAAGGCAAAGAGCAGCGAATCCGCAGAACCATATCGATGCGCTGCGCATGCAGCGTGAGGTTCGGCTCGACGAGCGTGGGATATGCGGCCAGAGCCAGCAGCGAGGCCAGGTTCGACAGCGCAAAAAGGCGATAGGGAATCTGGCTTTGCTCGACCCGCGACCACCACACCTGCAGCAGCGGGCTGGTTGCGCCCAGAGCGCGAGGAAGGGAAGTCCGATCCAGAGGCCGAGCGCAAGAAAGATTGTGGAAACGGGATGTGCGGGGCCGTTGCTCAGATCGATGCCGCCAAATGCCCAGAAACCGGCAAAGCCCAATAGCGAGCCGCAAGAACCAGATGCGGCGATCCAGTGCGGATGCCGCGCAAGCCAGTGCGCATAAAGGATAGGCGCACAGCAGCGCAGTCTGGAAGAAGACCAGGCAGGCGATCCAGACTGCTGCCGATCCGCCCAGCATGGGAGCAACTGCTTGCCGGCGATGGGCTCGACAAGGAAACAGCAGGAACGAGGCAAGAAAAACCACACTCCCGAAGAGCAATCGGGAATGGGCCACACTCAAACCTAGAGTCCAGTGTTGGGCATGCGCAAGCGGCAATTCCTGTGAACTTCGCTATCCGGCTTACTGTGTCTTGCTGGTTGCGCCAGCTGAGGCGATCTTGGCTTCGGCCTCGGAGATCACGCGCAGCGCCTCGTCGTAGGCTTCTTCGCTTTCGCCGGCTTCGCTCCACATCTTCTCGCCGCGTTCGCAGCTGTTGTTCGGCGCGCGGCACGTCGATCTCTTCGGGCTTCAAGGCGTCGGTGGCGAGGATAGTGACGCGGGTAGGCAGAACTTCAACGAACCCCCAACTGACGTTATAGCGCGTGGTATCGCGGCTGCCCGGCTCGATGCCGGCGCCGCTATGGATACGTCACATCGCCCGCGCCCAGTTCGGCCATCAGCGGCGCGTGGCCGTAGAGCACTTCCATATAGCCTGACTTCGAGGGCAGCTCCACAGCCGAGGCATCGGCCTCAAAGAGCGTGCGCTCGGGAGTCACGAGCCGTACGCGAAGTTGATTGTTGTCTTCAGCCATAGGGCTCTTTCAGTGCTGGTGGCCAGTTTTCAGTGGTCAGTGGTCAGTTAGAAACCGCTTGCCGCTAGCTCGCTTCTTATGCCCGCTCAGATTCCTGCAATCAGCGATTCGTTGAGGCCGAATGCACTGGCTCGGAAAATCTGATCGCTGAAACTGTCACTGCCATTTCTTACACCGTCGCCTTCAGTTTCTCCGCCGTCTCCAGCACTTCCTCGATGCCGCCCTTCATGTAGAACGCCTGCTCGGGCACGTCGTCATGCTTGCCTTCGATGATCTCTTTGAAGGCGCGCACCGTGTCGGCGATCTTCACATACTTGCCGGGAATGCCGGTAAACTGCTCGGCCACGTGGAACGGCTGCGAGAGGAACTTCTGCACCTTGCGCGCGCGAGCCACAGTGAGCTTGTCGTCTTCAGAGAGCTCGTCGATGCCCAGGATGGCGATGATGTCCTGCAGATCTTTGTAGCGCTGCAAAATGCGCTTTACGCCCTGGGCAACGTCGTAATGCTCCTGGCCAACCACGCGCGCCGCGAGAATGCGCGAGGTGGATGCCAGCGGATCGACGGCCGGATAAATGCCCAGCTCGGACAGCGGCCGCTAGAGCACGGTCGTCGCATCGAGGTGAGCAAAGGTCGTGGCCGGCGCGGGATCGGTCAAGTCGTCGGCAGGCACATAGACAGCCTGCACCGAAGTCACGGAGCCTTTGCTGGTGGAAGTGATGCGCTCCTGCAGCTCGCCCATCTCCGTGGCCAGGTTCGGCTGGTAGCCCACGGCCGAAGGCATGCGGCCCAGCAGCGTCGAAACTTCCGAGCCGGCCTGCGTAAAGCGGAAGATGTTGTCGATGAAGAGCAGCGTGTCGGAGCCTTCCACGTCGCGAAAGTACTCGGCGACGGTCAGCGCGGTCAGGGCCACGCGCAGACGCGCTCCGGGCGGCTCGGTCATCTGGCCGTAAACCAGCGCGCACTTCGATTCCTGCCATAGTCGCCGGGCTTGATCACGCCGGACTCGGTCATCTCGAGCCACAGATCGTTGCCCTCGCGGGTGCGCTCGCCCACGCCGGCAAACACGGAATAGCCGCCATGGTTCTTGGCCACGTTGTTGATCAGTTCCATGATGACGACGGTCTTGCCCACGCCCGGCGCCGCCGAAGAGTCCGATCTTGCCGCCCTTCAGGAATGGCTGGATCAGGTCGATGACCTTGATGCCGGTCTCGAACATCTCCTCGTGCGTCGACTGCTCGTCGAAGAGCGGCGCGGGGCGGTGAATGGGCATGCGCTGTCTTTTCGCCGATGGGGCCGAGCTCGTCCACCGGCTCGCCGATCACGTTGATCACGCGGCCCAGCGTCTCTTTGCCCACGGGCACGCGGATCGGGCCGCCCAGATCGATGGCCTTCATGCCGCGCACCATGCCGTCGGTGGCTTCCATGGCCACGGTGCGCACCCGGCCCTCGCCCAGGTGCTGCTGCACCTCGAGGATCACGCTGATGGGCGTGGGAACCTTGAAGCCGTCGTCGGTGACGCGCAGCGCCTGATAAATCGGCGGCATCGTCGCTTCTTCAAATTGAACGTCCACGGCCGGGCCGGAGACCTGAATCACTTTGCCGATGTTTTCTGCCATTTTTCTGCCTTCTCAGATTCCAAAACTTCAGCCAACCGGTCCAATGCGCGCAGTGCCTCTGGCTCCGCCATTGTCCTCCGAACGCAAACGCAGTTGCTCAGCCGCATCAGTCCAGTGTTTCGTGCAGCGATAAGCTTAAAGAGCGAGTTGCCGCCGATCTACCCGCATAGAGCGAGCTGTCGCCCGGACCGGCCCGCGGGATCGGCGTCTGCGTGCGCCCGGTCTGTGCCGGATCGCACCTTGCTCCACTTCGATCGAGCCGAGGTAACGCAGCAGGGCAAAAGCCACTTCTGGTCGCGGAACGTGATCGCCGCTTGCTGCGCGTTTTCAACCGTTTTTCCACTTGTTTCGCCTTCGCGTCAAGCTCATCGTCACTCACCGCGCCAACGATCTCTGCAATCCATCGACCGCCACCAGTGCGGCCTGCGCCGCATTGCGCTCGGCCGGCGAAAGCCAGCAGAATTCATAAGACCAGCAAAAGGTCACCCGGCGACAACAAATACTGCCGCAAAACCGATTCCGAAGCGAACCAAGAATTTCTTCGAATTCATTGCTCCAAGCCCCAAGGCGCCATATTTCAATGCTCCAATCGTGCAGAATAGTCTTACTCGTTCTGTGACCCCGTCGACTTCTCCGCGGGCTAAGCGTTCCTTTGCGTCGTCTGTCTTACTCCTTTATGCGGGGCCAAATTTCGGCGCGATCAACTGTGGCGCCAGAGTACAGGAAATCCGTATGTCGCTACAGCGCCGCTGCGCCGCTAACAATCTCGATAATCTCTTTGGTAATCGCCGCTTGGCGCACACGGTTCATGTGCAGCGTCAGCGAGTCGATCATGTCGGAGGCGTTATTGGTCGCCGAATCCATCGCCGTCATGCGCGCCGCGTGTTCCGCTGCCACTGACTCCGTCATGGCGTGGAAGAGCACTGAAAAAATGTACTGCGGCATCAGTCCGGCAAAGAGTTCCTCGGGCGGCTGCTCGTAGATGTAGTCGACATTGGCGGTGCCGAACTTCTTCGCTTCCTCGTCGGCTTCCGTGGTGTCGGCCGGCTCAAGCTCGATGCCCGCCGAAAGCGCTGCCTCGGCCACGCGTTCTTTCTCTTCGGCGGTTGGCTCCACGGCGCCCGCGATCTGCGGCCTGCCCATGCTCGATCAGCGGCAGCAGCTTCTCCACGACCAGACGCTGCGCGATCACCGACTTGAATTCGTTGTAGACAATGTAGGCGGCGTCGATCTCTTCGTGCACGTAGCGCGCAATGATGTTGTGCGCCAGTCTCGTCCACGCGCGAGGGCTCAAGCTTCACCAGCAGCCCGGGGTGGTCGCCGGTAATTTCGACTTTGCCTTTGCGCTGGGCGCCCTGACATGCCGCTTCTGGCCGCTGTTCGTCTGTCTGTTCGGTGTAAACGGCAGCGGGATAGCGGCGCCGCAACTGGTCGCGGCCTTTGCGGCCCACGGCTTCGATATCGATCTCTTTATCGGGATTGCCGCTGATGAACTGGTACGCCGTCTTGAGGATGTTGGCGTTGAATGCGCCCGCAAATCCCTTGTCGCCGCTGACCACGACGAGCAGCACGCGCTTCTCAGGCCGCGTGATGAAAAAGCGGATGGCACAGGTTGCCGGTCGTTTCGTCGTAAATGATCGACGCGGCCGATGAGCGACTGCAGGACGCTGATAATCATGCGCGCATAGGGCCGCGCGGCCAGCGCCCGCTCCTGGGCGCGGCGCAGCTTGGCCGCCGAAACCATCTTCATGGCCTTGGTGATCTGCCGCGTGTTTTTCACGCTGCGGATGCGCCGCCGGAGATCGAGTACGTTTGCCATCTTTTGCTCGTTCGCTTTCACCAGTTTTCGTTCTGAGCCAGTCGCCGGTAGCTTGTAGCCGGTAGCTGAACCGCGGAAAGCTGCAGGCTACTGGCTAAAATGCTTACGCTCTTTACCGCCGCCAGGTCCGCCTTGAAGTTTTCCGCGTACTCCTTCATCGCCGCGTGCAGGCGATTGCGAATATCGTCGTCCAGCTGCTTCTTCTTCGTCAGATCGTCGATCAGCGCGCTGCTGCGCCGCATCAAAGTACTTATACAGCCCATCCTCAAATGCGCGAATATCGGCAACCTGCAGATCGTCAAGATAGCCCTGCGTTCCGGCGAACAGGATAATCGTCTGCTGCTGCCATGTCAGCGGCTGAAACTGCGGCTGCTTCAGCAGTTCAGTCAGCCGAATGCCGCGCGCCAGCTGCTTCTGCGTCAGCGGGTCGAGATCGGAGCCGAACTGCGCAAAGGCCGCCAGCTCGCGATACTGCGCCAGGTCGAGCTTCAGCGTTGATCCCACCTGCTTCACCGCCTTGATCGCCGCCGAGAAGCCCACGCGCGAAACCGAGAGGCCCACGTTCACCGCCGGCCGCACGCCGGAGTTGAACAGATCGGTCTCCAGAAAAATCTGGCCGTCGGTGATTGAGATGACGTTCGTCGGAATGTAGGCCGATACGTCGCCGGCCTGCGTTTCGATCACTGGCAGCGCGGTCAGCGACCCGCCGCCGCTCTTCCTTGCTCATTTTTGAGGAGCGCTCAAGCAGGCGCGAGTGGAGATAGAAGACATCGCCGGGATAAGCTTCGCGGCCTGGCGGGCGGCGCAGCAGCAGCGAGATTTCGCGGTAAGCCATGGCGTGCTTGGAGAGATCGTCGTACATCACCAGCGCGTGCTGCCGTTGTCGCGGAAGTACTCGCCCATGGCGGTAGCTGCGTAGGGAGCCAGGTAAAGCATGGGAGCGGGTTCTGACGCCGAGGCGGCCACGATGATGGTGTGGCCCATTGCGCCATGCTCCGTAAGCGTCTGCACAACCTGCGCAATCGACGAGCGCTTCTGGCCGATGGCGCAGTAGATGCAGATCAGGTCGTTTTTGGCGTTGTTAATGATGGTGTCGAGCAGGACCGCGGTTTTGCCGGTCTGGCGATCGCCAATGATCAGCTCGCGCTGTCCGCGGCCAATGGGAATCATGGCGTCAATAGCCTTGAGGCCCGTCGCCATGGGCTCGCGTACCGGCTGGCGGTCGATGATTCCGGGAGCGAGACGCTCCACGGGAAGCGTCGCCGTTGGTGGCGATAGGGCCCTTGTCGTCGATCGGCATGGCCCAGCGCGTTCACCACGCGGCCGATCATCGCCGTGCCCACGGGCACGGAGAGAATTTGCCCGGTGCGCTTGACCTCCTGGCCTTCTTTGAGCTCGGTGTAGTCGCCCAGGATGACCGCGCCCACCTGGTCTTCTTCAAGCGAGAGCGCGAGGCCGGCAATGTCATGCGGGAAACTGAGCAACTCGCCCGCCATCACCTTGTCGAGACCGTGCAGGCGCGCAATGCCGTCGCCCAGCGACGTGATCGTTCCCGACTTCGTCGACCTGCACCTTCGAGTCGTAGTTCGCGATCTGCTCGCGCAGGAGTTCTGTGATTTCGTCTGCTTTGATCTGAGCCATTTTTCCAGTGAACAGTGATCAGTGATCAGTGGTCAGTTCCTCGACCAACCTGCTCTTGCCGATCTCCTGCCTCCCTTATCTTGTCCTTCAATCCATTCAGAAACCAAAACACTTCAGTGACATGGAATTGCGATTCACTGACCGGTCTTCTCGAGAATCGCGTAGATCATCTTGCCAACTTCGTGCGATAAGCCTTCTGCTACGTCAATCAGTTCGCTGTTCCCTAATTTCAGTGTGCGCGCAATTTCGAGTTGAGTTTGTATTTCGAAATTCGAACCACGTGCGACGCCGAGGAATTGCCTGAATTCGCCCGTGCTCAGCCTCCCCTGGCCTTCCGCAATGTTGCTAGGCACAGAAACTGCCGAACGGCGAATCTGACTGCTCAACCCGTACAGCTCCTCCTTCGGGAATTCGCGCGTGAGCCGGTAAACTGCGGCTGCCAATTGAATCGATCTCTGCCAAACAACCAACTCCCGAAAAGAACGCGCGGGTCCCTTGCTTTCCATCTTCCACTTCACTTTCACTGCAGTTCAAACTGACCACTGACCACTGACCACTGATCACTGATCACTGATCACTTACCAATGCTTCCCTCAGGCGATCGAGCCGCCCGCGCACGCTGCCGTCGTAAACCGTCGAACCGATGCGCACCACCGTGCCGCCAAGAATCGTTGGATCGAGCTTGAAACTCGCGTCAATCTTTCCTCCGGCCAGCTTGCCTACCTCGGCCACAAGCGATTGGCGCTCGTCTTCGTCCAACTCGCGTGCCGAAACAATCTCCGCCGGCTTGATACCCCGCTGCTCCTGCAGAATTCTGCGCCAGGCCACGGCCACTTCCGCCACGTGCCCGATGCGATTGTTCGCAATCAGCACTGCCAGCAGGTTGCGCAGCTCTTTTTGCAAGCCCATCTTCTCGTTCATCTTGTCGAGAATCGCCGATCTTCTGCGCCGTTGGGATGGCAGGGTTGACAAAGAACGAGCGCAACTCCGCGCTGCCGTCCCACGTAGCCAAAAAATCGGAAAACTGCCGGTCAAGTGCGGCCGCGTCCAGTTTGGCATCGGTCACAACTTCAGCGAAGGCAAGTGCGTAGCGGGCAACAAAGGCTGGCATCTAGTTCTTTCCTCCCTTGCCCGAGCCATCGGCGGAAACGCCGGCAACAAACTCGCGAATCAGCAGCACGGTCGGTCTCCGGCGTCAGTTTGATTTGCTTTCGACGCCTGCTCAATCGCCAGGTCGGCGGCAAAGCTGCGCAGCCCGCGCTTGGCCTGGGCCACTGCCACGCCAATCTCCTGCTCGGCTGCGGCCACGATGCGCGTGCTTTCTTCGCCGAGCGCGGCTTTGATGCGCTTTTCGTCTTCGAGAGCTTCCTGCTCCAACTCGGCGCGGAACTTCTCGATCTCCGCGCCCAGGCCGGCCAGCTTTGCCTCCACCGCGCTCAGGCGCGTCTTCGCATCCGCAGTGGCCTCGCGCGCGATTTCGAGATCGTGGCTCAAACGTCCGCGATCGCTTGCGAAGGATCTTCGGCATGATACCGCCCAGCGGAACGGCGATGAGCAGAAAGATGATCAGCGAAGTTGATGCCCGAGGAAGATGTCAACCGTTGTATCCACGTCGAGGTGCAGCAGCCGCGCCATGCGACTGAACGGCGGGCGCATGCAGGAATTTCGTGTCGTCGTTTTTCTCGGCATCCGGGTTCTGCGCGGAACCGGTTTCGCTCGCTGGCGCGCTTGCGGACGTCGAAGAAGCGGGAGCGGCTGCCGGACTCTGCGCCCTGATCGCAAGCGGCGCCGCGACAATCACGAACGAGATGGCAGCGACAGAAAACGAAGGACAAAAGGCCGGAGGAGAGGCGCAGCTTCGAGTCAGGGACTGGCTCAACGTGACCCCCCGGCAGCAACAGGCAGAACGGCGCGAACCGCCTGGCCGGCCAGATCGGCGGAGGAGGCCTGGATCGCGTTCCTTGCAGACGCAATCTCAGTGTCGAGATCGGCCTTCGCCTGCGCGGACCTTGTGACTGGCTGCCTTGCGCGCTGCCTCGAGCGCGGCGTCGCGTTCGGCGTTCCACTGTTTCACGCGCTGCTCACGGAGTCTTGTAGGCCTCGGCGCGGGCCTGGCGCAGGCGTTCGGCATATTCGGCGGCTTTGGCTTCGGCGTCGGCGACCGCCTTGCGTGCGTCTTCCATGGCGCCTTCAGTCAGCGCGCGGCGCTTCGCAAGAACCGCCGTCAGCGGAACCTGGATCAGAAATTGATAGGCGAACACCAGCACGATGAAGAGCAGCGCCGTAGGGATGGCGTCGATGAGAAGTTGGCCGAGTTGTTGAAGAATCACTTGCATGGCGTGACCGGGCCGCTCCGGCTTTCAAACAAAAACCTTTTCAAGTGGAACACTTTTTTGTATCAAGCGGAGGCCCCTAAGTCAACGCGCAAGGGCCTGAGTGCGCGGCATCCTGTGATCGCAGTCACGAAATGGGAAAATTAATGCAAAAAAGGACTTGCTTTTGCCGTCAAATCGTCCTACACTTAAGTTACCACCTAGACCCGGTCCAGGGTCCAGCGGGCAGCCAGTTCCGGGAACTCCTTCCACTCCCGAAACTGTCTGCCCGCCTTTAATTTTCAGGGCCAAATTTTCGGCGCGTTTCCCAGATCTACCTTGCCCCCACAGCCGCCTTGTCCTCCGTCAGCAACCCCTGCGCCCGCAGCCAGCTTTCCAGCAGCATCGGCCACTGGTCCAGTGCCGGATCGCCCTTGCCCAGCCCGCTGCCATGCGCCCCGTTCGGGAAGACGTGATACTCCGTCGGCACGCCGGCCTTCACCAGCGCCTCGAAAGAAGTCCAGGCTCTGCTGCACGGGCACCGTCTGGTCGGTGAAGGTGTGGTAGATGAAGGTCGGCGGCGTGTCCTTGGTGACAAACAGCGTGGGAGTAGTACTTGGCGCGCAGCGCATCGCACTGGTCCATCACATTGAAGAGCTTGCAGTAGCTCAGGTGCGAGGTGTCGGTGGAGATGGCGCCGATCCAGGGGTAGCCGAGGACCATGTAGTCGGGGCGGCTGGAGACGCGATCGATCGGATCTTCGGCGTCGGGGTTGCCGGGCACGAACTGCGTTCCGGCAAGCGCCGCCAGATGGCCGCCGGCCGAAAAGCCGATCACCACAATGCGGTTGGGTTCGATGTGGTAGTCGGCCGCCCGCGCGCGCACAGTCTGGATCGCGCGCCGTCGCATCGAGCAGCGGAACCGGCAGGAGGTATCCGTGCGAGCGAGAGCCGGTAGCTCACGACAAAGGCGACAAATCCGCGCGCTGTGAACCAGTCGGCCACCTCGACGGCCCTCCAGGTCGCCCGCCAGGTGCGCGTAGGCGCCGCCGGGAAAGACGACGACCGCCGAGCCGTTTGCCGGTCCGCGGCGCGGCGTCAAAGATGGTGATCGCGGGAATGTCGTAGCAGGTGTCGCCCTTGGCCTCGCGGAGCCGGACCGGGCCATAGCCGGATGGTCTGGATGCCAAGAAAAGTGTTGTCCGTGCCGGGCGTCGCACAATCGGGTGCCTGCGCGCGAAGTGTTGGGATGGCAAGCGATGCCGCCAGCAGAAATGCAAAGAAGTGCTTCATGAGGACCTCGACTTTGGTTCGCGAGGATTATAGCGAATCATTGCGAATGCAGTCGGGGTTATAGTTTGTCAGGTAGAAGAAGGGGTTCATGAAAACCTCGCGTTACCTCGCTGTGCTAACAACGGCAGTGCTGGCTGGCGTCTGTTCAAGCGGCAGAGGCAACAATGGTCAAGCAGTCAAGGGGGAGTTTCCCTGGCGCCGCGCCATCCACATCGAATCTCCGGATCGGCGCTGGTTGATCGGGTCAAAGTGCACGATCAATTGCCCGCCTGGCGAAGACAAGGATTGGGATAAGGCCGCAGTCCCGGCTCGCTTAAGCGATCCCAAAAACGAGCTGTTTATCGAAAATGCATCCACCCATGGCAAGCGGCCGATCGCGTTTGATGGGTACTCCGGGAACGCGGTGTGGTCGCCGGATAGCACAGCTTTCTTTATCAACAGCCACATTGCGAGTGATGAGACCGACTCGGGGCTCCACTTCGCTGATCCGCTCAAGAGGATCGACGTGGATGAAGCCATTCGCCATTCCGACCCCGCTGCGGTGCGCTTTTTTGAGGGCCATCGCTACTTCATCGCTCTCCGATGGCTCGACGACCGCATTGCGCTGGTTCGGTTTTGCGGGCACCCAGACGAGGTGCCCGTGTTGCAATTCGACTTCCTCTACCGCGTAGGTTCGGACGGTAGCGCGCAGCGAATCTCCCGCCGAATTACGAGGCCGTCGCTTGGTCGCTCCGACTGCAAATGATGCGCAGCCGGTTTGCAGCCGTCTCAAGTCTTTACAGCCAGAGCGCGGCATGCCCGGCGCACCGCGTCGCCTGCGCGCAAAGCGTCTCGGCCAGTTCCAGCCCGTAGCGGGCAAAGTAGTACGCCGCCGCCGTGCACGCGCTCCTGCATCACTCCGCCGGGATAGATCGCCTGGAAGATGCTCTCGGCGTGGCGCGCGAGCGAACCTTCGCGCTGCAACTGGAAGTTTGCCGCCAGCGTCCGCAGGCGATTCATCTGGTAGTGCATTTTGCCGGCTGCGGTCTCGGCCGACTGGCCAAGTCCCTTGTCCTGCGATTGCATCCACTCCACGAGCAGGCTGAGCTCGGCATCGAGCGCGTTGCCCGTCGCCGCCAGTCTCTGCTTGGTTTCAATCGGCATCGCCCGCGCCGCCAGCCGCTGCGCCAGCGAACCGGCGCTCTCCTCGGCAAAAATCTGCTCCAGCGTGAGTTCGTGCTTTTCGAGCAATTTGCCCATCGCCGGCTCGATGAGCGTGGCCGAGAAGCGCGCCACCGGAGGTGTTTGGTACCCCAGGATGCGCTCGAAGAGAACGGCGGACTGGGCCAGGTAGGCAATCTCGGCAGGGCCGGCGATCTGCGCCGACGTCCCGAACAGAAAATCCTGAAAGACGGGCCGCAGCAGCGCCGCAGGCGAGATGCGTTCCGGCTCGGCATCCAGGATTCCCAGCAGATCCGCTGTCGAAAGTGTCTGGTCCGCTCGGCTGCCACAAGCCATCCGGCTCCGCGGCCGTGGGCGCAATCCGCTTCAGCGCCACGCGCGCGCCCGTCTTGTCGTCGACCAAAAACAGCAGGCTCGATTCCGGCGCGACAGCCACCTGCGTATGGTACCCGGCCGCTTCGAGAGCCTGGTTGCGCTCCAAGAGTGCAGCGTGGAACTCATCGGCGCGCTCAATCCCCGCACGCAGCGCAGGAGCGCCCAGCCGGTGGAAATCGCGGCTGCTGGCATCCACAATCAACAACCCCTGAGAAGCAAATACCTTGGAATAGAAATCGGCGAACGCCTGCGCAAACGTCCGGCCGGGCCTGTAGGCCGCAACCAAAGCCTCAGTGGCATCGGAAGGCGCCAAGGGTTTCCGCGGCGCGTTCCGCCAGCGGGATGATGGATTCGTCCAGCACCACTTCACCCACCGGGATAGCGGACTTGGGAACGGTCTCGTAGACCAGCCTGGCCAACCCCCGTCCGTCAGGGAAGGTCACATCGCGAATTTCTTCAAAATCGTGGTCTTCGCTCGCGAGCCAGAAAATAGCGACGTGGGGTCTGCCGCCAGCCGTGGCATGGCGCGCGCGGGCAATCGCGGTTGCCGCTTTGAACGGCGAGTAGAGAGGCCCGCCGAACAAGCCTACCTGCTGGCCTGTGACCACTGCTCCCGCGCCCATGGCGAGGGCGGCAATTGAATCTTCCGCGGCTGGGGACGGGTTCTGCTCAGCGACGAGGTGAACCAGCTCAGGCCAGTGCGCCGGAAGAGGATGGCGTGCCAGTTCCGATCCGCCCGCAGGCAAAAAACGGCCAAGAGAGCCCTGACAAAAATCGAGGAAGAGCCGGCTCTGACCCGGCTCTACAGTCACGGGATAACATTCTGCGGTCGACAATTCGTTCACGTCCGGTTCGCTTGTCTCGGGAACAATCAACATGTCTTGCTGAATTCAGCTTAGTAAAGGATGCCATGGCGGGCCCAGTCGATGCAGCAATGGCAAAGTTTGACGACTGCAATGCGTATACTCGTGGAGAATCGCGCTCGACGATGGCGCGCAAAACTTGAGGAGTGAACATGCCGGGGAAAAAGACGGGAAAGACCATGAAAACGAAGATTTCGCCCAAACGCGCCGCGGTGCAGCGGGCTACGGTAATCAGCTCCGAAGTTGTGTTCGAGTGCAAGGTCTTTCGCGTGGTTCACGACAAGCTGATTGAGCCCGGCGGGCGGCGGAACGAGCGCGACGTGATTCGCCATAACGGTAGCGTGGTCATCCTCGCCATCGACAACGCAAAGAGCAAGAAGGACCCCTGGATCGTGATGGAGCGCCAATACCGCCATGCGGCCAACCAGTACCTGTGGGAGCTGCCGGCCGGCAAAATTGACGCCGGCGAGGAACCGCTGGCTGCCGCGCAGCGCGAGCTGATCGAGGAGACCGGCTACCGGGCGAAAAAGTGGCGTCCTCTGGTGGAGTACTTCGCCAGCCCCGGTTTCCTCGGCGAAGCAATGAAGGTCTTTGTGGCCGAAGGGCTTGAGCCCGGCGATGCTCAACCCGAGGAAGACGAAGAGATCGAGCTGCGGCTGGTCAAGATGTCTGAAGTCCTCAAGATGATCGAGAAAGGCGCGATCCTGGACGGCAAAACCATGATCAGCGTGATGCTCTACGACCGATTGCAGCGCGGCAAACGGAAGAGCTAGTGAGGCCTCCCGGAAGTTCGTAGCATCATTCGCAAGGAGCAACCGCAGATCCTTCGACTCCGTTTGCTGCAAAAACGCGGCAAACTTCGCTCAGGATGACAGCTCTAGTTATGGCTTGAACTTCAGGGACAGGACGCTAGCAGCCCAGGGCACAATCCGGAGCTTCCCGGTCTCGGTTCCGCTTACGCGACCCATCCGACTTTGCGATACAGTCTGGGATTTGCCTCGGATTGCGATCGATTTCCACAGAATACCGGACGGATTTTGTTCCATTTTGTGGTACGTGAAGGTTAGGTCCAACCTTTCGGCAACTCCCGGCGTCTTAACAAATACGGTTGGTAGTTTCCCTCAAAACTCACCGTATCCTCTCAAAAACAAGGAAAGGCATCCTGTGGCTCAGTTCAAAGGAAAGGTTAAGTGGTTCAACAACGCCAAGGGCTACGGATTCATCGGACGTGAAGACGGGCCGGATGTATTCGTTCATTACTCAGCAATTCAGTTGGATGGATACAAAACGCTCAAAGAGGGCGATGAAGTCGAGTTCGACATAGTCGAAGGCCAGAAAGGCCCGCAGGCGGATGCCGTGATCCGTATGCGGGATGCTGCAGCCCACAGCGCCGCCTAGGCACTCGTAGGGCCCGGGCGTCCCCGCAAGACCGCCGCCCGGCGGAGTGGTGAAGTGCGCCCCGTAAGCCATTTCTTGTCACATCTCAAGTCATCGCAGTCTACGGTGATGTGCGCCATTGCGTCTGCACCCCTGCCAGACTTCGGGTTAGCGCCTCCCGATTCGCCCGGACCGCCGCGGATGATTCATACTGCGGTCGGAGGGCTCCAACATGGACAACAAGACCATGGCCCGCCTGCTGGCGGAGACGGCCGACCTGCTTGAGATTAACGGGGCCGACAGCTTTCGCATTCGCAGCTATCGCCGCGCCGCCGAGGCCGCCGAACAAACCACGGTGGACCTGGCCGAGGCCGCCGGCGATCCCGCGCGCCTGATGGAGATCGATGGCATCGGCAAAGGCATGGCAGCCCGCCTGCAGGCCATTGCACAGACTGGCACGTTACCCCAGCGCGATGAACTTCTGGCCAAATACGGTGCCGGCATATCTGGAACTACTGAAGCTGCCCGGCATGGGACCCAAAACCGTCTCTCTGCTTTGGGATGCGGCACAGATCGGCGCCATCGACCAGCTTGCGCAGGCCATCGAGGCCGGCCGGCTCAAAGGCTTGCCGCGCATGGGCGACAAACAGATTGAAAAGCTGCGCAAGGGCATCGAGGACTATCGCCGCAGCGCAGGGCGCTTCCGCATCGATGTCGCCGAGGAAGAAGCGGAGCGCATCGCTGCCTATCTGCTCAAGTTCAGTGGAATTGAAAAAGTGACTCCCGCCGGGTCCCTCCGTCGCGGCCGCGAGACGGTTGGCGATCTCGATTTGCTGGCCACAGGCCCGGCCTGCGCGCCCCAGCAGACCGGACCCGCCGTCGAATACGTCGCGGCCTATCCCGGCATTCACGACATGATCGCCAAAGGCGAGAACAAGGTGAGCTTCCACGTCGAGCAGGGCTTGCAGGTGGATGTGCGGCTGCTGCCCTCGGCCAGCTACGGCGCGGCTCTGCAATACTTTACCGGCTCCAAGGCGCACAACGTCTCGCTGCGGCAACGCGCGCTCAAGATGGGCTACACCCTCAACGAATGGGCGCTGGCCCGGCTCGACGACGGATCCTCCGTGGCCGCTGCAACCGAGGAAGAGATATACGCCGCGCTCAAGATGGACTGGATGCCACCGGAGATGCGCGAGAATCTGGGTGAGATCGACGCCGCCGCCGAGCATCGCCTTCCCCAGGCTGTGGGCCTCGACGACATCCGTGGCGACGTGCACATGCACACCACGGCCAGCGACGGCCGCAACTCCATTCGCGAAATGGCCGAGGCGGCAATCGAATGCGGCTATAAATACATCGCCATCACCGATCACTCGAAGTTTCTCGGCGTGACCAACGGCCTTGACGAAAAGCGGGCCTTCGAGCAGATCGAGCAGGTCCACGAAGTAGATCGCACCATGAACGAATCCGGGGAGGGCCGCATTCGCATCTTCACCGGCATCGAAGTGGACATTTTGGCCGATGGCGAGCTCGCCCTCGCGGACGAAGCCCTGGCGCAGATGGACGTGGTGATCGCCAGCGTGCACTCCCGCTTCGAGCAGAGCCGCGAAGAGATGACGGAGCGCGTGCTGAAGGCGATTGAAAACCCGTACGTGCGGATCCTGGGCCATCCGACAGGACGTTTGCTGCTGCGCCGCGAGCCTTTCGCATTGGATATGGCTGCAGTGCTGCGACGCGCATCGGAACTAGGCGTGGCCATGGAACATAACGCCGCGCCCGAGCGCCTGGATCTGAACGATCGCGACCTTCGCCTGGCCAAAGAGCATGGCTGCAAAATTGTCATGTCCTCCGACTCGCACGACAGCCGCAACCTGGGCAAGATGGGGTACGGCGCCAGGCAGTTGCGGCGTGCCTGGCTCACGCCTGAAGACTTGCTGAATACGCGCGACGCAGAGGGCTTTCTGGCCGGGCTGCGCCCGAGGCCGTAGCGCATTGGGGGGGTCGCTCCTTCAACGGAAAGATCGCTGAAGAATGAGAATTAGTTCCCCGGCCGCAATGCGTGAGTCATCCTAAACCAACAGGAGAGAACATGTTCGCCATTACCGGAACGACAGGCAACGTCGGTGGCGAGATTGCGCGCTGCCTTTTGACGGCTCAGCAACCCGTGCGCGCTGTCATGCGCGATGCCAGCAAAGCGCAAGCCTGGACTCAGCGCGGATGCGAAGTCGCAATCGCGGACATTGGCGATGCGGCAGCGCTCGCAACTGCGTTCAAGGGCGCGGAAGGCGTGTTCGTGCTTGTTCCACCCAATTTCGATCCCATGCCCGGTTTTCCAGAGGCGCGAGCGACAGCTGCGACGCTTAAATCGGCGCTCGAAAAAGCGCGACCGGACAGAATCGTTTACCTCTCGACAATCGGCGCGCAGGCGACGCAAATCAACCTGCTCTCGCAGCACTCCCTCATCGAGCAGGCGCTCAGCGAGCTGCCCTTGCCGATCACTTTCCTGCGGCCGGCCTGGTTCATTGAGAACTCGAGTTGGGATATTGCTCCGGCGCGCGAAAACGGTGTGATTCCGAGCTTCCTGCAGCCACTCGATAAGCCGGTGCCAATGGTGGCAACAGCGGATATTGGGCAAATGGCGGCCGAGCTACTGCAAGAGAAGTGGAGCGGCCACAGGGTCGTCGAGTTGGAAGGACCGCGACGCATGACGCCAAATGAGGCTGCCGCAGCCTTCACGGACTTGCTGGGTCGCACGGTAAGAATGGAAGTCGTGGCACGGGAAACGTGGGAGCCTTTATTCCGATCCCAGGGCATGAAGAATCCGTGGCCGCGCATCCAGATGCTCGATGGCTTCAACGAAGGCTGGATTGAGTTTGAAGGCGGACAGACGGGATCCCGCAAGGGAGCCGTTGCGCTCAAGACGGCGCTACAGGCCCCGATCAATCGGCCAGGAAGCGGGTGACGCTCTCAGCAACCAGGGAATAGACACTCAGCCTCCGGCCTCATCCCCCATAGGTCTCCTTTACGAACCTTAAGGAGTTGAGGTGCAAGAAGGGAAACCATGGCTTGCGGAACGCAAATGGCGATAAGATAAGTGCGCAGTGAGGATCGTGGTGCTATGAGCCTGCTTCACCAGAACGCCGACGAACAACAAGACGATGCCGCGCTTGGCGAGGAGCTTACCAGGGGCACCAGCCATGTGATCGTGGCCGCGATCGTCGCCACCGTGGTTGTGAGCGCGGCAATCGCCATCTACGTGATTGCAGGGCAGAAGCCGCCCGTTGCCAAGGTCGATGTGCTTTCCGTATTGGCCCACCCGCAACACACTGAAACTTCAGGCTTGGATGCCAACGGCATGCCCATGCCCAAAGAAGAGGTCGACCAGGTGATGGTCTTTACCAAGGTGAGGATTCACGACCAAAGCACTTTCCCGCTCTTCCTCACCAACGTCATCACCAACGCGACTCTGGACGACGGCATTCACTCGAGCTACGCGGCCAACAAAATCGACTACGACCGGATCTTTGTTGCCTACCCTGACCTGCCGGTGCCGCACGATCAGCCCATCTCACCGCTTGACACCACGCTTCAGCCCGGGCAAACCATCGAAGGAACCTTCGTTTCCGCCTTTAAGGTGACAAAAGCCGAGTGGGACGCGCGCAAGAAGCTGGACTTCACCTTCAGTTTCCGGTATCAGCCCAACCTTGTCGTCACGCCCCACGTTTCTGTTACTGAGCAATAGCGGCCGGTGCGGGCGCGCCCTTCGGTGTGGAGAGATAGCCCGAGATCTCATTCTTCGAATTGATATTATTCACCACGATCTCGTAGAGGGCCGGCTCCTTGCCGCTGTAAAACTGCAGGGGCTCATTCACATTGCGGTCTTTCTTCTCGTACACCTTGTCGTCGGCAAAGACGTCGACAGTGAACTTATTGTGCTTCTGGTCGGTCTTTTTCAGTTCCATGCTCACTGTGCCAACGGGCTTCTTCTGCCCCTTGGTCAGGCTGAACTCGTAATAATTGCGGTCGCCCTTGTGCTCCAGTAGCACCAGCTCGTCGTGATTGCGCGCAATCACGCTGTTCGTATTCGTCAGGTCGCCGCGCACCGTCTGCAGCTGGCTGATTGTGGTCGCCAGGTCGGTCTGTGTCTTGGTCAGGTCGGTCTTCACTCCGCCCACATCCGACTGCACGTTTGTCACAGCGCTTGAAACCTGGCTCACCTGCTGCGCCGTCTGCTTCTGTTCGCTTTCGAGTTTCTGCTCGTCGGCTTGCTCATGCTGGATGATCGCCTGGGCGCGATCATTCAGTTGCTTTTGCGTCAGGCCCACGGATTTGCCCAGCTCTTCCGTCGTCACCTGCAGGCGAGCTTGGGTTTCTCGCAGGTCCGCGGCCAGCTTGGCATTTTGCTGCTGGGCATCGGTCAGCTCGGCTTGCGCAGTGGTCATTTTGCCGCCCAGCATGAAACACCAGACCAGGCTGGCGATGGCGGCCAGCAACGCGATGGCGATCGCCGCCAACAAAGCGCCAGAGTAAGTTCGGGGTGCTTCTTCGATTTCGCTCATTTGTTACCTTTCGTGCACAGGCAGGTCACTCTCAGTGGGCCGCGCCCGGCGTGATAGCGCCGTCTAATCCGGTTTGACGCCATATTGCGGGGAATTGTTTCAACCGCTCCGGAAACCCCCGTGACTCACCATTGTACGGAGAAGCCGAGCACTTTTCGACACTTCGTCACACCGCCCGCGCCTTCTGGGAATCTACTGAGACTATATCGGACCGCCCGCATTTGTGCAGCTTTTCCGCCGTTACTTCGGTTCGTTGGGCGATTTTCGCCGCCGCGCTGTCCGCCCCTCCGTGACAAGCACGGAATCGCTCGGTTATAAAGGTCTTTGCTGTACTTTCCGGCGCCCAGCTTCTTTGTCGGCCCGGAAGTCCAACGCAACGCCGAAACAATGATAAAGAATAAGGGAGAAAGAAGACCATGCCGACCGTTGTCGCAGGAAAAGGTCTCGAGGGAATTGTCGCCGCCAACTCCGGCATTTGCTGGATCGACGGAGAAGCGGGGATCCTCTCCTACCGGGGCATCGACATTCACGAGTTGGCCGAACACTCCAACTTCGAGGAAACGACCTTCCTGCTGTGGAACGGCTTTCTGCCCAACGAACTCGCTCTCCGTGAGTTTGCCACTCAACTGGCATTGGCCCGGTCGCTCGATCAACGGATCATCGACCTGCTGAAGTCGTTTCCAACGTCGGCCACGCCCATGGAGGTGCTGCGAACCACCGTATCGGCCCTGAGCTTCTACGACGCCGACGAGAAAGACAACTCCCACGATGCCAACGTGCGCAAGGCCTATAACCTCACCGCCCAGATCGCCATGATCGTGGCCATCTACGACCGGATTCGAAAGGGAAAGGAGATTGTTCCCCCTGACCGGTCGCTCTCCCACGCGGGCAATTTCCTCTGGATGCTGAATGGCGTAAAGCCCTCGGAAACGGCCACTCGAACTTTGGATATCGCTCTTATTCTTCATGCCGACCACGAGCTGAACGCCTCCACTTTCGCCGCCCGCGTCATCGCCGCAACCCTCTCCGACATCCACTCTGCCATCACCGGCGCCATCGGCGCGCTCAAAGGTCCGCTGCACGGCGGAGCCAACGAAGGCGTGATGCGCCTGCTGCTCACCATCGACAAGCAGGGCGCCGACCCCGTGGACTATGTGAGGAATATGCTCGCGGCCAAGCAAAAGATCTCCGGCTTCGGGCACCGCGTCTACAAGACCGAGGATCCGCGCGCCACGCATCTGCGCAAGATGAGCGAGCAGCTCGGCCGCGATTCCGGCAATCCCAAGTGGTACGAGATGTCGCGCGCCATCGAGCTTTATATCAATAAAGACAAGAAGCTGAACGCCAACGTCGATTTCTATTCGGCTTCAACCTACGCAACTCTCGGCATCGATATCGATCTCTATACGCCCATCTTCGCCGTGAGCCGCATCGCCGGCTGGGCCGCGCACGTCATCGAGCAGCTCGACGACAACCGCCTCATCCGTCCCCGCGCCGAGTACATCGGCCCCGTGTATCCGTCGCCGTGGGTCCCCGTGGCTGAACGTCCGTAAATTTCATTCACCAGAGTTCACTCTGAAGTCGATCCTTCATCCCGAGCAGAGCCTGGCCGGGTGCCCCATCCGAGCTTTGCTTGGGCGGGATCATCTTTCTCAGCCGCTTCGGAGCACGCGGCTTACGAGTCCATCGACCGCCTCCGCATGGTCCTCGATCTCGATACGCAGGCCGACAGTGTGGAGCGGAAAAGCTTCGGCGAGCGATTTCACTTGCGCGCCCAGCCGCACCCGATCCTTTTCGGTGGTCACGATGGCCGCGGCGCGAATGGAGCGGGCAGCATCTTGAAGGCAGTCGAGGTCGTGAGGATCGTAGCGATGATGGTCGGGGAAAGCGACGCGACTGGCAACCCGGAGTCCGCCCCGTTCCAGTCCCTCAAAAAACTGCTTCGGCCTTGCGATGCCGCAGAAAGCGGCGACCGGCCCATCCAGATGCGGAATCTCCATCACGCGCCGCAACCGCCAAACCTCGGCCCTCCAGCCGCGCGATCGAATCTCCGCCTCGATATCTCCTTCGTCCGCCGGAATCGCAATCACCTGCGCGCGCTCCGCTGCATGCAATGGCTCACGCAGATTGCCCGCAGGAAGCAAATGGTCGTTCAAATCCGCGCGGCTCAGCAATAAAATGTCCACATCGCGCGCCAACTGCCGATGCTGAAAGCCATCGTCGAGCAAATGGACACTCCCCTGGTTCGTGGTATCACGTGTATTCCTTGTTCCCTGGTTCCCTTGTTCGCTTGTTCCCTGCTTTTCCGCCTCTGCCAGCATTCCCGCCTGGTATCGCTCCGCGGCCACATACACCGGCACACCCGTTTCCCGTGCAATCACCAGCGGCTCGTCTCCGAAATCTTCCACGCTTCCGCCTGGATCAACGCGCACCGCAACTTTGCGCCTCCGGCCAAACCCGCGCGAAAGTACATCCACATGCAAGCCGCGCGCAGCGAGCGCACGGGCCAGCGCAATCGTCAGTGGTGTCTTTCCCGATCCTCCCGTCGATAGATTCCCAATGCTGACCACGGGCCAGCGCAGCCGCCGCACCGGCTTCAGCCCCGTTCGCAATTGCATCTCGTGCAGCGCGAGCCCAAACCGGTACACAGGCACCAGCGGCCACAGCAGCGGGCGTGCAGCCGTGGCCTGCGTCACGCGGGGAGCTTCGTTCATGGCGCGTGTTCTTCCAGCAACGCGCGGATCGCCGCCACGCAGCGCTCCGTCGCCCCCGCCTGGCGATCGAACACTTCGATAGCGCGCGAACCCATGGCCACGGCGGCCGTGCGATCGCGAAGGAGCCGGATCAAGGTCGGAGCCAGGTCTTCCTTTGCCGCAATGCGCACCGCATCGTTCTCGCGCAGACTGTTGGTAATTGCGGCGAAGTTGGCGTAATGCGGGCCCATCACGATAGGGACAGCAAATTGGGCGGGTTCGAGCGGGTTGTGACCGCCGGCGGCGACAAGACTGCCCCCGACGAATGCGACGCTGGCCAGTGAGTAGATCGAAGCCAGCTCTCCAACGCTGTCGAGCAGCACGATTTCGCCGGGGCGAAGCGGGCGGGCCGCGATGTGTAGCGCGCGCGCCGGCTCTGAAGACCAATCGGAGCGTTTGCACCAGAGGTAGCCGGATCTCTTGAGAAGCGCTGCGACGGCGCTGAACCGCTCGGGATGGCGCGGAGCAATGACCATCACGAGTTGCGGCTCCTCAGCCAGCAAACTAGGCCACCCATCGAGCAGCACCGCTTCCTCATCCTCGAGCGTGCTGCCTGCCACGATAATCCGCAACCCGCTCGTCATCGATTTCAACTTGAGTGTCCCATCGGCTTCCTCGGTGGTACGCACGTCGAATTTTAGATTCCCTGCAACGGATACCCGCTCAGGACGGCAACCGAGCGCCAGCAACCGGTCCGCATCCGTCTGGCTCTGCGCCAGCACGCGGTTCAACCGTCCCAGCAACGATCTCCACAAAAGGGGCAGCTTTTCATAGCGCGGCCACGAGCGGTCGGAGATGCGCGCATTCACCACCGCAACAGGAATCCCACGTCGGAAACATCCGCTGAGCAGGTTCGGCCAGAATTCAGTCTCTGTCAGGATCAGCAGCCGCGGCTTCAGCGCGTTCAAGTAGGCTCGCACGGCCCACGGCAGGTCCAGCGGGCAATAAAACACGCGGTCAGCGCCAAAACGCTCGCGGGCCAGCGCCTGGCCGGTGCGCGTCGTGGTCGAAATCACCACGACAAAATCCGGCAAAGCTGCCTCCAGCGCTTTCACCAACCGCGTCACCGCCAAAACCTCGCCCACCGAGACAGCGTGAAGCCAGATCGACGGGCGCGCGTCGCCGGAAAAGCCTTGTCTGAGACGCTTCGGAACCCAGCCCAATCGCGCCAGAAGCCCCTCGCCGTACTTCGGCGTGGTAGCCAAGCGCCACAGCCACCAGGGCGCCCCGACCACCAAAACTGCGAACAGGGCAACGTTATATAAAAAAAGAATCATACGTAACCGAAATTGCCTGGCCCCGGTCTAAACCTACGGTGTCCGATCATCAAAATGATACAGTCGTACACGTTGAAACCTTTGCCTGGAATCCCGTTGTTTTTCTTTTGCCTGGCAATGCCTGCCACGGCGCGCGATCATGTGCCGCCGCCGGTGCAGCCCGCCACCACCTACCCGGCCGTCGAAGTCCACGCCGAGGAACATGTGGCCATCGCCGTTGAGCCCTACGACACAAAGGAAAAGGAATCCATCTTCCGCGTGGACTACATCAGCCACGACGTCATGCCCGTCCGGCTCATCGTCACCAATCTCGGCGACCGGCCCATCTCTCTGAACGATGCACGCATTCTCTTTGAAACCTCTGACGGCCAGCGCATCCAGGCCGCCGAGCCCGAAGATGTGGAGCGCTTGATGACGCGCAAGGAGCGCGAAGGCGCGAAGATTCCCATGCCGGGTCCGCTGCCGCCAATTCATACCAGGCCCAAGGGCAGCAACAAAGAGATTGAGGCGGACTTTGATACCTTCGAGTACTCGTCCCTCGTCGTCGATCCGCACACCACCCGTGCAGGATTTCTTTTCTACGATGTTTCCGGGCTCACTAATCCGCTGATGGGCGCAAAACTCTACGTGCGCGATCTGCGCGATGCCGACGGCAAGGAACTCTTTTCCTTCGAAGTTCCCTTCAACAAGTACCTGCAATCGAAGTCGAGCGTGATGAACTGACTGGCTGAGCGCTCGGACAGACCGCTACTCGTAGTAAGTAGCCGTGGTCGTGTCCGTCTCCCAGATCGTGCAGTCCTTCACGCGCACGCGGCCCTGGGTCGCGCCAGCGAGATGGCTGTTGGTTTCGTCGTAGAAGTATTTGGCAATGTTTTCGGCCGATGGGTTCAATGTCGTGAACGGCTCCAGGTCGTTCAGCATCTGGTGGTCGATGCGATCGATCACCGGCCGCAGCACCTGCTTGAGCAGCCTGAAATCGAGCAGCAGCCCCGCTTCATCCAGTTCCGTGCCGGCCAGCGTGACTCGAACCTTATAGTTATGCCCGTGCGGATTCTCGCACTTGCCTTTGTAATTGCGCAGATAGTGGCCGGAGGAGAAATCCGCTTCCACGGTAACTTCGTACATTCGCGTCGGCTCGATCCCGTGCGGTGGAAGATGCCCCGCACTCCTTCATTTTAATTGGCGGGCGCCCCGTCTTTGCTTTGCTGGGGCGGGTTCATGCTGACTCGCTGGCTTGCTGACTTGCTGGATTAGGGTGCCCCATTCTAAAGTTCGGCGCAACGTGCCGAACTTTGGCGCGGGATACGACGCATCCGCATCCAAGCCGACTCGCCGCCGCTATTTGCCCCGGCGTCTCTTTCGCGCCGCGCGCCGCGCCTCTTCGCTGCGCCGGTCCACCTGCTCGAAAAGATTGCTCATGGTGCCCACCAGCGCCGAAGCGAGCGCAGCCAGCAAAAGGATCAGCCCCACCGTGCGCCACAACGTGCCATTGGCCGGCAACCCCGGTTGAAAACTCGACGGAACCAGCGTCATGCCTCCCGAAATGAGAGCAAAGAACGCGAGCGTGGCGGCGAGAATGTAAAAGTTGCGGGACATACAAGCAGGTTGCGAGGGTTCGCGGACCTGATGCGATTTTACGGCGCGCACCTTTAGCCGGAAAGTTCCGCGCTATCGATCCCAGAGACGCCTGCTTCGCCAAACGCCGCTTCGATTGCGGCCACGGAACCGTTCAGGTCGATGGCGCGGCAGGCGTCAAGCAAAACGAACGCTTCCAGACCGAGGCGCCGCGCGTCGAGAGCGGAGTAGCCGACGCAGAAGTCATAGGCCAGCCCCGCAAGAAACACCCGCGCCAGTTCTCGCTCGCGCAAATATCCGGCAAGCCCGGTCGGGGTGGTTCGGTCATTCTCAAAAAATGCAGAGTACGAATCGATCTGCGGGCGAAAGCCCTTGCGCAGAATCAGCTCGGCCTGGGGCAACTGAAGATCGGGATGAAACTCAGCCCCCGCGCTGTCTTGCACGCAGTGCAGCGGCCACAGCGTCTGCGTGCCATACGCGCATTCGATGGTCTCGAACGGCTCTTTGCCGGGATGCGACCGAGCGAACGAAATGTGGTTCGCCGGGTGCCAATCCTGCGTGAGAACGATATGTTCAAAGAGCGGCGCAATGCGATGAATCGGTGCAATCACTTGGTCGCCATGCGGAACGGCAAGCGCCCCGCCGGGACAAAAATCGTTTTGCACGTCGATGACAAGCAGAACATCGCGCGCCTCGATTTGCATGGCACTCTCCACGCGCTGCCCCATCCATTACGTCCGCCGTCGCGGACGAAAAGGGCGGGAGCCCGCGTCAGTTCCAATCATGCCAGAAAGACTTCGATTCCATTGTCGCGCAGCATCGTTACGAACTTCGAGTCGAGGCCGGCGTCCGACACAACGACGTCAGCGGCGCTCAGCGGAGCCACCGGAATCATACCGCCGCGCCCGAACTTCGTATGATCAGCCACGATAATCACGCGGCTCGTAACCTCGATCATCTTCTGTTCGGAGCCGACCACCAGCGTGTTGTTGTTCGTGAATCCTGCCTCGTTGATGCCGCCGATGCCCATGATCACAGCATCCGCCCGGATGGCGCCGAGCATCTGCTCGCAAAACGGCCCCAGCATCACACGCAATCGCGGATCGAGATAACCGCCGGTGAGCGTCAGCTCGATATTGCGCAGCGATTCAACGGTCTCCGCAATGGGCAGTGAGTTTGTGACGATGTGCAGCGATTTCGACGCCAACTCGCGGGCTACGGCCGCCACCGTCGAGCCGCCGTCGAGGATGACGGTTTGACCATCTTCAATCAGGCCTGCCGCCAGCCGTGCGATGCGGTTCTTCTCGTCGTTCAGCCGCACGCTCTCCACCGCGTAATCGAAGGCGCGTCCCGGCAGAGCCTGCATGGTAACCGCGCCGCCGTACACACGCCGCAGCAGCCCTTCCTGTTCCAAAATGTCCAGATCCCGGCGCACACTCGATTCCGAGGCGACGAGCTCGCGGCAAAGCGTCTCCGAATCGACGAAGTCCCGCGTCTCGAACATCCGGCGAATTCTCAGTTGCCGCTCAGCAGCCTTCATCGTGTGTCGCGATTGCGCCTGGGCTCTCTCGTTCCTTCGCCACGCTGTTTTCCACTTGGTCCCTTGCTCCCTGTCTTATCTCCCGATTGCCTTCATCACCGCTTCCGTTACCGATTTCACCAGCGATTCCAGATCGGCTCCGGACAGGTCCGCGGCGCCGTTGCGCTTATCAACGCTTCCGTCGCGAGGCGCAGGCTCAAGCGCGATTGAACTTCGAATCTCGAGATCCGAAGGCCGGCACTCCTTCATCCGCGACGCATCAAAGCGAATATCCGGCAGGCCGAGCTTCTTTTTCCTTGCCAGAAGGTCGGCGCCGCTCCGCTCCGAAATGCAGGTGATAGGCGCGCCCAGCTGTGCCGCCAGCATCAGCGTCCAGCAATAGGTTTCGAGCACTTCCGCACACCACTCGGCGTGCGTCACCGTATCCGCCCAGCAGACCACGCCGTGATTCGCCAGCAGCACGGTATTGTGATCCTTCACAAACGGCAACACACTTTCCGCAAACGCCCGTGTTCCCGGTGTTTCGTACGCCGCGATGGCAACCTTTCCCACGAAAATCTCAAACTCCGGAATCACCATGTTGGGCGGCACGCGCCCGGTGATGGCATATGCCGTGGCGTGCGGCGGGTGGCAATGCAAGACGGCCTTTGCCTGCGGCACTGCCTTGTAAATCTCCAAATGCAGCAGCAACTCGCTGGTGCTCGGCATCGTCCCTGCAATCTGATTGCCTTCGAGATCGGTCAGCGAAATATCCTCCGGCGTTAGATCGTATTTGCTCACCATCGTCGGCGTGCACAGCACTTCGTTGGGGCCAATGCGATACGAAATGTTTCCACCGTTGCCGTCGACGTACTGGCGCATCCACAGCTTGCGGCCTACCTCGCAGATCTCTTTCTTGATCTCCTCCGCTTCCGGCGTCGTGAACAGCTGCCGATCGACGGCATTCTGATTCCTGGTCGCGCCAGGCAACGAAGAAAGTTCGCCCAAAGCCGCCGGATCGGGCCCGTTCGTAGATTTATTCATCACCAGCTCGATCCTGTGTGCCGCAAAATGTCTTACACCGTGAAGCTGCCGACATTGATGAGACTCCATTGTGAATGATTTTGAATGATAGTGAATGATATAATACGTTCTTGATCAGAGTCAATCAGCACTAAGGTCGTGCAGCCCAGGAAGCAGGCAAGCTCCCCGCGCATCCACGCCCGCATCGACGAGGCCGCGTCAAGGCCCCCAGCGAGGCTATCGCCGTCGAGCCATGACCAAACTTGATATTAACTATTTCAGAATCAGTTACTTGCTAGAGAGCGTAAGACGAACCGAGAGCGTGAACCCAAGTTGGTCCATCGCGTAAGACGCGGCGCAAGACGTACGTAAGACGTGTAAGACTTGAGGTCAGAAGCTGTAAGACGCCGTAAGACACGGACCGTTAGACGAAAGACAGAATTGACCCCGTCCCCCCACACTGCTCTTCAACGACCCAACCTGGCCAACACCCGGCGCGGCCATGCCGTCTACGCCAGAGAGGTCGAGATTCTGCGCGGCATCGAGCGCGATTGGACCTCCGAGCTCGGCCTCAGAGATCTCGCGCAGCTCAAGAAACTCCTCGGCCGCGTCTGGGAGAGTCCGCTGGTGGGATAAACCAGCCATTTGTCGTCAGCCGCCAGCGTCTACCTGTGCCCTGCCTTTTCGTGTTACACGTCTCTGTGCCTGTCCTGAGCAAGAGTCGAAGCATCCCTTGTTCTCTTGGTCCCTGTTCCTCTACTCCCTACTGGCTACTCCCTATTCCCTGTCTCTCTGTTCCCTCTCTCCCTGCCTGCCTGCTACACTCAAACGCCTGGGCTCCCCACCTCTTCCCCATTTCCCACAACCGAACGACAAAGGAGAAAGCAAATGAAGTTCATCGTCACTTGGAATATCCCCAAAGCCTACGTCCTCTCCGCCCAAGCTCGTTTTTTACAAACCGGCGCTCAACCCCCGGCCGGAGTCAAGATGATCGGGCGCTGGCACGGCATGAGCGGCGGCGGATTCCTCGTCGCTGAAACCAACGACGCCAAGGCCCTCTACGCCTGGCTCGAACAGTGGAACGATTTTCTCGAATTCAACACCACTCCCTGCCTCGAAGATGCCGAAGCCGGCGAAGTCCTCAGCGCCGCCAAACATTAATCCACAGATTTCAGCGATCCGTAATCAGCGGTCAGCCGAGGGCGGCTGGCCGCTGGCTGCCGGATGGAGCGTGTTACTGATCGGTAGTTTATTTGTCCGTAATGAGAGACTCCTAAGTTGGTGGTGGGCTTGCTTTCGTTAGAACTGGATTTTCGCAGCGACATTCGAGAATTCCCAGGTCTCAAAATGGGACCTGGGGCACCCATTTTCGTGGTTGGTTTGCGTACGGAAGAGAGAGGGTTTCGCGCCTTCTATTGATCGCGGAATTTAATGGAGGCGTGGGTGCCGTCGCAGAAGGGTTTGTTCTTTGACGCTCCGCAGCGGCAGAGAGTGACGCGGTTGCGGACCTCGTACTCAAAGCCGTCTGCCGAGACCACGGGGATGCCGCCGCGCAGCCAGATGGGTCCGGAGCACTCCTGGGCTGGATCTTCGACGAGGCCAATCGACACGGGCAGTTCGGGCTCGACGGCTTCGCCGGTCTGCTTGTCGATGGCGACGAGACGGCCGGAAGGACAGTTGCCGGTTTGGCGGATGAAGCGCTCGCGGGTCGCGTGTTCATTGGTGTGCTCCACCTGGCTCCAGACCTGGCCGTGTGGATCGCAGAAACGGGCAAAGGCGCAGAGGCTTTCGGCGTCGGCGAGCTGCATGGCGGGGCCGTCGATGACCTTGGCCTGTGCGGCATACGGCTCACGCGAGGCCGTCTCCGTGCCGTCGAACTCAACGCGCTTATGAGTACCGTCGCAGAAGGGCTTGTTCTGCGAGTGGCCGCAGCGGCAGAGTTTGTACTCTTCCTGCGCGACGTACATGTGGCCCTGCTCCCAGTGTTCTGACTCACCCTGGTGGTTGACGCCGATGATCTGTTTGGCTAACGGAACGGCGCCGGAGACGCGATAGGGACCGTTCTTGATGATGACGACTTTAGGGCCGGGAGCGGGATCGGGCGTAGTGGACATGGGGACCCTCCGGGACCTGGAATGGAGTGTATAACGGAGCGGCGGGGTTAGCGAGCTCAGCTCTTCCCACCCTAGCGAAGCTAGGATGGGGCAGGCGGCCGGGGGCGGCGACGAGGAACAACCGCAGATCCTTCGACTCCGCTTACCCCATGATCGGGGAACGATCATTGGGCCCCAAACGCGCTCCGCTCAGGATGACAGATCAAGAAGCAGCCGGGTTGCCGGAGTTGGCTTTTCCCACCCTAGCGACAAAAACAGAAACGTCGCGAGGATGGGGCACCCGACGGTCAGGAACGTGTTTTGTTGAGCAGGGATTCGGCGGTGAGGCCGCGGATTGAGGCGTCGAGGATCTCTACGAGATGGAAGGCGGGCATTTCGGCGAGGCCGCGCTGGCGCAGTCCGCTCATGATTTGCATGAGGCAGCCGGGATTGGCGGAGAGCACGGCCTGGGCGTGCGTGGTGAGGAGATTCGAGACCTTGCGCGCGCCGAGCTCGGATGCCGGGCCGGGCTCGAGCAGGTTGTAGACGCCGGCCGAGCCGCAGCAGAGCGAGCTCTCGGGGATTTCTTCAACCTGAAGGCCAGGGATGGAGGCGAGGAGGCGGCGCGGCTGCTCGCGCACACCCTGCGCATGCTGCAGATGGCAGGCGTCGTGGTAGGCGACGCGCAGCGGGAGCGGGTGGCGCGTGGCGAGGGGCGAGAGCTCGCAAAGAATCTCGGAGACGTCTTTGCAGCGAGCGGAGAATGCGGCGGCGCGCTCGGCCCAGGCAGGATCGTCGCGCAACAGAAAGCCGTACTCCTTCATCGTGGATCCGCAGCCGGCGGAGTTGATGACGATGGTGTCGACGCGTGCGTCTTCGAAGGCGGCAATCATTTTTTTGGCAAACGCAGCGGCCTCTGCCTCGAGACCGGAGTGCAGCATGAGCGCGCCGCAGCAGGGTTGATCGGGCGGGATGACGACTTCGCATCCTTCGGCGGCGAGCACGCGCGCGGTTGCCGCATTGACGTGCGGAAAGAAGACCTGCTGCACGCAGCCGGCGAGCATGCCCGACTCTTTTCTCTTGGATTCTGGAGATGGCTGGGAAGCTGATGAACGAGCGCGCGCGGGGACTTCGGGCAGAAGGGCTTCCATTGCGGCGAGACGTTTGGGCAGGAGGCGCGGGATGCCAAGGGCGCGAACGAGAGTGCGGAGACCGCTGCGTTGATAGAAGCGCATAGGCACCGCGAGAACACGCAGGCGCCCGGGATGCGGAAACGTGGCGAAGAGGAGCTTGCGAAAGAGGCGCTGCCGAGCGGGCGCGGGATGTGGCGCTCCATTTGCGCGCGCGTGGGCTCGATGAGCTTGTTGTACTGGACGCCCGAAGGGCAGGCGGTCATGCAGGCCATGCAGCCGAGGCAGTTATCCATGTGGAGCTGAAAGCGCGCGTCGAGCGGGGCGTCGCCCTGGGCGGCTTTTTTGATCATGTAGATGCGGCCGCGCGGCGAATCCATCTCCTCGCCCCAGAGGACGTAGGTGGGGCAGGCGGGCAGGCAGAAGCCGCAATGCACGCAGTCGTCGATGAATTCGCGCTCGGGCGGATGATGCGCGTCGAAGCTCGACGTGCGGCGGGTCGAGCGGGGCGGGTCTGAAGTGGGCGTCGAGGCGTGTGCGCGGGAGTGGTTGCCGGGGTGTGCGCCATCGGATTCAGATTCCTCCCACGAAGCGGCCGGGGCTGAGGGTGCGGTTGGGATCGAAGCGGCGCTTGATTTCGCGCATCAGCGGCAAGGCGTCGGAGCGGCAATCCCACACATCGAGCACGTTGCGGAGCTCGGCAGGGAGTTGAAGCAGAACGACGCTGCCACCGAAGGGACGCAGCCGAGCGCGCATTTGGTCGACGATGCGGATGATGGCATCGGAACCAGTGGCACGAGGATCGTTGAGAGCGATGATGGCGAGGCCGGTGGCCTGCGCGACGACGGAAGCATCGACGCCTTCGGCGACGGATGATTCTTTGATGGCGTCGGCAGTGGCGCAGAGTTCGGCGGGCAGCATGGAAGCTTTGACGACGGTGGCGCCGGCAGCAGCGAACAGTTGCTCGCGTGCCGTCCATGCGGATTCACTTGCTTCAGCCAGCGAATAGCCATTGAAGATCGCGCGCAGTTGCGTTGCGTGATCGTCGAGGCATTCCGGCCGCGCGCAAAGACGCACATCGAGCATGCATTGGCCCACGGCGGTGCGAAGCTGGATTGCGGAGGGAGCGAGTTGCGCATGGAGCAGATCGGCGAGCGGCTGAGCAAGCTGCGTGGCGTACTGCGCAGATGCGGTAAAGGTGCGGGCGTGTTGCTCCACCGGGTGAAGGCGGAAGTTAACTTGAGTGATCACGCCGAGAGTGCCAAAGCTGCCGGTAAGGAGCTTGTGCAGATCGTAGCCTGCCACATTCTTGACGACCTTGCCGCCGGACTTTGCGATAGTGCCGTCAGCGAGAACGATCGTCATGCCAATGACGAGATCGCGCAGACCGCCGTAGCGCAGGCGCAGCGCGCCGCTGTCATTCGCGGCTGCAATGCCGCCGACCGTGGCGCGTTCGGGCCAAAGCGGGTCGAGCGCCACCATCTGGCCGTGGCGAGCGAGCTCGGATTGCAACTTGTCCCATGTGCATCCCGCCTGAACGGTGCAGGTGAGGTCCTGCCAGGCGTGTTCAACAACCGCATTCATCGCGTACCAGGCTGAGCTCAATATTGGGTACGACGGGGTTGCCCCAAGCAAGCTTGCTGCCGCTTCCAGTGGGGATAACGGACAGGCCGTACTCATTGGCGAAGCGCAGCACCTCGGCTACCTGTTCGGAACTTGCCGGCGCAACGCGAACGTTGTCACCGGAAATCTGCGCGTGCTCCGGCCCCGCAATCGCAGCGAGCTGCGCAATGGCATTCTTCCTGCGTGAAAGTGGCGGAAGGAGTCATCAGAAGATCTCCGCCACGCCGGCCGTTTCAAGAGGGTGCGGTTTGTACGGGCCGGGTCTGTCGGCGCAGAGGCGCGGCCGTGGGAAATACCTTGTCGGGGTTCGAAAGGCTTTCGGGATCGAAGGCGCAGCGGACAAGCTGCATGGTGTCGAGGTCGGGCTCCTGAAACATGTAACCGAGCGCCTGCTGTTTCTCTTTTCCCACGCCGTGTTCGCCGGTGATCGATCCGCCGTTGTCGACGCACAGATTGAGGATGCGATAGGAGAGATCGAGTGCAATCTCCTCCTGGCCCGGGATGGAGGCGTCGTAAAGGACGAGCGGGTGCAGGTTGCCATCGCCCGCATGGAAGACGTTGGCCACACGCAGATTCACGGCCGACGACATGCGCTCGATGTCGGCAAGCACGCGGGGCAACGCGGTGCGCGGAATGACTCCGTCCTGCACGATGTAGTTAGGCGAGATGCGGCCGACCGCGGCGAAGGCAGCCTTGCGCCCCTTCCAGATCAGCGCGCGCTCTGCGTCCGACTGCGCCAGGCGAATCTCAGACGCGCCGTTTTTTGTTGCGATCGCACGGACCTCGCGCATCATGACATTCACTTCATCGCAGGCACCGTCCAGCTCCACCAGCAGCAGGCCGCCGCACATGGGGTAGTGCGCGTGGACGGCCGCTTCAGCGGCCTCGATTGCGAGCGTGTCCATGATCTCGAGTGCCGCAGGCAGCATGCCGGCGGCGATGATGTCGCTGACGGTTTGGCCCGCTGCCGAAGGTGTAGGGAAGGCTGCCAGCAAAGTTTGCACTTCCTGAGGACGGCGCACAATGCGCAGCGTGATCTTTGTGGCTACGCCCAGTGTGCCTTCCGATCCCACGAAGACTCCAGCGAGATCGTAGCCCGGGGCGTCGAGAGTGGGCGATCCGAAATGCGCAAGTTCGCCGCTGGGAAGGACGACTTCGAGAGCGAGCGTATGCGTCACGGTGAATCCATATTTGAGGCAGTGCGCGCCGCCGGAGTTCTCCGCAACATTGCCGCCGATGGTGCATACGGACTGCGACGACGGGTCGGGCGCGTAAAAGTAGCCGTCAGGAGAAACGCGCTGCGTTACATTCGCGTTGATTACGCCCGGTTCAACGACCACATACCGGTTCGCAATGTCGACCTTGAGAATGCGATTCATTCGCGCCAGGCTGATGACCACGCCGCCCGCCGCCGGCAGCGCGCCGCCGCTTAAGCCCGTGCCGGCGCCGCGGCTGACAAAGGGAATCTTGTGGCGCGCGCAGAAGAGCACCACTGCCTGCACCTCTTCCACACTCCGCGGAAGCACTACTGCGCCGGGCAGCACGCGAAAGTTAGTAAGGCCATCGCATTCGTAGGTTTGCAATTGGCTTTCGGCCGTGATGAGGCCTGCCGCACCCACCGCGGCTCGCAGTTCGTCGATTTGCGTTTGGGGAAGCACGTTGAACCAAGCTTACTTGATTTTGCCAATGATTTGCATTCGTGGCGCGCGCCCCCCGGTCCACAAAAGCCCCAGTTGGAATGGGGCGGCACATCGTTACGATTGGGGCGGGGGCGGCGCAGGCGTCAGCCCGTGGCGAAGCATGATCTCGACCATCTTCGCCCTGTCGGGCGGACCGCCTGCCGCCGCTCTGCGCCTGCGCCATTTCGCGGAAAAATTGCGGGCCAAGACTGCGGGCGTGACCAGGCAGAGCACCTTTGCGTCCTGTGCGCATTGTTGTCGAAGCGGTGAACGGCGCCGCGCGGAATGCACAGCGCCTGTCCTGGCCCCACCTCGATTTGCTTGCCGTCCACTGTCCAGGTCAACACGCCGTCGATTCCGTAGATCGTCTCCTCGTAGTGGTCGTGGCTGTGCGCTGGAGCCGTCAGCCGCTGGCGCGCGGAACACGACCTCAAAGGCCGCGATCTGCCACCCGAGTTCTCGCCGGTGACAAGGAAACGCACCGCGAGCGGGCCCACGACGGATTGTTTCCTCGGCGGGATTAACGCGCAGATCGATGGTGTGCGGTCTCATTTCGACCTCCTCCTCGCAGCTTCGTATTTGAGCGCGCTACGCCGGGGGAAGAAGCTCAAGCCCGTACCTTGGGGCAGCCGCGAGCGCGCGAGCGATCAACTCCTGCTGACGGCCGGCGGCGCCGCGGAACGATCCACTGCAGGATCGAACACTTCAGCAAAGAAGCCCTCAAGGCCCGCCGGCGCGACCAGAACCAGGGCCTTCGCAGTCACATCGCCGGTGTTCTTGAAGGAATGAGCGATTCCGCGGGGAAGATACACAAAATCGCCAGGCGATGCAGTCATTGTATCCCCGCCCACTTGAACCGTCAGCGATGCCTTCGAGCAGGTGGAACGATTCGTCCTCGCGGTGGTGGATGTGCGGCGGCGTACCTCCGCCCGGCGCCACAGAAATATCAGCCAGGAAAAAGGCGCCGCCGGTCTCCTCGCCGGTGATGAGAAAAGTCATCAGCTCTCCGGGGCCCCAGTAGGCCGGCCCGGTTTCCGCGGGCACGTACCTGCACTAAGCCTCGTTGCGCCTCATTTGAATGTGAATCGGTTTCAATTTGGTCTCAGCGGAGAGTGGCCGAGAACTTCAAGGTCATGCGTTGTCATTTAATCTCCATTTTGGTAAACTCTGTTTACCGCTAGATTATGGTAAACATAGTTTACGGAGAACGTCAATGACTTTTTTTGCAAGAAAAATCGCCGGTGAAAACAAAGGACATGCTCATCGGCGCGCTGCTCCGCGTCCCGCCGAGGCCATTCACCGCCGTATCATCCGCGAACTCAATGCCGCGGGTTTCAAGGGACTAAGCCTGCCGCATATGGCGGTTTTCCGGTATCCCGGCCCCGATGGAGCGCGCCCTGGCGTGATTGCCGAGCGCGCCGGCATGAGCAAGCAGGCGATGAACCGGATTCTGGGAAGCCTTGAAGATCTCGGTTATCTTGTTCGCTCCGACGCGCCCGACGAGGGTCGCGCGCGCATTGTCCACTTTACGAAGCGCGGGCATGCCGCCTACGCCAAGGCCATTGACGTGCTCCGCGACATCGAACGCGAATGGACTGAAGAACTCGGGCCCAAGGATTTTGCGAGGTTAAAACTGCTGCTCAGGACGAGTCTGGGATAGCCCTCTCGTGCGCTAGAGGCGATGGGCTCCTCTGAGGGCGAAGCTTGTGCTGTTGGCAGGCGCTGTCAACCGCGCCGTTCCGTGGATCGAGATGGCCTGCAGTTTCCTCCTGTCCAGCTCGGCCGCGGTGCGACTCTGCTTTCCTACGTCTGTGCCTTCCTTGTTCCCTTGCTCCCCCGGCTCTTTGGCGCCTTGCGCTCGCGCACCTTGAACCAGATGGGAGTCCCTTGGAAGCCGAAGGCTTCGCGAATCTGATTCGCGAGAAATCGTTCGAAGGCAAAATGCAGCTTGACCGCGCGATCGGTAAACAGCACAAAGGTGGGCGGAGCCACCGCGGCCTGGGTCATGTAGAAGATTCTCACCCGCTTTGCCATGGGCACCGGCGCGCGCTGAAAGTCGATCCGCTCCAGGAAGCGGTTCATTGCGCCCGTTGAAACGCGCTTGCGGCGCTCCTTTGCGATCTCGACGACGTCGCTCAATAGGCGCGCCATGCTTTTCTTCTTGGGTCCCGTGGCCTCAAGCGCCGAAAGAAAAATCACCGGAGCGTAGTCGAGATACTTGAGCACAGTGCGCAACTGCTGCTCGAAGATGGCGCGATCGGCAGGAGGTTTCCCATCCGTCCGCCCCGGCGTGACCGCGTCCCACTTGTTTACGACGATGATCACGCTGCGGCCGCTCTCGTGCGCGTAGCCGCCGATGGTCGCGTCGCTCGCCGTGACTCCTTCGGTGGCGTCAATCACCAGAAGCGCCACGTCCGCGGCCTCAAGGTGCCGCCGCGCCATCACTACGCTCATCTTCTCCGCCATGAGCCTGGTCTTGCCTTTGCGCCGAATCCCGGCGGTATCCACGAAACGCAGGGTATTGCCTTCGAACTCGACCACCTCGTCGACCGCATCGCGCGTTGTGCCCGCAACGGGCGACACGATAGCACGGGTCGTTCCCGTCAGAGCGTTCAAGAGCGTACTTTTGCCTACATTCGGCCGCCCGATGATTGCCACCGAAGTTTCGTACTGCTGAAACTCGCCGTGGGTGCGCAGTTTATGCTCGCCCTCTTCCGGATTCTCGTCGGGCTCAACGCTGTCTTCCGCGTGTTGCTCGCTCGGTTCGTTTTCGTCATTGTGCCCTGGCTCAGGCTCCTCCTCGGCCGGCTCAGGCACCGCTTCTGCAATTGCATCCAGTAGTTCGCCGATGCTTTGTCCATGCTCCGAGCTGACGGGAAATAGATCGCGGATGCCCAACCGGCGAAAGTTCTGCGCCTCGGCCGCCAATGCATCGCTTTCGACCTTGTTGACGGCCAAGAACAATGGCTTGCCGCCGCGCTTGAGCAGCAGAGCGAGATCGTAGTCTGGCCGCGCCAACTCTGTCCGCACATCCACGACCATGACCAGCGCATCGGCTTCTTCGAGGGCCACCTTGGCCTGTTCGAAGATGGCTAAGGGGATCAGTTCCGCATCGTCGGGCACAATTCCGCCGGTATCCACGAGCCGGTAGTGCCGGCCCGCCCACTCGTACTCGCCGTAGATGCGGTCGCGCGTGATGCCCGGCTCGTCGCCCACGATGGATCGGCGGCTACCTGTAAGCCGGTTGAAGAGCGTGCTCTTGCCAACGTTGGGGCGGCCTACAATCGCCACCAGCGGCAGACGCGCTGTTCCGGCTTTCTCACGTGCAATCGATCTGCGATAACCCGGCAAACTTGTCTCCTTCAAACTCGGTCCCGGACGCCGCCGCGCGACCGCGGCAATTCGTTTGTATGCCGGCATGAGTCACGCCATAGGCGAAATCCAATTTCAGACGGAAATCCGCTTGGCAGCAACTCCTATCTTATTGCCTCGTAAGAATTCCTCCGGGCTATTTTCTCGGCTTCCGTGTAAACTAAGCCAATTCCCGGGTTACAAAGGAGGTCGTTCCATGCCAAAGTTCGTTATTGAGCGTGAAGTTCCTGGAGTCGGCTCCCTTTCCGCCGATCAGATTCAGGCCATCGCTCAAAAATCCTGCTCGGTGCTGGACAAACTCGGCCCACAGATCCAGTGGCTGCAGAGTTACGTCACCGATAACAAAATCTATTGCATCTATATCGCTCCCAACGAACAGATGGTGCGCGAGCACGCAAGCCAGGGAGGCTTCCCGGCCAATAGCGTCATGCAGGTCCGACGGGTAATCGATCCCACCACTTCCGAATCCGCAGCCTGATCGGACCACCATCAGGACGACTGAATGCTGTGCCTCCGCAGCGTTCGCATTCTTGTGCCGAAATTCCGCCGGTCCCGCTCACTCCGCTCCACTCCCCACTTCTCTATGATGGAAGGAGCGCCCTCCATGCCCTCCTCCACATCCTCAACCCGCACGCTTCCTACGCTTCACGAATTCTTCGCGCCCGGCGGCATTCTGGCGCACTCGCCGCTGCCCTACGAATACCGCCCCGGCCAGTATGAAATGGCCAAGGCGGTAGAGCGCGCCCTCGCCGAGCGCAAGCATCTGATTGTCGAAGCGGGCACGGGCACCGGGAAGACTCTCGCATATCTGCTGCCGGCGCTGCGCACCGGCCAGCGCATCATTGTTTCCACCGGAACCAAGGCACTGCAGGATCAGCTTTTCTTTCGCGACGTGCCTTTTCTCGAAACTCTTCTCGGCGACCTGCGGGTTTGCTACATGAAGGGCCGCGCCAACTACCTTTGCCGCCACAAGCTCTACGCCCTGCGCGATCAGCCGGTTTTATCGGGATTGGATGAAATCGATGAGTACAGCCAGATTGCCGAGTGGGAGCGAACGACCGAAACCGGTGACCGCGCGGAGCTTTCCGGCCTGCCCGAATCGAGCGCACTGTGGCACAAGCTCGACGCCCGTTCTGAAGCCTGCCTGGGCGCGACCTGCCCCAACTATCGCCGCTGCTTCATTACGGAGATGCGCCGGCGCGCACTCGAATCGGACATTATCATCGTGAATCATCACCTCTTTTTCGCGGATGCCGCGGTTCGCCTGTCGGCCGCGTCAGCGCCCGATGCCGGAGTGCTGCCCGAAGCCGCTGCCGTAATCTTCGACGAGGCGCACGAGCTCGAAGAGGTTGCGTCAAACTACTTCGGTCGATCGGTCTCGAATATCCGCTTTGAAGACCTGGCCCGCGATACAGACGTCCTGCTTCGCGGCAAGAGCGCCTCCGCCAACATTCCTGCACTCGCGCAGCAGCTCCGCGAACGCGCACGACTCTTTTTCGCCGCGCTGCCGCAAGGCGGCGATGGCCGGCATCCCTTCGCCAACCGCGAGGAGTTCCTCGAATCCTCCGGCGATCTGTACCTGGGCGTGTGCGCCACACTGCAAGTCATCGAGTCGGAACTCGAACGTTTTACTGAGGTGGAGGAGGCTCCCGGTCTTCAGAATCGCGTCAGCAGCCTTCTCGCGGATCTCAAGTTCATGCTCGAATCCAACGCGTCCAACATGGTGTTTTGGCTGGAGCGCCGCGGTGCGGGATCAAACGGCGGGCCAAGCCAAAGAGCGACCGCACGCGGCGGCGCACGCAGCACATTCCTCCAGGCCACACCAATCGACGTCTCGTCGATCCTTCGCGAGCTGGTGTTCGACCAGATGCCAACCGCCGTTCTCACTTCGGCCACACTCACGGTGCAAGGAGGATTCGAGCATCTTCGCCGCCGGCTTGGGCTCACCGATTGCCGCGAGCTCGTGGTCCCTTCGCATTTCCGCTACGAACGGCAGGCGCTGCTTTATCTGCCGCCGCAGATGCCGGACCCGCGGGACCCAGAATTCGTTGAAGCCGCAGCGCTCACCATCGAGCGCGTTCTGCGCACGACGCGCGGGCGCGCGTTCTGCCTTTTCACCAGCTATTCGCAGATGCGCACGCTCTACGAGCGGCTGCTTCCCGTGCTGGACTACCCGATCCTCCTGCATGGCACAGCGCCGCGCAAGGCACTTCTGGACGAGTTTCGCGCCACTCCGAACTCCGTTCTCTTCGGCACCTCAAGCTTCTGGCAGGGAGTCGACGTGCAGGGTGAAGCGCTCAGTTGCGTCATCATCGACCGGCTGCCTTTCGCGGTGCCCAGCGACCCCGTTGTGCAGGCGCGCATGAAAGCCATTGAAGAATCAGGCGGCAAGCCGTTCTTCGATTACCAGGTGCCCGAGGCTGTGCTCACGCTCAAGCAGGGATTCGGGCGGCTGATTCGCTCGCTGGAGGATCGCGGGGTTCTGGTGCTGCTGGACCCGCGCATCACACGGCAGCGCTACGGCCAGGTGTTTCTTAAGTCGTTGCCGCCCTACCGGATTACGCAGAACATCGGCGATGTGGAAGCGTTCTTTGCGGGATGACGGAAATCCACTGTGATGCTAACCTGAGCGCGAGCCGCATGGAGCCAGGTCGGCGGGAAGCCGCAGTTAAAATGGAGCCACCCAGGGTCCCTGATTCCCAACGAGGTCGAACTTGATGCAGTATTTGAATCGCGAAGTGCTGGATCGCTTGTCTGCGGCGAAATTCCAGAAGGCACAACCGTACCCCTATATGCACATCAATCGGACGCTGACTCCGGAGGGTTATGAGCGGCTGCGCAAAGCTTTGCCAGACGTGGAGAACTTTGACAAGCACGAGGGAATGAAGCGCGGACACGGGCAGATGCCGCATAACCGTTACATGCTGCACTACAAGGCGGGACTGGAGCTGCCGGCGCCGTGGCGCGAGTTTCTCGATGAGCTGCGAGGCGATTATTATCAGCAGTTTTTGCGCCGTCTGCTGGGCCAGCGCACGTACATTCCAACATTCTCGTGGCACTACGCCTGGGCGGGGTGCTCGGTGTCGCCACATTGCGACGCGGCGCGAAAACGAGCGACGCACATCTTTCATTTCAACGATGAGGAAGAGTGGGACCAGGCTTGGGGCGGCGAGACGCTGATTCTCAAAAGCGAGCGGCCGATGCCAGCGCACTCGGCGCCAACGTTCGAAGAACTGACAGTGGCTGCGGGACATGGGCCGGCCGGCAACGGAAGCCTGCTGTTCCAGCGGACGCCGCACTCGTGGCACGGAATGAAACCGCTGACGTGCCCGCCGGGAAAACTGCGCCAGATTTTTTCCGTGACCCTGAATATTCCCACGTTCCAGGTGTGGTGGAGGAGGATGCGCGGAAAGGACCCCGACGGGTTCGGGCTGGCCGCGTAAAGGCAGGGAACGAGGGGATGAGAAATGGCTCTTGGGCAGAATCGCTCTGGCCGTTTTTTGATTCCCCGCAGGGGCATGGATTCGGCCTGACGAATGGGGTGGTGATCCCCACATGCATAGATCGCAGGCAGCTATTGCGTCGGCGGGCCGGATTGGCCGGATGAGTTGGATCCCGGAACTGTGAGTTTAACGATGTGGATATCGGCCTCGGTTTCGGGGACGGCGCCGTCGTTGGCCTGAACCTGTGTCGGGCGCCCCTGGATGAGGATACGCCGCGCCACTTTGCCACGAGCCGGAACGAGCACGCGTTGAGTGACCGACGCATCGGCATTGCTGACGGTTACGGGGATTTCGGCGGCCGCGTAGCCGGAGTTGGAGAGATTCACTGTGACGATCCAGGAATCGGCACTGGGCCCAGAGATAGTTGAGCTGATCCCGGATGCCGCAGGATCTGCAGTCGGAATGTCTTTGCCTGAAGTCGGGTCGGTGACCCTCCAACGGATCGTGGAATGCGCGACTGGGGGCGGAGGACCGGTTGCAGTGGTAGGAAAGACGCTGTCGACAGAGATGTCGGGCAGGCCTTTGTCGGTGTCGATCCAGTCGGAAAAGAACCAGGAGAGATTGGGACGGAGGCCGGGATCATCTGCCACGGACGACGATGCAGCGGACGATGACGAGTCCGCGCTCTGGTTGTCAGTGGAAGCGACAGCTTGCTCGAGAAGCTTCTCGAAGGTACCCGGGCCTGAACCTGGGCCCAAGCCGCGGGCGGCATCTGCGGCCGGATCGTAGGTTTGGAAAGCAGCGGAGAGCGCAGGCTCGCCGACGAGATCGCGGAGCATCCAGAAGATGTAGGCGGCTTTAGTGCGGTAATAGATGGGCGAGATGGCATGGGCGAGCGGCTGGCCGGCGCTGACGCCGGGGCTTGAGGGCTCGCCGATGGCGAGGGCCATGCGGCCGGACTCGAGCGATTCGAGCGCTTTTTGACGGCCGGATTGCTTTTCGATCCAAAGCGTGCCCATGAAGCGGGCTACGCCTTCGTTGAGCCAGGCGCGCGGAGAATCGAGCCATGCGTGCGCAAGAGCGTGGGCGAAGACACCCGTCAAGCTGCGTCAGGCGTGGCCTGGCGAATGGCGGTGACAAGAAGCGGGCCGGTCTCGAAGGTTGCGTCATCCGCATCGGGCAGATCGAGAACATTGAGTTGGGCGCGCGGTTTCTGGCCGAGCCAGCTCTGCAAGAAAGGGCGTAACGGCGGCGGCGGCCGACGACCAATCGGGTACGGCGGGTTCGTCTGCAGGCAGGCTCCAGAGTGTGGTGTTCGCGGCCGGATGGGGTGTGCGAATGGCGACGAAGAGGCTCGGCGCTTCAAAGCCGAGCGTGGTGTTCTCAACCTGGGCGGTGGCGAAGCCTGAGGCTTCGGCGCTGGCAGCCGCGGGCTGAATGACGTGGAGGGCGGCGGGACTGCCGTTGATGAGCGCGATCGTGGGCGCTTTGTCTGGAGGAAATTCGACGGTGAGACGCAGAGGTGAAGCGCGCGCCGGCCATGCGCAGCTTGTGCTCGCCCATTTCGTCGAAGACGCGATCGCCGTCGCCGAGAATGACGGGAACGCTGGAGGCGGGATACCAGACGACGTTGCCGAAACCGCGGAGGCCGGTGAAGTCGACGCCGATCTCGTCCCAGTCGGAGTGGAGAGCGACGTCTGCGGGCGTGCCGATGGTGATGAGGCGCTGCGCGGATTGCGGGATGGCGCCGGAGTAGGTGACATCGAGCTGGAGAGTTGCGCCGGGAGCGAGGGGAGCGGCGAGCGGAACCGCGGCTTCGTGAAGCTGGCCGGTGTGGTCCACGTCGGAGTTGAGAGTGGCGACGGTGAAGGCGACATCGCGGCCGTCGAGGCGGATGCGTTCCCAGTCGAGCGAGGAAGAGATTTGCAGCGGGATGTGGGCGAGCGGGGATTTGCCGTCGTTGCGCACGGTGAGGAGGGCGCGGACGGCGATCCGGTGGTCGACGGGGTGGAGATGAACGTCCATGTCGAAAGCGGTGAAGGTGACGGCGTGGCGCTCGGCATCCGTGGCGACGGGAGCGGTGACCGGCTGGCCGGCAGATTGCGGTGCGGCGGGGCCGGCGGTGGTCGTGGTCTGGCCGTCGTCATCGATGGAGCGGGAGAAGATGACTTTGCCGTGAGGTTCGGCGGCTGATCGGCGGAGGCGCGGGAGGGTTTTGCGCGAGCGCGCAGATCGGGGACGATCGCAAAACCGATGGTGGTGAAACGAAACGATGCCCGGGCGATCCGGACAAAGAAACATCTCATGAACCAAGACCTTTCGCATCTGCTGTACCACTGCGTGGGGCAGCCTTTTGGACGAGTTTGGCGGGTGAATTGGCAGCCGCGCGGCGCTGGCGGGCAGCCTCATAAAGAACGACGGCTCCGGCGGCGGAGACGTTGAGCGAGCTGACGCCGCCGGCCATGGGGATGCGAAGCAGATGGTCGCAGGTGCGGCGGACGAGATCGTGAAGGCCTGCGCCTTCGCGACCGAGAACGATGACGAAATTGCCGGTGAAATCGAACTGGTCGTAGTCGGTCGCGCCGCGTTCATCGAGACCGACGATCCAGAGATTGTGGCGCTTGAGATCTTCAAGAGCGCGGACGAGGTTGACGACGCGGGCGATGCGGAGATGCTCGGCCGCGCCGGCGCTGGCTTTGACGGCCGCGGGGCTGAGGGGAGCGGAACGGCGCTCGGTGAGGAGGATGCCGTCGACACCGGCGCCATCGGCAACGCGAAGAAGAGCGCCGAGGTTTTGCGGGTCTTCGACGCCGTCAAGGGCGAGGATGAGGCGAGCGGCAGAGTTGCCGGGTCACGGGCGCGAAGAGATCTTCGATGGCGAGAAACTCCTGCGGGCGGACAAGCGCGACGACGCCCTGATGCGCAGCGGTCTTTGCGGCGACCGTGAGCTGCTCGCGCGATTCGCTGCGTATGCGGACGCCGGCCTGGCGGCACTGCGCGATAAGGCGTTCAAGCCGGTCGTCGCGGCGCTCGCGCGCGACGAGGACATGGTCAAAGCGGCGGCTGCCGGCTTTGAGGGCTTCCTCAACCGGATGCAGGCCGTAGAGAACTTCCATCAATATAGTTTAGTTTCTTAGAGCGGCCGATCTCTGACCAAGTGAATTCAAACTTTGCGATCGCCAGTCCCAGGTCTCAAAATCGAGATCTCCGCCCCACGGACGAAGACCTGTCCGCGGGGAGCCCGGTCCTGGGCCCCATTTTCGAATAGAACCGAGCGGTCAGAAATCTAGGAGGAAAATGCGGCGCTGACGAGATCGGGATCGAACGTCGGATTGGCCTCGGCCACGATCAGTTGTCGGCCTGGCGACAGGCGGTTTTCAAATTCCACCGCGCTGCGATGCTTTGAGTCGACCTGGAGCGTGAGGGTCTGCTGCTTTCTGTCGCGCAGGATGGTCACCTGCACCGGCTTGCCCACGTTGGAGCGGAGGGAGCGGTCCCAGTCGGCGGAAGTCGCGATGGAATCGGAGCCGACCTTGAGAATCACGTCAAAGGCCTTGAGGCCCGCCTTGGCGGCTTCGCTTTTGTGCGCAACCTGCTTGACCATCAGGCCGCCCTGGACGCCGAGATACTCGGCCATCTGCGACGTGAGCGGCTCAACCATGGCGCCGACGTTGAGCGTGCTGGTGAAGAGCGACATATGGAAACCGCTCGAGACAGGTGCGCTGCCGCCTCCGGCGAGTATGCCCATGCCGGGCGGCTGAACGGGAGCGATGCCATCGGCATCGAGGCCGATCCTGTTCCAGATGTCCTTTTCCATTGCCTTGTGGTCGGCCAACTGCACGGCGAGGGTTTGAATGTTGCCGTCGCGGCTGATTTCAAGGCTGATCTTGCGGCCCGGCGGAATTTCGCGCAGCATGCGGCGCAGGGCTTCGGCGCCGTCGACGTTCTGGCCGTTGATGCCGAGAACCACATCGTTTACCTTCAGGCCGATCTGGCCGGCGGGCGCGTCGTGATCGATGAGCGTGATGACGGCGCCGCGCACGTCTTTGAGCTTGAGCGCCTGCGCCTTGTCGGCATCGACGTCGGTGACATCCACGCCAAGGTAGCCGGCGGGGCTGGCGTGGGCAAGCAGGGGGCTGGCGTCTTCAAAGATGGGTGCGAGCTCCTGCGCCTGGGCACGGGCGGCGTGCGGCGCGCACGGCAAGGCCGCCGCCGCTATGGCAAGGATGGCGAAAGTGAGCTGTGAATCGAGATGAACGGAAGGCCTCAAAAGGTGCTTCATTGTGATTCTCCCCGGTAATTCTTCGTCCGGTCTGCGCTCATTAAGACGGCGCAGTGGCCGGAAGGGTATGCAGATCTATTGAATTTCGCGGCACCCGGCTCAAAACTTCGCCGGGAAACATTCCGGATTTGGGGATTATCGTCGGAATTGGAGACCGAATAGAGCACCTGGCGAACGCTGGTATCGGCGTCAACAGGCTCCAGCAAACCGATGGCGGCGGTGCGAATGGCCGGATCGTTGTCGTTCAGAACCGCTTCAAGAACGGCATCGCGAACGCGCACATCGTCGGCCACGTAGGGCTCCAGGCCCTCGAGCGCCTTCTGGCGCACCTTGGGGCTGCGGTCGTAGCGAAGCGCCACCATGAGCGCTTCGCGGATGCCGGTGGGCTGGCAACTGTGGCCGGCGCGGCACTCGGCGGCGAGCAGGGCCACCGAGTCGTCGCGGACGCCCGGCGAGGCGCATCTTCAGCTGGCCAGCATCAGCAACTGGCGAATGGCCGGGTCGTCGAGCGAGCCCTCGATCTGGCGCGGCACGATCTGGTTGTAGCTGACGTCGACGATCTCGCTGTTGGGCTGGCGCACAATGCCGGAGATGCCGGCCACATTGGCGAGCGCGGGGGCGCGGCGGGTTGCATTTGTGTCTCGAGCAGGCGACGCGGCTTGCGCACGTGCGGCGTGAGCGGCGCGGTTCTGCGCGTACTCGATAGCCGCCCAGGAGGCCGGCGCCGGCCCCTGCGGCCAGCAAAAGCACCGCCGCGACCGGAGCGCGCCTGCAAGGTGGCGAAGTTGTTCAGAATGCGCTCGCCGAGGCGCTCATACCAGCGCTTGGGCGGCAGCGCGTCGAGGGCTTCATCCAGGCGCAGGCGCGCGCGGGCGACAAGATTCGGATCCGGCTCAACGACAGGGTGCGCATCGGCGAGCACCTTGAGCGCCACGACCTGCTCGCGCTCCTTCTGGCATTCAGCGCAGCCGGTCACGTGCCGATCGAGCTCGTGGATCAGATCGTCGGGCAGCTCGCCATAGGCCGCAGTGACGATCTGTTCGTGTGCAAGTTCGCAATTCATGGTTACGTCCTTCCAGCCCCAAAAAACAGCTTCTAGCTTTAACCTTTAGCTCTTAGCTCGTCGGTGCGAGGATTAAGCTTTTCGTACTCTCTTCCAACTTTTCTGCTCACTCGATGAGCCTTGCATTCTTACAAAGAAACTCTATAGCCGGCAGCCGATTGCGAACAGCTACCGCAACTCCGCCAAATGCGCGCGCAGTTTTTTGGTTGCGCGGAAGAGGGTATTCTTGGCGGTCTCTTCCGTGGTGTTCAACATCTCGCCGATGGTGCGCAGGCGAAGGCCCTGGTAATGCTTCAGCTCAAAAACCATCCGCTCGCGCGGCGTGAGCTTGCCCAGCGCCGCCTGAATCTTTTCGCCCAGCAGCTTGCGGTCGAGCTCGCGCGCGGGATTGGAAAACGAGCGATTGTCAGAGACGGACGCCAGAATGTCGATCTCGTCGCCGGCGCGGTCGACCACCACTGCGTGGTCTTCGCGGCGGGTTTTGCGCCGGCGCAACTGGTCCAGGCAAAGGTTGGTGACGATGCGGTAGATCCAGGTATAAAACGAGCACTCGAAGCGGAAATTGCCGATGTACCGGTAGGCTTTGAGGAACGCCTCCTGGTAGATATCCTCGGCATCGTGCTCGGAGCCGGTGAGGTGCAGGGCCAGGCGCAGAACCTGGTGCTCGTACTGCCGCACCAGGGTGTCGAAGGCGACGCGGGAGCCGGCCTGCGCCTCGCGGATGAGGTCCATCTCGTGGGCGCGGCTTTGCACGCGGTCCTGGCTCGGGCTTGCGTCGCCCTCGCCAGGGTCCTGCCGCCGTGCCCCACCCATTGCTCTGGACGCAGCCATGTCTGGAGAGGATTGTACCCTTCTGCCGCTCGGCCAGGCTAAAGTGGCAGCCGCCTGGGCAAGACTCATGGGCGCTGACATCGGAGCACCGATCGCGTCTGTAGCCATTGCTTCTCCGCTCCGGAAGATTCAAGCCTGTGCCTACGAAAGTAGACGGGGAATGACAGGTTTGGTCAACCGGAGAGACAGGCAAGGGATTAGGGAGTAGCCAGCAGGGCAGTAGGAGAACCGGGACGGCTGTGAATGAGACGGTTGGACCCGTTACACTGGAAAGCGATGACGGGAAACCTGTTTAAGTGGCGAGGATGAGGGATCCGATGGCGGCAGGCGGGTGGTTTACGGCGCACTGCGACGGCGGATCGCGGGGCAATCCCGGGCCGGCGGGCTACGGGGCAGTGATTGAGGATCCGCAAGGGCAGAGTGGTGGCGCGGCTGAGCGAATTTCTGGGCCGCCAGACCAACAATTATGCCGAGTACAAGGGGCTGCTGGCGGTGCTGGAGTGGGCGCTCGACAAATGGTGCGAGGCGGCTGAGCGTGGTGTCGGACTCCGAGCTGATGGTGCGGCAGATGAAGGGCCAGTACAAAGTGAAGAGCCCGGGGCTGCAGCCGCTGTGGGAGGAAGCGCAGACGGCGGGCGGCGAAGCTGGAGGACTTCGAGATGCGGCACACGCTGCGCGGCGGGAATAAGGAAGCGGACCGGCTGGCGAATGAGGCGATGGATAAAGGACAGCAAGCAAGGGTTCAAGGGAACGAGGGAACAAGGAAGCTATAAAAGGCCGTAAATAGGAATATCCCAGGTCTCAAGAACGAGACCTGGGGCACCCGCAATTGCGTTGATTTGCTGACTCGCTCCTCCACCGGCGAAAAGCAACCACAGATTCTTCGATCCCTTCGTCCGCCATGCGGACTCCAGTCGCTCAGAATGACAGCCGGTGGGGACGGGGCTCTGTTCCCTGATCCCTGCCCCTACGTTTTGCGGCTGAGGTCGTTGCGCCAGGCGTGGCCGTCGTGTTCGAGCAGGTGGTCGGCGCACTCGGGGCCCCACGAGCCGGCAAAGTAGTTGGGAAAGACCTCGGGTTTCTTCGCGGCCCAGGCCTGCAGGATGGGCGTGTAGAGCGCCCAGTTGGTTTCGACGCCGTCGCGGTGCGCAAAGAGCGTCTGGTCGCCGAGCATGGCGTCGAGCAGCAGGCGCTCGTAGCCGTTGGCGCTGGATTTGCCGAAGGCCGCTTCGTAGTCGAAGTCCATGTTGACGGGGCAGACGGCCATCTCAGGCGTGGTGGGCACCTTGGCGCCGAAGCGCAGGGCGATGCCTTCGTCGGGCTGGATGCGGATGGTGAGCAGGTTGGGCTGAATCTCGCTGCAGGGGCCGGTCGTGGCCATGCGATTGAAGATGAGCAGCGGCGGCTGCTTGAACTGGATGCTGATTTCGGTGGCGCGCTTCTTCATGCGCTTGCCGGCGCGCAGATAGAAGGGAACGCCGGCCCAGCGCCAGTTTTCGATGTCGAGGCGCAGCGCGGCGTAGGTCTCAGTGCCGGACTCGGGATTGACGCGCTCCTCGTCGCGGTAGCCGATGACGTGCTCGCCGGCGACGATGCCGGGGCCATACTGGCCGCGCACCGTGTTGAGGATGGGAATGGGCGGAATGGCCTGCCAGACCTTGAGCTTTTCGCGGCGCACGCTCTCGGCCTCAAAGCTCGAGGGCGGCTCGAGGGCGACGAGCGCAAGCAGCTCCATCATGTGGTTCTGGACGACGTCGCGCAGCGCGCCGGCCTTCTCGTAAAACGGCCCGCGGCCTTCGACGCCCAGAGTTTCGGCCACGGTGATCTGCACGTGGTCGATGTAGTTGCGGTTCCAGATGGGCTCGAAGATGCCGTTGGCGAAGCGAAAGACCAGAAGGTTCTGCACCGTCTCCTTGCCGAGGTAGTGGTCGATGCGGAAGACCTGGCTCTCGCTGAAGACGGCGTTGACCTGGTGGTTGAGCTCGCGGGCGGAATCGAGATCGTGGCCGAAGGGCTTCTCGATGACGACGGCGACGCGGCCTTTTTCCGGCTGCGCCATGCCCTGCGCGCCGAGGTTTTCAATGATGCCGGCAAAGAACTCCGGCGCCGTGGCGAGATAGAAGAGGCGGTCGGCGCCGATTCCCTTCTCCTTGGCGATGCGGTCGAGTTCGGTCTTGAGATCGGCGTAGTGGGACGGATCGTCGAAGTTGAGGGGAAAGTAGCTGATGTGGCTGACGAAGCTCGTCGAGCTTTGGGATCGGTCGCGTCGACGCCGCCAAATTCGACGATGCCCTTCGCGCATGTCGGCGGCAAACTCATCGCCGAGCGGGCGGCGCGCCACGCCGACAATGGCGAACTGTTTGGGCAGAAGGTTGGCCTGAAAGAGATGAAAGAGCGCCGGCAGCAGCTTGCGCTTGGTGAGGTCGCCGGAGGCGCCAAAGATGACGAGAATGCCCGGGTCGGGAATGCGCTCGGCGCCCTTGGGCAATTGCGAAAGATCCTCGGGGCGCACGCTCATTTGCATGGTGGCCATGTGTGATTACCTCCGGCACGGAAAACAGCTTCTAGCTACTAGCTTCTAGCTCTTGGCGAGAACTGCGAGCATTCGTCAGCGAACAGAGAAGAGCGTCAGCTTCTTCGGTCGAGCCATCATTCCCGACGACGCTGAGAAGCTAGTAGCTAGAAGCTGAGAGCTGGTTCTATCCCTTCGCTTTGGCGAAGCGCTTGTTGACTTCGGCCCAATTGACGACGTTCCACCAGGCGGCGAGGTAATCGGGGCGCTTGTTCTGGTACTTGAGGTAGTAGGCGTGCTCCCAGACGTCGTTGCCGAGGATGGGATAGAGCCCCTGCGAAAGCGGCGAGTCCTGATTGGCCGTGGTGATGACCTTGAGCTTGCCGCCCGTGAAGACGAGCCAGCCCCAGCCGGAGCCGAACTGCTTGGCCGTGGTCTCGTTGAAGGTCTTCTTGAAGGCCTCGAAGTCGCCGAAGTCGGCGGAGATTTGCTTGGCGATGTCGCCGGTGGGCTGGCCGCCGATGCCGGACGAGTTGGCCTTGCCCATGATGGTCCAGAACATGGAGTGGTTGGAGTGGCCGCCGCCGTTGTTGCGCACCGCGCCGCGAATGTCTTCGGGAACGGCGTTCAGATCGCTGATGAGGTCGTCAACGGACTTGGCGGCGAGCGTCGGGGTGGTTGGCCAGAGCGGCGTTCACGTTGTTGATGTAGGCCTGGTGATGCTTGTCGTGGTGCAGATGCATGGTTTCGGTGTCGATGAAAGGCTCGAGCGCGGTGTAGTCGTAGGGAAGCGGTGGTAATTCGTATGCCATTGGGGAAATCTCCTTCGTTCGGATTGTACTTTGCTGGTTGGGCCCGGATGAAGTGTATCTCTGTTAAATTCAGCGGCCGGGCGGTAACGGCGCCTAACTCCATGGATGCGGAAACCGGCCAGCCGGGTGCGGGAAAGTTCCAGAATGAGGGATCGGGGGCCAGGACTCGGGAGTCAAAGGTCTGGGATCGAGAACGGTCGGGAATGAGACCAAGGCCTCACCGAAGCTCATGATCTTTGCAGACCGTCAATAATATGTCGCACCGTACGGGCACAACCTGCTGCAGCGATCTCCGCTACTCCGGCGGGGGGTAGAAGGGCAGTTTTTCGTTTTTCTCGTTGGCGCGGCGGACGGTGGCGTCGCTGAAAAGCAGCGCGGGAGCAATGACAGTGGTCGGCGGGTCGCCGTAGTAGTTGGCGACCCAGAGATCTTTGCCCGCCGCCTCGATGCTGGAACGGAGGGCGCGGTCGTCGATGTCGTCGAGCACGGCGCCGCGGACCAGCTTGCGCTTGCCATCGGGGCCGACGCGGTAGAGCAGACGCGGCGTGAGTCGCCGCCCATCGTCTGGACGAAGTAGACGCTTTGAAGGCCGCGGTCTTTGGCCGAGCGCGAGGAGTTTCTGGTTGAGTTCGTCGCTGGTGAGGCCATTCTCGGCGGTGATTTTGAGAACGCCGATCAAGGGACGGGCGGCGCCGGTGATGCCGGCGCGTCCGTGGCCGTTCGATTGCGGAAAGTCGCGAACCGGCTGGCGGCCGATGAGGTAGTTGTCGAGGCGGCCGGCGTCGACGAGCTTGACGGCTTGGGCAGGAACGCCTTCATCGTCGATGCTGTAGGCGCCGAGGAGACTCTTTGCCGTCGAAGCTCTTCAGGCTGGGATCGTCGACCACGCTCATAAAATCGGGCATCACGCGCGCGTGGTAGCTGGAGGCAAACGCGCCGTTGGTGCGCGCCTCGGTGCCGAGGGCCGGCCGCGTGGCCGTGACCGCGCCGGCAAGAAGCGAACGCAGCGTGTCGGTTGCGGCGTCGGCGCTGAAAAGAAGCGGACCGTGATACTCGTCTTCGACCAGCGGCGCCTTGCGCAGATCGGCGAGAGAGGCAATCTCTTCAACGGAATGCTTGTTGAAGACCGCTTCGGAATCGAGATCGGCAGGCGAGACACCCGATGATCCGTAAGAGCGGTCGAAGCTCATGCCGTCGGGAGCCTGTGCGCCCGCAGCAAAGGACTCCTGGTACTCGGCCGAGGACTTGCGAACGATGGTTCCTTCGCTGGTGACGATCCAGGTAGTGACGGCGCGGGCGCGAAAGTTGGCGTCGCAGTATTCGATGTCGTTTCGGTTGGCGCTGACGGAGGGATCGGTGCGATAGAGGCCGCTGGCGCGCGCCACGCGATCGGTCCCACGTGCTCGCTTCGAATTGGAGCGCGACGGGCTCGGCGAGCGAGATGATGGGCTTCTCCTGGCTGAAGTCGTCGGCCTGCGGCGGGGTTTGCACCTGCTTTGAGCGCGGCCTGCTTCTGCGCGTAGGCTGAGAGAGCATTTTTGTACGCCTGGTCGGTCGCAGTCCAAAGTGCGGTGCGCAGAGCGATGGGATCGTCTTCGATTGCGGCAAGTTCGAGAGAGCCGTCGCCGCGACCGCCGGAACTGTCGGTCTTGTAGTCGCCGACCCGTACCGTTACACGCGCAACACGCTGATGGGCTCGGCTGGAGCCCTCGCTCGCGCCGAACTCAGCCTTGGTTTCGAAATCGTCGATCTCCTCAATGCGGTATTGGATGAAGAACGGCTTGGCGAAACCCTGCAACTGGAGTTGGCTCATGCTGCGATCTAGTTCCGCAAGCATGGCTCTAAGGACGGGATCTTTTTCGGCGTCGGCGCGAGTGGGCTGGGCGAATGCGGTTGTTGTGGCGGCTATGCCCGCGAAGATTGCAACGAGGGCGACGGTTCGTGCCAGTTGTGAGCGCAGCCCCCACCCAGTGATTGGAGGTTGTGTTTTCCGGCCGAAAGGCAAATGCAGGTCCTTCGACTCGTCCGCTGCGGCGGACTCGCTCGGGATGACGGCGCATTTTGAAATCGGAGCAAACGTGAATTTCAGATTTCTCATTGCGCCTCCTGAGATTTGTGCTGGATGGCGCCGTTTTCTGATCCCTGATCCCTGAACCCTGATCCCTGCTTTGCTTCCGCGCCGGGGATGGGCAATATGGGCGGCCGCGCTGTGCCTTGCGGTTGTCGCTGGGTTTCGATGGAGCTGAGGAGCACGGCCGGAGCGACGGCGCTCACGGGGATCGTGCCCGACTCGGCTCCGCACTCGCCGTTGAAGACTTCTCTCTTGTCGCCGGTGGCAACAATGCTCTTCATAGCAGCGAGCGGCGTGCCGACGATGCTCACGCCGCGTACCAGCTCGTCGGGACGGCCGTCGACATAGACGCGCCAGACGACGAGAGGAATCACCTGAAAAGCCTGCGGCGAGCTGCGCTGCGTAACGGCAAATCCGGAGGAGATGTCTTCAAAGTAGAGGCCGTAAGGCTTGCCCTGCTTCTTGGCCTCGTCGATGAGCTGTTTGCGCAATTCGGCATCGGAGACGGTTTTGGTAGAGGTCACGATGAGGTTGCCCTGGCGGCCGTTGGGCACATGGCCTGTTTCGGCGCGGCCGTGGCCGTTGGAGGCATCGAAGCTCGCGATCGGCAGACGCGACATGAGGAAGGTTTTGAGCACGCCGTCCTGAATGAGGTCCACGCGCTCCGCTTTCTGGCCCTCGTCGTCGTACTGGTAGCTGCCGCTGAGCCAGATGTTGCCGAATTTCGTCTCGGTGGGGTCGTCGGCGACGGACAGAAAGCTGGGCAGCACCTCTTTGCCAACGTCTTTGGTAAAGGTCTGGCCCTCTTCGTCGCCGCGCTGGCGCTGGCCTTCGAGGCGATGACCGAGCACCTCGTGAAAGAAGACCGCGGCGGCGCGGCCAGAGAGGATTGCGGGGCCGTCGAATGGTTCAGTCACCGGAGCCTTTCGCAGGGCTTCAAGGCTACTGCCGAGGCTGCGCATGGCGGCCTCGAGATCGGCTTGCTTGGGAAGGCCGTCGATGGTTTCGGCCTCGAAAGTCTGTTCACGGAAGAGATCCATGCCATCGTCGGCGCGGGTAACGGCGATGGCCACGAGCCGCGCCTGCAGATGCGGCGTGACGATTTGGGACCCTTCAGAAGAGACGAAGTAATCGGTCTCATTCTGGACGGTGAGCAGCACCATGTTCTGGTACACGTCAGGGTACTCGCGAAAGACCGTCGACAGTTCCCTCACCCGCTGCTCCCATGCTGCGCGGTCGATGGTGATTGACGGTGCGACTGCTCCGATATAGGTTTGCGGGGCCTGCTGGCTGAAGTCGGGAGAAGTGTCCTCCTCTTTGGCGCGAACCTCGGCTTCGGTCTTGACGCGCAGATAGTTATCGAGCGCGTTGCCGTAGCCGGTATTTGTGGCCATCCAAAGGGATCTCTCGAGAGCCTCGCGATTGTCGCCCAGCGGCATTTGCATGCTGTTGACAGCCGAACCGCGATGCGCGCCATGCGTGTTGTCGAGCGAGGGGCTGCCGACCCGAACCTGCACGTCGGCAATGCGCGCGCCGCCTGAGGAGCTATCGACCAGTGCGCCAAACTGAGCGCGGATGGAGACGTAGCTGGCGTCGCCGACCGAGTAGCTGAGGAAGTACGGAGGCTGCTGGTCGGTTGCGGAGGATGCCGCAGTCCCATCCTTGGGGTTTGCCGGCTTCCCGAGCGAGGTGAAGGCACGGTGCAGTTCGGTTGTCATGGCGTTGAGGAGCACCGGCGCAGGACTTTGCGCGCGGGCTGAGGCAGGAATGGCGAGCCATGGAAGGAGGGCTGCAGCGGCGATGAAGTGAGAATGGCGAAAGCCCCGGTAGCGCGATTCACGAGGCATAAAATGATGGAGCGGAGGTCCTGGAAGCTGTGACGAGAGCATGTGTTTGTTCGATTGTCGCAGGTTTGGCCGAAAAAGGAGAGATCGGCATTAAACCCACGCGCCGTTTGTTACCGGCGATCTTTTGTGCCGCGCTGGTGGCTGCTTCGATGGGCTGCCTGATGCCTGCGCCGGTGATTGCGCAGGCCAGCACTGGTCCAGCCTCACAGGCTGCGCCCGCTCCGGGGGCAGCCACGCCGGCCGCGCAAAGTGCGCACGAGCCTGCGGCCACGCCAGCCGCGCCCGCCACGAATGAAAATACCCAGCAGGCGTATACGTTGTCGCCGGACAAGTTGGCCAAAGCAATCGCACTCAGCCGCATTCGCGACATTCTGAATCTTGCCGGGTCGATTTGGGGAATTGTTTTTCTTTGGCTGTTGCTGGCCTTAAATGGTTGGGCCGGTCTCGAACGATGGGTGGAGAAGATCGCGGGCCAACGCTGGGTTCAGGGGCTGACCTTTTTTGCTGCGCTTCTCATCATTTCGAGTTTGGCAGGATTGCCCTTCGATTGGCTGGGCCAGCACTATGAACTCGCTTACGGCATCAGCGTGCAGGGATGGGGAAGCTGGTTTGGAGACGAAGTGAAGGCGCTGGGGCTGACGCTCGTTTTCGGCGCACCGATTCTCTTGCTTTTCAACTGGATTGTGCGGCGTGCCCCAAGGCGCTATTGGCTTGGGATATGGCTGGTGACGCTGCCCATCCTGGTTTTTTCTGTCTTTGTGGAGCCTTTGTTTGAGCCCATCTTCTACAAGTTCGAGCCGCTCGAAAAGACCCATCCCGCGCTGGTGCAGCAACTGAAAAGAGTGGTTGCGCGGACGGGAACGAATATTCCGCCGGATCGAATGTTCTTGATGAAGGCGAACCAAAAAACGAATGGCCTGAATGCGTATGTGAGCGGGATCGGAGCGACCAAGCGGATTGTGGTGTGGGATACCACGGCGGGAAGGGTTCCCAGTGACGAGATACTGTTGATCTTCGCGCATGAGAGCGGTCATTACGTGTTGCACCATATCCCTAAAGAGATTGGCGGAGATGCGCTGGGGCTGTTCTTTGTGTACTGGGGATGCGCCGCGTTTGCCGCCTGGATGGCGAGGCGATTCGGTGCGCAATGGGGTGTGACAGAAATATCTTCGCGCACGGGGTTTGTGGTGCTCCTCTTCGCGGTTTCGATTGCGAGCTTTCTGCTGGAGCCTGCCGGAAATGCTTTCAGCCGCTACTTTGAGCACCAGGCCGATGTCTACGGACAGGAAGCGATTCACGGGATTGTGCCCGATCCGCAGAAGACTGCGGTTGCCGCATTCAATGATTTGGGGAAAGCCTGGCTGGAAGATCCTAATCCAAACCCGCTGATCGAGTTCTGGCTGTACAGTCACCCCAGCGTGGAGCAGCGCGCGAACTTTGCGGCACACTACGATCCATGGGCCAAGGGCGGGCACGGGGAGTTCTTTAAGAACTAGGGGTCAGGGATCAGGGTGCAGGGATCGAAGGCACTGGACGGCAGATCAACTCAGCCGCTCAAAGATTCCGGCAGCACCCATGCCGCCGCCGACGCACATGGTGACCATGCCGTACCGGGCGCTCCGCGCTTTCATCTCATGCAGAAGTGTTGCGGTTAATTTAGCTCCAGTGCATCCGAGGGGATGGCCGAGCGCAATGGCGCCGCCGTTAATGTTGATGCGGGCGGGATCGAGCGAGAGCGCGCGAACGATAGCAAGGACCTGCGCGGCGAAGGCCTCATTGAGTTCAATCAGCTCAATGTCGTTGATACTGAGGCCGGCGAACGCGAGCGCTTTGGGGATGGCGGTGATGGGGCCGATGCCCATTTCTTCGGGCAGGCAGCCCGTAACGGCGTAGGAGACGAGGCGGGCGAGAGGCGTGAGACCGAGCTGGCGTGCGCGTGCGGCTTCCATGATGACTGCGGAGGCCGCGCCATCGGAGGTTTGCGACGAGTTGCCGGCGGTGACGGTGCCCTGGGCGTGGAATGCCGGCTTGAGCTGACCCAAAGCCGCGGCGGAAGTGTCAACGCGGGGGCCTTCGTCGGTAGAGAAATTCTTTTCCTGAACATGTGCCTTGCCGTTTTTGGGATCGGGCGTCGCCGTCATGACGGGGACGGGCACGAGCTCTTCGTCGAAGCGGCCGGCAGCTTGCGCGGCTAAAGCTTTCTTGTGGCTCGAGAGTGCAAAGGCATCCTGATCGTCGCGGGAGATGGAATAGTGGCGGGCGACGCGCTCGGCGGTGAGTCCCATGGTAAGCAGCGATGCGGGATAGTTGGAGGCGAGCCATGGATTGGGGCTGGGCTTGTTGCCGCCCATGGGGATGAGGCTCATCGATTCGGCCCCGCCGGCCACGATGATTTGCGCACCGCCGGATCGGATGCGCTGATCGGCGAGCGCGATCGCTTCAAGACCGGAGGCGCAGAGGCGGTTGACGGTTGCGCCGGGGATTGCGACGGGAAGGCCGGCGCGAAGCGCAGCGAAGCGAGCGATGTTCCACCCCTGCTCACCTTCGGGCTGGGCACAGCCGAGAATGACATCGTCGATTTCGGCTTTATCGAGAGCGGGGAGGCGGTCGAGCGCGCCGGTGATGGCCGTCGCAGCCAGATCGTCGGGGCGCGTTGTGGAGAGCGCACCTTTGGGAGCGCGGCCCACGGGGGTGCGAACGGCGGCGACGAGGACGGCTTCGGGCATGACGCTCCTTCGGAGCAGTGATCAGTGTTCAGGGATCAGGGGTCAGAGAAACATTGACCTGCTGGCTCATTGTTAGATGGCGAGGCGGGCGGAGGTCAAGCTGGTCTGGGACGAAGAAGAGGACCCCATTGAAGATTCATCCGACGCGCGTAAGAAGAGACAACCGCAGATCCCTCGACTTGATCTTCCGCAGGGGCGGACAACCTTTGCTCCGGATGACAGGTGGGGAAGAATGCGGCGAAATCAGCCTTCGGTGTCAATCAATCTTCGTATCGAGGAGCGTCCAGGTGTTGTTGGAATAAAAGTGGTAGATGGTGCGGTGTTCGATCACGGAATCCGAGAGGGCGTCGTGGTCGATGCGTGGAGGAAGAGGACTCAAGCCGGTTTGTGCCTGGCGAACCAGCTCGGGCGATGCCGGATCGATGCCCCAGTTGAAGCCGAGGACGTTGCTCGCGCTGTGAGATTGCAGGCGCTCGGTCTCCGGCGCAGTCGCGAGTTCCATGGGATTGGCGTAGTTGCTCGAGAAGAAGACAAGCAGCGAGACGTCGCCATGTGCGGAGCAAAGAACGGCCCAGTCGGAAGAGCCCTGGCGCTCGAAGCTGGCGCGGATCACGTTTTCCGGCTGGTGGGCTTCGTAGGTTTGCGGAATGAGGCAGCCGCGCCGGAGAAGCAGATTTTGAACGGCGGGCGGGATCTGGGGAAATGAGTCCACGGGAAGGTGGCGAATGAGGTAGGGTGTGGGGTGGCCGTGGACCATAACCGATCCGGAGGAGTTGAGATTGCCTGGAACGGATTGTTGAGCCGAGATGGCAAGAGTGGCAAGAATGAAGCAGAACGCAATTCGCGTCTTCTGGAGGGCTGGCAGCATCGTCGAGGCTCAGGAGCATTCTAGCGCACGAAGAAAAGCAACCGCAGATCCTTCGATTCGTCCGCTACCGCGGACTTGCTCAGGATGACACCCAGGAATTTTGTTGGCGAAACCCACCCCGGACACGCTAGTTGCGCAGCGGTTTGCCGGTTTTGAGAGTGAAGGCAATACGCTCCTGCGTGAGGCGTTCGCCGCAGAGCGAGAGGAAGGCTTCACGTTCGAGGTCGAGGAGATACTGTTCGCTGACCAGGGTGCCGGGGGTAATGCGGCCGCCGGTGAGGATGTATGCAGCCCAGCGGGCGACCTTCTGATCGTGTGCGGAGGCGTATCCGGCTTCCCCCATTAAAAAGATGCCGGTCTCAAGCGCTGCAAGCGCGGCAATGCCTGGGGCGGGGATTTGCGTGCGCGCTTGCGGCGGATTGTAGCCGGACTCGGCGAGCACTGCGGCGAGGGCCTTGGCATCGAGAAGCAGACGCTCGCGGTTCATGGTGATGCGGTCGGCAGGTGAGAGCAGGCCGAGAGTGCGGGCCTCCGCGGCGGAAGTGGAGAACTTGGCCATGGCAATCGTTTCCAGGGCGCGCTTGAGGGCGGCTGCAAATTCAGCGGATTGGACAAACCGGGAGGGAGGATCCTTGGGATCGGGCGGTGCAAGGGCAATGGCCGCGTCGAGTGCGCGGAGAAGCATTTCCTTCGTTCCACCGCCGGCGGGGATGAGTCCAACACCGGCCTCGACGAGGCCCATGTAAGTTTCGGCGTGAGGCTGGCGTCGCACCGCGTGCAGACAGATCTCCGCGCCGCCGCCGAGGGTGAGACCGAAGGGCGCGGCGACAACCGGACGCGGGCAGAATTTGACGGCCGCGGTCATCTGCTGAAAGCGACGAATGACCTGTGCAAGTTCGTCCCACTCACCTTCCTGCGCGGCGAGGAGGAGTTGCATGAGATTGGCGCCGACCGAGAAATTATCGCGGTCGCCGGAGATGACGAAGGCCGCGAAGTCGCGGACCGCGTCGGACGAAAGATCGAGGACCGAGGAGATCATTGAGAGGACGTCGCCGCCGATGGCGTTCTTAAGAGAGTGCAACTCAATGCAAGCGATGCCGTCGCCGAGATCGACCAGAGAGGCGCCGGAATTGCTGCGGATCACGCCGTTGGAGCGGCGAAAGTCGGCGACTCGCGCGTGGCCGGGAACCGGGAGGATCGGCTCCCAACCATCTTTCAGGGGATTGAAGCACTGCGGACCAACCGACATATACCAGGAAACGGAAGCCGGCTCGCCCTCAAGGAGTTTGAAAACAGCATCACTCACGGGAAGGTGAAGCGACTTCATTCGGGCGACGGTATCGGAAACCCCCGCAGCATCCCACATTTCGAGGGGGCCGAGTTCCCAATTGAACCCGGCGCGCATGGCGGTGTCGATGGAAGCAGCATCATCGGCGACTTCGCCGATGCGATCGGCGGCGTAGTTCCAGAGCGAAGCGAGGAAGGGCCAGAGGAAGGCTGCGGCCTTGTCCTTAGCGGGGTCGCCCGCGAGCAAAAGGCGCAGGCGCTCAGGGAGTGTGGCGGCGTTTTTCGCCATGTCGAGCGAGGGGAGGGCGGGTTTAGTGGCGGAACGATATTCAAAGTTGGTGAGATCGAGAACGAGGCGCTCGTCTCTGCCGTTGGCGCCGCGAACCTTCTTGTAAAAGCCCTGACCGGATTTGTCGCCGAGCCACCCGCGTTTGAGGAGTTCGTCGAGTATGGAGGAGAACTTGCCAGGGGTTACGCCCTGCGGAAAGTTAGCGGCAACGTGAGCCAGAATGTCGATTCCGACCAGATCGGCGAGGCGAAAGGTTCCGGTGCGGGGCCAGCCGATGGCGGGTCCAGTGAGCGCGTCCACTTCTTCGATTGTCAGTCCATGCTCGAGCATGAGATTCGCGGCGTTGAACATGACGGCAACGCCGATGCGGTTGGCGATGAAGTTCGGCGTGTCATGGGCGAAGACGATCTGCTTGCCGAGAAGACGATCGGCGAACGCCGTGAATGCGGCGACGGCGGCGGGATCTGCCTCGGGGGTGGGGATGACTTCAAGCAGTCGCATGTAGCGCGGGGGATTGAAGAAGTGCGTGCCGAAGAAGCAGTTGCGGACAGCGGGAATGGCAGCGGCGATGCGGGCGATGGGCAGGCCGGACGTATTGGTGGTGAGGAGCGCGTGTGGGGCGAGATGGGGAACGACACGGGTGAGGAGCGCGGTCTTGATTTCGAGATTTTCGGCGACAGCTTCAACAACCCAGTCGCACCCAGCGATTTTGGGAAGGTCTTCGTCGAAGTTGCCGGGCATGATGAGCGCGGCGAGCGACGGCTCAAAGAGGGCGGTGGGCTTGGATTTGACGAGTGCGTCGAGGGCTTTGCGAGAAAGTTGCGGCGCCGCATTGCCGGGCGTGGAAGGGAGATCGAGGAGGAGCGTGGGGATTCCGGCGTTGGCGAGATGCGCGGCGATGCGCGAGCCCATGGTTCCTGCGCCGAGGACGGCCGCGCGGCGGACGAGAAAGGGCTTGGAGCCAATGCGCTGGCCGGAATCTGCAGCAGTTGAAGCGATGCTCATGGGGACTCTCATCTTGCGGAGTGAATTTCAGATGCCGTTCGCGGCTCGTAAACGATCGTCAGCATACGCAACGCGGCGGGATGGGGTCAAGGATGCCACTGGCCGAATGAGCTCGCCGAGGTTCAGTGATCCCGCCTTTGGCGCAAAGACAAAGACACGCCAAGGAAGAGGCAACCTCAGTACTCGATCTTGTTGGGCGAGGCCATCCATGCGGCAAAGCTGGCCCAGGCCTCGTCGCCGAGCAACTGCATGGAGCGGAGTTTGCGTTGGCCGGCGTCCTTGCTGAGTTCGCCGTAGAGAAACGCGTCGTCGAAGTCCGCACGGGCTGCGTCGGCGGCGCTGGCTCCATAGTAGACTGCATCAACGTGCGCCCAATATGCGGCGGCGAGGCACATGGGGCATGGTTCGCAACTGGTGTAGAGTTCGCTGCCGGCAAGAGTAAAGGTTCCCAGTGCTTTGGCTGCTGCGCGAATAGCATTGACCTCGGCATGCGCGGTGGGATCGTTGGCGGCTGTGACGGTGTTGGCGCCTTCGCCCACGATCTTGCCTTCGCGCACGATGATCGCACCAAAAGGCCCGCCCTGGCCATCGAGCACGTTTTGCGTGGCTAACGCGATGGCGCGGCGCAGGAATTCCGGATTGGGATGGCCGGTCATGCGCGAGGAATCCAATTCCTGGGGAAAGCGAAGACAGATTCAGTATGGCATACGATGCACGAAAGATGCGGAACTCGGGAGTGCGGGCGCGGAATGGCGCGCGGCGAATTGAGAAGTAAAATTCTGTTATGGTGGCGGGAACTCTTGCAACGCTGAATCAGGAAATCGTTGTGTGCGAACTTTGTCCGCGTTTGCGCGCGCATTGCACGGAGGTGGCGCGCGTGCGGCGACGCGCGTACGCCAAATGGGAGTACTGGGGACGCCCTGTGCCTTCGTTCGGCGACCCCAAGGCGCGCGTGATGGCACTGGGGTTGGCGCCGGGAGCCCACGGGTCAAATCGCACAGGGCGGCCATTCACAGGCGATGGATCAGGGGACTTTTTGTACCCGGTGCTGCACGCAGCGGGGTTTGCGTCGCAGCCGAAGGCGACCAGCCGCGACGATGGCATGAAGTTGAACGGGTTGTGGATCACCTCGGTAGCCCGCTGCGCTCCGCCGGAGCAACAAGCCCACGACCGAAGAGCTACGCAATTGCGCGCCGTGGCTCGACGAGGAGTTTCGATTGCTGGCGAACTTGCGCGTGGTGGTGTGCCTGGGGCGGATAGCATTTGACGGGCTGCTCGCCCATGAAGTGCGGAGAGGAAATTTGCGAATCGCGCGCAGGGTTTGAGTTCGCGCACGGCTCGGAGTACGGCTGCCGGAGCGGGTTGATTGCGATTGCCTGCTTTCACCCCTCGCTGCAGAACACCAACACTGGAAGGCTGACAAGGCCGATGTTGCTGAAGGTATTTCAACGAGCGCGCCAACTGGCGGAATTATGAAGAATGACTGTCGCTGTTAACCTGCCAGGTCAGCAGAAAGAGGAATGAAGTGGAGAGACTGGCGAAAGAGATTCTGAAGGATGTTGCGCTCGATGAAGTGGCGCCCAAGCCGCGTGCGAGCAAATGCCCCATCGATCATTGGTCGACTGTGATTCTGCTGGAACGGGCGGCGTATCTGCGTAAGATGGCCAAGTTTGGGGATGGTTCTGCGTCAGAGACGCTGAAGGAATATCCGCAGCACTGTGCGATGCTTTCATTCCGGAGCCGAAGTGGCGAAGCGGAGGTGCATGAGAAGTTCGCGGATGTTTTTGTAGTGATCGGCGGCAAGGCAACGCTGGTCACAGGCGGAGTTGTAGCCGGAGCGCGGACGATTGCACCGGGAGAGACGCGCGGGACATCGATCGAGGGCGGTATGCAGCAGTCGATGCGAGTCGGCGACGTGGCGCACGTTCCTGCGGGAATTCCGCACCAGATGTTGGTGGCCGGGGACAACACGATCACGTGCCTGGTAATGAAGGTGCAGCAGGATGTTTCGGCTTGAGCTAATACAAAAGCGAGGAGGCTGGAGCGGGAGACCGGGATCGAACCGGCGACATTCAGCTTGGGAAGCTGACGTTCTACCACTGAACTACTCCCGCCATTAAGAATCAATCATTTATCAGATTGATTCGGAGTTACTGCCAAACCTACTCTCATCTAGGATACAAGTTCCTTGAGGCTTCCATAAACTTCCGGCGAGATTCGGCCCTCAAAAACCCATCGAATCGTCGTCGCAGAAACAAAGAATGTGGATCAGGTTGACCGTTAAGCTGACAGCAAGGCAACCAGCAAAGCTCGCCTAACACAGTATCGCAAGAACGCTGGATGCTGGCAATTGTTTGCCGTAGCCCGCAACCAGGATGGCAAGCCGAACCCTGAGAGTATTGTCATCGAAGGACTAACGGTGAATTAGCAGAGCCCCGGTTCCAGGACATGGTGAACAGTGTAGTAGCCCTCGCGAAAACGCAGCGACGACCGGGGAATACTGACGCATCGCGCGCCGGAGCATCGCAGCCGCACGGTTCCGAATGCGCAATGCTGATGTCATAGAATCTTACTCAATCACCGGCCTGGGGGATTCCTCATGGAATGTTGTTCCGCTCGCCGCGTCGTACTTTTAGGCGCTCTAATGTCGTACGGTCTCACCACAATGGCTGGACGGAGTCAGGCCTCAGGTTTGGTTTCACCGTCTCGTACTTCTTCGAGTGATGCGGCGGGAGCTTCCGCGCTGCCGCTGTGGGCGTACCCGGTCTTGCCGCCTCAGTCCCAATCCGCGAGTGACTCTGGGTCCATGCGTGCGGCAGCTTCCGATACAGCTCCGCGCCACGTGCCAGGGAGCGCCCGCACCTACACGACGGCTTATATTGCGGATCGTTTCACCGTTCCGGACTGGTTTCCAGATGGACACCCTCTCATGCCAAAGCCGGTGCGTCAGGGCAGAAGACCTGACGCTTTTGCCTGCGCCTATTGCCATCTTCCCAATGGGCTGGGCAGACCGGAAAACCAGAGTATCGCCGGACTTCCCAAGGCCTACATTATCGAGCAGCTCAACGATTTTCGGCAGGGATCGCGCCGCTCTTCAGAAGCCCGTATGACTTCTATCAATCACATGATCCTCGTCGCAAAAGCTGTTACACAGGCCGAGATCGAGACTGCTGCCGATTACTTCTCGCGGTTGAAGCCAACGAAGTGGATACGCGTGGTCGAAACCGACACCGTGCCGAAGACGCACATCGCCGGAGGCATGTTGATTGCCGACGCAGTTGGCACAGAGCCGATCGGTTCGCGCATCATCGAAGTGCCGGAAGACTACGAACAGGCGGAATTGCGGAACCCCAATTCGGGCTTCATCGCTTATGTGCCCAAAGGCAGCTTGAAAAGAGGCGCGGCGCTGGTCAGAACCGGTGGCGATGGGGAGACGATCGCATGTGCAATCTGCCACGGACCGAACCTTCGCGGTATGGGCAATATACCCGGCATCGCAGGCCGTTCGCCGAGCCAGATGGCGCGGCAGCTTATTGATTTCAGAGACGGCGCAAGAAATGGTCCTGGAGCAGCACTGATGAAACTGCCGGTATCAAAGCTGACCTATGACGACATAGTCGCAATTACAGCTTTTTTGGCGTCACTTCAACCTTAGGTAACCTCGAGTCGGCCAGAGTCCCCGATCTTTCTCTCCGATTAGAGTCTGGAAATGCGAATCGTTTTAGCTCCGAATCCGTAGCGCGTCGGATCTATTGTCGGACTTACTATCCTCTCGACGTCAAAAAGACAAAAAGCTGCCAAATTCAGCAAAGATTGCTACTACTATAAGATGAGCATTGAGTTGAATTCACATATCTTGTTTTGAGTAATTTATAAGAAAACAAGAACTTAGAAGGTGAAACCACGACTGCGGAAAGGTGAAGTTGGCGTTCTACCACTGAACTACTCCCGCCAGGCGATGCTTAATTTCTCGCTGGCGGTGAATTTCGCGGGGAACGTAATAATGAGCCGCGTGCATGAATCGCGAATCGAATTCAAGCTACCGCACAGTTGTTGAATGAGCAGGCGAAGCAACACTGACCCATCCAATTCACTTTCTGCAGATCGATATCCGCGGGCTGCCTGAGCACAGCGAGGATCCTTTTGCTGAGAAACCGAAGTCGTTTCACCTGTGCCAGAATGGGGTTACGCTCAGCTCCGGGATGTGAGCGGCCTATAGGCAGAAGGAAAATTTGGAGCGAGCATGGTACAGTCGAAAATAAATGACAGAACCTCGGACCCCTGAAGAGAATCTTGCGGCACTGGGCATTGAGCTTCCACAGCCGCCATCGCCGGGCGGTAATTATGTTTCGGCGAAGCGGGCGGGGCAGGTGATCTATCTCTCCGGAGTGATTTCAACCGATGTCGGCGAAGTGATCACCGGAACCGCGGGAGCAGATCGCACGATCGAAGACGGCTACGCAGCGGCTCAACGCTGCGCGCTCACGCAACTCGCCGTTTTGCGACGGGAACTCGGTTCGCTCGATCGCGTGGCCGAGGTGCTGACGGTGAACGGTTATGTCAATGCGGCGCCCGGATTCGGCGATTCGCCCGCTGTGGTGAATGGTGCCTCGGATCTGCTGGTCAAGGTTTTCGGGGATGCGGGACGGCATGTGCGCACGGCCGTTGGCGTGAGCGCGCTGCCGCGGAATGCGCTGGTTGAACTGCAGATGAGCGTGAGAGTGCGCGAATGAAAGAGCACATGCTTTCCGCCCTTCCCACGCATTCGGTGTGGGACCGCTCTCTGCCTCCGCGTCTGCACATCGACTCCGGCGACGAAGTGCATTTCCAGTGCGTAGACTCTAGCGGCGCCCAGGTCCGGCCGGGCATGCTAGCAACCGAATACCTCACCATCGACCGCACGCGCGTTCACGCCCTTACCGGGCCGGTATTTGTGGAAGGGGCCGAGGCCGGAGATGTGCTCGAGATCGATGTGCTGGCGCTCCGCCACCACGGCTGGGGATGGAGCAGTGTCACTGAAGGCCTGGGCTTTCTCAAAGACCGATTCCGCGATCCGTATCTTTTTCACTGGCAACTTGACGGAGATATCACCCGCTCGCTTGCGCCTGCCGTCGTGTCGTTGCGGCCGTTTCTGGGAGTGATGGGCGTGGCGCGTGCTGAGGACGGAGCCTTTCGCACGCGGCCTCCGGGCCCGTTCGGCGGGAACCTGGATGTGCGCGAGTTGTGCGCGGGCTCCCGGCTCTATTTGCCGGTTTACAATCGCGGCGCGCTGTTCAGTTGCGGCGACGGCCACGCCGCTCAGGGTGACGGCGAAGTATGCATCAATGGGATCGAGTGTCCGCTGGATGCAACGCTGCGCTTCAAGCTGCACAAGCGGCAACCGCTGGCCGGCCCTCTGGCGGAGTCGAGCGAGGCCATCGTTCCCGATTCCCATCCCGATGCATGGGTTGTGATCGAGACGGGAACCGATCTCGCAGAAGCAGCTCGCGGCGCAACGCTGCGCATGATAGAGCTGCTTGTCACGCGTTGGGGATTCAGTGACGTTGACGCGTATATCCTTTGCAGCGTGGCGATGCGATTGCGGCTGAGCCAGGTGGTCAATGAGCCGGTCTACACCGTGAGCGCTGCGATTGCCAAGCAGATTCTCCCGCCGCGCGAGTTGTTCCCGGTTCGCAATCGCTAACTGGTCAGCGTGACGGATATTCGCTCGACCCCGGCCGCCTTGAAGGCCGCGACCAGATCCGCCGATGAGGCAAGAGTCTTGCCCTCGACGCGGCGCGCGGGAAAATGGAATGTCAGCTCCGGCTGGGCGAATGGCCACGGCTCCAGGCGAAATCGACGCGGAGCGACCGGAAAAACCTGCACCTCGCTCGTGCCGCCGTTGTTAAGGGGCAACGGATGCAGGAGATTGGCTGGCCGTGAATATGCGACGCAGCTCAAAAGTGAAAGATTGTCGCAGGCTTGAAGCAGACGAAAGTGCTCCAGAATATTCTGGTCCGTCTTTTCGCCCGGAGCGAGGGTCGGGTCCGAGGCGATCGCCACGCGCAATTCACCCTGAACCTGACGCTGGTTTTCAAGGAAGCGATCGAGGAGCGAGAGATTCCCCGGTGCTATCGTGGAGCGGTCGGCATGTTCCGTGAGCAGATTGTAGGTGTGCATGGAGATCAGCAGCGCCGCATATGGATCCTTCTCTGCAATGATGCGAACGGCGCGCTCGCGCACCGCGAGATACTCTTCGAGATCGATCTCTTCGAACGCCGAGTACTTGCCCACGAGCTCGATGGAAAACGCAGAGGGCTTGCCCTTCCCGCGTGATGGCCGGATGTGCATCGCGCGCCGCCCAGCCGTCGTCGTGCTGCGCAATACCATTCAGCACGCGGTACGCGGCTCCGGCTTGCGAAACCCCGCGTTGCCCCAGGCAGCCGCAAAGTCTCCGGCCAGGCGCGCGTGATCGGGATGCGTGATCAGCCACCAGCCGGTCTCGGACTCCATGCGCAGCATCGTTCGTGCTCCTCATTCGGCCGATTGCGGCCGGCTCGACTCGTGCCAGTTGTGCAGGGCCAGCCATTCCAGAAACATCACGATAAAGAAAAACACGAATCCCAGCACCGTGGCCGCAAGCACCAGCGCGAAAAGATAACTGGTCTCCATCTGATTATTGGCATAGATCATCGCATAGCCCAGGCCGCCTTCGCCCACGCGCGTAGAGCCGGCGAAAAGCTCGCCGGTGATTCCGCCGATCACGCTGATGCCCGCCGAGATGCGAATCCCGGTAAAGAGATTGGGCAGTGCGTTGGGCAGGCGAAGCTTGAAGAGAATCTGCGCGGGCGAGGCCTTGTGCATCACGAAGAGATGAATCAGGTTTTCGTCCACGCTGATCAGCCCCTGCGTGGTGTTGGCGATGATTGGCGCCAGGCAGATGATGAAGGTGACGACGGTGACGGCGAAGAGTCCCGCGCCGACCCAGTTGATGATGAGCGGCGCGATGGCCACGATGGGCACGGTCTGCAGCAGAATTGTGTAGGGATAAAGCGTCTGCCGCAGCCAGCGCCATTGCGCAAAGATCATGGCGATTGCAAGGCCGACGACAATGCTTGCGGCCAGCCCGCCCGCAGCTTCCTTCGTCGTGATCCAGAGCGAATTCAGCAGCGACGGGTAGCGCGTTGCCAAGGGCTTCGACCACGCCGAGCGGGCCGGGCAGAATATAGGAGCGGCAGATGGTTGATCCAGATGAACGCCTGCCACAGCCCCGAGCAGGCAAGCGAGCACCAGACGCGCTGTTGAGCGCCATGTAGCCACGTCTCTTCATGACTGCCACGACTCCTCGCAGCAGCCGCGTGACGTGCGTAGACGATCTCCTCGAACGCGAGCGACTCGCGCGTCTCGGCGGTGCGCGGCCAGGCGAGATGCACGTCCACTTCGTGCGCCACGCGGCCCGGATGCGCCGCGAGAATGACGATGCGCGAGGAAAGAAACACGGCTTCGGCCACGGAGTGCGTGACAAACAGCACCGTCCACTTCTGCTCGTGTAGCAGACGCAGCAGTTCCTCATTCAGGCGGTCGCGCGTCATCTCGTCGAGCGCGGCGAAGGGCTCATCCAGCAGCAGAATGCGCGGCCGGCTCACCAGCGCGCGGGCAATGGAGACGCGCATCTTCATGCCGCCGGAAAGCTGCCGCGGATAACGGCGCGCCACATCGCGCCAGGCCCACCAGGTCGAGCATCTGCGCCACGCGCTCCTGGCGAATCTCGCGCGCGGCATATTCCAGTTCGAGGCCCAGGCCGACGTTGTGCTCCACGGTCCGCCAGGGCAGCAGGGTTGCATCCTGAAAGATGAAGCTCATCAGTCTCGCGCGCGTTTTCCGGCGTCATGCCGTTCACCTGCACTGGCCTTCGCTCGCGGGACTCAGACCCGGAGACGAGCTTGAGCAGCGTCGATTTGCCGCAGCCCGAGGGCCCGAGAAAGGTGACGAACTCGCCGCGCTCGACGTCGAGCGAGATTTCTTCGAGCGCGACGGCGCGCATTGCGAAATCGCTTGCTGACGCCGTGCAGAGCAATCTCAGGGACGGCTGTTCGCTTTGCGTTCACCATCCCGGCTCTCCTTTGACGGGAAGATAGAGAGCGGAGGGATGCTCGCCGTGTGCAGAATCTGCTGCGTCGAGCGCGCCCAGTTCCAGTGGTCGGCAAGTTGCGGCGGCACGTCGGTGGAGGGGTTGCGATCGTAGAGCGGGAACGCGGAGCTGGCAATTTCGAGGCGCAGACGCTCGCCGGGGGCGAGCACAAAGGCGATCGGCTCCAGCGTGAACTCCCACACATGGATCTCGTCGGCGTGTAGCGTTCGTCGCGAAAGAGCCACGAGCTGCGCGCGATGCCGATGCAGAGGAACTCCGCGCGGCCGCTCGCCGTGACGCGCACAATCTTGGCGATAAAATCGGCGTGCGCCGCGGAGGTTGACGCGCATAAGCCTGACGCGCGGCTGCCCGAAGATTTCCGTCTCGCGCTGACGCGGCTCCGAGGTATAGACGAGCAGGTTGTTCCCCATCTCGAGCACGGCCTGATCGAAGGGCCCGCTCAGCGCCTGCGGCCCGCCGGGCGCATAGCACCGGCACTTCGGGATCGTAGACAAAAACATCGCGCGGCTCTTCGCCTCCTGGGGCATGGGCCGATCAGACGACCGTCGCCTTTGCGCGAATTGGCATTGCCCGCGCTGCGCAGATAGAGCGTGCAGTCAGCTTCTGCCGGCCAGTCGTCCGCAGTGCGCCAGCTCATTGACTGCCCAGGCGGAAATAGCGGACGCGCGCTTCGACGGAGAACTCGCCGGAATCCTTGAGCCAATGGTTGAACCAGCGCAGCAGAATCTCGTCGGTTGCAGATTCGCGGCCTCGCCAAAGTTCGTGTCGCCGGCGCGGTCTCCCCAGGGAATATGAACCCACGGGCCGGCGATCAGATATTGATTTTCCCGCGCAAACTCGCTGCCGGCGCCGTTGCGCAGCGCGAGGTAGCCCGCGATGGAACCCTCGAGATAGGTGTCGAACCAGCCGGCAATGTGCAGCGCGGGAAATTGATGCGATCGATGCGCGTGCTGATGTCCAGCTCGGTCCAATAGTCGCCTGGCTCGCGATGCGCAAACCAGTCGCGCACATAGCTTGGCAGAGCGGGATCGGTGATCGCGGGATGTGCATCGCACGGAACCTGCGTCGGCTGCGCGCGAACGTTGGTCCAGGCTGCCTCCAATCGGTCGCTCGCTTCGCGCAAGCCATTCCGCCGCGCATCCTCGCGCAGCATCTGGATGCCCCACCCCAGTGACGAGCTCAACCGCAATGCGCCCTGGTGATAGAACCAGCCGTGATAGAGATCGGTCGCCGTCATGTGCGGCGCGATGCATTGCAATCCCTCAGGCTGCTCGGCGGCGGCGAGCAGCTGCGTCGCGCCCTGGTACGAGAAGCCATACATGCCGATGCGGCCATTGCATGCAGCATGCGTGCGCAGCCAGGCAATCGTTTCCGCGCCGTCGCGGCCCTCGTATGCGGAATGGATAGAACTCGCCGCTCGAGCCGCCGCGCCCGCGCACGTCCTGAATCACGACGTGATATCCCTGCCGCGCGAACCACACGGGATGCGCGTAGACGACCGTCGATGCGATATCGCGCCCGTAGGGCTGACGCATGAGCAGCGTAGGCCAAGGACCCTCGCCTGGCGGATAATAGTGATCGGAGACGAGTGTCGTCCCATCGCTGAGGCGGCACTGGACGCCGCGCTCAAGCCGGACTCCGTTGCCGCAGTCGATCATCGTCACGCGCCGTGCTTCGGTTCAAAGTTGATACATCGCGACGAGAAGTTCGGCGATGCGCGCGGCGGCTTCGTTCGACCAGCGTTCGCCATTCTCCGCGGTGGCCGAGACGGGATCGCCCAGCACGCCGCTGGGCGCGATGTCGCGCGTGAGCCAGGCAAAGTTGGCCGAGGAGCCTTCGGGCTTGAGCGGTTCGGCTGATCGACGCGCGCAATGTAGTTGGTCGTGTATTCGCCGGGATGGACGAGCGCGGGCGCGGCGTGCAGCAGATAGGCGGTCTCGATTTCGCCGGCGTGGAAGCCGTAAGTGCGTTCCTGGCGCTTAACCCTGCGAATGCCGCACCGGGCGAACCGAAGAGCGAAAAGGTGCGGAGGCCGAATTCCGCGCGCAGGTCGCGGGCCAGTACGTCGACGAGGGAGGTGTTGCCGCCGTGGGTGTTGTAGAGGACGAGCTTTTTGAAGCCTGCCGACGCGATGCTCGCGCCCAGATCGCGTACCACGGCCAGGAAAGGTCTCGCGCGCACCGAGAGCGTGCCGGGAAACCCGAGGTGCTCGTTGCTTTTGCCGTAGCAGACGGGCGGCAGTGCGTAGATATGCAGATCGGCGGGAACAAGCGCAAGCGCCTTGCCCAGCAGCAGGTTATTGATCAGCGTGTCGGTCGCGAGGGGCAGATGGTGGCCGTGCTGCTCGATCGCCGCAGTGGGCAGCACCAAGAGGGTGGACTCACGCGGCAGCGCGTCGACCTGCTTCCAGGTGAGATAGGCAAAGTTGCGCGCGTCGGGAATCCAGGTCTTCATCGGCGCACCGCCTGCTTGCGAAAGCTGATCATCTTGCCGGGATTGAGCAGGCCGCGCGGATCGTATTTTTGTTTAGCCATCAACTGGATATTGTCGGGACGGAAGCGGCCGCCGTCTTCGAGATAATTCACGTGCGGATTGGCGACAAATACGCCGATCGCGCGGCAATAGGCAATCATATCGTTCAGTCGTTCTTCGGTGGTGAAACGCACCACGGGAATGGCGCCGGGAATCACGCTGCCGTCGCCATTCTTCATGAACTCGATGTGAAAAAGAATTTCGCTGTCCGTAGCGCTCGCGCAGCAGCCGGAATTGCTCCTCGCATTCGGTCGGCGAAAATCCGCATTGCAGATAGGTGTAGGCGGGATCGGCCTTCATGGCCCAAAGCGTGGTGTGGTTCCACGTGTAATCGCTCAGCAGTGGCCGCGTGCGCGGGCCCTCGTAGGGCCCCGAGAAGGTAACTTCACCGCCGGCCGCTTTCGCCGCCGCGCTGAAGTGCTCCTGCCTGCGCCGATGCAATCATGAGAAGCGCCAGAGCTTTGCCCTCGCGCGTGGTTTGCCTGATCGGCGTGAAAAACGAAGGGATGGGCCACTCGAAGACGGTCGCGAGCCGCTTGGTCCATGCCGGATCCACCGCAATGGACTGCGTAAAACGGAACGCCTGCACGTAGGTATCGAAGGCTGCTGTTGCCTGCGTCCACTCGACGGCCGGCGTGAGCGCGAACCAGATACGCGTAAGCACGCCGTTGGTGCCCCACGCGTGCAGAATCTCGTGAACCGCTGGGCCTTCATGCAGCACCATGCGCGGCGGATCTTCCATGGTGACCACTTCGAAGGCGCGCACATTGTCGAAGTCGCGCAGGCTGCCGTGCGCTACGGAGCCGATGCCTCCGGAGCCGCCGCCGAGAAAGCCGCCGACTGAGGCCTTCACCAGCGTGGAGGGATACATGCGCAGCTCCCAGCCCTGCTTGCGCGCTTCGGTTTCGAGCGCGCCAAGGCGCAATCCCGGCTGGCAGACGGCCACGCCGTCGGGTGTGATCTCTTCGAGCTTGTCCATCAAGAGAAAGGTCGAGCACGATGCCGCCTTCGAGCGGCACGCATTGGCCATAGTTGCCGGTGCCCGCGCCGCGCACCGTCACGGGACACATCGCGCTCTCCGGCGTAGCGCAGCACGGCCAGGATTTCGTCTGACGCTGACAGGCTGCACGGCAACATCGCCGTTTTTGTGAACAAGCAGCGGGCGCAGAACCGGCGAGTACCAATAGAAGTCGTGCGACAGGCGGTCGAGAACCGCCGGCTCGGTCAACACGCGCGCCGGATCGCCAAGAATCTCGGACAACCCGGCGGCGAGATTTTCGTGCATAACCGGCAAAGCTCCCGTCAGTGGCGCGTGCGCCCCAGCCGCTTGCGCTGATCTTTCTTTCGTGTCGACCAGATGCGAAATGCCCGGAGCATGCGCGGATGCGTAAATAGCGCATAGCATTCCTCGCGGAGCAAGGGCCCGTCGATAAGACAACGCATGTCGGCGTGCGCGTTCAACCTCCGCGGCAGGAATCAGGATCTGGTTGACAGTGCCGGTTGGCATCTTCGATGGTGGCGCCATAGACTACGCGGTCCAGCCCTGCCCACAGCGCGGCGCTCATGCACATGGGGCACGGCTCGCAGGTGGTGTAAAGGGTATAGCCGGCCAGGGAAATTTTCTTCGAGCCGCTTTGCGGCGAGGCGAATGGCGCGGACTTCGGCATGCGCGCTGGGATCGAACTCCTGTTTCACGGCGTTTAGCGCGCGAAGCAAAACCTTCCCCGACCCGGTGTGAACAATTGAAGCGCCGAAAGGTCTCGGCGATGCAGTCTTCAGGCTGCGAGCCGTGAATGCGGCGAGAGCCGTCATGTGCTGCAGATCGGCTGCCGGGCCGGCCCTTCGTTGGTTCTTCCTGCTTGTGAGATGTGGGGAAGAGGAAGCTATTCCCATGTCTGAACTTAGCACGGCGGGCCGATAATATGCCTAAAAAATTCGCGCCTTCACCCCGTTTCGTTCCCTGCGAAAGCCACCGGCCCACTTGGCGCATGATAAGTTTCATAGCAATGATCTCTTGTCTCCGTCGAGGTCTCCGTTGCGATCGAATTCATCATTCACATTGATCTCCGCCTTCACCGCTGCGGTTGCATGCCTCCTTGCCGGATGCCATGGCGGCCCGTCTCTTTCCGAAAATGGTCTCACGCCGGTTCGGCTTCAGCTTGACTGGTATCCGCAGCCGGAGCTCGGCGGGTTTTATACAGCGCAGATGCTCGGCTACTACAAAGCCGAAGGGCTCGATGTCAGCATCTTGCCGCTTCCGCAGTACGGCAGCGTTGCGCAGATTGTCGCGACAGGAAAGGCGGAGTTCGGCCTTGGCTCCAGCGTCGACATCCTTGAGTGGGACTCGAACGGTTTGCCACTGCTGGCCGCGGCCGCCACCATGCAACACGACCCCCAGGCAGTCATGGTGCACGCCGACTCGACCATACGCGATTTCAGAGACCTGGACGGGCACACGATTGCCGCACAGACCGGGGCATTATGGTTGAAATATGTCATCGCCCTGTACAAACTGCGCAACGTGCGGGAGATTCCTTCCACGCGGTCGATCGCAAATTTTCTGGCCGACCCTGGCTATGTGCAGCAGATCTTTGTGACCAGCGAGCCGTTTTTCGCGAACCAGGCGGGCGCCAAGGTGCGTACCATGCTGATCAGCTCGTCTGGATACGACCCGTATCGGGTGCAGTTCACCACGCGCGATTTTGCCGCGCGGAATCCAGACATCGTGGCGAAATTTATCCGCGCCAACATCCGCGGCTGGCAAGAGTATCTTCGCGATCCTGGTCCCACCAACGCGTTGCTGCTCAAACTCAATCCTGCTCTGAATCCGGCTCAGGAAGCTTATACGACGCAGGCTCTCCGCGACGGAGGCTTTATCACCGGCGACGCCGGAAAAAACGAACAAGTCGGCAAGATGAGCGTCGCTCGCTGGCAGGCAACCTGCGACCAGCTCAAATCCCTTGGCATCGTGCAGGCTTCGTTCGATCCGGCAACGGCTTACTCGCTCCAATTCATCCAATAGGTCCTGCGCTTCGCCAAAACTCCGTTACGCATCGGCTGCGAATTCGAGCACGGGCCATCCATGCAGGGTAAGCAGTCACAGAAAAGCAATTCCCCAAATCCATCCGGCAATTTTCAGGACGTCGCGAATGCGGGCTGCACCATGTCCCTATTCGGAAACGCATCGGTCGATCGCAAGTTAGCCCGCTGGGGGATTCTTACCGCGTTTGAGATCTTCAAGCAGAATTACCGCTTCGGCGATTTCACGCAGCGGTTTGCGCTTTTGCCGGCTTTGTTTCTGAAGCATGAGATAAGCCGTCTCTTCGTCAATGTTGAGTTCGCGCTGCAACAAGCCTTTGGCGCGTTCCATCAGCTTTCGATTCTCCAATTGATCGACGAGTTGCGCCTTCTCGTAATCCATTCGCGCCATCTCGATCTCGGCCCCAACCAGGTAACCGATCAACGTGATCAGACGAATTTCGCGCCGTGAATGGTGATGCGGTTCGCGATGTTGAACGTTGATGACGCCGACCGGCTTTCCGCGACACAAAATCGGGACCGAGAGAAAAGCCTCAAACCGGTCTTCTGGGAGGTTCACGAACTCCGCGAATCGCGGATCGGTCCACGCCTTTGCGGGAAGGCTCACAGTCTGCTGATGCTTGGCAACCCATCCTGTTACACCCTGGCCCACCGCCATCGCCAACTGGTCAACCACATCGGAGTGCGGATTCTTTGAAGCGCGAAGCACTAGCTTCTCTCGATCAAGCACATAAATAAAACACGAATCGCAGCGCATCGCGGCTGTGACCATGTCGATAATTCGTGCCAGGACTTCGTAGAAAGAATCGGTTGTGGCCATGCGGCTCCCGATCTCGTGCAACAGATCGATATCGCCAATCTCATTCTGGGCATGAACGATGTTTTCCAAAATTCCGCCTCCAAATGCTCGAATATACGTTCTGCTTCGCAAATGGTGCTTGACTTTGCACGCGCCGTGTGACTAATGTAGGGCAACCCCGGTTTTCTTACAAGCCGTGGGTCCCGCGATCTGGTTATTATTTCCTCTCCCCGTTCGAGAGTGTTTCACGCGGTTTCTTCTCCGTCGAAGATCTCCTAGTTGAGGAACTTTGTTTTGTCGCGACGCAGCCTGCATGGCTGTACCGAGGAGTAGTGTGCCGCGATCGAGCAGGAGACCGTTGCTGGAGATTGCCTCGAGAGATTGCAATTTGCGAAGCCATCGAACGTCTGACTTCAGATTGAATTAAGTTCCAAAGGCTTGGCCTTTGTTCATCCCAATGCAAGATCTCTGCGTATGATTCGCAGACTGAATTGCGTTGAATTCATTTCATCGCCGGGAGGAAGTACATTATGAGTGTGGAAAAAGTTGACTTAGCGATATCCCGCCGCAACTTTGTGCGCCTGTTTGGAGCTGGAGTCACGATGGCAGCATCGCTGCCCGCCCTTGCGCAGCAGACAACCGGCTCGGCAGCGTCGATGCCGATGCGCCGGCGCGGTGACGGCGGCGCGCCCGACATGGGGGAAATGCGCATGCTCCCGCCCGACGCGATCATCATCAGTTCCAACGAGAATCCGCTGGGGCCTGCGCAAGTGGCGCGGGAGGCTATGGCCGACGCTGCCCCGCTGGGCGGTCGGTACGATAAGACGGGCGTAGCTCGGGCTACAGTCGCAACCATCAGCGAGCAATTTGGGCTTAAGCCCGGTTATGTGGAGTTGTACCCCGGATCGGGTGGTCCGCTGGACATGGCGCTGATGTCAAACATCAGCCCGGATCGTGGCTTAATCTGCGGTGATCCCAGTTATGAACAGGGACCTCGCGCGGCTGCAGCCGCCAAGGCGCCGCTTAAACTCGTGCCACTTACCCCCACCTATGCCCACGACGTGAAGGCCATGGTGGCCGCAGATCCACAAGCTGGGGCGTTCTATATCGTGAATCCCAACAACCCCACGGGAACGATGACGCCGAAAGAGGATATCCTCTGGCTTCTCAAGAACAAGCCGGCTGGGTCCGTCGTAATCGTGGACGAGGCGTATTTCCACTTCTCGAACGACGAGTCGATCATCGACCAGGTGGCCGCAGATCAGGACATCATTGTTCTGCGCACTTTCTCGAAAATTTATGGCATGGCCGGTATCCGCGCCGGATTTGCTTTCGCGCGGCCTGATCTGCTGGCCAAGTTTCAGTCGATCTCGCCGGAGATTCGCCTGCGCAATGTCGCGTCAGTCTCACTGATCTCCGCCGCTGGCGCTGGCGCAAGCCTGCGCGATCCGACACTTGTTCCAACGCGGCGCAAGATCAATACCGATACGCGCGAAGCTACCCTGGAATTCCTGGAGAAGAATGGCTACCAGTATATTCCCGGTTCGCAAGCAAACTTCTTCATGGTGGATGTCAAGCGCCCCGGTCGTGAGTTCCAGAGGAACATGTTGGATGAAAAGATTGCGATCGGCCGCACCTGGAAGGCTTTGCCGACTTACGTACGTGTAACGGTCGGCACACCCGATGAGATGGCCAAGTTCCAGGCGGCCTTTGTAAAGTGTATGGACATGCCCGCCACATCTCCGGCGGTCGCCTATTCTCCGGATTCGGAACTTTACATTCCCTCTGAACTTGAGCACGGCTGGAGGGTTGCGTAACACGGGTCATTGCTGTGATATTGCTCGTAGCTCCTGAAAGAGATGGACGGCCTTCTCGAAAGTCCTCGTGAAATTCCGCTTGGCCGCGGCCCCCGCGAGGGTAAGTTGAAAGTCTCAACTGAAACAGCAACTCGCCGGTGCGAGATTGCAGATCGCTAACTGAAGTATTACGCGAGGCGCCGTAAGAGGCATCCTGCTCAAACGCGCGAACCCGCAGAGGAGATGATGATGACCGGGATCCTGAATTCAGAACAGGAAAGCGAACTATTGCTTCGCGGTTTTACGCGCCGCAGCTTCTTCCGGCTCGCAGCCATGGTGACGGGCGCCGCTACCATGCCGTTCTACGACGAGCCCGCAATGGCACAGTTATCAAAAATCACCAACGCGCCTCCTGGCGCTGTCATGATTAACGCCAACGAGAATCCGCTCGGGCCTTGTGACGAAGCCAGAGAGGCATGCCGCAAAATCGTCGACCAGGGTGGGCGATATCTCTACAGCGAAACCGACAAACTCCAGGCGGCGATGGCCGAGCAGGACGGCCTCGACCTCGAATCTGTCCGCATCTTCGTCGGATCGAGCCCTGCGCTGCACCAGGCTGTCCTTGCCTTCACATCGCCCACTCGCCCGTTGGTCACCGCGGATCCAGGCTACGAAGCCGGGGGTCGCGCAGCGAATTTCATCGGCTCGCCGGTGATTAAAGTTCCTCTGACTTCGACTTATGCACATGACGTGAAAGCCATGGCCGCAGCCAGCCCCACGGCCGGGCTCATTTACGTATGCAACCCCAATAATCCAACGGGAACGCTGACGCCGAAATCCGATATCGAATGGCTCGTTGCAAACAAGCCGGCTGGATCGGTCGTCATGATCGACGAGGCCTACACGCACATCTCCGGTGCACCTTTTAATTCCGATTTGGTGGCACAAGGCAAGGACGTCGTCATTTTGCGGACCTTCTCCAAGATTTACGGCATGGCTGGTTTGCGAGCAGGCGCCGCGTTTGCCCGCCCCGACCTGCTTCAGAAGCTTTCCGGCTGGGGCGCCACGATGATGCCAATCACCGGCATGGTTGCGGCAACCACCAGCATGCAGGTGAAGGATCTCGTTCCCACGCGGCGCAAGCTGATTGCCCAGGTGCGCGAAGATACTTTCGAGTTCATGGACAAAAACAAATTTAAGTACATTCCTTCGGTATCGAACTGCTTCATGGTCGACACTGGCAAGCCGGGCATGGAAGTCGTAATGGCCATGCGAAAGGAAAATGTGTTCATTGGTCGTGTTTGGCCGGTTTGGCCCAACTCTGTTCGCGTAACTGTGGGAACCGCCGATGAAATGCAGAAATTCCAGGTCGCATTCAAGAAAGTAATGTGCGCTTAGGGCCTGATGGGACTGGGCCGCGTCAATCGGTCCAGTCCCGCACCGCAAAGAGGACGAATCGCCGAGATGGCACTGATGCTTGGGAGTCAGAAAGCAGCGGTTGCTCCCACGCTTCGTCTCGGCAATCGGTCCAGATATCTACATAACTTCCAAAACGATCGCCAACTCAGGGGATCAACTTCTGGAAATGCGCATACCAAAGAAGAAGTACAGTTGGGAGCGGTTGGGCGGTGATTGTGCCGGCGGTTTCATTGCGGCATTGATCGCGTTGCCCTACGGGCTCTCCATGGCAGCGCTGATGGGCCTGCCTCCCATATTGGGAGTATTTACTTCGATCATCTCGGCGCCAATCGCGGTGCTGCTTGGCCGCAATTCGCTGCTTATTGGGGGCACAGCCAGCGCCACGGTTCCATTTATCGCCAGCGCCGTCCGGGCGCAAGGAATTGCAGGCGCCGCAAAGATTTCAATTGTTGCGTCGATTTTCATGATGTGTTTCTGCATCTTGCGCCTCGGTCGCCAGGCATCACGAGTTCCCATTACCGTGGTCGCCGGGTTTTCCGCAGGCATCGGCGCCCTCATGGTCATCTCTGAGCTTCCTGTCGTGCTGGGGGTGCATCAGTCCGCGTCAGATATTCCCGTGGTGCAGGTGTTTTCAGTACTAAAGCAGATCTCCCAAATACATTGGCTTCCTTTCGTCCTCAGCTGCACAGTCATAGCCGTGGCCTTCGCTTGTACCCGCATTTCTCATCGCATACCCGCGCCGTTGATCGGTGTCATAGTTTCGTTCCTCGTCGCGCTAATCATTCACTCGCATGAACCGGAAGTCGGTTCTCTTCATCTCGCGATGCCGCAGTTCGCTGGGTTTTCGTGGACTCCTCACGATGTAGTTAGTTTGCTTCCATCCGGACTCATGCTTGCCTTTGTCTCTTCTGTGAATCTGCTTCTCACTTCGCGCACGATCGAGCATTTCCAAGGACGCCATAAGCCCCTTCTTCGCGCCGACTCCGATGCGGAAGTAGGCGCTTACGGCATTGCCAACCTCGCAGTGGGAATCTTCGGCGCGCCCATGAGTGTGGGCATCCCTGCCCGCAGCGTAGCCGCAATCCGTTGCGGCGCTTCCACTCGATTGGCGAATCTCATGCACGCGGTGTTCTTACTCTTATTCGTGCGCTACGGGTCGGGCGCATTGGCCCACATTCCAATTGCGGCTCTTGCTGGTGTAACGGCATATATGGGCATCTCGCTTCTCGATATCGGGACCTGGCGGCGCCTTAGGAAAATGCACCTCCTCGATGCGATGGGTTTCCTGATTACGGTTACCGGCGTCCTTGTCTCCAACGTCGTCATCGCAGTTATTGCGGGGGCGGGCATTTATGCCGCTCACTTTGCGTATAAGAAGTACTTACGGCCGCTGGGTCTTACGGCGGGAACGGCAGACAGGGCCGCATGAAGTTTCAATTGCTGGTTCGGAGCTCATTTTCGCGAGGGCCGCAAATCTGTTGACGGCTTTTGACATCGCTTTCCATCGGGCCGGTACGATTCGTGTACTTTGAAGGGAACCTATCTGCTCTACGACGCGCCTGCGCCAGTGATGAGCCGGAGCTCGCTGCCGGCTGATGAAGGCCTCGCGAGCAGCCGGATCGTTGAACCACACGAGATAGCCAACATGTTTATGCACTGCTGATCTCGCATTTGATCGCTCGCTGATGCCGAAAACCGTTGACTGTTTGTTATGACAATGCTAACTTATATCAACGGTTCAGTAATACCCCTGCCAGCCATCACTCGGTACTTCGCTTTGCAAATCAATAAGCAAAGCGCAATAGACGAAGCTCCTTCTTTCCAGGAGCGCTCGCAAGACGTAACACAGGCTGCCATCACCTTGTCGATGATGAGGGCCAAAGTTTAGCAAGCCACAAGAAGTCCCGCTCCGTCGTTCCGAGCGGGATTCTCATACGACCTCGGGAATTGCCTTTCTCCGTTTGACGGCAACTCTTCTCGCGGAACTCTTCCCTGTCGAAGATCTCTTCGTAGAGGCAAGCGGCTCTGCACGCTGTGGAACGTCAAGCTGCAGATCGCGATGCTGTTACTCGGCGCAATCCGGCGGCCGAGCAATAGGTTTGCGCTTCAAGGGGTCCTTGCCACTCATCATTCAGCACACTGCTTCAAATAGGAGGATTCGACAAATGATGCGACGCGAACACAAGGACGTTTGCACTTGGATATTCGCACTCTCAATTGTGATGGTCGGACTCGTAATACCGGGAAGGGCGCAAACTAACTACGGCGCTGTTCGCGGCCTGGTTTCCGATTCGCAGGGATCAGTGTTGCCGAATGCTTCGGTTTCTTTGATGAATGAGCAGACCAAGGTTGTCCGCAAATCGGTGACGAATGGCGGCGGCGAGTACCTCTTTACGGCGCTCGATCCGGGGACTTACACCGTCACCATAACGGCGCCCGCCTTCAGTAAGATGCAGCAGAACGGAATCTTAGTCAGCATCGGCAACACGAGCACTGTGGACGCGAAGCTGAAAACCGGCGACGTTACGCAGCAGGTCGTTGTGAGTGGGGAAGCTTCACCGCTGATCGACACCGCTTCGGCTTCGGAGGGCCAGACCTTCAACACGCAAAAGCTGCAGGATCTACCGAATCTTGGCCGCAATCCGTTCGTCTTCGAAAAACTCGATAACAATGCGACTCCGACCGGCGATCCTCGCTTTGTGCGCGCCGAAGACCAGAGCGGTACAACCGGCATATCGGTGGCAGGGGCACCGATTGGCTCCACGAGCGGCGCGAACGCCGCGAACAATTATGTCGTGGACGGAATTCCAGTTTCCACTTCAGCCGGGGGCGCCACCTTCATTCCTTCGCTCGAAGCGATTTCTGACGCCAAAGTCGAAGCAGATACATATGACGCGGAGGTCGGCCGCAGTGGTGGCGGCGTCTTCAACACGACTTTGAAATCCGGTTCGTCTGCCTATCACGGCACGCTCTATGGCGAAACTCGTCAAACCAACTGGGCTGCAAACGCATGGTCCAACAACCTTGTCGGAACCCCACGGCCCGATTCGAACACTTATCTTTATGCCGGGGCCTTTGGCGGTCCATTGCCTTTCAGTCATAAATTTAAGGCTCTCGACAATACCTTTTTCTGGATTTCCGAGGAAGGATACCGCCAGGCCCAGCCGTACACCAGTTCGACATCATCGTATTACCTACCGACTCCTGCAGAGCTATCGGGTGACTTTTCGCATGATTCTGTGAACGGCGTACCAGTAACAATCTATGATCCGACCCAAGCATTTGTTGGTGGGGAGCGAGCTGTGCCTGTCTCTTACAATAGCGTTCCCGATGTAATTCCTCCGGGTCTGATTAATCCGATAGGTCAATACATCGCAAAGCAATTTCCCGCTTGTAACTTCCCCTCGCCCACAAACTGCAATAACTACAACGGCTCTGGAGCTCCGAACTTCACTGGATCAAACGACTTCAAGACCCGCTCCGACATGTACAGCGGCAAAATCGACCATGTTTTCACTCCCTGGTGGTCGGGCTCGGCCTCGTACGTCCATCTGGCCACGCAGGAACCCACGGGCAACATTCTTGAAGTATTCGCGGAAAACAATGGAGTGATTCACCGGTTTAACGATGCAACAGCAGTAAACAATGTGTTTACTCTTAGTCCCACGATGGTGATGACCGTCGGGTATGGCTTCAATCGCTACTATAGCGATACCCTTCAGTACAGCATCGGCTTCAACCAGACGGATGGTTTCGGCGGTGCGGGTTTCCCGTCGGGTTTTGTAAGCGAACTTCAGTCGCCTACGTTTCCCACGATTACTCTTAGCGGCGTGACAAGCGCCGCGTCCCTCGGCGCCGCAACGTCAGGGCCGACCGTTAATGCCTCGAAGAATGTTGTCGTCGGCGTTGTCAAAACCCTCGGCAAGCACAGCCTGAAAGGCGGATATGTTTTCCGCTCGATGAACGAATTCGTTTCTGCTGCGACTGCTGGCAACGGCTCCTATACCTTCGATGGAATGTATAGCGATCAAAGCGGTGGCTCGGTGTCGAATGGCCCTAACGCAATCGCCGATCTATTGATGGGATTGCCAGGCTCCTCGAGTACTGCCGCATCGGTCACCATCAACGCTGTCGGGCTGTTGATGAATGAGAAATACAACGCTCTCTATGCACAGGATGACATTCGAGTTAATTCAAAACTCACCATGAACATCGGTCTCCGGTACGAATTCGAACTCGGCCAGACGGAAGCTTCGAATCGCTATAACGTCGGCTTCGACCCGAACGTCAGCTATACATTCCCGAGCACAAGCGCGCCCACTACGCACGGTGGACTTGCCTTTGCGGGAGTGGGCAGTTACCCTGTGCACTGCTGCAATGAGAGCCATCTCAAGCTCGCCCCGCGCTTCGGTATTGCATACGAGATAAAAAACGGCACTGTGATCCGCGGTGGCGGCGGAGTGTATTATGCGGGTGTCTCGCTGACTCCGTACTCTACGGGCTTCAGCCAGACAACGGCCTACGTTAACGCATCTACCGACGCTGCCCTGCCCACAGCGAACACAGGAACTAATGCCTGGCTGTCGAATCCCTTCGGATCCAGCCTCCTGCAACCCTCCGGCAGTTCGCTGGGTGCATTATCGGGTGTCGGAGGCGCAGTCACTGCGCAGGCGTTTGGGCGGCGTTTTCCGCTCGTTGATCAGTATTCGGTGGATCTTGAGCAGCAAATTCCGGGCGGATTCGCTTTGAAGATCGGCTACGTAGGCGCTCATGCGCGCAATTGGGGCCAGAGCGTTGGCATAGACCAGGTACCGGACGCAATCATGGCAAGTTATGCGCCGGGCGGTGCGAATTACGGGTCAAGTCTCTCAACCAAAGTTGCCAACCCGTACTACGCACCTCTGGTCGGTGGTTATCCATCCACAGGCGTCATCTCGAATGCCAAAATTCAGCAAGCGCAATTGCTTCTTCCCTATCCACAGTTCAGCGGAGTTACCGTGATAGAAAGCAACGGCAAGAGCCTCTACAACGCAATGGATATCAAGGTTCAAAAGCAGATGAGCAGGGGGCTGAGTATTCTTGCCACTTACACATGGTCGTCCAACTGGGATAACCTTTATGGCTCAACCAGCACTTTGAATTCGAGCACAAGCGGCATGCAAGACAACTACAATCTTGCCAATGAATACGCTCGATCGATCAACGACATGCCGAGTCGCTTCACTGCGGCAATTAGCTATCAACTGCCCTTCGGCCGCGACCAGCAATTCTTCTCGGGGATGAATCGCTGGCTGGATTACGCAGTGGGCGGCTGGCAGGTGAATGACGAGTGGATCGATCAAAACGGTTCGCCCCTCGCCATTACTCAAACGGATCTCAATAGTTCTGTTTACGGCGCGGTTGGCGGATCGACGCAGCGGCCGAATTTAGTTCCTGGGCAAGACCCCTGTTACTCCGGACGCCCTGAGGGGCGGATTGGCGGTCCGCACAATCTCGCTCATCCGTATTTCAACATCAATGCATTCAGCCTCGCGCCGGCCTATACCTACGGGGACGCGCCGAGAACGGTCGGTTGCAAGGGACCAGGCTACGATAACTCGGATATTTCCTTGTTCAAGGATTTCAAGACGATTGAACGGGCCACTATTCAGGTAAGAGTTGAAGCTCTCAACGCTTTTAATACGGCTGAACTTGGTACTCCGAACACAACCATTACTGGGGTTGGCCAGGGAACAAATGCCAGCACGGGCGCAATCACGTCCTCTCTTGGTTTTGGCCGAATTATACAGATTGGAGGCAGAATCACTTTCTAGCTTGGGAATCTGGGGCGGGTGCGGGACTTCTGACCGCGCCCTTCCACTTTATCGTGCACCGCGCCAGCAACGAAGGAGGCAATAACCCGCGTGGCCATGACCGCAGCCGTCGCAGCCATTGGAGAATCTCCCGTATCGTTCCACGCGAGGAATGGCAAAGCGCCAACGATCGGGATACTCGCATTGCAGGGGGACTTCGAGGCTCATGCGCGAGCATTGGAAAGAGCGGGCGCGCGCACCTTGCTGGTTCGCAAGCCTGGCGACCTAACTGATCTTGATGGTTTGGTCATGCCCGGCGGCGAGTCGACGACCATGCTGAAATTTCTTGGCCGCGATGGCTTCATCGATGTTCTCAGGCAGTTCCTGAAGACTTCCCCTTGCTTTGCCACTTGCGCAGGCTGCATCCTGCTTGCACGCGAGGTTTTGCGCCCCGCGCAACCGAGCCTCGGCCTTCTTGACGTTACCGTTGAGCGCAATGCTTACGGCCGGCAAATTGACTCAACCATCCTGAAGCAGCAAACGGAGTTGCCTGGCGATCCGTTGGAAATGGTCTTTATCCGCGCGCCGCGCATCACGCGAACCGGAATAGATGTTGAGGTGCTCGCCAGACGCGGCGACTCACCGACCCTCGTGCGCCAGGGTCGCCTGCTGGCAGCAACCTTCCACCCTGAAATGACCAGCGACCTGCGCGTGCATAACCTGTTTCTCGGGATGGTTCGCGCATACAAGTCAGACTAGATGCTTCTACAAGCGATGCGCGCCGGGAATTGCCCCGAACTGGGTCGAGCCGGTAACTTCTGTATTCGCCGAAGGAATCGAAGCACCCGGGGTTTTACAACCCCGAACGCGAGTCAGACACGCGGGCGATACTCGATAACTGCTCATGCACGTTCGCCAGTTTCCTCATCTCGTCGGCTCGCTGCTCCGCCATCTGCTTGCTGACCCGGAGCGACTGGACAGCGGCTTCAAGAGAATAGCTCGTTGTCACGCACATTGTGCAGGAACTGAGATACGGACTTCTCTCGTACGCTGCGATCTTGGCGGCATATCCTCGCGACAGGTTTGCGTAATACTGCGCCTGCTCCTCGTAGTACTCCGCTATGCGCTGATGATCTTCCGGCGTTTTTGCCGAAGTGATCAGTCGATTCACCGCATGCTGGTTGAGTTTCTTTTGCGATGGGGATTCTGCTGACCGGGCCGTCTGTCCAAATGAGCTTGGGACTAAAACCGCCGCAAGCGACAAGGCGGCAAAAAAACCAAATTTGACCCGAATGCTGCTCTTCATTCTTGTACTCCTCGGCATCCCCTAATGCCCGAACCACTATACGCCCCGCGCGCATACATGGGAAATAACTGCCGTCACCGTCTGATGGCGGCCGCATCAGGAACGTAAGATGCCGTCCGCGCCAAGATGATCTCGCTGCTTCAGAAAATGGAAATTGCAGTTGACTGGATCAAAACCTATTCTTCGCAGAATCGGCTTGGATTTTCTGACGAAACAGGCAGGAATCTGTTCTTAATGCAGGGTTTAAGTAGGCGGGTGCAGCAGATCGCTATTTCTCCGCGGTCGCGGTTGGATCGTGCCAGCCGGTCGGCGGAGTTACCGCGTCGACTTGCGGCGGACCCCATGTGCCCTTTTGGTATTCATAGGCCGGGGACGGCGATTCAAGCACGGGATCGACAATGCGCCACACCTCTTCAACATAATCTTCGCGCGCAAAATGGCTGGGATCACCAGCCATGGCGTCGCCAAGCACGCGCTCATAGGCTGCCATTTCGGCGGGGCTTGGCGCGCTGCTGGCAATCATTTCCACCGGTTGGCCCTCCATGGTTTCAGTTTGCCCCATCACGATTGTGCCGACTGCAATCGCCATGTCCGGGCTGATCCTGAACCGCATGTAATTCCGGTCCGAAGCATTTTCAGGAAGGAAGGTCGGCGGTTGGCGAAATGCGGCGAGTACCTCAGTGCAAGTGACGGGAAGGCATTTGCCGGCCCGGATATAGAACGGAACACCCTTCCATCTCCAGGAATCGATTTCCAGGCGCACCGCGGCGAAAGTTTTGGTCGTGGAATCGGGCGCCACCCCTTTTTCGTCATGCAATAACCGCGTTCCAAACCCCAGACTCCGCCACTGGTACCAACATCCTCATAGTGAATTCCGCGCGACGAGAGCATCTTCGCTCTCTGCTGGTCGTCGATGTAATAGGAGTTTCCTCCATCAATCAGCGTGTCGCCTGCCTCGAGATAAGGAAGGAGATCGGAAATTGTTTTGTCTACGACTGCAGCCGGCACCATTAGCCAGATAGCTCGAGGTTTTTGAATCTTCTGTGCGAGATCCTGCAGTGAAGAAGCTCCCGTTGCCTTTTCGCGAACAAGCTCTCCTACCGCTTTCTGGGACATGTCGAATACCACGCACTCATGCCCCCCTTTCAAAAGCCTCCGCACCATGTTGGCGCCCATCCTGCCCAGACCAATCATCCCTAGCTGCATGAACTCGCTCCCTTCAGAAAAAATTCGAACCCCACCAGGTTAGCTTCCGGCAATTCGCAGATATTTGTTAAGAAACTGGCAAAATCGACAGCAATTCTAGTGGGTTCTGGCGTATGCACAGTGCGCACACTGCCACTCAACCAATCACTCCGCGTATTTGGAATGTTTCGAGATGTTCCAAAATCCGTCGGAGGTGCAACACCCAATTCCGCCCCTTACAAGGCTTTCGATGCGAGAGGATGGCGGCAAGTGACGCCGGGGTTGGTTTTTCGTTGGAGGATCGCCAGACGCGGCGGGAATTCTGGCACTCTTCTACGGCGCTATCACAAATCCGCTAGAAGACTCCGAGAGCTTGATCCGCTACGCTCCTTCGGCGCACCGGAGGAAGACAGGGAGATCAGTCCTTCTGGAATTGTCGGATGCACGAGGACAGCATCGCAGAGAACGGTGAAGCCTGCTAATGACGCTGGATTCAGCGAGTATTGCGAGACTCCTTCCAACGCACAGGCTTTGATGCTTCTCCGCAGCCAGAGTGACATCTGCTGCATGAGGATTACTTAGGCGCGCACGTACGGAACTGTCCCCGGGGGGCGCTCAGTGACGAGCGTCCCCACCGGGTCCGCGACTCAAGAAGTGGATCGCGTATACAACCTCAAAGGGACTTCAATATTTGCATGTTTGCTGAATCGCTGTGGTAATGCACTCTCTTGAAAAGAGCCGATCGAACTCCTCGACGGGAATAGGCGGGCTGAAAAGATATCCTTGAAATACATTGCAGCCCAGACTCGCGAGGTAGGCTCGCTGGGCCTCTTTCTCGACACCCTCTGCCATTACTGGCAGGCCCATGGCCTTGCCCAGAGATATGATGGTTTGTGCAATGGCCCCGCTTGTGGTGTCCTCCAAGATGTTTTGGACAAATGCTCGATCGATCTTCAACTGATCCAAAGGCAAATGTCTAAGGTAGTTCAGGGACGAATAGCCTGTTCCAAAATCATCGAGAACGAATTGAATTCCGTAGGACTTGAGACTTGTCATCTTTGCAACGATTTCATCAAAATCATCCACTAACAGGCTTTCCGTAAGTTCAAGTCTGAGGTTTTGTGGCTTGGCGCCGGTACGACAAACCACATCGACGACATTTTCCACGAAATTCGGTTGGCGAAACTGCCGGACGCTGATATTAACAGCAACAGCCAACCCGGCCGTATTGAGGCACGACCTCCACGCCGCAATCTGTTCGCATGCAGTTTCAAGCACCCACTCTCCCAGTGGTAGAATCAATCCCGTTTGCTCCGCCAACGATATGAATTCGCCGGGCCCCAATAAACCCCGCTTGGGATGCGTCCAACGCACCAGGGCCTCGGCGCCGATTATCTGATCGGTGTTCACTTGTGGCTGATAGTAGAGCAGGAACTGATTTCCCTTTGAGGCCTGCCTGAGTTCTTCCTCCATTTTGGCGCGAGCATTTACAGCGTCCTGCAGAGCTGGCGCAAAAAAGCGAATCGTCGGGCGTGACAACCGTCAAGAACTGTGCATTTGATCGGGTTCAGGTTTCCGCCTGAACTTCGATCATTGAATACTCCGTAGCATCGACAGGCTCTTCAGAATTCTCGCTGGAAGCCGGATCCTCTGAATCCTGCGGACAATGAATGGCAAAAGCGCCTCGCATAATGAGCGGAGTGATTAGTGTGGTCAGCAGGACGACTGCAACCATCACCGCGACCTCAGCTTCGTTGAAGATTCCAGTACTGGCGCCCATCGCGGTAACGATCAAACCGACTTCGCCCCTGGAGATCATTCCGCAGCCGACGCGAAAACTGCGGACCGTCCCCATGCCCATGCCCAAGGCCGCCATGCCGCAACCAAGCAGTTTGCTAACAACCGCGACGACGAAGATAGCGGCCAACAAGAGCCAGTGCCCGCCGAGAGCGCGGAAGTTACTCGACAGCCCAATCGAGACGAAGAAGAGCGGAATCAGAAGGCCATGACCAATGGCGGAAAAGGTGCGCTCGAACAGGCTCTTGAGTTTCGCTTCCGCGCAGACATAGCCGAGCAGGTACGCGCCGGTAATTCCTGCAACGCTTCCCAGCCACTCTGCGCTGACTGCGTACAAAAGCACGAGAGCCAGAACGCAGCTTGTTACAGCCTCATTCGCGTCTATCTTCCGGAATAGTCGGATGATCGGGTCGATCCACTTTTTCGCGGCGCCGTACCCGATCGCAAAGTAGACGGCCACGCAAACCGCAATGAGCCTCATCTGCATAACAAGAGGATGCCGTGCAGCCCAGGGAATGTTCTGCTGGAACCAAAGCGCGAGCTGTGGCGCAACTCCAAAGACCTGTGTTTTTGGCATTGCAGGCCGCCGCAAGAAAGGCCAAAACGAACAGTCCCATCACGTCGTCGATGACCGCCGCGCCGAGAATCACGGATGCCTCGGGCGAAGTCATTTTGCCGGCGTCCATCAGCGTGCGGGCTGAAATGGAAACGCTGGTGGCCGTAAGCGCTCCGCCCAGAAACCATGCGGCGTTCCAGCTAATGCCGAGAAGGTGCGCAACGCCGGCACCGAGGAAGAACGGCCAGATCACGCCCAGACAGAGCCACGAAAAATGCGGTTGGACCTGCCTCGCGCATGCGTTCGATATCGGTCTCGAGGCCGGCGATGAACATCAGCACCAGGCCGCCGATTTGCGCCAGCAGCAGGAATGCATCGCCGGCGCTGTGCCGCTGAAAAGGGGCTGATGCAGCATGTTCAAAAGACCGGGACCGGCGGCCACGCCGACCAGAAGTTCACCGAGAATCGCGGGAATTCCAAAGCGCTTGGTGAGAGAAGCGAGCAACTTTTCCTGCCGGAAGCAGGATGGCGATCAGCAGCGCCAATTGCAGATCAGCGGGCATTGTCGTCTACTTGGAACCGGCGAGCACAGGGGCGGTTTCTGCTTCGGTTGGATTTACGGCGGCGGGGGAGTCAGCGTGGCAGCAGGCTGCCGTAGCCGCCGCGTTCGATTCCTTCGCGGCGCATGGTGCGGATCGTCGCCGCCTGTTTTCGCGCCAGATCGGCCTGGAAATCGTTGGTGGCGAGTTGTGCGGCTTTCTGCGTTTCTTCGGCGGCCTGATCGCAAATGCGCAGGCGCATGAGCAACTCGCCGAACTTCAGCCGGGCGATGAAGCAATCCGGCGCCTGGCGCGTGGCTTCGCGCAATTGCTCCAGAGCTTCCTGCGCCTGCAGATCGACACAGAGAGCCATGCCCAGCAGCACGCGAATCTCCGGAACGTGCGGCTCCAGTTCAACGGCGGTGCGCAGCTGCGCGATCAGATCGCCGCGCTCGTCTGGCTCCAGCACGCGAGGATCGCGGAACATGCGCAAGCAGCAAACCGGGAGTCTCTCTGCGTCGAGCACGCGGGCAGGAGAGATGCGCGGCATGGACTGAAGGCGACGGAGTCAGGGACTTCGTACAGCGACTTGGATTCGATTGAAACTTCCTTCATGTGTGCGCTCCAGATCGCAGATCGTGAAAAAGGGGCAGCAAGGCTTGGCAGATCAGCCTTGCTGCTTCAGGAGAATGCCCATAGGGCAAAACCAAGTGATTCGTTGAAATCGCGAGGCCGCTGTGGAAGGCGCCCCGCGATGGTCAACATTGCCGATCCCAAGCTTACGCGACCGCCATCTTCTCGGCAGCCTGCATGAAGTCCGGCTCCGGCTCGGAAGACGAACTCCGGATAGCCGAGCTGTCCCATCTCAGGCAGGTCGAGTCCGGCGACCTCGGTTTCGATGGAAACGCGCTGTCCCAGGATGATGTCGAGAATCCAGTTGAGGACGAAGCTGAAGGTGAACACGAAGCCCACCAGCGTCGCGCAACCGACGATCTGCGCCACGAACTGGCTGGCGTCTCCGTAGAACAGGCCGGTTACGGAGCCGGTAACGCCGTTCCAGGAGCCGCCGTAGTTGCTGGTGCCGTCGGCAAAGAGGCCGACGGAGAGCACACCCCACAGCCCGCAGGTGCCGTGGACGGAGATGGCGCCGACGGGATCGTCGACTTTGAGGATAGTTCTCGACAAACGCGCAACTGAGGCAGACCAGCACGCCGGCGACAAAGCCGATGATGGCGGCGCCCAAGGTGCTGACGAAGCCGCTGGGCGCGGTGATGGCCACCAGGCCTGCCAGGATGCCGTTGCCGCTCATCGAGGCGTCGGGCTTGCCCTTGACGACCCACATGTAGAGCAGCGCGCCGAAAGGTTCCGGTGCAGCCGGCGAGCATGGTGTTGACGGCGATGGAGCCGATGCGCAGGTTGCCGGCGGCGGAGGCGCCGAGGGTGCTGCCCGGGTTGAATCCGAACCAGCCGAAGGCCAGGATGAAGCAGCCGATCAGCACGGCGGAGATGTCGTGGCCGATGATGGCGTTTGCTCGAGCCGTCGCGGTTGAACTTGCCGATGCGCGGACCGATGATCATGGCCACCGCCAGCGCCGTGATTCCGCCGACCGCATGCACCACGCCCGATCCGGCAAAGTCGCAATAGCCTTTGCCCAGTCCGACGTTGACGCCCAGCTGCGAGAGCCAGCCGCCGCCCCATGCCCAGTTGCCATAGAGCGGATAGGTGAAGGCGCCCATCAGCACCGAGGAGACCGCGAAGGCGAGGAACTTCCAGCGCTCGGCGCAGGCGCCGGTCACGATGGTCAGGGCCGTATCCATGAAGACCATCTCGAACAGGAAGATGACCATGACGCCGACGTCATAGGTGCTCCCGGCAAGGAACATGCCGCACTCACCGAAGATGCCCCAATGGGTGCCGAACAGCGTGATCAGATGCTCCGTGTTCAGCGACTGCAATCCGCCCAGATTTCCGTTGCCGGCCGCGCCGCCCATCTGGATGGCGAAGCCGATGATCCAGTAGGCGAACAGCCCGCACGCGTACACGAAGAAGTTCATCATGTACGTGTGGTTGGCGTTCTTCACGCGGCAAAGGCCCGCCTCAACCATGGCGAATCCGGCCTGCATGAACATGACCAGGAAGCCGGTGACCAGCGTCCAGACGAAGTTGACGGCGATCTTGTTCTGGCCGACCTGGTTGGCAACGTCGCCCAGAGTGAGGCCGGCCTTGGCATCGGCCACGGGCACGTCGTTGACGGTGCCGGTGATCGTGCCGCCGGGATCGCCGTTGGCCAGGGTAGCGGTGGTGGGCGCCGCGGCAAGCGGCGTCCTTCAACTCGGCAGCCGACGCGGAAGGTGCAGCGTCAGCCCGAGCCACAGTCGCTGCGCCTGCCATGAGTAGGATCGCCAGGGCGCAAGTCCAAGTTGCAAAGCGTGCAATTCTCATCGATTGAGCTCCGTGATTGGGTTGATCATCGCCAAGGAAGATTGGGAAGAGCAATCAAGCCTTCCAGATAGCGTTCTTGTTGACAGCGGGCGCAAGAACGAAGCAGATTCCGGCAAGGGAGATGGCAAACCCCACAATCGAAGTGACCAACCGCCCGCCCACGCTGGCCGTGAGGTGCAATCCAAAGAGCACGAACAGCCAGCCTCCCAGCACAACGGCTACGCCAATCAGTTTCATCACGGCTGGTTGCGGGCCGCCTCCGGTCTTGCCTTCGAGGGGCTTGATCTTGAAGAACCCCCAGAGCGACACGACGACGGCAACCGCGCCGAGTATGAGCGCCACCTTGGCCGCGCCCGATGAGAAGAATGCGATTCCGGCGCAAACTGCGGTCAGCCCCGCCATGAATAGCGTGAAATTCTTTGCCTTGCGATTTTGTTGCCGCCATAACTCCCCTCCTTGAGAGATCCAGAAGATGTCGAATCCAAGTACAATCGGTCCGTTTCTCGGTCCTCTTACGAACATCAAAAAGCGATCGGGAATCAGCCCGTCGTATTGCTCCCTCCGCCACCGTGAAACGAAATCCGCACATCTTAGCGCGCATCATCACCGATGGAACGCGGTGAAACTCTTCATCCCAGCGGTTCACGCTGCCTGTCATTACCAGTTCCAGGCGATGATTCTCGTCGGCGCGAAACATCCGCAGATGGGCAAGACTGACTGCGGGAAAAGACCGGAAAATGATCGCGCGCAGCTTCAGTGCGTCCCGAAATGCCTGCAATGTCTGGTTCTCCGTGGCCAGTTCCGGCGGCAGATACTCGTCCCACGGATCGACAGGCCGCATGAGCCAGTCGCACTCCACCGAATCACCCTTCCACTCGACTCGCAGCAACTGAAGCGGTTCGCGCGACAACTCGCCCGATCTCAACTGTCTTCGCGTTCGGCGCAGAAATTTAGCGATCTCGGTCAACACTCTCATGAGCGGGAAACTCCTACCGGCTGTTTGGCCGACGGCAACGCAAGGAACACAATGAACTGGGCCGCCACTGTGACCTCAGCCACAAGCGGAGCACCCATTTGCTTTCGCATAAGGATCAGAAGCACCACCATGCAGACCCATTGCCAGCGCGATTGGCGCAGCCGTTCCAATCTTCCTGTGAGCGCGAGCAGTCTGCCAGGAGCGAGACCGTGCAGGCTCGGCGATTCGGCGCGCGCACGCAAGCAAGCGACGGCAAAAAAGCCGGAGAGCAGGATTTCTGCGAGCAATGCTTGTGTACTCACGCGAACCTCCACTTGGGTGATAGAAATCCGCTCTGCGCGGCCGCGATAGACAGCGGAACGGTGACAGTATGCTCTTCAGAAAACTATTGCGGGTGGCACTGATCAGCGATTCGGATCGGAGCGGTCTATTGGCAGGATGGGATAGATTCGCACTTGAGAACAACCTATACCTTGGTATACATTTTTCGCGGAAATAAGGATTGCATAAGGATTTAGCAGATGGCTCCAGTTCCGCTGATTGATTCAACCGGGGCGGCCCCTCCACGTAGGCTCTTGAGCTCTTCTCGCAGAGTCTTACCAGTTCCGCGAGTGAATCTGCCTGCATCTTTATCCATCATGTGCCGCCGGTGAGTTTTCACCATAATCTCGCTGAGATTCAACTCGGCCGCGATTTGCTTGTTCAGCAGTCCTGCGGTCACCATGGCCATCACCTCCTGCTCTCGCGGGCTCAGCGAGTCGATGCGCGCGCGGATCGAGCGCAGATTGTCATCTTCCTCCCGCTTTGCGCGATCGAGTGCAAACGCCTCTTTCACGGCGTGCAGCAATTCTTCCTTCTGAAATGGTTTGGTGAGAAACTCAACTGCGCCCGCTTTCATGACTTTACGGACCATCGGAATGTCGCCGTGCGCGGTCATGAAGATGATGGGCAGATCGATGCCGGTTGCGCGCATCTGCTCCTGGAACGCAACACCGCTGATTCCCGGCAGCCTCGCATCCAAGAGCAAGCAACCGCTCTTTTCCCGGCTCCAATTGTCTTTGAAAGCTTCCGCGGATGCGTAGGAATCAGTCGGAATACCGACAGATTCCAGCAGATTTGCAAGTCCCTCGCAGATTGACGGGTCATCGTCGACAATGAAGACGGTCTGCTTCACTCCTTGCCCCTTGTCAATTTCAGTCATGCCTGCGTCCGGACTGTGAATTGAAAAACAGCTCCTCCGTCAGGGCCGTTCTCTGCCCAAATCCTTCCATCGTGCATTTCGATAATGCTACGGCAAATCGCCAGCCCCATGCCCGTTCCGTTTGGCTTGGTCGTGAAAAACGGCTCGAAGATGCGCTTCGCGAGATCTTCCTGCAATGCCCGGCCCATGATCTTCAATCGATATCAATGCTTCGTCTCGGCTCTTTTGCAATCGAGCGGATGGTCAAATTTCGCGCCCCCGCGATCTCGGACATCGCATCCATCCCATTCATGGCCAAATTCAGGAGCACTTGTTGAATTTGAACGGGATCGACTTTGAGCTTTGGCAAATCATCTGCCAACATCAGCCGGATGGAAACGTCGCGCCTGATTTCTTCGTCGCGCAGCAGGCGCGCCACACCGCGGATCAAGCCGTTGATGTCGGTTAATTCGCGTGTCTGTGCTTCTTTTCGGAAAAGTGCGCGGACGCGGCTGACAACCGCACTGGCTCGCGTGCTTTCCTGTACGATCTTTTCCGTTGTCGCGGAAGCTTTCGCGATATTCAAGGCGTCTTCGCGCAACCACTCGCGGCAGGCATAGGCGTGCGTTACCACCGCCGTAAGCGGCTGATTCAACTCGTGCGCGATCGACGCTGCCATTTCCGCCATGCTCAGCAGATGCGAAACACGGGATTGTTCTTCCTGGGCTTTGGCAAGACTTTGCTGAGCTCGACGCTGCTCCTCGATATCGATATGAATCCCATACCATCGAGCTACTGCGCCGTCGTCATCCAGCTGCGGGACAGCGCGAACCAGAAACCACCTGTAGCTCCCTTCGGCGCTGCGAACTCGCGCCTCGGCTTCAAAGGTTTCTTTCGAATGCAGTGCGGCGCGCCACGCCTGGCGAACAAGCGGCCCATCTACTGCGTGAAATATTTGGAAGAATGACTCACCTTGCAGACGGACCGCAGGTCGGCCCAGGTATGCGACCAAGTGTCCATTCAGGTATTCCACGTTCCCTAACGCATTCGCACGCCAAATCTGCTGCGGAATTGCCTCGGTAAGTTGGCGCAGTTGTCGCTCGCTCTCCCGGATCTCTCGATTCGATTGCTCCAGTTCCATCGTGCGTTCCCGCACCCGTTCCTCAAGCTCATCGCGAGCGGTCCGAACGGCAGTTTCCGCTCGTTTTCTTGCGGAACTTACAACCGTAATAGCAATCGCGCAGAGAATAAACGCGGTGAAGAAGCTCTGAGACTCCTTCCCAATCGACACCGAGAAGAGCGGAGGAATAAAGAAATAGCCTACGAGCAAGGAAGAAAGAATGACGGCGATAAGCCCGGCGACCATGCCCCCGAACCAGGCGCTGCCCATGATTGCGCCGAAGAATAGGAACACGAACGGATATGCGATCGCGTGTTGCAGAAGGAATGTCCACAGGAGCGCCACCAGCACAAACACGACCGCAATCGCGAACGGCTTCAAGACATGCTCCATCAGCCATTGTGGTATGCGATGTGCGGTCGAGGCGGTCATGAACGCATCATAAAACGCCAGGTATCGTTATGGAGCGGTCAACTTCCTGTTGTCGCGAGGATGAGTTTGCAAAACGATCGAAGCCATGCCTTGCAGGGATCATTTGCTGCGGGGCAATAGCACCATCGCAATTAGGATCGCGACAGGAACCAACAGCAATAACAGATAAAACAGAATCGTGCGTGGCAGGTGGGCCCGTGGATTTTGCCAGCCATGCAACTCTTGACGCACTTCGACTCCGACTTGGTCGAGATGGTGCAAATCATGCGCAAACTCGTGCGCTCGAGCATATCTTTTCTTTGGGTCTCTTTCGAGTGCACGATAGAGGACTTCCTGAAGATGCGGAGAAATTGACGGCAAGGCAATACTTGGCGGTATTGGAGGGTTCTGGAGCCGCGATTTCATGACCTCGGCTGGTGAGGAACCTTCAAAGGGCAGCTTACCCGTGAGCATCTCATACAGAATCACACCCATCGCATAGATATCTGAGCGGCCGTCACCGCGCTTTCCCGATACCTCTTCAGGAGCGATGTAATCGGCCGTGCCGAGTTCGTCCGCAAGATTCGTATACGTCAGTCGTCGGGACGTTGCATCTGAAGCCAGGTCGAAATCGATGAGCTTGATCTTGTCGTTCTCATCGACCAGGATGTTTTCTGGCGTCAAGGCTCGATGCGCAACGCCGTTATCGTGGAGATATTGCAGAGCTTCTAATACAGCTGTGGTGACGCGAGTTGCGCGCTCCGGTGCAATCTTGCCTTCGTCCATGAGTTGCCGCAGTGGCCTTCCATCGCACCATTCCATCACCATATAAACGCGCGAGCGCTCTATCTCATTGAATACCCGCATTACGCCATGGTGCCCCAGCTTTTCTCCAATCTCTGCTGCCCGTCGAAAACGCTCGAGCAGGAAAGGGTCGGTTTCCATGTCAGGGTCCGGGACCTTCAAAGCCACCGTCCGGCCATCTCTCAGGTCTGTAGCACGGTACACCGCCGCTATTCTGGTTCGAGAAACCGGAGCCTCGATGCGATATGAATCGATCTGGTCTCCGATCTTCAAAATGTTCAGAGGGCTGGCCATAGTCGCTCCCGAATGCAATGGTGTTCCCTATCATACATAGGCTTTCGCATTTCAATCGCGACTTGAGGATCAAATGCATTCGCTCATGTGCGCGTGAGCCTCGAAATTGCTGTTCGCATTGTCGCTCGTTCGCCTGCAGCGGTAAGGAGTACATCGACGCGTATCTGGCTGACGAAATCAGCCAAGCCAGATCCGGGCAGCGGCTCATTTTCGCCGCAAATCCGTTCTCGAGCCCGCACGCTCAGATCCGCGTTCATCCCGCCGCTGATCTATCGCCCAAACAGACCCTCCTACGAGCCACAGATCGTCTGTCGCTTATTGCGGTGCGGATTAGTCCGAATTTGTCTTCACGTTTACAGCGATCTGGCTGCCAGCCAACTGTTGACAGCAGCCCAAAGGGCTCACTGAGCACGGGTGGCACACACCTTGGTGGACTCCTCCCCATAAACACCACCTCCTGTGAGACCTCTCACTCAGATGGTGTTGCATCGACCTGTTGAACTCGCACGCCTTCTCGGACAGGTGATGCAGAAACCTGTGACTGCTCGCCGACCCAAATAGTGAATGATAATGGACGCTATCGCCAGCATGCCAATGGGTATTGGAAATGGTCCGCAAAGCCGATCGCGGCGTCTAGATTTCGCAGTAAACTCAACCCGTTCGAACCCAACTTGGCATAGAGAGTTCGATCGTCGGCTTCATCGACGTCAATCTCCCTTATCATTCACTTCCGCCTGCGCTGGGGCGTCTGCAAATCGGCGCGGCTGCGGTTTCGCGACCGGTGCCAGGCTGATGCCGAAGTATTGATTGCCGGTTAGGTCGTGAGAGTTCCGGAATCCAAACTCTGGCGGGATCCTCACCGGCTAGTTTTCAAAAGGGGTGTTGAACATCGACCTGCGGCGACAGCCTTTTGGAACGGCCAAACCTCAACATATCGGCCTTTGCTGTTCGAAATCCTCCGCAATTCATGCCCTCCACCTCGCTGAAAACGAAGGGCAAACTTGCACGAAAACATCCGGTCCAAAACCTATACCTTGTGAAACCACCGATCATCATCAAAGACCGCTACTGAACGACTAAGGTAAATGTTCCGTTTTGACTGAGACTGCCGGCCGTCACCATCACCGTGATGATGCTTGTTCCACCGGGAGTTGTTGAACTACCGCCGCTGTCGGATCCGCTTCCGCTGTTGCTCCCGCCTCCACCTCCGCAGCCGGAAACCACCAAGCCGAGTCCAGCGAGCAACACGATCGCGCAGAACACGCTCTTCCATCTGCGCCGCGCGCTGAAGAGTCCGCCCAGTCCAAACAGAACGACCGCCAGCAGAGTTTCCCGTTCCAGCCGGCCGAATGGGGATGGGGCATGGAGCGGTGTCATTGCCACATTCGTAGCGATGGTCAGCGTCGAAGTCGCGGCGCTTCCGTTCGGTGTAACGGTCGACGGTGAAAAGCTGCATGTGCTGGCTGCGGGCAACCCCGAGCAGGTGAAACTGACTGTCTGGTTGAAGCCGTTTTGCGGAGTCACGGTAATGGTTGTTGTTCCCGACTGGCCGGGGCTTATGGTCACCGATGCCGGGTTGAAGCTGACGGTGAAACTCGGAGCACCCACGGCCTGCGTGAGCGCTGTAGATGTTGATCCCGCAAAGTTCGCGTCTCCTCCGTAGACGGCGGTGATCGAGTGGGATCCCGCGCTGAGTGACGAGGTACTATACGTCGTCTGCGCGCCTGAGTTCAGCGACCCGGTTCCGAGCGTATTCGTCCCATCCATGAAGGTCACAGTGCCCGTCGCCACTGTCGAGTTGCCTGACGGTCCCGCGACCGTCGCCGTGAATATGACAGGCTGACCCAGCCCCGAAGGATTCTGTGACGATGTCACCGTTGTCGTTGAACCCAGTTTGACCACTGCGTTCACCACCTGGGTCACCACATTCGATGTCGATCCGCTGAAGTTTGAATCGCCGCTGTACGCCGCCGTCATCGAATTTGAGCCCGCCGGCATTGCAGCCGTACTGTACATCGCCACTCCCGAACCGTTCAGCGTGCCGCTGCCCAGCGTCGTGGTTCCGTCCGTGAAGTTCACCGACCCTGTCGGCACTATCGTGCTGCCTGAAGGTCCGGTCACCGTCGCAGTGAAGGTAACCGATTGCCCGGCTGCCGAGGGATTCAGAGATGAGACAAGCGCTGTCGCCGACGATGTCCCAGTACCCTGTATGCCGGTTCCCTGCATATACACCGGCTGTGGACTACCGGAGGCATTGTCGGTTATCAGCAGGTCGCCTCCCTCGGGGAAGTTCACGAGTTCCACGTTCGTCGGCCTGAATTGAACATTCGCCGTACAGCTCGATCCCGGCGCCAAGCTTCCTGCGCACGTCGAACTTTGAAGGATGAAATCCTGCGAGGTACTGATTGGATTATTCGGGAACGTCACTGCCGAATCGCCCGTGCTGGTGAAGGTCAGGGTTTTCGCCGCGCTCAGCGTGTTCAGCGCTTGATTGGGGAAGGTGATTGTCTGTGGTGTGATGCGCACCTGCGGCCCCGTGGCTCCTGTGCCTGTCAGGTTCACCACCTGCTGCTGGTTCAGTACGTCGTTGTCGGTAATGGTCAACATTCCACTGAAGAACCCGGCGGTTGGCGGGGAAAACGTTATGGAGATGGTGCAGATCGCCTGGGCCGCCAGCTGCCCTGCGCAGGTGTTCGCCGAGATCGCGAAGTTCGTGCTCACATTCACGGCTGAGACTGTAAGCGCGCTCTCGCCTTCGTTCACGAGCGTTGTTGTTAACGGCGGGCTGGCCACACCGATTGCCGAATTGCCGAAGTTCAACGCCGTCTGGAGAAATGCTCCCAGGGGTATAGATAACCCGGCGCCATACACCCGCAACTGCACCGGGCCCTGTGGGTCGTTGCTCTGGATGGTCAAAGTCGTGTTTCTGGGTCCGGCCGCGGCTGGCGTAAAGATTACCGAATAGGTGCAATCGCCTCCGATGGGGATCGTGGCCGGAAAAGGTGAGCATACTCCGGACTGCGCCTCAGCACTGACCGTGTAATCTGCCAATCCTGACATGATGGAGTTGATGATCAGCGGCGCACCACAAAAACTCGTGCCGCCCGCGCACGGAATTGGTGGACTGTTGTTGATGGTGAGCAGAACGCTCTCGTTGTTCGAGGTTTCGCCAATCTGGAGACCGCCGAAGTTCATCGGGTTTGGAATCTGGAAGAAACCCATCCCGGGCTGCGAATTTGTCACCCCGTCACCCTGCAAGGCAATTGTCGGCAGCCCGGAGATCGCCGGACTCGTGCCGACAGTCATTGAAGCGGTGCGCAGGCCGCTCGCACCAGCAGCAGGATTGAAAGTTACGTCGGCGTAGCAGGTCGCCCCGGGAGCAATCGTCATCGGCAGCGATCCGGCGGTCGAACAACTTACAGATGTCACTGAGAAGTCGCCGGCGTTTGTTCCGGAGATCGGAAGACTTGTCACCTGAACGGTGTTCGTTGTGGATGGATTTTCGAAAGACAACACTCCGTAACTGCTGGTGCCGATGGCTACAGGAAAAGTCGGCGACACCGTCAGAGGCGAGATAATCAGCGCATAGGAAGCGGCTACAGTTCCAGTGATGTTCACGGTTTGCGGGCTATCTCCCGCATTGTCGGTGAATGTCAGCGCGGCGGTCCGACTGCCCGTAGCGGACGCAGGTGGGCTGAAGGTGACATCGAGATCGCAAAGACTCCCCGGCTGCAACGGGACATTGCAATTGTTGCCGCCAACGCCGGTGAGCGTCAGTTGAAAGTCGGAAGCGTTCGGGCCGCCCAAAGCAATGTTGCTGACCGAGAGAGTAGAATCTCCGGCGTTTTCTGCTGAGACATAGAGAGGAGCGCTGGACGTTCCCGCAGATTGCGCAGGAAACACGATCGGGTTAGGCGACACATTGATCGACGGGCCTACCGCTGATGCGCCCGTCATCACGATCATTTGTTCACCCTCGATTGCATTGTTTGAAATAAAAATTTCTGCGCTCCGCGCCGTGGGACTGCAGGTGGGCAATACACAGGAAGCCAGCGCTGGCCCCGGCGCGAATGTCACCGTAATCGTGCATGAGCTGTTTGCCGCCAGAGAACTACCGCAGTTCGTCGATTCCAGAAAATCTGAGATTGGCGAATCGGAATAGGAGTTGCTGAGCTGAATTCCGAGTTCAACTGCTGTGCTCCCCGTGTTTTGGATCGTGATGGTTTGTGGCGGGCTTGAGGCCCCTAGCGATGTGGTCGGAAAACCCAGCGACGTCGGGGATACAGAAATTGTTGGCGCAGTACCTGCGGTCCATTTCTGCAGGAACACCGGGCTGAAGTCGTTCGGATTCTCAGGATACACGCCAGGTGTGCTCGGAGGTGTCGAAGCGGATCCGGCGATGTAAACATTGTTGCTTGCGTCTACAAAAACATCGCTGGACTGCCCGTAGAAACTTCCGTTCAGTGTCGCGAAGGGTAGCTGAGTGCCATCGTTTGACATCTCAGCAAGGAAGGGCGTATTCAGAAATCCGTACGTGCCGTAATAGTTACCTGTAAGTGGGAAATCCATCGACGACGTGACGCCGGTCAGCCACAAATTGCCGTTACTGTCGACGGCGATCGACTGGACTTCGTCTTGCCCGCTGCCGCCGAGGTAAGTAAGGAAAGAGAGCGCGCCGGTCGCATCGAGCTTGCCGACCAATCCCGTTCCGCATGCGCTGGGAAGAAACGGAGTCATCACCGGTCCCCAAAGACAATCGTCTCCGTTGGTGGCATTGTTCGTAGATTGGAAAACGCTCGCCGTCACGGCCAGATGATGGGCTGCGGTGGCGCCCGCAAAATAAGCGTACCCGTTGCTGTCTACCGCCAGAGCCGTGGGTCCTGTATCCGCGTCGCCCTGCAAGATGGTTAAATAGCCGGGAGTCAGCGTCGTTCCCGATAGATTGAGCTTCGCGACGAAGAGATTCGCACCAGCCGTCACACCACTGGTTGGCGCATACGTATGAGTGACCGTCCCGAGACTGCTCGACAAGGGAGGCTGTGTGCTGCCGGCGACATAGATATTTCCGTTTTTATCGAACGCGAGCCCCGAGCTCCAATCGTTCCCTGTGCCACCCAGAAACGTGCCATAGCGCAGTTTGCCGGTCGAGGGATCGAGGCCGAGAAGAAAACTATTGAAACACGAATTGGAACTGCTGCAAGTGCCACCGCCGAACGTTGTCTCGAGCGTGGTCGGCGCCGGCATGAAGTCAGAAGAGTTGGTCTCGCCCAGCACATCAAGATCGCCCGTCACAGGGTTTAGTTTTACCTGGAACGCGCCGCTGGCCTGGCTGCCGCCCAGCAGACTCGAAAACAGGAGCTCCGATCCGTCAGAACTCAGCTTTAGGACGAAACCGTCCGGACAATCATAACCTTTCGTCGCAATGGCGCAGGGCCCGATCCCGGACTTGCCAATATTCAACACGGTTGGGAAGTTGGTTGCACCGGTAGCACCTGCGACATAGACATTCTGTGAGCTATCTACCGCAACGTGCGCCCCTGTACTGGGACCGCCCGCGCCACCGATGAAGTCGGAAAAGATCAGTGTTGACGCGGTTGGGTCAAGCTTCACAACGAATGCGTCCTGGCAAGTCTTTGCCGCTGGATTCGAGCCCATGCTTTGGAAGTTGCCGGCTGTAGAGGGAAAATCAGAGGAACAAGTATTGCCGGTCACATAGGTATCGCCGGCGGCGTCTTGGGTCAGACCCATACCCTGATTGCTGCCGGACCCGCCAAAGGTCACGCTGTAGACCAGCACTGGATCGATCGTCAATGCGTAATTGCGATCATAACGCCCGACTTCGAATTCAAGCATTTTTCCGTCCACGACCTGAAATGCGCTTTTCACCGGGTGTCGCACATCGGTGATCTCCTGGTAGGCGACAGGGTGCTTTAGTTCTATGTTTCCGGCCGCTGTATGCAAAAGTGCATTGCCTCCTGAATCGACGGTCACAGACTTCGCTCCTTGCACCTCCAGACGAATCCGACCGGGATCGGCTCCCGGTGCAACATCAAAGTCGTATTCCAGTTGCCGGTGGTCTCCGTGAAACACCAGATCGATTCCTGGATACGCCGCCGCAACTTTCACGCGGCCGAAATGCGGGACTTCTCTGCGCCAGTTTGCGGGATCATTTCCAATAAAGTAATTGCTTCGGCCCGGCTGAGCTTCAAGACCAGTGATTTGAGAACCGTTGTTTGCGCCCACCAGCCGTAATTCCAAATTGCTCGAATCGACAGAATGAAGTGCGATCGGATCTTGTAGGGAAGAGGATTTGTTTTCCCGGCGAGGAAGTGTAAGCGCCATTCCGTTTGCCGAAATCCCGAGAGCATAGGATGGCCCGTGGGCTACGAATGCGTAGCCCGACGGCGCCTGCCCCTGGTTCCGTTCGAAGTCTAGCGGCATGCTCAGAAACCGGTCAACCGGTTTCGACATTCGGGCGGGCGTTGCTCGGGAAGCGGCGTGAACGATCTTCAATGATTTGTGTCGATGGGAGAGAATTTTCGCCGCGACCACTCCGGACGCTGCTTGCGTATCTTGCCCATCCGCCGGCATGGCGTTCGCGATCGGCTTAATCTGCGCCCCGGCAATCAGCAGAGTGCAAATCCAAAGTGCTCTCATATAAGACCTCCAGATTCACGGGGTCATGCGCATCCAGGCATCCCGATTTGCAGTTCGAGCCTACCGCGGTAATGAACGATCTTCGCGTTGACGGGCAGGAGTCTGACTCTTCGCGCAAAAGGAGCGAAACAGAAGGAGAATGCAGAATGGTCCGGCGATGGGACTGCCGAACATCTTAATCGACTTGCAAATATTGGGGAACGTGGACCGATACCGGGGGATATCGACAAGATCGTAGCGTTGATTCTGCGACATTGTCAATTGAAAATCGAGGAATGGCTCAGCGAGTCTTGCCCGGTTCCGGCGGGCCGAGACGTGTCACTGGGACCCCTCCGGGAGGCATCAAGCGGAACCTCTGAGGCGGGATAGGCGAATTGATCGTGACCGACATGACCTTCATCTCCAACTGCAGATCCTGGCGCGGCTGAACGATCGTGATTCGCTTGGGAAAACAAGATAGTTCAGTTCCGCCGCTCTCTCGTGCAATTTTCTGCCAGTCATCGTATTGGATCTGCGTAACAACGTGCCCTGCGGCATCGTTCACGGTTAACTGACTCACGACGCCGCGATTCAAATCGAATTGCACCACGGTGGTCCGCGCGACGTCCTCTGTTGACGGCGCCAGATCCAGCGTGATTTCGCGGACGCCCTTCTGGCCGTCTTGACCTTTCCCAATGCCACCGCGCAGCTTTCCCGCAGGCCAATGCAGCGTGTCGACAACCGGTTGCGGCCGCAGATTCTCGCGGGGATTCGACGAAGTTGCGGGCGCGTCCACCGGGCCGGCGAAGAAGCGCATCACCCTACCATCGGGAACGAGGAGCCGGAAATCCCGTCCGTCGCTTGACATATCAAAAGTGCGTTGCGCGGAAAACGGGATTACTCCCGTCATGCGCAAAAAGCCAGGCGCGTGGAATTCAATCATCACCGGTGAAGGCCGCGAATCTTGCGACTGCGCCTTGTACTCCCCTCCGGCTTTCGCCCGAGCGATCACCGTTGCCTCAAGGCTCTTGGCGAGCGAGGCTTGAGCGGTATAGGCCGCCATGAGGTCTTCATCATGTATCGACCGGTGCGATTGAGGCGCAAGCCCAGGAATCGAGCAGGAGCCGCCTAGCGCACTTTCAGCTGCAGCACCAGTGATCTGTCCATGAGCGTGCAGGCCACATAGACCGGTCAGCAACGCCGCGACGGTGAGAAGAGCACACCTGTTGTGACTCAACTTCGTTGAAGCCGCGCGATGCTGGAGCGAGGGTAGAAGCACGGATTATCGAGGTGGCTCACTCGGCGCAACATCGAGGTTACCACCGCTTTGCATCGGCCCGAGAGGGAATTCGACTGTTCCTTAACCTATAGATTTTGAAACGACTTTGACTTCTGCTTTCTGAACAGTTTCACGAGCTTACGGGTCTGGCTTCGCGACGGGGGCCTCTCGTTCCAACCAACATTCGGTCAGGGTGATGTTGCCATGGTCATCGGCAAGAGCGAAAAAGCCATCCGCGCCTGGACTCGCAAAGGGAAAGATACCTTGCTGCTGGTAGCCTTCCGGCGATCCTACTACCCACCTAAAAACATCGAGGATTTCCTCGCCAACTGCGAGCGCCCGCGTGTGGGAAAGGCGGTCGAGTGATGCCTACCATTTCTGGGCAATCCGCCCCCATCGCCACTAAGCTTTATCGCCTCTACGGATTCGCCCACAAGGACGCGCCGCGGTCTGGCAATTGCTCCGTCGAAGCCCTCATGGTTGCCGAGATCGTGGCGACGTTCGCCGCTTGGCTGCGCCGTCAGGCGAAAAACGACCGTGAACCCAGGATGCAGGGGGGTAAGTGAAGTCCGCGGTCAACCATACAAGTTTCCGCCTGCCCTGGAGCGCGCAGCTCACGCCGATCGTGATCGCAGCGTGCTCGGGCTCGCGGGAAAGCGAAGCGCCGCCACGGAATCGGCTTACTTCGCCACAAATGGCGCCATAGAGTGGGAAACGCTCTGCGGCGCTCATTGAGGAATGGGCGCGGACTTCCGCGAACCGACGCAGTTTTCCGCGTTTCGCCGGTATTGCCGTGTTCTTCCGCGCAGTTCCGTTTTGGGCGAAATTTGCGCCAAGATGGCTCTCATATTCATCAATAACGCCAGCGAGAAATCGGGGGTTCTATGTCGCATCGAGCCAGGTCCGTCGAGAACATCATCGTCGATGTGCGCGCATTCTCGCTTGGGAATTCGGGCGGGGCCATTAGCGAAGTTCGAGTTGGAAAGGGAAGAACGCTAGGTTGAATTCGGCCTCGCGCCGCAAGGCAACGTCATGAAGGCCGAAAGGCAAGACTTTCTCTTTCGATCGCAATGAGTCTGAGGGCGGCCTTCCGAAGTGCGAACTTCGGAAGGCTGCCGCCGCAATCTCATTTGACTATCAGGGTGAGTTGCGTCGAGTGCGTCAACGTACCCGCCGTCACGGTTACCGTCACGTTGTAGGTTTGCGAGTAGCTCGAAGAGCCTCCACAGCCGGTAGCACCGGTAACGGCTGCGATGCCCGCCGCAATCAGCAAGAGACAGAGCCGCCGGCTCATCCGCTTGCCTGCGCTGCGCCATTTGCGGGCAAAGGGCAGCAGCAGGATTCCAAGAGCTACGAGTGGGATGTCGCGTGCGGGTCCGTTGTTTGGCGCCGCTGCCGCGGTTTGCGCGGGCAACTGGAACACGAGTGAGACATTGCTGACCGGCTGGTTGGCCGCCAGGATCCACGAAGTGGGCGCTTCCTGTGTCCACCCGCCCGTATCGAGGGTGGCTGTTGCGCCTGAGGGAAGGCCCGTAACGGTCAATGTAATTGGGCTCGGGAACGTGGTGCCCACAGTGGGCGTGAGATTAAGCGTGTAGCTCGCCGATCCGCCCGGAGTTGAGGTCTGCGATGATCCCGTACCTCCGCTGCCACCGCCGCTGCCCACTGAGAGATCGACGACCGTCATTGAAAGCGCGCTGCTGGACGATCCGCTGAAGTCGCCGGTTGTTGCGTAGGTGGCCGTGATGGAATGTACCCCTGCGGTCAGAGCGGAGGTAGTCAGGGCGCCTACGCCGCTCGAGAGCGCTACCGATCCGAGGGGTGTTGTGCCGTCAAGGAACGTCACCTGGCCACTCGGTGTTCCGGCAATTGAGCTCACCGTCGCCGTCAGAGTCACGGAATTCATCAGCACCGCTGGATTCGCGCTCGGCATGAGGCTGACGCTGGAAGCGGCCGCACTGACCACCAGTGTTCTTGTGGCTGAGCCTGTGTAGTCGGTGTCGTTGATGGTGCCGACAACGGCGTAGCTACCTGCTGCCGTCGGTGCTGTCGAACTGCCGTTGTAAGTGAACGAAACATTCAGGCTGGCGGGCGTGGTCATGGCCGTCGCGGTTAGCGGCGAGCCGGTATAAGTCTGGCCGAGGCTACCGAGTGTCACCGTCGCCGCTGCCTTGGCGATGACCATGGTTCCCAATGCCGTGCCCGTGTAGTTCGCGTCGTCGATGGTGCCGACAACGGCGTAGCTGCCCGCTGCCGTCGGCGCTGTCGAACTGCCGTTGTAAGTGAACGAAACATTCAGGCTGGTGGGGTTGGTTGTGGCTGTCGCCGTTAGCGGCGAGCCGGTATAAGTCTGCGATAAGCTGCCCAGCGTTACCGTCGCCGCGGCTTTGCTGACCACCAGTGTTCCTGTGGCTGAGCCTGTGTAGTCGGTGTCGTTGATGGTGCCGACAACGGCGTAGCTGCCCGCTGCCGTCGGTGCTGTCGAACTGCCGTCGTAAGTGAACGAAACATTCAGGCTGGCGGGCGTGGTCATGGCCGTCGCGGTTAGCGGCGAGCCGGTGTAGGTCTGCGACAGACTGCCCAGCGTAATGGTCGCAGTGCCCTGTGCGATGGACAGCGTGTAGGCCTGGCTCACAGAGCTTCCACTGTTCGTGTCCGTGGCCATAACGCTAAAGCTCCACGGGCCGCCCGCGAGGGTCGGGGTTCCAGCGAGAACGCCGCTCGCACTGAGCGAGAGCCCGTTCGGCAGAGTTCCGGAGGAAGAGTAGGCGTAGGAGCCCGATCCGCCAGTTGCTGAGAACGCTTGGCTATAAGCCATTCCGACGGTACCCGCCGAAAGGGCTCCGCTGGCCGGAGCTATCGCCATAGCCGTACCCAAGAGCGTGATCTGCTGCGAAGCGGAAGCATTGTTCAGGTTGTTGTCATACACGGTGAGCGAACCCGGGTTGGCTCCGCTCGCCTGCGGCGTGAAGTCGACCGCGTAAGTGCAGCTGGCTCCCGGAGCCAGGCTGCCCTCGGTCCCGCCTGCGCTGACCTGGGCACAACTGGATGAGCCGTCGAGCGTGAAACTGCCGTCGACTATCGCCGGATTCGTGCCCGTCCCCGGAACCGTTAAGCTCAATGCCGCGCTGCCGTTGTTGAGAAGCGTTACGGTGAGCGGGTTGTCGGTGCTGTCCGCGCTGCCCACGCCGGTTGTGGTCGCGAAGGTCAGGGCCGGCGCGTCGGCATAGTCGATCTTCCTCACCGCATTATTGAGGGTGTCTGCGACGAAGACGTTCCCGCTTCCGTCCACTGCGACACCATGAGGCCAACTGAAGGTCCCGAGGGTGTTCACGGTTGTGTAGCCGCCCGCCGCTACAATCTCCTTCACCGCATTGTTGTAGCCGGCGACGAAGACGTTCCCGTTCCCGTCCACCGCTATGCCGTTGGGGCCGATGAAGCCGTTGGCCGCCGCATAGGCTGGGGCCAGCGTATTGACGGTGGTATAACCGCCCGCCGCCAAAATCTCCTTGACCGCATTGTTCATCGTGTCGCCGACGAAGACATTTCCGCTTCCGTCCACCGCCAGGGTATAGGGCGCGTTGAAGTTGCCGTTAGCCTGGGCCAGCGTGTCGACGGTGGCGTAGCCGCCAGCCGCCACAATCTCCTTGATCACGTCATTGGTGGTATCGGCGACGAAGACGTTGCCGCTCCCGTCCACCGCCACGCCGAGGGGGCTATGAAAATTGCCATTGGCCTGGGCCAGCGTGATTACAGTGGTGTAGCCGCCCGCCGCCAGAATCTTCTTCACCGCATTGTTGTTGGAGTCGCCGACAAAGACATTTCCGGCTCCGTCGACTGCCACCCCATAAGGATTCCAGAAGTTGCCGTTGGCTTGTGCCAACGTGTTGACGGTGGTGTAGCCACCCGCCGCCAGGATTTCCTTTACCGCGTTGTTCCCATTATCGACGACGAAAATGTTCCCGTTCCCGTCCACCGCCACGCCGAAAGTGGAGTTGAATCCGCTGGCCGACGTGTAGGCTTGCGCCAGAGTGCTCACGGTTCCGGGAGGGAATGTCACCTGCGGCCCGACACCGGTGCCGTACACGTAGCCTGTCCCCAAAACCGCGCCCGATGCGTCTTCGAGCAGCACCGCGCCGTCGCGCGTGCCGGCGGATTGGGGCGTAAAGGTTACGTCCACCGTGCAAGTATTGGTGGCGCTGTACGCGCCGGCCGCGCAGGTTCCGCTACCGGCGTTGATGAAGTCCAGGTTCGGCGCGCCCTCGGTGACCACATTGATGCTCCCCAGCGTGGCCGCGATATTGAAGGTGAAGGTCAGCGTGGTTGTCGAGGCTGGACTTCCAATGTTGGACGATCCAGCGTTTTGCGCCGTGGCCGTCGATGCTGCCGCCCAGATCGTCGGCGTGTAAGCCTGGTAGGAGCTCACTTCGTTGATTGTGTCCGTCGCGGTGATGGTGAAGCTCAATGCTCCGGCGCTGGTTGGAGTTCCCGAAAGCGCGCCGGTAGAGGAGTTCAGCGACAACCACGAGGGCAAGCTTCCAGCGGTTACGGCATAGCTATAGCTGCCGCTGCCCCCCGAGGCCGCGATGCTCCGGCTGTACGGAACGCCGATAGCTCCGTCAGGCAAAGACGCCGGCGAAACGCTGATCACAACGGGGGGTGCATTGACGGTGAGGGAGTAGCTTTGGCTGCTGCTCGAGTAAGGCCCCGGTGACAGGGTGCTGTCGGTCGCCACGATCGAGAAGGTGACCGTGCCCGAGGCCAATGGCGTTCCCGAAAGCACGCCGCCGCTGAAACTCAGCCCATTCGGCAGAGTTCCGCTGTTGATCGTGATCGCATAGGTGTAAGGTGAAGTTCCACCGCCGCCTGAGAAGGTTTGGCTATACGCTATTCCAACAGTACCGGCTGTCAGTGTCTCGCTGGTGGGCGAAAGTGTGATTGTCGGCGTGGTTGTTGTGCCGCTCAGCGAAATGATTTGCGGCGTACGGGGAGCATTGTCTGTCAATTCCAGCGATTCGCTGTGAGTACCCCATCCAACCGGCGCAGACTCAACACTCAGCGTGCAGCTTCCTCCGGCCGCGACCGGTGTACTGGTGGCGCAATCGGTTTCCACTCCCGCTGCCTCAGAAAAGTCGGCAGGATAGCTCACGGCGGAAAACGTCAGCGCGGCATTGCCGAAGTTTTCCACGGTCACCGTCTTCGTGCCGTCGGTAGTGTCCGTCGATCCCGCTGGGGTTGCGGTCGCAAAGCTTAGGCTGGGCGGATCGGCACGGTCCAGTTTTTTCACGGTGCCGTCGCCCTTAGAGCCGACGAAGACGTTGCCGCTGCTATCCACTGCCACGCCATAGGGCCCGGTGGCAGCGGCCAGTGTATCGGCGATGGTGTAGCCTCCGGATGCCAGAATCTCTATCACGTTGCCGCCGCCGGTATTTGCGACGAAGACATTACCGGCGCCGTCCACAGCTAAGCCCCTGGGTAGGGTGAAGTCGCCACTCAGCTGGTTGACGGTGGCGTAGTTGCTCGCGGCCGTAAGTTCATACACCCCAGAACAGTCGTTCTCATCGGCGACGAAGACGTTATCGCTGCTGTCCACCGCCACCCCAGCGGGTCCGCACAAGTCCCCGCCCAGCTGGTTGACGGTGATATAGCCGCCAGCCGCCAGAATCTCATTCACATGAGTGCTTTCGGAATCGGCGACGAAGACGTTTCCGCTGCCGTCCACGGCTACGCCATAGGGGAGAGTGAAACCGCTGCCCAGCGTGTTGACAATGGTGTAGCCGCCGGCAGCCACAATCTCCTTTACCGCATTGTTGCCGGGGTCCGCCACAAAGATGTTGGCCGCCCCGTCGATCGCCAGGCCGGCAGGGGAGCTGAAATTGCCGTTGGCCTGCGCCAGTGTATTGACCGCCGTGTAACCACCAGCAGCCACAATCTCCTTTACCGTGTTGCTGCTGCTGTCGGCGACGAAGATGTTGCCGTTGCCGTCCACCACCACGCCGTCTGGTGCGGTGAAGTTGCCGCTGGCCAGCGTGCTCGGCACAGAGGACGCAAAGCCCACTTGCGGCCCAGCGCCGGTTCCGTAGAGATAGTTCGTGCCCAGCAAGTTTCCATTGTTATCGGTGACGACCAGCGCTCCGGTTCGGAGCCCCGGCGCCTGCGGCGTAAACCTAACCTGTACGGTGCAGCTCTGCAATGCCGAGTAGGAGCCAGGTGCGCACGTGCCGCCGGTGGCCTGAAAATCGCCCGTCGATGAGCCCTGCGTGGTCACATTGAAGCCGTCCGCCGTAGCTGGGTCCATAAAGTCCACGGTCACTGTGACCGTGGGAGCCGCCGTCCCTATGTTGTAAGTGCCCAAGTAATGCGGCGAAGTACCGCCGGTCCAGACCAGCGCCTTTTGAGCGCCCGCATCCTGGTACGCGAAGCCGTAGAGCTTGCCGGCGCTGTTGACCGTGAGCGTGCGGATTTGGCTGATCGATTGGAATGAGCTTTGGTTGTAGCCGTCCGAACCGTTGGGCATCAGCAGGCAGATCCTGTTGGCGCCCAGATCGGCCACCCAGATATTGCCTGCCGCATCGGCCGCCGTCGCCGTTGGGCTCGTCAAGCCGGAGTCAATCTGCGTGAGCGTGCACGTGCCGCCGCCTGCCCCGGTTACCTTGAAGACCCCGGTCGCCGAAGCCAATCCCGGCGACTCCAGGCCGTAGTTGTAGGTGAAGCCGGCGGCGGCGCTATCGCTGGAGGAGGCCACATAGAAGTTGCCCGAGCCATCGATCGACAGTCCGGTCGTGTTGCGCAGATCGGTGCTCGAGCACACTTCGCTTTTCGAGTAGCCCGAACCCGGCGTGAGCTCGTAAATTGTCCCGGTTGTCCCGCCCCCGGTCCCGGCGTCGAGCACGTAGAGGTTCGAACTGGCGTCGACCGCGACTGAACTGGGGGCGCTCCAGCTTCCGTTGTCGATATAAGACAGGTTGCAATTGGTAGAACTCCCTCCGGTAAGAGCGAACTCTTCCACATCGGGCTGACTGTTCGGCCCGCTGAGATCGGCTCGGAAAAGGATGTGATTCGTCGTGTCGATGGCCAGGCCCATCACTGCGCCGCTGCCGGGCGAACAGCTCACGTTGCTCCCGTTGCTGGTGGGAACGCCGTTGGCGTCGACCGGAATGTAAACCAGTGCGTGAGCGCCGGAGACGTAGAGGTTTCCGCCGGCGTCGGTCACGAGCCCCTGGGCGTAGGAAGCCCCGTTTTGGCTGTAGGGCTGAAAGGACCCGAAAAACTGAACCTGTTGCGCAGCCGCCGGCACCGCGCATGCAGCAACCATCCATGCCACGAGCGCAAGCACGCCACGCATGCCAAACGCCGCGGGGAGCAGGCCGAAAGCTCCACGACGGAGACAATCGGCAAAGTTGAAAGTGGAGGCGATAGAAAAACGGAAAGTTCCTACTGATTCCTTGGCTGCTGAGCCCATTGCGGTAGATCTCCTTGCATTCCCGCAGAGAGCTGCTCAGGGAGCCCGACCGCACCGCATGTCCCACGTTCACGCCGAGAGAGGTGTCTATGGACCATCTGCGGAAGAACACACTTTGAGAAGCGGGTCCGCGAGTTTCAAAGTCAGTATCGGCCGGGCGGCGTAATGAATGAACACTGAGTCGGAAAGAAACGGAGCCTGCGGTTCCGCAATGGACGAGGCGCGGCGGCTGTTCTGAATTGGGATTTGGTCGTGGGAAGATTGGTTTGGAAGAATCAGCGAACAACGGCCTACCGCTTTGTCCGAGGATCGTCAGCCGCGATGACAATCATTTCCGGCGGCAATTTCGAGTCTCAAGAAAGTCCCCAGAATCAGTTGGATTTGCTGGGAACCCCCATAAGTACTGCGGTCCGGACGCATTCTCACCTTCGTGGGTGGAGACAGAAATGTGGCGACTGATCCGGCATCAGCCAACTCGAATCACAGGACCGCGCGCTTTTCGGGGTTGCCGTTCATTCGGTGAGCCGAATGTGCGCCGAAATTCCAAGTGCCGCTACGCCCTCAACATAAACCGAATCGTAAAGTTCGCCTGACCTTCCTCTAGCCTCGAACGACATCTACTTTCCCTCATCATCGCAATTCTTTTGGAGTCATACCCATGCACGAAAACAGACTCTCTGGTCGCGCCCTCGCGCGATCTCCAGACCCTCACTGAAAAAACCAAGGCTTATACTCGCGGCGCGAAGGCGCCCGCCACCCTGCTCGCGTACCGATCCGATTTTCGGGACTTCACCCGCTTCTGCCGCGAGCACAACCTCTCCTTCTTTCCGTCAACTCCCGAAACCGTCGCTCTCTACATCACAGATTGTGCGAGCCGCCTCGCTTCGGCCACCATTACGCGCCGGCTCACTTCGATCACCAAAGCGCATCAGTCCGCGGGATGCGAGGATTCGCCGGCATCGACGCATCACTTCATCGTGAGCGAAGAAATGCGCCGGGCCGCTAACCACGACTGGCAGATCTTCCCGGTCAGCCCACCCGCGAAATTCAGCGGGAACTCTGACCTCCTGATCGCCGAGGCGACCAGCCAGGTTTCTCGCCTTGAAAAGTTTGCGGTGGAGTATCTTGCCGATTTCACCAGGGAGATCTATCGAAGACGCCCATATCGAGGCAATTCCTCTTCCGCGCTAAACGCAAAGTGCACGAGGCAGCTCGGCGCGGCCAGGGGCTAGCCGACGCGACGTCTGTTTCGCAACTAGACCAAGCAATCGCCGCCGGACATGGTGGGATTTGGTTGCGCCTCACCGATGAACAGTATTCAACACTTGCCTCGTCAGGACGCAGAAGCTCTTAGAGAAGATCAGAGCAACTTGATCGCGACAGCGCGGCAAATTCGATGAGCCGTCGCGAAAATGACTCGGAAATAGACGAACCGATCAATGTGGCAACCGAAGCCCGATCCACCTGTGCATCGACTTTCTCGCTATTCATGCGATCACGCGCAATGCGCTTCCAATACGCGAGACGTATTTTCCAAATGGTTTAGTGAGCCCTCAACTCGCAGCAGGATTTGGCTCGCCTCCATTCGAATGGCTTGCCGAGAACGGACATGATCCGGCCCACGACGAAATCCTGAAGGATCAGCAAAGAAAACTCCATGAGTTTAAGAGCATTTAGTGCGTCGTACCGGGTGCGTCCACATGCGCATTTAAAGGACTTAGCGCTACCGATACCAAGTGCTTCCATGCGGGCTTATGTTATGGTAAGTGCTTGATTCTATTTGGCTGCCCCCCAGGGATTCGAACCCCGATATGCTGATCCAGAGTCAGCTGTCCTGCCGTTGAACGAGGGGGCAGCAAGCGCGAGCAGCGGCCCGGCATGCAGCCGTTTGGCTTGGCCCCGGAACATGCGCACAAAGCCAACTTATTCATCTTACGGGCCATTGCTGGGCGCGGTCAACGGACGCGAGTGCTGTGTCGTTGCGGCTGCGTCAGGGGCGTGAGCGTTGCGAACCGGCTGCGAACGTGTCTGCGCCTCAGCGAGATTGCTATTTGGTTCGGGACGCCTTCGGCAGTGCGAGCGCACGCTGAATCTGTGCGGCGGCCTCAGCCGGTGTGGAGACTGCTCGTGTCGATCGTGATTCGCCGGCTTGGGCATGACCGGTGCGTCAAAAACTCCGTCGGCAAGAAGCTGCTCGAATTGAGAGACGGAGGTGAGCTTGCCATGGTCGCGCCGTGAAGCATCGCCGATGCGGCGCTTCAGCTCAGGCAACGGACAGGTGAGTTCGACGAAGTCGAGTCTGCCCTCCGCGCGCGCGATCGTGTCGAGCGTCTGAGGAATAAACTGCGGGCGGACGGTGCTCTCCGGAGCAAATGTGAAAATCAAACCTGGCAAATTGCTTTGGGCGGATCGCTCGAAGATCGAGAGCCAGATCTCCTCGCGCAACTCGACAAACGGCGCGCTGCCGAATTCGAAGACGGATAGCAGAAGATCGACGGCGAGGTGATTGTGGAAGAGCTTGTAGCCGGTCAGCGAAGCGAGTTCGCGGGCAACGGTCAGTTTGCCGGTTGCGGGTAGTCCGTAGATGAAGATCAATCTCACGGCTTCAGTTCCCTGCTCTGTTCAATCGATGCCTACTCTTCGCGCAAGACCTCGAGCGGCCGCAGGCCAAGAATCCGGTAGCTCGCGATCCATCCCGTGGCCGTGGCCAGAATCGCAGTTCCTGCCAGCGCAGCCATGGTGGCCGTCCACTCGATATGGAAAACAATTTCGAGCCTGTGCAGGAGCACTCGCGTAAGAAGGTTGGCGAAGACGACGCCGACCGTGCCGGCGAGCAAACCCTAAAACACTGAACTCCACGCTGAAGGTGCGCACGATGCGCATCCGCGTGGCTCCCAGCGTTTTGAGCACGACCGCTTCCTGCATGCGGCGGAAGCGCGTGCTGGCGATGCTCGAGGCAAGAATTGTCAAACCGGCGAGAATCGAGAAACCTGCAAGCAGCCGGACCACGAAGGTGATTTGATCGACGACGCCCTCGATCCGCTGCAAGCACATCGGCGACGTTGACGACTGTGATGGTCGGGTAAGCTGCAAAGAAGGCTCGCTCCATTTCAGGAACTCGATTAGGATCGATACGCGCGCCGCCATACCAGGTAGATGGCTCATTGGAGATGAGCCCCGAAGGCAGAACGAACTGCACGCGTGCGCCCAGGTGCTGGCCGTCGGCGCGATAGATCGCAGCTACTTTGAGCGCGCGCGTAGTTCCGCCGGTTTCAAGTTCCATCGCCGACCCGACACCGAGGTGCAAGCGCCGGGCGACACCCTCGCTTACGGCAATCTCGGATGCGCTGCTGCTCGTCCACCACGAGCCTGCTGTCACTTTGTCGCCTTCGGGCGGAGTATCGGCCCAACTGAGTTCCGCATTCTGCAACATGCGCCGGGGATAGTGCTGGCCTTCCATTTGATCCACCGGCTCGCCGTTGATCGAAATAAATCGGCCCATCACAACGGGAATCAGGTTCAGCGGCCGGTTCACGCCGGCCTGATGCGCGAAGAACGCTTTGACGCCGTCGACCTCGCCGGTGCGAATGTCGACCAGGAAAACATTCGGCAGGCTCGGCGCAGCAGTCTCACGCAGGTCGCGCAACAGATCCTTCTGCATGAGATAAACGGCCAGAATGAGCATGACGCCCGTACCAAGCGCGGCGAGCACGGGAGCTGATTGGTTTCCGGGCCGGTAGAGATTGGCGAGACCGTGGCGAAGCGACGAGGGCAGCCGCAGGCGCGTGCGATCCAACAAAAATCGCACAAAGCGGAGTGCACCGGCTGCCATTGCCAGCAGCACCACGAGCGCGACGGTAAAAAGAAAGGCAAACCACGCACCCACTTTGGGCGAGTCTGAGAGCGCCCAGGCGATACCGCCCAGCGCGGCGACGACGGCCGCTGCGATGCCGAGTTGCAGGCGCCGCGCCCACCATCGCGCAAAGAATTCGCCGATGCCCGCTGCGTTCGGTTCCACCAGCCTGCGCAACACCAGCACCGGCCGCACCGCGCGCACATCGAGCAGCGGAGGCAAACAGAAGAGGAGCGTGGTCAGGAGCCCGGTTGCCAGGCCGGCCAGCACCGATTGCCAGGGGAACTGCAGGATCACGTGAACCGGGAGCAATTGACCGAAGGCTGCGGGAAGCGCGGCCATCACGCCCACTCCGGCGGCCACGCCCAGCAAGCCGCCGGCGAGGCCCAGACCCAGCGTTTGCAGAAGGAAAATGCGAAGCAAATCCGCGGAATCGGCGCCGACAGCCTTGAGAATCGCCAGCATATCCATGCGCTGCTCAAGATGCGCGTGCATGGCCATGGCCACGCCGATGGCGCCGAGGACCATGGCGACCAGGCAGATGAGGCTCAGGATCGAGGTTGCATTGTCGAGCCCGCGAGTGAGCGCGGGATTGCCTTCGCGAAAGTCAATGACCTGGGCATCGGGCAGCGCCGCTTCAAGCTGAGTGCGCACCGCGGCTGCCTCGGCGTCTGCTGTAAGACCGCGAGGCGGTGTGTCAGGGAGTTTGACAAGCAGGCGCCGGGTAGCGCGGCTGCCTGGCCCCAGTAGTCCGGTGCCGGCGAGCGATGCCTGCGAAATCATGACGCGCGGACCAATGCCCATACCGCTGCTGATGCGATCGGGCTCCTGCTTCAACACCGCCGTAATGTGGAAGGTTCTTATCGCCCAGGCGCAGCGTCTCGCCGACGTGCGCATTCAGGCGAATGAGAAACTCATCTGCCACAATCGCCGAGTCGCCCTGAAGAGCTTGCTGCAAAGGCATGGCCGGCTCAATTTCGGCGGTCCCGTAATACGGGTATTCTGCAGGATCCACTGCCTTGAGCGAAACCAGGAGCGGGACCGGATCGGATGGCACCGAAGCCATCGAAACCGTTTCAGTGGTCCAAGTGGAGCGAATTGCCCCGCCGCTCTGCTTCTCGATCTCCAAAATTTTGTTCCGCTCTTCCTGGGTCGGTGCGCGGAACATCCGAGCGCTGAGATCGCCCGCCAGCAGCGAGCGGGCCTGGGTGTTGAGAGTGCTTCGAAAACTTCCACTTAGCCCGCGCACACCCACCAAAGCGGCCACACCAACGGCGACAGACAAGATGACAAAGCCAAACTTTCCGGGTGCCGACTTCAGGTCGCGCCACGCGATCGCCGCGGCGCGTTTCCAGCTCAGTGCGCGCTTGGCCATTGTGCTCCTTGTTGTGCCGTAAAGGCTGCTGGAACTGGAGTGGGAATCGAGTCTTCAACGATTAGACCGTCTTTGAGCACGATTCTGCGATCGGCACGGCCGGCAACTTCAGGGTCGTGTGTGACGAGCACCAGCGTGGTTCCGGCTTTGCGGTTTCTATCCAGCAGCAGGTCGAGCACCAGCTTTCCGTTGACCGAGTCAAGGTTGCCGGTGGGTTCATCGGCCATAACAATGGGCGGTTCGACGACGAAGGCGCGCGCGAGGGCTACGCGTTGCTGTTCGCCGCCGGAGAGTTGGATGGGGTAGTGATCCATGCGCTCCTTGAGGCCGACTTCATCGAGCAGGCGGCGCGCCTGCGCGAGGCCGCTGCCTTCCACGTTCAACTCATAGGGCAACAGCACATTCTCAAGAGCGGTAAGGGTCTGGATGAGTTGGTAGGACTGAAAGACGAAGCCGATTTTGCGCCCGCGCACCGCCGCCAACTCGGTTTCAGCGAGATGATGAATGGGTACGCCGTCGAGCCAGATCTCTCCTTCGCTGGGCGTGTCGAGGCCGGCAAGCAGGCCAAGCAGCGTGCTCTTGCCGCTTCCGCTGGCGCCCACGATGGCGACAAATTGCCCTGCCGGAATGTCGAGCGAAATACCCCGGAGAATGTCTACGCGCCGTGCACCATTCTGAATCCATTTCTTCGCGCCCTTGACTTGAATCAACTAGCTCACCCCCACTCGCAGTGTAAACGGCCTGTTATCGGGCGTTCCTCGGCTGCGACGGTTGGCGCGCCGTTACACTATATACGTGGACGTTCGGCGTGCGGTTCTCGTCGCATTTTTCCTGTTGCTCGTAGCTGGGCCGCTCCATGCCGCCGACAGTGCTGAAATCGTTTGCTTCGGTGACAGCATCACTGCCGGGTATGGTCTTCCCGAGGGCCAGGCCTACCCCGATTACCTGCAGAAGACTCTCGACGCGCAGGGGTATCACTATAAAGTCGTCAACAAAGGCACGAGCGGCGCGACGACAAAGGACGCGCTTGCAGTGCTGCCGTTTGTTCTGCGACTGCACCCCGCTGTGGTGATTGTGGAGTTCGGCGGCAATGACGGCTTGCGAGGGCTGCCGGTCGGGGATACGCGCAGCAATCTGGACCAGGTGCTGACAGGGCTCGAACGTGCGCATGTGAAGATCCTGCTCGCAGGCATCACGCTACCACCGGATTACGGACAGGACTATATCCGTTCGTTCGATCAAATTTATCGCGATCTAGCGGCCAGGCACCATGTGGCCCTTGTGCCCATGCTGTACGTGAACCTGGTGAACGTGCCCGGGACGATTCAGAGCGATGGCATCCACCCCTCAGCAAAAGGGTCGAAGATCATCGCCGAAACACTTATGCTTGTGCTCAAACCAATGCTGCGCAAGGACCCGTGAGCCAGCCTTAGATGCGGCTCAAAAATGAAGAGCCGGGATCGCTCCCGGCTATTCGTGAACTACTGATCCAATCGGCGATCACGGCCTACTTTGTTTTGGCGGAGGCCAGCATCTTGAGGCGCGCGTTGAGGCGGCTCTTATACCGTGAGACAGTGTTTGAGTGCAAAGCACCCTTCTGAACGCTCTTGTCGAGCGTGGAGACTGTGGCGCGATACTGTTCGTTGGCGGCCTTTACCTCGCCCTTGGCCAGCGCTTCGCGCAGCGCGCGCAAGCTGGAGCGGACACGGCTGCGGTTGGCGCGATTCACCTCGGTTCGGGTTTCGGTCTGGCGGGCGCGCTTGAGCGCGGAAACGTGATTTGCCATGGTTTTACTTCAATCTCCAAGCCTGAATTTCAGGGGTGGTCCTGTTTTCAGGGAAAATGATGCGAGGTTGAAGGCAGGTCGAGCCGCATCCCTCGCAATTTCTTAGTGTACGGGAAGCGGATGAGCGGGTCAAACGGAAGTCTCTTCCAGCACAAGATGAGCCTGAAGCCGCGGCTTGCGCCACAATTTGAGTTTGACCGAATTCCGGAGCGAGTGTTGAGGAGCCGGAAGAGCTGATGTGTTTGACCCGGTTTCGGCCGCCCGGTATACTCGAACTTGCGTCAAGCGGGAGTAGCTCAGTGGTAGAGCATCGCCTTGCCAAGGCGAGGGTCGCGAGTTCAAGTCTCGTCTCCCGCTCCATTCCGCAATGCCCCCTGGAAATAGAATTGGGCGAAAAGCGGAAGGAGACGATCCGCAACCGGTGACGTAGACAGCCCGAGGCGCGGTACCCAAGTGGTAAGGGAGAGGT
>CAWAJH010000015.1:0-251375 GCA_963782285.1 uncultured Acidobacteriaceae bacterium
AGGGTGCGAGCCGTCCACAGGAACATGCCGGAGTTCCAGTAGTAGTTTCCGGCGGCAACAAACTCTTCGGCGCGATTCTGGTTGGGTTTCTCGATGAAGCGGCGCACGTGCAGCGCGGAATCGTCCTTCGTCAGGTCGCCGGTTTCGATGTAGCCATAGCCGGTTTCGGCGCGGAACGGCTCGATGCCCAGCACCACGATGTTCTCGCCGGCCGCGGCCACGGCGATGCCCTTTTGCAGCGCCTTGAGAAAACGCGGCTCGTCGGCGATCACGTGGTCGGACGGAAAGATGCCCAGCACGGCGTTGGGGTTTTCGCGCTCGATCAGGAATGCGGCCAGCCCGCAGGCCGGGGCGGTATTGCGCGCCACCGGCTCCTGCACAATTTGCGCGGCGGGCAGGCCGGGCAACTGGTCGGCGATCTCGTGGGCCAGGTACTCGTTGGTGATGATCCAGGTCTTTTCCAGCCCAGCCAGGGGTTTAAGCCGCTCCACGGTTTGCTGAATCATGGAGCGCTCGCCATCCAGCGCCAGAACTTGCTTGGCGCGGGCGCGCCGGGAGCGGGGCCAGAAGCGGGTGCCGCTGCCCCCGGCCAGGATCACGGGACGAAAATCAATAGCGTTCAACATTGAAGAAACATCGTACTCGACAGAGATAACGTTTGCACAGGGCGGAGCGAATAAATTTGCGGCGATCGCGCGGTCGATCGGAGTGCCTGGACCGCATTTGGTAGGCGAAGCAGGCTTTTCAGCGTTCAGGCTCGTGAGCCGGGCAGATGGCACGTCAGCGATTCCCTTTCGGACGCCTGCTCAAATGAGGCCTGCGGATTACGAACGGTTAGATGCCGGATCCGGCATTGCTGCTCGGGCATGGAATGCGATAAGCTAGCAGGAATGCCAAGCCTGCGTCAGGGTTCGATCCATCTGGTTCGAGTTGCGGGAATCGAACTCTATCTGCACTGGTCCTGGTTTGTCGTAGCGGTCATCGAGATCGGCAGCCGGGCAGGGCAGATACAGCTTCTCTGGTTTGGAATGCGCTGGAGTACCTGGCGCTCTTTGCCATCGTGCTTCTGCACGAATTCGGCCATGCGCTGGCTTGCCGCCAGGTTGGGGGAACGGTGGACACGCATCATGCTTTGGCCGCTGGGCGGCGTGGCCTATGTGAACCCGCCGCGAAGGCCGGGCGCCACGCTCTGGAGCCTTGCTGCCGGGCCGCTGGTCAACGTGGCGCTCATGCCCGTTCTCTGCGCGGCGGTTCTGGCGGCCGGTCGCTGGGGTGGGCGCAGACGATGCCCAACGCCTATCAATTCCTCAAGATGGTGTTCGTGCATCAATGTCGTCCTGTTGGTCTTCAACATTCTGCCCATTTATCCGCTCGATGGCGGCCAGATTCTTCGCTCTCTGCTCTGGTTTGTCATGGGACGCGCGCGCAGCCTGGTGGTGGCCACGGTTCTTGGCATTGTGGGCGCGTTGGGTTTGTTGTGTCTTGCCCTGTGGATGCGCTCCATCTGGTCATTGCTGATCGCCGGCTACATGCTGCTGAACTGCTGGGGCGGATTGAAGAGCGCGCGGGCGCATGATTCGCAGTGAAAAGCTGCCGCGCCGCGAGGGGTTTGCTTGCCCGAGTTGCGGAGCCGCGCCTGCCGATGGGAACTCACTGGAAGTGCGCACGATGCAGCCAGACCTTCGACACATTCGAAACCGGGGCGGTTTGCCCGCTCTGCGGATCGCAGTTTCCCAACAACGATGTGCGTGGAGTGCCAGCAACTTCGTCCCATCAGCGAGTGGGCTGCCGCAGCTATCATGCGAGCCGCGGCAGTGGGCACGCACGCAGTAGCGATCGCTGGTCGCGGTAGATCGACCGTAGGGCTCCGTACGTTCCGAGTCGCAATCAGCGATGTTGGGGAGCAGCTCGTGGACAGCCGCAAACGGCCTGCTTCGCTTGGACGCGTGAGCAAGCCCGACTCTTCGTATTCGAGCTGATTCGAACTCAGTCTTGCCTTAGCGCAGTCCGGTCAGGAATTCGCCCATGCGCCGCGTGCCTTCGTCGATATTCTGCTTGGTCACCGGATAGGAGATGCGGATGTGCTCGCCGGTGCCGAAGGCCTCGCCGGGCACGGTGACGACGTGCGCCCTCGTGAAGCAGGCGGGTGGCCAGCTCGGTCGCCGTGCGGATGCCGCCCTTGCCCAGGTACGCCGAGATGTTCGGGTAGACGTAGAACGCGCCTTCGGGCTTGGTGCAGGTGACGCCGGGAATCTTTGGCGAGCGCGGCCAGCATGTAGTCGCGCAGGTCGATAAACTCGGCGCGGAACTCGGCCACGCACTCCTGCGAGCCGGTCAGCGCCGCGATGGCCGCCTTCTGCACAAAGCTGGTCGCATTCGAGGTGGACTGCGACTGCAGCTTGCTCAGGTTGGCGGCGACGGGCTTTGCGGCCAGCGCAAAGCCCGCGCGCCAGCCGGTCATCGAGTAGGTCTTCGAGAGCGAGCCGAGAATGACGATGTGTTCCTTGGCCCAGGTGAACGAGCCGCCGGAGACGGGCTTGCCGGCATAGTTGAGGTAGACGTAGCACTCGTCCAGAAGCAGGAAAATCCCGCGCTCGTGCGCCAGGTGGACGATGCGCTCCAAGATCCTCCGCCGAGACCACCGAGCCGGCCGGATTCGACGGCGAGTTCAGGATGATGGCCTTGGTGCGCGGCGTAATCGCGCGCTCAATGGCGTCGGCGGTGATGCGGAAGCTCTCCGCCTCGCTGGTTTCGAGAAACACCACCTTGCCGCCCGCGTACTGGATGATGTCTTTGAAGCTGACCCAGTAGGGAACAGGCAGAATGACCTCGTCGCCGTGGTCGACAAGGACCTGAATGGTGTTGAACAGCGCCAGCTTGCCGCCGGTGGTGAAGATCGCCTCGTCGATCGAGTAGTCCGAGCCGAAGTCGCAGGCATGGCGCTCGACGATGGCCTTGCGCACGTCGGGAATGCCCGGCACCACGGTGTAGCGGGTGAAGTTGGCCTCAATGGCGGCAGATGGCGGCGTCCTTGATGTGGCGCGGAGTGGCGAAGTGAGGCTCGCCGGCGCCAAAATCCACCAGGTTGGCGCCCTGAGCGCGCAGTTTGGCCGCCTCGGCGGCCACGGCCATGGTCGCGGAAACTTCGATCCGGCCAATGCGATCGGCAAAGACTTTTTGAGGAGCTGTAACGGTCATATCTCTTCTATCTTGACAGATTTCGCGGTGGGCGCAAAATTCGAGACTGAGGATGCGGCGCGGCTCAGTTGCCGTTGTTGATCCGCGCGCGCAGCCGCTTGAGCACGTTCGGTGGCACCAGGCCGCTGATGTCGCCGCCGAAGCTGAAGACTTCCTTCACCATGCGCGAGCTGACAAACGAGTAGCGGCCCGGCCGGCTGCAGAAAGACGGTCTCGATCTCCGGGGCGAGACGGCGATTCATCAGCGCCATCTGGAACTCGTGCTCGTAGTCGGAGATGGCGCGAATGCCGCGCAGCACCGCCGAAGCGCCCTGGTCGGCGCGCGAAATCGACCATCAGGCCGTCGAACGTGGCCACGGAGACGTTGCCGATCCGGCCGGTCGCCTCTTTCGAGCATCTCCACGCGCTCTTCCACGGTGAAGAGCGGATTCTTGACCGGATTCACGAGGATCGCCACGGTGAGATGGTCGAAGAGCTTCGCTCCGCGCTGGATCAGGTCCACGTGACCGTTGGTGGGCGGGTCGAAGGTGCCGGGATAGAGGGCTTTCACGGGCATGGGGCACGGTGACACTAGAGGGATTCTAGCAGCGGCGCACCGGGCCGAGGCCAACTTAGTGTACGGGGGTAGTGTTTCAGTTTGAGGAGTCGGGGCAGTCCGTCGGACGAGTCGCGCGATTAAGCAGGAACGTACGTCAACCTAATCACGTCCTCGGCAATTAGATCGTTGGCCACCAGGCGGAGCGGCGGGCGGGGGCCGGTGAAGAATGGCCTGCCACGACCGAGCACGATGGGATGGAGGTAGATTCGATACTCGTCAATAAGACCAAGCTCGGTCAGGCTTCCCGCCAAGACTGGTCCGGCAACTTCAATCTCCCCGCCTGGCTGAATCTTCAGCCCGCGTATCGCCGCCTCCATGTCGCCCTCGACGAGTGTGGCGTTGGGGCCGACCGACTTCAAGGAGCGCGACACAACCCACTTCGGCTGGGCCCGCCATACCGCAGCGTAGTCGCGTTCCTCCACATCCCAATCCGAAAGGTCATCGTCCCAATAACGCATTACCTCATACATGCCGCGACCGTATACCATGCCCGTCAGGCCGCGCACCCGCTCGATGAAATGACGAAAGAGCGCCGGGACGGGGTGGCCCCATTTTCTGGTGGTCTACGTAGCCGTCCAGGGACTGATTCAATTCATACACGAGCTTCGCCATGCTACAAAACCTCCGCCCCAGGTTCTTCAGAATAGCTTAAGCCGACGTTGCACGGTGAGGTTGGACACGATCTGCGCGTCGCATTGTCGGTGTGGCCGATAACCGAAAGTCCGCTTTCCACCCAAGGCGAATATTTCAAACTGAGGCACTATCTGTACGAGCCTCGACGTGCAAGCGCTGCGTCTTGGCGAAGCCGTGCGAAGGAAAGCTGCCGGAAACGATGATGCCGGTTGGCGCTGCACCCCAGGCGCTTCCAAAATCATTTTCCAGAAACCCAATCCGTTTGAGCTGCTGCTCTCGTACTGGGTATACGGACTCACCCAGTCCGATCCATCAGAAAAGGAAAACGGAGGTCAAAATGGGTCTTATGTGTCTGCCCGATGAATTTCGCCGTGTCGGCGATCAACTGATCAACCGCCGCAACTTTATGCAACGTACGAGCCTGGCCGGCATGGCCGCAATGGCTGCGCCGCTCCTGGCGAACGTCGTAGCTCCCGCCAAAGCGCGCGCCGACGAGCGAGAGTCCACTGCCGAAGCGGTCGAAGAGGCTGCACAGGCGAAGGACACAGTCACCGAGATCGCGACCGCCGCATTGATTGCGGAGGATCTGGCGACCACCTTCTATTACAACGGCTTGGTAGGCGCTGTGATCGAGGACCCCAATCTGGCCGGCCCAGGCGGCTCTGCCGATCACGTCAGCTCCGGCGGCAATCTGGGGAACGTGAACTATATTCAGGCGGCGCTGACCGAGGAGATCTCGCACGCCAATCTGCTCCGCAGCCTGCTCGGCATCTCTGGCGTCAGCGCCGACCCGGCGCAGACGTTTTATTTTCCCGCCGGCAGCTTTGACACTCTCGGCCCGTTCCTTGGGCTGCTGGACGCGCTGGAGAACGCCTTCATTGGCGCTTATCTCAACGCCATTCAGGAATTCGCGACGATGTCTGCCAACGTACGCGGAAAGCAATTCAGACACGAGTGGTACGACACCCGCTACTCCCCCGAAGAGCTTGACTATCTCGCCAAGGTCTCGGCGGCCATTATGGGTATCGAGTGCGAACACCGGGTGCTGGGGCGCGTCATCTCTAACAGCAATCCGGCGAACAATCGCAACTACGAAACCACAGACGGAATTACGGCCGTATACAACGGCTCCAGTTCGGCTGTCGCTGCCCTTACGCCGTTTCTTACGTCCACTACCGGTCCCGGGTACAGCTTGCAAACGGCGCTTGCGAACCAGGCATCGGTCTCGATTGCCGTATCCGGTGCGCCGCCGGCTTACTGAGTGCATCGGTCTCAAGGGGCCGGACGGGCGGAAAGCGCGCCCCGAGCCCGAGGTTGTATCGACACATAGTGGCGCTCGCTCCTTTATGTCGATACAACCTAAGGCCCTGTCCCTGAAGTCCAAGCCATAACTAGAGCTGTCATCCTGAGCGAAGTTTGCCGCGATTTGGGGCAAACGGAGTCGAAGGATCTGCAGTTGCTTCTTGCGAATGATGCTACGAACCTCTGGGACGCCACACTAAGGCCCTTTTGAAAATCGTCAAAGAGCCACCCGGGATTTCAAACAGGTTCTGCCGGCCTCATTCACTTTGCCTGCAGAGTGATTCCGTCCGCTGCGGGTGGAAGAGTGCAGGCATGGCGGCGCGCCCCCTGAAGGAATGCGGCAACGGTTTGCGTGACCAGCAACTCGACCTTTTCCCGGCCCAGGCCATCGCCGGCAAAGTTCATGTGCGTGGCGCCGTCGATCACGCCTTGCCATTGGCAATGGGACAAGGTTCCGCGCAGATCGGTCCAGGGAACGAGGCGCGCCTGGGGTCCACCCTTGAGAGATTGGTCGCGCGTGCCGGTGAGGATGAGCATGGGCTTGCGAATTCCGCTCCACGCATCGCCGGAAAAGACAACGCCGGGGCCTTCGGGCGAGAGCGCAACGTAGGCGTCAAAGCGATCCTGACCCGCGGGCGGAGACGCGACACCAATGATGTTCGATGCCCCGGCTTCAAGCATGACGGTTTCAGCGCCCATGGAGTGACCGAGCAGTACGCGAAAGGGTGCGTGGCAACGGCCGTCGGCCCATCGCGACGCGGCGGCGACGTCAAGCAGGCGAGCTTTTTCGGCGTCGGGATCGGCGACCAGGGCAGACAAGCCTTCAATGACGCCGTATCGGCGCATGTCGTCTTCAAGCGCGGCTAGACCGCTTTCAACATGGCCCATGACGAGGGTCGTGTAGCCGAGATTGGCCATAGCCTGGGCCAGATAGCGGTACCCATTTTCTGAGCCGCCCGCTCCGTGCGAGATGACCGCGAGCGGCGCGCACCCTGGCTCCGATTTGGCGGCTGGGTAAAGCATGAGGGGCGTCGACTGGCCGTCTTCCCTGGGGACGGTGAAGTGCTGCTGTGCGGCGATGCAGGCACCGGAGGAAACCGCTGCAATGGCCAGGATCAACGCTGAGAATGAAAGCCGGCGGCATGAAACGGACAAGGGATGCCTCCGTTCCAATATACGAACAACGGACGGCTTGAGACGTCTGGCAGCAGACTGGGCGTGAGTGAAACGACGCGGACGGCCCGGAGTCGGCCGCACTCCTGTTATTTGACGGGTGCCAATTCTGCGCGCACCCGATTTAGCGTTGCACGCGTCGCAGAACGATTTGCATGGGTCCCGGCGGCCGTGAAACTGGGCTGCGTGACGGGTCGGATCCATCGGGAGGCGGGCCAATAACCGGCCGAGCAACTTCGGATTCCGTTTCGGTTCGCTGTGGACGTGGGCCGAGGTTCAGAGTGCGCTCCATCTGAATTGTGTCTTCCGAAATCTTGCCCGCATAGGACTCGCGGCCGGCGTTGAAACTGACGTTCGAACCGTCGACCTTGCCATCGGTAATTGCGAGAGGCGCATCGTAACCACCTGCCCAACTCACTCCGATGCCTTCGACGTTCCCTGTGAGTTCGCTGCCGCTCTGGCGGAGGACGAAGATCTCAGTACCGCCTTCCTGGCCGGGCCTCCACAGGCCGGTAACACCCGGACCCTTGGGCACTTCACGCTCCCAGGCGGCCACTTGCGGGCGAAGCGTGACAGATTTCGCCGCGATCGTGGCGCTGGCTGAGGTGAGGCCGGGCGAGCTCGCTTCGACGGTGATGCTGCCGGCTGTTTTTTGAGACTGCACAATCGCCATCGAGAGCCCGCTGAATGCTTTGCGCGAAATGCCCTTGTCGGATTCCTGATCGGTGGGATCGCCGTTGCCGACGCCGATGAGCTTTCCCGCGCCCGCGACGTTGAACGTGACCGGGTTGTCGGTGATGGGCACAACGCGGCCCTGCGCATCGCGGACTTCAACGGCGAACATGGCTACGTCTTCGCCATCGGCAGAGATTTCGCTGCGGTCTGCCGAAATGGCCAGCGTCGTCGCCGCGCCTGTAGTTTCGCGCTTGGCCGTCATCGCGAGCTTGTCGCCTTTGTAGCCGCGCGCCTCGATCGTGCCGGGTGCGTAAGTCACGTCCCAGGCGAGATGCGAATCCTTCTTCATCTCTTTCATGCCGAGGCTTTGGCCGTTGAGGAAGAGCTCGACTTTGTCCAGGTTCGAGTGCACCCAGACGGCGATCGACTTGCCTTCCATGCCGGGCCAATTCCAATGCGGAAAAAGGTGGAGGACAGGCTCCGCGGTCCACCACGATTTGTAGTAGTAGTACGTGTCCTTGGGAAATCCGCAGGTATCGATAATGCCGTATTGCGAGCTGATGTTGGGCCAACCATTGGGCGAGGGTTCGCCGCGATAATCGAAGCCGGTCCATACAAAGCCGCCGGCGAGCCATGGGCGCGCGTCGCAAAATCTCCACCAGCCCTCGGCCGAGGCCCGGCCGGTGGTGGTGTAAGGATCGTAAGACCCGACGTAGCCCTTTTCGTAGTCTGTTACGTAAATGCCGCGCGTGCCCACGGCGCTCACGGTCTCAGTTCCGATGACGGGCTTGCCGGGATGCGCCTTGTGATAGGCCTCCGCGCCCGGATCCATGTAGTTGTAGCCGATGACATCGCAGACGACGAGGCCCCCGGTTCCGATCGCGCCGGTAGGTGCGATGGAAACTGGACGCGAGCCGTCGTGCCGCTCGGCGAGAGCTTTCATCGCAGTAAGGATCAGCAGGCCTTTTTCGGTGTTTGCCGTGGCTTCTTCGTTGCCCATCGACCACATGAAGACGCTGGGGCGATTGCGATCGCGGCGAACGAGATTCTCGAACTGGCCGAGGCCTTCGGGATCGAGGACATCATGCGCGTTTCGTCGAAGACCAGCATGCCAAGCTCATCGCAGGCGTCGAGCAACTCCGGCGTCGGCGGATTGTGCGAGGTACGCAGGCCGTTGGAGCCCATCTCCTGTAATTTGCGAATGCGGAAGGATTGCACGGCGTCAGGCAGCGCGGCGCCGAGGCCGGCGTGGTCCTGGTGATTGCATGTGCCTTTTACTTTGACAGGCTTGCCGTTGAGCAGCAGCCCTTTCTCGGGATCGATCTTGATGTCGCGAATGCCGAAGCGCGTTTCGTAGCGATCGACAATATCGCCGGCGGCGCGAACTTCAGTCTGCAGCGTGTACAGATTCCGCTCATCAAGCGACCAAAGCTGCGGTTGGCTCACCGTGATCTTCTGCTCGTAGGTTTGATCGGAGGATGCTGGGATCGAGACGGTCGCCGTGACAGCTTTGCCTACCGCATTGCCCTTCGGATCGAGAACCGTGGACACGACGCGGGCGTCTGCGGCGGCCTGGCCGTGGTTGTTCACTTCAGTGCGAATGGAGAGTGCGGCCGCGCCGGGCTTGATCTCAGAGGCTACGAAGGTTCCCCATTGGCGCACGTGGACGGGATTGGTCTTGACGAGCCAAACATGACGGTAGATGCCGGCTCCCTCGTAAAACCAACCATCGCTCTCTGTCGCGTCTACGCGAACCAGCAGTACGTTGCGGCCGCCGGGGTTGGCGAAATCGGTGACATCGAAGCTGAAGGGATCGTACCCTCCGCTATGGCGGCCGAGGTAGAAGCCGTTGAAGGCAACCATCGTCTCGCGGTAAGCGCCGTCGAACTCGATGGACAGGCGCTTACCCGCATCGGTCTCGGGCAACTCAAAGATGCGCCGATACCAGCCGACGCTTGTGGTGGGATAGTCGCGGCCGAGCGGATAGAAGCCTTTACTGAGAAGCGCGGGATCGTTCTGAAACGGCAGCTCGATGGCCCAGTCGTGCGGCAGGTCGACAGGTTTCCAATCGCTGTCGTCGAAGGCAAGGGAACTTGGGGCGAGGAAACCGCCAGTCTTCTGGAAGTTGCCTGATCGTCCGCTGCCGAATCCGAAGTCTTTCGCGGCGTCGGAGGCGTCGCCGAATTGAAAGCGCCAGCCAAAATCGAGCAGAAGTCGTTCGCGGAGCGAGCCTGACATTGCCGACGCCGGATGGGCGGTCTCACCGGCAGACAGAGGGCCCGCGGCTTCGCCTGCAGCCTGCATGGCGGCATCGATCGGCATCATGCCCTGGGCCGTAGCTGCGGCCGCGGGAACGAGCAGGCTGGATTTAAGCATGTCACGGCGTGAAAAGGCTTTCATTTTGAGTCCCCTCAGGTTTCGGGATTGAATTCGTTTCCCGGCTAACCGAAAGGCAATTATCTCTCACCTGGGGCGGTTTCGCTGCCGACCTGAATCGAGGCCGAAGGGTTCGCCTGCGGTTGCCTTGATGCGCTCTAATCGACGGTGAATGGGAGGGGTGATGCGAATCGGAGTCGATCTGGGAGGCACCAAGATAGAAGCGTTGGCCCTTGGCGCGAATGGGGAGGAACTAGGCAGGATCCGCGTGCCAACGCCGCGTAATGAATACACCGGGACATTGAATGCCATCGCGGGCCTGGTGCAGAAACTGGAGAAAGAACTCGGTCAGCGTGCCACCGTGGGAGCGGGCATTCCGGGAACGATCATTCGGTCCTCGGGCTTGGTAAAGAACGCCAATTCTACCTGGCTGAACGGGCAACCGCTGGAGCGGGACTTATCGGCCGCTCTCGGCAGAGAAGTGCGCTGTGAGAACGATGCGAACTGCCTGGCACTCTCCGAGGCTACGGATGGAAGCGGCGCCGGGTATCGAGTGGTGTTTGCGGTGATTCTCGGCACGGGTTGCGGGGGTGGTCTTGCGTTTGAAGGGCATGTACACGAAGGCCGGCACAGTGTGGCGGGCGAATGGGGCCATAACAGCCTCCCCTGGCCGCGGGCCGACGAAGTTCCGGGGCCGCAGTGCTATTGCGGAAAGCGTGGGTGCATCGAAACCTGGATTTCAGGCACTGCTTTGGGCAAGGACTACGAGCGCAACACCGGGAAGTCACTTTCGGGAAAGGATGTCGCGGAAGCCGCTGATCGAGGCGATCTGCAGGCGAGAGCCGCAATCCATCGACTCGAGGATCGAATCGCCCGAGGATTTGCGTCGCTGGTCAACGTGATCGATCCCGATGTGATCGTCATTGGCGGCGGACTATCCACGCTCAGCAGCATCTATCGCAATGTTCCGCCCCTCCTGGAGGGATACGGCTTCGGTGGCGGAATTCATACGCCGATCGTCCCGGCTCTGCACGGAGACTCAAGCGGCGTTCGTGGAGCGGCCTGGCTGTGGCCCAATGAAAGCTGACTCCGCGGGTTTTCGGCGTGGCTTCACAACCGCAGCGTTAGTCCTCTGCGGCTTAGCTTGACCAGCTTGATTTGCTTTGTGTCTGCAAGCTCCACATGGATAGACTCCGGCAACGGTATCCTGCCGGCTGGATCCGGCGTGATGGTCAGCGTCCTGGCGGAATCATTCCACTCGCACTCCGCGCGCATGAATTGGCCGCGTTCATAGTTGTAGCTCGTCCCATCATCGTCGAACCACGTGAATCGCCCGTCCGCACCGGGGTAGATTCGCAACGTGACTGGTTCTGCGGCCGGCTCATCCACATATTGTCGGACTGGCCCGGGGGAACGATTGCGCCTGCCCTCACATAAAGCGGCATTGTCGCCAGGTCAACTTGCTTTGAAACCGCCTTGCCGCCATCGACGCGCGTGCCGCTCCAAAAATCCCACCAGGCGCCGGCAGGCAGATAAACCGATCGCGCCGCAGTGGCATTTTCGTAAACAGGCGCAACAAGGAAGTGGTCGCCCCACATGTAGGCATCGTCCGCGGTCGCGGCGGTCGCATCTTGCGGCCACGCAAGGCAAAGCGCGCGAATCAGCGGTAGCCCAGTTCTGTTTCCCTGTGCGACAGAAGAATAGATGTATGGAAGAAGCTGGTAGCGAAGGTTGAGGTATTTGCGGCAGATTTCTTCCACGTCAGCGCGATGCAGGTCGGCGGCAGGCGGCCAGTTTGCCACCCAGTCGCCCTCTACTTCTTTCGGGCCCGGGTCTCCCGTATTCCAGCCCCAGGGCAGGCGCAGTTTCCAGGCACGGCCATGTCCACGGAACAACGGACAAAAACTGCTCCATTGGAACCAACGGACGAACAGCTCGGGAGTCAGCTCAGGAGTGGGCGAAAAACCGCCGGTATCGGTACCCCAGTAAGGAATGCCGGAAAGACCAGCATTGATGCCGACCATGATCTGCCGATGCAGCGTATTCCATGTGCAGGAGACGTCGCCCGACCAGAGCCAGCCAAACCGCTGCAGGCCCGCGTAGCCATTGCGGTGGAGCGCGAACGGTCTGCGATTCGCGTCATCCAGCCGCGATCCTTCAAAGTACATGCGATTGCGATCGAAGCGAGAATAGACCGAGAGCTTGTCACCCTCATCGGGCCACCAGCCGTCGACGCCGATACGCTCGAGTGCAGCGTGCTTCCGCCAGTAGGCCGCGGCATCCCCCGGCGCATCTGCGGCGGAGCCCGTGTCCGATACTCGCCCGTGAAAATCGCCCGGAGGAACGACGTGAAGAACCACCTTGAAGTGTTGGTCGTGAATCTGCTTCAACGTCGCGGGTGGATCCGGAAAGACTTGCTCATTGAATGTGAAGGAACCGTGGCCGGTATTCCATCCGGAGGGGCAGAACCCGGTGCCGAGATAGATTACCGCGTCGCAAGGCAGCTTTTTCTGGCGAAATGTATGGATGACGTCCATCATTTCTTCGCGGCTCTCAAGCGTGCGATGCGATTGCAGATAGCCGAGGGCCCAGCGCGGCGGCATATGCGGGAATCCGGTGAGACGCGCGTACTCGTTGAGAACGCCGGCAGGTCCGTCGCCGAGCAACAGGAAAACGTTTCGCGTGGAGGTGGCTTCAACGGCACGGAAGACGCCTTCCTGGTCTGTGAATTCGAAACTGCCGAGCGGCTGGCAAATGAAGATGCCCCAGCCTGTCGGGCTGATGACCCAGGGAATCTGCATGCGCGCGCCGAAGTCGCGGAAGTCCGGAGCAACCTGGCCGTTGAGCACGCCCTCTCGTGTGCCGCGCCGATCGAAGGGGTGACCGCCTTCGCCGAGTCCAAAGACGGGGCCGTCGAGTATGAAATGGATGTTCGTGCTGTCCGGGTCGAATCGGATTTCCTGCCGCGTTGCGCCTTTTTCGAGGACAGCGATACGGAGCGGGTCGGTGTCAACCCGGATGACATACCGGCCCCAGGGAATCGCGACGGCTTGGGCATGGTTGGGAGCTTTGAAGGGCACAGGCCAGGAAGCGTCGACGAAACCAAGCTCGTGGTTGGGGGCAGCGGCGTCTGCGGGTGCGATGCCAATGCGCAGAGTATTCGCGGTCATCGCGGTCAGCGTCAGGTCGAGAGCACCTGGAGCTCCGGCGAGCGGCGAAGATTCAGCTCCAGCGGCTTGTGTGGCGGCGCTAAGCTTGCCGCGAAAGAGAAGAAGAGCCGAAGCCGCACCTGCGCCGGCGAGCAGCGAACGCCGCGAAAAATTCTGTTTCACTTCCATGCCTCCCGACGTGCCCGCTCTATCGTAACGGCGGGATCGTGAACGGGGCAAAGAGAATGGTGTTTCGTTGCACTGACAGAGCGCCGCGCGGGAACTGAAACGGCCGCCCGAAGGCAGCCGTCGAATGTAATAAGTGAATCGGGCGCTATCCCTTGCGGCCTTTTACGGCCTCTTTCGCTTCGGCTGCACCGCCGGTGGGAACTTCGGGGACATCTGCCTTGGCGGCGCCGATGCTCAGGCGCTTGCGCAGATCGGCATCGATCCGGGCATAGATGTCCTTATTTTCTTTGAGGAAGCCACGCGTGTTTTCGCGGCCCTGGCCGATGCGCTCGCCCCCGTAGCTGTACCAGGCGCCGGATTTCTCCACGATGTTGTGGGTGACAGCCAAGTCGAGCACGTCGCCCTCTTTGCTGATGCCTTCGCCGTAAAGGATGTCGAACTCAGCCTCGCGGAAGGGCGCGGCGACTTTGTTCTTGACGATTTTGACCTTGGTGCGCGAGCCGACCACGGTGTCGCCTTCTTTGACCGCGGCAATGCGGCGGATGTCGATGCGGACAGACGAGTAAAACTTGAGCGCGCGGCCACCGGTGGTGGTTTCCGGATTGCCGAACATCACGCCAATCTTCTCGCGGATTTGATTGATAAAGATGAGAGCGGTACGCGACTTGGAAACCGTGCCCGTGAGTTTGCGCAGCGCCTGCGACATAAGCCGTGCCTGCAGGCCCATGTGGGAGTCGCCCATCTCGCCGTCGAGTTCGGCCTTGGGAACCAGCGCGGCCACGGAATCGACCACCAGTACATCAATTGCTCCCGACCGGACCAGGGCCTCGGTGATTTCAAGGGCCTGCTCGCCGCTGTCGGGCTGCGAGACAAGCAGATTGTCGACGTCGACGCCAAGCTTCTTGGCGTAGCCCGGATCGAGCGCATGTTCCGCGTCAACAAAAGCCGCCATCCCGCCGTGCCGCTGCGCCTCGGCGATCACTTGCAGAGTGATGGTGGTTTTACCTGAAGATTCCGGGCCGAAGACCTCGGTGACTCGGCCACGCGGGATTCCGCCGACGCCAAGCGCGGCGTCGAAGCTGATGGATCCAGTGGAGATAACGGCGATGGGCAACAGCGCCTCGCGGGACCCGAGCCGCACAATCGACCCCTTCCCGAACTGTTTCTCAATTTGTGAAAGGGCAAGTTCTACAGCTTTAGCGCGGTCGTCGGCGATGGGCATTTGGGAGGGCTCCTCGAAAAAACGCTCACCCTCCACCTCTCATGCTTTCCCGGCAGGAAACGGCGAGGGGTTGAACTGGATTTCGAAGGGGATTGTAGCAGGATGAGACACGGAAGAACAGGAGAAAATGGCGAAGAAAGGGGGAAAATTGTCGAGGCAGGCCATGAGACGTGCCCGCGGTCACAATGGAGGCAAAATGTGCATCAAATTGTGAGCCTCACATCAAATATAACATTAAGCATCAGATTTGTCAGTCTTCATCAAGTGGAATATATTGCATCAAAGTAGAATTTGATGCAGAATAAGAAAATGAGAACCACGATCACGCTCGACGATGATGTACATGAGCTCGCCACTGTTTATTCCTCCGCTCGAGGTTTGACCCTGAGTGCAGCAATTAATGAGCTGATCCGAAAAGCGGAAACCGCACCCAGCCCGAGGCAGGAGATCCGGCGTTCTCCTGGTGGATTCCCGCTGCTTCCCAAAACTGGACACGTGATCACCTCCGAAATGGTGAAGAAGTATTCTGAGGATGACATTGAGTAAGAAGTACTTGCTCGATGTGAACATGCTTGTTGCACTGAGCAGTGATGAGCATGAGCATCATCAGAAAGCCCACGGGTGGTTCGATCCGTTAAGTGACGAGTGGGCCACCTGCGCATTGACCGAGGCCGGCTACCTTCGCCTCGCGGCCAATCCATCCATCCGCTTGGGACCGGGAAGCGTGGAGAGAGCGATTGCAGTACTCACCGAGATCCAGAAACTTCCTGATCATCGCTATTGGCCAATCGAGGACTCTTGGATCGAGCTGACCGCGCCATTCATTGATCGTATCTTTGGCCACCAGCAGGTGACGGACGCTTGCTTACTTGGATTGGCGATCAAGGAAGACGGCGTGTTGGTGACCTTCGATCGAGGACTCAGGTATATGGCCGGGCCGGAGTTCAGTAAGAATCTGCTGGTACTCGAATAGCTTCGGTGCGGCAGCTCAAACCGTGTACGCCCCCACCCGCGTCTCGCGGCTGGTGAGGGCGTCGCAAGCCCGGTCCAGCACCTCATACTCGCTGTCATGCTGCTTGCGGAAGGCGCGAAAAGCCTCCTCGCTGGCCCAGCGGTCGATGGTCAGGTAGCTGCCTGGAATGTAGGCATCGCGGAGCAGTTCGGTTCCGTGATAGTCCGGCGAGGTGCGAAAGAGCTGCGCCCAGGAACCATCCGGCCCATAGGCAGCCTCAAAACCGGCCACCTTATCTTCAGCAATTTCAAACTGCCAAACCACCACAAACATGCAAATCCTCAGTCTTTTTCCTATGGTAGCGCACCAAGGGCCCGCGTCTTCTCACCGGGAAGATGCCCAGCCGGCCGAAGTGATCGAGGGGCCTAAGCCCGCCTGCGAAACGTCTTGATTTAGTTTCCTGCCGGGGAACCGCCCGGCGGCGACTCGCCCCATTTGCATCGTTCTGCGATTGTATCGCATCAGGATATAATGAAGCGTGGCCGGACTCGCCGAGGCGCGGCTGCAGTCGGGGCAGAGAACGGAGCGGGAAATGAAATCCAAAGACAAAGAGATGTACCGAGAACTGGCGCTGTTCCGGCACAGACTGCGCAAGTTTTTGCGTTTTAGCGAGGATGCTGCCCGTGCCGGCGGAATTACGCCGCAACAGCACCAGTTGATGCTTGGAATTGCCGGATTTACGGGCGCCGGGAGAGCCAGCATTTCGGAAATCGCCGAATTTCTTCAGGAGAGGCACAACTCGGTCGTGGGGCTTGTGGATCGCGCGTTCGAGAGCGGGCTGGTGCAGCGCACCGAGGATCCTGTGGACCGGCGGGTGGTGGTCGTTTCGCTGACAGAACGAGGCGAAGAGATTCTCAAAAAGCTGTCGCTGCTGCACCACGACGAGGTGAAGCGGCTGCGGCGCGAATTCTCGAGCACAGAAGACGCGCAGACAGCGGAACGTCTGAGTCACCTCAGGCGCGGGCATGGCCGTGGTTCGCAGCAGTCCGCGAACTGATTGTCAAGGAAAGATGATGAAGAAAAGCATCGATCATGCAAGAAGAAGGAATGGATTTTTTCACCATCCCCTGCTGCTCGAATGTGCACGCCTCATCCACGAGGATCTGGCGCCGGTGTACGCGCGCGATCTGCGCAAGTGGCTGGTGATTGCGCCGCTCATCGGGCTGGCGACCGGGTTGACGATCACGGCGCTGGTAGTGATCATTCTCAACAAAATGTGGCCGCCCATCCTTAAGTATTACCTGCATCATCACTGGGCGATGGTGCCGGGGCTTTTGCTGGGATGCGCGCTGACCGGACTGATCATGCAGTACCTGACGCCCGATCCGGACGAGCATTCGACGGAAGAGATTATCCGCAGCTATCACGAGCACCAGGGCGATGTGAACACGCGACCGTTCCTGCCCAAACTGTTGGCGGCCATCACCACCGTGGGCTTTGGCGGCAGCGCGGCACTCGAAGGCCCGAGCATCTACGGCGGCGGCGCCATCGGTTCCTGGCTGTGGAAGCGCCTGCGCAGCGCGGGACGAATGCGCCTGGACGCGCGCGACAGACGGATCATGCTGATTTGCGGAGCGGCCGCAGGAATGTCAGCGGTATTTCGTGCGCCACTGACGGGCATCGTGTTTTCGCTGGAGATGCCCTACAAGGACGACTTAGCGCATGAGGCGCTGTTGCCCTCGCTGATCGCATCGGTGGTGTCATTTATGACGCTCAGTTCATTTCTGGGCAGCGCGCCGCTGTTCAATTTCGCAGCAGAGCCCTCATTTACAAGCCGGGACCTGTTGTGGTGCGCGTTACTGGGTGTACTGATCGGGCTGATTGGGATGGCATTTGCGATCACGTTCCGGCGTGCGCGCAATTTCTGCGTCAACTGGCGGGCGCCGCATTGGATCAAGCTCTCGATCGGAGGCGTGCTGACGGCGTTGTGCGGAATGGCCTTTGTTCATTTCTACAACGGTCCGCTCGTGCCGTTGGGGCCGAACTACGAAGCGGTGGGATTGATCCTGCAACATCCGCACAGCTCGCTGGAACTGGTTCTGTTCGGCATGCTGAAGCTGGCAGCAACGATCTTCACGCTGGGAGCAGGCGGCGTAAGCGCAATGTTCGTGCCGCTGTTTCTGACGGGAGGTTCTTTTGGCGTGGCGTTTGCACAGTCCGTGGCGCACAGCTCGGCACTCGCGCTTTATGCCGCTGTGGGGATGGCGTCGTTTATCTCCGCGGGATACAAGACACCGCTGGCGGCAGTCGTCTTTGTAGCTGAAGCCACGGGCGGGCACGCCTTTATTATTCCCAGTTTGATTGGTGCGGCGGTTGCGTATGCGGTTTCAGGCGATGCGTCGGCATCGGGCGATCAGCGTCTGCACGAGGTGATCAAAGTACACGCATAGCAGGGAATCGAGGGCCCGCGAGAGGCGCCGGGTGACGCTGGATAAACCGGCGGAGAGCCCCGGCGTGGAATCGAGATGACCCGGAAGGCGCGGCGGGCAGGTCACCTTACCGGTGCCGGCTCAGGGCTGGGTGATTTCAACGTGCTGAGGGGCAGCCAACTGCAGCGGTTGGTATGGGTTAGCGCGTACCACTTTCTGGGATACCGTCTTTACAGGCGGGCGCATACTTAGTTTGGACTGTTCTCTTGAGGAGTAACCTTCCCCTTAGGGCTCTTCATTGCCGCTTCGGCCGTTCGACTCTTAAGGCTTTGGTGTTGACTTTTGATGAGGCTGCACGACGCAGAGGGAAACTCGCTCTGTGCAGTACGCGGCAGAATTCAAAATGGGGATGAAATGGGGACTGCGATCCGCGGCTCCCGACCCCCGAAACGCAAACTGAAGACGTTCGAAAAAAGGACCATGTGAGGGACTTATGAAAGCTGCTCGCTATCCAGGCATCCGCGTCACCGCCAATGGAAATCAGCTCGTCTCGTACCATACCGAGACGCGCATCGCCGACGCCGGCGTGTTTTATCCGATTACGCCATCGACAGAGGGCGGTGAGCTTTTCCAGCAGGCATATGCCGAAGGCAAGTTGAACGTGTTTGGCGGCAATACGCTGGCGATTGAGGCTGAGGGCGAGCACGCGGCGCAGGGCGGAGCTATTGCCCACTCGGTCTGCGGCAAGCGCGTGGTGAACTTCACATCGGGCCAGGGCGTGGTCTACGGCGTCGAGCAGTACTATCACGCGCCGGGCAAGGGTTCCACGATGGTGCTTGAAGTGGGCGCGCGCGCGCTGACCAAGCACGCGCTGAATGTGCACTGCGGACACGACGATATCTATGGAGCACTCGATACCGGCTGGATCATGCTCTTCGGAAAGGACGCGCAGCAGGCCGCCGACCAGGCGTTGATCCTGCGCCGTGTGACGGAACTCTCGCTCACGCCGGGCATGAACATCATGGACGGCTTCCTTACCACGCACCTGGAGCGCACGTTTTACAAGCACGAGTCGGAACTGATCCGCGAATATCTTGGCGCGCCCGACGACGTTATCGACTGCCCCACTGAAGCGCAGCGCGTTCTCTTTGGCCCCACGCGGCGGCGTGTGCCCAAGATGATGGACCTGACCAACCCCATCCTGTTGGGGCCGGTGCAGAACCAGGAACACTACATGCAGGGCATCATCGCGCGGCGCAACAATTTTGCCGAGCCCATTCTGCAGTTCCTTGAGGATGCTTACGCGGACTTTGCCGAGCTGACGGGACGCCGCTACGGACTCGTGACCGAATACAAGACCGCCGATGCCGACACGGTTTTTGTTTCGCTCGGCTCTGCCGCGGAGAATATCGAAGCCGCGGTCGATTACCTGCGGCAAACGCGCAATTCGAGCGTCGGATCGGTTCACCTCAACGTGATTCGCCCGTTCCCTGAGGCTGCGGTTGTAAACGCGCTCAAGGGCAAGAAGAACGTCATCATTTTGGAGCGGACCGACGAGGCGCTGTCGGGCGACAATCCGCTGGGCCGCGACATCCGCACCGCATTCTCAAAGGCGGTGCAGGGGACGGAAGGATTGCCCAAGATCGAGCTGGCCGAAGTTCCGCGGTTTTTGGGCGCCAGCTATGGGCTGGGCTCGCGCGACTTCCGTCCCGAGCACATTATCGGTGCATTTGAATACGCAACCGCGGGCCGCGCGCGCAAGGACGGCAAGACCGCAGCCGACAACGCGAACTTCTTCGTGCTTGGCGTCGACCACCCCTACAGCGTGGTTGGCGACGAGACGCCGTCGCTGCTGCCCGAGGGCGCTGTGGCCGTACGCTTCCATTCGGTGGGCGGATGGGGCGCGATCACGACCGGCAAGAATCTGGGCGCAATCCTCGGCGACCTGAACGACTTGCTCTTTGAGCGCGATCACCTGGTCGACGACCTGGGCAATCCCAAGGAAGTGATTCACGTCAGCGCCAATCCGAAGTATGGATCGGAAAAGAAAGGTGCGCCCACCAGCTACTTTATGGTTGCGGCCAAGGACCGCATTCGCGTCAACTGCGATCTTCGGCATGTCACCGTGGTTCTCTGCTGCGATCCCAAGGCCTTTACGCACACCAACCCGTTGGACGGCATGCAGGAGGGCGGCAGCCTGGTGTGGGAGTCGGACGTAGACGGCGAGCACGCATGGGAGAATCTGCCCATCTGGGCGCGCCAGCAAATTATCAAGAAGAAGATTCGCGTGTTTACGCTGCCCGGCTTCGACATTGCGCGCAAGGCCACGGACCGCGGCGACCTGCAACTGCGCATGCAGGGTAACGCATTTCTGGGCGCGTTCTTTGCGGTCAGCCCCATGCTTCAGGAGTTCGGCATCTCGCAGGAGCAATTCCGCGAGGTGGTGCACAAGCAATACGTGAAGAAATTCGGCAAGCTCGGCGATGCCGTCGTGCAGTCGAACATGGAAGTCATGATTCAGGGCTTCGAGCGCGTGAAAGAGATTGCCATCGGCGAGATTGAAGCAACCGACCACTCGAGCCTGCGCGGACAGGCTCTGCTGCCGATCTTGGCACAGGCGCCGGCCTTCGTTGAAGTGGCGGCGGGTACTGTGCCTTCAATGCGCCGCAGCACGCCGGTCCCGGCAGGACAGGGACCCCGTACGCCGATTTCGCAAATCAATGTTTTCGACGCGGAGTTTCGCTCGCATTTCGGCTATAACCAGCCGGCCACGCCGCTCTCTGCGTTGGGTGTGATTGCGGCAGCCACCGGCGACACGGCTTCGAAGTACGTGGCGCGGCGCGAGACTCCGCTCTATATTGCCGAGAATTGCACGCAGTGTATGGAGTGCATCAGCGTGTGCCCGGATACAGCCCTCCCCAACTGCTCGCAGGACCTGGGCACGATTCTGGGCACCGCGGTTTCGCGTTACGTGGGCGATCCGGTGGAACGCAGAAAGATGCTCGACAAACTGCCGGAGATCGAAAAGCTCACGCGGCAGCGCATGCTTTCCGAGATCAAGCAGGGAACGCCGCTGCCCACTATCGTTCGCGAAGTTACCGAGTCGGTGGATGGATTCTCAGCGGAGGCGAAGAAGCAGTTCTACAGCATTATTGACAAGGTGCCAATGGCGTATCAGAAGACGAACGCCATCTTCTCATCGCCGGAGCGCAAGACGCCGGGGTCGGGCGGCATCTTCTCGATCTTCGTCAGCGACCTGTGCAAGGGCTGCGCTGCATGCGTGTCGGCTTGCGGCGACCACCAGGCGCTGAAGATGGTGCAGGAGACCGAAGAGGTGAATGCAGAGCACGAGAGCGGGACGGCCTTCCTCGATCTGCTGCCGGACACATCGCAGAAGTATCTTGGCCTGTACAACGGCGCCAACCCGGCCGACTCAAAGACCGCAACGCTGCGCAACATGCTGATGGTGCGCACCAATTACGACGCGCTGGTTTCAGGCGATGGCGCCTGCGCGGGCTGCGGCGAAAAGAGCGTGCTGCGCTCGATTGCTGCGGTGACCGAGGCGTATATGCGGCCGGTCTTCCACGCGAAAAGCGACCGGTTTGTGGCCAAGGCCGGCGAACTCGAAAAGACGGGCGCGGCCAAACTGGCTGCGCTCAAGGAGAGCAACCCGGCCGAGTACGCGCTGCTGCGGCAGGCGATTGAGCACCTGGTGATGGGCCTGGGCGGCGAGGACGTGAAAGACACCAAGGCGCGCATCGCCGCGTACGAGGCGGAGCACGGCGAGGTCACCGACGCGCAGCTCATTGAAGCGATCGCGGCGGTGCTGCTGACTGAAGCCTTCAATCACAAGAACCTGCAGCCCATCGACGGGCGGCTGGCTAATGGCATGAGCGTGATGGCGATGGCTGCGCACACTGGATGCAACACCGTGTACGGGTCGACCTCGCCGAACAATCCGCATCCCTATCCGTGGATGAACTCGCTCTTCCAGGACGGCATCACCGTGGGCTGGCTGATGGGCGAGAGCTTCATCGTCGATCACGGACGCCGCTCCGTGATTCCCGAGCGGCTGGCTGACATCGTTCTTACGCGCGAGGGCAAGGGGCTGAGCGAGCAGGAGTACTACCACTTCACGCACTTTACCGACGCGCTGATGACCGACCAGGAGATTGTGGAGCTGCCCAAGGTCTGGGTGGTGGGCGGCGACGGCGGCATGGGTGACATCGGCTATCAGAACATGTCGAAGGTAATTCTGCAGAACCGGCCCAATGTGAAGGCGCTGATGCTCGATACGCAGGTCTACTCGAACACCGGCGGCCAGAACTCCGATTCGACGCCGATGCTCGGCGGCGGCGACATGAACACCTTCGGCGCGGCCACGCAGGGCAAGAATACCGAGAAGAAAACGGTCGCTGAAACGTTCCTCGCGGGGCACGGATCGCCGTTCATTGCGCAGGTCTCCATGGCCAACGCGCCCAAGCTCTATCGCGCGATCCTCGACGGTCTCGAGTATCGCGGCACCATGTTCCTGCAGGCGTACACCACCTGCCAGCCGGAGCATGGAGTGCCCGACGACATGGCGCTCTTCCAGGCGCAGCGTGTGCGCGACTCACGCGGCGTGCCGGAGTTTGTCTTCGATCCGCGCAAGGGCGAGAGCTACCAGGAGACGCTGGACGTGAAAGGCAATCCGTCGCCCGAGCTCGACTGGTACGAGACCAAGTCGAAGGCGACGGGCGAGCCGTATCGCTACACTGTGGCCCACTGGGCCGTGACCGAGGCGCGCTTCCGCAATCACCTGAAGAAGATCAAGCCCGAGCAGGCTGAGAAGATGATCGCGCTCGACAACATGCTGGTGCGCATCACGCAGCAGGACGTGGTCTACCGCCGCTACCTGCATCCGGAGCACCGCAGCTTCATTCCAGACTTCGGTGTGTACATCCAGCAGGATCAGGACGGCAAGGCGGTTTACTATGCGCTCAGCCGGCAACTGGTGATGTTCTGCGTGGAGCGGCGCAAGGCCTGGCGCATGCTCCAGTCCAAGGCAGGCATCGTCAACAAGGAGTACCTGGCGCAAAAGGCAATCCTCGCCGATCTGGAAGCGGGCAAGATCGCGAACGACGAGTTCTTCGCGCATGCCCACGAGATGATCGCGGAGCGGATGGGCAAGCCGGTGCTGGCGAAGGCGTAGGCGACAATTCTCAACTTAGATAAGCGTCAACCCTCAACTTAAAATGGAGCAGGCGGACCGCCGGTCCGCCTGCTCTGTTTGCTCCCGCAGCGAGCTTGTCATCCTGAGCGACGACCCTGCCCCTGAGCGAAGCCGAAGGGGAAGAGCCGAAGGATCTGCGGTTGCTCCTTGCCGGGTGCACGGTGCCCCGTCCAAGCTCTGCTTGGGTGGGAAACCGCGCGAACAGAGAGCGTCCGCAGGAAGCGAGAGAAGTTAGCCCAGGGCGCAAGCCGGGTGGGAGAGTCAATCCTCTATGTTTCCTCTGTTCGCGGAAGGCGGGCGGCTCAGGTCTCAGGACGCGCATCCGTCACGAGTATGGGTGCCCCAGGTCCCGTTTCTGGGACCTGGGATAACCACGAGGTGGTTAGAGCCTGTTCATAAATCCGCTTTGTATCAGGGCACGACTTCAGTCGTGCCGAAAAGAGCCTGAAAAGCAAGGGGTTTCAACCCCTGAGGGACGAGAATCCGGATGAGGCCGCCATTTATGAAACACGCTGGCTCTGTTGACATCCTCGGCACTCTGCAGTTCCGGCGCGGCAGAAGCGGGTTAAGCTGAAACTGCTCTGGCTGTTTGCATTCCGTATGGCCGAGGTTGGATTGGTGCGATTTGCCCGGCTGGCGCTCGATGTCAGCGGGAGAGTGTTGCCCGCGCAGCGGACCAAGTTCAGCAAGCGGCAGTTTACGCAGCCGCAACTGCTGGCTGTGCTTTGCCTGATGCGCTACGAGGATTGGACCTTTCGCGAGGCTGAGGTTCGGCTGGGTGAGCACGCGGAATTGCGATCTGCCCTCGCATTGAACTCCGTTCCCGACTACACCACGCTGTATCGCTTTCTGGTCCGGCTTGATCCGGCCGATGTGGCGCGGGTGATGAAGGAGATCGTACGCCGTATGCCCGGGAGGTGGCGAAGTCCGGCCACGGTAGCCGTCGATGCCACCGGGCTGTCGCAGGCCGCGGTGAGCAGTTATTTCATCCGCCGTGTAGAGCACTTCGGCCAGAAGCAGCGCACCTGGAAACATTGGCTGAAGTGGCTCGCCGTGGTCGATGTAGAGCGGCAACTCATCCTGGCTCAGTGGGCTCGTCAAGCACCGTGGAACGACTGTGCCACCCTACCTATCCTGGTGGGCCAGGCGCATGAACATACTCCCATCGGCTGCGTGCTGGCCGACGCCGAGTTCGACTCCGAGCGCAATCACACCTTCTGCCGCGAGCAACTCCAGGCTCAAAGCATCATCCCGGCCAAACGCCGCTCCAGTTGCAGGGCATCCGGTGTGCGCCTCCAGATGCGCGAGAACTTCCCCACAGAACAGTATGGGAAACGTTCCTTGATCGAAAGTGTCTTCTCAGCCGTGAAGCGCAAACTCTCCTGCCGGGCGCCCGGCAGAACCCTGCACACTCAATCCCGCCAAGCACTCCTCCTTGGATTAGCCTTCGATCTTTACCGCCTCTAGCTGCCTGTCGTTTCACTGCTCGCAGAGAGGATGTCAACAGAGCCAAACACGCTCTAGAACTTCGCTTCCCGGAACCCGGAACCTTCAAGGAACTGCCTTACCGTCACAATCGCAATTCCCTCGTAGTCGCCAATCCAGGCTTCGCTTGGGCGGGAAACCGCACGAACAGAGAGCTTCCGCAGGAAGCGAGAGAAGTTAGCCGGGGGCGCAAGCCCTGGGAAATCTGCTCACCCCGAACTGCCCCGCAGGGGCGACAGAACCCCGGCGACAATTCCCAACGAAACCCCCTCCGCCGCCTTCCAAGATCGTCATTCCCCGCTCCTCGAACACCGTTGTCAAGAAGCGCGACCCCTAAACCGCTAAATCCTCATCACTTCCATTTGCAGATCGCCTCCGCATTCCGGCGCACAATGTTCCTATGCCTCACCAGAGACATCTCAGCCCTCCTCGCCCCATCATTTCCTCAATCCTTGCCTTTCTGATCCCTGATCCCTGTTCGCTGCTTCCACCGCACCCCCTACGAAAAAAATTGGACTGTGAAACTGTGGAACTCGCCGAATCAATCACTTGCGGGCACAGTTCCACAGTCTCACAGTTTCACAGCTCCGTTTTTGACCGTTTTGCATTCCCGAATCCCTGCGTCTCGCGCGCCCCGAAAGAGAAAAAAACTAGAGCGTCATATTCTGCGGCACGTACAGATCCACGTACTCGTTTACAGGCATCGCGTCGAGTCGGGTGGGCTCGAGTGAAACCTCAAGGATCCGTTCCTGCTGCGCCTCATTGAAGCGCCGCCGCAGGTTGGTCGTGAACTTCTCGATGAGCAACGGCAATCCTTCTTCGCGGCGGCGGCGATGGCCGATGGGATACTCGACGGTCTCTTCGAGCACGGAACCATCTTCGAGAGCGACACGAAGTGCATTCGCGATCGAGCGCTTTTCCGGGTCGTGATAGTCCGCGGTGAAGCGCGGCTCTTCGACGCAGTCGATTTTCGCGCGGAGTGCGTCAATGCGCGTATCGGCTGCGACAGTATCTTCGTAGTCGGCTGCAGTGAGGCGGCCAAACAGCAGCGGAATCGCGACCATATATTGCACGCAGTGATCGCGATCGGCGGGATTCGAGAGCGGACCCTTCTTATCGATGATGCGCAGGCAAGCCTCGTGCGTATGGATCGTGATGCGTCGAATCTCCACGGCAGATTTCCCCGAGGAGTCGAGGCGCGCTTTCAGCTTCATCGCAGCTTCTACTGCCGTCTGCGCGTGAAACTCCGCCGGATAGCTGATCTTGAAGAGCACGTTCTCCATCACGTAGGAATTGTAAGGCCGCTGGAATTTGAACTCCTGCCCGCGAAACGAGACATCGTAGAAGCCCCAGGTCTTTGCGGTGAGCGCGGATGGGTAGCCCATCTCGCCCGCACGAGCCATCAACGCCAAACGAACAGCGCGGCTGGTGGCGTCGCCAGCGGCCCAGCTTTTGCGCGAGCCTGCATTCGGCGCGTGGCGATAAGTTCTCAGGCTCTGCCCGTCGACCCATGCGAGTGAGAGCGCGTTAATCGTCTGCTCGCGCGTAAGGCCGAGCAGTTGGCTGACGACTGCGGTCGTCGCGACCTTCACCAGCACCACGTGATCGAGGCCGACCTTGTTGAACGAGTTTTCGAGCGCAATGCAGCCTTGAATCTCGTGCGCCTTGATCATCGCGGTTAGTACGTCGCGCATGGTGAGCGGCGGCTTGCCCGCAGCAACCGCCTCACGCGAGAGCCAGTCAGAAGTGGCAAGAATGCCGCCGAGATTGTCTGAAGGGTGGCCCCACTCGGCGGCGAGCCAGGTGTCGTTGAAGTCAAGCCAGCGGATCATTGCCCCAATGTTGAAGGCAGCCTGCACGGGATCGAGCTCGTACTCCGTGCCGGGAACGCGAGCGCCATTGGGAACAACCGTGCCGGGAACGATGGGTCCAAGCAGCTTTGTGCAGGCGGGATATTCGAGCGCCTCCAGGCCGCAGCCCAGCGTGTCAATAAGGCAGTAGCGCGCGGTCGAGTAGGCAAGGTCGCTCTCGATCTTGTAACTCAGCGCGTAGTCGGCGATGTCGGCGAGGACTTGGTCGGGTGCGGGGCGTTCATTGCTGATGTGCGAGGACACTCATGCTCCTTGCGGTCTAATCCCTCTTCGCGATCGGCACAAACTTCAAATTCTCCGGCCCAGTATAGATTGCCGATGGCCGGATGATCTTGCCGCCTTCGCGCTGCTCAATGACATGCGCGCACCAACCGGCGGTTCGCGCCATCACAAAGATCGGCGTGAAGAGATCAATGGGAATGCCCATCAGGTGATAGGCGGCCGCCGAGTACCAGTCGAGATTAGGAAACATCCGCTTGGCGTCGCGCATGGTGCTCTCGATGCGCTCGGCCACGGAGAAAAGACGCCTGCCGCCTGCGTCGATGGCCAGCGCGCGCGCCTGCTCTTTGATGAAGTGGCTGCGCGGGTCGCTGACGGTGTAGACAGGATGCCCGAAGCCGATGATGACCTCGTGATGGTCGATGCGGCGGCGCATGTCGGTCTCGGCTGCGTCGGCGGAGGTGTAGCGCCGTTGGATTTCGAGGGCGACCTCGTTCGCTCCACCGTGCTTGGGTCCTTTGAGCGCGCCGATGGCGCCAGTGACACACGAATAGAGATCGGAGCCGGTGCCTGCGATGACGCGCGCCGTGAATGTGGAAGCGTTGAATTCGTGTTCTGCATACAGAATGAGCGAAACCTGCATCGCTCGGGTCCACTCCGCGCTGGGCCGCTCGCCGTGCAGCAGGTGGAGAAAATGCGCGGCGATGGATCCGCCGTCTGCGTCGACAGAGATGCGTTTGCCGTTGCGCGCGAAGTGATGCCAGTAAAGGAGCATGGACGGGAGCGACGCCAGGAGCTTATCGGCAATGGCGCGCGCGCCCACGGCGTTGTGGTCCTCAGCTTCGGGCCGCACACAGCCGAGGACTGAGACGCCCGTACGCAGCACGTCCATGGGATGTGTGTGCGCGGGTAACAGTTCGAGTGAATGTTCGACTTGCGCGGGTAGCCCGCGCAGCCCAAGCAATCGGGCTTTGTACGCGCCCAACTCCGCAGCGTTGGGAAGATGGCCGTGGACGAGAAGGTAAGCCACTTCTTCAAACTCACAGTTCGCGGCTAAATCGGCTATGTCGTAGCCACGATAGTGCAGATCGTTTCCGCTCTGGCCGACAGTGCAAACTGCGGTTTCGCCCGCGACCGTGCCTGACAGCGCAACAGACTTCTTGGGTTTGAAGGCAGGCCGCGCGGTTTTGGCTTCCTCTGTGCTCAACTGCATCCTCCTGAGAGCCTCAAACTAACGGATTGCGGCCCCGTACTTCCAGCGCACTCAAGCGGCTTCGCCGTGCCCGCCGCAGTGCATCACGCCCATAAAGCGAGTCCAGGGCCCGACCGCCTCGCGGTACTGGTGGGCCATCACCCGCGCGATCTGATGCAGATGATTCACATCGTGCGCAGCCCAGGTTGAGAGCAGTTGGCCGAGCGTCACCGTTCCCAGCGCCGGATGCCTTCCCCGGCTTTCCAGTTCCTCGGCCCGCAGGTCCATGGCGCGCAGCTCTGTCAGGCTCTCCGCTCGCAACCGTGCGAACTTATCGAGCAACTGATCCAGTGTCTTTTCGCGGCTCTCGCGCAAGTGGCCTTGCCGGTCGAATTGCTCGAACGGCTTCGATTCTCCGAACTCAAGCAGCCACTTCGTTCGCGGAATCCAGTCCGTACGTTCCCCGTGAATCAGGTGGCCGACCACCTCGGCGGCGCACCACGTGTTCTCACCCTCATTATGCTGGGTCCACATCTCCGGCAGGCCGCGCAGGAGCGCATCGAGCGCCGCCGGCGTGCGTTCGAGCACCGCAATCGTGTTCTCCAGATTCGCTTCCATCGTTGGCCTCATTGATCCGTTCGCTCTGGCGCCTTTTCTTTGGCGAAAAGCTCGTCCAGCTTCTCTTCGTAGGCGTGGTAATCAAGGTATTTGTATAGATCGTCGCGCGATTGCATTAGCGGCACCACATTCTTTTGCGTGCCGTCGGCGCGGATCGACTCGTAAACTTTCAGCGCGGCTGCGTTCATGGCGCGATAGGCGGCGCAGCAATACAAGATGATGTCGACATCGGCCTGGGCAAGTTCTTCGCGCGTGAAGAGGGGCGTTTTGCCGAATTCGGTGATGTTGGCCAGAATCGGCATGCCCACAGCCTTGCGAAACGCCGTATACATCGGGAGTTCGGTCACCGCCTCGGCAAAGATCATGTCGGCGCCCGCGGCAACGTAGGCCTGAGCACGTTCGATGGCGCGCGCCAAGCCCTCGCTGGCCAGGGCGTCAGTGCGAGCCATAATGACGAACGCGGGATCGCTGCGCGCATCGACGGCGGCTCTGATGCGATCAGCCATCTCTTCCGTTGAGACCAGCTCTTTGCCGGGCCGGTGGCCGCAGCGCTTGGCGCTCACCTGGTCCTCAATGTGCACGGCAGCCGCACTCGCTTTGATCATCTGGCGAATGGTGCGCGCGATATTGAACGCGCCGCCCCAGCCGGTGTCGATATCGACGAGCAGCGGTAGCGAGCAGGCATCCGTGATGCGGCGAACATCGATGAGCACATCTTCCATGGTGCTGATGCCGAGGTCGGGAATGCCCAGCGAATTGGCAGCCACACCTCCGCCTGAGAGATAAATCGCGCGAAAACCGGCGGCCTGTGCCAGTCGCGCGGTGTAGGCGTTAATCGCGCCGGCGACCTGCAGGGGTTTTTCCGCCGCGAGGGCTGCGCGAAAGCGCCCGCCTGCGGTTCCATGACTGCCATTTCCTGACATACCGCTTCCTCTGGCGCATCATAACAGGGTTTTCACACGCATTTCGTGCAGTCTGCTTCCGCAACGTAGGCACGCAATGCGACAATCATCGCGACGGGGCCACCCTCGATTGAACAAGGCTCTGCCTGGAGGAGATGCAACGCCATGAAACGTGTCTTCGTGTGTATGGGCCTTTTGCTTGCTGCGACGGTTATGCTTGCCCAGAGTCCGCCAGAAACAGCAACAGTTAGCCTCGGCGGCAAGACGATCACTATCAATTATTGTTCTCCGGGCGTGAAGGGGCGGGAAGGCCAGATCTTCACCAAGGATGGGCTCATCGCGCAGACCCACAAGTCGTATCCGGTTTGGCGTGCGGGCGCGAATTCGGCCACCACGCTGCATACCGACGCCGATTTGACGATTGGAGACCTGAACGTTCCGGCGGGCACCTACACGCTGTTTGTCGATATCACCGATCCGGACCAGTGGACCCTGATCGTGAGCAAAAAGACCGGCGAATGGGGTCTTGCGTACGACAGCACGGCGGATCTGGGCAGGACGAAGATGACCATGTCCAAGCCCCCTTCGATGGTTGAGGACCTGAAGTACACGCTGACTGACGATGGCGGAGGGAAAGGCACCATGACGCTGGCGTGGGAGAATCACAGCGCCTCGGTGCCGATCAAGGTGCATTGAGTTTGGGTCGACACAAAGTGCTGGCAAAGGGTGAAGGCGGCGAGGCTCGCTCGGGCATTGCCGCCTTCTCGGTAGAATAGGAATGTCGATCAATTTCTGCCGAGGGGACTAGACACTTGCCGCTGTACCCGTACCGCTGCACACAGTGCGGCCATCGATTCGAAAAAATCCAGCGATTCAGCGACGCGCCGGAAAAGGTGTGCCCCAAATGCGGAGGCGCGTTGGAGAGGCCGTTGACCGCGCCGGGACTGAACTTTAAGGGCGCTGGATGGTACGTAAATGACTATGCGGCGAAGAGCAGCGCGCCGGCCGAGGGCGGCTCAGCCGAAAAAGAATCGAAGACGAAAGACAAGACGGATTCTTCCAGTGACAAGGCCGCGGCTCCTGCGAGTGCCCCGGCTCCCGCTGCGACGTCTTCCACCAAACCCGATACAACATCCAGCTAATCCGCGGCAGATTGACAACGCAGCCCTGGTTGATCATTGGCCGGAACGCTGACCTAGTTCGTAAAGATGCCGCTTCTCGATCCAGTTCCGTCGCCCGTACAGCACGCAGATCTGGCTGCGCTCGAGTGGGAGCCGCTGCTCGCGCTGGTGGCGGGGTTCGCAGCATCGCCGGTGGGTCGCGAAGCGATTCTGGCGCTGAAGCCTTCGACCGACGATGTGTGGATCGGCTGGCAGCAACAGCTTGTGGGCGAGGTGCGGCTGCTGCTGGAAGAGCAGGTGTCGGTTCCTCTGGGCGGATTATTCGATCCGACGCAACTGGCAGCGAAGGCGCAAATCGACGGCGCGGCCCTGGAAGCATCGGAGCTTCAGGCGGTGGCGCGCCTGGCAAACGATATAGCAGCGTGGCAATCGCTGCTCAGTGAGCCGCCGGTGCGTCTGGCCAGCAAGCTGCCGGGACTTTCGGAGTTGTCGGCTGCGCTGACGGCGAATTTGCGACCGCTCGCACAGTCCATTGAGCGCAAGATTCAGCCGGATGGTTCGCTGGCCGACGACGCTTCGACCGAGTTGAATCGCATTCGGCGTGAGCAGGAGCGACAACAGAAGCTCATTGAAGAGAGCTTGCGCTCGGCACTGCGCAAACTCTCCGTCGAGGGCGCCACGCAGGACGACGTGATTACCATTCGCGGCGAGCGATTCGTCATTCCGGTGCGGGCAGAGCTGAAGCGGCGCGTGACGGGCGTGATTCATGGGGCGAGTTCATCGGGACAGACGGTTTACGTGGAGCCGCTCGAAACGATCGAGCAGAACAACGAACTGGTGCGGCTCATCGAGGAGGAACAGGAGGAGATTCATCGCATCTTTGTGGCGCTCACACGGCAGGTTGCTGGCTACGCGCATAGTTTGGTGGAAGGCGCGCGCGTTCTGGCGCTGGTGGACAGCTTGCTGGCGCGGGCGCGGTTTGCGTGGCAGTTCGATTGTGTTGCGCCGACGTTTGGGCCCGAGCGGCTGCTGCTCCGGGGCGCGCGGCATCCCCTGCTGGAGAAGCGGCTGCGCGAGACGGGTGGAAGAACCGTTCCGCTCGTGCTTGAGCTAGTAGCGGAGGAGCGGGAGCTCATCATCAGCGGTCCAAACACCGGTGGCAAGACAGTGGTATTGAAGACGGTGGCGCTGCTGGCCATGATGGCGCAAGCGGGAATTCCGGTGCCCGCGGCCGCCGCGAACTTACCTGTCTTCACGGCGTTTTTGGCCGACATAGGCGACGCGCAATCGATTGAGGCGGCGCTGTCGACCTTCTCCGCGCACATCACGAACCTCGATCGGCTCTCGCGACTGGCCGATGCGCGTTCACTGGTGTTGCTCGACGAACTCGGCTCGTCGACCGATCCCGAAGAGGGCGCTGCGCTGGCAGTGGCAGTCGCGGCGCATTTTCTTGCCCGCGGAGCGTGGACGCTGATCTCGACGCATCACACTTCTCTTAAAGTGTATGCGGCGAACACACCGGGCGTGCGCAATGCCGCGGCGGGCGTGGATGAGAAGACGCTGGCTCCGAACTACCAGTTCCTTCTCGGCGTGCCGGGCGCATCGGCGGGGATCCAGACAGCAGAGCGGCTGGGATTGAACGCCGCGATTATTGGGGCGGCACGCGAGCGGATGGGGTCGCAGCAAGCCGACATTGCGCGCTTCCTCGACAAGCTTCACAACGAGCTCGCGGATCTGGAGACAGAGCGCAAAGCCGCGCGTGAACAACAATACGTGCTGAACCAGGAGCGGAAGAAGCTGGAGCGCGAAGGCGATGCGGAGGTGCGCAATCGCGTGCGCGAACTCGAAGGCAAGCTGGCTTCGCTGCTGAAAGATTTCGAGTACCAGATGCGCGAGAACGTGCGTGCGGTTGAGGATCGCGCGGCGCAGCAGAAGCTATCGAAAGAAGCCGAAAGACGCATCCGGCGGCTGCGGCGCGAGTTTCAGGAGAGCTTTAATCAGACGGTTGTGGCGCATCGCACGGGCGCGGACCAGGGCGACGCGAACGCGCAGCCGCATGTGCTGCGGCACGTTGCTGCGGGCGATCACGTGCTCATCAAGAGCATGAATAAAGTGGGCACCGTGCAGCGCGAAGTCGAGAAGGATTTGTATGAAGTGGCACTGGGGCCGATCAAGATGCGCGTAAAGCGGGATGATTTGGCGGAATCGTCAGGAGCAGCGGCCGCGAAGGCAGATCCACTTGCCGCGGCGCGCAGGCAAAAGGGCGTGCACGTCTCGGTGACCAGCGCGAACACCGACGAAATTCGTATGGAGATCAATCTCATTGGCCGGACAGTGGACGAGGCGACCGACGAACTTGAAAAGTATCTCGACCGCGCGTTTCTGGCCGGATTGCCGAAAGTACGCGTGATTCACGGCCACGGCGCCGGAATCCTGCGGCGCGGTGTGCGGGAGTTTCTGAAGAACCATCCGCACGTAGCCGGAATTGAAGAGGCTCCGCAGAATGAAGGTGGCCAAGGAGCGACGCTGGTGGAGTTGCGGCAGTAAAAGGCCCGAACCCACCGAAGATTTGCTAGATTGAGTGCTTTGCGCAGAGCTGCACAAGCTGGGTCGCAAGCGCTTTCCACGGTCCCCACATGTATAGGAACGAGGCAACGTATTCGGCCGCGAGGAGCGCCGATGCGCCGATCAGGAAGGAGCGCATCAGCCGGCCGCGCCACCAATCCCAGGCAGCCATGACGACGATCAGCAGAACATTTCCATAAAAGATGAACAAGAACAGGGAGAACAAAGAAACAGGCGGAGACGAAGACCAGAGCCAAATTCTAATGCGATTGAACCCGGGATCGGCAAGCGAGATCGTGGCCAGGATCATCATTCTTTTGCGCGCAGCCGGATTCTTGCGCAGCGCGATGGCCCACGCCAACAGAGCAAGAAATCCTGCGATATCGATGAGGTTGACCGCAAGAAACGCCGGGTGGCCGGTGGGGCCGCTCAGATGCGCGATCTGCGCAGCGAACGCGGCCCATGGCCCTAAAACGGCCATGAGCCCGGCCCAGCAAACCGCGAACCAGCCGAACTTGCGATGCCAAGCCACGCGATCGCCCAACACGAGCAGCACCTGCGCCGTGAGCAAAATCATCCACATGGTGAAGACTGCGCCATGCACCCAGATGACTTTGGGCGCCGGGGGCATCTGCTTGACGAAATTGGGAAGGTCGGATCCGAAGCCGGCGATCATGCCGACCCAGAGGATCGCGAGCCACACCGCGGAAGGCACACGGTCTTCGCGCGCGCTCCAGTGGCCGCGCACATGCAACACGTTTCTCGAGGGCTGCACAGCGGACGCAGTTGCCAAGCGGACCTCCTGGGGGGATGTCACTGAGAGTGACAGAGGAGATGCGGGACGGTCAATGGAAATTCTGTTTCGGGATCCCGGATGGCAGAGGGATAGGCGGCCACAGATCCTTCGACTCGCTTGGCACGCTATGCGCGCCATTTTTATTTCAGGATGACAAGGTGCGATGCGGAGGTGCGCTCCTGCTGTCCCACCCTAAACACAGAGAACGTGTTTAGGATGGGGCACCCAGTTCATTGCCGGCTCGTGGCGTTCATGCCATGGCTTCGCGCCCCATGGGCTCGAAGACAAGCTGGTTCGACTTGCGATCGACATCGATGCGGACGTGCGAGCCGTGCAGCACCTCGCCATCGAGAATCTTCATGGCCAGCGGATCCTGAACCATGCGTTGCAGCGCGCGTTTGAGCGGACGAGCGCCGTAAGCGGCGTCCGACCCGGCTTTGAGGATCAGTTGCCGCGCGGCCTCGCTTAGCTCGAACGAAATGGCGCGATCTTCAAGCAGTTTGCGGATATCGTTGAGCCGCATGTCGAGAATCTGACTGAGCTGCGCGCTGCCTAGCGGACGGTAAATCACGATATCGTCCACGCGGTTGAGGAACTCCGGACGGAAGTGCTCGCGCAGAACCTTCATCACGCTTTCGCGAGCGATGTCGTAGTCGTGTTCGGTCTTGAGTACTTCGGCGGATAACATGGCCGCGCCCAGGTTCGAGGTCATGATGAGCACCGTGTTCTTGAAGTCCACGGTGCGGCCCTTCGAGTCGGTCAGGCGGCCGTCGTCCATCACCTGCAGCAGGACGTTGAAGACGTCGGGATGCGCCTTCTCGATTTCATCGAACAAAATAACGGCGTAGGGGCGACGGCGTACGGCCTCAGTCAACTGGCCTCCTTCGTCGTAGCCAACGTAGCCCGGGGGCGCGCCAATGAGGCGAGCCACGGCATGTTTTTCCATGTACTCACTCATGTCGATGCGAATCATAGAATGTTCGTCATCGAAGAGAAACTCGGCCAGCGCGCGAGCGGTTTCGGTTTTGCCCACGCCGGTGGGCCCGAGGAAGATGAATGAGCCGATGGGCCGCTTGGGATCGCTTAATCCCGCGCGCGAACGGCGAATGGCGCTGGCGACCACTTTGAGTGCCTCATCCTGGCCGACCACGCGCTCGCGCAAACGGTCTTCCATCTGGACGAGCTTTTTCACTTCGCCCTCCAGCATGCGCGACACCGGAATGCCCGTCCACTTAGAAACAATTTTGGCGATGTCTTCCTCGTCGACCTCCTCTTTCAACATGCGCGTGGCGCCGGATTTACCTTGAGCGGCATCCAGCTTTTTAAGCTCGGCTTCGAGTTTTGGCAACTCGCCGTACTGGATTTGCGCTGCGCGCTCGAGCTGGCCCTTGCGCGTCTGCTCTTCCATTTCAAAGCGCAGGGCTTCAATTTTCTTTTTCAGGTCGCCGATGCGGTTGATGGCCTCGCGCTCCTTGGTCCAGCGGGCGCGGAGGGCAGTGATTTTTTCGCGCAACTGTGCCACCTCGCGCTCGACTTCTGCGAGGCGCTCCTTGCTGTTTTGGTCGGTTTCGCGCTTCAATGCGGCGCGCTCGATTTCAAGCGAGGTGGCTTCGCGTTCAAGCTGGTCGATTTCGGTAGGGACCGAGCCGATCTGGATGGCAAGCGAGGCTGCGGCCTCGTCAACCAAATCGATGGCCTTGTCGGGCAGGAAGCGGTCCGAGATGTAGCGGTGCGAGAGCGTGGCCGCGGCTACGATGGCCGAATCCTTGATGCGCACGTTGTGGTGCTGCTCGTAGCGGTCTTTGAGGCCGCGCAGGATGGCGATGGTGTCTTCGACGTTGGGCTCGCCCACGTAGACGATCTGGAAGCGGCGCTCGAGGGCAGCGTCTTTTTCGATGTATTTGCGGTACTCATTCAGCGTGGTTGCGCCGATGGCCCGCAGCTCGCCTCGCGCCAGTGCCGGCTTGAGCATGTTTGAGGCGTCGATGGCGCCCTCGGCTGCGCCCGCTCCAACCAGGGTATGCAGCTCGTCGATGAACAGCACAATCTGGCCCTGCGACTCCTCGATTTCTTTCAACACAGCTTTGAGGCGGTCTTCAAATTCGCCGCGATATTTTGCGCCGGCGAGCATCGAACCGAGGTCAAGGGAGATGACGCGCTTGTCTCGCAAGCTTTCGGGCACGTCGCCGGAGACGATGCGGCGGGCGAGGCCTTCGACGATGGCGGTCTTGCCCACGCCGGGCTCGCCGATGAGGACGGGATTATTTTTGGTGCGGCGCGAGAGCACCTGGATGACGCGGCGAATCTCCTCGTCGCGGCCAATGACCGGGTCGAGCTTGCCGCGGCGCGCGAGTTCAGTCAGGTCCTTGGCGTATTTTTCAAGCGCCTGGAATTTACCTTCGGGATTCTGATCAGTGACGCGCTGCGACCCGCGCACGGCGGTAAGCGCCTTGAGGATGGCGTCTTTGGTTGCGCCGAGAGCTACGAGGGCCTCACGAGCCGGGTCGTTTTTCTGGTGCGCGATGCCGAGCAGCAGGTGCTCGGTGGAAACGTAGTCGTCTTTGAAGTTTGCGGCTTCACGAAAGGCCTGCTCGAGGGCCTTGGTGAGCGTCGGGCTGAGGCTCGGTTGCGCCGAGGCGCCCGCCACGCGAGGCAGTTTTTCCTCGATCTGGTGCAGGTCGCTCTCTAGCCGCTCGATGGGTACACCGATCTTTTCGAGCACCGCGGGGATGACGCCCTCGCGGTCCTCAATGAGCGCGAGCAACAGGTGGACGGGCTGCAATTCGGGGTTGCCGAACTCGGCAGCGTGCGTCTGCGCCTGCTGGATCGCCTGCTGCGACTTGACGGTGAATTTTTCCCAGTTAATTGCCATGAAAACAGCTCCTAGCTTCTAGCCGCTAGCTCCTAGCTTGATCCCGCCGGGAAGCCGGCGTCCAGTCGCACTTAGAAAGATATCGCTATACATTGTGAATTTGCTTCAACAAAACATGGGCGCCGGGTGGGCAAAAAACCTTCCGCCCCCCGGCGCATTCGAATTGCCGCCGTTGCTTCCGGTTGAAAAAGCTGGTAGCTGGAAGCTAGCGGCTTGAGGCGGCCTTTACGCTGCCAACGTTTTGTTGCTGCCTACGTTGACCTTGATCTGCTTGGGCTGGGCTTCGGGCTTCTTTTTCAGTTCCAGCTTCAGCACGCCCGCCTCGTACTTGGCGTCGACGTTCTCGGTGTCAACGGTGGAGGGCAGCGTGAAGGCGCGATAGAAGCTGCCATAGCGGCGCTCGATGCGATGGAAGTTCTCTTCCTTCTCTTCCTTCTCGAACTTGCGCTCGCCCTTGACGGTAAGCGTGTGGTTCTCGACGCGAATATCGAGATCCTTCTCTTCGATCCCGGGCACTTCGAGCTTGAGGACGACTTTCTTGTCGTCTTCGTAAACGTCGACCGCAGGCACAAAGCTGGCTGTGGTCAGCGGACTTTCGGTCTCATTGTTCAGGTTGCCGAACAGCGTGTTCATGCGATTCTGCAGTGCAACGACTTCACGGAACGGGTCCCAACGATTGATAGCCATAACAAATTCCTCCTGGTGAATCCCAAATTGGTGGGTTGGGCCGGGGCTTTGGCCCCAGCCGTACAACCTATCTGATGGGACTATAGCACAAATGATTCATAAAATATTAGCGTACATCGCTCACATCTGTGGAGTTCCTGTAAACTATTGATTTTAAGCGAGGACCTTTGGATTTAGGCCGGGTGAATTCTCACCCCGGCGCGGAAATGAAGCTAGGATCCAGTTCTGTGGCTGGGGTAAGTGTCAGTGTGAGGACGGTAATGTCGTCTTCCTGGCCGAAGGCCTGGGCGGCATGGGCGATAGACTCGGCGGATTGGGTGCTTATGGCGCGCGTGCGCTCGAAGCCGAAGAGCTCGCCGGCTTTGTTGCGGGCTTCGACGACGCCATCGGAGAGCAGGGTGAGCGAGTCACCGAGTGAGAGAGTGAGTGTGGTCTCGGAGTATTCGGTGTCGACAGTGATGCCGAGAGGCAGTGCAGATTCGAGGGTAATTTCGCGACCATTGAGATACGGCGGCAGGTGTCCGGCGCTGGCGATGGAGGTTGCCCCATCCCTGGCAATGTGGATTGCAGAGCAAGTAACAAACCGGTCATGGAGATCGCCGATCATTCCGCGGTTCAATGCGCCGAGGATTTCCCCTGGTCTGAGCTCTGGTACGGCGCGCAGTGCGCCGACGATCGCAGAGACGCCCATTGCCGCCGGCAGGCCCTTGCCGCTAACGTCGCCCACGACGGCCAGCAGGCTTCCATTACCGCACGGGCGGATATGAAAGAAATCTCCACCCACTTGCATGGCCGGAAGGTAGGCACTTTCGATTTTGAATCCCGGTATCTGGACCACCGGCGGCACGAGCCGCTCTTGTACCTTGCGCGCCGCTTCAAACTCGGCCTCGGAGCGTGCCTGTTCGCGGCTGACGCGCGTAAATCGGAAGAACATGACCACTGCAATTGCAATGAGGAAGAGCAGATTGGCGAGGTCAGTGGGCTGAAACTGGAGCAGACCGATGGGAATGAACGAATCGAGGAAATCGAACCGGCCCCATCCAAGCAAGATGGACGTGAAGCCGAGGTCAAAGAGCCCACCCATGGTGAGCGGAAGCAGGCTGGGAAGAATGAGCCATCCCGCCTCGCGATTGCCGCGGCGATACCAGATGATGAGCAGCGTGGTGAGAATGACGGCGACCGGGATGGTAACGGCAGCCTCGATGAGGGCATAGGTGTCGGAGCGGAAGTGATTAGTCCAGCAGAGGCCGGCGAGGATCCAGGGAAGAAGCAGGGCAGCCTGGTAGACACGCATCGCGACGTGGGGGCGCACGCCGGCAAAAGTGAAGGTGAACTCGATTTGAAGAATTGCGTAGACATAGCCCAGAAGGTCAGAACCGAGAATGTTGAGCGAGGTGGGAGCGACGCCGGATTGCTGCAGATTCCAGAGGCCGTTGGACGCCCCGAGAACGAAGAGATAGAGGCCGAGGAAAAGGTAGTCGCGGTGGCCGCGCTGAAAGAGATAGAGAAAGAGCACGCCGATGCCCGCGGCGCACAGTAGGAGATTGATGGCGAGCGACGGCCAAAGGGCATCAAGTCGACCGGCCTGCAGGGCAGCGCGCTGGTATTGGATAGGCTGCGGCGCCCCGATGGTCGCGCCGAGAAAAAGGGGCAGCTCGTAATCGACATAGTTGGGGGGCGCGTGCGTGCGCAGGGCGATCGTGAAGTTCCCTTGGTCGTCGCGTAGCCGGAAGACCTGCTCGGTGGGCCGGTAGACGTTGAATGCGGAGTGCAGGGTTGCCCCCGGGATGCGCGCACCGTTCACGTAGAGCTCGTAAGTGCCTTCGCCGCCTTCGAGCAGCAATGACATGTTGCTGTGGTCAGGACCCAGCGAGATATTTTTGCGAAACCAATACCAACCCATTTGGGCTGGGCCCGTGTCGTCGAGGTCTATGGTGCGCCAGGTGCTCGAGTCAAAGCCGGGCGCAGCCCATGCCGGATTGTCGCCCTTGTGCACGGCCCAGTTGTGGCTCAGGTCGATCAGCCCCGATTGGCCTTGCGCCGGCCCTTTTGAGTTCACCTGTGGGGCCGGGGCAGGAGCCGCGCCGGCAATCCCGATCGCGAGAAGCAGACACAAGCCGGGAAATAGCTCCGTCTTGCGAAGCAAGCGAAAGGGAAGCGCGGGCATGAGGAGAGGATACGATGGCGAATTTGGGTTCGAAAGAGAATTCTCTCGATTGAGGAGCGTGCGGGAGAGGATTCGGGCGGCGCGTCGAGCAGGAGTGGCCGGCCGGGTCAAATACAATCCGCTTCATGCACCTTTTTGGTTTTCTTGCCGGGCTCAACTGGCGCGTGGTGTGGCTGGTGGTGGCGGCGTTTCTGGCCGGAGTGCTGAACGCCGTAGCCGGCGGCGGATCGTTTTTGTCTTTTCCGGCGATGCTTGGCGTGGGAGTTCTGCCAGTGCAGGCCAACGCCACCAATACCGTGGCGATCTGGCCAGGGCAGTTGACGTCGGTTGCCGCGTACTGGCGATGACGTTCGCAAGAACGCGAGTTCGGCGTGGCTGATGGGAGCGGCGGGACTGATTGGCGGAACCAGCGGGGCGATTGTTCTGCTGAACACGCCGCAGACGACCTTCATGCGTCTTGTGCCGTGGCTGCTGCTGGTGGCGGCGTCGATTTTTGCCGTGAGCGGGCCGGTTTCGCGGGCGCTGGAGCGGCTGAAGATCAAGCGGCGCGAGGAAGCGAGGGCTGGCCACGTTCACGCACCGCGCCGCGCGCCGTTGTTTGTGGCGGCGATTGCAGTGAGTTTTTATGTGGGATATTTTGGGGCGGGAGCGGGATTTCTGTTCATGACCCTGCTTGCGCTGTTTGGCTACGAGGACATCAACGTCATCAACGCGCTGAAGGTGGTGGCCACCCTGCTGGCGAACGGCATCGCTTTCGTGATCTTCATCGCCGATGGACAGGTAGTTTGGCGCTTTTGCCTGGCGGCGATGATTGCCGCGGCGATTGGCGGCTACGCGTCGGCGAGCCTGGCCAAGCGCGTTCCGCAAAAAGTTCTGCGTGGGCTGGTGGTCGCCATCGGGATGAGTATGGCGGCGTGGTTCTTCTGGAAGCAGTGAACAGAGAACAGACATAAGGGAATCCTGGCTGCTGATGGCGACGTGAGCAATAGCACAGACCCTCCCGATCCGCCGGAAGTACTCTTGCGGAAAGAATCTCGATAATTCTGGAATGGATAGGCGGATGGGTATGCATTCCCGCTGGATGACGGAACTGATCGGCTTACTTGCAGGATTCTGTACGACGCTCTCACTGGTGCCGCAGTTGCATCGCATCTGGAGGGCGAAAAGCGCACACGATTTATCGCTGGCGATGTTCCTGGTTTTTGGCCTCGGCGTTGTGCTGTGGCTGCTCTACGGAATCGGAATTAAGTCGCTTGCGGTCGTCACGGCCAACAGCGTGAGCCTTGTGCTGGTAGTCGCTATTTATTCGCTCGCAGTGCACTATGAGCATCACGGGCCAACCGGCGGTTGAAGCGCATCAAGAAAACAGACATCAGGGAACAGATACTAAGAGCGTGGGTGTCGGGGGGTGAGTTGGAATTGACCTCTGCAAACTGCAATCACTGGTCACGAGGGGGCTTCGTTAAGCGGTTCAGGTCGCGGCCAGGCGCACCGTTTCCATGGGATAAAGGGTGTTGCGGCGCGGACGATCGGGATCGTAGAGAACCGTGACCGTCGAGCCTTCCGCAAGCGGCTGACCGGAGAATTTTTTGCCCTGGCCCTGGCCGCCATCCGGCAGTGGAAACTCGTAGTACAAAAAATACCCGCTACTGCGGCCCCTGTTGCCTTCTTTGCAGCGAGTCACAACGCCGCGCGCCAGACGTCCGCGCGCCAAGAGACGGCGTTTGGGCAATACGGCCGAAAGTTGCACGGACGCGAAACTGAACATGAAAAACAACGCCATACCGGCCAACGGCAAAACCACGGGCCAATGGGTCTGGGAATTTGGCGAGTCTGATTCCGGGTATGACTCTTTGGGGTCGGAGGGCAGATAGCGAATGGTCAAGGGCGACCCTACCTGAAGCGATTGCCAATGCTCCGCAGTCAGGAAGACGCCCCTGGAATAGCTGTGGCCATCGACGGTGTATTCGTAATTGACGACGTGCCCCATGCCTGTAAACAAGCGTGTGACCGTGGCCTCGGTTTCTTGGCCCTCGGCCGCCAGACCGCGCGCGAGTGCCGCATTCTCTGCCTCCCGGCGTAGTTCATCGTGAATAGCGTGAGAGGCGATGCCCACGCCAGCGGCAATGCATGCAGCCGCAATAACGCAATATGTGATTCCAAGGCCGCTCAGCCGGACCCTGCGCGGCAAAGGCTGGTCCAGCTCTGGAGGTATCCTCCAAACTTCATTTGGATTGTCTGCGGACATAATCGGAAACATCCTAGCATTCACTTTTTGCCGGCTCTATCCCAAATTCGGGTGAGGAAGTCCGTCGATTACGGATTCCTGTTCCGGTGATGGTGTCGTCTCCGAACCCGATCCCAGAATCCTGAACCCTGTAAACTGGATATATGAGCCATGAGGGCATTCGCATTGCTTCGAAAGACGAGCAGGAACGTGACAACCAGCAGAACCGCCCGTTGCCGAAGATTGCGGTGACGCCGGAAAAAGTGCGCGTGCTGATGACCGAAGGCAAGGGGCTGGAAATCGACTGGATCGACGGGCACAGGAGTGCGTGGAGTTTTGCCTGGCTGCGCGAGGCGTGCCCCTGCGCAACTTGCGTAGACGAGCGCAACGCCGAAGGGCGCAAGGCGGGACAGCCGAAACCGAAGCCAGCCGTGTTGCTGCCGATGTACACGCCGCCCTCGAAACCCGCAAGCGCCCATCCCGTGGGACGTTACGCCATCCAGTTCAACTGGCAAGACGGCCACTCCGCCGGAATTTACTCGTGGGAGTATCTACGGCGCATGTGCCAATGCCAGGAGTGCAGCTTCAGCCGCGATGAGACGACGGGCACGCCGAACTGATTCCGTGCTACTTGGCCGGCGCCGGGACGGGAACATCAGAGTTGTATGTATCTACAATGCACTTCCATTTTCCGTTTGGCTGCTTTTTCCAAACCTCAAGAAACTTGCCGGTGTCGTTCAAGGGGCCGCTTCCGCCGAAAGCGCCAATTGTGAGTTTGTAGCTGCCGTAGATGTATCCCAGCTCCCCGGACTGCGCCACCTCAACCTTCGTCCATTTCCACGAGACAGCTGTGTGGGGGCCGAGGAGTCCAGCCCACGACTCGCGAATCGACTTCTTGTCGGTCGCGATGTGCGCGTTGGGCGGCATAAGAACCGCGTCACTCGCATAAAAGGCGATTGTGCCATCAAGATCGTTTCGGGCAGCAGTGGCGGACCATTGTTCGTCGAGCGCGCGAAGCTCGGCTTCTGCCGCACGTTGGTCGGCAGCATACGCATGTTGGCAATGACCCGCGGTGGCCCACAACGCCGCGGCAACAACGATTGATGAGAATCGTGACATGGGCGGAGTTTATCATTCGCTTGCGCAATCGCAATCGCAAACGTCCAGTAGAGACGCCAAACATTTGCGGACTATCACGATCGCAAGGCATCTGGGCGCGGAGCCTGTGAAGGCTGCCGTTGAGGTTCTGATCATCGATCGAGCCGAGAGGCCATCAGCGAACTAAAGAGGAGCCCTCGGGCATGCCGAATGAGTTGCGAACGTGACTTCAAAATCCGTGCACGTGCAGATAAAACACCGCGGCTGACGCCACGAGGCAATAGATGCCGAACCAGTGCCAGCGGCCCGATTCGAGCCACCGGCTGAGCCACCGGAGCGCGACCAGCCCGGCAAGAAACGAAAAGACCGCGCCCAGCAAGCTCATGGCAATGGATGCGTGAAGAACGATGATCGCACCGGTGGCTGCGGAAGCGTGCGCAGCCTTTACCAGCCGCATCAATTCCATAGCGTCGACGACTGGCGTCAGCACCACGGCCAAGGCGAAACTGAATTGTTCGGCCGCCTGTTTTGGGGCGCCTGACATCATGCCGACCGAGATGGTCGCGCCGGAGCGCGAGAATCCGCGGAAGGGAAGCGCCAATCCCTGCACAATGCCCATCCAGCCTGCCTGGCGCACGGTCAGGAATTCAGTCTTTGCGGACGCGAAGACGCCGCGCTCCTTTCGCAGTTCCATCAAACCTGCGAACAGGATGAGGATGCCGACGGCCAGAAGAGCCGGCGCAATGATTTGAAGTTGTCCAAAAAGCATTTCGATCTGGGCCTTCGGCGCGGACCGAAAGTAAGTTTTCTCAATCAGGATCTTTAGCGCCTCACCGACGATGCCGGTGAGGAAAGTGGCCCATATGGCTTTCACGGCAAACTGTTTGAATGCGGCACCGCTCGCAAAGAAGGCTTGTTTCCAGGTCTTCCAGAAATAAGCAATGACGGCAAACATGGTTCCGGTGTGGAGCATGACCAGCAGCAGCGTCATCTGCGGAGAAGAGGGGTCGAGCCCCATCAGCTTTTCCGCGACAACAACATGCGCTGAGCTGGAAACCGGCAGCAACTCGGCGAGACCCTGGATAATGGCGAGGAGGATGACCTCGGGGATGGTCACAACAACAGTGTAAAGGCCAGAGTGTGAAAGGACGTTCAACAGATGAACGGCCGACGGAAGTACGCTTCAAGGCCAACAACCTGAACCGGCTCGACGGCCCGACGGGCGGGACTGGAGAACCTGCCCGCCGATCATTCCCTCCGGTCGTTGCGGTAGGCTGAGAATCCGCTAACCGCACCGAAGACGATTGGAAGAGCTTCTTCGATTCGATGGTGGTGCATGAGATGCAGAGCGTACATCACCGATAGCTCGGCGGTGTTATCAAGAACAGCCAGCCCGATCTGCCCCGGCCAGCCTTGCTCGACAAACGGCTTCGATAGCGGATCCCCTTCTTGCCATCCGCGCTTGATAAATCGCTGTGTGGTGATCGCGTCCGATGCCTGGCCGAGGAGACTGACGGCGAGGACGGTGAGGTTAGTCTTATCGAAGAACCTGTGACTGGGCGTTTGATGGATGTCAGGTGGCGCCCAGGAGACGGGCTTTCCGAAGGCCCAGGAAACGCTACCCGTAGCCTGCAGTTGATTCACCCAAGGGTTCGAAGCGAAGACGGAGGGAGTTCCCTCGTAATTTAAACTGTACCGATTATTGGAACGGACAAGCAGGTCGCTCACCTCAATACGAATTACCGTTCGCGGACGGGCAGAATGCTCGACGCCACCCCCGAGGTCGAATACAAAGGAACTGCGCCTTCCAAAGTTGGTGCCGAAGCTTGGAGTGGGAGCAGCGGAAAACGAGCGATCGAGGAGAACGCGGCTCCAGCCCAGGAGGCCTGGTTCGGCGGTTCCAAAGAGTCCCCATCGCCTGCCTCGAACTGTGCCTTTTGCGCCGAAGACGAAAACCGAGGCGTGTCCGCCCATTCTGTAGCCGTCGTCACCCTGGTCGTACGGGGCGTAGCCAGTGAAATTCAAGTTGGAATCAAACGCGAAGTACGGGTTGATATTGAGGGATCCACGGACCCCTGCGGTGGGTTCCGAAGTGGGGCACCCAAAGTTGCAGTTCAAGGCGCCGGCAGTGTGCATCCCTCCCATTTCGAGGCCGGCTTCAAAGCGGCGGAGGTCGGAATCGGGCACAGTATCAGGCGGCGACACAGACTGACCCTCGCAGGAGAGGCCGGCCACGGACAAAATGACCGCAAAAAAGAAAGCTGTATGATTCAATGCGCGAATTGTACACCCAAGTCTGTTCTCAGCCGCCGGTCGACGGGCCGCCGCGAACCGTTGAAGGCTCGACGAGCGCGGTCCACTAGAATTTCCCTATGAAGATTGGATTTCTTGGTCTGGGCAAGATGGGGACGCCGATGGCCTTGCACCTGATCGCCGCCGGTCACGAACTGCGGGTGTGGAATCGAACAGAGGGGAAGACGGAACCGCTGTTGCGCGAAGGCGCCATCGCAGCGGCGACTCCGGCGGAGGCCGAGTTGGGCGCCGACGCCGTGATCTCCATGCTCTTCGACGATGCGGCGAACGAGGAGGTGATATTCGGAGCCAACGGACTGATGGATGCGATGAGCCCGGGAACGCTGCACATCTCGTCGAGCACGATCAGCGTGGCATTGAGCGAGCGGCTGACCGCAGAGCACGCAAAGCGAGGGCACCAGTTTGTGGCCGCACCCGTATTTGGCCGGCCGAGCATCGCCGAAGAAGGTCGGCTGTGGATTGTAGTTGCGGGGGCCGAGAATGCTGTTGCCAAGGCGCGGCCGGCGCTAGAAGCCATGTCGCGCGGGATCTCGGTTGTGGGAAACGAGCCCCGGCAGGCGCATGCCGTCAAACTGGGCGGCAACTTTATGATCAGCGCGATGATTCAGACGCTCAGCGAGGCGTTTGTATACGCAGCAGGGCAGGGAGTCGCCCCCGGGACATTCTTTGAAGCGGTCAACAGCGCGCTCTTTCAATCTCCTTATTGCGCGGCCTACGCCAAGCTGATGCTTGATCCGCCGCAGCAGCCGGGCGCGACGATGGAGTTGGGAGAGAAGGATTTGCGTTTGATGCGCGAGGCGGCGGGCAGCCGCGGAACGGAGCTAGTTCTTGCGGATTTACTGGCGAAGGTTTTTGCCGAGGCACGTACGTCCGGCCTGGCACGTGAGGACTGGGTCACGGGCTTGTACCGCATGTCACAGAAGCGCGGCGGTGTGCATGGCTAATATTTTCAAAAAATCGGATTGAGCCGCGATTTTTGACCCGGTTCGTTCGACCAAGGGTTAAAGTTCATTTCTTTTGTTTCATCTTCGGCACGTCAAAAAAAGTCGTGCCCCAACGCAAGACGAGTTTCCAGAGCGCGTCTTGCCGCAGAGTTTGAAGGGGAGCTATGCCGAATATGAGTCTGAAGGGAAAGATCGTCTTCATTACAGGGGCCAGCGCAGGTATTGGCGCGGCCACAGCCATGGCCTTTGCCGGTGAGGGTGTCCGGTTGCTACTTGCGGCGCGCCGTCCGGGCAAGCTGGCCGAGGTGGCTTCGCGCGCGCTGGAGCGCGGCGCCGAGGCTGTGCACTCCATCGACCTCGATGTGCGCAACCGCCTCGCGGTACAGCGCGCCATTGACGAACTGCCGCCGGAGTGGGCTGAGATCGACATCCTGGTAAACAACGCCGGCCTGAGCCGCGGCATGGAGAAGCTCTATACGGGCAAGGTCGAAGACTGGGAAGAGATGATCGATACCAACGTCAAGGGGCTACTGTATGTATCGCGCGCCGTGGTTCCGGGAATGGTGGTGCGCCGGCGGGGCCACGTGGTCACGCTGGGCTCGATGGCGGGCGAAATGGTTTACCCCAACGGCGCGGTGTACTGCGCGACAAAAGCCGCGGCGCGAACCATCAACGACGGTCTACGCGAAGATGTGCTGGGGACTCCGGTGCGAGTCACGAGCATCGATCCCGGCATGGTGGAGACGGATTTCAGCCTGGTGCGCTTTCATGGCGACGCGGGACGGGCTGCGAAAGTCTACAAAGGCGTCACGCCGCTGACCGCGGAGGACATTGCCGATGCGATTTTGTGGGTGGTGACGCGGCCCGAGCACGTGAATATCGCACGCATTTCGCTAACCCCGGTGAATCAGGCCAACACGCTGCTTCTTCATCGCGAAGAGTAAGGCGGCAGGTCAGCAAAGATCCGCGGAGATTTAAACGCGGGCGAAACCGATTAGCCCAGAGACTGAATCTGCGCCTCGATTTGAGCCAGCGCCGCTTCGAGCGCGGCGCGGCGGCTCGGATTCGACGTGCGCTGCGAGAGGATGCTTTCCCGCTGCAGGTCGAGCTGCTGACGCTGGCGTTCCCGTGCGGCACGCTTGTGCTCTGCGGCGCGCCGATCCTCGTCGTTCATCGGCCGGTCGCCCTGGTTTGAATGCTGGGATGAAGACATGTTTGAAAGGGGCGTGGAATTGACGCCGGGGCCTGAAACGAGATTTTCCGGGACGCCTGCCATCTGCTCCTCCACCGATTTACTTTCCCATCCGCGAGCCATATCTTCATTCTACGTGGTATTTGTTTCATTTCGTCCCGCAAACTGGCGGGGCTCGAGCATCTAACGAGAGCTCGAGCATCCAATGAAAGGAGTTTGGCGATGCGCTCGTGGCAAGTGCCAGCGTTTGGTATTGATTCTTTGGAGTTTGTAGAGAGGCCTACGCCTGCGCCGGGTCCGGGAGAGGTGTTGGTGGGCGTGCGCGCGGTCTCATTGAATTATCGCGACTTGATGGTGGTGAAAGGGAAATACAACCCCAAGATGAAGCTGCCCCGCATCCCCTGTTCGGATGGCGCGGGCGAGGTGGTAGCGGTTGGCGCCGGCGTGAAGGCGTGGAAACCGGGGGACCGCGTGGCCGGTATCTTCATGCAGAACTGGCTTGACGGGCCTTATACCGCAGCCAAAGCTCGCGGCGCGCTGGGCGGCGATACAGACGGCATGCTGGCGGATTATGTTGTGCTGAAAGAAGACGGGCTGGTGGCGATACCCGGCCACCTGAGCTTTCAGGAAGCGGCAACGCTGCCGTGCGCAGCCGTGACGGCCTGGAATGCGCTGGCGACCGGCGACGTGAATCCCGGGGCGACGGTGCTGCTGCTGGGAACGGGCGGCGTTTCGATTTTCGCGCTGCAGCTGGCACGGCTGAAGGGCGCGCGTGTGCTGGGGATCTCGTCGAGCAACGAAAAGCTGGAACGCGCAGCTCGGCTGGGGCTGGATGCTGGATTGAATTACCGCGAGAATCCGGAGTGGGACCGTTGGGCACTCGACCAGACCGGCGGCGAGGGAGTGGATCTGGTGGTCGAGGTGGGCGGACAGGGAACGCTGGCACGGTCGCTGCGTGCGATTCGGCCCGGCGGAACGGTGGCGCAGATCGGGGTGCTGGCGCCGTCGGCGGAGCCGCTTCCCATCGGGCTGATCCTGCACAAAATGGCGCGCATCCACGGTATCTATGTAGGTTCGCGTAAGGACTTTGTGGATTTGAACCGCGCCATCACGCTGACCGAACTGCGCCCGGTGGGCGAGGAGTTCGACTGGTCGCAGGTGCGCGAGGTGTTGGAACAAATGGAGGAGGGCAGCCACTTCGGCAAGCTGGTGCTGACGGTGAGCTGAGAGGGCGCGGCAGCGGAGCTGGCGGAGTCAGCAACTCTGCGGTGAGCGATTCAACGATTTGTCAACCCGCTGCGATAGATGCGATAGATTGGTTTTGTGGATCTGCACGAACAAATGCTTGCCGTAGCTCTTGAAGAGGCCCGCCTGGGACTTGCCGAAGGTGGGCTTCCGATTGGTGCTGCGCTGTTCAAGCGGACGGGCGAGCTGTTGAGCAGCGGACACAATCGCCGCGTGCAGCAAGGCGATCCGAGCGTGCATGCCGAGACCGATGCTTTCCGACGCGCGGGCCGGCAACGCAGCTATCGCGACCTGGTGATGGTGACCACGCTCGCGCCCTGCTGGTATTGCAGCGGACTGGTGCGCCAGTTTCGTATCGGCAAGCTGGTAGTGGGTGAAAGCCGGAACTTTGCCGGGGGACTGGATTGGCTGCGCGAAAACGGTGTTGAAGTGATTGATCTGGACAACAGGGATTGCCGCGAGTTGCTCGCGACCTTTATCGCCAAGCATCCTGAAATCTGGCACGAGGATATCGGCGAAGATTGATAGTGGAATAAGCAGAGGAGAAGTTGATCATGCCAAATGTGCAGGCAGTGCTGAATCTGCAAGGCCATTCGATCATCAATGGTGAATCCAAAGTTGGAGCCGGCGCGACGTTTTATGGCGTCGATGCGGCCACAGGCGAGCGTCTTGAACCCGTTTATCATTGCGCTTCAATTGAAGATTTGAAGCAAGCGGCCGAGTTGGCCGACGAGGCGTTTGCGGCTTACCGCAAGCTTTCCGGCGCGGAGCGGGGCCGTTTTCTGCGCACTATTGCGGACGGAATCGAAGCCATCATGCCGGAGATCGTGGAGCGGGCCAACCGTGAAACGGCGCTGCCGGAAGCGCGGCTGAAAGGCGAGGCGGCGCGCACCATCAATCAGCTCAGGCTGTTCGCGCAGGTGGTGGAAGAGGGTTCGTGGGTGAATGCGCGCATCGACCCGGCGCAACTGGATCGAAAACCGGCGCCGCGCTCCGACATTCGTTCGATGATGAAGCCGCTCGGACCGGTCGCCGTTTTCGGCGCCAGCAACTTCCCGCTGGCATTTTCAGTGGCCGGAGGCGACACGGCTGCGGCGTTCGCAGGTGGAAATCCTGTGATCGTAAAGGCGCACCACGCGCACCCGGGGACGAGCGAGTTGGTGGGCCAGGTGATTGCGCGCGCGGTGAAGGAGTGCGGGCTGCCGGCGGGAGTTTTCGCTCTGATCTACGGACCTGGATCGGAGATTGGGACCGCGCTGGTTGAGCATCCCAAGATAAAAGCCGTGGGCTTTACAGGTTCGCTTTCGGCGGGCAAAGCATTGATGGACAGGGCGGCGGCACGGCCCGAGCCGATTCCGTGCTTCATGGAGATGAGCAGCGTGAACCCGGTGTTTGTGCTGCCCGAGGCGCTCGAGACGCGCGGCGCGCAGATCGCGAGCGGCCTGGTGGGATCGTTCACTCTCGGAGTGGGGCAGTTCTGCACCAAGCCCGGGCTGGTCTTTCTGCCGCGCAACGCGGACGCCGACAAGCTCGTGGCGGAACTGAAGCCGCATGTGGAGAAAGCTGCAATTTCGCCGATGCTCACCGAAGGAATTTCAAAGAGCTATCGCGGCGGAATTGTGGGCCGCAGCGCCAATCGTTGCGTGGAAACGGTCGCGCAAACAGAGGCTAACGGCGCGAAGAGTTCGTACGCGGTTCCTGTGGTAATGCAGATCAGCGCCGACGATCTTTTGCGCGAGCCGGAGCTGGCGACGGAGGTTTTTGGACCAAGCACGCTGATTATTCGCTACGAGAGCCGCGAGGAGCTAATGAAGCTGGCGCAGTCGCTCGAAGGCCAGCTCACCGCAACGCTGCAGGCATCGGAGGCCGATCTCGCTGCTTATCCCGATTTGGTTGCGATTCTGGAGCGAAAGGCGGGCAGGTTGATCGTCAACGGTTTCCCGACCGGCGTGGAAGTTTGCCACGCGATGGTGCACGGCGGACCGTATCCGGCAACGAGCGACAGTCGGGCGACTTCCGTGGGCACATATTCGATCTATCGATTCGTGCGGCCGGTCTGCTACCAGGATTTCCCGCAAGCGGCATTGCCCGATGCGTTGAAGAACGAGAATCCACTTGGGATCATGCGGCTTGTGGATGGACAGCTTACGCGCGACTCGATTGCAAAGCAGGCCTAGCCGGCTTGGTGGAAGGCAGCAGCAGCGAAAACAGCCCGGAAACGATCAAGCACATCGACATCGCGAAAAAACCGGCGCGGGCGTTCCCTGTGAGCGCCTGCAGCCAGCCAACAAGCCAGGTTCCGGCGAAGCCTCCAAGCGCTCCAAAGCTGTTGACCAAGGCGATGACTTCGCCGGCCACGTTCCGCGGCAGCATTTCGGGCATGATGGCGAAGAATGGCCCATACGGCGCGAACATCGAGCCGCCGGCGATAATGAGGGCGGCGTACGAAAGCCAGAAATTGCTGTTGACGGTCGCGAACGAGCAGAACAAGCCAACGCCTGAAAGCATGAGGAACGGCCACACGAACGGCTTGCGTTTGAGCATGCGATCGGAGATTGCGGAGACGATAACCATCATGATGACGCCGAGGAGAAAAGGCGCTGCACTGAGCATGCCGGTGCGCTCCATGCCACTCGTCGAGCCGGAACGAATCATCTCGGGAATCCAGAGAGTGAGACCGTAAACGCCGAAGCTCCAAGTGAAGTACTGGATGCAGAGGACGATCACTCCCGGCACGCGTAAACACGCGCCCAGATTCTTGTACTCGGGCAGGTGCGTCTGCTCCAAAGCAAGCATGTCGGTGAGGTGCGCGCTGCTTTCCTTTGAAAGCCAGCGAACCTGCGGAGGATGGTCGCGCGCGACGGCCATCCAGACGACTGCCCAGAGGATCGAAGGGATGCCTTCGACGATGAATGTCCATTGCCAGCCGATGGCGTGGATCAGGTAGCCGGTCGCCGCAGACATCCAGGTGACGGTGATGGGATTGCCCAGGATGAGGATGGCGTTGGCCTTGGAGCGCTCCTCTTTGGTGAACCAGTTGGCCAGCAGGATGAGCATCGACGGCAGAATGAGGCTCTCCGCGACGCCCAGCACCATGCGGTCGGCGACCAGTAGCCAATAGTTGCGAATGACGCCGGTCAGTCCTGAGAGAATGCCCCAACTAATCAGTGCGAAGAAGACGAGGCGTGTTGCGCTTCGGCGGATAGCGTACGTGGCCGCTGGAACCTGAAAGAGAAAATAGCCGAGAAAGAAAGCCGAGCCGAGGAATGCAGCTCGCGATTCTGTAATGTTGAGGGATTTGGCCAGCCCTGCCGCTGCGCCGAAGCCGAAGTTGGAGCGCCCGAGGTAGGCGAGGCTGTACGTAATAAATACGACCGGCATCAAGTACAGCCAGCGGCGGCGCAAATCGGCCGCGTGCTGCACTTCATTTTTCAGGGGCTTTACTGGCACACAAGCTTTATATCACTCCCGGTCGATGGACGCTCCACCACGACCTGAAGTTCGCCCGCTATACTGGACTACGGAAAGGACTTCCCCATCAGGAATATCGCGCTTAGTTCGGTGCTCGAGTCGCAGGACACAAGCCTCCTGGACGTTGCAACGCATGCCGCAGGCCCCGCCGGGAAACTTCCGCTGACGGCAGAGATGCTGCTCACAGAGCCGTCTGGAAATCTCTTCGGACTGACGCAGAATGCGGGTATGGGATGGGAGCCCAACCGGCTGCTCGATCCGGAGTTTTTGATTTTAAGCACGCATGGCGGACTGCGGGGAGAGAACGGCGAGGCCATCGCGCTGGGCTTTCACACCGGCCACTGGGAAGTGGGCCTGCTGGTCGCCGAAGCTGCGCGCGAGCTGAAGTCGCAGCGCGCCATCCCGTTTGCGGGCGCATGCACCGACCCCTGCGACGGCCGCACGCAGGGCACTCCCGGCATGATGGACTCTCTGCCGTATCGCAACGATGCGGCCATCGTGCTGCGGCGCCTGATGCGATCGCTGCCCATGCGAAAGGGCGTCATCGGCGTGGCCACGTGCGACAAGGGGCTGCCCGCAATGATGATGGCGCTGGCGTCTTCAGGAAAGATGCCGGCAGTGCTGGTTCCGGGCGGCGTGACGCTGTTGCCGGAATCGGGTGAGGACGCGGCCAAGGTGCAGACCATTGGCGCGCGTTTTGCGCAGAACCAGATCACGCTCGACTATGCGGCTGAAGTTGGCTGCCGATCGTGCGCAACGCCGGGCGGCGGGTGCCAGTTTCTGGGAACCGCAGCCACATCGCAGGTGGTGGGCGAAGCGCTGGGACTCTCGTTGCCGCATACGGCTCTGGCGCCTTCAGGACAGCCGGTGTGGCTCGATGCCGCAAGACGTTCGGCCCGCGCCATTCTGCGGCTTCACGAGCTTGGCATGGGCGCGAGCGACGTCCTGACGCCGGCATCGATCTACAACGCCATGATCGTGATGGCGGCCTTCGGCGGATCGACGAACTTGCTGATTCATCTTCCGGCGATCGCCCAGGCAGCAGGCCTGGAGCGGCCCGCGGTGAGAGATTGGGTCGAGGTGAATCGCCTGATTCCGCGGCTGGTGGATGCATTGCCCAATGGGCCGAGCAATTTTGCCACGGTGCAGGTGTTCCTGGCAGGCGCCGTGCCCGAGGTGATGCTGGAGTTGCGCGCGCACGGGCTTTTGGATGTGCGAGTGAAAACAGTGAGCGGCGAAACGTTGGACGCCTGCCTGAACTGGTGGCGTGAAAGCCCGCGCCGGGCTGCCTTGCGCCGCGTGTTGCGCGAAAGGGACGGGATCGATCCCGACGATGTGATCATGTCGCCCGATCGCGCGCGGTCGCGAGGGCTCACGCCGGCAGTTTGTTTTCCCATGGGCAATCTGGCGCCGGAGGGATCAGTCGTCAAGAGCACATCCATCGACCCATCGATTGTGGACGAGGACAACGTGTACCGGCATGTAGGGCCGGCGCGCGTCTTTGTGACGGAGACGGCAGCGATCGGAGCCATCAAGTCGGGCGAGATTAAAGAAGGCCATGTAATTGTGCTCATCTGCGGAGGGCCCGCGGGTGCGGGCATGGAGGAGATCTACCAGATCACCGCGGCGCTGAAGGCGTTGCCGCATTGCAAGCACGTGGCTGTGATCACCGATGGGCGCTTCAGCGGCGTATCGACCGGTGCGTGCATCGGTCATATTTCGCCGGAGGCGCTGGCCGGAGGCCCCATCGGCAAGGTGCGGGAGAACGACCAGATCGAGATTCTGATCGATCGCAACCGCCAAATTGGAACTGTTCATCTGGTGGGAGAGGGCGACGAATGGTTTGGCGCCGAGGAAGGCACCAAGCGGCTCGCCGCGCGCAGTCCCCGGCCCGATCTTGCGCCTCATCCCGGCCTGCCCGCGGATACGAAGCTCTGGGCCGCTTTGGTGCAGGTGAGTGGAGGCGTGTGGGGCGGGTGCGTGTACGATGTGGATCAGATTATTTCGCGATTGGAGAAGAGTGCTTGAAGCTATATCGGACTGGAAACGGGAATTTTGTAGAAGACGACGGAAGGTTTTTTCGCATTCCTGAAGCGAATTGGGATGCGCTGATTGCGCACAACGACTTGAGCGGGTACCTGGATTCCGTGGTAAAGGGCGGAAAGCCCGCGACGGATTTCGACTCTGCGCGAATTGAGGCCCCGATCGGCAACCAGGAAGTTTGGGCGGCGGGCGTGACCTACTACCGCAGCCGTAGCGCGCGCATGGCTGAGGCGAAAGATGCCGGCGGCGGCGACTTTTACGACCGGGTTTACGGAGCGGAGCGGCCGGAGCTGTTCTTCAAAGCCGTCTCGCACCGCGTGGTCGGTCCGGGTGGCAATGTGCGGATTCGCGGCGACGCAGGTTGGAACGTGCCGGAGCCGGAACTGACACTGCTCATCAATCCCCGCGGGCAGATCATTGGATATACGGTGGGTAACGATATGAGCTCGCGCGACATTGAGGGTGAGAATCCGCTGTATCTGCCGCAAGCCAAAGTCTACGACGGCAGTTGCGCGCTGGGGCCGTGCGTGTTGATCGGCAAGGAGCCGCTCCCCGCAACCACACCGATCCGGGTGGAGATTGAGCGAGCCGGAAAAGAGGTATTCTCCGGGGCGACACAACTCACCGAGATGAAACGTGCGCCCGCGGAGCTGGCCAGTTACCTCTACAGGGAAAACTCGTTTCCAGTAGGCACATTCTTGATGACGGGGACAGGGGTTGTTCCACCCGATGACTTTACGCTGGCGCCCGGCGACACGGTTCGCATCATGATCGACCCGATCGGCACCCTGGAAAACACCGTGGTGCAAGGACCATCGAAGAAAAACTCCTGAGGCCCGTTGTTCGCGGAGCTAACAAAGTGAAGTGAGAATTGCCCGATCGAAATCTTCAAGAGCCGGCCGATCCTCCGAGGCAAGCTGTGGTGCCGCGCCGGCGCTGGCGCATCGCGTGGCTGCTCGGATTCGGCGTACTGGTCAACTACTTTGACCGGGTTAATCTCTCCGTCTCGCACGACGCCCTGATCGCGACGTTCGGCATCTCCGATGTGGTCTTCGGCTATCTTTCGAGCGCTTACAACTGGACCTACGCCTTGTGCCAGCTACCGATCGGGGTGGTGCTGGACAAGCTCGGCGTGCGGCGGGTGGGGCGCATCGGCACATTTCTGTGGAGCGTGGCATCGTTTGCGGCATCGATCACCCCACTCTGGGCGGGTTTTTTGGAGCGCGGTGGCTGCTCGGCATAGGAGAGGCGCCGACGTTCCCCGGCAACGCGAAAGCTATCGGGCTTTGGTTTCCGCAGCAGGAGCGCAGCTTTGCGACTTCGGTTTTCGATGGAATGGCCAAGTTTGCCTCGGCCATCGGCGTGCCGCTGATCGGGATTGTTCTGATCCACGTCGGGCTGGCGATGGAGCTTTGCGTTCACGGGCGTCGTCAGCTTTGCGTACTTTATTTACTTCTGGCGCGTCTATCGCGATCCCGAAGAAGATACCGGGACTCAGCGAAGAGGAGCGCCGGCATATTCTCGGATCAGCCTGATCATTCAGCCGCGGAGCGCGACGGCGAGCCGGCATCGTCGCTGTGGCACCTGATCAGGCAGCGGAAGGTGTTTGGCCTCACGCTGGGCATGGGCTCCTATAACTACGTCTTCTATCTTATTGCTTTATTGGCTGCCCAGCTACTTCTCGTTTGCACTGCACATCGATCTGCTGCACTCGTTTGCGGACACGAGCGTGCCATGGCTGGTGGCGACGTTTGCCGACTTCGTGGTGGGCGGATGGCTGGTGGATGTTCTCATCCAGCGCGGGCGGAATTCGAGCACGGTACGGCGCTTTGTGCTGATTGGCGGCATGACGTGCGGGCTGGGGATTTTGGGCGCGTCGGCAGCGCACTCTGCGGCGCAGGCGCTGGTCGGGATCAGCCTTTCGATCGGCGGCCTGTCGGCGGCATCGGCGGTTGCGTGGTCGGTGCCATCGCTGATCGCGGTGCGCAAGGACGTGGGCAAGGTGGGCGGGATCATCAATTTCGCGGGCCAGGTTTCAGGGATCACCGCCTCGATCCTCACCGGGTACCTGGTGTCGGCGTTGCACTCCTACGCTTGGGCTTTTGGCGTCGCCGCGGCCTATCTGACGATCGGGATCTTCGGGTACGTATTTCTGCTGGGCAAGGTGGAGCTGCCGCGCCCAGACACCAAGACCCGCATAATGACCAATTTGGGGTATTTCGCATTTGGGGCCCGGACTGGAAATTTGTTTTCCTGTAACATCGCATGATGCAAAATAGTCGGATGGGGGAACGACAGTCGTGCCGCGTATTCACTTTCACCAGCAACTCGCCGAACTGAAAGACAAGCTTCTGGCCATGGCTGCGCTGGCGCAGCAGGCCGTGGAGTCGGCGGTAGAAGCCTACCTGCGGCGCGACAAGGGCCTGTGCAAGTTTGTCAAGCAGAATGAGCGCGCGATTGACACCGCACAGCGCGAACTGGACGAGATGGCCTACGAGCTACTGGCCAAGCAGCAGCCGATGGCCGTCGACCTGCGCTTTATCCTCGCGGTGATCAAGATCAACGGCGACCTGGAGCGGATCGGCGACCAGTCGATGAGCATTTCGCGGCGGACCAAGGAGATTCTCGGCGCCGATGTGGTCGAGCTGCCGGTGGACTTTTCCAACATGGGCGAGTTTGCGGCGCAGATGATCCGTACCGCGCTGCAGGCGCTGCTGGACGGCGATGCAAGGCTGGCTGACTCGGTGCGCGAGATGGACGACGAGATCGACCGAATGAATCGCCGCGCGCACAGCGACCTGCTGAAGATGATTGAAGAGAAGCCGCAGTTTACGCAGCAGGCGATGAATGGCATCCTGGTGGCGAAGAATCTGGAGCGGATCGCCGACCATGCGTCGAATATCGCCACCGACGTGATCTTCTGGATCCGCGGCGCCGACGTGCGTCACCAGCTGAGCATGTCGGTCGATTAAAAGACAACTATTGGCTCTCCGCCTCCAGCGTCTTTTGTGGCTCAGCAACTATCGGTGATCGGAATGCTGAAGCGCCGCGTGTTGAGCCGGGGCAAGGCCCTCACTCAGCTCGATCTTTACGCCCCATGGATCTGTAAATGAAGCTCGCGACATCGATGTGTGGGGCACCTTCGCATAAGGCTCATCGAGCTGAATGCCGGCGGCCTGCAGCCTGGCGAGGAACACCCGTAGATCGCTGACTTCGAAATCAATTGCATCGAGTGCCCGGCCTTTGGTCGGGTCAATTGGCGTGGATGAAGGAGAAAAAGTGAGATTCACGCCGGGCAGGTCAGCAGCCTGAAATTGAGCTCTCACGCCGGGGACAGCGCCAAACGTCTTTCCATACCAGGCCTGCATTCCTTTCACATCCGGTGTGAAGAAATGGACGTGATGGCCGGCGATCGAAGTGGGTAGACTGGGATCTTCCAGCACCTCGATGCGTACACCGTCCGGCGACAGCACATAGGCCTGCGTGGGACGCGTGACTGGCTCGATTTTGATTCCAGCGGCCTGCCACTTCGGAAGCCACTCATTCATGCTCTGCACTTGAAATCCGAAGTGGTTGATGATCGAGCCTGCTGTTCCGCCCGCTGGATCGCCCTTTTCAAGCTCGATGTACATCCTGGGAAACTCGATTAGCTGCATCGCACCGTTGGAGACTGGCGTCCCACCCATGAGCTTGAAGAATTTCACGTTGGCGTCGACGTCGCGAACGATCAGGTGAACCGCCCCCATGGAGACGCCGTCTGAATTTGGGCTCACAAGCTGGGCGGATACCTGAACTGCGCAGAAGAGTGCGAATGCTGCGATCAGGGGAAGCTTCATCGAGGGGAAGTATACCGTACAGAGCGGGAAAGGCCGCTCAATTGCCGCGTATCTCGAAACGCGTGCATCCTGCGCCAAGTCAGAGCGCTTGCTGGGTTGCAAACGTTCGGGTAATTGCAAAGCCCTGGTGAAGCCACCTCGATGACCACTGGCACCGGAAATTGTATTTCTGAAACCGACGTGGAAGAGCCTGGAGAACTCACTAAACGCCGATCACTGCGCAGAGTTCCTTCACCGCCGCGGCGCTCTTCTTCAGGGCCGCGTCTTCTTCCGGCGTGAGCTTGATCTCGATGATCTTGCTCGAGGCCGGCTGCGCCCAGCTTGCAGGGCACGCCGATGTAGTAGCCCTCGATGCCGTACTCGCCTTCGAGATAGGCCGCGCAGGGCAGAATCTTCTTCTTGTCTTTGAGAATGGCTTCGACCATCTCGACTGCGGCTGCCGACGGCGCGTAGTAGGCGCTGCCGGTCTTGAGGTGCTTCACGATCTCGGCGCCGCCGTCGCGCGTGCGCTGCACGAGCTGCTTCCAGCCGATCGGGCGCGATGAGCTCGGTGATGGGAATTCCGGCGACGGTGGAGTAGCGCGGCAAGCGGAACCATGGTGTCGCCGTGGCCGCCCAGCACAAAGGCCGTCACATTCTCCACGCTCACGTTCAGCTCGGCGGCGATGAAGGTGCGGAAGCGCGCCGAGTCCAGCACGCCGGCCATGCCGATGACGCGCTCGCGGTTGAAGCCGGCCTGGCGATACGCGGCCTGCGCCATGGCGTCCAGCGGATTGGAGACGATGATGAGGATGGACTCCGGCGACTGCGCCACCACCTTCGCCACCACGTCGGACATGATCTTGAAGTTGGTGTGCAGCAGGTCGTCGCGGCTCATGCCCGGCTTGCGCGGAATGCCCGCGGTAATGACCACGATGTCGGAGTTGGCCGTGGCCGCGTAGTCGTTGGCGCCGGTCAACGTGCACGTCGCGCTTCTCGATGGGCATGGCCTCCAGCAGGTCGAGCGCCTTGCCCTGCGGCACGCCTTCGACCACGTCGATCAGGACCACATCGGCCAGTTCCTTGGCCGCAATCCAGTGCGCGGCCGTGGCGCCCACGTTGCCCGCGCCGACAATGCTTACTTTTTTCCGCATTTTCGTTCTCCTGCGGAGTTCCTCAGTTCGAAGTTCGCAGCTTCATGGTACTTGTCAGCACGGCTAAAGCCATGCGAACTGTCGAACTCAGATACCTAGAACTGCTGTTCTTACATGTTTCCGATGATCCGCGTAGCAAACTCGCTGGTGCCGACCTTCGTCGCTCCGGCGGTCTGGCGCTCGAAGTCGTAGGTCACGAACTTCTGCTGGATGGTCTTCTCCATCGCGGTCTCGATCATCTTCGCCGCTTCCTTCCAGCCGATGAAATCGAGCATCATCACGCCCGAGAGAATCACCGAGCCGGGATTGATGACGTCCTTGTCGGCGTACTTGGGCGCGGTGCCGTGCGTGGCTTCAAAGACCGCGTAGCCGTCGCCGATGTTGGCGCCCGGCGCGATGCCCAGGCCGCCCACCTGCGCCGCCGCCGCGTCGGAGATGTAGTCGCCGTTCAGGTTGGAGGTGGCCAGAATGCTGTAGTCCGACGGGCGGATGATGATCTGCTGGAAGATGGAGTCGGCGATGCGGTCGTTGATCAGGATCTTCGACTTCCACGCGCCGTTGCCGTGCGATCTTGCCGATGGAGTCGAGCACGCCCTTGACCTCGGCGTAAAGCGACTCGCGGAATGCCGGCGAGCCGAACTCGAGTCCCGGCTCGATCAGCGCCGCATTCTCTTCGACCGATGATGCCGGGATTGGCTTCGACGTTGCCCAGAATCCAGCTCTCGCGCTCGGTGACGGTCTGCGTCGCGGAACTCCTCGATGGCAACCTCGTAGCCCCACTCGCGGAAGGCGCCCTCGGTGAACTTCTGAATGTTGCCCTTGTGCACCAGCGTCACGGTCTTGCGGCCGGTTTCGAGCGCGTGGCGAATCGCGTAGCGCACCAGCCGCTTGGTGCCGAAGATGGAGATCGGCTTGATGCCCACGCCGGAGTCGGTGCGGATCTTCTTCTTGCCGCCCTTGAGCAGATCGTCGTTGAGGAACGAGATCAGCTCGGCGCAACTCCGGCTGCCTTGCTTGAACTCGATGCCCGAGTACACGTCCTCGGTGTTCTCGCGGAAGATGACGATGTCGACCTGCTCCGGGTGCTTCACCGGGCTGGGCACGCCCTGGTAGTACTTCACCGGGCGCACGCAGGCGTAGAGATCGAGAATCTGGCGCAGCGCCACGTTGAGCGAGCGAATGCCGCCGCCGACAGGCGTGGTGAGCGGTCCCTTGATGGAGACGCGCAGGTCGCGCGCCGCGGCCACTGAGTCGTCGGGCAGCCAGTTGTTGAACTGGCGAAAGGCCTTTTCGCCGGCGAAGATCTCAAACCAGCTGGATGGCGCGCTTGCCGCCGTAGGCTTTTTCCACCGCCGCGTCGAAGACCCGCTGCGAAGCCTTCCAGATGTCGCGGCCGGTGCCGTCGCCTTCAATAAAAGGAATGATGGGGTGGTCGGGCACCGTGAACTGCCCGTCTTTGTACTCGATCGGCTGCGCCGTCTTTGGGCAGTTCCAGCCCGTTATAGGTGCTTTGCATGGTTTTGAGGGAAGCCCCTTCCGTGAATGGTCCAACGATTGAGGCTAACACCTCCAATTTAGGAGTGGCAATGGCGGGGGCGCGATCGCACAAAGGTCTGCTTCATCGCGCGGGCATGCGATGAGCCGATATCTCCAAACATCACCTTGCAGCACAGCTTTGTTTTTCGCGTAATTGCCGTGTGCTTTAGACGGCGACTCGAAAAGCCAGAACCAGTGCGGGGCGTTCTGCACGTAGAGATTCACCACGTCCACGTTGCCGATCCTGGGCACGCGCCAGGTGAGCACGTCGCTGGGGTCGCTGAAGGCAACGACTTGAATTTTCTTCCGCGCCGAATCGTCCGCGGGGTGCAAGACAGCCTGAAACCCCGCTTGCATCTGCTGCCAACGGTTAACGAGCGATCGAAAGTTCACTGCCGGGTTGGTTGAGATCGGCGGCGGCATGAGCCCGCGGGATTGAAGTGGGCTCGTAGAGGCAGGCGGCGCGTTTTCAAGGTTCGTGAACTCAAGCATCTCGAGCTGGTTGGCGAAGAAATAAACCAGCGAAGTGCGCTCGAAGATATAACGTGCCGCGTCTTCCTCCCGGGCCATCCTCTGCGCATCTTCCGGAGACTGGCTGGGAGGCGGCGCAGCGGCATCACCCAGGGAAAGCGTATTGAAGAAAAGATAACCGCCGAGGCTGTGCGTGACGCCGATAAACTCCTGATCGAGCGCGTTGTCATGGCTCAACTGCGTCTTCCAGTCGTATTTTCCGACCGCGGCACCTTCGGCCACCGACGTCGAGGCCATACCCGCGTCGAACGCGGCTGACTTTGCCATGAGCTGCCGAATGCCGTCGCGCAGCAGGCCGCCGATCTGGCCGGTTGCCAACATCACATCGGCCAGTCCCCAATCGACGAGGCTGTCTTTGAGGGTTCGGTTGATGGGCGCGCCACGAGGCCGGATTCTTGCGAGCTTGGCGGCCTCGTCGGCTGTGATCCACGGGTAGAAGCGGCCGATTCCGCCCGGATCTTGCGCGGATGGTTCCGAGCAGAGATTGAGAAGGTTGCGGTCAGGCCCGGCGAGATGAGCCTCGGGAGCCATCACGCGGCGGCACTTGAGCGCCAGAACCAGTGGCCACCAGTTGATCTCGTCGACCACCAACGGCGCGCGATGGCCGCGGAGCCTGACCATCCAATGCACAACAAAGGGGCGGCCGCATGCCATTCGTCGGCGTTTTTCCAGTCGCCCAGGTCGCAGAGATTCAGTTTGGTGCAGATCGACTGGCGAAGGAGCGAAGAGTCGCCCGCGCCGATCTGATCGATGCCGTGGACATAGAGAACGTGCACGGGATGGTGGTCGGGCGCGTCGAGCGCGTCTCCAATGGTAGTGAGCGTCTTGAGTGAGCCGGGCTGGTCCTCAATCACCTTGGCCTGCGCAAGCGATGTGGCTGCGAAAGCGGCTACAAAGACCAAGGGCCAGGTCCACTTGCCGATGTGCATCGATCAATGACTCCGGTATGAATATCCGGCTCGACTATAGCATTTTGGCAATTTCTGAGTTGCTGGGCAAACGACGCAGCCGATTACTGGCGTTGGCCGTTCAGGCCGTCTGCATCAAAGCGCGGAATGCCGAAGTGGCCGCGCAGATGGAGCAGATCGACTGGGTTCAGGTTGCCGGCCACTGTCGCCAGCGTGAGGCTCTTGGGCTCTCGACCAGGACCACCGCGCCGCGCACGTTGGCTCCGTCCATCACCACCCACACGTCGGTATTATCGTTGTGGACCGGACCGCCGGAGTTCGCGGAACTGACGACATGCTTCCAGCCGCGCAGGTGGTAGGCCTCGCGGATGGCATCAACCTGCGTCTCGTCGGCCATGCCCGCAGCGGCGAAGCGTAGAAGGTGCACGCTGACGCCGTCGAGCTTGGCGACGGCCTGCCTCACGTCGGCGTCGGAGTCCGGCATCAGACCGGCGGCCGCGGCCAGCATGGTGCGGTCGAGCGTGAAGCTCTCCTTGGCGACGGCCTGGGTGCTCAGTTGACGCCAGCGCCGGGGGCACCCACTCCAGCATCGCCGATCCGAGGTCATCGCCGACCGTTGGCGCTGCGGGAGCCGGCGCCGGCGCTGCAGGATTTGCAGGCGGCTGCGCCAGAGCGATGCTGCCGGTGAGTGCGGCGCACAGAACAGGGATTCCCAGCAAAAGTGCCCATTTCTTCATGTTCTATTAAACGCGACAGGCGCGGGAAAGTTGCAAGGAACATGGCTGCCCGGCTGGCGTCGGTTTCGGAGATTTCCCGGGCCGCAGAGACTCTGGACGCCGGCAGCCAAAATTCGCGAGCGCCCCGCATCGTGAACCTGATATGAAATTTGAGGAAACCTGTTCGCGCCGGTCCAGGATGCGATAGACTCATGCGGGAACGTTTAAAATTTCATACCGCAATTTTACCCCACGGAGGGTACATAGAAATTGGGAAAAAGCATGGTCCCGAAGAAAGCTTTTCTTCACCAAGGGCGTCGGCAAACACAAGGAGCGGTTGACCTCCTTTGAGCTGGCCCTTCGGGATGCGGGCATCGCCTCGCAGAACCTGGTGCGCGTCTCGTCCATCTTTCCGCCGCAGTGCAAGGTGATTCCGCGCAAAGAAGGCCTGAAGTATCTGAATGACGGCGAAGTGGTGTTCGCGGTCATTGCGGAGAACTCCACGCGCGAGCCGCACCGGCTGGTCGCCTCGAGCATCGGCGTGGCCATTCCGGCCGACCGCAACACCTACGGCTACCTGAGCGAGCACCACAGCTTCGGCGAGACCGAAGATCAGGCCGGCGAGTACGCCGAGGAGCTGGCCGCCGAGATGCTGGCCACCACGCTCGACGTGGAGTTCGATCCCGACACGAGCTGGGACGAGAAGAAGGAGATCTACCGCATCTCCAACAAGATTGTCCGCACCAGCAACATCACGCAGTCGGCCGTGGGCGACAAGCGCGGCAAGTGGACCACGACCATCGCCGCCGCGGTGCTGATCCTGGACGAGTAGGCACTGCGTGCAGCAGACCTTTGGAGCGAGAGCTGCGGCGCCAGACGGTTCGATGAGCATTCAGAGATGATCGGAGGCCAATTCCGCCATGCGGGGTTGGCCTTGTTGTCTTGACCATCGCGATCCAGTACGGAGAAGCTGAAAGACGCAACGATGACGACTGCGCGCAAATTCACGGTTGCCCTGGTGCAGATGCGCATGGGCGCCGGATCCCGAGGCGAACTTTGCCTCGGCGGTCGAGCCACATTCGCGAGGCCGCGCGGCTGGGCGCGCAGATCGTCTGCCTGCCGGAGCTTTTCCGCACGCAATATTTTTGCCAGCGCGAAGATCTGAGGCTCTTCGATCTTGCCGAGCCGATTCCCGGGCCGTCGACGAAGAAGCTTGGCGAAGTGGCGCGCGAAGCTGGGCGTGGCAATCGTCGCGTCGCTCTTTGAGCGGCGCGCGCCGGGCCTTTACCACAACACCGCCGTCACGCTTGAACTCCGACGGCGAGATCGCCGGCGTCTACCGCAAGATGCACATCCCCGACGATCCGCTCTACTACGAGAAGTATTACTTCGCGCCCGGGCGATCTGGGCTTCCAGGCCGTCGACACGAGCGGTGGGCCGCGTGGGCACGCTGGTCTGCTGGGACCAGTGGTATCCCGAGGGCGCGCGGCTCACGGCGCTGCAGGGCGCGGAGGTGCTGTTTTATCCCACGGCCATCGGCTGGCACCCGGCGGAGAAAGACGAGTTCGGCGCGGCGCAGTACGATGCGTGGCAGACCATCCAGCGCTGCGCATGCAATTGCCAATGGCGTCTACGTTGCCGCCGTGAACCGCGTTGGACATCGAGCACGGCGATGTGCTGGGCAATCGCGCTGCGGGGCCGGGGATCGAGTTCTGGGGCGGCAGCTTTCTGGCCGATCCGTTCGGCCGCATCATTGCCAAGGCCGGGCACGATGCCGAAGAGATCCTGATGGGCGAGATTGACCGCGAGCTGATTGAAGAGACGCGCCGCAACTGGCCTTTTCTGCGCGACCGCCGCGTGGATGCCTACGCGCCAATCACCCAGCGCTTTCTCGATCCGTGCGCACCCACGCACGAAAGAGCGCAAATAACCATGCCGTTTAAACGCCGAAAATACGCCGCGCCAACTGGGCTACCGCATGCCCGCCGAGTGGGAGCCGCACGAGGCCACATGGCTTGCGTGGCCGCACAATCCTGAGGACTGGCCGGGGAAATTTCAGTCGATCCCGTGGCTCTATGTTGAGATTGTGCGGCTGCTCGCCGCGCACGAGCGCGTGCATCTGATCGTCGAAACGCGGCGATGCAGAGCCGCGTGTACCAGCATGATTCAGCGTGCCGGCGCAAACCTCGATCAGGTGAGCTTTCACGCTGGCCCACCGATCGCGGCTGGACGCGCGACTCGGGCCCGATTTTTGTCCGCGACGCGGGAGGCCGACGTGGGCATCACAAATTGGCGCTTCAACGCGTGGGCCAAGTACGACGATTGGCATCTCGACGACAAACTGCCTGGCCGGATCGCGAAATTGCCTGCAGATGCGGGAATGGCAGCCCATCCTCGTTCAGAGCCAGCATCGAGTCGTGTCGCCTGGTCCTCGAAGGCGGATCGATTGACGTAAACGGCGCGGGCATCCTGCTGACCACCGAGGAATGTCTTCTGAGCGAGGTGCAGCAGCGCAATCCTGGCGTGAACCGCGAGCAACTCGAGCGGGCTTTCAACTCTTTCTCGGCGTCGACCAGGTGATCTGGCTGGGCCGCGGCATCGCCGGCGACGATACGCACGGCCACGTGGACGACATCGCACGCTTTGCGGGACCCGCGACACGATCGTCGCTGCCGTCGAGCCGAACACGAGCGATCCGAACCACGCGCCGCTGGCCGAAAATCTTCGCCAGTTGAAGGCCGCGCGCACGCTCGACGGCAAGCAATTCACCGTCGTCGAATTGCCCATGCCGCGGCCGATCGTATTTCGCGGGCAGCGCCTGCCGGCCAGCTATGCGAACTTTTACATCGCCAACGGCCTGGTGCTGGTGCCCACGTTTCACGATCCCAACGATCGCATCGCGCTCAACATGCTGGCCGAGGTCTTTCCGGATCGCGAAGTGATCGGCGTGCACAGCGTGGACCTGATCTGGGGCCTGGGCGCGCTGCACTGCATGACGCAGCAACAACCGGCGTCCGCAGCGGCAGCCAGCCCGACGGCATCGGCATCGAAACCATGATGACCGACCTTGAAGCCATGCAAGCAGCACTGGCCCAGGCGCGGCTTGCAGCCGAAGGTGGCGAAGTGCCAATCGGCGCGGTGGTGGTATACCAGGGCGTGATGATCGCGCAAGCGCAGAATTGCGTGATACGCCACGTCGATCCCACGGCGCACGCGGAGATCATTGCCATGCGCACTGCGGCCAAAGCGGTGAGCAACTACCGGCTCTCCGGCTGCACGCTTTACGTCACGCTGGAGCCCTGCGCCATGTGCGCGGGAGCGATGATCCACGCGCGAATCGACCGGCTGGTTTATGCCGCCTCCGATCCCAAGGCCGGTGCATGCGGTTCGGTTCTTTCGGTGCTGAATCATCCGCAGCTCAATCACCAGATGCAGGTGGAGCAGGGAATTCTGGCGGAAGAGTCGGCCGAGTTACTGCGCTCCTTTTTCCGCGAAAGAAGATAGCCCAAAAAAGATAAGCCAAAACTGATAGACTCCTGCTTAATTCTCAGAATATTTCTACCTGGAAGCGGAGCAGGCGGCACAGGGTCATTTTTGGGTCACGCAGCGGCACATCCTTGCTCACTCGCTTATTTTCCGTCCCTGGACGGAATCCGCGCTTTTGCAGTAACGGCGGTGGTTCTTTATCACGCACGCGCGGCGTTTGACGGCACGCGGGTTGCACCGCTTCTTCACTGCGGTTGGATTGGAGTGGATGTATTCTTCGCGCTTTCAGGATTTCTGATTACGCGGATTCTTCTTTCCAGCAGGCGCCAGCCGGACTACTTTCGCAGTTTCTACATCAGGCGCGCCCTGAGGATTTGGCCTTTGTATTACGCGATGGTTCTCGCGGCGTACCTGATTTCCGGTTTCGGCCACCACACGCGCCCGGACTCGTGGTGGCCCTACATCACACTGACGCAGAATCTATTTGTCGCAACCTTTGGGCTCGAAGTTCTGCGCGTCTCGTGGAGTCTCGCGATCGAAGAGCAGTTCTACATTTTTTGGCCGATATGTGTTCGTCTTGGCGGCTCGAAATGGCTTCCGGCGCTCTGCGCCTTCGTGTTGGCGGCAGAGCCGATCGCCCGCTATGAGTACCTTGTAAAACGCAACCCGATGCAGATGTATCTGCGCACCTTCACACACCTGGATGGGATCGTATTTGGAAGCCTGCTTGCACTTATTCTGACTTCGCCGAGCCTGAAGAAGGAGAAGGTGAAACCATGGCTGTGGCTGGCGCTGGGAGCAGGAGTGGTGGGCGCGGCGGTGAGCATCGCTCCAACTGAAGCCGGGGACCAGCACTCCATCCTGCTCTTCAGTTTCCTGGGGATGGCCTCGGCGGGACTCATTGGCCTGTGCGTGCTTTCCGTATTTCCGCTGGCGTTTCTGCTGGAGCTTCCGCCAGTGCGCTACCTGGGCCGGATCAGCTACGGCGTCTACCTGCTGCATATTCCATTCTTCGACTTAATGGACCGAGTTCTCGGCAGGTTCCATTTGCCGGCCATGTTCCTGCTCGCCGGCAAATTTCTGGGTGTGATTCTTCTGGCCTCGGCTTCATGGCGTTTTTTTGAGTCCGGATTGATTGCGCTGGGCGCGAAGTGGACAAGCCGGTCGCGGTTGGCCACAAATGCGGCGAACGCCGGAATGACCGGAAACACGGCAGCGGAAAAGGACCTCTCGTGAGGATCGCAGGCCTGTTTTGCCGGACTCCTTTAAGATGAGATGCTTCTGGGCAGTGAGGGTGGGCGATCTCACTAGCTGCGCGTCAACATTCGTATTCGTTCCGCTTCCTGCGGCCACCCGGCCGCCAGGTCGTCACATTTCCCACTGCGGTAATCTCCGAAGTCAAAGCCGGGCGTGACGGTGCAGCCAAGCAAAGCCACCTTGCCTCCATCGATAAGCCGCGTGCCCTGCCAGACACCGGCAGAAACGACAAGCTGGACATGCTGGCCGGCCGCCAAATCCGGCCCAAGAGTAATGACAGCGGAGCTGCCATCGGGCCGCAGTTGCAGCATCTCCACGGGATCGCCGAGATAGAAATGGAAGATCTCGTCGGAAGAGAGCACGTGCATCTCTGAGAATGTGCCTTCCTCCAGCAGGTAATAGATGGCCGTGCCATAGGGGCGCACACCGCGCAGCAGGGCGACACTTACGTCCGAAGTGTAGGTGCGGCGGTACCAGCCGCCTTCCACAGGATGCGGCTGAAGATGCAGCAGCAATTTGATTTCGTCGGCGGTCACGGTTCTCCGGGGTGCTTCTGATCACAGATCGTAGCATCGCGGGCGAAGTAAAATTCTCGTATGAAAGTTGAGGTGTACACGACGGGTTGGTGCCGCGACTGCCGTGCGGCAAAGCAGTTTCTCGATGCCAATGGCATCGCTTACACCGAAATCAATGTCGATAGCGATCCCACCGCCTCGGCCGAGGTGATCAGGCACGCGGGCAAGCGCGCAGTGCCGCAACTGGTGATCGACGGCGAGTGGTTTCAACCCTACAAGCCGGGTCGCGGGCTACTCTACGACGAGTTGCGCAAACGGCTTGGAATCGCTCGCGGATAAGCGCCTGTCCCTCGTACAATTTAGAGTGGGGACGCAGCCAAGCAGGCCGCTGTGCATCTCCCGCCCTAGCCGCAAATACAAAAACGCGGCTAGGGTGGGCACACCATTTGTGTGTTGAAGCCGGCAAATCCCAGCCGAAAGCTAAGGGCTGATTGCTGAAGGCTGCTTTTCGAGGAGCTGAATTTGATCGAACGTTATACGCGCCCGGCGATGGGCGCGCATCTGGACGGAGGAGAACAAGTACCACTGCTGGCTGCAGGTGGAGGCGGCGGCGAGCCGGTGCTGGCTGAGGACGGCGTGATTCCGGCCGCGGCCGCCGAGGCCATTGCGACGAAGGCAACGGTTTCGGCCGCGCGCGTTCTGGAGATCGAAGCCGAGGTGAAGCACGACGTAATCGCCTTCACGACGGCGGTGGCGGAGAGCCTCAAGGAGCAGGGTCTCGACGCCGAGTCCCGCTGGCTGCACTACGGGCTCACATCGAACGACATCGTGGACACGGCGCAGGCTCTGCAGATCAAAGAAGCCTCCACCTTGATTCGGGAGGGAATTGCGGCGCTGCTGGCGGTGCTCAAGCGGCGCGCGCTCGAGTTCAAGCACACGCCGACCATCGGGCGCACGCACGGCATCCACGCGGAGCCGACGACGTTCGGTCTCAAACTGCTGAACTGGTACGCGGAAATGGAGCGCAACCTGAAGCGCTTCGACGCCGCCGCCGAAGACATGCGCGTGGGCAAGCTTTCCGGCGCGGTGGGAACCTTCGGCCATCTGAAGCCGGAGCACGAGGAGCGCATCTGCGCGCGGCTGGGATTAAAGCCCGCGCCCGTGGCCACGCAGGTGATCCAGCGCGACCGGCACGCCGCATACATCGCCACGCTGGCCATTCTCGGCAGCACGATGGACAAAATCGCTGTCGAAGTGCGCCACCTGCAGCGCACCGAGGTGCGCGAGGCGCAGGAGTACTTCAGCGAGAAGCAAAAGGGCTCCTCGGCCATGCCGCACAAAAAAAATCCAATTACTTCGGAACAAATCAGCGGATTGGCGCGCGTGCTGCGCGGCAATGCGCAGGCGGCGATGGAGAACATTCCGCTGTGGCACGAGCGCGACATTTCGCATTCCTCAGTCGAGCGCGTCATTTTTCCCGATTCGACGATCCTGGTGGATTATCTGCTCGCCAAGACGACCGATCTCATCGACCGGCTGCTGGTGTATCCGGAGCGCATGAAGAAGAATCTTGAATCGACGGGCGGGCTGATCTTTTCTGGGCAGTTGCTGCTCGATCTGGCCGAGGCCGGCATGTTGCGCGAGGATGCATATCGTCTCGTGCAGTCCCACGCCATGCGCGCGTGGAAAGAGGACTTGAACTTCCGCGACGAAGTGGCGCGCGACCCGGTGATTGCGAACCTGCTGAGCGCGGAGAAGCTGGCGAAGACCTTCGATTACATGCGGCAGTTGGGGAATGTGGACGCGATCTTTAAGCGGGTGCTGGGAGAATAGCGAAATCGAGATGGAAGGCGCACACATAAATGTCGCTATCACCGGAGCTTCGGGTGCGATCCTTGGCCGCGAGCTGCTGCGCGCGCTCGAAGCCGATGTACGCGTGACGCGCGTCCATTTTGTGGCGTCGGAAAATTCGCTGCGCGTGCTGGCCGAGGAGTTAGGTGTCTCCGGCCGTACGAATCTGCTAAAAAAGTTGCTTGGCGCAGCGCCGAGAAAAATTGTTCAGCTCGCCGACGCCGATATTGGCGCAGCGATTGCCAGCGGCAGCCATCCGTCGAACGGCATGATCATTCTGCCGTGCTCCATGGGAACGCTTGCAACTATCGCACTGGGTCTCGCCAACTCTTTGATCTCGCGCGCCGCTGACGTTACGCTGAAGGAGCGCCGCCTGCTCATTCTCTGTATCCGAGAGACGCCGTTCAACCGCATTCATCTGCGCAACATGACTCTGGCCGCCGAAGCCGGGGCGACGATCTTTCCCTGCATTCCGGCGTTTTACAACCATCCCGAGGGCTCCGAGGAGATGGCGCGCCAATTTGCCTTCCGCGTGCTGGCGCATGTGGGACTGCCGCAACCGGGCGCATATGTGTGGAAGCCGGAGGAGTAGCAGGTTCCCATTTCGATTTGCGCGCCGTCGCAGCGCTTCCGGGGTAAGATTGTTCATCGGTTTCCCCACATGGAGGTCGACTCATGCGAAATAGGCTGCTCCTGGTCTGTCTCCTGGGGGTTTCCTGCGCCTCGGCCGCGCAATCCGGTCACTCGTCGTGGGCGAATCTTAACGGGCTGCGCGCAGGCCAGAAGATTCAGATCGTCGAAGTGACCAGGGAAAAGCATTCCGGCACTTTTGTGAGCGCGTCCGATTCCGGCATCGCCTTCAATGAGGCTGCAGGTCAAAAGAGCGTTGAGAGGCAGAATGTCCAAAGCGTGAAACTGATGGAAAACAGGCGCCGTTTGCGTAATACTCTCCTCGGTCTCGGAGCGGGCGCCGGCGCAGGTGCAGGGATCGCTGCAGCGGCTTGGGAATCCCATGGGTTTCTTGGTGGCAAAGGGGACGGGGCCGCCGTGGGTGCTGCAATAGGCGGGCTGAGTGGCCTATTCGTCGGGGTACTGTGGCCTTCTCACCATACGGTTTACACCGCGAGTCCGCACTAGCCCGCTCGGGCTTTGATTGGTGAGGGTCCGGCATGCAGCAAATCATTTGACAGGCGACCCTTCGTCCCCTGATACTGCGTTCATGCCGATTTCATGGGCTTACGGAATTGTGGTCATGGCCATGTGCATGTGTATGTCTGGCGGACCCCTCCGTTTGGCTCTTGTGCGACGCATGCGCTGACAACGCAATCGGTCAACAGAGTTTGAAGTGTCAAACGGCCCAGGTCCTGAAAACGGATGCGGGCCGTTTTCATTGTCGATCAGACCGCAGACGATCCCCGCCATCACGAAGCAACGAGCTAACGAATCTGAAGGAGATGATTATGCCGGAACCAAAGGAGCATCAGCTTGCTACAAAGGCCGTTCACGCTGGCCAATCCCCCGACCCCACCACCGGCTCCCGTGCGGTGCCGATTTACCAGACGACGTCCTATCTCTTCCAGGACGCGGACCACGCCGGGCGGCTGTTCGCGCTCAAGGAGTTCGGCAACATCTACACGCGCATCATGAACCCGACGACCGACGTGCTGGAGAAGCGCGTAGCGGCGCTCGAGGGCGGTGCGGCAGCGCTGGCGACTGCCTCAGGCCAGGCGGCCGAGACGCTCACGGTGATGACCATAGCAGGAGCGGGTGAAGAGATCGTCTCCACGACCTCGCTTTATGGCGGCACTTACAACCTGTTTCACTACACCCTGCCAAAGCTGGGCATCAAGGTTCGATTCGTCGATGGCGACGATTTCGACGGCCTGCGCAAGGCCATCAACGACAAGACGCGTGGAGTCTATACCGAGACGCTGGGCAACCCCAAGCTCGATATTGCAGACATCGAGAAGCTGGCCGCCATCGCACATGAGCACAAGCTGCCGCTCGATTATCGACAACACCTGCGCTTCGCCGGCGCTGCTGCGGCCCATCGAGTGGGGCGCCGACATTGTGGTGAACTCGGCGACCAAGTTCCTCGGCGGTCACGGCACGGCCATCGGCGGCGTGATTGTGGATGCGGGCAAGTTCGATTGGGCGGCCGCGGGGCGCTTCAAGGAATTCGTCGAGCCCGACCCCTCGTATCACGGCCTTCGTTACACCGAGGCCTTCGGGCCGCTGGCGTTCATCCTGAAAGCGCGCGTACAAGGACTGCGCGATACCGGCGCAGCGCTTTCGCCCTTCAACGCGTTCCTTCTGTTGCAGGGAATTGAAACGCTGCACCTGCGTATGGAACGCCACTCGCAGAACGCGCTGGCCGTGGCCAAACACCTGCAAGAGCATCCCGGCGTCGAATGGGTCAACTATCCTGGCCTCCCCTCAAGCCGGTATCACGACCGGGCAAAGAAATATATGCCAAAGGGCCAGTCGTCCCTGGTTACGTTCGGCATCAAGGGTGGTTACGAAGCAGGCAAAAAGCTCATCGACACGCTGGAACTGTTCTCGCTGCTGGCGAATATCGGCGACGCCAAATCTTTGGTGATCCATCCGGCATCGACGACACACCAGCAGCTCTCAATTGAGGAGCAGGCGAGCACTGGCGTGACCCCGGAACTGGTTCGGCTTTCGGTTGGCATTGAGGACGTACGGGACATCATAGCCGATCTCGACCAGGCAATTGAGGCCGCAAACGGAGCTAAGGCTGCCAGTTCAGCGGAGGCTGCTCTAGCGCGTTAAGGCAGAATAAGAACAGATGACTGATACCTACAATCGCAGCGGGGGGTCGCCTCCAAAGTCGAAGATCGTGGAGCCGACCTACGAAGGGGACTTCGTGCTGGACGGCACCCTGCCGCTCGAGTGCGGTAGCTCGCTTGTCTGTCCCACGCTGCATTACGCCGTCTACGGCCGGTTGAATGCAGCGCGGGACAATGCCGTTTTGGTTTGCCACGCGCTCTCGGGTTCAGCGCTGGCAGGCTCCTGGTGGCCGGAAATCTTCGCTCCCGGCGCGGTTCTCTCGCTCGAGCACGACTTCGTCATCTGCATCAACATGCTGGGCTCCTGTTACGGATCCACGGGGCCCGGTTCGGTTAATCCCGATACAGGCGAAATCTACGGGCCGGATTTTCCGCTGGTCGGCGTGCGCGACAACGTTCGCGCGCAGGCGCTGCTGCTTGATTCCCTCGGCATCCGCAAGCTGAGGCTGGTTCTGGGCGGATCCATTGGCGGCATGCAGGCCCTGGATTGGACCATTCTTCAGACTGACCGCGTGGAGCGGGCGCTTATCATCGGCGTGACGCCGCTTTCGGCCATGGGGCTGGCGCTCAACCACTTGCAGAGGACAGCCATTCAGCAGGATCCAGAGTGGGCTGCCGGACGCTACCTTCCGCAACGGCCGCCGCGCCAGGGGCTGGCGCTGGCACGGCAGATCGCGATGATCAGCTACAAATCCGCGCCCCTCTTGGACGAGCGTTTCGGCCGCAATCCCAATCGCAGCGGCGAAGATCCGTGGGCGGCGGACGGCAAGTCCGGCGGCCTCACCGGCGGACGCTTCGACATTGGCGGTTACCTGGATTACCAGGGACGACGTTTCGTCGAGCGCTTCGACGCCAATGCGTATCTTGCCATTCTGCGCGCGATGGATACATGGGATCCGCTGCGCGGCTACGCTTCAGCGCAGGAAGCATATGGCCGAATTCGGGCCCGGCTGATCTTTATCGGCATCAGTTCCGATTGGCTTTTTCCAGCCGCTGAGGTTGCCGGTTTTGCCCAGGATCTGCGGCGGACGGGCGTTAATGTCGAGTATCGCGAGATGAAAAGCGATCACGGCCACGACGCGTTTCTGGCCGAGCAGGTGGAACTGGTGCGCCTGCTGCAATAGGATTTTTCGGCGGCCAAAGTCCGGGGCGCCGGGACGAATTGTGCATCCTATTCCAGTGCCGAGGCGCCATCTGTCGGGCTCGGCTGGAGGATGCACCTTGTCAGACACGAAAGCGCTTTCTATAATCCTCCTACACAACTTGGTAGGCGTGGTATCGTATTATCCGTCACCCCCGGCGCACATCCGCCGAGCAGGACGGCTGCCCATTTCGCGGGCTAACGAATGAATATCGATTTCCATTTCCGCAATTCCCAGGAGCACTGCATGAAGAAGTTAGTCTTTGCATCTGCAATGGTATTAGCAAGCATCTGCCTTGCTTTAACGCCCGCGCTGCGAGCTCAGGATGCCGGCCAGATCACCATTCAGGATCCGGCCGAGTTCAACGCCTATCAGAACTTCAGCACTCAAACCGATCCTGCGCAAAAATGCGCCGCCGGCGAAAGCTTTCTTACCACCTACCCGCAGAGCGTGGTGAAGAAGGCGGTTCTCGATGAGTTGATTACCTGCTACCAGCAGACAAATCAGCCGGACAAGGTCCTGAGTGCTGCGAGCCGTCTGCTGCAGGTAGATCCCAATAACATGAAGGCAATCTTCATCTCGGTCTACCTGAAGAAACAGGCTTGCGCCAAAGCCGTTGACGCCTCGGGTGTGAGCACCGATGCGCAGACTTGCGACGACGCGGCGGCGCTGGCCCAGAAGGGACTGACGGCGCCGAAGCCGGCCGACACGTCGGACGCGGATTGGCAGAAGTTGACCGCGACTACATATCCGGCCTTTCACTCCGCCATCGCGTATGACGACCTCGTCTCGAAGAAGGACTACGCGGCCGCCATCAAGGAGTACACGACAGAGTTGAATCTCTATCCGCCTGAAGACTGCGCGAAAGTAGGTCCATGCCTTCAGGATACGCTGCAACTTGCGACGGCTTACGCGAAGCCAGGTCCGGACAAGGACGAAGTGAAGGCCATCTGGTTCTATGCCCGCGCATGGGATTACGCGCCTGCGAGTTTCAAGGCCCAGATCGAAACGCCACTCGACTACTGGTACAGGCGTTTTCACGGCACGCTGGATGGCGAAGCGGCGATCAAGCAGCAGGAGGCGGCTGTCGAACAGCAAGCGCAGGCAACGCTGTTTCCGCCCTCCAACTTCAGCATCGCACCCGCGCCAACGCCCGCGGATCTCGCGCACCATGCCTATACGACCGGCGATCCAAAGGCTCTGAGTCTCGAGGACAAAGAGTACATCCTGGCCAACGGCGCCGATGCCGATGCCAATGGACTATGGGGCCTGTTGAAGGGCCAGCCAACTCCTGTTCCAGGTATCGTAATCGCCGATCCGGCAACCACGTTGAAAGTGAGCGTGACCACGGCGGCCGCGGTCAAGCCCAAGGATTATTTCGTCAAGCTCACCAATCCTGTGGCTTGCAGCGCGGTCCCTCCTCCACCTTCCGAAATCAAGATCAAGGAAGCGCAGGATTACATTACGACCAACGGCGTGAAGGCCGACACCGATGCAATGGGAGACGCATTGACCGACTCTCCGGCGCGGATCCACAAGATCGAGATTGTGCCATCGGTTACCGAAGTTGACGTTGCGGTGACCCAAGACGCGAAGGACGCCCACAAGGCGGACTTCACTGTGAATCTGAAGGAGCCGACTTCATGCAAGGATGCTCCTGAGCCGGGTACGGCGCTGGCCACGCTGCCTTCAATGGAACTGGACGGCACTTACGACACCTACACGAAGACCGCAGCCGCCGGCACCACGCCTGCTTCGGCACAAATCGTGCTGAGCCAGGGATTCATTCAACAGCCACAGAAGAAGGCGGAGCCAGTGCATCACCGGCCGTCTCCGGCGCATCGCCCTGGAATGTAACGGCGTCTGCCGGCCGCTCGTGGCTGGCGGATGAATGTCACTCTCCTGGAATTAGCGAGGGCAGTCCGTTTTGACGGGCTGCCCTTTTTCTATGTATCTGCCCCAATCATCCAAAAGGCTCAGATTTCGGTCGGTTGCAGAGAAGCGGCAGATCGTAAATCTGACACTGGAGCCAGGCGCGAGCGTGGCGCTGGTTGCACGTGCGCATGGGCTGAACGCGAACCAGGTGTTTAAGTGGCGACGTGCATTCGAGCGCGGCGAGTTGGTTGAGTCCACGGCCGCGTGCACAGCTTTGCTTCCGGTTACAGTGGCTGCTTCGAGTGAGGCGGAGACACGGGAGCCTACCAACAAGCATCAGTCTGCCAGCTCCGGCTCGATCCACATCGAGTTTCCGGGACAGGCGATGATCAGTGTCGAGAGCGGTGCTGATCCCGCGTTGCTGCGTTCGATCCTTGAGAGCTTGCGCAAGTGATTGAACTTCGTACCGGGACCAAGATCTGGCTCGCAGCCGGCGTGACCGACATGCGTCGCGGCTTCGACGGTCTGAGTGCGAAGGTGCAGACCGTGCTCAACGAGCAGCCGTTCTCCGGCCACGTCTTCGTTTTTAGAGGACGCCGTGGCGACATCGTGAAGGTTCTCTGGTTCGATGGCGACGGATTATGTCTGTTTTCCAAGCGTCTTGAACGAGGACGATTCATTTGGCCTCAGGCTACGGAAGGAACCGTTTGTCTTACGCGTGCGCAGTTGTCGATGTTACTCGAAGGCATCGATTGGAGAAGGCCTGAGAGAACATTTCAACCGCAGATCGCAGTCTGATTAATTATTGTGATTCCTCTTTATTCATGCGGCTTTTGTGGATGATTTCCATCGTGTTTCATGGCATACTGCGGTCATGATTCCTGCTTCCTTGCCTGACCTCGACAGGCTCGATCCTGAAGCGTTGAAGGCGCTGGTGATCGCCAAGCATTCCGAGTCGCTGGAACAGCACAAGGAACTCACTTCAAGCACACATGAGATCGAACATCTGAAGCTGGTCATCGAAAAATACCGGCGTATGATTTTCGGCCGGAAGAGCGAGAAGCTGAGCGGAGAACTGGAACAGCTTGAGTTCCGGCTCGAAGAACTGGAGACTGCTCAAGCTGCCGAAGAAGCCGCGCAAGCGGCAACCGAAGCAACACAAGCTTCTTCCACTCGAACTGATTCGAAGCGCCGGTCGCGCCCTGCGCGTAAGCCTATTCCCGAAGATCTTCCGCGTGAAGTGGTCACTCATCTTCCCGCGCACAACTGTTGCCCCGATTGCGGCGGTGCGTTGCGCCAGTTCGGCGAAGATGTTTCCGAGCAACTGGAACGCATTCCGGCAAGCTTCAAGGTGATTCGTCACGTGCGGCCGAAGTTCGCTTGCGCAGGTTGCGAGAGCGTCGTTGAGGCGCCTGCTCCTGCACGGCCCATCGACCGCGGACTGCCTGGTCCGGGACTGCTTGCCCACGTGCTGGTTTCGAAGTACGCTGATCACCTACCGCTTTATCGCCAGTCTCAGATCTATGCCCGCGAAGGTGTTGATCTTGATCGTTCAACCCTGGCCGGTTGGGTGGGCGCCTCGAGCGAGTTATTAACTCCGCTGGTCGATGAGATCAGGAAGCATGTTCTGGCAGCAGCCAAGATCCACGCCGACGACACGCCGGTCCCAGTGCTCGCTCCCGGCAACGGCAAGACTAAGACCGGCAGACTCTGGACCTATGTGCGCGATGATCGACCAGCAGGCTATTCAACCGCTCCAGCTGTGTGGTTCGCTTACTCGGAAGATCGCAAGGGAGAACACCCGCGACGACATCTGAAGGACTTCAAGGGTGCGCTGCAGGCCGACGCGTACGCGGGCTTTCATCATCTCTACGGTGACGGCGCCATCTACGAAGTAGCATGCTGGGCGCACACCCGGCGCAAGTTCCATGACATCCATGTGTCCCACGCATCGCCAACGACTACCGAGGCACTCGCCCGTATCGGTGCCCTGTACGGCATCGAGGAGCAGATCCGCGGAAAACCGGCGGAACTTCGCTGCTCGGTCCGTCAGACCCACGCGAGGCCGCTGCTCGATGAGCTGCGTCAGTGGATGGATAAGACGCTTCGCTCTCTCTCAACCAAGAGCGCGACCGCCGAGGCGATCCGCTATGCGCTCTCACGCTGGCGTGCGCTGACACGCTACGTGGACGATGGGCTTTTGGAAATCGATAACAACGCCGCCGAGCGGGCGCTGCGAGCTGTTGCCATCGGTCGGAAGAATTATCTCTTCATGGGAGCTGATTCCGGTGGCCAACGCGCTGCATCGCTCTACTCTCTCATCGGAACAGCCAAGCTTAATGGACTCGATCCGGCGTTTTATCTGCGAAGTGTATTGACCACGATCACCGAACATCCGATCAACCGCATCGGCGAACTCCTCCCCTGGAATGTCGCGGCCTCACTGCAGACTGAATCTTCCCAAGCCGCTTAGAAACACTCTTGAGGTGTCCGCTTAAAAATAAGCGGACACCTGTTGGACACTCTCTTTCAGTCAAGATGGGAACTTCGAACGCTTACGCTCCATGCAATGGCTACTCGCCGAGCATAATGCGCCGGATGGCCGAGGCGCGGCCGGTGGCGGGGTCGCATGTGACCAGCACCGCGCACATCTTGGGATTTCCCTTGGCCGCCTCGAACTTGCCCGGCATGCCGGAAAGGAACTTGTGCAGGACGAGGTCCTTTTCGACGCCAATGATGCTGTCGAATGGGCCGCTCATGCCCACATCCGTCTGGAACGCAGTTCCGTTGGGAAGAATGCGCTCGTCGGCGGTGGGCACGTGGGTGTGGGTACCCAGCACCGCCGTCGCGCGCCCGTCGAGATACCAGCCCATTGCGACCTTCTCGCTTGTGGCTTCGGCGTGAAAATCCACCACGATGACTCTGGCCCGGACTGAGGCCAGAAAGGAATCGGCGACGCGAAAGGGATCGTCGATCGGCGTCATAAAGACCCGGCCCTGCAGTTGCAGTACCGCGTAGTCGATGCCGCCGGCGGTTTTTCCTTCATAGATTCCATAGCCGGGCACGCCCGGCGGAAAATTAGCGGGCCGCAGCACGCGGCGCGGGCGGCCATGAGTGTAGGGCGCCGCGGAATTCAAATACTCGACGATTTCCTTCTTGTCCCACACGTGATTGCCGGTTGTGAGCACATCGGCGCCCAGCTCGAAGATCTCCTCGGCAATCTGCGGAGTGACACCAAAGCCGCCGGCGGCATTCTCGACATTCACGATGGTCAGGTCGACCTGGTGCGCCTCGCGCACGTGGCCGATGTGCTCGCGGACGATTTTGCGTCCCGCGCTGCCGAAGATGTCGCCGATGAAAAGGATGTTCAAAAACAGCTCCTGCCGCATTGAGCTTGTAGCCGGTAGCTCGTAGCTACTGGCTGCCGGCTACTGGCCGGTCTCCTGCCCCCTGTCCTTGCCTCTCATTAAAGGGAACAGAATCACGTCGCGAATCGACTTCGAGCCGGTCAGCAGCATGACGAGGCGATCGATGCCGATGCCTTCGCCGCCTGTTGGCGGCAGGCCATAGGAAAGAGCGCGCACGTAGTCTTCGTCCATGGCATGGGCCTCTTCGTCGCCGCGCGCCTTCTCGGCAAGCTGGTCGGCGAATCGCTTGCGCTGCTCGACCGGATCGTTGAGCTCACTGAAAGCGTTGCCCAGTTCGAACCCTCCGGCAAAAATCTCGAAGCGTTCCACGTGCTCCGGATCGTCCGGCTTCTGCTTGGAGAGGGGAGAGACAACGGTAGGGTAATCGTAGATGATCGTCGGCTGAATGAGATTGGGCTCGACGACCGCCTCGAAAATCCCGTAAATCACCTTGCCAAGGGGCACGCCCTTCGTCTGATCTTTCAGGATTTCGTTAAGAGCCCGGGAGGTCCTGTGTAGACGGGCCTGGTATTCATTTTCATCTTCATTCGGCCGGGCGAAGGCCATCGCATCTCGAACGGTTTCCTCATCCCCGCTTGCGAGCTGTCCCGACACACCATCCATTGATTGGACGGTCAGACTGAGGTTCTCATAAACTTGTTCGAGTGAGTTGAGGTCATCGATTGTGGGCGAGACTGATTCATAAACGGGCGAGGAAACTGCTTCCTCAGGCCATTCCTTTACAATCGCCTCCCGCATCGTCAGCCGTTGCCATTTGCCCAGGTCGATCTCGACATCGTTGAACGTGGTCAGCGTCGTTCCGTTCACTTCCATCGCAACAAACTTGATCAGCTTTTCCGTCAAATCCATCAGGTCGTGGTAGTTCGCGTAGGCCTGGTAGAACTCGAGCATGGTGAATTCAGGGTTGTGCTGTGTGCTCACGCCCTCGTTGCGGAAGTTGCGGTTGATTTCGTACACGCGATCCAGCCCACCCACGACCAATCGCTTCAGATAGAGCTCTGGCGCGATGCGCAGAAACAGATCCATGTCGAGCGCGTTGTGATGCGTGCGAAATGGGCGCGCCGCCGCGCCGCCGGCGATGGGCTGCATCATGGGCGTTTCCACTTCCAGATACCCACGGCTGTCAAAGAACGTCCGCAGCGCGCGCAACACTTTGGCGCGCTTCACGAACACTTCGCGGCTGTCGAGGTTGGTGAAGAGATCGACATAGCGCTGGCGGTAGCGCAGTTCAACGTCGGCCAGCCCATGATACTTCTCCGGAAGCGAGAGCATGGCCTTGGAGAGAAACGTCAGCGTCTCCACGTGTACCGTGAGCTCGCCGGTGCGTGTGCGGAAGAGATACCCGGTGACGCCGATGTGGTCGCCGAGGTCGAGTAGCTTGTAAAGCGCAAATGCCTGCTCGCCCACCGCGTCGAGCCGCACGTAGATCTGCAGCCTCGCGGCCTCCTGCTGCAGAGTGGCGAAGCCGGCCTTGCCCTGCTGGCGAATGGCCATTATGCGCCCGGCCACGGCGACCTGCGGCCGCTCGCGCTCCAACTCTTCGGCAGTCGCCTGGTCCCATTTTGCCCGCACCGCGGCCAGAGTGATCGCCGATTCATCCTGCCGGGCAGGGAAGCGGTTGGGATACTTCGCCTGGTCCAGCTTCTCGATCTTATCGAGCTTTTCCTGCCGCTCTTCAAAGAGCTTGCGCTCAAATTCCGATTCGAACTCCATGCATTCCTTATCGCGCAGTGATAGATGGTCCAATCGCCAGTATAGCGGCTGGTGAATGCGCAATGGTTGATCATGCGGTTTGGAATGGGGCGCGGCGGCGATCCAACAAACTTGTGGAAAAGCGGGCACAAACGAGAATGGGAAGGGGTCTAAAAAGGTAGGCAGCAAATCATTCTGCAGATTGGAGCGAAAGATGCGAGCAATCTTACGTTGGGTTGTCTTTTCGATTGGCTTGGCCGGTCTTAGTTCGATGGTTCAAGCCCAGTACACTCAAAACTGTCCTGAACGCCGCACCATTTCGGTGCCAGGCACCGGCAAGGCCACCGCGGAAGCCAATCTTGCCATCGTGCGTGTGGGCTACAAGGTCTTCGGTCCCGACGCGAAAACAGCCTACGCTACGGCGGGTTCCACATCCAACGCGATTACGCAAGCATTGACTGGCGCGGGCATCCCGAAAACCGATATCGAGAGCACCAGTCAGGCCATTCAACATACGCAGCCGTTCGACCTGCAGCAGATCGGCATGAATGATTATGAGGAGCGGATGGGTCGGCAGTTCACGGTCACGCAATCCTGGACGATTCGCGTCAAACCCGACCAGGCGGGCGATACGCTGAACACCGCGATCAATGCCGGCGCGAATGAGAGCGGATGGATCCAGTCGATTGTCGAAGATCCCGCGACGCTTGAAGCAGAGGCTTCAGCAAACGCGATCGCGAACGCACGCACCATTGCGGCTGAAATTGCGCAGAAGGCCGGCGTCCATCTCGGCCATCTCGTAAGCGTCAATGAGAATCAATTCCCCACCGCTTACAACGGCCCGATCAACGGGATGCAAGGCAGCATCTTCGGCATGGGGACCGGTGGCGCAATCGCCGGTGGCATGCAGCCGAACAACCAGCAACTCGTCATCAACTCGCGCCGGGTGGAATACACCATTAGCGTCTACACTGTTTTTGCCATCGAAGACGTGACGACGCCAACGAAGTAATGGTGCAGTGAGCGGTCGCGGCGAGCAGGGCGCGGAGCGGCGTTTCGAAGGGCGGGTTCGCCTTGAACCCCCTATGCCGTGTATAACCACGATGGTGCCCTATCAACGCCCCATTCCGGAGAAGAAGACCGAGTCTGGAATGGGCGGGCTCATCGGCGCCTGGGTGCAGGCCGAGAAGATGATCCAGATTGCGTTGGTGCTGCCCTGTGCCGCGGTCATCGGATGGCTGCTTGGCGCCTGGCTCGATCACATCCTGCATCAGAAGTGGATTGCGACCGCTGGAATCATCTTCGGAATCTTCTCCGGGCTCGTCGGCGCCATCCAGATGGCGGTGGTCTACTCACGTGATCCGCGACAGAAGAGCCCGAACGGAGAGAGTACCGAAAAGGGAAATTCAGACAAGACCTCATGACCGAAGAAATCCCTTTTGCCAACATCACAGACGAAGGCGTCGAGGCCATGCTCAAGCGGGCCCTGCGTATCGTTTTGATTCTGGGAGCGTTGGCCTCCCTGGTGCTGTGGAAGGCTGGGGGTTGGCGCAATGCTGCCATGCTGGCTACAGGCGCGGCGATCTCTGCGGCAAGCATCTACGAGTGGCGCCGTCTTGTGCGGTTCATCACAGCTAAAATGGACCAGAAACAGACGCCGCGTGGGGCGTCGATCGCCGTTCTTTTCTTCATCTTTCGGCTCGCCATCTTTGGAACGGCTATTTATGTTAGCCTGAAATGTTTTAAAGGGTCGGGTGTGGCACTACTTTGTGGCTTAGCCCTGGCGGTCCTGGCCATTACCTGGGAGGCGCTTCGGCTGCTCCGGGAGTAAGTGCCCGCGCGAACCATTTGCATTGATTTCGCCGGAACGGAAAGACGCAATTCTACATGTCGAACTCGCTCGCGTTCACACACCTGTTGAATCATCTCTTTGGGCCCGCTGTGGGCGCCTTCCTGCAATCCATTGGGATTCATCCCGCCAATGCCGCTGCTCCCATCAACGATACGTTTGCACTCGAACTGCTCGTAGTCCTGGGACTGATCGCATTCTTTCTCGTGGTGCGGCTCACTCTATCGGTGGAGCATCCCGGGCCGCCGCAACATGTGGCAGAGATGATCCACGAGTTCGTGGGCGGCCAGGCTGAATCCGTGATCGGGCATGGCTACGAGAGATTCCAGGCCTTTGTAACCTGCGTGCTTCTCTTTATCCTGCTCAACAACCTGCTTGGCCTGCTGGTCGGCTTTCACGGCGTGGATACTCCAACGGGCGAACCGGCAGTGCCGCTGGGCGTGGCCGTGCTTACGTTTCTCTACTACAACTACTACGGGGTTCGTGAGCAAGGGTTCGTTGGGTACCTCAAGCACTTTGCCGGGCCGGTCTGGTGGATGGCCTGGCTGCTGTTTCCGGTTGAGATCATTTCGCACCTTGCGCGCATGATGTCGCTCACCATCCGTCTTTACGCCAACATGGTGGCCAGCGACCTGCTTACTCTGATTTGCTTTTCGTTAGTTCCGTTTGCCGCCCCGATTGTGTTTCTCGGTCTGCACTTTTTTGTTTCGCTCATTCAGGCTTATGTGTTCATGCTGCTGTCAATGATTTATCTGGCGATGGCTGTGGCGCATGAGCACTAAAAGACAGCCTTTAGCCATTAGCCTGTAGCTTGAAAACGCCGGTTCCCGGAGCGTTGGGCGAGCGGACTAACAGAGAAGTTGCAAGCTACTGGCTAATGGCTGCGGGCCTTTAGCTCAAACAGGTTTCCGCCGGAGAGCGCTTCCGCTCCGGGTCAACGGAATAGGCCGCAAGCGTGAGGGGGCCAGCACGGTGAGCCTCAACCACCCACTGGCGGCCAATCTTAAAGAGAAGCAGGAGGATTATGCGTAAACTTCAAAATGTATTCCTTGCGCTGGCAGCCTTGTGCTTTGCCGTTCCGGTATTCGCACAGGGTGGTTCAGCGGTGATGAACCTGGCGCCAGTGGGCGTCGGGCTAGGCATGGGACTGGCAGCCGGTCTTTGCGGCCTCGGCCAGGGACGCGCAGTTGGCTCGACCACCGAAGCGCTGGCTCGTAACCCGGGAACACGTCCGGCCCTCATGACGTTCATGATTATTGGCTTGGCGTTCATCGAATCCCTCACCCTGTTCACCTTCGCCATGATCCTGATCAAGATTTCGTAGCTTTTTCTGGACATGAGAAGCAGGCGGCCGGAGCAATCCGGCCGCTTTTTTCATGCCGGTTTCCGCCGCTCACGGGTTGGCGAGGAGCATGCCGACGGCCTTCTGGTAAGTGATCTCGGTCGGCAGCGGAGCAAAATGGGTCTCCTCTTCTGTGGTGTCGAAGACCCTCGTCTTAAATATCACCCGGCCGCTCATCGCCATCTGGAAGCGCACGATTCGCCACTGGCCTTCGCCCACATCCGCTTGCTCGATGGCGATCCAGCCGCCTTTGTCCAGGTGGCCCAGAATTCCCCAACCGAAGTCGACACCCTGCTGTAGGTGGCCTTCGAGCCGGACGACGCGCTGATGAAGGGAATCGATCCAAATCGCGCCGGTCATGGCCGTAAGAACCTGTGTTTCCAGATCGGGAGGAGAGAACGACTGGTTGGGCGTAAAAGTGAACTTCTCCACCTTTCCAGCCGCTCCGTTAACGGCTCCAGCATATTGATAATCAAATGCGTAGGGCAGCGCCCGCAGCACCTTCAGGGCTCGGCCGGCGTCTGCGTCTTCGGCCTGCTTGCGGTGCCGTTGTTTTCGAGGCTCGCTGAGCAATTCCTGGAGGCGCGCGGATTCCGTTTGATCGTCGGCACTGCTCAGCGGCTGGTCGTTGATGGAGACCAGCCGCGCCACGTAGCCGTCCTTCGTCTCGATGATCTCTTTTATTGTGGTGAGGTGTGGGCTGGTTTTACGCAACTGGTACCGCATCAGATGGCTCTGATCCTGGTCCGCGCGCAGTTCGTTGGCAAGCGCTGTTTCAACCAGAGCTTGTCCCTGGGCGGGCGCCAAGTCCCATCCCGTGCCGGAAGCCGGCTGTCCCTGGATTGGAAGAGCCCAGGCTAGCAGGAGAAGGACTCGTAACGATCGCGGCACATCCACTAGTTTAGCTGGCACGGCTCACTTGCTTCGCTCTAGAGTTGGCGTAGGGGCGCGCGACTCGAGTTCGTCGCTATAGTGACTTGCCGGGTGCGCGTGCGGCAACGTGCTGTACTGGAGAATTGAAGCAACGTGGCAGCATTGCGTATAGTTCGGGCAGGGCCTCTTCGGCAGTTCCAGGGCGCGCTTAGCCGGCTGTTGACTGCTTCCAAGCCCGATGCGCCATGTTGCCGCATCGACTTGGATGGAGTGACGCTGGAAGATTGTAACCCTGGAACAGCTCGGGTGCCTTTGCCCGGAGCGGATCTGCCAACCTGATTGATTTAGCAGGCCGGGGCTTGTCAGGCGGTGGTTGAGGCAGAGGCAGCGCAGGAAAACAACATCCCTCGGAATGCGGTAACGAAGACCCACGGAAGGATCAATATCATGGCACTGGATAATGCGTCCGCGAGAATCGGCAAGACAATTGTGATCCGCGGTGAAGTGAAGGGCAGCGAAGACCTGGTCCTGGATGGCCGCGTCGAAGGGACAGTAAACCTTTCTGAGAGCAGGCTAACTGTTGGTCCCAATGCAGATATTGCGGCGGATCTGACCGCCAGAGACGTGCTGATCATGGGCCGAGTGCAGGGCAACGTGGTGGCCAGTGGCCGAGTGGAACTGCGCTCCGGCTGCAACCTCGAGGGCGACATCCGCGCCTTGCGTCTTGCCGTCGAGGACAACGCCGTGTTTCGCGGCAAGGTGGACCTGACGCAGGCCGTCTCCCGCAATTCCGAGGGCACAAACTCGCCGCATCTTAGCATCACGTTGCAGGAGTAGGAGGATGCGGGCCGGATCCGGAGACCGGCCCGGCCGGCCGCAAGAGGGGTTCACCGTGGTGCGTCTGTGGTTCGACAAAAAGCAGGGCAGCGGGTCTGCCGCATCGGCTCCGGGCCTGAGTGGTCCGCGTGTGCCGCGGCACTCGCGCGCCTGGGGAGTGTTACGTAAACAGCTCGAAGCCGAACCGGGTTTGCGGATCATCGACACGGGCTATACCTCGCCCTCCAACATTAACTACCTCACCAACCTGGGTCACAGCGTGTATCTCGCCGATCCGGTGCACGATGCCTATGCACAAGATTGGCGTATCGGTGTGGATGACGACGAAAAGCCAATCTGGAATGTGGAAGGGTACCTGAATCAATCCCTCAACTTTTCGGGCCGCGCTTTTGACATCGTTTTTCTGTGGACCGCGCTGGACTATTTGCCGGAGCCGCTGGTGGCCCCGGTGGTTGCGCGGCTGTACGAAGCCATGAATCCCGGCGGACAGGTTTTGGCCTTCTTTCACACCCGAACGCAAGGGGAAGACGCGACGCGATTCCGCTACCACCTGACGCCCGGCGACGACGTGGAGATGCAGATGACCGAGCAGTTTCCCGTCCAGCGCGCGTTCACCAACCGCAGCATCGAGCGGCTCTTCACAGGGTGGTCGGGGCATCGCCAGTTCCTGGCCAAGGACTCGGTCTCTGAAGTGATCATGACGCGGTAAGCGAGACAGGGAACGAGAGAGCAAAGAACGGGGGAACAAGGCAAAGCTCGGCCGGAGTGAGTTTCTCCTCCGCTTGTCAGCTTGCAAACGGCAGCCAAGGCTGCATCGCGACGCCTTCACCGATTGTCTCCGTTTTTCTGTTCAGATCTTCATAGGTGAATCGCTGGCCGAGCTTGTACTCGCGGCGAACGGATTCCACAAGATCCGACACGCGTTGCCGATACTCGGCGGAGACAAAGGCGCTTTTCGAATAGCGTTGCTCGTAAGAAATCAGCAGGTTGGGAAAATGCTCGCGCACGAAGGCCAGGAATGTTGGCAAAGAGCATGGCTTCAGGAAGAGCGCTCCCGCTGTGAAGAAGCTGGCACCGGCGGCTGCGGCAGCCCTGGCTACGGTGGTGATAGACCGCCGGCTATCGGTGATCCCAGGCATCAGTGGCGAGCACATCACGCCCGTGCGCAGACCGGCTTCGCGGAGGAGTGCCACGGTGCGGATGCGGAGATCTGGACGCGGCGCCCGCGGCTCGAGCACGCGCGCAAGCTTCGCACTCATGGTTGTCACCGTCAGGTGGACCGTCAGGCTGTTCCTTGCTGCGATATTTTTCAGCAAATCCGCGTCGCGCTCGACGAGAGTTGATTTCGTGACGATTCCCAGCCGGAGGCCGCTGTGTTGCGCGAAAACCTCGAGCAAAGAGCGGGTGATTTCGAGCTTCCGCTCCAGCGGCTGGTAGGGGTCGGTCGCGGTCCCAATCGAGATCTCAGTGCCCGGCTTCAGACGCTTCAGCTCCTGGGCCAGAAGCCAGGCGCCGTTTTGTTTGAAGTAGATCTTCCGTTCGAACTCTTCTGGAGCCATTTCGAGGAACTCATGCGTATAGCGCGCATAGCAGTAGCGGCAGCCGAATTCGCAGCCGCGATACGGGTTGATGGCATGGGTGAAGGGAAGTCCGCGGTTGGACGTAGTTTTATTCAGGATGGAGCGGCTGGCCAGCGGACGGTATTCGGTGAGATATCCGATTGAATCCAAATGAGATTCAGCGGCAACGCGCGCCAGGCCTGCTAACTGGTGGCCCTGAAGGATGGGGAAGAGCGATTCTAGTTTCGCCATATATTCGCCTTTCCGAGAGCGTACGCTGGCTGCGGTTCCGAGTCAAGAGGGAAACTGTTGAAGAAGGAGCGGGGTTTCGGCGCTTCGCATTCGCCGCCGCCCCTTTGGCTCCTATACGATGCGCCGTCAATTTCGCTGCAAAGCAAAGGCTCGAGATCGATGCATGCGGTTCACAGGCTTTCCACTTGAGATTGCCGGCCGAGAGTTGGAAGCTAAAAGGGTGAACGCCGAAGGCTGAAAGCTGATAGCCGAAAATGAAAGCCGCATCCAGGAGACATCATGAGCATTTCGCAAAACACGCGCATTACGTGGCTCGGCCACGCCACCGTATTAGTCCAGACGGCGCGGGGAACCAATATCCTGATCGATCCGTTCATCGCGCACAACCCCAAGTATCCGCAAAGTTTTAATTTGCCGTCGAAGGTTCACTACGTTCTGCTGACGCACGGGCATGGCGACCATATCTCGGACGCAGTACCGGTGGCGAAGAAGCACGGTTCCACCGTTGCCGCGATTTACGAGCTGGCAGATTACGTCAAAGCCAAAGGTGCGCCCGAGACATTGGGATTCAATCTTGGCGGCACGGTTGAACTTGGCGGAGTAGAAGTCACCATGGTCGACGCCAAACATTCCGCCGCCGCGGCCGACGAGAACGGTTCGCACTACGTCGGAGTTGCCACAGGCTTCGTGTTGACCGTTGAGAACGGCCCAGTGCTTTATCACGCGGGCGACACGTGCGTTTTCGGTGATATGCAATTGATTCAAGAGCTTTATCAACCGCGCGTCGCCATGCTGCCCATTGGGGGCTTCTACACCATGGGACCGAAGGAGGCTGCCGTCGCCTGCCGGCTCCTGGCTCCGAAGACGGTTCTTCCCATCCACTGGGGCACGTTTCCACCGCTCAAGGGCACGCCCGAAGAACTGGCGGCGCTGGTCGGAGACGACGTGAAGGTGGTTCCCTGGAAACCAGGAGACGAGTACGCCACATAAAGGCAGGGGTCAAGGGAACGAGGGAACAAGAAGACAAGAGGTCAAGAATCAAAGGGATCACGAGACGGAATCGGCAGAGGTCCCCAGGGGTAACTGACCGTTGAACTTTCTTGTTCTCTCGGTCCCTCGTTCCATTCGCCCTGCTTTACTGATCCCGAGTTTGCTTGATGGCGCGCGGCGACTGCGCGATTTCACCGGGACCGAGCGAATCCTGAGGTCCCAGGCGCATGGCAGCGGGAGAACCTGCGGCACGGTAAGTCCGCAGATCACGCAGAATCTCCTGCTTCTCGCGGGCATATTGGCCGGCGAGCCGCGTCAGCGCATAAGTGATGATGTCGCTATGATGCAGATCCGCGACCGAGGGATCGCGGCGCATGTTCAGCCACAGGCGATGAACCAGCTGCACGTCATCGGGACTTAACGCGGGGGCATGCGGCCCGATGTAAAACACCTTCACATCGCCGTCGTTGCTTACAATGCAGAAGTTGAACTGGCGTTTGGGTTCAGGTAGTGCCTCCCAGGCTTGTCCCAGGTGGAAGGCCTGTTCTTCCGCGCTCAAAGAACTCGAGAGGCCGGAGACTACCGAATCCACTTCAAGCGAGTTCGCGGTTTGCGCCAGCGCAGCAAACACATCGCCTGCCGGAACCACCAGCAGCGACACCTTCTTTCCAAAGCTTTCGGCCACCCCAACTGCCTTGGTGAAGACCATCTGTTCGTGCTCGCTAAAACTCTGTTGCTCTGCGCTCAAGTACTCCGGTCCGCCCACGCCCATCAGGCGCACGCTGATCACCACCACATCCCGATCGTCGGTGCTGGTGCGCGCCAGGGTCCATTTCAACGCCACGGGATTGTCGAAATCGCGCATGGTCACCATCACGCCGCCGGGACGGATGGCGACCGACTCGCGGCTGACCGTCTCCTGGTGCTCCAGTTGGAAGTGATCCTTCATCTGCCGCGCGGTGAGGGCATGCCGGTGCAGATTGATGCGCTCCGAAACCGTGAAGACGATGAAGAATCCCGCGGCAAATACGATGCCGCTGACAGTGGCCACCGACTTCGTGAACAGATTCACGGTTGCCGTTGCGAGCAAGACCATGAAACACCGAGAGCAGCCCGATCGGGAATTTCGGTTTTTCCGATGCGAATGTTGGGCGGAACCTTCCAGCCGCGCTCGCCGTGATACTTCCAGCGCAGCACCAGCATGGCGAGGCTGTTGAAAGTGAACGACCAGATGACGCCGAATGCGTAGGCCTCGCCGAGCATGATCACATTGCCGCGGCTGGCCACGATGGTGACCATCTGCAGGACGAAGACCAGGTTGACGATGCGATAGCTGGTGCCGAACTTGGGATGCGGCTTGCGGAACCAGTCGGTGAGCACGCCGTCTTCGGCTACGCGCATCAGCACGCCGGTCGAGCCGATGATCGAGGTATTGATGGCGCCGGAAAGGATGAGAAAGCCGACCAGCACGACGAAGATGCGGAAGGCGATGCGCCAGAACAGGGGTCCTGCCATGTACATCGCCAGGCCGGCGATCAGGTTGTCCTGGTAGATGTGCGTGCGCGGGCCGTTGGGAATCAGCATGGAGGCCAGCAGCGTGGCGCCGCCGGTAAAGATCAGGCTGTAGATCGCGATGACGATCGCGGCCCGCTTCAGGTTCCTCAGCTTGGGGTGCGCGATCTCGCGGTTGACCTGGGCCAGGCTCTCCTCACCGCTCATGGCCAGGATGGAGTGGCCGAAGGCCATGAGAATGCCGAACAGGCCGAGAAAGGGCAGCACTCGCGTGCCCCGCAGAAAACCGAGCGCATCCGGGCTGAAGTGCAGATGCGATGGGATGGGAGACGGAGGCAGTTGCGCGCCGCGCAGCCAGACCGAGTAGCCGCCCCATACGAACAGGATCGATCACCATCACCGTGGTGATCTGCATGACGCGCAGCGCCTTGTCGCTCGATTCCTCAATGCCCTTGATGTTCTGCCACCAGTAGTAGATGGTCACCGCGGCCGCGAAAACGGCCGAAGTGTGATCCATGTTGAACTGGAAGGGATGGCCCTGCGCGGTCCATCAAGGCCGGCGGCAGCCAGTGGCTTTGGTCGGCCACCGTCATCATCTCGTTCATCAGTCCGGTGATGTATTGCCCGGCGGAAACGCCGGAGATGGGGCCGGTAAGGATGTAATCGAACATCAGCGCCGAGACGCTGAGCTTGGCGAATCTTCCGCCCAGCGCCTCCTTCACCACGCGGTACACGCCGCCGCGCGTGAACATGGAGCAGCTCTCCACGTAGACCGCGCGCACGGCAAAGCTGAACAGCATGATGCCGAGAATGAACCAGGGCGCAGCCGCGCCCACTGCCTGCTCGGCAATGCCGCCTGCATAAAAGGCCGAAGAGCCCAGGTCGTTGAGGACGATGGCGGCCGCGCGCCAGAAGGAGATGAACGTGAGCATCACAGAGGACGCCACGATCAGCCGTACGCGGTCATTCGGTGGGGCTACGGTCGTTCGGGAAGAGGCCATCGCGAGAGTGCCGGCGACGCAGCCGGTGGTAAAAATCCGATCGAGCGAAACCACCGCTCTGCGACGAGTATAATTTTCGGTTAAGCGCCTGTCAACGAGAAACGAGGCAATAATATACTTGGCAAAATGAATGGAAGTATAGAGGTGTCGCAGTTTCCATGTTGGTTCTCTAGATTCACTGAATATTCGCCTAGCACACGTCGCGGTGGAAAATCCGGTAATATTACCAATTAGTTATTGACGGAGCCGAATACCTCGGCCCAAACTGAACGTCCAATCAAGCTGTTGTGTGAGGATGTCGTGAAAACTAGTCGAACGTGCCCAATACGATCCCTCGGTACTTGTCGGTCGCTGTTCTTGTGCTCTCAATTCCACTCTTTGCTTAATCTGTTCCCGCACCTTCTACTCCGCCAACATTTCAGATTCATTTCTTCGCACAGGTCGATTACGGCACGGTCAATCAACTCATTGGCCTAATCGATCAGCAACTCAAGCAAGGAACTAAGGATTTTTCTATTCTGATCTCGTCACCCGGCGGCGATCCGACAGCCGGGTTTGCGGCGTATTCCTATCTTCATGGACTAAACGCCAATATTACGACATTCAATTTGGGCGACATCGACTCGGCCGCAAATTTGATCTTCTGCGCGGGCAAGTACCGTTATGCTCTGCCGGGAACCCGGTTCCTAATCCATGGCACATCCTACGCTCCCGCACCGGGCACACAGCTTGACATCGCGGGATTGGATGCCCAGTCAGCGCAGATAAAGAATCTTAACGACATGATGATCTCCATCCTCAGTTCAGCGACGAAAAACCATGCAGCCGAGATCGATGCAGCGGTGCACACGCAGCGGATATTGGGAGCAGAAGAGGCGAAGCAGTGGGGATTAGTACAAGAGGTTAAGCCTAATTTTATTGTTCCTGGTGCAGTACTAGCAACGATATCGCCAACGCCAAGCCCTGCTCCCCAAGCCGCTCCGCCTTCCCCGTTTACATCTATTTCTGGCCAAGGTTCCGCCTACTAGGAGTGAGGCTACTTCTTCGATTGATATTTCTGCTTTGCCTCCGCATTACTGATTGTCTTCTCCACCAACTCTATAAATGCGTTCGTATCCAAAAAGAAGTTTGGGTAAGCTGTGCGGAGGGCAGTGATGGAATCTACAGAGACCAAGACAGCCTGCAATTTAGGATTATCTTTCTCGACCGATTGATAGTGAGCATTTGCTTCGCCTAGTTGCCTTCTCTTGAATGGATATATAGTCACAGAGAACTTCTCGGGATCAAGCACGAGTAGATATAATTCTGCCTTCTTAATGTCCTTATCCGTCTCCTCTTTTGTCCATTTTGTTGCAGCCGACCATCCGCTTAGAACGTTATGGACATTGAGTTTCACGTATAAATCTCGTAATTCTGGAACGATTTCTTTCATGGTTGTCGGCACTCCAGGAACGGTCAGGGAATCCTCGGTTAACGCTATAGTGCTTGAGACCAATGCAAAAAACCGCTTCCATTCCTCTGATCCAACGTTCGATTTGAGGGCTTCCCCCGAAAAAGTTGAGTAGGTTTCTACGGCTGTCGCCCAATAGTGTTGCAATCGAGACCGCAATTGGATCTCAATCCTTTGGCCGTTGTAGCAAAGATGCTTCGGCGAATCTGATCTGAATCGATAAACTAAATGCAGGCTTCGATAGCCGTTCTCCTTGGGTTTCGTGATGTAGTCAAATGTCTTTGAAAATTGTGGTCCTCGACTGGGGTTCTTTTTCGACGCTACCTCAAAGAGTCTCTCTACTTTACGAACTTGCGTAACTGTTTCTAGAACGGCTCGGCAACCTCCGATATCTTGCATCTGAGACAGACTAGGGTGATTCCCGCTCTCCCTGCTCAATCGCAGCTTAAGCCTGATTGAGACGAGTCTCTTTAAACGCTGAGCAACAATCGCAGAGGGACACACTCTTTTGGCCCGTCGCTTTAGAGCCATTTTCATCGTCTGGAGCGGGTATGCATGAACGGCCCGCCAATGATTCACGATATCGAATGCTTGAAAGTATTCATCCTCGGAAATACCCTCAGCAAACGGATTCTCCCTTGAGAGAATTTCGCCAGCCCGGTCAATCTGACCCTTTGTGTACTGTGGTTTTACCCAAACCATTTCTTCTGATCCTCCTCGAAAACGCACAAGAACAGTTTCCGCCGGATCGGCAATTTGACTTTGCAGACGCAACCGCCTACCCTTCTCCCTAGCGAGAGAAGGTGACCCATTGGCGAACGGTCCCACAACCCCGGCCAAGGATGTAGTGGGAACGAAAGCCGCTCTCGATACTTTCACGCGCCTGATTCTCGCTGTACCCTACAGCGAAGTCAAGGCGCAGTTAGAAGCAGAAAAGGCAGCGAAGCGAACGTCTAAGCGTCCCGCTTCGCGCCGCGTTTCCCACCCAAACCTTAATTCTGCGTTTCTCCCACCTTGCCGGTCAACTCCGCATAAGTCAACCGCTTTCCCACGATCTGTTCGACTGCCAGCGAAAATCTGTCTACATCGGGAGTCTTGTTTCCGAGCCGATCCTTGCGATGGTTGAACCGGAATACCTGCTCGTCAAGGTAACGGTCTAAGTGGAACGGCTCGACTGAAATGTAGGTGCCATTTAATCCACGCTGCAGAAGGCTCCAGAAGTTCTCCATCCCATTGGTATGCACACGGCCGTTGACGTACTCCTTAAGGTGATTCACGAATTCGTGAGTGATCTCCGAAGGCAAAGCTTTGTAGAGCAACGCTTGATCGGTGTAGAGTTTCGATCCGGGCAGGATGTGGTTGAGAATCGCCAGCCGCAGTTCGCGCCTGCTAATCTCAGGGACCACCTGAGCATGTACTTTGCCGCGCTCTCGGTCAAGCAATCCCATCACAGCGGTCTTGCTCACAAGATGGCCGCTGCCCTTCATCTCCGCTGATTTGCGGAATTCTCTAAGAGCCGCTCGCTTGCTCAGATGTTTATTGGCGTCCTTGCCGCCGATGTAGCACTCATCGGTTTCAATCTCACGTCCGGGCCCGCCCACCTTGAAGCGGTCGTTTTTCTTCATTGCCAAGCGAATCCGATGAAGCATAAACCATGCGGTTTTTTGGGTCACGCCAAGAGCGCGGTGAAGCTCGTAAGAACTGATCCCGTTCCGGCAATTCGCCAGGAGCCAGAACGCAGGCAGCCACTTGCTAAGGCTGATGGGCGAATCCTCCATCACAGTCCCGGTCTTGAGGGTGAACTGCGGAGCGTCATGTTTCGCCCGGCAGTGCCAACGGTCATACTTCTCAAGGAACAAAACGTCCTTCGATCCACATTTGGGACACCTCACGCCACTCGACCAGCGGTTCGCGACCATATATTCCCGGCAATGAATGGGGTCGGCGAAGTAGAGAATCGCATCTTGAAGAGTCTTAAGCTTCATAATCCAAGGATGCGCCTGTTGATCTATTTTGTCAAGTATATTATTGCCAGAAACGAAGGATCTCGCTAAATCCCTGTAAAACAGATCGTTTCGCGCGCGCTCGGCGCTTGGGCGCGGGCGGGCATTCCTTCGCTCCCGGGACAGGGTCCGCGCGGTTTTTTGGAGGAGATGCAATGCCGACTGCAGGATGGGCAACAGACTTCACTGCGCTGCCCAAGGTATCCCAGACTCTGTTGAGGAGCAGTGAGTGAAACGGGGGCAGCCGGCTAGTCTTTGCCGAAGAGCTCTTTGCCGTCCTCGACAAAGCTGACCAGAACCACGATCGCCGATCCGGCCAGGCCGAGGAAGAACATCACTTCAAGAAGCCGCATTCCAAGAATCGCCAATACCATGAAGTCGATTCTACCGCAGCCCAATGTTTTACACTCGCCCCTGTATGAAGTCATCGTGGAAGTTGTGGGCCGCCGCCGTACTTTCCGCCACTCTGCTTGAGCTGCCATTTCCGCTCGCAGGCCCGCTTCCTCCATGGCGCAGCGTCTTTGCCTGGTTAGGACTGGTCCCAATGATTTGGGCGGTTCTTTCTCTACCCCGCTATGGCCAGAGGCGCCAGCTTCTTCATGGGTTCCTCATCGCCTATCTCTGCGGCGTCCTTTGGTACGCCGGGAACTGTTATTGGATTTACGACACCATGCTGATCTACGGCGGTCTTCCGCCGGTAGTTTCGGCGCTGTTGCTCATCGGTTTCTCGCTCGTGCTCGGCGCGTACTTCGGGCTGTTCGGCCTGGGGATTCTGCTGGTGCGCAGGGCAACAGGCTCGCTGCGGCTTGCGCTTGCTTTCGCGCCGTTTCTGTGGACGGCCCTTGAACTCGCCGCTGCGCGAATCACCAGCGTTCCCTGGGATCAGCTTGGCTATTCCCAGGTGGACAACGCCTTGATCAGCCAGCTCGCTCCGTTCACAGGCGTCTACGGAATCACTTTTGTGCTGGTTCTCGTCAATGCGCTGCTCGCGGGCGCATTGCTGGTTGGGAGCGACACAAAAGGCAAACTCACGGGCCGCTGGGCCTGGGCGGGCTGTGGCGCGCTGTTGGCGGTTTCAGGTTTTGCCGGGGTTTATGTGGCGCCGCCCAAACCCGACCCCACGGCAACCGCCGTTCTCATCCAACCCAATCTCGATGTCGGCGCGTACAACAATTGGACCGGCGCAACGTGGAGCAACCACATCGCGCAGTTCGCGCAACTGGCGGGCGAGCAGTGCAAGGGGTACATTGCGGGCGTTCCTCAAACTGATGCGCCAACAGGCGAAGTCGTTTGCCCGCCGTATCCCACGCACCCCGATCTGGTGGTATGGCCGGAGTCGCCCGCGCCATTCTTCGAAGAAGATCCTCAATTCGAGCAGGCCATGGCGGCGATTGCCCGAAACGTGCAAGCGCCGCTCATTGTGAATGCTGTCGGGGCCGACTACTCGGCAACGTCCCACGATTCGAAGAGCTACGTTTCTGCAGTTCTCTTCGACGCCAATGGGAATCGCATCGGACGATACGACAAGATCCATCTCGTGCCCTTTGGCGAGTACATCCCATTCCAGGATCTGCTCAGCTTCGCGCACAAGCTGACGGGCCGGGTTGCGCGGTGGGATCGCGGCACCATGCGCAAGGTTTTTCTGCTTGATACACAGAATGGCGGCAGCCATCGCTACGGAGTCTTTATCTGCTACGAAGCGGTCTTTGCCGACGAGGTTCGGCAATTTGCGCGCAATGGAGCCGAGGTCTTCGTGAACATAAGCGACGACGGGTGGTACGGCGACACGAGCGCCCCCTGGCAGTTGCTGAACATGGCGCGCATGCGGGCCATTGAGAATCGGCGCTGGTTTTTACGCGACACCAACACCGGAGTAACAGCTTCGATCGATCCCTACGGCCGCGTGCGTCAGAGCATCCCCCGCCACCAGGTCGACGCGTTGCCCGCCGAGTTCGGCTTTCGCAATGGCATCACGTTCTACAGCGCGCATGGCGACGTTTTTGCATGGTTCTGTGCCATACTGGCATTGGGTGTCGTGGGCCTCTTGTTTGAGCGCGGACTGCATCCCAAAGCTGAATCCAAAGGCAGGTCCTAAGAACAGCATGGCATTGAACGATCTTGAGTTCGCTTACGCTCCCGTGCGCAACCAGGTGCGCGACCTGCGGGAGTATCTTTGACCCTGCCCGTATCCGCAGGGAACTCTCCGAAATAGAAAAGAAGCTAGCCGATCCGGCCATGTGGTCCAGTCCCGCCGCGTCGCAGCCGCTCATGCGCGACCGCAAGCGTCTCGAAACTCTCGTCCGCGACGACGAAGAGCTGGTGCGCCGCACCGGTGATGTTGAGGCATACTTCGAGCTGGCCCGCGAAGGGGAAGATGTACTCGCGGACCTGGAGCGCGAGATCAAGTCGCTCGGCGCATTTGCCGAGGAACTCGAAGCGCGCACCATGCTCTCGGGCGAAGCCGATGCGCTCAACGCCATCGTCACCGTACATCCCGGAGCCGGCGGCACCGAGAGCCAGGACTGGGCAGAGATGCTGCTGCGCATGTATCTGCGCTGGGCCGAGCAGCAGGGCTTTAAAACCGAGATGAACGACTATCAAGACGGTGAGGAGGCGGGCATTAAATCCGCCACCTTCACTATCACCGGCGAATACGCATTCGGCATGCTGGCGGGTGAGAGTGGTGTGCACCGGCTGGTGCGCATCTCACCGTTCGACTCGGCTAAACGCCGGCATACTTCCTTTGCGTCGGTTTACGTCTCGCCTGAGATCGACGAGACGATTCATGTCGATCTCAAGCTTGAAGATCTGCGCATTGATACGTATCGCTCCGGTGGCAAGGGCGGCCAGCACGTGAACACCACCGACTCTGCCGTGCGCATGACGCATATCCCCACGGGAATTGTCGTGCAGTGCCAGAACGAGCGCAGCCAGCATAAGAATCGCGACAAGGCGATGAAGATGATGCGCTCGCGCTTGTACGAATACGAGCTTGAAAAGAAGAAGGCCGTGAGCAAGAAGCTCGAGGACTCAAAGCTCGACATCAACTTCGGTTCGCAAATCCGTTCTTATGTTTTGCAGCCCTACCGCATGGCCAAGGATCATCGCACCAAGGTGGAAGTGGGTGACGTGGACAAGGTGCTCGACGGCTATCTGGAGCCGTTTTTGAAGGGCTACCTGCTGGCCAAGCGCCGCGGCACTGATGGAGACAATGGCGCCTTGCCGGTTCCCGCGCAGGGCCAGCCGCCGCAAGGTGGCGCGCCGCTGGCGGGGCAGGCGTCCGAGGCAGGCGACGATCTGGACTTATAGCGACGCCGAAGCGGCCGCCACCGATTTTGCCGCGCCGGTTCAGTCCAGCGTCCTGCTATGGTTGGACTGCTGGTTCGCTGGAATTCCGGGCGGCTCGCTCGCCCATCTGAGCAAGAGCGCGGGCCCGGTTGTGTGCGGCGCTCGCATAGTCCGGTTTCAGCCGCAGGGCCTCATCGAAGTCCTGAATGGCGCGGGCGAATTGCGCTTGAATTGCGAATATGCTGCCGCGATTGTTGAGCGCCTCGGCGTAATCCGGCTTGATGCGGATGGACTCACTGAAGTCCTGGACGGCACGGTCCCTTTTGTCCTCGGCCCAAAAGGCCAATGCGCGATTGTAGAACGCTTCTGGATATTGCGGACTCAGGCGAATCGCTTGGGTGAAGGCTTCAATCGCGGCATCCCACTTGTGCTCTCCGTTCAAAGCAGCACCAAGGTTGTTGTAGGCTTCAGCGAATTTGGGCTTCAGCCGAATGGTCTGATCAAATTCTGCAACAGCGCTCTCGTAGTTTCCCATACGCAGGTAGGCGACTCCCCAGTTGTAATGCGCTTCGGCGAAGTCCGGTTTGAAGTGGATGGCTTGATCGTAATCCTGCATCGCGCGAGCTAAGTCACCCTGGCGCGCGTAAGCGCCGCCGCGGTTATTCAATGCGTCAGCGTAATCCGGTTTGAGTCGCAGCGCCTCGTTGTAATCGGCGATGGCGCGGTCGAACCGGTTCTCGGCGAAGTAGAGGTTGCCCCGGTCGTTGAGGGCCTCGAAATTGCTAGGTGTAAGGTAAATCGCATGGTCGAAGTCCGCAATGGCTTGATCGATTTCGCCTTTTTCTCTATAAACCACGCCACGATTGCTAAAGAGAGCGGAGGACTCGGGTCGAAGTTCGATGGCGCGATTGAATTCCTTGATCGCGCAGTCGAGCTCGCCTCTCGCTGCATACACCAGGGCCCGCTGGTTCAGCGAAGCTACGAGTGCGTCGGACTTTGCCTCAACGAGTTCAATCTGCCGGCTGCACACAGGCGGAGTGGACGCCACTGCAGCGGTGCCGGCTGCGGTCGCGTGGTCAATCTGGCATGACGCTTGATCCGGGATCGCGTTGAGTGCGTAAAGGACGCAGAGCGCACTCGCCATGGCCCAGAAGCCATGCAGGGATTTTGTGTAAGAGTGAATGCGGTTCGTCATGCCCCAACCCGTCGCCATTCGGCGGGCCCCCTTCCCGGGCTTTGGGACAGGCATAGAGGGGAAGGGAGCCGGTGGGACGAGCGGGTCTTCCGCCCTTTCAGGCCAAGGAATACCGCGACCTCAACAAGTCCAGCAAACTTTCGCCGGAATCCCTACTCTGTCGGATAAGCTAAGTGAAGATACGCCGCATCTACGGCAGTGGGAAGTGATTTGGCTCACTCAGGCGTACTTTTGTGCCATCGAAGGAACCAGCAAATCTCCCCATTCCCTCCACATATCGAGGTCATATGAGCAACGATTCCGCCGTTATCGATGAAATGCTGCGCAGCGCGAAGAACATCGCCCTGCTCGGCATGAGCGACAAGCCACACCGCGCCAGCAACAACATTGGCCGATACCTGGCCGAACAGGGCTATCGGGTCTTTCCGGTCAATCCGGTGCTGAAAGAGGTGCTGGGCGGGCCATGCTATCCCGATCTCGATGCGGCCGAGGCTGCCGCCCGCGAGCAGACCGGCGCAGGGATCGACCTCGTCGACGTATTTCGCGCTTCGGAGCATGTGCCGCCGATCGTCGACGACGTGATCCGGCTCAAGATTCCCTACCTCTGGCTGCAGGACGAAGTGGTCCACGAAGAGGCAGTGGCCCGGGCCCGCGCTGCCGGAGTCAAGGCCGTCGAGAACGACTGCATCTTCCGCCAGCACGCGGCGCGGACCGCGAGTTAAATTCGGTCGCGAAACGGCGACGGCCAACCGGCAGCTAGTGTGGGAGCGACGGCCTTTCGACTATTTCATTGAAGCGGGCGCACCCTCCATGGGGACGCACTGGCCATACGTTTCCTTGATCGTCGAAGTCTCGCTGTACATCTTCACGAAAGCATCCCATGCCTCGTCGTGCTTGGGAGAGGCGCCGCCCGGCTTGATGTAGTGATACGTGACCATTTCGTTGGTCGAGTAAGATTCGGCATGGGTTGTTGGGTCGCGCACAATCACCGGTGCGGCGAAGATGACATCTTGGAAGCCGTGGCTCTTGTACCATTCCTGCTGCGCGGCCACCGCGGCTTTAAACTTTTCCATGCTTGCGCCGGGCGTGATGTCAGAGACGCGAAGGATGTTGATGACGCCATCGCAAGTCGGCATGGCCGGTGCGGCAGGGGCGTCCTGGCCACAGATCACGGGTGTAAGCGGCACGCAGAGTAAGGCCAGGACAGTGAGGGCAGCGGGAATTCTCATGGGAACGATCTCCTTAGTTGTGAAAATGGCCAGGGTGAGGGGGGACGGGAAGCCTTTCCTCAACGTAACACGGTCAGAGAAAGGACCCGTTCAAAAAGGAATGTCGCGCTGTGGATTATTGTTGAACTACCTGCAGGCTTCCCCTCGCATTGCGAGCCGGCGAATTACATTTCGCAGGCGCGGAAGGGTACTGGGACTGCAATGTGCCAGTTGGGCGCGAGCCTGCCGCGCCGACGCCAGGCACCGGTGGCTGCCTCGCTGCACCTCCAGTCGATTAAACTGAGTCCAATCGTCAGGAGCACGAACTTCCTGCCAGCTATGCGCCATTTTCGATGGATGATTGCGCCGTTCGCTGCGCTCGCCGCTTTGCTGCCGGCGTACGCCGCTTCGAACTCCGCTGACGTGGCGCACTTGCACGTTGAGTTGGTGTTTCCGCACAGCCAGCTTTATCCCGGAGGCAGCAACGAAGCGGGCCTCTACTTCAAGCTGGAGCAGGGCTGGCACGTCTATTGGGAAAACGCCGGCGATTCGGGCGAGCCGCCGCAAATTCATTGGACCCTGCCGGCAGGCGTGACCGCAGGGCCGATCGAGTTTCCCGCACCTTCGCGGTTGCCGCTTGGGCCGCTGATGGACTTCGGCTATGAAAACGAAGTTCTCTTTCCTTCGAGTTTCGAGGTCGCGGACAGCGTAAAGCCGGGTCCCGCGGTTCTGCATGCCAAAGTGAACTGGCTGGTGTGCCGCGAAGTCTGCATTCCGGGCAAGGCCGAGCTCGACGAAAATGTCGACTTTCTCCGTTCCTCGCCCATGCCGGCCGCGGTCTCCGGTCCCGATCAGGCATTGTGGGACCGGCTCGCACACAACCTGCCGCAAACGTTCCCTTCAGGCGACACAGCAGTCTTTCAGCCCACTGCAACCGGCCTGCGCCTCGCCGTTTCCACTGGCAGGCGCGAAACGAAGGCGGCGTTCTTTCCTCAAGATGAGAACATCCTCGACAATCCAGCGCCGCAGCCCGCGACGCCCACGGCCATCGGCCTCATTCTCGAACTCAAGAAAGATCCGAATCTGAAGACTAGCCCTGCGCTGTTGAAAGGCGTGCTGGAGCTATCGGGCGGAAGGAACTACGTGATCGCGGCGACACCTGGAACGGTTGCCGCTCCTGCTGCGCCGCCCGCATTTTCCTTTGCCGCGCTTGCGCGCATTGTGGGCCTTGCTTTTCTTGGCGGGTTATTGCTCAATCTCATGCCGTGCGTCTTTCCGGTGCTGTTTTTGAAAGGTCTTGCGCTCTGCCGGTCCGGGACTGAGGAGAGGAGCAGGCTTTGCGCCAACGGGCTCGTTTACGCCATCGGCATTCTCGTCTCATTCTGGGCGCTGGTTGCCGCGTTGCTGGGCCTGCGCGCCGCAGGCGCTACACTCGGCTGGGGATTCCAATTTCAATCGCCGGAATTTCTGCTCATGATGGCCGGGCTGCTTTTCTTCCTTGGTCTGTCGCTGGCCGGGCAGTTTGAAATCGGACTCACGCTCACCAGCGCAGGCGGTTCGCTTGCGGCCAAGCAAGGCTACGCGGGCAGCTTCTTCACCGGGGTGCTTGCCGTTGTTGTCGCCACGCCATGCGCTGCGCCGTTTATGGGAGTCGGCTGTGGGCTACGCGCTGGCGCAACCTGCCGCTGTCACCTTCGCCGTGTTCACCGCGCTGGCGCTGGGCCTGGCAGCGCCCTATGTCGCGCTTACCCTGCAGCCTGCCTGGACCCGCCTGCTGCCCAAGCCGGGTGAGTGGATGGATGTTTTGAAGCAGGCGGTGTCTATCCCGATCTTTTGCACTGCGATCTTGCTGGCATGGGTGATCGCGCAGGCTTACGGCGCTGCGCTTCTTGCAGCCCTGCTTTCGAGCTTCCTAGTGCTGGCCATCGCTGGATGGTTTCTGGGCCGCTGGCCTGCGAAGCGCTGGGCAACATCCGTTGCGGTCGTCATTGTGCTGACCGTAGCCGCATTCAATATCGCCGCTCCGAGGGAGCTAGCAAGCCTGCCGGAGCCTGCAAGTCTGTCGGCAAGTCGAGCGATTGCATCCGGTCCCTGGCAGCCATGGTCCCCCGACGCTGTACAGAGCACGCTCGCCGCCGGCCGGCCAGCCTTCGTCGATTTCACCGCAAGTTGGTGCCTGAGCTGCCAGGTCAACGAACGGGTGGCCCTCGACCAACCTGAAGTGATGCAGGCATTTGGGTCGCGGGACGTGGCCTTGTTCAAGGCCGACTGGACGCGCCAGGATCCAGCGATTACGCAGGCGCTTGGGGCGCTCGGCCGCAGCGGCGTGCCAGTCTATGCGCTTTATCTTCCAGGACAAGAGAGCCCACGCCTCCTACCGCAAGTGCTTACGCCGGGCATTGTGACGGATGCACTGAACAAGCTTCCCCAATCTGCTGCAACTCAGGCAGCCGCGAATTCGTCCAAACAGCAGTGAGCGTGAGCTCTATTCGGTAAGCCGGCTGAATTCCCCTCAGGAGGTTGACCTCATGAAATCTTTCTATCTTCTCGCCACTGCGGCCCTCGCGGTTGCAACGCTGCCCGCCTCCTCGAATGCCCAGGCCGTCGTGGGTTCGCCTGCGCCCGGTTTTACAGTGACCGACTCACACGGACAAGCTCACTCGCTGAGCGAGTACCGCGGCAAATTCGTTGTGCTGGAGTGGCATAACCACGACTGCCCCTATACCCGCAAGCATTACGCTTCCGGCAACATGGAGGCGCTGCAAAAGGAGTGGACCGCAAAGGGCGTGGTATGGTTCACGGTGATTTCTTCGGCGCCCGGCCTGCAGGGATATATGACCGACGCTCAGGAGAACGCGTATCTCGAGAAGATGCACGCCGATCCCACCGCCGTGCTGATGAATCCTGAGGGCAAGCTGGGCCGCCTTTACGACGCCAAAACCACGCCCGAGATGTACGTCATCGATCCCCAAGGCAAGCTGATTTACGAGGGCGCGATCGACAACCGGCCCACGCCGGACGAAAGCGACATCAAAGGCGCGGACAACTACCTGAACGACGCGCTGACTGAAGCGATGGAAGGCAAGCAAGTGGCCGTCGAATACACGCGACCGTATGGCTGCTCGGTGAAGTACGCGGAGTAAATGCAGGGACCAAGGGAATGAGGAAACAGTTGCATACGCGGCACTCCACGACCAGGCGCCCAACCGCATTTGAGTCTCCCGCATCCTAGTCGCGAAGGAGATGCAATGAGCGCGAAAACGAAACCCACCCACGAAATGCCTGGCGGTCAACAGGAAGATACGAAGGACGATGGCGTAGTCAACGACTCGCTAGGGACTGTCGATTCAGCCGATTCAACGGGAACCGACGAAGACAAGGAAACCGGCGACGGAAAGAAAGGTGACACGAAGACGCGAGAAGACTGAATCCGGTGCTGCTGCATCGGAACAATACCGACTCCGATGACTGAGCTTACGATCCGCCACGCTTTCCCGCCCTGATCTTTCGGATCTCCTCCAGCCGCGCTGCCAACTGCTTTTCGCGGCCTTCCTGCGTGGGATGGTAGTAACGGCGGCCCTTGAGCGAGTCGGGCAGGCAATCCATGTCGGCCACTTTGTCTCTCTTCGTCGTGCGCGTAGCGATAGCCTTCGCCGTAGCCGAGTTCCTTCATCAGCTTTGTCGGTGCGTTGCGCAGGTGCAGCGGAACCGGCTCCTGGCGCGTGTGCTCGATGTCCTCCTGCACCGCGCCAAACGCCGTGTAGACCGCATTCGACTTGGGCGCGAGCGCGAGATAGACGACTGCTTCTGCCAGCGCCAGCTCGCCCTCGGGCGAGCCGAGAAAATCGTACGTCTCTTTCGCCGAGAGACAGAGATTCAGCGCTTCGGGTGCGGCAAGGCCTATGTCCTCGACGGCCATGCGCACGATGCGCCGCGCCAGATACAGCGGGTCTTCGCCGCCGGCCAGCATGCGCCCCAGCCAGTAGAGCGCGGCGTCGGGATCGGAGTTGCGCACGCTCTTGTGCAGCGCGGAGATCAGGTTGAAGTGCTCCTCGCCGGCCTTGTCGTACATCAGCACGCGACGTTGTGCGGCTTCGGTCGCAATCGGCTTTCGTGATGTGTTTCGTCGCATCGGCAGTGGCAAGCTGCGCTGCAACTTCAAGCGTGTTGTATGCGTTGCGGCAGTCGCCGCTGGAGTAGCCGGCGATCAGTTCCAGCGCTTCGTCATCGGCCGTGAGTTCCAGCGCACCGAGTCCGCGCTCGCGATCGGCCAGCGCGCGCTTGAGCAGCGTGACGATCTGCTCTTCTTTCAGCGGCTCCAGCACGTAGACGCGGCAGCGCGAGAGCAGCGCAGAGATGATTTCGAACGAAGGATTCTCGGTGGTCGCGCCGATCAGCCGGATCGTTCCGCGCTCCACATAGGGCAGAAAGGCGTCCTGCTGCGCCTTGTTGAAGCGGTGAATCTCGTCGATGAAGAGAATGGTTCGCGAGTGCATCTCGGCGGCCTTGGCCGCATCGGCCATCACCTGCTTGATCTCTTTGATGCCGCTCGTGACGGCGGAGAACTCGATGAAGGTGGCCTCGGTGGTTTCGGCAATGATCTTGGCCAGCGTGGTCTTGCCCACGCCCGGCGGACCCCAGAAGATCATCGAGCTGGCGTCGTCGCGCTCGATCTGCACGCGCAACGGCTTGCCGGGGCCGACCAGATGCTCCTGCCCGACCAATTCGTCCAGGCTGCGCGGGCGCATTCGCTCCGCCAGCGGCGCGCCTGCGGCCATTGCACGGGGCAGACCTTTGGAGGAGTGTTGTGAGGCGCCGGGCATGCTCTCGAACAAGTTCATCGCCGTGCTCCTCGCCGCGTTGCCCGAAGGATCGGCGGCGCAGGTGTTTGCTTTCTCACCCTCTCGCCGTCAGGGCGAGTCGCGCCGTAGACAGGATTTAGCATCCCGCGCTGCCGCGCCGCTTCGTATAGCAGCACACTGGCCGCGACGGCTGCATTCAGGCTCTCGACCGGGCCGGGGCAGGGAATCGTGACTTTGACATCGGCCTTCGCAATCAGATCTTCCGCCACGCCGTTTCCCTCATTACCGATGACGAGAGCGACGGGGCCGGCCAGATCGACCGAGATCGGCGGGCTCGGCAGCATGGATCGTTGTCGCGAGGATTCTTACCCCCGCCTCGCGCAACTCTTCAAGGCATTCCCGTTCGCTGGAGGCAAGCAACGGCAGCCGGAAGACGCTTCCCGCCGAGGCGCGCACCGCCTTTTGGTTCCATGCGCTCACGGTTCCCGGCAGGCACACCACGCCGCTTGCGCCAAATGCCTCGGCCGACCGCAGAATCGTGCCCAGGTTGCCGGGATCCTGGAGTCCGGCCAGAACCACGACCAGCGCCGACCTTCTGTTTGGCCCAAGCACGTGCTCCCAGGTCCACTCGGGCGGCTCGACAAGTGCGGCCACCGGCTGCGGCGTCTCAGTCGCCAATGCGGAGTCGAGCAGTTTTCTCGGCAGCCGAAGAATCTCGGCCTCAGCAGGCAAGGGCAGAGCGCTGAGCAGCCTCTCCAAATCACGATTTGGGCCCTGCGCCACAAACACAGTCTTCACCTGCAACCCGGCGCGAAGAGCTTCCTCAAGCAGGTGCGGCCCTTCGATCCCGGCGAGTCTGCCGGCGCTTCGTCCCGGCTCGGCGAGCGCCTTCCTCAGCTCCTTCAGGCGCGCATTGTTGTTGCTTTCAATGGTGCGGACGGCATCGTTCGTTGAACCTTGGAACCGATTCTATAGCGATTCCACGGCCACGATTTGCGGATCAAGAGCGTCAGCGCCAATGCAACCTAATTCGGCGTTGGGTTTTCCTGGATCTGAATCGATCACCAGCACGGGCGCCGGGCGTTTCACCTTTTCGAGTTTCAACCCGAGTTCGCGCCGGACGGCGTCAAACAAGGAGACGGCGCCGTTGGGATCGGGCGCTGTGGAGTCAGTGGCGCCGTCGCCTTCATTTTGCGTTGGGGTAGACGGACCGCCGCCATTGAGGATGTTGTTGACCGAACTGAAGCTCAAAGTGAAGTTGTAGCCGCCCTTCAGCCCGGTTTTGTCCAGCACGGTGCTGTAGATGTAGCCGTCGGCGATCGCCTGCAGTTGGTCGCCGAGCTCTGCCATGGTCATATTCTGGCAGGTAACGAGCCGGTTCAGAATCGGATTTGTCATGCGCGGATCTTTGCCATCGAGGCCGGGGCCCTCCTTGCAGTGCGTCCGGCTCGCCGGATCGGCCGCGGTCAGCTTGGGGTTCACCGCAACCAGGTTATAGGCGTCGCCCATGCGCTCTTCCATGTGCGCCTTGAGATGAAAGCGGTCAGCCAGCAGAGCGCGCATCATCAATTGGAATTGCCTGAAGTCGGAATTTGGCGTTCCATTTTCGGATTCGGAGCCCTCACTCGACCATTTCGCCTCGATATCCCAACGATCCTTATTCAGCCACGGCGGTTCGTTGACTATCGCTCCGTTGTTGCTGTCGTTCAGATCCCAGGTCACTGTGATCAGATCCCGTAGCGTCAAGGCCTTCACATTCAGCCGGCCACGGCCAAAGGTTCCATTGGGTCGCGTATCCGGGTTTTGAAGGAGTGACGACCGCAACTTCAAATTCGGGAAGGGGAATGCGGTGGAGGACTTTTGTCGGTTCCCGGGGGATCGGGTGTGGGTGATCTGGTCCGCGCTGTCGACCAGCAGCACCGGCCGTGGCGCAGTTTCCAGTGCGAGTTTCAGCCCAAGTTGCGACTCGACCGCCTGGAAGATCGAGACCGAAGCGGCGCCGGCTCGGTCGCGTCCACCGCTGGGCGTCCATTTCAGGTCGAAATCGAAAGAGCCCTTCAGCCCCGTGCCATCCACGACAGGCTTGTCCAGGTACCCGCCGCCCCGCGTGTTCCGCAAAAGCTGCGCAAGTTGTTCCATCGTCTGGTTGTGACAGGAAAAGGCGATTTGCGGCGGACTGCCCGGCGCCGGCTGCTCCGGCGGGCAACCGGGGTTGCCCTCGCTATCAGAAAGCTTCAAGTTCGGCGTGCCGTTTGCCACTCTCAGCACGTAAGCCGGCATTGGCGCCGTTCCGTCGTGCACCACGAGTTTGAACCGGTCGGCAAGCAGAGCTCGCAGCATCAGCTTCTGGTCGGCGCTGGTTGTCGCCGGCGCCGTCTTCGCGACGATGTCGTACCGGTTGTAATCGAGCCAGCTCGGACCGCCAACCACATTGCCTTCGTCGTTGCCGTAGGCATTGGCGATCAAGCCGGCGAGGGTAGCCTCGTAAACTACGTACCGGTCGCCTTCAAGATGCGGCCCATCCATCCACGGCTCCGACATACGAGGGCTCGGATGCACTTCGGCCGCTGAAAACCTGGGAGCGGGGCCTGCCGCTGGATGCGTATCCGGCGCCGGCTTGTTGCCAATGGGTTGCGCAAAGAGAGGCACGGACAACAGGAAGAGCGCGCTCTCCCATGCGAAGATTTGACTGCTCATTGTGACCTCGATCGACGATGGGAAAGTGAGGCCCGGAGCATGCGATTGGCGTTCATTTTATCGTCTTGCCAGTGGCTTCAGGAAATCAGCCATCGAGGCGTGCGTTCGGAATGCTTGGTGTTCTTCAATGGACGATTCGCGGCCACAGTCGTCACGGCATTTCGCTGAGAAAAACTGGGCAAAACAGACATTTTTGAATACAAAACGGCGGCGCCGGAACATCGGCTTAACTTGCACCGCGGCTGGTGCTGTGATAGTTTCCCTCTTTGTAGCGTCTTCTTTCTATTTGTTATTCGGGAATTGAGGTAAGCCTCCTTGTCCGCGGAGATATTGCGCGTCCATCCCGACGAACCCCAACCGGACCGGATCGATTACATCGTCTCCTGCCTGCGCAAAGGCGGTGTTATCGCCCTGCCGACTGACACGTTTTACGGGCTGGCCGTCGACCCGGTGAACCTGTTCGCCGTCGAGCAAATCTACCAGATCAAAACGCGGCAGAAACACAAGCCGCTGTCGCTACTGATCTCCGGTCTGGCGCAGGCCTATAGCCTCGCGCGCGACACCGATCCCTTGCTGGATAAGTTGGCAGACCGCTTCTGGCCGGGCCCGCTCACCATCATTGTTCGCGCCGGAACCAAACTGCCGCTCCGCTCGACAGCCAATACCGGCAACGTGGCCATCCGCGTGCCCGATGCGGCCATTCCGCGCGCCGTCGTGGAACGGTTCGGACTGCCGATTACCGCGACGTCGGCGAATCTTCAAGGCGCGGCGGAGTGCACCAGTGCCGCGGCGGTCCGCGACCAGATTGGCGACCGTATCCCGCTCATCATTGACGGCGGGCCGACGGGCAGGGCGCAGCCAACAACCATCGTCGATCTCACGCTGGGCGACGGCCGTTGGGAGATTCTGCGCGAAGGCGCCATCCCAACGCACGAAATCGTGATGGTCTTGCAGCGGTAAGATGGTGCGCATGGTGCGCGATGCCAAGAGGTCGCGACGAAAATGGCTGGTGCGCGCGGCGATCTTGCTGGGATTGATTTTTGTTTTGGTTGCTTTGGGCTGGTTCTACTGGGTCTACACCGAAATCCAGATCTTTGCCCGTTGGGATCAGGCTGCGCCGGCCGACGCCGTCGGTGTTTTGGGCGCGGCTGAGTACGACGGCCGGCCCTCGCCCGTCTATCGCGCTCGGCTGGATCATGCGCTTGTGCTTTTCCATCGCGGCATCGCCCCGCTGATCATTACTTTGGGCGGTCCGGGCGGCGATCAGTACAACGAGGGTTCGGTGGGCGCCGCATACCTCATCAGTAAAGGCGTTCCAGAGCAAGACATTATTGCGGAGACCGAGAGTCGGAATACTGAGGAGTCGGCGCGCCGCATTGCCGTTCTCGCTCGCGTCAACGGGTTGCATCGCCTCGTCATCGTCAGCGACGGCACGCACCTGTTTCGAATTCACGCCATCTGCGCAGCGGAGGGGCTGGATGTGCTGACTTCGCCGCGTCCCAGTCCCGCGGTTGAAGACAGGACGCTTGAAGCCGAGCGCATCGCGCACGAAATTCTGAGTTATACGCTCTGGCGGCTGCACCTGCATTAGAGACAGGGAGCAAGCCACGCCAGCGAGCAAGAATCACTCGCCCGGGTTTCCGGCAGAGAACAAGGGTACGAGGAACAAGGAAGCCGGAGCCCGTCCGATGACTCACGACTTAGCCCAGCCACCACAACATCGCCAGCGCAAATCCCGCCGCGCCGGCCGTCGAAAGAAAGTTCACCGCATCGTTATTCAGCCAACCCCAATCCTCCAGCGTGGCGCCGAGGAGGCTATCGAATAGAAGGCCAAAAACGCCTCCCGCAGCGCTCACTGTGAATAAGTTCCAGTCGCCTCGCAGAGCCCACATCCCGGAGCAGGCAACCACTCCGGCTGCGATCAAACCGGCCAGCGTGCCCGCCGCGCTGATTGCGCCATTCCGGCCTGGTTGCGCTTCGCGAAACGTGGTAATCATCCGGGGCTTTCCGCCAAGCACTTGTCCGATCTCCGACGAAACCGTGTCCGCGGCGGCTTCAGCCAGCGCCGCCAGTGCCAAAGCGAGCAACGGTGCTCGTGCGTGAGCCGCACGGTCGAACCAGGCAGCATCCATCAGCCAGAATTGCGCAGGCCCGGTCGATACCAGCGCCGCAAACCCGAGGTTCGCAGCCACCTGCGACGCCGATCGCCCTTGGTGTTTTTCTGCTGTGCCCAGGCTCTCTTTTTTCGCCCGGCCTACGTGGGTTGCGAGGAAGGCAAGAAACGCAACCGCGAGCACGGGGGTCAGCGCCGTGTGCCAGGGTTGGTATGGAAACGCGACGGTAGAAAACATGAGGCTGGCCGTGATCAATGCGCCAGTGAGCGCTCCCGCGGTCGTGGCCGCGCACACCCACCAGGTAATCAGCCCCAACAGTGCGCCCAACCCAGTAGCCCATATCGCAACGGCGACCGATTCCGCCGCCCAATCGTGGCAGCCGAGGAAGACATGCACGGCCGTAAAGGGCAGCACCACAAGCAGCACCAGCTTCGATTGCCAGTTCAGTTCTTCTTGAGCCACGCTTCATCGTAACCGTTGCCGATCATTCCAGACCTCTTCCCCGAAACAGATGCAGGGCGGAAGTCTGGCCACGAGAGATGACAAATCCGTCTGGGCTGCGTCGCACAGCGGAGATGCGGCGGGTGAGCGTTGCACCCGCCCGCCTGATTTACAATCTCGAAGTAAGCAGGAAATATTCAGAATGAGGCTTTTTCCAAGAAAGTCAGGCCGAGCACGTGTGATTTTTGCAGAAGCATGCGCAGCTCTGGCGATTGCTGTCCTGATTGGCGGTTGCGGCGACAACTACAGGCCGGTGGTCACTCCGATCAACACCAGTGGCCCCGCGGCCCAGCCCACTTCGTATGCAGTTGTGGTTTCGGCCCCATCGCCGACCGCGCCTGGGGTGGTCACGATCATCGATTACTCTGGCGACTCCATCATGACCGAGACGCCCATCGGCCCGGGCCCAAGGGTATTTTCGATGGACGAACTGGGAGCGACAGGCTACACCTTGAACAGCGATGGCACTCTTTCCAACTTCGCAATCACTACCTCGCTTCAGCAAAAGAATGTCGCCGAGTCCACGCTGCCACCCACGTCGCAGGTGGTGAACCTTTTCACACCGGCCACGGGACTTTGGGCGACTGACCTTAACGGGGACGTGGCTGACGAATTCTTCTGGATCGCCGCAGGCCTTCAAACTTGCCATTCCATTGGCCACCACCGGGAGCCCCGCTACCTTGCCTGTATTCATGTCTGGAGGCCCGCTGCTGAATGGCCAGCGTGACTACGTTTTGAGCCAGGATCTGCCGGATACTCCCGCTGGTGCGATTGCGTGCAACCTCTCGCCCAGAACGGGGCCCGATGGAGTCGCCACGCCGATTGAGATCACCAGCAATACAACCGATCCGGCCATCGCGGTGGGCAAGTGCCCGGTCTACGCCGTGGAAACCCCCGATCTGCAGCGGTTCTTTGTCTTGAACCGCGGCGACGACACCATCAGCGTCATCAACGCCAAAAACAATACTCTCGATGCCTGTACGCCGTTTCTGAATCAGAACGGACAGACCGTCACTTGTCATCCCACGCTGCCGCTTTCCACGGCGGCACTCACCCCGGCAAACGCGCCGCCGAACTGCAAGATCGCTACAAATCCAACGTGCGGCATGGGCTCGATCGCAGGCCCGGTTTACGCCGAGTACAACGTGGCGACGCAGCAACTCGTGGTGGCGAACTACGATGGCGGTTCGATCAGCGTGATCGATGTGAGCCTGGATGAGTACGGCAATGACAGCGCGACCTTTGGAACCACCTACACGATTCCGGTGGGCAATACCGCGACGCCCGAGCCGGCCAGCGTCACAGTTCTCGCCGACGGCAGCAAGGCATATACCGCCAACCAGAACGACGGCGCGGAAAATGGCACTGTGACGGTAGTGAATCTTTCCACGCACACGGTGGAAAAGACCCTGACCGTAGTCGGCCATCCGCGGACGGTCCTGTCAACGGAGAATTCCGAATACGCAAAGATCTACGTAGCATCTCCCGACAGCCCGTACATCACCATCGTTCAATCCACTCCGACGGTGACCGACCTGATCGACACCACTGTGCTGGTCGAAGGCGATGTGGTCGATCTGCGCGTCACGACGCAAAACGGCACGAGCGGCAACCCCACCGATAGCAGCCGCGTGCCCGGGTACGGGCAGCCATGCAATCTGCCGCCATCGCTCCTGCCCGCCAGCTACACGTTGGCAAACTGTCAGGCGCAACCCTGACGCATGCCTGGGGTCATCCCGGCTTGTATCCGGATTCGGGCTACAAAGAGGGTCATTCCCGACGCGGAATGGCCCTTTGATTCTCTGGTGAGTTGGAGCGTGCAATGTGGAATGCGGGAAAGCCACGCACCCCTGAAACGGATCTCGAGAATCTTGCGCCCGTAGACGCAGGAACACCGGCGGCGAAAGCGGCGGGAAAGCGCGCTGCGAAGACGAGGCTCGACCTGTTACTTGTGGAGCGCGGGTTGGTTCCCAGCCGGGAGCGCGCTCGCGCGCTGATCCTTGCCGGCCGGGTCCTGGTGCGAGAGCAGAAGGCGGACAAGCCCGGCACTTCATTCCCGGCTGATGCGCCGATCCGTCTGCTTGGCAACGACTTGCCTTTTGTAAGCCGTGGCGGGCTCAAGCTTGCTGCCGCACTTGATCATTGGCAGATCGCGGTGATGGGCAGGGCGTGCCTGGATATTGGCGCCTCCACGGGTGGATTTACGGACTGCCTGCTGCAGCACGGCGCGGCAAGCGTGACCGCTATCGATACCGGCTTCGGGCAGATCGACATGAAATTGCGGAACGACCCGCGCATGCGCCTGTTCGAGCGCACAAATGCGCGTTTCCTTGAACCCGATTCTCTCGCCACCGCGGTCGGCGAGCCTCCGCTGACTCTGCTTGTGATGGATGTTTCGTTCATCTCCGCCACGCTTGTGCTCCCAGCCGTGCTGAGCGCGGCGCCAACGCTCACCGAGGCCGTCATTCTGGTGAAGCCTCAGTTCGAAGCGGGGCGAGAGCATGTGGGCAAGGGAGGCATCGTACGCGATCCTGCGGCGCACGAATCAGCCGTTGCCAAAGTCGCCGATTGCGTGCGCTCGCTGGGCTGGCAGGTCATCGAAACCATCCCATCGCCCATTACCGGCGCGGAAGGCAACCGGGAGTTCTTGCTCTACGCCAAACGGGTTCTGGATTAACGGCGCTCACGATCGTTTGTGGCTGCATGCGCTACACTTGTAGCGCATGTCCTGCGTCGCGATTGTTTGCAAACCGCACCGCGAAGAGCTCAAACAGCTGTTGCCCGAACTCGTTGCGTGGCTGCGCGGACACGGGCAAGAACCGATCCTCGACCGCGAAGGCAGCAGTTATACCGATTCCGCGCCGTCCGTTGACCGCGCTGATTTGCCGCAGGGTTGTCCGGAACTGGTCATCGTGCTTGGCGGCGACGGCACACTGCTCGCCGCGGCGCGCATTTTTGCCACAGTCGGCACGCCCATCCTCAGCGTGAATCTCGGCTTTCTCGGCTTCCTTACAGAGGTTCGCCTCGCCGACCTCTATGCCACGCTGGAGAACTGGTGCGCCGGCTGCCACAGCCTCGACGAGCGTGCCATGCTCCACGCCGTGCTTTGGCGGGAGGGCGAGGAGGTCGCCAGCTTCGACGCGCTGAACGAAATCGTGGTTTCCAAGGGCGATATCGCGCGCATGGGCGAGTTCGCCGTCGAACTCGACGGCAAGAGCGTCGCCCGTTTCCGCGCCGACGGCGTCATCGTCTCCACACCCACAGGCTCCACGGCCTACACGTTGGCGGCCAACGGTCCCATCCTGACGCCGGACGTGGACGCCATGGTGGTGACGCCGATCTGTCCCCACCTGCTCACGCTGCGGCCCATCGTGGTGCGCGGCGACGCCTCGCTCACGGTGCGCGTGGAAGGCGTTCCCAATGTCGCGCTGCTGACGATCGACGGCCAGCAGGGGATGGAGCTGCGCCTCGGCGATGAGGTGCGCTGCCGCCGCTCCAGCCATACCGTCAAGCTGGTCCGCCTCGGCGAAAGCGGCTTCTTCGAAGCGTTGCGCAGCAAGCTGAGCTGGGGAGAGCTGTAGGCAGAAGCCAGGAATCCGGTTTACTGGGTGAGTCCGTCCAAGAGCACCTGGGCCTTGGCAGCCAGCGTGTGCGCTCCCTCCACATCGCCTGAATGCGAGAGCCGTCTTGGCCTGTTTCAGAAACTCCCGGATCTGATCTGCGGTCTTCTGCTCCGGATCGCTGAGCGTGCGGTTGATGCCGTTCAGTCCGCGCTCGATTGCCGCGATCGAATCTTCGGTCTGCTGCCTTGAAGTTGGCAGGATCGCCCGAGGAAAGCTGGCCGATGGCGCTCACTTCAGGGTTCGCGTTGGCGGCGACATCGGCGCCCGCGCTCTCGTCTTTTGCAGGTTTCCTGTGCCGCATCTGCGGCTTGATGGGCTGTGGCTGCTCTCGCATGTTGGTAATGGGCTTGCCGGGCAGCAAGATCTCATCCGGGCGGCAGCTCGATGACCGCCAATTCCACCGGCTGCAATGGCTGCAAAGGCGGCGCCAGCATCACGCTGCGTGCGGGAGAGCTACTGTGAAAGGGCGAGTGAAAGCAGCCTGCGAGCAACAAAGGCAGCAGCCACGAAGCGCACCTGAAGACAGGCGACTTCATTCCCCCGACCCCTTTTCGTCCTCTGCGTTCACCGGTTGCAGATACCGGCGTCCCCGATCCGTGGCGGCGAGTGGAATTCGCAGCCGGAACTCCGTGCCACGGCCTTGCTTCGATTCTACTTCGACGCTCCCATGATGTAACTGCAGGATGCGGTATGTCATGGCCAGTCCAATGCCGCTGCCTCCGGTCTTGGTGGTGAAGTACAGATCGAAGATCTTTTCCCTGATCTCCTCGGGAATCCCTGTTCCCTCATCGGCAATGCGCAGCACCGCAGAACCTGGCGTTGCATGCGCGGTTTTTTCCCCGTTCAACCGGTTCGTCCCCGGACCTGCGGAAAAAGGCTCCACATGATTCTTGTCTTCTTCGAGCCAACTTCCAGCCGTCCGCCATCGGGCATGGCCTGCGCGCCATTCTGGATCACATTCAGCGCCGCTTGTTTCAGCAAATCGGCATCCACATTGGCGATCAACGGGTTGTCCGGCATGTGGCTGACCAAAGTTACATTGCGCGTTTCCAGCTCGTCGGAAGCCAGGGCCAGCACGTCGCCGATCACCAGGCGCAGATCCTGTTCGCGCAGTTGCAGCTCCACCGGCCGCGAAAAGTCCACCAGCGTCTGCACCACGCGGTCCAGCCGCCGAATCTCGGCGTCGATCACGTCCAGATGCCGTGCAGCCTGCCCGTTGCCTTCTCCCAGTTTCGACTTCAGCAGCTCCAGGTGCACCACAATCGCGTTGATCGGATTCTTCACCTCGTGGCCCACGCCCGAGGTGAGCCGCCCGATCGCCGCCATGCGCCGCGAAAGTTCCAGTTCCGACTCGATCTCCGCCGCCGATCTCCAGGTCGTGCAGCGTCACCAGCGCGCCCAGATCCTGGTGCGTTTCCTCGTCGTAAATAAAGTCCACCGAGGCCTGGATGCGCCGCCCGCCTTCGGTGCGAATCTCTTCTTTCACCATGTTGATGCCGGCCTCGACGGCCTCGCGCAGCGTCCGGCCCAGCACCGTCGAGCGATCGAAGATTTCTTCGCGCGTGCAGGCCCAGAATGCCGTCGCGATCGACCTGCAGGAACCGGCCGGCCGCTTCAGATACCAGCACTGCGCGCTTGTCCTCGGTGAAAAGAATGATTCCGTCCTGCAGGTTGCCGAGAATCTGGTCGAGGTTTTCACGCAGCGCAGAGTAGACCTCCTCCACATTGCGCATGCGCTGGCCGATCTTTTCGATCTTGGTGGAGACGCGCGCGGCCACGTCCTGTTTTGACGCCAGCTCGTCTTCGATCGGGGCCCCTTCGGCCGCGGTCAGCTTGTCCAACTGCCGGCTGATCTCCGTCATGGGCCGCAAGGCAAAGTTGCTCAGCAGAAACGCCGCAGCCAGCGCCACGATGAGCGCCAAAGCCATCAGCCTGAAGGCATTCCTCAACAGGGGCTGGTACACGGCGCGCAACAGCGACGTGTGCACCCCGACGTTGACGGTGGCGAAGAGCTTGCCGTTGTTTTCGAGCGGCGCCACGATGTCAAAGACCCTGGGCTGGCCGAAGGCCTCCATCATCATTTGCGCGGGGTTGGCTTTGAGCAACTGGTTATAACTTGGTCGCGAGGGCAGCGGTTTGCCTTCGTTATCCGGGTTCGTGCTCAGGATCGTGACGCCCTGGCTATCGCCGATATTCACGTCGTACACGGTGGACGAATAGCGGATCACCGACACCAGCACGGCTTGGAGGGTCGGATCGTTCTGCACCGTCTCCGCCACCAGGGCCCGCAACTCGGCGGGATCGTTGGGGTCCACGGTGCGGTCCTTCAGTCCGGTCTCGAGCGCGTTCTGCAGGGCAAACCACACCTGCTCGGCCACCATCCGGTTGGTGCTGTAAGTCTCCTGCACCGCGGCTTTCACTAATTGGTGCACGTACACCCCTGAGACAACAGCGGCGATCAGAAACACCAGCGCCGAGATGGCCAGCACGAGTTTGGTCTTCAGCCGCATGGATGAATGTACTTCTCCGGAGTGCTGTTTGCGCCGACGAGGTCTACACCATGAATTCTGTCACGCACCGCACCGCGCGGCGCGACTTTCGCGCCAGACTGAACCATTCCGATACCAGATCCGGGTCCAAGGAAAGACCAGGCAATTCATCGCAAGAGAAGCAAAGGAGGGAAACTTCTCTACAGGGGTTGATCGTGCCGCGATCGGCCGTATTCCTTGAGTTTATTGTGCAGGGTCTTCAGGCTCACGCCCAGAATCTCCGCGGCCCGCGTCTTGTTTTGCCCAGTTGCCTCAAGCGTGCGCATAATCAGCAGCCGCTCTGCCTCGTCCACGGTGGTTCCCACACGCACGGTGATCGTACTGTCGTCGTGGGCAGACGTTCCATGTGTTTGATCCTTGCCGAACCCGGCCGGCAGGTGCCCTGCCTCGAGCGGCGCGCCATCCGGGCAAAGAATCACCGCCCGCTCGATCGTGTTGCGCAACTCGCGCGCGTTGCCCGGCCAATCATGAGCGCATCAGCCGCTCCAGCATCGACGGCGATACGCCTGAAACCTTGCGCCCGTGTTCTGGTTCATCTCGTTCACCATGGCCTCAACCATGGCCGGCAGATCGTCCAGGTGTTCGCGCAGCGGCGGCATGTCAATGTTGAAGACATTCAGCCGGTAGAAGAGGTCGGCGCGCAGATGGCCCTCGGCGACAGCGCGTCGCGGATCGCGATTGGTGGCCGCCAGCACGCGCACGTCCATATCCTGTTCACTGCGCGCGCCCAGCCGCCGGAGCTTGCGCTCCTCCAGCACGCGCAGCAGCTTGGCCTGCGTGCCATGACGGCATCTCGCCGACTTCATCCAGCAGCAGCGTGCCCCCCGAGGCCAGCTCGAAGCAGCCGACGCGCCGCTCGACCGCGCCCGTGAACGCGCCTTTCTCGTGGCCGAAGATCTCGCTCTCGATCAGCGTCTCGGGAATGGCCGCGCAGTTCACCGCCACAAACGGCCGCGCTTTGCGCGGGCTCAGATCGTGCAGCGTGCGCGCCACCAGTTCCTTGCCCGTGCCGCTCTCGCCGGTAATCAGCACCGGCACATTCGACGGCGCAACCTGCTCGATCAGCCTGAAGATCTCCCGCATCTGCCGGGAGCTGCCTACCAGGGCTCCCAGCACGCCCGTCTCGCGCAGCCGGCGCCGCGCCACCTCCAGCTCGATCGCTGTCTCTCGCTGCCGCGTGGCGTTGGCCAGAATGGTCTTCAGCCGCGTGGCGTCTACCGGCTTCTGCAGAAAGTCGTAGGCGCCCAGCTTCATCGCGTCCACAGCCAGCTGAATCGATCCCATGGCGGTGAGCACCACCACGGCCAGGTTATTGCTCAGGCCCATCGCCGCCCTCGGACAGCTTGGCCAGCAGCCCCATGCCGTCCATCCGCGGCATCTTCAGGTCGGTCACCACAATGGCCGGGTCCCATGCCAGCGCCTTTTCCCAGGCCTCGACGCCGTCGCGCGCGGTCTCCGTGCGGTATCCCCATCCGGAGATCAACTCCGCCAGGCCGGCCAGCGCGTTGGGCTCGTCTTCGGCGATCAAGACCTTTACTGTGTTTTGCATACGAACTTTCTGATCCTTCTTAAGCTTACCCGTTTGCGCGGAATCTCTAAAGCTATTTGACACGGCGCCGGGGCAGAACGTCGAGCGCGCTTCTCATCCACGATTTACTCTGAATTCGAGTCATGCTTGCATATGAAATCACTCCCGCCGATGCCGCCCTGTTGCTTCTCGAAAAGGCTGCCCGCGTGATTGACGTGCGTGAGCCCTGGGAGTTCGCCACGGCCCGCATCGAGGGCAGCTTGCCCATGCCGATGGGTGAAGTGGCTGCCCGCGCCCAACATGAGCTTAGTCGCGGCGAACGCCTGGTCATCGTCTGCCATCACGGCGTGCGCTCGTTGAATGTCACGGCCTGGCTGCGCAGGCAGGGGTTCGAAAAGGCGCAATCGCTGCAAGGTGGGATCGATGAGTGGTCCCGCCTGGTTGACGCTTCAGTCGCCCGCTATTGACGCCCGAATCCGAAGCAATAGGTAACCTGCAGCAGGCCGTTGTCGATACCAGGATTCTGGGTCGCGGTGTCTTTATTCGAGATGTGATGAAAGCGATATTCGGCGCGAATGGATTGAGTTCCTTTGCGATAGATCTCAAGACCTGCTCCGAAGTCGAAGGTGAAGTTGAACGATCCGGCGAAGGGCACCGGAATGGGCCGCGTGGTATAGATGTACCCTCCATGGCCATCAACGAACGGCTGCATCTTGCTGTGCGGCAGAAAATTCCATCTCATCCCGACGGGAGACATGGCTTCGCCCACCGTCCACTGGCGGCCCTGGCAGGAAATCGTCTCGGTGCCGCTATACGTTACACCGCCAGGGTCGGAGAATGTGTAACTGAATGTTGTGGGAGAGCATATGACACTTGGAGTATCCGATGCTTTCGGTTGTACTCGCGGTGGGCGAGGTCTGGTTGTCCACATAGAGGGTCAGCGGATCGCTCTCCAGCGCCATCGGAAGTATTTCGCCGTCGTATTGCCAGTTCACAGCGCGGCTCAACAGAAGTCGCCGCGAGTAGGCCACGCCGAAGTTCAGCAGCATGCGGCGTTCGGCATCGCCCAGCAGAATGTCGGTGCGAATCCCATGAGTAGGCGCCAAAGATCCCAAAGGTGTTTTTTCTGGCGTAGATTCGACCGCCGGAAGTGCCATCGCTGGACACTGGGCTTGAGAGAATGCCGGCGAGCCGGTAAAGACCAGCGTGGCGACGATCAGGCAAAGTGGGTACCAACCAGCACGCAAGCGCACTTCTTCTTGCTGCTCCAAAAGACTTCCTCCTCTTTCAAGTTTCAGGTGAACAGTGGGTTGCGTGAAGGCCTATACTTTTGTCTTGACTGTCAATTCTATTGTAAGGGAACGATTCCATGTCTTCTTCTGCCGTTGCCTTTGCCCGCCAGAACCACCCCCGTTTTCTCGATGAACTGAAGGCCCTGTTGCGAATTCCTTCTATTTCCACGCTGCCTGAGCACAAAGGCGACTGCCGCAAGGCCGCCGAATCGCTGCTGGCAGAACTGAAGCGCATCGGTATGGAGCATGGGCGGCTCATCGAAGGCGAAGGCCATCCGCTCGTCTATGCCGACTGGCTTCACGCAGCCGGCAAGCCCACGGTACTTGTCTACGGCCACTACGATGTGCAACCCCCCGATCCGCTCGACGAGTGGCACTCGCCGCCTTTCGAACCCACCGAGCGCAATGGCAACATCTACGCCCGCGGCGCGGTCGACGACAAAGGGCAGGTGGTTGCGCAGGTCAAGGCTCTGGAATCGCTGCTGGCCGCCAACCAAGCTTTGCCCCTGAATGTGCGCGTCCTGTTCGAGGGAGAGGAAGAAGTTGGAGGGGAGGGAATTGCCAACTACGTTGCCTCGAAGCCCGCGGATCTGAAGGCCGACTTTGCCCTGGTCTCCGATACCGAGCTCTTTGCGCCGGGCCTGCCTACGCTCTGCGTGGGGCTTCGCGGCATGATCTACACCGAGCTCGAAGTGCGCGGCGCAAAAACCGATCTCCACTCCGGCATGTACGGCGGCGCGGCTCCCAATCCTTTCGTCTCGCTGGCGCACATCATCGCCAAACTCAAGGACGAGAACGGCCACATTCTCATCCCCGGCTTTTACGACGACGTGGTTCCGCCCAGCCCCGAAGAGCTGGCCGCATGGCGCAGCCTGCCCTTCGACGAAGAGGAGTACCGCAAGGCCGAAGTGGGATCGAAGAAACTGGTGGGCGAGGCTGGTTACAGCGTTCTCGAGCGCACCTGGGCCCGGCCCACGCTCGACGTGCACGGCATTCCCGGCGGTTTTATCGGCGCGGGCGCCAAGACCGTCATTCCCGCCAAGGCCACCGCCAAGGTCTCCATGCGCCTGGTCCCGAACATGACGCCGAGCAAATCGTTCGCACTTTACAAGAGCTATGTGGAGAAGATCGCTCCCGCGGGCGTCGACGTGGATGTCCGGCTGATTCACTCGGGCGACCCGTGCCTGATTCCGGTCGACAATCCGCTACATTCAGGCTGCTACGCGCGCACTGCATGAAGTCTGGGGCAAAGACACGGTCTTTATCCGCTCCGGCGGCTCCATTCCGATCGTAGGCGACTTTGATCGTCACCTCGGCTTGCCCAGCGTCATGATGGGCTTCGGCTTGCCGGACGACAATCTCCATGCGCCCAACGAAAAGTTCAATCTGAAGAACTTTGAGCTGGGCATTCAATCGCTGATTCGCTTCCTGGAAGAGGTCGGCCGCTGAGCGAAAGACAGCGAGCCACGGAGCGAAGGAGCAAGGGCGCAGGAGCCAGGACCGTCCGGTAATCTACGCACAGGATGAGGCAGAACACAGCATTGACACGGGACAATGACGCCGCCGGATTTGTCCTGGCCGGCGGCCAGTCCAGCCGCATGGGACGGGACAAGGCGCTTCTCCCGTTCGCCGGCCGGCCCCTGATCGAGCATGCGCTCTCGATCCTGAGTCGAAGCCGGCCTTCCGGTGACGATCGCGGGCGCTCGGTCGCGGAACGCTCGCGGAATTCGCGCCTGTCGTAGAAGATGCCGGGCCCGGCCTTGGACCCCTCGCCGGTATTTGCGCCGCACTCGCGGCCACTTCGGCGGACTATGCAGTTTTTCTGCCCGTAGATCTTCCCCTCTTGCCCCCATCGCTGATCGTTTATCTGCTGCATCAGGCACAAATCACCGGTCGGTTGGTCACGGTCCCCACCGTGAATGGTTTTGCAGAGACCTTCCCGGCGGTACTGCACCGCGCCGTGCTACTCCATCTCAAGGTGAGCTTACAGCCGGCCGCAATGGCTGTTTTTCCGCCTTCCAGGCCGCAGCGTCGGCTCTCGGCCAATCCCTTCGCCCCATCGCGGTCGAGCTTCTGGCTCAATCGGGCCATGTCGCTCATCCTTTCGGACTGCCTCCTCTACGCTGGTTCACGAATCTGAATAGCCAGGCCGATCTTGCGCGGGCCGAAGCGCTGATGGCAAAGCGCATCGCGTAAGCTGGATTCAAGGCAATGTCCGATCCGTCTTCCCAACCCGAGCCGCAGGAGCCGTTAGCCCCCTTGGCGGCGGAACTCAATGTGCTGGCTCAGCAAAATGCTGAGAGGCCGCCGTCCATCGCTCCGCCGGGGCCGCCACCCATCGGCCCAGTCATCGTCTTCGACGATGTGTCGATCGCCTTCGACACTCGCGCGGTTTTGAAGAATGTTAGCTTTTCCGTCGAGCGCGGCGAAACCCTCTGCATTCTGGGCCGCAGCGGTGTAGGCAAATCGGTGTCTCTGCGCCTGCTGATGGGATTCCTTAAGCCCGATTCCGGATCGATCCGAATCGAAGGGGAGGAGATCACCGACCTCGGCGAAGAGGGTTTGCGGGCCATTCGCAAGCGCGTCACGATGGTCTTCCAGAATGGCGCGTTGTTCGATTCTCTCAGCGTTCGCGAGAATGTCGCCTTTCCTCTGCGTGAACGCGGCGGGCTGGCCGAAGACCAGGTTGAGCTGCTCGTCGATCGCCTGATCGGTCTGGTCGGCGCCGAAGACGTCGTGGACGTCTTTCCTTCCAGCCTTTCCACCGGCCGCAAACGCGCCGTGGCCATGGCCCGCGCCCTCGCTGCTCAACCTGAGATTGTGCTTTATGACGAGCCAACCACGATGGTCGATCCCATCATTGCCCGCCGGCTTGGCGGCCTTATTCAGCGCTTAAAGCACCAGCTCGGCTTCACCAGCATCGTGGTCACGCACGATACACGCTTTGCCCAGGATCTCGCCGACACTGTGTTGTTTCTCGATCAGGGACGCGCATCGTTTTTTGGCCCGCTCAAGCAATTTCTCGCGTCACAGGATCCTGATATCAAGCAGTTTCTGGAACTGGATGCATACTTGGTTCCTTCGAAATAGATGACCAAAAATGTATTGATTTGCGACAGTTTCCGGTTAGAATGGAAACGATCGTAAGTAATCCCCGAAGGTAACGTAGGTGTTATATAGTTTGTCAATAGTTTCGCACGCGTTTTCCTCTTGCAAGTCGCGTGCTTCGTGGGCGATGCTGGTGACGATCAATTAATTTACGTTCGATCAAGGTTCTTCGAGGAAGTGGTGTGCAGCACCGTTGCCCGCCATGTGTTTAACAGCTTGAATCCTTGGTTTGATTTCGACGTTTGTCGTCATTTAAAGGCATTCAAGCAAGGCAGTTCGGGCCCATTTGGATGACCTATGTCGATTCGGATTGCGATTCGGTTCTACCAACGAACTGCTTGCGATTGCGGCGTGTACGATCTTGGGTTTGCCGCTCGATGCCGTGGAGCACATGGTCAAGATCCTTGCCGTTATCTGGCCGGTCACTGGCCGTGGACTCCGTCATGCGTAAATTTCAATCTCCCTGGGTTAGCCAGCTCAATGTAGCCGGATCAGGGGCACTGAACGAATCGCTCGATCTGTTGCATGTTTCAACTGAGCCTCGGTTCTCTCAATTTGTAAATCAGTTCCAGTAGTCCGCAATTGAAGCACTTCCGAGGTGTGTGCATCTGTTATGGCGAGTTCGGATTTCTGGCAAAAGGTTTCGTCTTCCCTGGTTTCCACTGCCGAATGGGAAACCGCGGCGGGCGGGACCGCGACACGTGACTCTCGAGGCACGTCAAGGCTGTGGATGGTTCTGGATGTGGTGACGGTTCTCGGCGTCGCCACATTGACTACGCTCTACGCGTTTCATACCGGCCCGGTGGTTGGTGTGTGGGATTATCGCCACGGCAGACTGATTCCCGGCCGTTCGGTATGGCTTCTGCTGGCCTTCCTTTGCGGATTCACCTTCTGTTCTGATTGTGACCAGCCGGAGCCTGCACCTCTACACGCCGAGACACCTGACGAATATTCTGCATGAACAGAGGCTGAGCGCTCAGGCCTGCTTTACCTCCGGACTCTTGCTCACGGGCGCGCTCTACCTGCTGCACGCGATCTACGTTCCCCGCAGCATCGTTTTGAGCACGGTCATTCTGGTAGCCGTCGCATTGGGCCTGCGGCGCTTCGTCTATCGCCTTCTGCTTTACCGCCGCTTCGACCGTGGGCTGGATACGCGCAACGTGCTCATCGTCGGTATTGGGGCCGAAGCACAAGCACTCCGGCAACATCTCGAGAGTGTCCGTCATCTGGGCTACACGTTCAAGGGATTCATCGATCTTTCCGGCTCGGGTTCCGGCGGGGGCGATGCCAGCCGTCACGTCATCGGGGATCTGGACACTCTCTTCGAGAATGCGCGCAAGCAATTCATCGATGAGATTTTCTTCGCAACACCCTGCGAGCGCACCCTGGTCCAGAGCGTACTGGAACAAGCGCGCCTGCACGGCGTCGATCTGCGCGTCGTCCCCGAACTATACAGCGGCGTGCCGGGGACCTTCTCCATCGAATACATTGGCCAGTTTCCCACCATTCCGTTGCACCGGGGCAAAGTCCCTGAGATTGGTCTCGTCTTCAAGCGTGTCTTCGATACCGTCTTTTCCCTGCTGACGCTGATTATGCTTGCGCCCGTGCTTTTGGCCATTGCCTTCGCAATCAAGCTCGACTCGCCGGGGCCGGTCTTTTACTTTTCCGAGCGCATCGGCAAAAAGGGTGTTGTATTTCGTTGCATCAAGTTCCGGACCATGGTCCCTGACGCCGATAAGCGCCGTGCTGAAATCATGCATATGAACGAGCGCGACGATGTGCTCTTCAAGGTATCCAACGACCCACGTATTACCCGCGTGGGGCGCTTCCTGCGCAAGTATTCGCTTGATGAGTTGCCGCAGTTCTTCAATGTAATCCGCGGCGAAATGAGCATTGTCGGGCCGCGTCCGCCGCTAGCCGGCGAGGTGCGGAACTACGACCTCAAACATCTGCGCCGCCTCGACGTAACGCCGGGTATCACAGGCCTATGGCAGGTGCAGGGCCGCCAGGATCCTTCCTTCGCCAGCTATGTGTCGCTCGACGTGACGTACATCGACAACTGGAGCATCTGGCTGGATTTCAAGATCATCATGCGCACCATCGGCGTCGTCTTCGCCGGCACGGGCACCTGACTTTCGCTGAGACCCTGTTAGGCGGGGTTGACCTTCGAGGCAGGGAACCGATCGAAATCGTCCGATGATATGCGCGCGGCAGCAGGGTTTGCAGGGGCGTCCGGATGCACGACACGCTCCGTCCGCGGTTGCGGGTTGCGCTTCACGCGCAGATTATTCACCGCGTACTCAATATATGGGGACTTGAGCTCGGGGTCCTTTCCCAGAAAGCGGCAGGTAGCCGTGACCTGGTCGATGATGAACGTCGGTTGGAACCCTGCGAGTTCGAGCCCCTTTTCCTTCGTGATCATGTAAACGATGAAGTTGAAAACCTCATCGGTCAAGGTCACTCCCCTCTCCGCGCAATTCTGTTCGAAAATGCGGCGGAACTGATCGATGTTGGGCGGCCCGACTTCGATCTTGTAGGGAAGGCGGCGCAGGAATGCGGGGTCCATCAGATCTTCCGGGTCGAGGTTGGTGGCAAAAATCACGACTTCTTCAAACGGGATGCTGAAACTCGCTCCAGTGCGCAGCTTCATGTAGTCTACCCGGCTTTCCATGGGAACGATCCAGCGGTTCAGCAGGTCTCTCGGACTCACGAATTGCCGGCCGAAGTCATCGATGAGGAAGCAACCGCCCAGCGCTTTCATGTGCAGTGGCGCTTCGTAATACTGGCCCACCGGATCGTATCGCAGGTCCAGCATGTCGAGCGTCAGCTCGCCGCCAGCCACTACAAACGGCCGTCGGCAAGAAACCCAGCGCCTGTCGAATGTCTCACGCTTGAAGCTCGCAATCGCCGGGTTCTCATCCTTCTTGGAGGGGCTTGCCTGCACGTGGATGCGCGGATCGTAAAACCGGATAATCTGTCCCTCAACGACGATGGCGTAAGGAACGTGGATGACGTCCTGGTAAACGCTGTTGAAGCAGAGCGCCACTGAAGTCTTGCCGTTTCCTGGAGGGCCATAGAGCAGAATCGCGCGCCCTGAGTTCAATGCCGGCCCCGCCTGCTCAACGATGCTTTGTTCCATGGTGAGGGAGCGGATGGCATCGGTCACACGTTCCATCGTGATGCGCTCGTTGGTCGGCTTTTGCAGGTGCACCCGCTCAATGAACTCCGACAGAGGCACTGGCGCCGGTCCGATGTATCCGGAACGCTGGATTGCATCCAGGGTCCAACGCTTGCCCTCGTCGGTGAGTGCGTAGCGCATGTCCAGGATGCTGTCCGAAGCATTCGAGCCGAGGGTGTAAAGCAGTTGCCTCTCGACAGCCATCCGCGCCAGGTCCATGACGATCGGCTGAGGCAGCTTGATTGCGTCCGCAATTGGCCCGATTTTTTCCATTCGCCCCGAAAAAACGATCTTCATAAACAGGGCGAGCAGATCGGTGTCGCTTACTCCGGTTTCAACAATGTTCTTGGGTTCCTGCGGAACGCTGTGGAGATACCTTTCGATGACGCGCTGTTCGACGATTCCGAGCGCGACCAGGTTGTCGCCCAGGTCTCCGCCGTTTGTCGCCTGGCGCGCCAAAGCCGCGGCCACGTCCTGTTTTGTGACCAGTTTTGCCCGGATTAACAGCTCCCCTAATCGCATTTGCGGCTCGATGGTGTACTCCCGACGATCAAACTGTCTTTGTCTTCAAAAGTCTTCGTCCGACCCGGCGTGCACCTTTAGGAATGGGTCAAATCGTTACGAATTTGATTCTAGGCAGTTACTTCCGCGCAAATAAATCCCCCTTTTGGGGACCCTCTGCACCCTTTATGTCCAATTTTTTGAAGAGGCTTTGCCTCCAATACCCCGGTTTTCACGATCCCGGTTACGATTCCGGGCGCTCCTGCCGATACATAGGTTGAAAGCCGTCCACAATGGGCTCTCCTTTCCGCTCCTCACTCGCTAGGCCCATTGAAATGAGCAGGATCCCGGCGCCGCCGCCGAGCAGTTTTCCGCCATGGATAGAGCTTGTCTCACCATATAAACTGAAAGTGTGAAGATCGCACTTGCCCAGATAAACCCCACGGTCGGGGATTTCACCGGCAATCTGGAAAAAATTGTCACCGTGAGCCGTCGCGCCGCGGACCTGGGTGCGCGTCTGACGGTCTTCTCCGAACTCGCCATCTGTGGCTATCCGCCAGCCGACTTTCTTGAGAAGCCCAGCTTTCTCGCCCGCTGCCGTTCAGCGGTCGACGAGCTCGCCGCGGCGACTCGCGAGCTATCCACGGCGGTTCTCGCGGGAGTTGCGTTGCCCTCTGACCGGCTTGGCGGCAAGCCTGAAGTCCAACCGACAGATTTTCGTCTGTGGGATACAGGCCCGCCTTTAACGCTGCAGTCCTGCTCGACCAGGGGCGTTTACTCCTGGAACAGCACAAGCGTCTCCTGCCCTTTTACGACGTCTTCGACGAGCAGCGCTACTTTTCGCCCTCCGGCCCGCAGCAGGTGATCGAGTTTGAAGGGGTTCGCCTGGCCGTGACCATCTGCGAGGATGCCTGGAACGACAAGAACTTCTGGCCGCGCCGGCTTTACACGGTCGATCCCATGGAAGAGCTCATGCGCCAGCAGCCTGCTCTGCACATCAATCTCTCTTCATCGCCGTTCTGGCACGGCAAGCGCACCATTCGCCGCGAGATGCTGGCGGCCATCGCCCGCCGCGATGCAATTCCGGTTCTGATGTGCAACCAGGTCGGAGGCAACGACAGCCTGATCTTCGACGGCTCCTCATTGGCACTCAACGCGCGCGGGGAGCTCATCGCTCAAGCCGCCTCGTTCACAGAGGACCTCGTCGTGGTCGACCCGTGTCAGGCGCCGCCTGTTCCTGTTCCTGAGGACGACGAAACTGAAGCCGCCTATCGCGCACTTGTGCTGGGCACACGCGACTACGTGCGCAAATGCGGCTTTCGCAAGGTGATCGTGGCCCTGAGCGGCGGCATCGACTCGTCGCTCGTTGCCGCCATCGCGACGGACGCACTGGGCGCTGAAAACGTGATTGGCATTGGCATGCCCAGTCCCTATTCCTCTGCGGGTTCGATCGACGACAGCCGCCATTTGGCCGCCAACCTCGGTATCCGCTTCGAAACCATCGGCATCAGAACGCTCTTTGCCGATTTCAATCAAGCTTTGGAACCGCTCTTTGCTGGAATGCCTGCCGACATTACCGAAGAGAATATTCAGCCCCGCATTCGCGGCACGCTTCTGATGGCGCTCTCAAACAAATTCGGCGCGCTGGTGCTCACCACCGGCAACAAATCCGAGATGGCCGTGGGCTACTGCACGCTTTACGGCGACATGGTGGGCGCTCTCGCCGTGATCGGCGATCTTGGTCAAGACGCGCGTTTACGCGGTCTGCCGCTGGCTCAATCGCGAGCGCGAAATGATTCCCGCCGCGATCCTCTCAAAGCCGCCGTCGGCCGAGCTGCGCCCCGGCCAGATGGACACCGATTCGCTGCCGCCCTACGAAGTTCTCGATCCTATCGTCGAAGCCTACGTCGAGCGCTACGAGACGCCGGAACAGATCGCTGCGGAGCACGGTTTTCCTCTTCATCTCGTCCAACAAGTGGTGCGGCTGGTGGAGCGCTCCGAGTACAAGCGCCAGCAGGCTGCGCCGGTTTTGAAGGTGACTTCCAAGTCGTTTGGCATGGGCCGCAGATTTCCCATCGCCGTCAAGGTCGAAAACTAACAAGGGCCCCTCAACTGAGTTGTGAAGCATGTTAGAAGCTTGCAGCCGTGGGGACCTCTGGCCCTGGGCTCCCACGAGCAGGTAAGCTATAGGTTTGGGAGTCTTCCCGCAACTGAAGGAGAAAAGCTTGATTCGTCTCTCAACCCGTTTCCTCGGCGCCGCTGCGCTGATCGCCTTATTCGTTCCCGCATTCTACGCCGCCGCCCAGGAGCACGTGCCACCCGCGCCCGTCACCAACGCGCCTGAAGCGGCCGCCAGTGCCTCAACAGCCCCAGGCTGAACCTGCGGCGCCGGCTCCGAGCGGGCCGCCTGTCTTCCCCAAGCCCGATCCGGCCAACTTCACGGCCGCCTCGCCCACCAAGGAAGTGGTCGATGCATTCCTGCAGGCGAATTGGGGCTACGACGACAGCCGCATGTGGCAGGTGCAGGCCATTCTTAAAACTCAGGCGGAAGGGGTCAGCAAGGTGGTCGTGCTGATCGGCGACAAGACCGGCAAGGGTAAGCCGCAGGTGCTCGAGTTCTTTGTCCTTCCCGACGGCAAGCACATCATTACCGGCGATTCAATCATCGAATTCGGCGCGCACCCGTTTGCCGACGCCCGCCAGAAGCTTGAACAGGACGCCGACGGCCCTTACCGCGGGTCCGCCTCAAAGGATCTTGAACTGGTCGAGTTTGCCGATTTCCAGTGCCCGCACTGCAAAGAGGCGCAGGCCAACATGGATAAGCTCGTTGCGGATTATCCCAAGGCGCGCATCGTGTTTCAGAATTTTCCGATTCCGTCCATCCATCCCCAATCGGTGAAAGCGGCCGAATTCGGGCTTTGCGTCGCCAAGCTCGGCGGTAGCTCGGCGTTTTTCCAATATGCGGCCGCAGTGTTTGACGGCCAGGACGGCCTCGCGACACCGGACGGCGCCACGCTCACGCTCAACAGCGCCGTCACCAAGGCCGGGCTGGACCCGACGAAGGTTTCGGCGTGCGCCGCGACCCTCAGATCAAGGCCAACGTGGACGCTTCCATCAAGCTAGGGACCGATTTGGGGGTGAGCGAGGTGCCGACTCTGGTCGTCAATGGCCGCGAAGTTCCCGCCAACATCCCCTACGATGCCTTGAAGAAGATCATCGATTACCAGATCAAGGCCGACGGTGTTGCACAATAAGCGCCTCCGGGCCCAGAATTCCACGATTCAACTGGAATCGCGGAAGCTGGGCTCCGCCTTCGCTTGACTGATCGAAATGCGTATCTCCAATGGTCCGCAGCGGAGAAAACCGCGCTGGGTGGCATGACCGTCTAAAGTGGTTTAAAGGGTTTGATGGCATCCGCATCGAACGGCATCGCCGGACATTTTTCAGGACTTACCAAACGATAGATGACGGGATACTCCTTCGAACCTGCCTCTCCTGCGCTTAATTCAATTTTTGATTGTATCGCAATTTCATCCGGAAGCGGGTCCTCATTCCCAACGCGCCACCACACGGCAAACGTCGGCGCTGTGCAGGCGGCCGCGTCGAGAGCGAGTTGACGGTAGACTGAGGAGTCCGCCCCAGCGTCCAACCCGGGGAGAATATCGTCTTCGAGGTAAAGATAACGCGAGCCGCTTTGTTCCACGGGAAAGAAGTATCCTCCGACAGGCCCAAAGACGATTGACCCGGCGGGGACGTGGCTTCGGATCTCCGCCAGCAAGATCTGCGGATCCCTGCCCTTCCAGAGCTTTGTCGCGGCACGCATCCGCGCAATCTCCAGCGTCGCTGGCAGCAGCAGCTCCAGGCAGACCAGTGACGCAACGACAAAACGCCTCGTTAATCCCCACGTGCATTCCCAACTGATCCAGCAGAATGACGAGACGGCGAGCAAAGGCAGCCAGAAGATTGCATAACTAAGAAACCGGGAGGTAAGGAGCAGAGACATTACCATGTTTGCCAGGGTAATGGTCGTCAGCGTAACTCTCAATCCCTTCGCCGCCTCGGCATGGCGACGGCGTTGGGCGAATGCGGAGGCAAATCCGGCGGCGACCATCACCAACGTGAGGATGACGACCGTTTTGTAACTTGTCACCCCAAGATTCCACGTGCCGCCAAGCAATGGAGAACTGTTGATTTCATCTCCCTTGCTGACTTTTCTTACGAACGCAGCCCAACTCCACGGCGTCATGCCCAACGGGGCAAGCAGCGCCGCATCGGTCGCAAGGGTTGAGATTGCGGCCACAAAGTCCAAAATAGCCAGATGAACTCGCCTGCCGGCATCGATTGAAGCTCCTGCCGCCAACCCGCAGGCCACCGCAGCCATGGGCGGCAGCGCCCGCGGCGTGGATCCGACTGCGAGACCAAACAACAGACCAGCCGCAAGTGCCTCTAGTGGTAGAGTCCTCCGGGAACCATCAGCGGCATGAAGCAGGACAGCGATTCCGGCAAGTATCAGGCCCATCGTGACCGGATCCCATCGACCCGGCAGCAGAGAACAGAACTCGGTCGAAATCGCGGCCACGGAGGCTCCTGCGAGCGTGATCCATCGGCCAGCGCCGGAAACGTGTAGGAGGAATGCAGACGAAATGACTATTAGGAATGTGCCCACGAGAAAACCAACAACGCGCCACGGCCACGTTTGCAGACCGAATGTTCTCAACAACGCCGCTGCCACGGTGAACGAAACGGGACCATAAAAACGGACCAGAGAACCGTTTTGAGGATAAATGCCGTTAGCGCTTAGGCCCTCCGGACCGCCATGCACGATCGACCAGGCTGTAGATTGCGGATACAGCTCATCTTCCCAAGTCGGGGCCCGACCCTCGATCAACGTGAATGCGGCTGAGAGGAAGAGCGCCACAAAGCACCAGCCAAGAATCAGCAACCATGTGGAACGCGAAAAATGGGACGCATTCTTGGCGGACCGGCTGATCCAATCGATCCCGCCTCGGGAATATCCTTGCTGCGCCATCGTCAGCTCCTGCTGGTCTTTTTAATTACGATTTCTCGGGCAGATTCCGCTCACTCCTTTTCTCGGAGCCAGATTCCCACGATCGACTTCCCAACTGAGCTTAAGAAGCATCGGTCGACAACACGCGAAACAGGGACCATACATCGATCCCAAAAAGCCAGCTGGCCCTTTGTCGGCTTCGAGCGATGCAGAAATAGCAAATTGGCGACGGAGAGCAGGAGGCCAGCGGAATCCAAATACCATACCGCCTCAAGCCGCAGGTGAGATGTAGAGATGTTTTGAAGCATTGAGCGGTTGTACCTCCGAAAATGCCCAATGGCGGCATCGAATGGAGTAAATAGTTGCTGATGGGCCGGCGACAAAACAATTAAGCGTCCGCCGTCTCTAAGAAGCGTCGAAGCCGCCTCAAGTTCTTCGCGGTCGTTCTCAATGTGTTCCAGAACGTCAATATATAGAATGGTGTCAAACCGGCCTGATTCTAGTTGCTGCACAGTGCCGCAGACTATTTCGTACTCACGGCCAACTCCGGTTTTCCCAAGGTTCAAGGTGAGACGCGTAGCGAGGTTCGAATCGGGCTCGAGACACACCCACCGCCGGTTTCCACCATGATCGAGGTATGGTGTATTTGCGCCTATTCCCGCGCCGACCTCAAGGATATCGCCGTTAATGAAAGGCCTGATTCGGCTTGACCAGTAGGATTTCCAGTTATGCGCGGCCGCGAAGAGATCCAATTCCGAGCCGACGTATTTGAATTCACTCATGGGAATAGATGTCCACGGTCTCTTCCACAAATAATGGGGAATCCCTGAGTGGCGCAAAGCCGAGATTTGATCTGCTGGAAAGCGCAAAGAATGTGAAGCTGGTCGCAATTGTAATGAGTTGAATCATGATGATGGCGAGTATGCCGGTCGCGAAAGTGGCCCACCCAGGTATTCCCCACTTGGTGAAGACTCGAATCAGGACGATCAGGAAAATGCCGAAGCCAGCCAACAGGGAGCCCATTGCGCATCCGATCATGAGACGCACCCCGACGATGTCGCCAAACACGGAGATAGCACTCAGGCCGTGCGAAACCAAAGCGACAAAGTTCATTTTGGACGTTCCCGCGATCCGAGTCCCACGCGGTATGGGGATCATCGTCAACGGGAGCTTCGATCGAAATACGGCGGCAGCGTAGTGGTTCCACAGCTCCGACATCGCGACGAGCGTATTCAGGTATTCCGAGGGCAGAATGCTGAAGTTTCCCACTCGCACCTGGATGCCTGTCAGGCTCCAATGTAGAAGACGGTAGCAGTGATAGAAGCTTCGAAACGCGAGAGATTCCGACCGGCGCAGACGCTCCGCAAAAACGGCTCTCGCTCCATCTGCTTTGATATATGCGCGCAGCAGTTCTACAACACCCTCCGGCGTATCTTCGCCGTCTGAATCCATCACCAGAACGGCGTCGCAGCACATATCTTTCTGAATTTGCGCCAGCCCGATAGCAATTGCTCGCTGGTGCCCGAGATTCCGGCGCAGGCGCAGGATCTGTATTCTTTGCACCGCGCAGAAGCTGTGCTTGAAGTCACCAGGGTCGTACTTTTGCAACGAGCCGTCGTCCACCAGGAGAATCTCCAAGGTGCAGATACCGGAGATGACACGATCGAGGCGGCGAATAAGTTCGGACACCGAGGCCCAATCGTCGCGGAGAGGCATCAGGGCCATGATGTGCAAAGGAGCAGTCGATTCTTTACTCGAATCCATGGGCCAGACCAATTGCTGTTGCGGGAACCCGGATACCTAGGAACCCCAATTGTAAGGCTCCGTGTATCGTGAAGCAATTTCGTCAATTGCGCTTCCAGCTTAAGCTTCAATGCAGCCAATTGGCGGCGTAGAGATTCCGTGGGCGAGGTGATCGGTCACTCATCGCAGTTCTTGATCGGCTGGTTTTGGCGTAGCTGAAACTCAGAAAAACATCTGCTTCAATTCGCAGTCATTGCGCGACGTTCTCCACGCGCAACATCGCCGAATGCCCGGCTGCCTGCGTGCCGCGTACCACGTGCGGCGTCATCACGATCACGAGAGTCGCGTAATTCTGTTCGAGATCCTTGCTGGTCAGGTTGTTCATCCCCGGAATCTCGCTCAATCCGGGCGTTCCGCTGACGGCAAGGCTCTGCGACTTATCGACCTCAGTTGCGACGACCGCTGCCTCGCCCTCCTTCAGCGTCACGACGCCGGAGTACGCCCGGTTGTCCAGAACGGGATTGCCGTCAATGGTCTGTCCCGAGAGCGCATCAAGCGTCATGTCGACACTGAGCGCGACATCGTTGTTGCGTAGCACCTTGGGCGTTGCCTTCAGTGTCAAACCCAGATCCTGATACTGCACCATGGGAATGTTGGGCGTGGAAGTGGCCAATGACGAGAGCAGCGAAGTGAGACTGCTCGAGGTTCCCGCGCCGGTCAAACCTGCAAGACCGGGGATGCTGGATGACAGGCTCGAATAGGAAGATGTCTGGATGGGATATCGTTCGCCTTCCTTGAGGGTTCCTTCCTGGCCGTCCTCGAGGCGAAGCTCAATCTCATCGAGCTCGCGGGAGTCCGAGGTGTTCAGGTTGAGATTGAATGTGGTCGTGCCCGGGGCCAGCGCCGACTGGGTAAGCCCTCCGCCAAAAAGAGCAAATCCGCTTGAGAGCAGCGGGTTTGAAACCTGTCCCGAGGCAAGCAAAATTCCGAGAATCGCCAGCGGGTCGTTTGGCGAGGCCAGCCCCGACGAAATGATCTGTTGCACGAGGCTCTGATTCGCATTTAATAGCGACTGCTCTTCCGCATACACGTTGAACGCTGAGATGCTCTGCGTAAGCTGTGTCCCCGTGTTGCGGCTGCTGGTATGCGCCACCTGGATCAGCTTCACGTCGAGCACCACCTGGCTACGCCCGTCCATCAGATCCTGCATTGTCGCGTTGAACGCGTCGAGAGTGAGCGTCGGCGCGCGCAGGGTCATCGTGCGCTGCGAAAGCGAAAGCTGGGCCTGCGGCACCTCAAAGACATTCTTGGCCAGAGACTGCACTTCATTCAGATCGTTGTCGCTCATCCCCGAAAGGTAAACCGTCTCCATCCGTTCAGGAGTCAGGCGCCGGCGATTTTCGATGGTGTCGTCTGCCACCACAATGTGATGCGCATCCAGCGGTACGAAGAATGTGTGGGTCACCAGGTCCAGGATGCGCGTGGCGTCCTCAAAGCTTGCGTTATCGACATCCAGCCTGACTTCTATGGCTCGCACGCTGTCGTCGACTATCGCGATTATGCCGAACGCCTTGAAAACTTGATCGATGAGCTGGCGCTGATCGGTACGAACGTGAAAACTGTGGGGAGACAGCACGAGCAGAAGGGGCTCTGCGTTGGCGATTTTGAGGCCTGTCTGCCCGTAAAGTGGCTTGGGCTGCGATCGCGCGGCTTCGTCTCCAAGCTCATCAAGATGCTGGCTGACTTCGAAGCTTGTTGGGTCGAGCGCCAGAGCGCGGGTAAGCGCGTCGCGTGCGCCGGCTTCGTTGCCAAGCAGACGGTCCTTGGCCGCTGCCTGGATCAGCGCAGTCACTTCATGACCGCGGGCGACATCGGCTGCCAACCGGTAGTCGCTATTTGACGGGTCCAACACGGCGGCCTGCTCAAATCCCTTTATCGCCTGCTTCGAATTGGCGATTCACAAAAAACTTGCTCGATTCCAGATACAGCTTCGCGGCTCGCTCCTTGTCGCGGCTGCGCACCCCTTTTGTTTCTTTGGGGGGATTGGGAATCTCCGGCGCGGTTTGGTCCTGTGGTGCAATTTGGCTTGAATTGGCGCTTTGAGCTGCGGTTGCGTCGTTGCCGGCTGTGGCAGCCTGCGGGGCTGCCCGCGCTGTCAGGGGGACGACAAACAGTGCGACGAGCAAACCCACTGCGCATCGCTTCGCCAGCATTTGCGCATCTCTCCGGGCCACGGGCCGAGTTTGCAGTCGCGGTGCGTTCATGGCACGCTTTCGACCGTAGCCAGCAGGTCGGCCAGCGAGGAGACACAGGCATCCGGCCGGCACAGCAGCAGCTCCTCAAAGCTGCTCCGGCCCGTGGCGACGGCAATCACCGAAAGAGAATTGGCACGGGCGGCTTCGATATCGCGCGGCGTGTCGCCCACCACGCAGATCTTCGACCCGGCACGGCCTCCGCGCCCGTCCATCGTTCGGGCCTTGATCGCCGCCTGCTTCACAAGCTCGGCTCGGACCGGCAAACGATCGCTGAAGCCGCCAAAGTGAAACCACTCGCGCAAGCCCGCCTTTTCGATCTTGATCCAGCCGATGGCTTCCAGGTTACCGGAAGCCACTCCCAGCAGTGCCCCCTTCCGGGCAAGGTGATGCAAGACCTCCTTGACCCCCGGCATCACATAGGGTTCGAGTTCATTGCGCCTCTCGGCCACGCAGTTCCGCATCGTTTCCAGGATGGTCTCGTACTGTCCTTCCAGCACTTCGCTCGGAATCCCGGCTTGGCGGCAGGCTTCGCGCAAGATTGCTGTATCTGTATTGCCCTGCAATTGAATTCCAGCCAGCGTAATCTCAAAGCCGGTTACGCGTTGCACGCTCCAGGCGACGGAGTCGACATGGATGCGGTCGCGGCTGCGCAACAGCGTGCCGTCGATATCGAACAGATACGCGTCCTGCCCGTCCCACTCGAAATCAGGCTCGATCGCGATACGGGCATCAGGATTCTGTTGCGTTTTCAGCATGATTACGGGCAGCGCAGTCAGCCCTGGCGGTAGCCCTGGCGAATGGCGCTGTAAACAGGACGTTCGCTGCGCGGCGGACGCTTGAGCCCGGCGCGTACGTCCGCCAGGTCGAGGCCCAGATCCGCCATGGCACGGCTCAGCGTATTGCGATGCATTCCCAGCTCTTCCGCGGCCTTGCACTGGTTCCCACGGTGAGCAATCAGCACCTCGCGCAGATACTGCCTCTTGAACTCGCGCACCGCTTCTTCATAGCGGACGCCGCTCGAGTGCATTTGCGTCACCAGGAGATCCAATTCTCGTTTCACTCGCCCCTCTTGCTCAACTCGATCCATTAGTGTAACCCGTGCATTTGCCTTTTGCACCCGATCTCATTCGGCCGTACCATTACCGGGGTGCATCCATTCTGGTGACTGTCGCTCCAACAGCTCAAGGCCGTTGCGCGCCTTATTCTTCAATTCCCCAGGGGTCACGTTGGCGCTCAGATGGCATGCTCCCAAAAACATCTGCGGCAGTCGGGCTTCCGCAAGCCATTCCTCCCTGGGAAAGAAGGCGACTGTCACCATGATGACCAACGTGACCAGCAACGCCCCCTGCAAGAATCCCACCAAGGCCCCGCCCAGTTTATCCAGGCAACCCAGACCCATCTTGCTGACCGTGTCTGAGATGATCCCGCCGACAATATTCGCAACCGCCATCACCAGCAATGCGATCACCAGGAATCCGATCACATTGTCGACTGCCGCGACCGGAATGATCGGCCGCACAACCGCCGCCAAGCGCTCGTAATTCCACGCGGCCAGCTCCAGACCGATCACAAGGCCCAGCAAGGAACAGACGGTGCGAAAGAATCCCTGCGCCACCCCCCCAGCGTTGCAATCACCAACACAGCCACAATGGCCAAATCTACCCACGACATCGTTCGCTCCGTCGTTGGTTCCTAAGCATCCATCTCGCGTCCGGTCAATCGCCGGAAGGCTTCATAATACTTGGCCCGAGTCCGTTCTACCACCTCGTCGGGCAAGCCGGGGGCGGGCGCCTGTTTGTTCCAGTGAATTTCTTCCAGGTAGTCGCGCACATATTGCTTGTCAAATGATGGCTGCGCGCCTCCGGGTTTCCAGGCTTTTCCATCCCAGAAGCGCGATGAATCCGGTGTCAATACCTCATCGGCAAGGATAACCCCTTCTGCGGTTTTGCCAAACTCGAATTTTGTATCGGCAAGGATCAGTCCGCGCGATTCGGCGTGGGCCGTGGCTCGCTTGTAAATGGCCATCGTCAGCCAGCGCAGTTCCGTAGCGATCGCCGGGCCCACGACTTTCTCCACGGCCGCATAGGAGATGTTCTCGTCATGCTCTCCGCCCTCAGCCTTGCTGGACGGGGTGAACAGCGGTTCGGGCAGGCGTGAGCCATCCTGCAAGCCGGGCGGGAGCGGGATGCCGCAAACCGTCCCTGTGGCTCGATAATCTTTCAATCCCGAACCCGTCAGGTATCCGCGCACCACGCACTCTACCGGGAACATCTCCGCCCGCTTCACCAGCATGGAGCGGCCTTGCAACTGATCCGCATACGGTCTGAGCGGGGCAGGGAATTCACCAACGTCCGCGGTAATCAGATGATTCGGAACCACGTCCTTCAGAAGGTCAAACCAGAATAGCGAGATTTGTGTGAGAACTTTTCCTTTGTCGGGAATCCCGGTGGCCAGAACATGGTCAAATGCCGAAATGCGATCGGTAGCCACGAGCAATAAATTGCCGTCTACGGCGTACAGGTCGCGCACTTTGCCGCGTCCCAGCAGCGGAGTCGGGCCCAGATTTGTTTCGAGCAGCGCTGTCATGGAGATGCTTCCTCGGAGGGAGACTGAATCTCCGATTTTCAAGGGCCGACAGTGCTTTGTCAAACATGCATTTCAGGACGTGGAAGATCTCGCCGACGATGGCCTGGCCGGGGCCGGATGAGTCAACGCCGCTTCTCGGGAAAAACCTGATTTCCCACTCTTTTGAATTAATACAAACCCCTGTGACGGCCGTCACGGACCCTGTTCGCGTTATCGGAGACACTTCGATTGTCAACATGGTTCGGAGGGCGTGTAAGAAAGTCCTCTTTGAGCCGGGCGACACGAGGCAGCAGTGGAAAGGGGAAGCCGCGGCTAGTCTCGTTTAATGAAGGGATCACCAGTAGCCGCGCGCTACCGACCTCCAGTGCCGGCTACTGGTCCCCGTCTTTATCTTGTGTAAGTAGCTCTACAAGCGCCTCCGAGGCGAAGAGTTCCTTCGGGGGCGATTTTTTTTGCGCTTCGATCCGACCATAAACCATCGATCGCCAACCTCTAGCCGCCAGCCGCCAGCTGACAGCTTTCAGGCTGACTCTTTGGTTCCAACGGAATCACGCTTGGCTGGGACATATTCCAGAGATCCGTCGCGTTGGCAGCATCGCCGAGGGACGGCGATGTTCCTCCTGCCCGCGTGCAACAGGAACCGACAGAAGCACATCACATAAAGAGGAATTGCCGCCGATGCCGCCTTCGAAACCTACGGCGAGCCGCGGATGAAAGGGCGAAATCTATGGCAGTTGACTTACTCGAAAAACAGGCAGCGGTCGAAGACCTCCTGAACGAGGTCTCCCGCATTAAGACGATCGTTACCGAGGCTGTGGACGAGGGCGTTCAATCGGCGCTGCGGGCCGTGAAGCAGGGGCGGGAGGTTGCCGAGGACACAATCCACGATGCCCGGTACGCCATCAAGCGAAATCCTTTTCAAGCAATGGGTATCGTTTTGGCGGCGGGGATCGCGATTGGAAGTCTGTTGACTCTGTTCAGCGTGCACAGCGACTGAGTGCGCAGCAACTGAGTGTGTAGCAAGCGATTCCCGGCGGGCGTTCATTCGCTGCCGGCCTGAACTCCCTGGCCTCGGTTGTGAGACCCGGGAAGGCACGAAGGCCGGCTCGTCACCGTTGAAAGTCACAGCTAGAAGCTGGCAGCTCCAAGCTGCCATTACGCCGTTGCCCGCTTCTGTTCGCGGTGCCCCAGCCGCACGCTCACAATGTTTGACACGCCCGGCTCCTGCATGGTCACGCCGTAAATCATGTCGGCGGTCTGCATCATTCGCTTGGAGTGGGTGACGATCAGGAATTGCGTGTCGTGGCTCAGCGAGTGTAGCAGATCGGCGAAACGGCCCACGTTCGATTCGTCCAACGCGGCGTCGACTTCATCGAGTACGCAGAATGGGCTGGGCCGGAACTGGAAGATGCCCACCAGCAGCGCCAGCGCCGTAAGCGCCTTTTCGCCGCCCGAAAGCAGAAGCACATTCTGCAGCTTTTTGCCCGGGGGCGAAACCACGATGTCGAGCCCGCTCTCGTCCAGGTTGGTTTCGTCGCTCACGCGCAAAAACGCCTGTCCGCCCTGGAAGAGCCTGGCAAAGACTCTGGCGAAGTTTTCGTTGATCTGCGTAAGGGCTTCATCGAATTTCGTGCGTGAAATCTGATCGATTTCCTTGATCGTCTCCTGGGTGTTCTCGATGGACTCGATCAAATCCTGCCGCTGCGTTTCCAGGAACCGATGCCGCTCCGCTGTTTCCTTGTATTCGTCGAGTGCCATCATGTTCACCGGGCCCATCTGATCCAGACGCAGGCGCAACCCGCGGCAGGTCTCGTCCTCGGTGGCCAGCTCCTCGCCAGTGAGCCGTCCTATCTCTGCATCTCCGCGCAACACGTGCGCCTCAACGTTCACTTCAGCAAGGCAACTGGCTTCAAGGTATTCGAGATCGGAGCGCAGCTTGGCGCGGTCGCTCGAAAGCGCGGCCCGATCCTCCCGCAACTGGTCCAATGCCGCTCGTTCGTTTCTAAGCTGCGTTTCCATCTCCGCGAGCTGCAGGCGCAGCGCCTGAGCCTGCTCGGCAATCGACTGCGCCAGCGCCAGCGACTGCGCACGCTCGTCATTCAACTGCTGCCGGCGCAGGACGAGCGTGCCATTTTCGGCAATCCTCTGCTCGCGCTCAGCCGCTGAGGACACTTGCTGCTGCTCGATCGCCTGGACTCGCCGCTGCAGCTCCGTGTAAAGCCGGTCGATACGCTGGAAGTTAGCTTCGGCGCCGCGCCGGCGCTCCTCCAGACCGGCCAGCTCTGCGGTCATCTGCGCCGCTTCCTGCTGCAGCGTCTCCCGCCGCTGGCGCGAAGCCTCCAGCTGCGCCTGCTGGGCATTCAGGCTGGTCTCTGTCTGCGCATGATCGGCCTCGAGCCGCGCCGCTTCTTCGCGCTTTTCGGCTATGGTCTGTACTTTGGCCGCGCGCGCGTCCTTGTTGCGTGCGGCCTGCGTCTGCCACTCCTGCAAGCGCCGTTCGATGCGCTGCGCCTCGGCCTCCATCTGCTTCAGCGCCGCTCCCAGGTTCGCCGCTTCGCTCTCCGCCTGCCGCCGTTCTTCGCCGCACGTCTCCAACTGCGCGGTGAACTCCGCGATCGCCTGCGCAAGCGCGTCGGCTTCCTGCTCCGCGTGCGCTAGGTCGCTCTCCAGCTTCGACATCCGGCCTTCCGTCTCGCGCAATTCGCGCTTCAGCGCCAGTGGTCCTTCACTTGCGGGCTTGCCGCCCGTGACCGTTGAACTGTGGAAGCACTCGCCCTCAGGCGTCAAAAAGTATGCATACCCGTAGCTCAACGCCAGCCGCCGCGCCTCAACCGCATTCTCCGCAAGATAACCGTGCCGCAGCTTGGGAAGAACGGCTTCGAGGGATCGCCCAAATCCATTCAGCACCTTCACGGCCTCGCGTAGCGGCAGAAGGCCCGGCTCGTCGATGGGACCTTCGTCAGTCTTGAAAAGCTCACCCTGCGCATCGGAGTGGATGAGAAACGTTGCGCGGCCGTCGCTGGTCTTGAGCACGCGAACGCCCTCTTCCGCAGCGCCCCAACTCTCTACGACCACGTAGTTCAGTTCTTCGCGCAGAAACTCGTCAACGAGGCCTTCATGCTCGCCGCGCACTTCAACAAAGTCTGCCAGTGTGCCCACCGGCGCTACGGTTGGACCCAGCGCGCCGGGTTTGAGCAGCTTACGAACCGTGTCGGTGGCATAACCATGGTTGCGAATGAGCGCGTTGAGTGAATCGCGCCGCCCTTCCGCCGTCGCATGTTCTGAGCGCAGATGGTTCGAAAGAGTGCGATAGCCGTTTTCGTCTGTACGTTTGGATTGCAGCGACTCCCGCAGCGAGCTCATCTCGTGTTCCAGCCGCCTCAGGTTCGTTTCCGCCGCCTCAAAACGAGTGCGCGATTCGGCGCTCTCGACGCCGAGATTCTCCTGCTCATGGCGCGCCTGGCCCATCTCAGCCTCAAGCCGCTCCGCTTCGCGCTCCAGCGCCGCAAGGTTTTCTTCGCCTTGCGCAACATAGTTACGCGCGCTGCTTGAGAGCGTGAGCAGATGCATGGCGTGTCTGCGACCCACCTCCAGCTCCCGCTCGGCGGTAAACACTTCTTCGGCGGCGGCTCGCGCCTCGTGCTGCCGCGCCTCTACCTTCTGGTGAAACTCGCGCGCTTCACTGGCCGCCGTCTCAAGAAAGCTGCGCTGCTGGCCGCGTTCCTCTTCAATGCCGGCCAACTGCGTGCGGGTCTGTTCCAGTTCGTTGGCCGACGCCGCGATCCGCGCCTCAAGTTCGCTCACGCGCTCTGTATTGCTGCGCTCGCGCGCGGTGGCGCGCTCCAGTTCCAATGCCGCTTCAGTAGCGCGATTCTGCGCGTCTTGGCCTTCGCGTTCCAGAGTGTAGCCGCGTTCGGTAAGTGCGTGCTGGTTCGCCTCCTGCTGCGCGATCGTCTCGGCGGATCGGTTGATGCTCTCGGTGAGCGCTGCGATCTCGTGTTCCAACCGCGCATGCTCCGCATCCATCGCGGCCATGCGACTGGCCAGCACCACGCGCAAACGTCCGCGCAGTTCTTCCCGCACCGCGGCGTACCGCTCGGCCTTGGCCGCCTGCCGCTTCAGGCTGTTCATCTGCCGCGTGACTTCTTCAAAAATATCGTCGACACGCGCCAGGTTTTGCTTCGCGCTCTCCAAACGCAATTCGGCCAGCCGCTTCTTGTTCTTGAAGCGTGTCACGCCGGCAGCTTCCTCGACGATGGCCCGTCGTTCGTATGGCTTCGAGCTGAGCAATTGCCCGATGCGCTCCTGCCCGATGATGGCGTAACTCTCCGGACCCAGGCCCGTGCCCATGAAAATGTCTTGAATGTCGCGCAAGCGGCATAGCTTGCCGTTCAGCAAGTACTCGCTTTCGCCGGTCCGGAACAAACGCCGGGTAATGATCACCTCGCCCTTCTGCGGCGCATTGTGGAATTTGCGGCGGCGGATCTTCAACACCACGCCGGACGGTGCAGACTGCGACGGAGAACCATTATGGTCTGCATTTTCGCTGGCCGCAGGCGATTCAGCTCTTTCTTCAGCCTCTTCTTCAAGCACCTGTCCCGGCTGCTCGTTGGCGACGATGTCTTCGGCTTCGACTGCGCGGCGGCGGCGCAGTTCCTCCTCATCCCAGTCGCCAGGCGCCTCGTGATCGATTTCAATCTCAGGCTCGACTGGAACGGGCCCCTCGTACACTCCGGGATCGATCATGGTCAGCGTGACCTCAGCCATGCCGAGCGGCTTGCGCTCCCGCGTCCCGGCAAAGATCAGGTCCTGCATATGTGTGCCGCGCAGCGTCTTGGCGCTCTGCTCGCCCAGCACCCAACTTACCCCGTCCAGGATGTTCGATTTCCCGCATCCGTTCGGCCCAACCACTACAGCAATCCCTGTGCCCGCTAGCGTAACCTCCGTGCGGTCACAGAAACTTTTGAAGCCGAGGATGTGGATTTTCTTTAACTTCAGCATCTTCTCTCCGGGCCGATTTGCCCCAGTCAACATAAAATTCTCCCTCGAGCGCAAACGCGCAAAGAGAAGGCGCACGCGGGGGAGGGACTGCTTCATTAGTGACTTTACGGACACAGAATGGCAGGGTCAACGAGGTTAAGAAGGACGAATGTGGATAAGAGGGACGGAATTGCCTTCGGTGAAAATCGTGCGCATGCGAGGGCCGGCTGGCGACGGATTTCGGAGCGGTGTCGCGGCCAGTCCAAGGGCCTCTCCGCGCGTCGATAGCTGTCTCTTCTTCCGGTGCTAAAATCAAGCAGTGCCGGGTCCTACGCGACGTAATCCCGCCAAACCCGCCAGGTCCGGAAGGAAGCAACGGTAACGGGCTCGTACGGGCGCAGTAGGTCACCCGGTACTTTTGCGTTGATAATGAAAAAGTGAAACAGTGAATGAGTGAAATTTTTGAGCTGCGGGTGCGAGCTTATCGCCTGCGACTCGTTCCCGGCCCAGACCCCGGAGTGTTGCAAGGAGAAATACTTTGAGTTTGACTGTTCGCCCCATCGTGGGCCGGCGCGCGAAGATTTCGGCGCTTGGAACCTACGTTCCTCCCGATCTGATTACCAATCAAGACCTTGAAAAGATGGTGGAGACCAGCGACCAGTGGATCACAGAGCGCACCGGGATCAAGACGCGGCACAAGCTGGCGCCGGGGCTGGGCGTAAGCGAGATATGTACAGCGGCTGCGAAAAAGTGCCTCGCGGCACGCGGCATCGGGCCCGACGAGCTGGAAGTCATTCTCGTGGGCACGGTCACGCCCGACATGATGTATCCCAATACAGCGTCCCTGGTGCAGCACAAGATCGGGGCGCCGCACGTGTGGGGATTCGATGTTTCCGCCGGCTGCTCGGGCTTTGTTTACGCGCTGCAGGCGGGTGTGAGAATGGTGGAGAGCGGCGCGCATAGCAAAGTGCTTGTATGCGGCGCCGACGCCAACACCCGCATGACGGACTACACCGACCGTGCCACATGCGTGCTTTTCGGCGACGGTGGGGGCGCGGTGCTTGTGGAACCGGCCGACGACGGCGAGATCGGCTTCATCGATGGCATCAACGAGATTGACGGCGCTGGCGGCGTGAGTCTGTACATGCCGGGCGGCGGAAGCTTGAACCCATCGACGCACGAGACCGTGGACAAGAAGATGCATTTTATCCATCAGGATGGTCCCGCGGTATATAAGTTCGCGGTGCGCAAAATGGCGGAACTTACCGGGGCGCTGCTGGAGCGCAATGGCGTTACCGGCGCCGATCTTGGCTGCTTTATTCCCCACCAGGCGAATAAACGCATCATTACATCCACCGCAGATCGGCTGGGGATGGACCCTGAACGGGTCATTATCAATATCGAAAAGTACGGCAACACCTCGTCAGGAACTATTCCGCTGGCCATGGAAACAGCCATCGAAGAAGGCAAGCTGAAGAAAGGCGATCTTGTGTTGCTCGCCGCTGTCGGCGCAGGCTTCACAGTCGGCACCGTCCTGCTGCGCTGGGAGATCTGAAACGCAGCCGACAGCTTACAGCAACAGCTAGAGGCCAGAAGCTAGAAGCGGAACGCTGCTTCGTCATATACTGTGCTCCACAAACGCCGGATGAGGGCGCCGGGTGAACGTGCAAAGCGGAGGGCAACCATGGATGTGGCAATGACCGCCAGAAATGGGAGAATCTCCAAGGCGCTGCGTACGCAGGCCGAGGAGGGTATGGAGCGCATCGGCCGGGTACTTGGCCGCTCTGCTTGCGCCAATATCACCTTCAGCGCGCAGAGGCATGTCCAGATTGTCGAATTAACCGTGCAGGCCCGTACCCAAAAGATCGCGGCCACGGGCAAAGCCGACACTCCGGCGGCAGCGCTACGCGAGGCCATCGCCCACGCCGAGCACCAGGCCCACCGGTATCGCGACCGGCGCCTGGTGAGCAAGCGGCTTCCCAAGGTCGAGAAAGTGTTTACCGCTCCGCCGGTGGCGCGGCCCAAATCGCGCGTGGAGCCGGACGCCGCCGAGGAGGGATCGGCTTCGGCGGGCCGTGCGAGAGCCTCGATTGCGGTGCATTCTTTTCCCGCGCGCGCCGCGGTGGTCGAGCCGCACATCATCAAAACCGGAGATGCCGTCTCGCTTAAGCCGATGACCATCGAAGAGGCCGTGAAAGACGCTGAGTTCCGCGATCGCGATCTGTTGATCTTCCACACCGCATCTGGAGAAATGTTTGTCCTGCATCGCCGGCGCGACGGCCAGATGGAGTTGGTCGAGATTCCGTAAGAGATCGGCTTCGGGGATCAACTTCCAGGGATCGGAAAAGCATTCTACGGTCGGCAGAGAAGTCTTTCGGATCGGGGGATTCTCCCTGACCAACGGCGAGGCGCATGAAAGAGGCCGAAGAGCGGGACCCTTCGCGGGTCTTGGGAACTCGCGCCCCGCCCCTGATCTCTTGGCTCTAACTCCTTTCAGGACTTTGGTTGCACCGGCTGACCGCTTTTGGGGATAGTTGCAGCATCGACCGCCCGAATAAGATCGAAACTATGGCTGGGGATCCATCAAGGGCCGGGTTCCGAGACGATTCTGAGGCTAAAACGAGTCGAGGTCGCGGCGGTTCCCGGGAGTCCACGAGTCTGAATCCTCGCGAAAACACGAATCCCGATCCGAAGCGGGAGGTTCTCGACGGTCTGCCGGTTTTGGTTTTCCTGGAAAACGCGGGAAAGATCGTTTTTGCCAATGCGGAAGCGCGCCAGGCGTTGGGACTGACCGAGGAAGATTGGGTTCCGCGTCCGGTGGAAGAAGCGCTGTGGGGACTCTTTTCGGGCACGGCTGAGCCGCAGACCTCGCTGACTGGTACACGGCGCAGCAGCCCCTTTCATGCCACCCTTCCGGCCAAGGATGGCAGCCTGGTTTCTGTCGAAGGCGCCTACTGCATCACGAACGCAGAGCAACGTGAAGCGGTCATTGTGGCCCTCCCCAGCGAACGGGAGCAGGCTCCGAAGTCGCGGCTGATGGAAGACGTGCTTGCCAGCCTTCCCGAAGGCGTCGCCATCGAATACCAGAATCATGTTCTTTACACGAATCCGGCATTTACCCGCATGTTTGGCTACTCCCCCGAGGAGACCAGCGGCGGAAGCCTGCGGGAACTCATCGTGCCCGAGACGCGAAGGAACGAGAATGCTGCACTGCTGAAAGCTGTCGATGATCACGGTTCCGTAATTATCGAGACCGTGCGGGCGAACAAGTCGGGCGAATACATCGACGTGAGCCTGCAGATCGCGCCGCTGCGGGTGAACGGCGATAAGGTTGGCTACGTCTTTACCTTCCGGGACATCGCCGAGCACAAAAGCACGGAAGAAAAGCTGCAGCACGATGCCATGCACGACGTGCTCACCGGTTTGCCCAACCGCGCCCTGATTCTGGACCGAATCAGTCTGACCCTCAGCCGGCGCCTGCGAAATCCCGACTATGGCTGTGGCGCACTTTACCTGGACCTTGACCGTTTCAAGGAAGTTAACGATGAGCTTGGTCACGCTGCGGGAGATGTGTTGCTCACCGGGGTTTCTGCACGGCTGCGCGCAACACTGCGTCCGCAGGACTCGGCTGCTAGGCTGGGCGGCGACGAATTCGCCGTTCTGGTCGAGAATATTCTCACAGCCTACGATCTTGAGATTGTGGCGGCCCGCATCTTGCGAGAGCTGGAGCGGCCCTTCGAGGTCTTCGGGCACTCGGTCCAGGTGGGCGCAAGCATCGGGGCTGCCATGGCCAGCCCGGAACACACCACAGCCGAAATGCTTCTCCGTGACGCGGACTTCGCCTTGTACCGCGCCAAGCAGGCCGGCAGGGGACGCTATGAGATCTTCGACAAGCATCTCGAGGTCTTTGTGAACAGCCAGCAGGAGCGGGAACGCGAGCTCCGTTCCGCAGTCGAAAAACGGCAGTTCGTTTTTGAATATGAACCCATTTACCGGCTCGCCGACGGCAAGCTGGAGGGCTTCGAGTCGTTCCTCCGTCTGCGCCGTGCAGACGGAACGGTCGAGAATTTTCAAGAACTGTCGGGAATGACAGAAGATACCGGTATCTCACTCCTTCTGGTCCGCGAGACACTCGAGGCCGTTTGTGCCCAGCAGCGCAGTCTTTCAGAGCGCCAGCCGGATCAGGGGCTGCTGATGACCATCAACCTCACGCGCCGGCAACTCTACCATCCCGATTTGATCGCGCACCTGATGCGTGCTCTTGCGACCAGTGGTACAGATCCTGCCAGGCTTTTGTTTGAAGCGCCGGAAAGCGCGTTTAACGAGAATCCCGATGCGGCCGTGGCCGTACTGCAGCGCTTGGCGGATTGGCAGATGCGCGTGGCTGTCGACGACTTCGGCAGCAGCCTCGCGCCGTTGAATTACCTCGTCCAAATGCCGGTCGGCATGGTGAAACTGGCGCCCCGGCTGACTGCATCTGCGGTCTCCACCGGCCGGCAAATGGCCGTGCTTGAATCGCTGATCCGGCTTGGCAATACGATTGGCATGCAGATTGTCGCTCAGGGAATTCAGACCCGGGAACAACTCTCCGCACTCAAGCGAATGGGATGCGCATTCGGCCAGGGGCCTTTGTTTTCCGGCGCTCTCGACCCCGATGGCGCGCAAGAACTTGCTTCGTCGGGGTATTGGGCGCTGGCTCCCGGAGCCTGATTTCCACGGCGTCCGGTGTAGCATGAAACCAATGACGTCAAAGCAGCGCGAGCGCAATGCGGCCAAACCCCAGGCAGCCCGCCGCAAACACCAAACCCCCGCCAGACCCGCCCGGGAGTTGGTGATCCTGACCGGCATCTCCGGTGCAGGCAAGGCTTCGGCGCTCAAGGCTTTTGAGGATCTGGGATATCACTGCGTCGACAATTTGCCGCTCGAATTGCTGCCCGAATTTGCCCGTTTGGTCAGCGTATCCAAGGAAACCGAACGGGCTGCCATCGTTGTGGACGTTCGCGAAGGCGCCACCCTCGACCGGCTGCCCGAGGTCCTCAAGAGCATCAGGAAGATGCTGCGCACGCGCGTTGTTTTTCTCGATGCTCAGGATGCCGTGCTGGTTCGGCGCTTCTCTGAGACAAGGCGGCCGCATCCGCTGGGCAAGTCCGAGACGGTGTGGCGCTCTCTCGTGGAAGAGCGGCAGCTCCTCGATCCGATTCGCAACGTCGCGGACATGTTGATCGATACATCCAACTTCAACGTACACGAGCTGCGCGCAGACATTCTGGCTCGCTTTGGCCGCGAAAAGAATTCCAGGCGTCTTCTGATCTCCAGTTTGAGCTTCGGGTTCAAGAATGGCGTTCCTCTGGACGCGGACCTGGTTTTCGATGTGCGCTTTCTTCCCAATCCGCATTTCGTGCCAAAGTTCCGCAAGAAGACGGGGCTCGATCCCGAAGTTGCCGCCTTCGTGCGCAAATATCCTCAGACGGGCGAGTTTCTCGATCGCGTAACCAAGCTGATGCTTTATCTGCTTCCGCACTACATTGAAGAAGGCAAGAGCTATCTCACAGTCGGTTTTGGTTGCACCGGCGGTCAGCACCGCAGCGTGATGATGGCCGAAGAGATTGCCGCGCGGCTCAAGAAAGCCGGCTACCAAGTAAAGGCGTTGCACCGCGACATCGTGCGTTGAGCTCAAATTTGAATCATCGGCCCGGTAACTCGTCGAGCCAGCGGTCGAGGGCAACGGCGCGTTGCTTGCCGGTGTCTTCGGATGAATTTAGCCAAACGATCATTTTTCTAGCGGAAATTTTTTGATAAACCTCAAGCTCTTTCACCGCGCGAGCCTGCCCTGGCCCGCTTTCCTGCTCGAACCACAGCACCGGAATCCGCACCGCCGTGGCAGCCGCATTCAGATCGTAGCGGTCGCGTACCAACAGGTGAGCTGGGACGAGGTGCGCCCGCGCATCGTTGAAGATCGCGTCCATCGGCGTCTGCAGAGGCGAATCCACGACCACTCCGGCCAGTTCCGCGTCGGCTGCAGCCGTTTCCAGTGCCAGGTTGGCTCCCAGTCCTTCGCCATCCAGCACGATCGTGGCGGGATTGATGTGTCTTGTTGCGGTCAGATACTCGATCGCCCAGCCGGCGTCCTCGCGCCAGTGCGCCTCGCTGGGCCTTATGAATTGGCTCTGTCCATCACCCCGGTAATCGAAGGCCAGCACATTCATGCCGGAGATATGCAGGCGTCCCAGCGAGTCGATCGTATCGCTCAGGTTGCCTGTCTTGCCATGCAGAAAAATCACTGTGAAATGGCTGTAGGGTGCTCCCGCTGCGGCGGGGATCCACCAGCCCCTGAGCTGCGGCAGGCCTGCGTCGGTGACGCCGAACTGAACCGGATCGAAGGCAAGTCCGATACTCGCGGGGGTCCGTGTAACGTTCGACGTGGGGTGGTAGAGCAGTTGCCAGCTTCCTTGCCAGAAAAGCAGGCAGAGCGCTGCCCAGCAGCAAAGCGCTGCGCCTGCGATGGATAAGACCACTGCACCGATCAGCCAGCGGCCAGAGACTCTATTCGGCCCGGATCGCTGCTGCTTGGCACGTGTCTTGCGTCTGGCTACCGGGACAGGTCCGCGCGAAACGATCTTCAGCCGAGTTTTCTTGCTCGTCATGGTTGCCAGTTGCCGGACTTTCGCTTCGGCGGGTTCACCCAATTTCATGCTAAACGCATAGCCTCGCGCGATGGTGCCGTGCCACCGGTGTATAGTCTGTCTGTTGTACGAAATCGTTTACGAAAAATACCGAAACCGTATCCGGGAAGGATCGAAATGGCGCCTGAGAACCGCGAAATCGCGATGCCCGCAGCCGATGAAGTGCTTCTGGTGACCAGTGGCGACCTGCGCCAGTCTGCCAACCAGGTGTGTTGGCCCGCGCAGCGCGACATGGAAGAAAAACTTGCGGCAGCTTTCGCAAAAAAAGGCTACAAACTAATTCGCGCTCATCCCTATAGTGAAACGGAGAAGCACGGCTTTATCTGGTCGCAGCGCATGGGTATGGACGTCTTCATGAAGATTCATCCCCAGGCCAAACTTGTTTTTGCCACCGCGGCATGGCAGTACAGCCATCATGTTTTGCCCGGGCTGTGCAGCCACCAGGGTCCGATTCTCACCGTGGCCAACTGGTCGGGGCAGTGGCCCGGCCTGGTCGGCCTGCTCAATCTCAACGGTTCGCTCGTCAAGGCCGGCAAGCCGTTCTCCTCCATCTGGAGCAAGGACTTTACCGACGCTTATTTTCAAAACGGTCTTGATGAATGGCTGCGCACCGGAAAGATTTCACACGATCTGTCGCACGTGCATGCGCTCGACAAGAGCAAGTTGCCCGCTGCAAGCGCTAAGTTAGGCGAACAGCTTGCCGCTGACTTGAAGTACCGCAAAGCCATCATGGGTATTTTCGATGAAGGCTGCATGGGCATGTACAACGCCATCATCGACGACGAACTCCTTAACCCGGCCGGAATATTCAAAGAGCGGTTGAGCCAGTCGGCCTTGGTTGCCAAAATGCGCACCGTCAACGATGCCGAGGCAAAGGGCGTCTACGACTGGCTGGTGGCGAAGGGAGTGAAGTTCGAATTCGGCAAGGATCCTGCGACCGAACTCACGCTCGATCAGGTGCTCGGCCAATGCAAGATGTACATTGCAGCCGTTCGCATCGCCCATGACTTCGGCTGCGACGCCATTGGCATCCAGTATCAGCAGGGACTTAAAGACATGGCTCCAGCCTCCGATCTGGCCGAGGGAATGCTGAACAACTCCGATCGCCCGCCGGTGTGCGCCGAAGGCTCAAACGAAGAACTCTATCCGGTCGGACCGCTGGTGCACTTCAACGAAGTGGATGAGTGCGCAGGCTTTGACGCGATCGTCACGAACAGGTGCTGGAAGGCTTCGGGCCTCGATCCCTCAACCACGCTGCACGACGTGCGCTGGGGCGAGCACTACAAAGGTGACGGCGCCAACGGTTCCGGAAAAATTGATGCCTTCGTCTGGCTGCTGCAAATCTCCGGCGCCGCGCCCGCCAATCACTTCGTTGGCGGATACGCGGGCGCAGTCAGCGAGCGGCAACCGGCAATGTACTTCCCGCTCGGCGGTGGTTCACTCAAGGGCGTAGGCAAACCCGGCGAAATTGTCTGGAGCCGCGTCTTTGTAGAAGGCGGAGCACTCCACGCCGACGTCGGTCGCGGCACGGTGGTCAATTTACCCGTGGCTGAAACCGAACGCCGTTGGCGCGAGTCCACAACACAGTGGCCGATCGTTCACGCGATTTTGCATGGCGTGAGCCAGAACCAGATGATGGCTCGGCATCGCGCCAATCACGTCAACGTGGCCTACGCGCCGACCGCAGAAGCAGCCGACCAGGCGCTCGCTACAAAAGCTGCGATGCTCACGGAGCTTGGCGTTCAGGTGCATCTCTGCGGCATCACGCAGTAGTCTGTCTACCGTTTCTTTGCGTTGGGCGCCGCGTATCCTTTGCGCGCCTGCACGTTCACGCCCGCGCGATCGACTTTGACCTTCAATTCGTGGTAGGCGCCATTCTGCTTGATGCCGTCGAGCGAAAGCTCAAGCAGGTAAACGCAGTCAGGGACCTCGGCCAATCGTTCAAATCCGACCGTGAGATCGTTGCTGCGGTGAAAGTACGTGCCGCCGGTCCCACCGGCCAGTTCCGCCATCACGTACTCCCCCGTGTTCATTGACCCGGCGCGCAGATTTTGCATCTCTATCGGAGACCTCATCTGGACATCATCGCCGGCGTTGATCTGGGTCACATACACGCCGCGCGCATCCAGAGCGCTGATGGTGACTGCAGCCTGATTTGCCGCATCGATAACCTGAGATTCCTCATTGTGACCCTCCGGCGAGCCGCTGAAGAATCCCGAAGACACAAGAATCAGTTGCCGCTGTCCATTCAGATGGCCGAGAGCCTTGATGAGCCTTTCAATATCCGCAAACGACGCACGAGCGTCCGCAAGCCCTTGATCATTTGCTATTCGCGCAAAGTTAAGCGCAGCGTCAACGGCGTCTCGCTGCTTCATGCCCGCGCAGCCCATCAACTGCAGGACCAGATCGTCAAGCGCGGCTCCATCGTACTCCTCCACGATCTTGTACGCCTGGTAGTAGTCAATCGTGGGGCAACCGTTGTTGTTCATGGTGCGCGAACGGTTCGGTTGCAGGCTGGTCAGTGCCTGCTGCAGCTTGGCCGGATCCTGTGTCAGCCCGCTGTTGACCTTGCCGGAGAGCGCCACCACGGCCGCATAGTCGGTTTTGCCCAGCGACGTCGCCACGATTTTCGCCGCCGCGCCCTTCGCCATCTTCAGATCGGTCGCGTTCAGGTGCCAGTCGTCGAAGGCAAGAACCACAAATCGGGGAAAAACGCTCGGTGACGGAGCGGGAGACGATGGAGGCTCGCTGGCTACCGGCGCTGAAGAAGCTTGAATCGTGACGCGGGCTGGCGCCGCTCTCTCCACCTGGAACCCGACAATCGCCCGCGGCTTGCCGTCGTCCCTGATCTCAAAATCTTCCTTCTTCAAATCTTCGACGAGATGGCCGTTGGCGTCGCGGACGACTGCGGGAATCAGCACATGATTCACATCCACGGAAAGCCTGAACGTCGAGGGGTCTGCAGGCTGCGGAGCGGAAGCTTGTCCGTAGACGATCGACGCAGCACACACGCACGCGCTAGCGACCCAGGCAAAACAAGTGCATTCGCGCTTGAATCGTTGGTCCAATCTTCGCCCTCACTCCATGGTTCGGTCCACATCATACACGAGGAGCGGAGCCGAGAATCTGTCTCATCGCCTTCATGCACTTGCGGAAAAACATCGCCCGGAGGCCAAAGCCTCGAAGCGTACGCACCTTTGACGGCACGACTGAAGTCCTGCCCTTTCAAGAACGAAATGATGAAACAGCTTCCCGTAAGGGATGCGTTCACTGCCCGCTTTCCACACTAACCTCGCGCTGGGGCAGGATCCCCATCTCTTCGTAGATGGGCCGCACAAAGTGGCGCACCGCGGGAAGCCGCGTGAAGAACCACACCGCGCCGAGAACGACGACAGCTCCGTTGATGATCACGGTCCATTGCGCGCCGGTGAGCACCATTCCGCCCAGTAACCGGATAGACACCGTCGGGATCGCGCTCGCCATCGTTCCAGCCAGCAGGCTGCCGAATGGCGCCATTCCTACAAATGCCATGGTGTAGTAGCTCATCACGCGGCCGCGCTTGTCTTCGCTCACCAGCGTTTGGATAATCGTGTTGCTCGCAGCCATTCCCTGCATCATGCCCATGCCCGCAATCAATACCGTCAGCATCGAGAACCAGAAGACGTGCGACAGTCCGAATCCAATCAGCCCAAATCCAAAAACAGTCGCGGCAATTGGAATCATGCGGATCAGCCCGCGCACGCTTTTGCGCGCCGCCAGCGAGAGCGCTGAAATGAGCGCGCCCACCCCCATCGCGCCCATCAGGAATCCCAGGGTGTGCGGACCGCCGTGCAGTACGTTCGCCGCGAAGATCGGCATCAGAACCACAAACGGCATCCCCATCAGGCTCACCACAGCAAAGAGCATGAGAATCGTGCGGATGGGCAGGAAGTCTGAAACATAGCTCCAGCCCTCTTTCATCTCATGGAAGGTCGAGGTGGCCGCGCGCCGTACGGCGGCAATATTCAGTTGCATCATCAGCAGCGAAGCGATCACGGCGATGTAGCTGACCCCGTCGATGAAGAAGCACCAGCCCTCGTTGGTTGCTGCAATGATCAACCCGGCCAGCGATGGACCGATCAATCGCGCCATGTTCACCATCGACGAATTGATGGCAATCGCATTGCCAAGATCGGCGCGGTCACCGACCATCTGCACCATGAAAGCCTGCCGTCCCGGCATGTCGAAGGCATTAACCAGTCCCTGCATCACCGCCAGGCCCAGAATCCATTCAACCGTGATGTGGCCGGAAAGAGTGAGAGCTGCCAGTGCAAACGACTGAATCATGGCCAATGTCTGCGTCCACACCAGCACACGCCTGCGGTCGAGCCGGTCAACCCACACGCCGGCGAAGGGCGCAATCAGAAAGGTGGGGATCTGGCCGGCGAAGCCCACCGTGCCCAGCAGCAGCGCCGATTTCGTTAGCCGGTACACCAGCCACGACGTGGCGATGCGCGTCATCCATGTGCCGATGAGCGAGATGCTCTGCCCGCCGAAGAACAGCCTGAAGTTGCGATGCCGAAGCGCGCGGAATGCGTGCGATGGAGCGATCGACATGCGCGCCGCCGCTTCCGTCGACGAATCGTTCTTGTTTTGCTGCACCGGCTCTCCGCTCCCGCTCAATCCACTTTCCTCATTGGATGCTGTTTCCGGTGAAAGCCGAAGGCTGGGCTCTCTTTTCTTGCGCTATGAAGTGCTGCGACCCTGGCTCTTACTCTCCCGCTGCCTTCGCCGCCAGCGCTTCTACCGCCGCAAGAACCGGCATCATCTCCGACGGAACATTGTGCCTGCTCTGCAAGTAGCCGGGAGCGTTGTAAGAGACCCAGACCTTACCGGCCTCATCTTCCCGCACGAGAATCTTCAGTGGCAGATCGATGGCGATAGTTGGCGCGGCCAGCATCACAGGGGTGCCTGCCTTCGGGCTCCCGAAGATCAGCAGCTTGGTGGGCCGCATCTTCATGCCCACTTTTTCTGCTTCTCCGCTGTGGTCCACGAAAGCGAAGAGCGTTACGCCTTTTGCCTTGAGGGTTTCCTGCAGCCGATGTACCGTTTCATCGACCGAGTGCCGGCTCGCAACATCGATGATTCCATGAGCGCTGTCCGCCATCCCCGCCTCCATTTCCTTCTCTATTGTTCTGCCAAAAAGCTTCATTTACGGATCGAAACCAGATAGACCGTCATCGCCAAGCCCACCGCGCCCAGAAAAAATGCTAACGTCGCCGCCAGTCCTGTTGGACGGCTGCGGGGAACCTCGCCGCCGTCCAGCGTATGGACAGTTCTCAGGTGATGAATCCCTGCGAAAACGTTCAGGATGACGCCCGTCGCAATCAACGCTGTGCCAATCCACAGCGAGAGCCCGTAGCCACGTTGCGGCGGCGCCACGCGGACCGCCTGGATTTGTTGGAGAAAAAGCCCAAACCGCGCCACAACAAAGCCGAAGCCCATCAAGGCCAGGCCTGTACGAATCCACGCAAGGAAAGTTCGCTCAGCAGCTAGATAATCGCTGAGCGCCGCCTTCTGCCCCGATTCCGCAGGTTGCTCCGACATGGGTTGCCCCGTTTTCTACGCCACGCGCTCAATGGCTACGGACTCCAGAACGACGGGCTTGTGCGGCTTATCCTGCGGGTTGCGTGCGACCTTCGAGATCGCAGTCACCACATCCTGCCCATCCACCACTTCGCCGAAGATGGTGTGGTTTCCAGTCAGCCAGGGCGTGGGCGCCACGGTGATGAAGAACTGGCTGCCATTCGTATTGGGGCCGGAGTTGGCCATGGCGAGTTTTCCCGGTTTGTCAAAACCGTGCCGCGAGCCCTTGGTCTCGTCCTGAAAGCGATAGCCGGGTCCGCCCATGCCGTTGCCCGCCGGGTCGCCGCCCTGAATCATAAAGTCGGGAATCACGCGATGAAAGATCGTTCCGTTAAAGAGCTTGTCGTTTGACTTCGCGCGCGTCGTCGGATGCGTCCACTCCTTGGCGCCCTCGGCGAGCTCAATGAAGTTCTTTACGGTGATGGGCGCGTCGGATTCGAAAAGACGCACGGTAATCTTGCCTTCCGTGGTGGTAAAGACGGCGTAGGTTCCTGCTGCAAGTGCCATGAAGTACTCCTCAAGTGTTCTCTTGTTTGATTCCGGATACCCGGTGCCCGATTTCTCCGATCTCTCTTCTCCGGCACCGAATTACTGACTACTGACTTTCGGCAACGGCGGCATCGGTTCACCATCGCGCACGATGGTCACCTTCTGCAACACCACCGGAGTCAGAGGCTTGTCGTTCGCGTCGCGCGGTACGTTTGCAATCGCCTGCACCACCGCTACGCTGGGGTCGTCGCACTGGCCAAAGAGGGTGTAGTTCTGGTTCAGAGTCGGGTATGCGGCTGCAGTGATGAAAAACTGGCTGCCATTCGTGTTTGGCCCGCTATTCGCCATCGCCAGGCGGCCCGGCCGATCGAAGTTTAGATTCGGATCGAGCTCATCGTTGAAGCTGTATCCCGGATCGCCCATCCCTGTGCCCGTCGGATCGCCGCCCTGAATCATGAAATCCGGAATGACGCGATGAAAGGTCGTGTTGTCGTAGAAACGCTTGTGATGCTGCACCTTCTTCGTCGCCGGATCGGTCCAGTCCTTTGTCCCTTCGGCCAGGCCGATAAAATTAGCCACCGCATTCGGCGCCTGCTTCTGAAAGAACTGACAGGTAATGCGTCCCATCGACGTGTCCATCACCGCATACGGCCCATTGGGAACCGTCGTGACTTCGGCCGTCGCCTGCGGCGCGTCGGGAATCTCCTGGCTCGACGTTTGCGACGCCTGGTGCGCGAATACTGTAAAGGCCGCGCCTGCGAGCGCAACTACGGCCAGGGCAGAAAAGAGGATCGTGCGCTTGATGTTCATTCCAGATTTGAGGTTAAATCATGCGGCGTGCGGCATGCCAGCAGCCGCGTCCGTACCCATCGGAGTAAGCCTGCCAAGGGAACCTCCGTCTCTGAATTCAGTTCTCCGTCGGCATCTTCTCCACGTGGTCAACGACCAGTTGTTCTACAGGAGCTTTGCGTTCTTCAAGCTTCAGTCCCATTTGGTCCAGCGAGCGAAAGATGGTTGCGCCTCCCTCGGGATCAGAGATCCCGGAAGTTGGGCTGCCATTACTCCCGGCGCCTCCTGCTCCGGCGGGGAGCGGCATCATTCCCTGCGACCGCGCAATCGCCATCAGGTCCGCAAAGGAGATCTCCACGGAAACTTCGTACCTTCCCTTGAGTCCCGACATATCCACCACTTGTTCGCCACCCATCCGCGCAAGAATGGTGGAGAGAGTATCGGCGAATCCCGCCATCGTCACCATGTCGGAATCGAACCGCATGGCTTGGTTTTGCGCATCGATGGTTTGTGTTACGATTCCGCGCTTGCCGAGGTCGAATACGATCGAGCCGTCGGGCTTTCTCGTGATACGGACAGGACCGTCCGGTCCATCCATCACCGTTTCATTTGGCTTGAGCGGGGCGTCCTCATCCACCGGTTGTGCTGCGCTGGTCGATCGCTTCAGCTTTGCGCCGCTTTTTCCAACCAGAAGCGCGAGCACCTTGTGGTCTTCGGTTTCTTTGTGCGCCGAGAGATTGAATCGCTCTTCCAGCAGTGTGCGCAGCATGGCCGGTGCATCGTCTTTGCTGGCGCCGTCGGGCATCTTCGCTTCAATTTCAAACCGCTCGGTCGACATCCAATCCGGACCGCTAATCTGATAGTTCCGCATGTTGTATGCAAGAGCGATCAAGTCTTTGAGCGGCATGTAAATGTATTCGGCGCGCGATGCGCTGATGTGGGGGCCCAGAAGTGGCATCTTGCCGGCTTGCAAATCGGCAGCTAGCTTCTCTCGATCCAGCGGCGCCGATGGCTTGATGGATGCCACTTCGAAGGCAAGTGGTCGCTGCGGTTTCTGCCCTGGCGCTGCGCCCGATGCGAGGAGAAGAATAAAGACGAATGCGGAAGCAAAGCTGCCCTGGAAACTCATGGAGCGACTCCCTCTGGCGAGATCATACCCCCTTCGCGTGAACGCAGATTGAAAGTCGCGTGCTGCTCGCGTGGTGTGAGGTCCGGAGCTCAAACGGGCAGATTCTGCTTGCTCACTCTCGGTCTGTTAGACCAGACGCAGGAATCCCGCACGATTCAGCCGCGCGCCCGGGAAAATGAGTTCCAGATTCTCTGCGCCTAGCGAGCGGGTCACCACTTCGCCCAGCACTGCGCGGTAGTCCGTGGTCAGCGCCAGGTCGCGGCCCTGGTTGAGTTGGTCGTCATCCAGGCCCGGCCACTTGCCGTAGACTTTGCCACCTTTCACTTGTCCGCCCAGCACAAACATGGCATTGGCGTGTCCGTGATCCGTTCCGCCCGTTCCGTTTTCGCGCGCCGTGCGGCCAAATTCCGACATCGTCACGAGCGTGACATTGCCGGCCTCGTCGCCCAGGTCGCGCCAGAACGCCGCAATACTCTCGGAAAAATCGCTGAGCCGGTTGGCGAGCTGGCCGTTCACGCCGCCCTGGTTCTGATGCGTGTCCCAGCCGGTGACATCGGTAAATGCGGCTTCCACGCCCAGGTTCGCTTTCAGAAGCTGCGCAATCTGCCGCATGCTGTTGCCGAATTCTGTGTTCGGGTAGTTCACTCCCGGCGCGGGCACATACTGTGCCGGATTCGCAGCGCGCAGCATCTTCACCGCTTCAAATGTCTCGTCGCCGGCAGAATGGAATATTTTGTCGCCGGTATCCGCATACATTGCCTCAAACGCGCTGGCAGCCGGGGAAGGCGCCGGCCCTCGCCCCGCCACGCTGAAGTTGTTCACATTACCGATCGCGATCGCCGGAATCTTCCCCGCCAGCGTCAGCGGCACATCGGCGCCCAGCGCCAGCGCGCGAAACGCCGTGTGTTCCTCGCTGTGGCGCGAGCAGTTGCGGGAGTCTTCCGCTTGCAGGGTCCGGTTCAGCCATCCATCCGATGTGTTCTTCATGCCCGGCGTGCCCGATTCCATGTAATCCTGCGCATCAAAGTGCGACCGGCTCATATCCGGCGAGCCGCACGCGTGCACAATCGCCAGTTGGCCCTGCTTGTAGAGCGGTTGAAATGCCGCCAGCGAAGGATGCAGCCCGAAGAATCCATCGAGATCCAGCACCTGGTTCTGTGGAATCGCGATACTTGGCCTCATCTTGTAGTAGTTCTTCTCGTGATATGGCACGACAACGTTGAGCCCATCGGCAGCTCCGCGCTGGAAGATCACCACCAGCCGCTCTCCCGGCGTGCTCGCGCTTTGCGCCAACACGCTGCGCACAAGAAAATTCGGCATTGCCGTGGTTCCTGCCACTGCCAATGCGCCTCTGTGCAGGAAAAATCTCCGGTTCATCTGCATGATGTACTCCTCAGCTTTCAGTCCCCAGTCCCTCAGTCCCTGCGTGCCTTGGTGCGCTATCTCCGTTCAAACTCCCGCCGGCTGCCCCATCCTAAACGCGTTCTTCGCGTTTAGAGTGGGATCGAGCCCAATCGCTGGCTTCACTATCTCCGCTGAAACTCCGGCGAGCCAATCAGCAATCCCGCCAGCAATTGGTCTTCCCGCTCGTACTTGTCGGCAACCGGTCCACGATTCCTGCGTGCGGGTGGCCTAGGTCTCGAATTTGAGACCTGGGGTGAACGCTCGGAAACCGGCCAAATCGTCGCCGCCATTTGTCCGATCTGTTTCTGAAACTCCTCGAGCGCTGCCGATCGCGTGGTCGCGCTCACTCCGCCAGGCACCAGCATCGGTTCCAGCCGCGCCTCTTCCGATTCCGGCGTCGGGATCACTTGCTTGGCCGGTTCATCGCTGTCTAGCACGCTCATGTCCAGCTCCGGCGCCCAATCAACCGTGATTCCCGGCAGCCGATTCGCCGCCAGATTCAGCGCGAAATTCATGCGATCCACCAGCGCCCCCGTGCTCACCCAATCGGCCTCGTCCCACTTGTATCCAACCGGCGGAATGCATCCGTAAAGCGGCATACCCAACTGCCGCAGTGCGTTCACCAGCGGTATGTAGTTCTCAACATCGGCATTGCTCGCCCGCACCGCACTCACCACAAACTCAATCGGCGTCTTCACCTTGGCGTGGTAGTCGTTTGCCGCCCAGAACTCCGGCGAGTGCAACAGCGTCTTCATCACGCTGGGAATATCGCCGCCCGTCGACAGGTAGGTTTTCGCCATTCGATCGACCAGCGTTTGCGGCGGATCGTCGGTCACAAATCGGATTGCCAGCTCGCGCGAAATGAAATGCGCTGTTGCCGGCCGCGTCGCCAGAAAGTGAAGCAACTCTCGGCCTTCCAGTTCGCCATGGTCCTTGATCTTCGTCCCCATCACTTTTTTTGTGCCCGGCTCGTGCCGGTTGGGGTTGAACTGAAAGCCTCCGCCAAACTGCGGCCGATCTACTCCCCAGCCGGTCAACACGCGCGCCACCTGGATCACATCCGCCTGCGTGTACCCGCCGTTCACGCCCAGCGTGTGCAGTTCCATCAATTCGCGCGCGTAATTCTCATTAATTCCCGGCGGATCCTGCCGTTTTGCGTTGGGCCGCCGCGTCATACTCATCTTTGCCCGCTCCGCCGCTAGCGAGTCCGGCCCCACGCTCTCCGCATTGTCCAGATAAATCATCATCGCCGGGCTGTGAGCTACGGCTTCCAGCAAGTCCTCGAACTTGCCCAGCGCATGCGGACGAATCACATCGCGCTCGTAGCTCACAAGGTAGTAGGGCATCTGCTCATTCTTGCGCAGGTAGATGTTGAAGTGATTCAGCCAGAAGTCGGTCATCACTTCCTGCAACTGCGCGTTCGAGTAGATATCACGCGCCAGCCGTTCGGCAAATAGTTCCTGTACCACCGTCTGCTCAGGATTCTCCAGGTCTTCCATTGACTCGCGCAGGTCCGGCGTCATTCCTGCTAAAAGCGCCTGCCGCTGCACTGGCCTCAACGACTTCACAAAGCTCTCGAACTCCTCCGGCTGCATCTGCTGCAGGCGGCGCACGCGCTCCTCCGGGGCCAGGTTCAGAATGGTCTGTACCTGCGCTTCGTCCACAGGCGCCGCATCCGTTGCCGCAGGCGCCATCGCATTCATGTCCTGCTGCTGGTTCATCGCCGGCTGAGCCCCAGTCATCTCGCCCGTCGCATTTGGCGACATGCTGGGATTTGCGTCCATGCTGGAATTCGTTCTCTGGCCGGCGGGCGCCCCAGGTCTCGATTCTGAGACCTGGGAGGGCTCCTCAGCATTTGCGTTCGCTGTCTGTTTCTCCGCCTTCGCCTCTTTTCTAGCTTGAATGCGATAAATCGAGTTTTCGTACACACCGTGCAGCGTGCCTTTAGAAGGGATCTCGATCTTCCCGTTCGCAGCCTGCCGGATGATGGCATTGCTCGGCATCCGGAACAGAAGATCCTGCGTGCTCCACGTCATCGCCGGATACTGCGCCAGCCGCGCATTCAGATCCGTCTCATCCATGGCCTCGGGTTGCAGTTGCTGATCGAACCACGTTTCCAGGCCCATCTGCCGCACGGCTTCCACATCGCCGGGTCTCGGCCCGAAGGTGAACCGGTTCAGAGCCTGCAGAATGCGGTCGTCGCCCTGCAACTCGCCGGAAACATATTTTTCGCGGTGTGCTGGCTGCGCCTGGGATTGCCCTGTCGACGAGTCCTGCGCCAGCCCCAGCGGTGTAGAGAAGCAAAGGCTATAGCAGAGAAGGAGTGCGACCACCTTGTACGCCGACCCGCGCAAAGACTCCATCGCATGTGCTCCTGGCTGGGGAATCGAATGTTGTTTGGCCGCCCGGCGCGGCTACACTGTCTGGTCAAACGCGATCTTACAGCGAAAGTTGTGGTTCGTGGAGTCGTTGGCTTCAAACGATCTCGCCGCGGAATGCCTTTGCAGGACGAGGCGAAGAGTCAACTTATTACTTCTATTACCTCCTGTCAAATATATGATAAAACAACACTTATACCTAAACTTACGCTAGCGGCTTTTGATGCAGCGTGAACCGTAGCGGGCCCAGTTCCTCATGGGCCGTAACGGCATAATATTGGGACTGCTCCGGTTGGAAGCTTAGTCTCAAACGCGCCGCTTGGGATAACCGCTCCGGTAGTGTCGATGACCTGAACCGTAATTTGCCCCTGCGGAGTCGGCTGCGCGGCAAGTTTAACGGAAAGGAGAGCAATGACGAACAAGGCGGCAAAACGCGCAGCAGCCATATAGAAGAATTTTGGCACCAATTGTGGAAGGAATGCAACCGGAAGCTACTGGCTACAAGCTGCAGGCTACCGGCTAAAAGCTGATAGCTGAAAGCTGCTAGCGCACTTTCCTGCAACGTTCCATGATCTTGGTATGCAGTCGTTCGCTCACGTCGGTGGGCAACTCGTAAATCTCGTGGCAGCGAAAAATCTCGATGGTCTTGCGCGTGGTGTTGAGAACAACTTCGCAGTGGCCGCATTTCTTGCAGGTGGGTTTCGATCTCGGCGCGCGTATCGGCGGCAATCGATTCGTCGATCACGTCGTCGAGAATTGCAAGAAACTCAGTGCAGGTCACTTCTTCAACCCCGTTTTTCCTGCGCCGGCGTCGGCGCGGTTTTCTTTCTGAAGTAGCGGCTGAGCCGCTCGCGCAACTGCAGCCGCGCCCGCAGCAGCCGCGACTTGACGGCCGGAACGCTCAATCCCAGCGCTTCGGCGGTCTCTTCCGTCGAAAGCCCGTCCACGTCGCGCAGCGCGAACACCACGCGAAAACCCTGCGGCAAGCCCTGAATGGTTTTCTTCAGAATCTCGGCCAGCTCGGACTGGTTGTAGTTTTGCTCCGGATTGGGCGCCCAGTCGGCGAAGTCGCGGGGAACGGTGCCTTCGTCGGTCTCCAGATCCTCGTCGATCGAGACCATTTTGCCGGTGCGCCGCTTGCGCAGCCGCATCAGGCTCTCGTTGACCGCGATTCGCACCAGCCATGTGTAAAATTTCGAATTCCCCTGAAATTGGTCGAGCTTCTCATACGCCTTCAGAAACGCGTCCTGCATCACGTCTTCGGCATCTTCGCGGTTTTGCGTGATGTGCTGCGCAATCCTGAAGATCTGCCGCTCGTACTTGCGGACCAGCGTGTCGTAGGCCGAGACATCCCCGGCGCGGACCCTTTCTACCAGGGCCACGTCGGGATGTTGCTCGTCTTGTCCTGCAATCGATTGGATGGTCGACATGGGGCTTGGTTGCAAAAATGGTGCGAAAGCGATTATTCGAGCCGTTACCAGGAACCGTCTGGGCGGGTCGGGGCGCCTCGGAACAGCCTCCAAAGATGAGTGTAACGGACGCAGGTGTGGAGAACCAAACCGGGCTCGTCCCAGCCTCTCCAGTTACGTCCGGTTACGCAAGTGATTCCTTGCCTGCTCCGGTTGCGTCTAAAACGGCATAAAGTGGAATTATGGCTGGGCTAACTCCCCGATTGTCTCTTCTCCGCTCGGCGCTGCGCGTCGCGGCGATTCAACTGTTGTTGATCATGGCAGGCTGGCCTCTTGCGGCGCAAACCGCTGGCACCGGGACCAAAGACCCCGCCGCCTCCACGGCAAAGGCAACGGTAGCGGGCAACTCCTCGCCGGAAAAGAGAACAACAAAGCGTCGCAAACCGGTTCACCGGTCAAGCAGGGCCGAGCGAATGGCGCGAACGGCCAGGATCAGGCGCGCCTTTGTCGCCTCAAAGGAATTGCAGCCGATGGCGCAGCAGTTGGCCACTGCTGCGCACGCCGGAGGCCTATGCCGCCGTCACGGCTTATGCGCATAGCCATTCCGGCGACGCCGCAGCGGCGGCCTATCTTGCGCTGGGTCATGCGTACCTGCTCGACAGCCGGTATGCCGACGCTGAAGCCGCGTTGGCTCGGGTCAGACTGAACGACGGAGAACTGGGCGACTACGCCGATTTTCTCGCTGCCGAGGCCGACCACGAGGGCGGCGACGATGCCAAAGCGGAGCGATTCTGCACGGATTTACCGATCGTTATCCCGAAAGCATCTTCGCCGTGGAGGCCCCCGAGCTTGAAGCCAATGTGCTCCTGGCAATGAACAACCCGGAGGCGCGCGCGAAAAGTGCTTGCCGCGGCCGAGGGTACTGAGGCGGCGGATCGTCCCGGTTATCAGCTTGCTGAGGGCCAGGTGGAGTTGGCGCTCGGCCAATCGGCAGGCGGCGGAAGACACTTTCAAGCACCTCCTGCTCGGGCACCCCTTGAGCCCCGAGGCGCAGACGGCGCGCGCCAAGCTCACGCAGATGGGCGCCGAATCTTCTCTCACCGTGGCGGAACTGCGCAGCCTGGGGGATGCCTATTACAACGCCGGCCGCTACGCCGAAGCCGCCGAGCAATTTCGCGCTCTGACGCGCGAGCCGGGACTCGATGCGGGAACACGCAACGGCTTTGCCGTCGCTGAAGCCGCCTGCGAGCTGAAGCTGAAGCGGCTCACTCCGGCAGAGGTACAGGGGCTGCCCGACACCGCCGACGAAAACGGCGCGCGGCGGCTCGATCTGCTGATGGAGCTGGCCCGCAACCGCGACGATTCTGCCGATCAGCAGCGCATCGTCTCCGAGATGGAAACACGGTTTCCGCACAGCTTGTGGCTGGCCGACGCGCTGTTCTCCAGCGGCAACATGTACCTGCTCAAGCGCGACTACCCCACGGCCATCCAGTACTACAGCGAGTTGGCGACGCGCTTTCCCGGCGACAAGAATGCTGCTGCGGCGCACTGGCGCTCAGGCTGGTTGAGCTACCGGCTGGGCCTTTACAGCGACGCGGAGCGGATCTTCGACGAGCAGATCCACCTCTATCCCGCGGCCGCTGAAACGGTCTCGGCGCTCTACTGGCGGGGGCGCCTCTATGAAACGCAGGACCACGATCCGTCGCAGGCTGCGGCCAACTATCGCACCATCGCGCGCGTTTACCAGCACTACTTTTATGCGCAGATGGCGCGGCAGCGGCTGGCGGCGCTCTGGCGACGCCCAGCGAGCGCCACAAGGACGGACTCTGACGCGGAACTCGATCGCATTCCACCCCTGCCGGAGCCGCACCTGGTCGATACATTTCCTGAGGACAGCCCCCACCTGGCCAAGGCGCGACTGCTGGCCAACGCGGGCCTGAACGAATACATCGCGCGGGAGATCAAGGCCGATCCCGATTCTTCCTCCTGGAGCGCGCTTGCCGAAGCGCAGATCTACTCCTCGTACGGCGAAACCTTCCGCGCCGTGCGCGCGCTCAAGCGAGCTTTGCCGAACGCCGCGGCCGCTCCGATTCAATCCATTCCGCTCGTCTATTGGCGGATTCTCTTTCCCGAGCCATGGTGGGACACGATCCAGGCCGAATCGGCAAAGAACAATCTCGATCCCTATCTCGTGGCCTCGCTGATCCGTCAGGAGTCGGAGTTCGATCCGTCGGCGATCTCCTATGCCAATGCCTGGGGTCTCATGCAATTGTTGCCATCGGTGGGGCGAAAGATGGCGCGCGAAGAGGGGATCGAACGCTTCCAAACCTTCCAACTGCTCGATCCGGTCATGAACATCCGGCTGGGAACGCGCTATCTGCGCCAGATGCTCGACCGCTTTGGCGGCGTGCAGGAGTATGCGCTGGCTGCCTACAACGCGGGCGACAATCGCGTCGCCGATTGGCAGGCCGCCGGCCCCTACTCCGGCATCGACGAGTTTGTCGAGTCCATTCCATTTACGCAAACGCGCGAGTATGTCGAGGCGATTCTGCGCAACGAGGAAACCTACAGGGCGATCGATGAATTTGCGCGCGTACACGGCGAAGCCGAAAGAGCTTCGTCAAGATAGCAAATAGCACTTTCAAGTCAGGACGGGGAATCCATTTCGCCACTCCCCGGCCCGCAATTCGAATTGACTTCGTCAACATGCCCGGCAACACTGGGCATGAATGGAATCATCCAATTCTGGTATAGCGTCAGTCTAATGATGACTTTCGCAGCCTGCTGTTGAAGTACAACGGAGCCGCCCAGGAACAGACGCAAAACCCCTTGCTCGGGTTTTGCTGAGGGTCACGGCTCGGTTACATCAATCCTGGAGGGAACGATGTCAGCCGACTTGCAGTTTCTGGAAGAGTGGATCCCCGAAAGGATGGACCCGGGAACGATTTTTGTGCTGGAGAACCAGGCCAAGCTCGGCCAGGCGCAGAATCCCTATGTAGCCGTCATGTCGTGCCCGCGCTGCGGGACGCTGGGGCTGATCACGCGCCGCCAGCTCTACGGCGGCGAGACGATGATCTGCGGAGGCGACTTCTGCTCGGCCGAGTACCGGCTGGATGGCGAGAACATCTGCTACCGGTCGGCGCAATAAGAATTACTGCTGCAGCTTGTAGTCCGCGCTTGGTGGTTTTGGCGCCGGCCTGTGCCGGCGTGGGAAGCTGCGACCGGTCCCATCCTCCGCCCAGTGCCTGCACCAGCTCCACCGCCGAAGTCATCTCCTCCACCTGCGAGAGAATTCAGCGTCTCCTGGTTGTTGAGCAGCGTGGTCTGCGCGAGCACGACATCGACATACGGATCGACGCCGGTGTTGTAGCGGACCATTTCCAGGTCGAGATAATCCTGCGCAGTCTTTCACCGCCTCCTGCTGGCGAAGAATCTGCTGCGAATAAATGCGCGTGGCGGCCATGGAATCCTCCACCTGCTGGAAAGCGGTGAGCACGGTCTGCCGGTAGGTGGCAAGGTCCGCGTTGTATTGAGCGACGTATTGGTGCAGCTCGGCGCGATAGAGCCCGCCGTCGAAGATCGCCTGGGAGACGAGGGGCCAATGGACCAGAAGCGGCTGGGCCAGTCGAACAGGTTGCGTGAAGGTGAGCTTTCGAATCCCCGCTGGCGCTGATGGTCACCTGCGGAAAGAATGCGCCGTAGCCGATGCCGATGACGGCGTTGTCCTCGGCCAGTGTGCGCTCGGCCGCGGCAATGTCGGGACGGCGTTCAACAAGCTGCGAGGGCACGCCGGTGGGAATCGAGCGGCGGCGTGTAGACCATGGGCTTCACGGGAATGGAAAAATCGGTGGGCAACTTTGCCAAGCAGCATGGCGATGGCGTGTTCATATTGCGCGCGCAACAGGCCCACGTTGATGGCTGCCGCCTGCGCGGCCTCCAGCGTGGTTTTGGCCTCGGCCACGGAGATGTAATCGCCGATGCCGGTGTCGATACTGCGCCTGGTTGTAGTTGAGCGATTTTTGATCCGCGGCCACGGTCTCGTTGAGAATCTGCTGCAGCATGTCCTGGCCGCGAATCTCAAAGTAATATTCGGCAAGGCTGGCTTGCTCGGTCAGCTTTTCGACTTGGAGATCGGCGGCGCTCACCTGCGAGGCATATTGCGCCTCGTGCACCTCGTTGCGAATCTTGCCCCAGAAATCGGGCGTCCACGAGACGTCGAGCGGCAGCATTCCAAAGCGTTGAGTGCTTGCCGGTGTTGGCCAGTCGTAGAGATGCTCAGATTTGCCGGAGCTTTTCGACCGGTTCCATGAGGGATTGGCGGTGATCGTCGGCCAATATTGCGAGCGCGCCTCGGCAATGGTCGGCGCGCGCCGCCATGTAGTTCTGGAAATACTCCTTCAGATTCTGGTTGTTGATATTGAGCTGTTCTTCCAGCGTGTTCAGTTCGGGCTCGTTGAAGACCTCCCACCAGTTGCCGCGGATCATCGCGTCCTGCGGGCTGGCCACCTTCCAGCCGTCGGCGTCCTGGAAATTGACGGTGGACTCCTTGTAGTTCGGCGCGGTGACCGCCGGCGGCGCGGGCGCGTGATAGGGCGGGCCGACGCGGCAGCCGCCAACGAGAGCGCGAGCAAGCCCAGCCATGCTGGCGGCGAATGAAAGTCGGAATTCGAGTTCTTCAGCTCAAACATGGTCAACATCCTCTTAGTCACGACGCCGCGCTCCCTTCCGCGGTTGCGGGAGTGCATGTCGTGCGTCCGGCCGAGCGCGCGCAGGCGCAGCCGGTCCATCATCAGGTAAACCACGGGCGTGGTGTAAAGCGTGAGCAACTGGCTCAGCAGCAGTCCGCCCACGATGGTGATGCCCAAAGGCTTGCGCAGTTCCGAGCCGGTGCCGGTTCCGAAGGCCAGCGGCAGCGCTCCGCAGATGGCGGACATGGTGGTCATCATGATGGGCCGGAAGCGCAGCATGCAGGCTTCGAAGATGGCGTCGCGCGTGCTCTTGCCTTCCATGCGCTCGGCCTGCAGCGCGAAATCGATCATCATGATGGCGTTCTTTTTCACGATGCCGATGAGCAGAATGATGCCGATGATCGAGATGACGTTGAGATCGATGTGGAAGAGCATGAGCGCCAGCATGGCGCCCGCGCTGGCCGAGGACAGCGTGGAGATGATGGTGAGCGGGTGAACCAGGCTCTCATAGAGAATGCCGAGCACGATGAAGACGGAAAGCAGCGCGGTGATGACCAGAATCGGCTCGGTCGCCAGCGATTGCTGATAGGCCTGGGCGGTTCCGGCAAAAAATCCGCGAACCGTGCCGGGCATGCCCAGCTGCTGCTCCATCTGCGTCACTTCGCGCGTGGCATCGCTGAGCGAGGCGCCATTGTTCAAATTGAAGGAGACGGTGACGGAAGGGAAAAGCCCGGTGTGAGCGACCTGCAGCGGCGTCGTGTTGGTGCTCGGCTTCACCACGGTGAACAGCGGCGACACCGCATTGAGCCCGGCGCCGATGAAGAACCGGTCGGCGTGAAGTAAATGTTGTTCAGTCCCGAGGGATCCTGCCAGTACTGCGGCGCCACTTCCATCACCACGTAATACTGGTTGAGCTGCGTGTAGATGACCGAGACTTCCGATTGGCAGAATGCGCTGCAGAGCGAACTGTCGAGCGACTGCGGGGTTTGTCCCAGCCGCGCCGCGGTGACGCGGTCGTAGTTGAGCAGTTCCTGCAGGCCGCCGTTTTGCTGGTCGGTGTTCACGTCCGTCAGGTCGGGAAGTTTCTGCATGTTCTGGTAAGCAGGATCGGGCCCCAATGCGCCAGGTCATTGAATGTTGTCGGACTGGATCGTGTATTGGTACATGCGCGCGCTGCCGCGTCCGCCAATGCGCAGATCCTGCGCGGGCTGCAGAATGCGGAAGCCACGCGGCAGGCGGTTCATCTTGGGCCGCAGCCGGTTGATCACGTCCATCGCCGAGTCTGGCGCACATCGCACTTCGGTGCTGCCCTCCTTGCATCCGTGCCCAGCGGCTTCAGCGCGATGAACATAAAGCCGCCGTTGCCGCTGCCGGTGTAGGCATGACGTGGGCCACGGCGGGATCGGCCTTGACGATGTTGACCAGCGACACGGATGGAGAAATTCATGAAGGGGAAGGACGCATCCTGCGGTCCTTGCATCCCGCCCATGATCACGCCCGTGTCCTGTTGCGGGAAAAAGCCCTTGGGGATTCTGTACGATGACCAGAACGTTCAGCGCGATGGTGAGAGCAAGCACGATCGAGCATCAGCCCGGGATTATCCAGCACCCAGTCCAGAGAATGCCGGTAGATCCAGAGCATGCCGTTAAAGGCCTTTTTCGCTGGTCCGGTAAAACCAAGTTGTGCTTTTCGCCTTCCTTGTGTGCTTTGAGCACGTGCGCGCACATGCAGGGCGTGGTGGTCAGCGAGATGACCATGGAGATGACGATGGCCGTGGAAAGCGTGACGGCGAATTCGCGGAAGAGGCGCCCGATGATGCCGCCCATCATGAGGATGGGAATAAAGACGGCAATCAGCGACATGCTGATGGAAAAGACCGTGAACCCGATCTCCTGCGCGCCTTTCATCGCCGCGGCGAAAGGCTCCATGCCGGCTTCGAGATGGCGCGTGATGTTCTCCATGACCACAATGGCGTCGTCCACCACAAATCCCGTGGCGATGGTGAGCGCCATCAGCGAAAGGTTGTCGAGCGTGTAGCCGAGCAGGTACATCACGGCGAAGGTGCCGATGAGCGAGACCGGAACGGCAACGATGGGAATGAGCGTGGCGCGCGGGCTGCGCAGAAAAATGAAGACCACCAGGATGACCAGGCAGACGGAGCCGATCAGCGTCTTTTCGACGTGTTGGACCGAAGCGCGGATGGTCGTGGTGCTGATCCAGAATCGATGGTGGTCTTGATGCCCTGTCGGCAGCACGGCCTCGAAGAAACGGCAATTGCGCCTTAACGCGGTCGACGGTTTCGATAATGTTGGCGCCGGGCTGGCGGAAGATGGTGACAGAGACCGCGCGTTGTTCCGTCGATGTAGCCGGCGGTGCGGATGTTCTGCGTCGAGTCCACGACGTCGGCGACATCGGAAAGGCGCACCGCTTCGCCGTTGTGATAGCCGACGATCAATGGCCGATAGTCGGCCGCCTGTGAAATCTGATCGTTGGTGATGATGTCTTCGGTGATCCCGTTGTCGGAAAGCTGGCCGCTCGGCTCGTGCGAGTTCTGCAGGCTCAGCACCGAACGCACGCTGCCCAGCGTGAGGCCAAAGCTTTCGAGCTTGGTGGGATTGACCTCGACGCGCACCGAAGGCGTGGCGCCGCCTTGCACGCCCACCTGCCCGACACCCTGAATCTGCGAGAGCTTTTGCTCCAGGATCGTGGAGGCAAGGTCGTAGAGCTTGGTCACCGTCGTACTTGTCGGAGGTGAGGCTGAGATCATGATCGGCGAGTCGGCCGGATTGACCTTGCGGTAGGAGGGATTGGAGGGCAGATTGGCCGGCAGATAGGTGCGCGCCGCATTGATGGCGGCCTGCACGTCGCGCGCCGCGCCATCGATGTTGCGGCTCAGATCGAACTGCATCGTGACGTTGGTCGAACCCAGCGGAACTCGACGAAGTCATCTCGGTGATGCCGGCGATGTGGCTGAACTGGCGCTCCAGCGGCGTGGCCACCGAGGCGGCCATGATCTGCGCGCTGGCGCCGGGCAGGCCGGCCTGGACACTGATGGTGGGAAAATCCACCTGCGGCAGCGGCGCCACCGGCAACACCGAGAATGCGATCCCACCGGCAATGGCTACCGCGATGGTGAGCAGCGTGGTGCCCACGGGCCGCCGGATAAATTGCGCCGAGATGTTCATGCGTTCTCCGTGCCAGGCTGCTGCTCGCCGCTTTTACTGGACTGAGAGATGTGACGGCCGGTTACGCGCTGACCCATGCGATCAAAGAAGATGTAAATCACCGGCGTGGTGTAGAGCGTAAGCAGTTGGCTCAGAAGCAACCCGCCGACCATGGCAATGCCCAGCGGCCGGCGTAGTTCCGAGCCAAGACCCGATCCGACTGCGAGCGGAATTCCTGCCAGCAGCGCTGCCATTGTGGTCATCATGATTGGCCGGAAGCGCAGCACGCTTGCTTCGTAGATCGCATCGGTGGAATCCATGCCCTGCTGGCGCTCGGCCTCCAGCGCAAAGTCCACAATCAAGATGCCATTCTTCTTGACAATGCCAATCAGCAGGATGATTCCGATGATGCCGACCGCATCCAGGTCCTGCCGGAAAACGATCAGTGCGAGCAGCGCGCCGACACCCGCCGAAGGCAGGGTGGAAAGAATCGTGATGGGATGGATGAAACTCTCGTACAGAACGCCAAGCACGATGTAAACAGTCACCAGCGCGGCCAGAATGAGCAGTGCTTCGTTGGAAAGCGAATTGTGGAACGACGCCGCAGTTCCCTGAAAGTCGGATTGCAGGCTGGCAGGGAAGTGCAGATTCTTGACGGTCTTTTCAATATCGTTGATTGCCGTTCCAAGAGAAGCGTGCGGCGCCAGATTGAACGATACCGTCACCGAAGGGAACTGTCCCTGATGGTTGACCGAGAGTGCTTCGGTCGTCTGGTGCATCTGTGTGAATGCGCTGAGCGGGATGGCACTGGCGCCCGACGACGACGTGGTTCTGATGTTGGCGCTTGCCGCGGCCGCACCGCCCGCCAACACTGTGGATGGGGCGGTGACCGCCTGTGAGGACGGCGTATAGCGAACCGAGGTTGTTAGAGCATTCGATCCCGCCGATGCCGAGGCCGATGAGGAGTACGAGGTAGCCGCTCCCGCGCCTGTCGCGCCCGACGAGGCGTTCGACTGGATATAAAGGTCGCGGAGATTTGCCGGATTCTGTTGCCACTGGGGCGCGGTCTCCAGTACCACGTGATACTGGTTTAGCTGCGTATACAGCGTGCTGATCTCCCGCTGTCCATAAGCGTCGTAGAGCGTGTTGTCGATCGTGGTCGGGGCAACCCCCAGCCGTGAAGCTGTCACACGGTCGATCGAGAGTTGAACAGCGCGGGCGCCGGTTTGCTGGTCGGTGGCCACATCCTCAAGGTCGGGTAACTTCTGGAGTTGCTCGGTGAACTTATCGGTCCACTCGTTCAACTCATCCGTATCGGGATCCTCGAGCGTGTACTGATACTGGGTGCGTGTCACTCGGTCGTCGACCGTAATATTCTGCACCGGTTGCATGTAAAGATGGATGCCTTGCACCTGCTGCAGACTGCGCTGCAACCTGCGAATGACGTCTGACGCGTTAATACGCTGATCGATTGGCTTCAGATTGATGGAAATGCGGCCGCTGTTCAGCGTGGTGTTGACGCCGTCGCCGCCAATGAACGACGACAGGCTTTCCACCGCTGGATCCTTGAGAATGATCTGCGCTAGCTCCTTCTGCTTCTCTGTCATTGCAGCAAACGAAATCGATTGCGACGCCTGCGAGATGCCCTGGATCACACCTGTGTCCTGCACCGGAAAGAATCCCTTGGGAATCTCGATATAGAGAACGATGGTCAGGATCAGCGTGGCTAGCGCGACAAGCAGGGTGATGGGCTGGAAGCGCAGCACTACCTTCAGCGTGCGCCCATAAAACGCGATCAGCTTATTGACCGCGTTTTCTGAAAAGCGGTAAAAGCGGCCCTCCTGCTCCTCGGGGTTATGCCGCAGAATGCGGGAGCACATCATCGGGGTGAGCGTTAGAGAGACCACCGCCGATATCACGATGGTGACGGCCAGCGTTACAGCGAACTCGCGGAACAGGCGGCCCACCACGTCGCCCATAAACAGCAGCGGAATCAGCACCGCGATCAGCGAAACGGTGAGCGACATGATGGTGAAGCCGATCTGACCCGCACCGGTCAGTGCAGCCTCCAGCGGCGGCATGCCCGACTCTAAAAAGCGGGTGATGTTCTCGATCATCACGATGGCGTCATCGACCACGAATCCGGTTGAAATGGTCAGCGCCATGAGCGATAGGTTGTCCAGCGAAAAGCCGAGCAGATACATCACGGCAAAGGTGCCGATGAGCGAGACCGGGACGGCGACGCTGGGAATGATGGTGGCACGCAGGCTGCGCAAGAAGAAAAAGATCACCATCACCACCAGCGCAATGGTCAGCATCAGCTCGAACTCGACGTCGTGCACTGATGCTTCGATGCTGGTGGTCATATCCGTCATCGTCGTCACCTTGATCGATGCCGGAAGATTCGCCTCCAACTGAGGCAGTACCTTGCGGATTTCGTTGACGACGGTGATGGTGTTGGCGCCGGGCTGGCGCTGGATATTGAGAATGATCGCCGGCGACAGGTTCATCCATGCGGCCTGTTTGGTGTTCTCCACGCCGTTGATGACGTTGGCGACATCCTTCACGAAAACCGGGGCTCCGTTGCTGTACGCGATCACTACGTCCTTATATTGGTTGGCTTCAGTGATCTGATCGTTGGAGTCGATCTGATAGTCCTGGCGCGGGCCATCGAAGTTGCCCTTGGCGGAGTTGACGCTGGCCTGGGTCAGGGCCGTGCGTACGTCCTCCATGTTCAACCCATAGGAAGAAAGCACCACCGGATTGACTTGAACCCTGACGGCGGGTTTTTGACCGCCGCTGATGCTTACCAGTCCAACGCCGCTCAACTGCGACAGCCTTGGCGCCAGCCGCGTGTCGATATCGTCCTCGACTTCGGAGAGCGGCAGCGAATTGGATGTGATCGCCAGCGTCAGGATGGGCGCATCGGCGGGATTCGTTTTGTTGTAGACGGGCGGTACGGGCAAATCCGAAGGCAGAAACGTCTGCCCTCCGTTGATCGACGACTGCACCTCTTCTTCGGCCACGTCGAGTCCCAGCGAAAGGTTGAATTGAAGCACGATGACCGACACGCCCCCGGCGCTGGTCGAAGTCATCTGGCTCAACCCCTGCATCTCGCCGAACTGCCGCTCCAGCGGCGCCGTCACCGTCGTCGCCATCACGTCCGGGCTTGCGCCGGGATAAAAAGTGACCACCTGGATCGTCGGATAGTCAACCTCGGGCAAAGCCGATACGGGCAGCTGGGTGAATGCCACAAGCCCCGCCAGCAAGATTGCGGCCATCAGCAGCGAGGTCGCAACCGGCCGCAGTATGAATGGCCGGGATGGACTCATGGAGCGCCCTCGGATTCAGATGAGGTGTTTGGTATGGTCACTTTCGATTGGAAAACAGGCGAGCCGTTGAGCAGTTTTTGGAAGCTGCTGTTGGCGACCGCGTCACCGGGCTCGATCCCGGTAACAGCGGTGTTGCCATTATCGGACGTCCCAGATTTCACACTCCTGAGCACAGCTTTGGCATTCTTGGTGTCCAGACCCTGAATGAGGTAAACAAAGTCCTGCGAACCGTTATGCTGGATCGCCGACGAAGGAATAAGCGTCTGGTCGTCTAATGTCTTCACCAGCAGCCGCGTATTCACGAACTGATTCGGAAAGAGAATACCGTTTCGGTTAGGGAACTCGGCGCGCAGCTTTACGGTCCCGGTGGTTGTGTCAATCAGGTTATCGATTGTAATCAGCCGCCCTTTTTCGAGCAGTGTCTGTTGCGTGCGGTCGTAAGCTTCAACGGTTAAAGCCTTTCCGCCGCGCATTTGTTGCAGAACCTCGGGCAGGCTATCCTCGGCCAGCGTAAAGATGACAGTGATGGGCTGGATCTGCGCAACTGTGACCAACTGGGTAGTCGAGTTCGCGGTCACCAGATTGCCGGGATCGACAAGGCGAAGTCCAACGCGGCCGTCGATCGGCGATGTAATGTGGCAGAATCCCACTTGTACCTGGTCGTATTGCACAGTGCCCTGGTCATTCTTTACCGTTCCCTGGTCCTGGAGCACCAGCTTTTCCTGGTCTTCCAGCGTTTGCCGGGGAATGGCATTGCGCGCCCACGCATCCTGATAGCGTTTCAGGTCCATCTGCGCTTCGGAGAGCAGATTCTGATCGCGCTCCAACATGCCCTGAGCTTGGTCCAGTTGCGCTTGATAGGGCCTGGGATCGATATCGATCAACGGATCGCCTTTATGGACGCTTTGACCCTCACGGTAGTGCACCGCCGTAATCACTCCGGTCACCTGCGCGGTGACGTTGTCCAGATAGACGGGCGTGACAGTGCCGATGGCGTCAAGGTAGACGCCAATGGTGCCCTTCTTGGCAGTGGCAACGGTAACCGGGATAGGCCCGGCCATCATTCCTCCGCCTCCGCCCCGCCGGCCCCCTCCCGCAGGCGCAGATGCGCTCACGCTGTGCTGTTTGTATACCCAAAGGAACAGCAGTCCAAACCCCAGGAGAATGATCACCCAAATCCAGCGGTGACGGCGCTTCTTTGCGGCATATGCAGGCGGTAGTTCGGGAGCAGAATGCGATACAGACAGAGGTTCAACCATCGTGTTCTTCTTTTCGTGTGTCCAACTACGAGCACTCGTTTTGATACGGATATTTTCTCATACTTGAAATCGTTGAAGACAGGCGCAAACCGCAACAACGTCGGATGTGTCAGTTTACGAGACCGGCTTCACAGCCCTTTGTGTTCAAGCGCACAAAAGATGCGGCAACAAAGTACCACATGTTACAACTCTGTCCTGCGCGCGCGTGCACGTAATCTCATGGACGTTTACGAGGAGCAAATAGTTGCAAGGCCGAATTATGTGGGACGGTCCAGCCGCGGCCGCATTGCGATCTTGCGCGAGGTAGCCCCCGGCAACGTTCCTCGAGCACTCCAGTTGAACAACGACCTCTCTGTCAATCGCTTTTTCAAATCCTCGGCGAAAAATTCGACGCCGGCCATCATTGCTGCAATGGCACCTTTTATATTCATATTTGATCAGACCTGCCGCCCTGCTCCAAATACATCACTCTTCCGACCCGGGCGCCGCATGAGCCGGCCTTGTCGGCGCATTTGAGATTAACCGGCGTTCGTCGCCCGGATGCGTTATCCTGCTTCGTCCACTGAAATTCCATCCGCGGGAGGGCAAATGTCTGCGCGCACGGCCAGCAGGAACCCCGCCGTCCTCTCCTATTACACGATGCGCATGGCTGTGGGACTCATTGCCTTGTCGCTTCCTTTCATCCTTGCGCTTGGCTCGGTCGGGTTTGCCCTCCTCGGCACTGCGGGTTCCCTGCCGCACCCGGCTCTTCAGCGCTCCATCAGCGATTATTACTACACGCCGATGCGCAACTATTATGTAGGCAGCCTCTGCGCCATCGCGGCATTTCTGGCCTGCTCGCGCGGTTATGACCTCACAGATGAAATCACCGGGTATCTGGCGGGAGCCTTTACCTTCGGTGTCGCTTTGGTTCCCTCGGTTAACCCCCACGCCGTCCGCTATACCCGCCTCGACGTTCAGATCGGCTTCATTCACACCGGCTTCGCGGCGCTCATGTTTCTCGTTCTCGGCTACTTCTGCATCTTCCTCTTTCGCCGGTCCTCGCCGGAAAAGCCCTTCACCCGCCGCAAGCGCCATAGAAACAGGATTTACGGGGCCTGCGGGCTAACCATCATCGTCTGCGTGGTTGCGATGGTCGCCCTCACCATCGCCGGGATCGAACATGGTCGCCCGCCCAACGGCTTGCTTTTCTGGTGCGAATCATTGGCACTCGCCGCCTTCGGTATTGCCTGGCTCACCAAGGGTGAGGGAATCCTGAAAGACAGGGAGCACACCCATAGCCGGCTCGCGCACATCGAACCGCACTTAGCCGCACATGTTGACCATCGCTAGCGCGCGGCCCTTAGTTTTTGCCGCCGCGACCTTCATTCATGAGTAACGCACCCAGCGCAGCAGTTCGGGCAGCGTCGCGCGTTTGCCGTACATCAGGATGCCTACGCGATAAAGCCGCGAAGCGAACCAGATCACGCCCCAGATGCTTAAGACCATCAGAGCCAGGGAGAGCGCGATCTGCCACCAGGGATACGGTGTGGGGAGCATCCCGATGCGCGGCACCATCACCAGCGGCGCCGTCGGCGGAAAGATGGAAGCCGCCGCCACCCATGGCGAGTTGGGATTGTTCAGAAGAAACGGCAGGATGGCGAAGCTCGTCCAGGTCGGAATTACAGCCAGAGTAATGTACATCTGCAAGTCTTGCGCCGTCTCGCATGTGGCGGCCAGTCCTGAAAAGAAGGCACTGTACAACAGAAAGCCCAGCACAAAGTAAACGGGGAAGAGAATGGCTTCGATCAGGGTGAACTGAATCTTGATTTGGCCAGTCAGCAGCGGGCCTGCCAGGGCCGATCCGCTCAAAAGAACTGCCGCGACGATCCAAATGCTGAGTTGCGTCAGGCCAACGGCGCCCACGCCGAGCAGCTTACCCGTCAGCATATCGTCCGGCTTCGCCACCGAGAGCATCACCTCGAAGATTCGCGAATTCTTTTCCTCGACAATCGAGCGCGCCATGTCGAGGCCGTACAGCAGAATCGGCATCGTCATCAGGAATGTCATCAGCATGGCCTTGTAAAACGGCGACATGCCCTGGCTCTCGCCCGTTTTTCCATGGTCAGACACCTGCAGCGCCTGAATGGAAACGGGTTTGAGCAACGCATGCACCTGCTGCGGAGTCAGACCTTGTTGTGCGAGCCGCAAATCGATCAGCCCGTCATTGACGGCATCGTCGAGGCGCGAAGCATTCATCAGATCGGCCGACGACTGGGAAATGTACGTGACCTGGGGTCTGCCCGTTGCAGAGCCTTCAATGATCAGCGCTCCGTCGATGGATTTCTTCTCGATGAGCGAAAGCAGATTGGCGCGATCCTGCGCGGTGAACGGTGCGACGGTTTCAACGCTGTAGCGTTCTCCGTTGTCTTTCAGAATGTTCTCGCGAATATCGGATGCGAGCGCAGGATTATCGGCCGCGATCGCAATATGCCTGTCTATTCTGAGTTTGCGGCCTGTGAAAGCACTCACGCTGAGCAATCCAACCAACACCAGCGGAACCATTACCGTTGAAATGCGAAAGGCCCGGCCGCGAATCTTCTCAAGGTATTCGCGCTTCGCGATCAGTAGCATGTTACGCATCGGTCTTGCCCCCCACGGTCTGGATAAAGATCTCCTCAAGCGAGGGTTCAACCAGCTCAAAACGATAGATCGTCGCCATCCCTGCGGCCTCGTGCAAGAGCTTCTGCGCGTCGCCGCGTGGCTTCAGCTCGATCTCTGCGTGGCCGGAATAGTTGGTGGCTGCTTCGATCTCCGGGCTCTTCAGGAATTCGGCGCTGCCCTCGAACTCCACGATCACGCGATTTCGCTCATAGCGGCTTTTGATCTCGCGCACCTTTCCGCTCAACACGGCTCGGCCGCCGTCGATCAGGCAAATTTCATCGCACAGTTTCTCCACCTGGTCCATCCGGTGGGTTGAAAACAGGATCGCCTTGCCCCGCGATTTGAGTTCCAGCAGAGCGTCTTGCAGCAGTGTGGTGTTCACGGGATCGAGGCCGGTGAACGGCTCGTCCATCACCACCAGGCCGGGATCGTGCAGCAGTGTGGCGATGAACTGAATCTTCTGCTGCATACCCTTCGACAGCTCCTCCGTCTTCCGGTCGAGCCAATCGCTGATCTCCATTCGTTTCGCCCAGTCCCGGGCGCGCTTGGTGGCGTCCTCGGCCGCTATGCCGTGGAGCTGACCAAAAAACACAAGCTGGTCAAGCACCTTCATCTTCTTGTAGAGTCCGCGCTCCTCGGGCAAATAGCCCACGCGGTCCAGGCTCTTGCGGTCGAATGGCTTTTCAAATAAATCGATCAGCCCGGAATCGGGCATTGTAATGCCCATCATCATGCGGATGGAGCTGGTTTTGCCGGCCCCATTCGGTCCCAGCAGGCCGAACATCTGACCGGCTTCGATGGAAAGGCTCAGATCGCGGACAGCAACCTTGCTCTCGTACGACTTGGTCACGTCCGCGAGCTCGACAACTGGCATGATTTCTCCCGCTACGTTGGCCTTGATCCGGTTGCGTCGTCAACCGGAGATCAGTATGGAGCAGCTCAAGGCTATCCCTGCCTGGCCGTTTCCTGAACTCGACGGGGCCATCGGCAAGAAGGGACCGTCCGGGCAATAAAACTTCGCTCTTGCGGAATCGCCACCCAGAGCAGTGTAGCAAAGGCCTACCGGCCCGGAACCGGAACCGGCCGCGTTCCTCATTCATCCACGCGCCAACCCTCCAATGCGCAATGTATACTTGCCGCACTTCGGTTCCCCCAAAAAATCTATCCCTGAAAGGTGATTCCCATGGCAAGTTATCTTGTGCAGGCTGCGTACACACAGGAGGCTTTAAAAGCTCTGATTGCGACCCCGCAGGATCGGACGGCAGTAGTGGCTAAGGCCGTCAAAGGTCTGGGCGGCAAACTGATCGGATCCTGGCTGTCGTTTGGCGACTACGACATCGTCTTCATCATGGAGATGCCCGATAACGTGAGCGCCGCGGCGCTGGCTTTGACGGCTGCCGCGGGCGGCTCATTGAAGGCGATCAAAACCACTCCGCTGATGAGCACCGAAGAGGCAAAAGCGGCATTGAAAATGGCCGGAACTTCGAGCTATAAGCCGATCGGCGCAAAATAGCTGGAAAACACAGAGACTACATCAGACGCTTGCGGAGCAGGTCCAGCGCCTGCTGCGCAGCCCATTCGCGAATGCGCTCGCGGTCGCCGCGAAATGTGCGCTCCAGAGCTTCGAAGCCTTGCGCGTCAGAGAGTGCAATGTGAACCAGGCCGACCGGCTTCGATTCCGTTGCACCCGTCGGACCGGCGATGCCGGTCACGCCCAATCCAACCGTCGCCCCGGTGCGCGTCCTGATTCCTTCCGCCAGCGCTTTCGCTACTTCGGCAGACACCGCGCCATGCTGCGCGATCATTTCCGCCGGAACGCCGGCCATGGCTGTCTTCATGGCATCGGAATAGACCACAACGCCACCCAGAAACGATCGTGAGGCACCGGGGACCGACGTGATGCGTTGCGCGACCAGCCCGCCCGTGCAGCTTTCGGCCACGGCCAGCGTGCCCTGCCGCAGACCAAGATAGTAGAGCACGATCTGCTCCAGCGAATCGCCCTCGGAAGAGTAAAGCCAGTCGTCAAGCACCTCTTCCAGCCGCTCCGCCAGTTCATCCACGCGCGCCTCTGCGGCCGCAATGGTCGCTTTGGAGCAGATGAGTGTGATTTGCAAATCTCCCGTATGCGCCAGCAAGGTGGTTTCCACATCGGCATACGTGCTGTAGATGGGCGCCAGAATTTTATCGGCCTGCGACTCGGGAATCATGGCCGCCTTCAAAGTGCGCACGGCGATCGAACGATGCGGCACCACTTCGCGCAAGCGTGGAAGGCACTCCGCTTCAAACAGCGGCCGGCACTCGTGCGGGGGGCCCGGCAAGAGGGCAATCAACTTGCGATAACCCTCGAACATGGTGTCGAGCCACTGGCCAGGAGCGCTGCCGTTTGCATTCGGCAGCAGCGTCGCACCCTGGAGCAGGTCGGCCTGCTTCAGGTTGTTCTGCGGCATTGGAATGCGCCAAGTGGCCGCGCGAGCATGCAGTGCCGCCACCTGCGTGGCATCGCGCCGCAGCGTGATTGACAACGACTCCGCAACGGCCTCACGGGTCAGGTCGTCTTCGGTCGGCCCCAGACCGCCCATCAGGATGACGATGTCGGAGCGCCCCAGACCAGTGCGGACGGAGTTCACCAGGTCCTTGCGCCGGTCGCCTACGATGGTTTTGAATGCGACGCTGACCCCAATTTCGTTCAGCTTCTCCGTCAGGTAAAGGGAATTCGTGTCCTGGCGGAACGGCGTAAGCATCTCGGAGCCGACGGCGATGATCTCAGCTTTCATAAGAAACAGGGGGCAGGGAACAGGGGTCAGGTATCAGGGCCAGAGGCAATCGCCGTTCCAGGTTCAGCCAGCCAACCTGGGCAAGCAGCGAAGGTTCATCGGCCCGACGAGTGAAACCTGATACCTGAACCCTAAAACAGCGTCAACCCTTCAACTCCCAAATCCACATCATAAACGGCTTCACTGGTAGCCAGAATTACAGTTCCCAAAGGTGAAAAGGCCACGCCCACCAGGTTGCTTCCAGCCAGAACAAGGCTCGCCTGGCCTTTTGGCGTCACGCGAACCAGCCCATGCCGCCCATGCAGGCACGTCGCCAAATACACATCCCCTTCACGCGAAATGGCCAATCCTTGCGGCCGTCCCAGGCCGCGGAACCATTCGCGCGTGTCTCCGTTCGGTTCAATCGCCCAGATGGCTTCATTCGATGAGAGCGTGGGCCCAGTTACAAACAGCGTTCCAGCAGCGTTCACGGCAAGATGATAAGCGGCCACGCTGGGCTCCAGCGTCGCGTGAACAAAAATCTGCCGTTGCGGATCGATCTTGAAGATCGTGCCGCTCCTGTCGCCCACAAATAAATTTCCCTCGGCGTCGAAGGCAGCCCCCGTCGCCACGCCCATGCCTTCGGAGTAAACGGCATAATCGCCGGCAGCATCCACACGATAGACGTTGCCTTCAGCTCGAGAGGTCACGAACAAATCGCCTTCGGGATTGAAAGCCAGACCCGTCGCGTTCATAATCCCGGTCACGAACGGCGTCGCGCGCCCATCGGGACTCACACGTACGACCGAAACCGGCATCGGCTTCCCGCGCGGACCGGAGATTGTGGCATACACCATCCCCGAACGGCTCACCGCTGGGCTCGTCACAGGATGCAGTCCGTCGGCCATCTGGCGCGCAACTCGCACAGCCGCGGCATTCGCGGCGCCCGCTGGCGTTCGCACTTCGATCAGGCCCGTCGAAGCATTTCCGGGCACTCGAAACGCCAGGCGTGTCGGCCGGCTCATCAGGATGTGCGCCGGCTCGCCATCCACATGCACTACGGGCAGTCCGAAGGCGTGCGGGCCGAGATAGACGCCGGTGACCTCGACTTCGCCCAGCGGCAATGCCGCAGGCGGCACTACATTGTCCACCCGGGGCAGCGGGACTGTCTCAGGCACGGATTGATGCGAGGAGAACGTCATATTAAATCCATATTCGCACCAGCGACGCAATTCCCAAAGCATACAGTCCCGCTGCCACATCGTCGAAAACGATGCCCCAGCCGCCGGGCAGCCGCTCCAGCCGCCGCACAGGAAATGGCTTGGTAATATCGAGCAACCGGAAGAGAATCAGTGCGATCAGCCCATGAGCCCAGTCCGGCGGGCAAAAAAGCAGCGCGATCCACTGTCCGGCCACTTCGTCGATCACCACAAAGCTGGGATCGGTTCTGCCGCTCTCGCGCTCGACGATGGTCGCCGCGGGGACTCCGAGCGCGATTACGAGTACGATTCCGGCGGCCAGAACCAGCGCCATGCCGTTTTGCGAGGGATGAAACCACCAAGCCGTTGCGATCCAAAGGAGCGCGGCCGCAATCGAGCCCCACGTCCCCGGACCGGGCTTCAGATAGCCTGCGCCAAAGAACGTCGCCACCGCAAACGCCCAGTGCGTCTTTCCGGCTTTGTTTTGGACAGACGGCTCGGCAGGACTCTCAGTGCTCATCCGAGTCCCCGCTGTGCTCCCCGCTTCGATTCGTGGTGGCTCCGCCCAGATCCTCCAGCACCTCGGGGTCGAGGACCGGGGAGCTGATCTTGTAGGCGCCCATCGCCCATTTGCCCAGATCGATCTTGCGACAGCGGTCGCTGCAGAAAGGGAAGTCCTCATCGCCGGAGTGGACGATCATGCCACACGTAGGGCACTTTAGAAGCTTCGCGGATTTCTTTCGGGCCGGCATGGGGTTTTGCCGCAGGCGCACACGCCGCGGTCCACTTTTATGTTACCGCGCAGGGCGATGGGATTGGGGGTGCCCCGGGTCTCGACCTTGAGACCCGGGATGATGGGAGCCTTAGAAATCTGTCTCCGCCTCAAAATGTCCTGCTACATCCCCTTCAGCATCGACTCCAGCCGCTTGAGTCCCTCGTCCCGCGCCGTCGTATTTGCCGGATTCGTATTGGCCGGGTCCTCCCCGCGCGCATAAACCCGTGCCCCGCATCGGGGTAAATCACCGGGTCGTACTTCTTGCCTGCCGCGGTCATCTCATCCTTCGCCGTCGGAACCGTCGCGGAGATTCGCGCATCGCTGCCGCCATAGAACCCGTACACCGGCGCGGTAATGTTCTTCATCGCATCGGCCGGCGGCGGAGGTCCGTAGAACACGAACGCCGCGCTCAAATCCTTGCGCTGCGTGGAAAAGGCAAACGACTTGCCTCCACCCCAGCAGAACCCAACCACCGCCAGCTTTCCATTGGCCGCGGGAAACTTCAGTGCGTAGTCGGCCGTAGCGTCCAGATCGGCGTTCACCGTGTCTGGATTCAGTCCCGACACCGCCTTGATCACAGCCTGCTGATCCGGAAACGCGCTCGTCCCGCCGCCATTCGGTCCATCGCCCGAGAGCAGGTCGGGTGCGATCACAATGTAACCCATCGCCGCAATATCGTCGGCCATCGAACGCGCCCAGTCGCTCAGGCCGAAGATCTCGTGGATGAGCAACACCACCGGCGCTTTGCCGCTCACCTCGGGATACACGACGTACGCATCCACGGTGCGGTTGTCGTACTTCACCTTGACCCATTCCTGATGGCGAGATGACTTGTCGAGCTTCGCCTTGGCCCAATCCTGGCCCATGGCGGCTGTTGCGGTGACGGCAAGCGCGGCGCAAACTGCAGAAATAACAACCGCGCGGCAAGACAACCAGCGGGCGGAAAAGGGAAGCTGCTTTTTCATGCGGGAAGTGTACTACAGCAAATAGAGAACACGGGGTCGGAAAACTCGTTGCAATGGCCAGGTATCATCCAGTGCTTGACGGACCACTGATCGCCTATGCTGAGTTGGTGCCTCTCGACTGGAACTCTGGAGCGCTCGCAGAGGGCGTTCTCTGCTATCGGAACCGGGACTTCTTCCTCGCCCACGAGCATTGGGAGTGCGTCTGGCTGCGATTGGAGGAGCCCGAAAAGAGCTTTCTGCAGGCGTTGATCCAGACCACCGCAGCCTTCCACCACCTGCAAGCCGGAAACACCCGCGGCGCGGTGTCCCTGTTGCGCAGGGCCCTGCAGCGGCTCGAGTCATACCCCGCAAGGTTCGCGGGCATCGATCTCGCCCAACTGCGCAAAGAGGCTGGCGAATGGCTGTTGGCGCTGGAAAGCGGCGCGGATACGTGTCCAGTCACCCATCCGCAAATCTTCACCGACGATTAGCCAACGAGCTGGGCTTCCGCAGACAGGATGCGCGCCACCAGGTCGTAATCGTGGGCCTCGGTGATTTGGGCTCGGTAAAAGCGGCCCGCTTCGAGCTTTTCCAGAGGCCCGAAGTCGTTGATGAAGACCTTGCCGTCGATCTCCGGCGCATGGAACTCGGTGCGGCCCTCCCACAGAAGCGGCGTCTCCGCGCTTTCGCCTTCTGCGAGCAGTGTCAGCTCGCGGCCCACCCACTGCTGCTTGGCGCGGCGCGAAATCGATTGCTGCCGCTTCATCAGCCTCTTCCGCCTCGACTCGATGGTGCGCTGCGGTACCTGCGTGTCAAGCGAATAGGCTGCCGAGCCCTCTTCATGCGAGTAGCTGAAGACGCCGAGCCAGTCGAATCTGGCCTCTGCAACGAACTCCTCCAAAACCTCAAAGTCGCCGAGCGACTCGCCGGGAAATCCCACAATGAAGCTGGTGCGCAGCGCGATCCCCGGCACGGCGGCGCGCACTTTCGCGAGCGTCTTCAAAAAGATCTCTGCGCCCGCGCCGCGTTTCATGCGCTTCAATACATCGGGTGAGGCGTGCTGCAGCGGCAGGTCGAGATACTTGCAGATGTTGTCGTGTTTGGCGATCGTCTCCAGCAATTTGCCCGTGATGCGGTTGGGATACGCGTAGAGAAAACGCAGCCAGCGCAGGCCTTCGATGCGCGCCAAAGTGTCGAGAAGCGTAGCCAGTCCGTCGCGCAGGCCAAGGTCTTCGCCGTAGCATGTCGTGTCCTGGCCGATGAGCGTGATCTCTTCGACGCCGCGCGCCACAAGCTGTTCGGCTTCGGCAACCACGGATTCGAAACGCCGCGAACGGAATTTGCCGCGCAGGTTGGGAATGATGCAGAAGGTGCACGGATGATCGCATCCCTCCGCGATTTTGATGTACGCCGATGCACGCGGCGTGGAAAGCAGGCGCGGAGTGTTCTCGTCGTAAAGATAGCTGGGCAATAGATGCGATGCACCCTGCCATTCGTCGCGGCGGAAGCGGCCCGCGCGCTCGCGATGTTCGCCCTCGGCGCGGCCCTTATGCGTACCGGCTTGCGATTCCTTGCCTGACCGGATGTCCGCGTCTGTGCTTTTCAGAATCGTGAAGGGCGAGACCGCCGCTGGCGCCTCCGCGGGTGCAAGACCCGCAGCTTCCAGAATGGATTCCAACTCGCCGGTACCCACAACTGCGTCAACTTCAGGAATGTTCTTTCTAATCTCGTCACGATAGCGCTCGACCAGGCAGCCTGCAACGATGAGCTTCTTCGCGCGCCCCTCGGTCTTGTGCCGCGCCATCTCCAGGATGGTATCCACCGACTCCTGCTTTGCGGTGTCGATGAAGGAGCAGGTGTTGACGACGAGAATCTCGGCGTCTTCAGGGTGTGCAGTGAGGCGCGCGCCGGCGCGGTCGAGCAGACCCATCATCACCTCGGAGTCCACGAGGTTTTTGGGGCAGCCGAGAGAGACGAACCCACCCGGGGTGGCACCCGGGGCCCCGCGGAAGCGGTCTGTGCTTCCTGGGGTGGAACGAAAGGGGCCGCAGGCAATGAAATTTGCTTCACTTATCTATTCTAGCGGGGATCAGGGAAACGAGAGCAGGGACCGGGAATCAGGGACCGGGAGCAGAGGACTGAGGCCACGCACGCGCACACGACGGCAGGCGGAGCTTCAACTGTCTTTGCGGTGAGAGAAGGTCGCGAATCGCGCGCCTGCGTGCCGCATTGACCTCATGCTCGGCGTGGCGGCCGGCGTAGTCGGGCGGCAGGTGAACTTCTGGCTCTGTCGATTCGGGTTCGCTGCACGAAGGGCAACGATTGGCGAAGCCGGGCTTGTCTGGCTTCAATTCGAATTCCTCACCACAAATGACGCAGGTTTTGATCGGAAATGGCATAACCCAAATATGGTAGCGAAAATCGATTGTGGAAATCGAGAGCGGCAGCGACCGAACCGGGCACGCGCTCAAGCCAGGCGGGTGCATTCCGGTACGCTCGGGACAATGCGCTAGTTTGCCAGCACGGCGCGGTAGCGGACTTTGCCTTTTTTCACTTTCGCGATGGCCTCGTTGGCATTCGCCATCGGGAAGCGCTCGGTGGTGGCCTTTACGCCGTGCCGGGCGGCGACATCGAGCATCTCGCGAATGCGGAAAGGGCTGCCGACAGGGCTGCCGCCGATGGTGCGCAGGCCCGAGATCAGCGGGAAAGCGTGCACCGAGACCGGCGACGGCGGAACGCCGACAAACCAGAGAGTTCCGTTGGGCCGCAAGGTTTGAAGATAAGCGCCCCAGTCCTGATCGGCGTTTACGGTGGACAGGAGAAAGTCGAGCGAGCCGGCCACTTCCTTCATGGCTTTCGATTCACGGCTGTTCACAAAGTGGTGAGCGCCGAACGCGCGCGCGTCTGCTTCTTTGGCCAGGGAAGTGGAGAACGCGGTGACCTGGGCGCCGAAGACGCGCGCAAACTGGATGGCAAGATGGCCGAGGCCGCCGATGCCGACTACTCCAACGCGGGATGAGGGATTGACCCCGTGCAGACGCATGGGGTTGTAGACGGTGATTCCGCCGCACAGCAGGGGCGCGGCCTGTTCGCTGCCCAGAGCGTCGGGAATGGGGACGACGAAGCGCGCGTTGGCGCGAACGCGATCGGCGTAGCCGCCGTGGCGATGCACGCAGGTGCCTTCAGAAGCTGCGCAAAGGTTCTCCTGGCCGCTCAAGCACCACTCGCATTGACCGCATGAGTTGGATTGCCAGCCCAGGCCAACTCGCTGGCCGATCTCGAGAGAGTGAACTTCACTGCCGACGGCCGCCACTGTTCCAACAATCTCGTGGCCGGGAATGAATGGATAATGGCTGATACCCCAATCGTTCGAAATGAGGTGAATGTCGCTGTGACACACGCCGCAGTGGGAGACTGCAATTTCGACCTCCTGCGCGCCGAGTTTGCCCGGGTCGTAACGAAAGTCAGAAGTTCGGCGCCTGCAGCATGCGCCGCAAGACCTTGGATTTGAGCCATGTTTGCTCCTGAAACCACACTGAGTTAGCAACGATGCCGGACGAGTCCCCAAAGCGCCGGCGCATCAAGGGGAGGATCAAAATTGCGTTGATTCTAGTTTAACCCGCCGCCTGGCTCGATGTGCACATTCAGGATCTGAAAGCCGGTGAGGACGCCGCCGGCGGGAGCTTCGGCTGCCACTTCAGCCGATTCGCCGTTGAGGCCGGCGTTCTGGGCGTTGCGCAGCGGCTCAAGGGCATTGGCGACCGAGAGCGGCAGGCTGGTGAGCGTCTCGCCTTGAATCTCGCCCTGCGCCTCGGGCGCGAGAAGGCTGACGTAAATGCGGTCGGCCGCGTGCTGATCGCGAGCTTCAGTCAGAACCGCTGCCAGATCGGCTCTGGAGACGGGAATGCGTGGCTGGAGCAGCGTTCGGTCGAGCGTGGCGGCATCGGAGACGAGGAGCCGCAGATTGCCTTCCGGCAGCCGTCGCGGCAGCTTGACGGCGATGCGGACGTTGCGTTCCGGCTGCTGCCAGGGGCGAAGGGTGGCTTCCACTTCAATCGTGTCGCCCGCATGAACGATGTCGGACGAGATCAGGTGCGCCTGCTCGAGCGTGACCTCAACGCTTCGAGGAACGGCCTGGACATGGAGATCGATTTCGCGAACAACGCCCTGGCGCGCGCTGTTTGAATAGAGCCGTGAAAACTGGTCGCCTGCGACGAGCGCAACCTGCATTGATGCAGCCGTTTGTTCGCCGGCCGATGCCCACACGTCGAGAGGGACGGGTGGGAATCCCGCCAGATCGAAACTGCCGGTGACGTGATAGCTGAGCGATTCGCTATTTTCGTTGCTTTCGAGGAGGGAATTGAGAAGAACCACCTGCATGGCGAGAGGAGTAAGGGAGGGCAGGTCGAGAATCTCGACATTGACTTTGCGCGGTCCACTCGGGAGCATCGACGGCAACATGCATGGGAATCATGTGCGCTTGTGCGCCAAGAACGCCGCGAATTGCAGACTCCCGATCCTGGGTGAATGCGCCGATGTTCGACGCCGGTGTTGATGATCTTGAAGGAGTCGAGCGGCGAGGCCAGCGTCGTCACCACATCGGCAGTGGTCATGGGCAGCGACACCGGCCCGGCGCCAAGCACGGGATGGCCGCATGCGAGAAGTTGCTTGCGGTCGATATAGGTGACGGTGCAGGTGGCGGCAACCTCGAGATCGCCGCGAATCAGCTGCATGCTCACAGCGGATCCCGGCTCAAGCGCGACATGGGCCGCGGGCGCCAGGTCACCGTTATCGCCCGAGGCGGAAGATCCAGACATGCCAGCGCCCCTCCGGCAGCTACGGGCTGGAGCGCGGTTCCGGCAGTCTGCTGCTGCCAGAAGCGGATCGCAGCGGGACTGAATCCACTCATCACCAGCGGAGTTTCCATCGGCTGAAACGTGGCGTCTCCGCCCGATAGAGAGTTTTGCGGCACGGACGAGCGAATCGCGTCCGATAGCGGGTTCCGAGCGAGGAGAGCCGTCTGTGCATCCACCGGGGTTAGCTCGGTCGCCCGGCATATTCTGCACCTCGAGCATCTGCTCGATGGGCGTGATGCCGGCAATCGGATCCTTGGTGAAGCTGCCGATGCGGTACGAAAGCGAGCCTACCAGCCTGTTGCCGATATAGACCGGGCTCCCGCTCATGCCGTCGACCACCCCGGTGTATTCCGGCTTGGCGCCGAGTAGCTGGGCGAGAATCAGATCCTGTCCCGGGCCCCGCGCGCCGCGCAGGACGCCGAGAATCTTCAGTTGCATCGGCTCCGGAGTCGTTCCCTGGAAGACGGTCCAGGCCGTACCCGTCATGCCCAGGCCGAAGCTGGCTGAGAGGGAAGAATCCGGGATTCGGGGGCGGGCTTGAACTGGCGCGGACGGGCTGCTGCGCGGCTGCCGGAACTGGCGCGGCAGTTTCGGCGGATTGCGCGGCCAGCAATGAAGACGAGGCAACCGCCAGTGCCAGCCCCAATCCCATGGCGCCAGCCAGCCAGCCCCGCTTGGTTTCCTTCCGGTGAGTTTCCACGTCTATTACTGTACAGCGAGCCGTCAGGCGGATGCTTGCGGCAAGCTTTTGGGCTCCCGATTTGGGGTGACCCGTTGCAGCTCGCCAGTGTATGACGCGAATCGCGTATGCTTGTGAGCACGTGAGGTTGTCATGTCGATGCCGCGTTTGAGCGTAGGAGTTTCGCGCCGCCATTTCCCCGCTCTGATGTTGCTGGCTGCGCTGATTCTGGCCGTGCCTCCCGTAGGCCGTGCGGCGGGGCAGACTCAGACCACAGGGGAGCCGAACCAGCAGCCGGCAACGCAACAGCAACCAGCGGCGCAGCAGCCAACCGACCAGTCCGCGCCGGCAGCGGGCGGGCCCAGCGGCGATAACGGGGTAATTGCCCTTCCGAAGAAGAAGGAGTCGGACGAGGTTCCGCCGGCCCCGCCCGCACCAGCGCGGCCCGAGTTCAAAAATCCTGCGGATTTCCCCGCCACCACCTTGCACGTCGAAGTTCCTGAGGTGACGGTTGACGTGGGGGTGCTGCTCGAGAAGACTCACCAGTTCGTGCCCGGTCTCAAGCCCGATAATTTTCGCGTCTACGAAGACGGAGTGCTGCAGAAGGTGGAAGGGTTTCGGCGCACCGAAGCTCCAATTACCGCGCTGCTGCTTTGCGAGTACGCAGCGCGTGGATTCCAGTTCAGGGTGCAGATGCTGAATACGGCGTGGGCGTTCACGCAGCAGTTACGCCCGCAGGATTACGTCGCCATGATGACGTATGACCTGAATACGCACATCGTGAGCGATTTTACGCAGAACAAGCAACAGATTCTCGAAGGCATCAACGAGCTGGCCAACGAGGTCTATATGCCCGCTGCATTTCAGGAGACCAACGTCTTCGATGCGCTGAACGAGTCGCTTGACCGGCTCTCACGCGTCCAGGGCCAGAAGTACATTCTTCTGATCGGCACCGGTATCGACTCCATGTCGAAGCTGACACTCGATCAGATCCTGAAGCGGGTAAAGGAATCGCGCGACACCACCATCTTTAGCATCTCGACCGACGGTCTTTTTGAAGCTCTCACCGAGGGCACAGGTGGGCATGATGGGCGGAATGCGCGACATGACCTTCCTGCAGGCGGATAACCAGATGAAGACCTTTTCCGATTTGACCGGGGGCATGCACTTTGCGCCGCGCTTCATCGGAGAGCTGCCCGACGATGTGAGGGCGATCAACGAAAACATCCGCTCAAAGTACGAACTCGTATATCGCCCCACGAACGCCAAACTCGACGGGACGTGGCGCAAAATCCACGTGGAGCTTGTGGACGCCGAAGGCAATCCACTGCGCATGCAGGATGAGAAACACAAGCCGCTAAAATACCAGGTGGTTGCACGGGACGGCTACCGCGCCCAGCAGGAAGTGGAGTAAGCAGGCGAAGAACCGGGGTCATTTCGGAATGTGGTTCGTTTTCGGAAATCACTGATCCCGTTGTGACTGCTGTCACCCTCGAACAATTCCATCGGCCATTATGATGATCAGCCATAAGGCATCGAGCCTTACTGGTCCGCAGAGTTCCGCAGACAGGTAGGCATTCGAGCCATGCGAACTTTTCACATTGGAGATGAGAATGACATTGGTTCCGGTAATGTGGGTCCTGTGGGGCGCGGCATTTTTCTTCATGATCGCCGTGAGCATTTACTCTTCGCGCGTCACCAGAAACGAAGACGATCAACTCTTCCTGACCGACTCATCGAGCAACGCAAGATCGGAGCAGGACACAATCGCGGTGAGGATGGGGAGGATCCAGCCCCTCAAACGGACAGCGCTTGTGTTTGCTATCGCGATGACGCTCGTGGTCCTGGGGTACTATATCTTCGACATGATCCGGCAGTTTAAGTAGTCGACAGTTCCGAGTTCTGCATTGCGAGTGGCGCCCTCGCTCCACGGGTAATGCAGACAATGCGGCTCTGCGGGCCGGCAATGGCCCCATAAGAGGGAACTGTGTTCCTAGTGAATGATGTTGAGTTGGAGCATGATGTCCCGAATGTAATAGGCGACCACGAAGACGGTCATCGCGATTACAAACCAACGGGAGATCCGGACCAGCGGCTCGATCCTTGAAACTCGCGCGGTGATCACAGCTTGTTCGGCTTTCTCGTGTGCGAACGAGTCGTCAAGGAATATCTGATCTTCCTCGTTCTTGGTGATGTTTGAACGGTAGACGTACAGCGCGGCCAGGATAACGACGAACGCGGACCAGACGGTCCACATCACCGGGGCAAACGACATATACCACCTCCGAACGAACTCCGGTCCCAGGAACCAGCGGGGTCGTGGGTAATCGCGGTCTCGCGGCCAGAGGGGCCCTTTGGCCCAATATCATAGCCCCGAAAGTACTCAATTGGGAATCGAATCTTTCGATACTGCCGACCTCGGGCAGGCTTGCCCGTGAGTGGCCGGCGCTCAGAGGCTGACTTTCTCCCTTCTAAGTGCGACAATCCAGCGACTTTCGTTTCGGGTGTGCATCTAACAGTACGTACTGGAATTGGGGCTTGTGCCCCTGTGCCCGGAACGATAGAGTGAAGACAGGCAGTTCAGCAGTCCAAACGAAAAGGGAGAGAACATGGCCACAGCAACCGTCGCGCCCACCCAGGAAACCGTAAAGAAACCGCCCCTCGTGCTGACCCCAACGGCAATCACGAAGGTGCGAGAGATTATGGCCACGCAGGATCCGTTGCCCGCCGGATTGCGCATTGGCGTGGTGGGCGGAGGCTGCTCCGGCTTTCAGTACTCGATGGCCTTCGAAAACCAGGCTGGCATGATGGATAAGGTATTCAATTTCGACGACTTGAAGGTATTCGTCGATGCCACTTCGCTGATGTATCTGAACGGCTGCATTGTCGATTACGTGGAGACTCTGGAAGCCGCCGGCTTCAAGTTCGAGAATCCGCAGGTGAAGTCGACTTGCGGCTGTGGATCGTCCTTCAACGTCTAAACCGACCGATCTCTAAGCCATAAAGTATTGATTACAAAGGCTCGCCCCGAAAGAGGGCGGGCCTTTTGCGTTCAGGCAGGCCGCGACGGGCCGAGGGAACAAGAGAACGGGTAACGAAGCACCTCCGGCGAGACTACTGCGGGGCAGAAGTGTCGGGCGGCATGGGAGCCGGGGCGGGGTTCGAGCTTGGACCGTTGTTTGATCCGCCAAAGGGCGATCCCGAGCCAGAGCCCGAGCCGGAACTCCCGAAGGAGCTGCCGCCCACAGGGGTGGTTGTGCTGCTGGCCGGCTGGCCGATGGCTCCAGTGTTGCCACCGCCCACGGTCTGCATATCCGAGAGCGGATCGTAGGTAAACTCCCATTCGTTAAAGTGGTTCTTCTTCTTGTAAATCAGGATCGACTGCTTCGGGCTGGCCGGCTCATATCCAATGATGCCCGCACCGCCGAAGGTCTGGCCGGATAAGCCCGTGTCGCTTCCGGAGCTGGAACTCCCTGAGGATCCAGCGCTTGAAGATCCCGTGGCGGAAGGTGTGCTTCCCGTGGATCCCGTGGTCGCGGTGCTGCCGGAAGAGCCGGTCGAAGGCGTTTGACTGCCTCCGGAATCAGAAGAACCGATAGAACTTCCGCCCGTAGAGCTTCCGCCAAACGAACTCCCTCCGAACGAACTGCCGCCAAATGCGCTTCCGCCGAAGGCGCTGCCCGTACCATTCGAGCTTCCCGCCGGGCTGTTGCCGCCGCCCGGACCTGTGCCGGCAATGGTAGAGGCGTTACCCGCGAGCGGCTGGCCGAAGAATCCCATCGCTGTCGGCGTCTTGTTCTGGCCGAACATAATCGGTTTCCAATCGTCTTTGCCGGTGATGGGATCGATGTAGCGCTTACGTAGGAAGCGAATGTTATTCGTTTTGACGAGCGCATCGATGTTGGGCGGATAGGCGTGAAAGCTGCGGTAGTAAAGCTGAATCGCGCGCCGGTATTGCATGCCCCGACGGTAAGTTTCCAGCTCGCGGTCACGTTGAATTGATTTGGCCACCCGGGGTGCGGCCACGGCAAGGGAAAGAACGAGAATGGCGAGAAAGAAGATGGCGATGAGCAGCACATAGCCTTCTTCAGAGGGCTTCATGGGTCGCCGAATTGACATCGATTTCCTCATTGCTAAGCGAATCGCTATGCTGACTTGCTTCCTCGTTCCCAGTCTTCTCGTTCCCTTGGTCCCTTGTTCCCTGCTTCTTAAAACGCCGCCAGGGAAAGAGTCTGCGTGTTGTTGTAAGCCAGGTCCGTCACCTGAACATTGAGCGGACGAATCGCATCCACCTTGTAACGATGATCGACAATATCGCCAATCCTGGCCATAAAGATGTCGTCGCCCTGAATGAAGAACGCCTTGAGCGTTTTGCTTTTGTCGTCTTCGGAGTAGCCGAAATACTTCAAGTCAATCGCCGGAGGCTTGGGCACAGCAGGCGGAAGCGGCGCAACGTCGGCGGGCGTGTTGCGCGCGCTCTTCACGGGCGTTGGAATCGCGACGGGCGCGGAGTCGGCAGAGAAGATGTTGCGGCCCGTGCCGGAATACACCACATCTTCGCTTTGGGCGAGCTTATCGAAATCGAGCGAAGGATCAATGCCCGCGTTGGTGAGCTTTTCCGCCTCGTTCTCGCCTGCGGAATCGGCGTTGACCGCGGCGGAATCAATGCGCGGCGCCGGCTGGGTTGGATGAGCCGGTGGTGTAGAGGGGCCTGCCAAGTATTGATAGAGCTCATAGCCGCCTGCGCCGAGAACTACAGCGAAGAGCACGATCACCATAATTACCTGGCGCTTATTTTCCGTGCCGAGAGCGAGAGCCATGGTTAGTCGCCCTCCTTTTCGGCAGCGGATGATGCCGGAGCAGGCTGATCGGCTGCAGGCGTCGAAGGCAAGCCGCTGGGCACATCCTCGGGGCGCAGCCATGTGGAGACGCGCATGCGAAGATTCACTAGCCCGCCCTGCTGGCTGGTGAACGACATGGCGCGAATGATGAAGAATACCTTTTCGCGCTCGATGCTGTTCACGAAGTGCATGATGGCGGGATAGGCGCCGCTGATTCCCGCATCCATCGAAATCTCAGTCAGATCCGAACCTGGCGGGCCCTGCGTGTATTGCACCCGCGTGAGGCGCACCTCCGATGCCACTGCAAGATCGCCAATGCGCGTGGAGATGAGCGAGTAGTCGGGAGGGATGCGCTTCTTGTAGAACGCCTGCATCTCCTCGCGAGTCTTGTCCACACGCTTGTCAAGGCCGCGCAATGGAGCGGTCTGGAGTTCAAGGGCCTTCAGTTGGATCTGTTTTCCGGCGAGAACTTCGCCGGAGTCGCGTTCCATCGCAGCCCAGTCCATACCCAGGCGAACGGCGAGGCCGGTGGCAAGGATCAAAAGCAAGATCAATCCGGCGAAGTGCCACGTGAGCGGCGACGCAAGACGTTCACGCCAGGGCGAGGAAGATCCGTTTGGGCTCATTGCGGACCTCCAGGCGCAGGGTTGTGAACGGAGTTTGCATTCGTGCCGTCCGGCGTTGGCTTGGATGTGGACGAGCCGGTATAGGGCCGGCGTCCATTTGGCGGCGCGAAAGCAGGGGCCGTGCGCGGGGATTTGCGTCGTGCGGTGCTGGGCGGACCAGGCTCGTCGCCGCCGCGCGGGGATTTCGCGGCAGCGCGCTCATTCGCAGCGCGTTCTTCGGCCGTCGGCGGATTGTAGTCGGCCAGCAAGTCGAAGTCGAACCGATTCGAAGCGCTTATGGGATCCTGGCGCTGCAGCGGTCCGTTCGTTGACTCGGCGGTTTCACCCACAATGCGCGGCTCAAGGAATCGCCGCGAGTGCTCAAGATTGGCAACCAGATCGTCTGCTCGGTCGCGAGGCCCGACCACGCGCACATGCACCGTGATGTGACCGTCCTTGTCGCGCATCGGCTCAATCGACGTGACCTGCACGCCGCCAGGCAGCACCCTCTCCATCGCCTCCATGGCGAGCGTCCACGAAAAGGCTTTTTCATCGAAGAGTTGGTTGAGCGATTCGGCCTGGGTCAGGACGCGCGCATTCACGGGCTGCCGCATCATGGCCTGGGCTGCACCACGTTCTGCCTGGACTTGGGCGATCTGACCGTCAAGCGAGTGATCGCGTGCCCGCGCTGCTTCAGCCTTCCGGTCGAAGAGATGGAGGCCGATGCCGAACAGGATGCACAGCCCGGCAAGCACAGCCATGGCGACGCGCAGACGCTTGAGTGCCGGCGCGAGATCGGCGAATGGCCGCGTGGCGAGATTGAGTTTAATCCGCATTCGGCTAGCTTGCTCCCGCCAGCGCGCCTGCGACGCCGGCAAGACTGGTTTGAGGGAGCGATGTCAAAGTTCCTTCCTGAGGTCGTGGCGACCACTCGACAATCGAGAGTTCGGAATCGCCGAGAGAAGCGGCAAAGGCGTCGGGAGTCTGGATTCCCGTGTAATAAATCCGCCGCGGGCGCATACCGAGTTTGTCTTCAAAGTACGCTGCGGCCACCGCGATGGCGCGCTGAATGTCAACGTCGCGTTGTCTGCGATCGCCTGAGAGGTCGAGTGTGCGATAAAGAAGCAGGTCTTGGCCGTTGGTAATCGTTGTCGTGATGGCTTGCATGCTGAGATTCGCGGCCAGGATGGCTTCCATGGAGTCAATGGCCTCAAGTGCGGCCAGGCTGGACGGCAAAACCGCGCCAGGTTCGTAGCCTGCGGCGCGCACTGCGGCTTCGTACTCGGTGAGGATGGAACCGGGCAGGATGGCAGCCAGCACCTTGCACTCGTTTTCGTCCTGCGCGAGAACCTGGTAGCCGATGCCGGCGTTTTCCACGTCGAATGGGACCATTTTGCGCATGCGGAAGCGGACCACGGGAACGGCTTCGGCTGCCTTCGCAGGCATGGAATCGAAGTCGAGGACGAAAACGCGGACCAGGGTATCAGGCAAAATTAATGTCACGGCCCGGCTGCGCGGCGAGACTTCAGCCAGCGCGGAGCGAATGGCGTCGGTGACAGCTTCATTTGAGCGCAGGTTCGCCTCCTCAATGCCGGGAACAACCGCACCGGCCGGCAACGGAACAAATGCGTAAACCTGACCCTGGCCTGTCTGCGATTTTCCGCCTGAACGCGCAGCAGCCAACACGCCTTCGGGCGCGATCTCAACCGCGGCAGACGGACGCCCGCTGGTTTGTACCCCGGCCAGATTCCTTTTGAAGATCGAACTCATCGCTGCCTTGTTCCCTCGTCCCTCAGACGCTGCCTTCGCGTTTCCTCGTTCCCTTGGTCCCTGCCTTATCTCGACGCCTCAATAAATGTGACCTTGTTAATTTCTTTCAGCGTAGTAATGCCGCGGCGCACGCGTTCCAGTGCCGATTCGCGAAGAAAGCTCATGCCCTCTTTCTGCGCCTGTTTGCGAATCTCCGAAGTCGGCTTCTTCGCGAGGATGATCTCGCGGATGTTATCGGTAAGATCGAGCAGTTCGTGGATGGCTGTGCGCCCGCGGTAACCCGTGCCGCCGCACTCCATGCAGCCGGCCCCTTCGTGGAAGGCGAAACTGCGCCACTCGGCTGGGTCGAGACCGCTGGCAACCAGGAGGTCGTCGTCGTAGTGCACGGTGCGTGCGCAGTACTCGCAGATGGTACGCACCAGGCGCTGCGCCAGGATGCAGTTGAGCGCGGAGACGAAATTGTAGGCTTCGACGCCCATATTCAGGAAGCGGCCCAGAACATCCACCACGTTGTTGGCGTGGACAGTGGTGAAGACAAGGTGGCCGGTCAGCGCGGAGTTGATGGCGATCTGCGCAGTCTCCTGGTCACGAATCTCGCCAACGAGAATCTTGTCGGGATCGTGGCGCAGGATCGAGCGCAAGCCGCGTGCGAAGGTGAGGCCTTTCTTCTCGTTGACCGGAATCTGCGTGATGCCGCGAATCTGATATTCAACCGGATCCTCAATCGTGATGATCTTATCTTCGTCGCTCTTGATCTCGTTGAGTGCGGCGTAGAGTGTCGTCGTTTTGCCGGAACCGGTCGGCCCGGTCACCAGCACCATTCCGTAGGGTTCGCGAATGTAGCGGCGGAAGCGCCGGAGATCCTCGTCGGCGAAGCCCACGACATCGAGCGTGAGATGCTTGAACTTTTCGCTCATCGACTCCTTGTCGAGCACGCGGAGCACGGCGTTTTCGCCATAGATCGTCGGCATGATGGACACGCGGAAGTCGATGAGGCGGCCCTTATAGCGCACGCGGAAACGGCCGTCCTGCGGCACACGCTTTTCTGCAATGTCGAGCTCGCTCATGATCTTGATGCGGCCGAGGATGGTGCCGTGATGTTCGCGGGCGATGGGGGCCATGGCTTCCTGCAACACGCCGTCGATGCGGTACTTGATGTGCACCGAGTCGTCGTAGCTCTCGATGTGAATATCCGAGGCGCGGCGCTCGAGTGCCGTGAAAATGGTGGTGTCGACCAGGCGAATGATGGGACTGATGTCCTCGGCTTCGCTGGTGAGCTTCTCGATCGAGATGTTCTCGTCGGGGTTTTCGTCGCCGGTGAGCACGTCGAAGGTGAGTCCTTCACTGGCTTCGTCAAGAACACGCTGCGATTGTTCGGTCTTCTTCAGAACTTCAGTGATCTGGGAGAGTGTGGCGACGCGTGCCTGGATGCGTGCGCCGAGCAGGCCTGCGATCTCGTCGAGCACCATCAGCCGCGAGGGATCGCTGACCGCGATCACCAGGTGATCGGGCCTTTGCTCGATAGGCACAAAGTTGTAGCGGAACATGAGCTCGACGGGCACGGTGCGCAGCAGGTCGTGCTGAATTTTGAAGTTCTTCAGGTCGACGAATTCGGCGTGATAGCGCCGCGCAAGCGCTTCGGCTTGACTGCGTTCGTCCCCGTTCAAGGGCGATGCGAGCGGTAATACGTTGGTTTCAGCCATGGGTTAATTCTCCTCGGTTCCGCTTGTCACATCGCGCTCGTTTGCCCCAGCGAAAAGATGGGCAGGTAAAGCGAGATTAGAATGAAGACCACGACGCTCCCCATCACGATGAGAATGGCGGGCTCGATGAGGGACAGCGCGGCGGCAAGCGCCGTCGCCACATCCTCCTCAAAGAATTCGGCCACGGAGTTCAGCATTTGTGGCAGTGCGCCGGTTTGTTCGCCGACGGTGATCATTTCAGTGGCCAGGCCGGGAAATATTTTGGTCCTGGTAAGCGATTCGGCAAGACTCTTGCCTTCGCTTACAGTGCCGATGGACGACTGCACGGCCTGCGAGACGCGCCGCGACGAGATGGAGCGCGCTGCCGTTTCCAGCGAGGGCACCAAGGGCAAGCCGCCCGTGAGCAGCGTGGAAAGCGTGCGCGAGAACAGCGCAACCTGGTATTTGACCCAGATTTTGCCGAAGACCGGCAGCTTGATGCGAACGCCGTCAACAAAATCGCGGCCGCGCTCGGTGATCGAAAAACGATAAGCGGCGAAGGCGACAGCGAGCGCGCTGATCGCGAGCCACAGGATATTGTGCTGCATAAACTTGCCGAAAGCCAGGAGGTCAAGTGTCAGGGCGGGCAGCTTGCTGCCAAGCTGGTCGTAAAGGACGGCAAATTGAGGCACAACCACCGTAAACATGAAGGTCAGCAGCCCGCAAACCAGCGTAATCAGGACGCCGGGATAGATAAGCGATCCGATAAGCTTCTTGCGTAGTGTGAGTGCGATTTTCTGGAAGTTTACATAGCGTTCAAGGACCTCAGGCAGGTTGCCGGATCGCTCGCCGGCCAGGATGGTTGTGGTGTACATCAGCGGGAAACCGCTTTGCGCCTCGAAGGCGGCCGAAAGCGCTTCGCCGCGCTTGACGCGGGTCGCTACGTCATCCAACTGGTTTGAGAGCCCGGCATTCCTCTGGATCTTGCCGAGCATCTGAAGGGATCCGAGAATGGGCAGGCCGGCGCGAATGAGGGTCAGAAACTGCTGGTTGAAGATGAGAAAAGGCTCGAGCTTGACCTTCCTGCGGCCGAGGCCGATGCTGCCACGCGTGCGAACGGAAAAGACATGATAGCCCGCGTGAGCGAATCGAGCGCGCAGCTCCTCGGCCGTGGCCGCGGTCTGCACCTGCTCCTGCACGTGGCCACGCTCATCGGCCAATTTGATAACGAACTCTGCCATCGACGCGCTCGCCGGCTCCGCGCTCAAATGCGGTCCGGAAATCCTGTAACACCTTCTCCTGCTTCAGGGTAACAGTCCTAACTGTAAGATAGACGATCCAAAGGGGCCGGACGTTCGGGAAGCCGTAAGCAATGCGGATGCCCGGCGGCCGGCTTCCGAGGGAAAGCCGTGCGACGGGCCTGTATGCTGAATTCATTTGAGGTGCGGTCCGTTGGAGGGCCGGGACAGCCGATGGACTGGCAAAAGCTGGAGCGCGCGCTTGGTGAAGTCGCAGGGCAACTGGACATCGCTGCCCAGGCGCTGGAGACCGCCCTGAGTAAGCGCTGGCCGATCCTGGCCTCTATCCTCGTTTTGGCTGCGCTTGGAGCAGCCCTCATCAAGGAGCACAGAGCATTCAGTAGCGCCGCAGCGGTGACCCCATACCCGCATGAACTTGCGCAAGTCACGTTTGCCGCGGCAGGAGATGTGATTCCTCATGAGGCGGTAAAGCAGGCAGCAGCCGCTGCAAGCGAGGGAGAAGCTGGCTGGACGGCCTTCTTCAGCGATGTGGCGGACGTCTTCGAAGGAGCCGACTTCGGATTTGTAAACCTGGAGACGCCGGTCGCGCCGGAGAACTCCCATGGGACGAAGGCGTTCTTGTTCAACGCCCCCGTTGAACTGCCGAAAGCGCTGAAGGCAAGCGGGATCAAGATCGTCTCGTTTGCCAACAACCATGTGATGGACCAGGGGTGGGCCGGATTCGCCGAGAGCCGTGAGCAGCTAAAACAAGCTGGACTCCTGTTTGCAGGAACTTCAGATAATGCCGCGACCGCTTGGCAACCCGTGATCATCGAAGCCAATGGCATTAAGGTGGGTTGGCTGGGAATGACGCGCTGGCTCAACGGCAGTCGCAACCCCGACAAGGACGATCAGCCCCATGTCAATTTTTTCCCCTACCCTGGCGAGGCCAACGGCGCGCCGGGGGCTGACGAAGCAACCGTACTCGCAGCAGTGAAGGCCGCGAAGGCGCAGTGCGACATGCTGGTGGTGAGCGTGCATTGGGGCATTGAATACGCGACGGCGCCGCGGCCCGAGGATGTGGACCTTGCGCACAAGATCATGGAAGCAGGGGCAACCGTCATCGTGGGCGCGCATCCCCACGTGTTGCAGCCCGTTGAGACCTATAAAACGCAGGATGGGCGCAACACAATCATCTTTTATTCATTGGGGAACTTCCTGTCGAACCAGTCGCGGACGTACGTCGATGGACTCAATCCCGATTCGAATGGCGAGCCGAGGGACGAACTGATTGCGCTGTTTTCGGCGGTACGCAACGACTACGGACCGGCGGGAGTTCGCGTGGAACTGGGCCATGTGGGCGTACTGCCGGTGTGGGAGGAGAATAACCGTAACGAGATCGCGGTGGGACGCACGAAGACACCGGTGATCCGGCCGGTATTAATCGATCGCGAAATTCCAGTGCTGCAGGCCAAGCTCAATGATCTGAGCAAGCCCGGTATCGAACTGACCGCCGATCAGAAGAAGGAGTTCATCGAAATAACAGAGAAGCTGAAACTGCTGACAGATCGGCGGGATCAGATTGTCTCTCGTGTGGGAAGCGATTACGTGGAGGCGCCGCCGAGCTTGCCGGCGAAGAAGTGAAGCAATACGGAGTGGGCGCGATCATGCAGACACAGGAACCAGAGCGGAAACGGGAGCGGAAGCGGCTGACTACCTACGGCGGCCCGATTCTTGAAGTTCTTGTGCTCCCGGTGCTTTTTGCCGGCGCCTGTCTCGCGATTCCGTTCGGATTTATGACGCGTTGGACTCGGCAGCACCGCGAGCACAAACTGCGGATGCTGATGAAGTCGCGCGGCAGGCTCATCACGTGGACCGATCTGTTGCGCGCGATGCACGAGAGAGGCGGCACGTGCATTGAAGAGCGGTTCTCGCCAAAGGGGCCGGTGCGCTTCTGGTGGACGCCGGAGAACGTCTACCGGGAATCTCCCTACGAAATCATCGATTGGTTCACGATGCGCAAAGGCCGTCGCGCGGAGCCGTTTATCCGCTGGTGCCGCGAGCGCTACACCAACGCGGATGGAGGCAGGGCAGTGTTGGTGGATGCGCCGTTTGTGCCGAAGAGGGAGATTTACACGCTATGGGCAGAGTGCAGATCCGACGCGGCCACAGCGCGATGGGTCGAGGTGGCACCGCCGGAGATTGTGCCGCATCAGCCCGGTCAATAGCCGTTGGCTACGAGCCAGGCTTCAGTCAAATGAAATTCCGATTTTTTCTCGGCCTGCATCTGCATCGCGGCGAGCTTCACCAGCACATCGGCCTCGATGTTCATGAGCGCACCGACGGCTAGAGTGTGCAGGTTGGTTCGCCAATACGTCAGCGGCAGAATCGCGATGGTGATCTCCTCGCCGTCGAAGCCCGCAATCGTCAAGCTGATTCCTTCGACGGCCACCGACCCTTTGTGAACCATCCACTGGCGGACGCTTTCTGGAACGCGGACCTTCAACGTCCAGTCAGTGGTCTGCCGGTCGAAGTTCGGGCTCGATTCCGGGATCACAGGGTCGAGCGCCGTCATAACGCCGGCGCCATCCACGTGGCCCTGCACAATGTGGCCACCCAGCGGGCTACCTGCTGCCATCGGAAGTTCTAGATTGACTTTCGCGCCGGGAGCGAGGGAACCGAGCGAGGTACGATCGAGAGTCTCCTGGGCGAGATCGGCGTGGAAATATGTCGGGTCGGGGTCGAGCGCCGTCAGGCAGACGCCGGAGACGCCGAGCGAATCGCCTTCGCGCAGCCGCGAAGCGATGCCTGGAGCTTCGACAGTGATGCGGCGAACGCCGCCGCGATCGACAAGGCTTGCAAGCGTACCGGTCTGCTCAATGATGCCGGTGAACATGGGTCAATTCTAGGGGTCGAGGGAACAAGGGAACAAACTGGGTGCCCCATTCTAAAGCTCGAAGCGGAGCAAAGAGCTTTAGGGTGGGAGGCCACGCTGAAAGCCGCCCCCCCGCACCGCGAAAATCAAAACTTCATCGCCACGCCTTTTTCGCACATTTCGCCGAAGAGCGAGAGCAGATTGGTGATTCCGAGCAAGTCGCGGACTTTCTCGTTCAAGTTCACGAGTTCCAGGCAGGAGCCCGCCGATTTCGCCGAGGCATACAGGCGAACCAGGGTGCCGAGTCCCATGCTGTCGACAGAATCAAGGTTAGTGAGGTCGAGAACCACGCGCTTCGAATCGGCGAAGAGCGGCTTGATCTTTGCATAAAAGTCGCCGCAGAGTCCGGCAACGAGCCGGCCACGGCAGTGCACAACCGCGGTCGAGCCTTTGCGCTCAACGTTGAAGGTGAGGGAGTTCATGACGGCTGCGTTGGTCATCGGCTGGTTCCTTGATGGGGAATTTGAAGGGGAACGGTGATGCGGATTGATTGTCTCACGAAAAACCGGCAGCCGCGGGGAGGAAAACACCGAGATCGCCGAAGCTGCAGAAGATGGAGATGTGAAGCCGGAGTGGCATCGATTGTTCGCATCCCCCGCTATCTCCGTTGCCTCGGATTAATCCGCAGAGGCCTGTTCAGGAGCGGGCGAGCTGGCGGGCGACGCGCCGCTGGTCAGGGCGCGATAGGCAAGGTAGAGCTTCAAACGCCAGCGCAGGATCATGCCGAAGGCGAGCAGGTAAAAGATGGCGCCAGTCTGCTCGAGCGAGAGGATCCGGTCAAAAAAGCCACGTGCCAGGTAGCGGACGAGTGCGAGCACGATGATCACCGCGAAGAACGCGCTCGATCGCTTCATCATGATGACACCGTTCTGCAGGTGAAGGTCTGAGGTGATGAGCAGCGGGTAGGCGAGGACGACGGCTCCGACGAGAAATGCGGCGAGTCCCCACGTTAGCGGAACGCGGCTTGGCGGATAGAAGAACATGCAGAATCCGGTGGCCATGCCCAGAGGCGGCATCACGATCTTCTTCAGCGTCACGGCACTGCGGCCTTCGCGCACGCGCCAAGTGAGCACGCCGACGAGTCCGACGACCGAGACGACAGCCGTGATGACGGGGGTAGAGAGCATCAGGGCTTTCCGTTCTTGCTGGAGGCAGGTGGATTCGGTTACCGGCGGAAAAGGGGTACGGCCGGGTTAATCTACTGAGTATTTTATAGGAAGCGTGCCGGCGCGGGTCGTTTCAATGGCTTTTCTGACCACTGACCACTGTTCACTGAGCAATGTCGCGCGGCCAGGGATCGCGCAGCAGGGAGCTGAGGCCGAGGTCATTGCCGTACCGCTCCAGTTCCATATCCTCCATGTGCACAAAGTGAGGCATGCCGCGGAACGCGGGCACCGCGTCGGACCCCATGATCTGCGGCGCGATGAAGAGATGCAGGCGGTCAACCAGCCCCGCCGCGAGGAATGCCGTATTGAGGCGCGTGCCGGTTTCGGTCATCAGGGTGAGCAGGCCTTCTTCGCCCAGCTTGTCGAGAACTTTGTCAAGCGGCACCCGGCCTTGCTCTGCGGGGAGAACCTCAACGCGGACGCCGCCCTTGACAAGCTCGCGGATGCGCGCCTGGTCGTTGGAAACGGTGAAGACTACAACGTCGTTCTGGGCTGTCGCGACGAGTTTCGAATCGAGCGGCATGCGCAGTGCGGAGTCGAGCACAATGCGCAGCAGCGGACGGCGCCGGCGTTGGCCACTGCGATCGGTCATCCAGGGATCGTCGGCGAGCACAGTGTCGACCCCGACCATGGTGGCATCGGCGGCCCAACGCAGCGGCTGTACAGCAGCGCGGGCCAGCTCGCTGGTGATCCAGTAGGGTGCGTGGGGTGTTTGATGTCCGGGCGGCGGTGCAATGCGAGCGTCGAGGGTCATTGCGACCTTCATGAGCACAAAGGGACGCTTGTGCTGGATCCAGCGGGCGAAGCCCTCGTTGAGGCGGCGCGCTTCAGCCTGGCAGGCACCCACATCCACTTGGATTCCCGCAGCACGCAATGCTTGCGCGCCATGACCTGCCACGGCAGGATTGGGGTCGATAGCGGCGACGACGACGCGCGCCAGACCCGCGCTGATCAGGGAAGCGGTGCAGGGCGGCGTGCGGCCCACGATGCTGCATGGCTCGAGGGTGACGTAGGCGGTGCCGCCGCGGATGCGGTCGCCCGCATTTTTGCGCGCCGCGTCGAGTGCGACGACCTCTGCGTGATCGACCAGGTCGTACTCGTGCCAGCCCTCGCCAATCACCCGGCCCTCGCGGTCGAGAATGATGCAGCCGACCGCGGGATTAGGCGAGGTGACGCCGGTGCCGCGCCGCGCGAGTTCGAGCGCGCGCTGCATCCATTGAATGTCGAGTTCGGAGATGGATGCGGAAGCGGTCATCGTTGTCTCGAGGCGGAACAATCAAGTGTACATGGACCGATAACGAGCAAAGACGGACCTCAGCGTTCGGAACCACAGGGTCGATGGTTTCCTGCCTTCGGAGGCCTAAATTCGTGCGTCCCATTCCGCGATGACGGTTTGCGGATCCGGATTCACCGGCTCATTGTTTGCCGGGACACGCCGATACCACCCAATGGCGGCCGTTGGCCGCAGCGGGAGGGGGCATGCGGCTGGCCTGTCACGCAACACTCGTATTCTGCCTCGCAATCACAGGCACTCTGGGCCGATCCCAGAAAAGATCGATTTCATTCGAAGAGGTCCAGACCGCGTTGCAGGCGCAACCGCTCCAGGCATCGAGCAATCCCGACAATCTATTCTCGGGAGCGAATTCGCAAGCCGTTCTCACGGCAGTGGTACGGCCCGCGATGCACCCGTTTCGACCAATCCGGTCACACGGGTTCGCCCGCAGCTATCTCCTGCTGAATGGAATTCATTTGGGCACGGCGCTTCTTGATGTGGAGATGACCCAGCACTGCATGGCAGAGCACAAATGCACGGAAGGTAACCCGATGATGCCCTCGACTCAGGCGGCGCAGATCGGAGTCGATCTCGGCTCGGTGACGTTCGCTGCTGCGGGCAGCTACTGGGCCAGGAAGCACAACATCAGGAAGTGGTGGATAGCGCCGGTGGTTGGTATTGCCGCACACGCAGCTGGGTCGGCTACTGGCTTTGCACACCGGTGACGGTGGGCGCCGAGTCAGAAGTCGTGCGGCCCGGGCAACGTTCGACCCAGTGACAGGGATGGCGCACCCCGCACTTGTATTCACGGGCAGAAGTCTGGCCTCAGGGGTCGGCTACCTACGAGAGGAAAACTTGACTATTGTATAGCGTATCAATACAATACACAGATGATTAAGAGCTTCGGGCATGCCGGGCTGGAGAGTTTTTACCGCACCGACAGCAAGGCGGGAATCCAGCCGGCACACGCTGCGAAACTCCGCCGGCAATTAACACTGCTCGACGCAGGTACGTCGCCAAAGGATATGAATGTGCCGGGTTGGCATTTGCATCCGCTCAAAGGGAAGCTGAAAGATCAATGGTCCGTGCGTGTCAGCGGTAATTGGCGCGTCACATTCAGATTTGAAGGCGAAGACGCTGTTTTGGTGGATTATCAGGACTATCACTAGGAGAGAAAAGCATATGATGCACAACCCCGCACATCCGGGCGAGATCATTCAGGAATACATGGAAGGTTTCGGTGTGACCGTCACCCGCTTGGCCGCACATCTGAAGATCACGCGGGCCAACCTGTCGCGGATGATCCATGGCAAAACTGGCGTATCGGCCGAGATGGCTGTGCGCCTCTCCGAGGCGTTTGGAACTTCTCCCGAAGTGTGGATCAGGTTGCAGGCCAATTACGATCTCGCAAAAGCCATGCGCAACCGGCGCGTCAAAATCGCGCGATTGGCCGCGTGAATGCAAGGATTCTATTCGAGCAACGAATCCACAAATTCCGCTGGAGAAAACTCCAGCAGATCGCTCATCTGCTCACCGACGCCGACGAACCGAACCGGCAAATTCAGCTCGCGCGCGATGGCCACGGCGATTCCGCCCTTGGCCGTGCCGTCGAGCTTGGTGAGAAGGATGCCCGTGACTCCCGCGGATTGCGTGAACTGGCGTGCCTGCTGCAGGCCATTTTGTCCTGTCGTTGCGTCCATCACGAGCAGCACTTCGTGAGGCGCGCCGGGCACGAGCCGAGCCGCGGTCCTGCGCATCTTGTCGAGCTCGTCCATGAGGCCGGATTTGGTGTGCAGGCGGCCGGCGGTATCAACGTAAAGGTCGTCGATCGCTCGCGACTTGGCGGCCGTGATGGAGTCGTAGAGGACGGCAGCGGGGTCGCCGCCCTGGCGCGTCTTGATCATTTCTACGCCGGAGCGCGCGGCCCAGATTTCAAGCTGCTCAATCGCCGCCGCACGAAATGTATCGGCCGCGCACAGGAGTACCGACCGCCCTCGAGCGCGGCTCCACGCGGCGAGCTTGCCGCTCGATGTGGTTTTGCCGGTCCCGTTTACGCCGACAAGGAAAGTAACTTTGGGTGGCGAGGCCGGCTGCGCCTGCAGCCCGGCAGCCGCCTTTTGCGGGGCACTAAGTATCGCGATCAGTTGATCCTTCAGAAGATTGCGGAGTTCGGCGCCGCCCTCGATGGCCTTGTGGCGCGCCCGGTCGCGGAGTGCATCAAGAACCGCGGCTGTCGTGGGCACGCCAAGGTCGCTGGTCAGCATTGCGGCCTCAAGTTCTTCGAGCGCGCCTTCGTCCACGATGCGCGTCATCGCGGCCAGGTCCGCAATTTTGGCGGAGAATGACTCGCGTGTGCGCGAAACGGCCTGGCGCATGCGCCCGAAGAGACCGGAGTCGTCAGGTTTTTCGGGTTCGAGGCTTCCGAACAGGGTCTGAATCATCTCTTTTCAGTCTAAATGTGGCGCGTCATTCGGATCGGCGAGGGCAGGGCATCCACAATTGGAGCCGGCATTTTGTTCGAGTCGGGGAGAAAACATGGTTCGGTTTCCCTGCTCCGTTCAATGAGTGTGGATGCAATTCAGCGCGCGCGGCCAGGCGTTCAGCGTGAATCGATGAGAAGGGGATGCCGGCTCCGATATTCTTGAGAATAGGCCGCTTTCCCTTAGTTCCCATGTGCGGCCCACGACCGGCAATTGAGGCTTTTGTGGGATTCTGCAGCCCCCCAGGCGTCGGCGACCATAAAGCTGAAGGAAGAGATGAAGAAGACGGCGAGTCATCCACTGGAACGCATTCTAGCCGCGCGCATCGCTGTGCTGGATGGCGCAATGGGCACGACCATCCGCGACTTCGGCATGAAAGAAGCGGATATTCGCGGAAACCAATTCAAGGACGCGAAGAAGGACCTGCTGAATAACGGCGATCTGTTTTCGCTGACCCGGCCAGAGATGATCGGCGATATTCATCGGCAGTTTCTCGCGGCGGGCGCAGACATCATCGAGACGAACACCTTTGGCGCGACAAATATTGTGCAGAGCGAGTTTTTTGTTGACGATCCGCGCGAGCACGGCGGCCGCAAAGATCCCGAGTTTTACCAGAAGGTGATCGACGATCGATTCCTGAATGAACTCGCGTGGGAGGTTAACGAGCGATCTGCGCGCCTCGGTCGCGAATGGGCAGATCGCGTGAGCAATGAGACCGGTCGGCAGCGGTTTGTCGCGGGAGCGCTCGGGCCGATGACCGTGTCGCTTTCGAACTCGCCCGATGCCGACGATCCCGGCTTTCGCGTCGTGACCTTCGACCAGGTGAAGGTTGCTTATAAACAACAGGTGCGCGCCCTGATCGCGGGTGGTGCCGATTTGCTGCTGGTGGAGACGATTTTTGATTCGCTGAATGCGAAGGCAGCGTTGGTGGGCATTCGCGAAGTGTTCGATGAGGATGGGCGGACCGCAGCGGGCAAGCAGTTGCCGTTGATGATTTCGGCGGCCGTGGGCCGCGGCGGCGAGACAATGATCTCCGGGCAAACCGTGGAAGCCTTCTGGAATGCCGTGAAGCACGCGAGGCCTTTGAGTGTCGGGCTCAACTGCTCGCTCGGGCCCGATTTGATGTATCCGTTCCTCGAAGAATTGTCCAACAAAGCCGACGTAGCCATCTCGTGCTATCCCAATGCTGGGTTGCCGAATCCGCTTTCGGCGACCGGCTTCGATCTTGGTCCGCCGGATATGGCGCGTTATCTGAGTCAGTTCGCGCGAGCGGGGCTCCTCAATATTGCCGGTGGGTGCTGCGGCAATACTCCGGAGCACATTGCGACGATTGCAAAGGCTGTTGAGGGGCTGGCTCCGCGCAAGTTGCCGCCGGAAGATGCGCAAGAGATTTACATCGGCGAGAGCGTGAGCCAACTATGAGTCTCGCGGAGAACAGAAAAGCGTCGATTGAGGCGAGACCACTCCGCCTTTCAGGATCACAGCCGTTCACCCAGCAGCCAGGCGTCTACATCGTGATCGGCGAGCGGACCAATGTGGCCGGTTCGCCGAAATTTGCCAGGCTGATCAAAGACGGCAAGTTCGAAGAGGCGGTTGCAGTCGCGCGCCAGCAGGTGGAAAACGGCGCGAACGTTCTCGATATCTGCATGGACGAAGGCATGATCGACGGCGTGGCTGCGATGACGCGTTACCTGCATCTACTGCAAAGCGAACCCGAGGTTACCAAGGTCCCCTTCATGGTGGACTCGTCGAAGTGGGAAGTGATTGAAGCCGGGCTGAAGTGCTTGCAGGGCAAGGGCATCGTGAACTCGATTTCGCTGAAAGACGGCGAATCCAAATTTCGCGAGAGAGCAGCCGCGGTGCTGAAGTACGGTGCGGCGGCCGTGGTGATGGCTTTTGACGAGCAAGGCCAGGCCGCGACATACGAGGACAGGATCCGCGTTGCCGAACGTGCTTACAGGATCCTCGTCGGCGATGGATTTCCGCCGGAAGACATCATCTTCGATCCCAACGTCCTGACGGTAGCGACAGGGATGGAAGAGCACAACAATTACGCGGTGGACTTTATCAAGGCCACGCGTTGGATCAAGGAGAATTTGCCGCACGCGAAGGTGAGCGGCGGCGTTTCGAACATTTCATTCAGTTTTCGCGGCAATAATGTCGTTCGTGAGGCCATGCACTCGGCGTTCCTGTATCACGCCATTGCGGCGGGCATGAACATGGGCATCGTGAACGCTGGCCAGCTCGAGGTCTACGAGGAGATTGAGCCGGAGCTGAAGGAACTGGTGGAAGATGTCCTGCTGAACCGGCGTCCGGATGCGACCGAGCGGCTGGTTGTGCACGGAGAAAAGCTGAAAGCTGCAGGCGCAAGCAGTGGAGAGAGCGAAAAGAAGACCGAGGAATGGAGAAATGGCCCAGTTGAGGAACGGCTGAGCCACGCGCTGGTGAAGGGAATCGATGAGTACATCGAAGCGGACACCGAAGAAGCGCGCGCCAAGCTGGGCCGTCCGCTGCTCGTGATCGAGGGACCGTTGATGGTCGGGATGGGTATTGTCGGCGATCTCTTCGGCGCGGGCAAGATGTTTCTGCCGCAGGTGGTAAAGTCGGCGCGCGTGATGAAGAAGGCCGTTGCGTACCTGACGCCGTTCATGGAAGCCGAGAAGGCGTCGCTCGCAGCAGCGGGGCATGCGACAAAGGCGCAAGGCAAGATCGTGCTGGCCACGGTGAAAGGCGACGTGCACGACATCGGAAAGAACATTGTGGGCGTGGTGCTGGCCTGCAACAACTACGAAGTGATCGATATGGGTGTGATGGCGCCCGCGGAGAAGATTTTGGAGCGGGCGAAGGCGGAGAATGCGGATCTAATCGGCCTGAGCGGACTGATTACACCGTCGCTCGACGAGATGGTGCACGTGGCGCGCGAGATGGAGCGGCAGGGGTTCAAGCTTCCGCTGCTGATCGGTGGCGCGACTACCAGCCGTGCACATACAGCCATCAAAATCGCGCCGCACTACAGCCAGCCTGTGGTGCACGTGCTGGACGCGAGCCGCGCGGTGCCGGTGACGACAAGCCTGCTGAGCGAAGACGGGAAAGCCGGATTTCGTGGCGCAGCATCGCGCCGAATACGAAGCGTTGCGCAAAGCCCACGCCGCGCCGCGAGCGAAGGCGGTGCCGATTGCGGTAGCACGGGCCCGGCGGACGCCGATTGAGTGGCGCCGGGAAGACGTGGCGACGGCCGAATTTACCGGCGTGCGTGCGCTGGATGACTTTCCGCTGGCCACGCTGCGCGAGTTCATCGACTGGACTCCGTTTTTCACACGTGGGAGCTGAAGGGCGTTTATCCGCGGATTCTCGAGCGACCCGCTGCAGGGCGAGCAGGCGCGCCAGATCTTTGCGGAAGCGCAATGCGCTGCTGGACCGCATTGTGAAGGAAAATCTGGTGACAGCACGCGCCGTGTACGGATTCTTTGCGGCGAATGCCGTCGGCGACGACGTGGAACTTTACACTGATGGCGCACGAACAGAGTTGCTCGACCGGGTCCACTTTCTGCGCCAGCAGGCGAACCGCGAGGGAAGCGAGCCGTGCCGGTCGCTGGCCGACTTTGTTGCGCCCAAGGAGACAGGGCTCGAGGATCTCATCGGCGCGTTCGCCGTGACGAGCGGGATCGGGCTGAAAGAACTGGTGGAGCGCTTCAGAAGCAAGCACGACGACTACAACGCGATCATGGCGGAGGCAATCGCGGACCGGCTCGCCGAGGCGTTTGCCGAGTGCCTGCATAAGCGCGTGCGCGAGGAGTGGGGTTACGGGCGCAGGAGAAGCTGAGCAGCGAGGATCTCATCCAGGAAAAGTATCGCGGGATCCGGCCGGCGCCCGGTTATCCAGCTTGTCCCGATCACACAGAGAAGGGAACAATCTGGCGTCTGCTCGACGTCGAGAAGCGAAGACCGGAATCGAACTCACCGAGTCGTTTGCCATGTGGCCGGGCTCGAGCGTAAGCGGGTTCTACTTCGCCCACCCGCAGTCGCGGTACTTCAGTCTGGGCAAGATCGATCGCGACCAGGTGGAAGATTACGCGCGGCGCAAAGGGATGAGCGTGACAGAGGCTGAGCGCTGGCTGGGACCGAATCTGAATTACGAACCCAGGGGATGATGTCGCATTTGTGCGCGCCCGCGCACAACGGCAGCGACGCCGCCGATGCGACGCTGCAACGTCGTTTTGTTCCCAAAGATTACATTCCCGAAAAATTTTTTTGAACGCGTACGAAACTTTTGAATCCTGCGGGGGTTCATCAGCGCTAACTCGGGGGATTTTCGCTCAAAATTTAGCATGGGGCGCAGGTCTCGCGAGACGTGTCGTTGCACTTCCAGCATTGCATGGCTTAGTTGAGGTGTGTGCGCAGGTTGCACTCGATGATCGTCGCTCGAGGTCGCACTCTTGCGACGCAGAGGAACAGTGTCTTTATTTCTCGAGGGCTGTTCCAGCGGCGGTGCTTGTGATCGCCTGGCGTGCGGCACTCGAAACGCGCATCTCGCGAGCCGAAGCTTTTTGGAAGTGCGAGCGGTTTCCTGTTGTGAAAATTCTGCCTTGGAGACAAACCATGAAACGTACCTCCCTCTTGCTTTTCACGTGCTCGTGGCGCCGCCGCTGTTTGCAGACGCAGGCCAGCGGCTGATTCCGGCCGGATCGCTTTGGTGTCGTGCTCGACCGGCGACGGGAAAATCTCTTCAAAGACCACCGCCGTCGGCGATCCCGTGCTGTGCAAAGTGGAGCACCGGCGCGGCGATTTCATGCTCCCCTACGGCAGCTACCTGGGCGGGGAATTCGCCGAGTACAAGGATCCCGGCCACTTTGTCGGCAAAGGTTGGATGCAGTTGGATTTCGACCGCCTCTACGTGGGCGATACGGTGATTCCGATCAATGCGAAGGTAGTGGACGTGCCCGGTTACAAGATTGACGCGCAGGGGCGCATTCTGGGCAAGGGCCATGCGGTTCGCGACGCGGTTTTGTGGATGATTCCCGTGCTGTGGCCGATCGATCTGATCAATGCTGCCACGGCGCGGTCCGAGGCCGACACTTAAGGCTGAGACAGCTCTGACGCTGCGCGTGATGGAAGACATTCAGGTACCAACGGTGCAGGAACCGCAGCGCGATCCCTACGGGCTCTATCAGCGCTCGCCTGACGCCTATGCGCCGGAGCCTCCTCCGCCCGCGCAAGCGCCAGATGCCGGTCCCGAGAATTCTTACGCTCCCGATCAGCCTCGGGCTCCCGCTTATCCGTCCCCGCCGCCGCCAGTCATGTCCTACGCCCCGCCGGTTGCGTGTCCCGCGCCGGTTCCCTATGTTCCGCCCGTCGCAGTTGCGCCTTATCCGGGCATCATGGCGTACGGCGGTGTGACGATCGCGCCCAGGGCCGCAGTGGCGCCTTACGCGAGGGGCTACGTGGGTGGGCCGGTTGTGCGCGGATTTGCCTACACACCCAGGGCGGCTGCGCCCGCGGCGCGAAGTTACGGATACGGCTATGCCGGCCGCGGATTCGTTGGTGGCTACACATCGCGTGGTCCGATGATGGCGGCGCGCGGTGGAATGGCCTATGGGGTGCGGCCCGCGGTGGAGTGGCCTACGGCTACCGGCGATAATCGCAAATGCGCGCCGCGGCCTACCTGGAAAACGAGCCGCCAAATAATTCTTGTGCGCGCTCTTGCATAGAGTTACGAGCCTTTGTGCAGGTCTTTATTTAGAGGAAGAACAACTAAAAAATCTAGCCTCTTCGAACGGCCGGGACGCAACTGCACGAATGGGTTGCGGCTACCCGGCTGTTCGTTTTTTGCCGAGTATGGGCAGACCGCCGGATGAATCGGGCGCGGGCCGTCAGCCCGTGATCATATGCAGCGCGATGATTGAGAGGAAGCCGAAGGCCGCGACCGTGGCCGCAGCAACAAACAAAGTGGCGAGGTGCGCACGGACCAGGGAAAAGGGATTGACGGGCGGCGTGCCGCAACTCGGCATCGTTGTGCCAAGTGCGCAAAAGCACAATGCAACTGCTGATGAGCGACGGCGAACGGCATGGCGATCAAAATCACCCAGAGGCCGACATGCGGCCGCGCCGCATACCAGTCGACAATGAGCTTTGCCGTGTGGGCCGGCTCGAACTGGAGAGGCTGAATTTCGCGCGCAAAAAGCGCGGCCATGAAGAGGACAGCAGGGAAAATCAGCAGTAATTCCATAGCGGCTATGGTCGCTGATGGTTTTATGAGTGACCTCATAATCACTTTATATTGCAAAGTACACACGGAGGCAACCAGCAATTGATCAGAGGGACGGTCCGCTTTGTTACCGCCAAGTTAAATGTCACTGGAATTTTTGCACTGAATTCGCAGCACATTGATCGCTCTTTCACGGGCTTCCGCCGGATACTGGGCGCGTGATCCCGGGTATTCGCGGTCAAATAGTTCCGTTGAAGATGGCCTCGGAGCCGCGCTTCGTTGATGGAATTTGTGGCTTCGCCAGCGAACGATTTCGCATCGCGTTCGTCGCAGCCCGCGCTGCGACATTCATGCGGACGTTGGCCGATACCGCTTGCGCCTGGCTGAAACGCGCAGGACCGCGAGGCTGCATGCCGGCTGCGATTCAAGGTCTTCAATATCGAGCTCGGTGAAGGGCTGGAGAACTCGTACGTAACCGGCCTCGACATTGACCGGTTCGACACAGTGTGCGAGCACCTGCTGGTGGAAGACAAGGGAGCCGGAGGGTGGTGGGAACTTATCGCATGCAATCGGGCGAGACGGCCGCGCGCAACCTTGGCTACTACTGCGAGCAGGAATTCAACCTGGCGCCGTATGAAGCCGCTGCGGGCGGGCGATTCTGGAACTGGGCCGCGCGTCGATTGATCGCGAACATCGCACGCCTGAAGTGCTGATGTTGTTGTGGCGCGGGATCGCGCAGTATGCTACCGCCATGGGGCTTCGTTATTTGCTCGGTTGCTCTTCTTTAAACTCCAATGACCCGGCGGAGGGGTGGCAGATGTATCGTCAGCTTGAAGGTTTCCGGGTTTCGGCGGAGTTTGAGACCGACGCCGACCGCAGCTTACGCATGCCCCCCAGGAAGCTGCGATTTGAATCCGCAGAGACGGGACGCACAGCCGTCGTGCTGCCAGAACGATCGATCGTCGCGCGGGGATATTTCTCCGGCGCCCGCTCCAACTCCCGTCAAAATTCCCAAGCTGCTGAAGACTTATTTGCCATCGGTGCGCGCATTGCCGCGCCTCCAGCCTGGGACCGTGAGTTCGGCACCATCGATTTTCTGACGCTCCTGGATCTCAATTGCTTTCGGCCGCGGCCCGCAACCGCTTCCTGGCTCCGCTTTCGCCGTGATGTTTCGCCGGTTCCGGCGCGCTGTGGCGCTGGCCTTCGTTCTGGCGTTTTGATTCTCCGCTACTGGCTGAAGCGCGTGCGCGGGCCGCATCACACTAGAGCGGCGCGCTCTTTGGCTGCAGCGTCGGCGCGCGCGGTTCTAGGCTGCTGAACATCGGAATGCAGGTGCAGGGCGAACCGCCAGCCCGCGGTCTGGTGGTTTCGAACCATCTCAGCTATCTCGACATCATCATCTACAGCGCTGCCATGCCCTGCTTTTTTGTCGCCAAAATGGAGATCGACCGCTGGCCGTTCTTCGGCAAAGCGGCCCGGACGGGTGGAACGATCTTTCTCGACCGGTCAAGCCACGGCCAGCGCCAATCAGTGTGGCCGAGCAGATCTCCGAGCGGCTCAATTTGCAGGTTCCAGTTCTGCTGTTTCCCGAGGGCACGAGTACCGACGGAATGGAGGTGCTGCGGTTCCACTCGAGACTGATCGATCCCGCAACAGCGGCGGGCGCTCCCATCACCGCAGCGGCAATCCGCTATGAGATCGAGGATGGAATTGAAGAGCGCGAACTGTGCTGGTATGAGGATCAGAATTTCATGCCACACCTCTGGAAAGTGCTCGGGGTGAATGGATTTTCCGCTCACCTCAAGTTTGGCGAACCGCGGATCTATTCGGACCGTCGCGTAGCCGCCGATATGACGCGGGCGGAGATCGCGGCCTGGCGCGAGGCCGACGCTTTGGAAACGGTCTCCTAGGCGAATTGAGTAAGGACCCAGGTTCAGCGGCGGAAACCCGGGGGTGGGCGACTATTACGGCGCGGCTCAATTCATTCTTGGCAATTATTGCAATCTCTAGCGAAGATTATGCTCCACTCAGACTCCGGCTCTGGTGAAGTCTGAAGCCATAGTCCCCGGAAGCAGCGAACTTTCAGGGATACGCGTCGCAGTGGCAATCCACGGCAGTGCGTTCTGAAAGAGTGATAGCACGGGGAGAGCAAGCGCGCGGCCTCCATTGCTGGTCACCACTTGTGAAAGCCGAGTCGCAAGCGACATCGACCGGCGCAGTTGGTCGTGGAGTGAGTGTTGGTAATCGTCGCTGCTTTTGCCAGCCAGGTACATCTGCGCGGCGAGAGCGCCGCTGTGCAATGCGATGGAGATGCCGTCGCCGGTGAAGGAAGGAATCACAGCGGCCTGATCGCCAACGCGCCATAAGCCTGCCGATTCCCGGGCAAGGTAACCGTAGGGAATCGGTGAAATGGCAAGCGGACGCGGCCACAGCGGACTTGCGCCCTCTAAGATGGACCTCAAGTGAGAATTCTCGTTCAGGATTGCGGCAAAGAGCTCCGGCCACGCGCCATGTCTGCGCAACCTGGAGCGGCGCGCAACGAGACAGAGATTGGCGATATCGTTTTCGATGAGCGCCAGGCCCCCATAGCCACCATCGAATAGGAAAAGCTCCATGCATTCGCGTAGGCTCTCGATTTGCGGCAGGGCAAGCCGCCAATGCAGCTTGAAGCCGATCAGATCGGCCTGTTTCGCAGGACTGCGTGGGAATCCACGCAGATTATGTTTGCCCGTGGCCAGGAAGACGTTCCTGGCACGCATTGTTGCACCGTTGCTGAGTGAGGCCAGCCACTGATCGCCGTGCGGTTTGAGCGATTCGACAGAGAAGCCCCGAGCGACTCGACATCCAGCTCCTTCAGCGCGAACGAGCAAAGCTTCGTCGAGTACGCAGCGCGAAAGCGAGAGAGCCTGGAAGGGCAGAGGCGCTTCAACCACCTTGCGGCCGGACGAGAGACGCAGATTGCGAATTACGACAGCGCCGAGTGCAATCGGATCGACCCCGGCCTGCTCAAGATAGCCTACAGCTTCGCGGCTGAGAAACTCGCCGCACACCTTGTGGTGCGCGCCCGGTTCCCGTTCGAGCAGCACTACGTCGTGTCCTGACCCTGCAAGGCGCACTGCAACCGTTGATCCGGCCGGCCCACCGCCGATCACCAGGTGCTCTGCGGATTCCGGCAGCTTTCTCATTGACGTCTTCTGCGCGCGACGCAAAGCCGGGCCGGCGCGAATGCTTTGAACGAGATGGCGTGGCTGTCGAGACCCGCGGACGCGCACATCTGCCGCCAGTCCTCCTCCACAAATGCGCGCCGAAATGAGACAGGGCCGTCATGCTGCACAAAAGGATGCAGGCGCGCAAGTTTGGAAAAAATTCGAAGCAGGTGATAGGGAGCCGCGGCTCGAGAGAGATCGTTGATGAACCAGGCAAGCGCAGCGCGTCGTTCCATCCATTGGAGGAATTGAATGACGCCTTCTTCGCTGAGGTGATGCGTGAAGAGGGCGCTGATCACGAGGTCGATCGGTTTTGCGGGCCGATATGCGAATACATCCGACGCGATCCAGTGAATACGGCTCGATGGCAAGGTAGCCTCAGCGGCGATGGCGATGGCATCGGGATTGATGTCGATTCCGGTGAGTTCCACGGCGATGCCACGCGCATGAGCCCAGCGTTCAATGCGCCGCAATCCATCGCCGAAGCCGCAGCCCACGTCGAGGATGTGAATCGGCCGCGATTCGGCGCCGAGGACCAGGGATTCAAGCCATTCGAGCGTGGGCCGGTATCCGAGGAACCATCGATTGAGGCGCGCAACGTCGCGGAGGCACGCGCGCAACTGGTCGCGGCTGCAAGGCCCGTCGATCAACTCCGTGAGCTGTGCACGATGGCTGAAGTCGAGCGCGTCAGGCGGCATGGAAGAGCATAGTCTCCGCGGTGACTCCGGGGCCGAACGACATGGCGCAGCCTCCTTGCCCCGGAACGGCGCGCCGCATCAACTGCTCCATGACAAACATCACGGAGGCCGAGGACATGTTTCCAAAGCGCGCCAGAATATCGCGCGAGACCGAGAGCGCGCCGCCGGGCAGCGCAAGCCCTTGCTCCGCGGCGTCGAGGATGGTGCGACCTCCGGGATGAACCGCCCACAGATCGATTGCCGCCGGCTCTCTTCCGCGCGTGATCTGGCTGCCCGCCGCCGCAAGGCCGCTGCGCAACTCGCCAGGGACTTTGCCCGAGAGCTGCATGTCGAAGCCCTGTTCCCCGATGCGCCAGGTGATGAGGTGATTCGTGCCGGAAAGCCTGACGGCGAGGAAGCTGTCGATGGCGAAGCCCACGGCCTCGGCACTCACCAAATACGCGGCGCACCCGTCGGCAAAAACCAAAAATGCCAGCAACTGCTCGAGGTTGGTTGTCTCCTGCATGTGCATGGAGCAGAGTTCGAGGCTGAGGAGAAGAACCTTGGCATTGGGTTCGGAGCGGACGATGTGGCGAGCGGACTTGAGTGCGTTGATCGCAGCGTAGCATCCCATGAATCCGATCATGGTGCGTTCGACAAAAGGACTGAGGCCGAGGTGTTCCACAATGTCGTAGTCGAGCCCCGGGGCGTAGAGGCCGGTGCACGATGTGACGATGACGTGGGTAATGCCGTTACGCTCCTCCGCAGTGAGTGCGAGTCGATCGAGAGCGCAGCCGGCCAGCCTCGGTGCGAAATGCTCGAACGCCTGCATGCGGCGCGCGGTTGAAGGGAATTTGCCCGGCACATAAAACCCGTCTGCGTCTTTCCACTTTCCGTCCGGCGTTGTGACGGGATGCACGAAGGAATAACGATGCTCGATCGCGGACATCCGTGCCATGCGGCGCAAGAGGTTTTTTGTAGTGCCTTCGGGCAGCATGCTTTCAGCAAAAGACACGAAGGCACAATGCATATCATGCGGAGGCGCCGCCGTGGCAATGCGGTTGAGATAGGCAGTCGTCAAAAGTGACCTCCGCTGCGGGGAAGCGGCCCATAATCCCTATTGGACAACAGATCCGAGGAAATGTCGCGTCTGAGCACCTAACTGTCGTCCACCGGCAGTTGATTTGATGCTTAAGATAGAGGGACAGACAGAGAATTATGTGCAGGTGCAGGGAACTCATGCTTTGTCCGCCAGCACCAAAAAGAACCAATCGTTCCGCCTTGCCAGATATAGCTTCGAATTGAAACTCGCTCGTTGAACGTCTACCCGTGGGGCGGGGCAGTCGATCCCCGAACAACCAGGCTGGTAGAGACCAGAAACTCGCGTTGCAACTTTGGGTTGGCGGCGTCTTGGGCCTGGACGCGGAGCGCTTCGAATGCCGCCTTTGCAAGTTCCTTCCGTGAAAGACGGATCGTGGTGAGCGGCGGCAGCGTGAACTCGGCAAAATCGATATCGTCGAGACCGATGACGGAAAGATCGTGCGGCACGCGCAAACCATCCTCGTAAGCGGCGCGCAGCACGCCGATGGCCGTCATGTCGTTAGAACAAACGATCGCAGTGGGGCGCGATGTAAGCTTGCGCAATTGTTGGAAGCCCGCGACGCCTCCTTTGGGCGTGTGGTCGCACTCGATCACCCACTTCCTGGCGATCGGCAGACCGACGGATTGCATGGCTGTCCGAAAATCATTCTCGCGCGTGATGGCTGAGTGCAGGCTGTGTGGTCCGGCAAGAAAAGCGATCGCGCTGTGCCCAAGTTCGACGAGATGACGGACGGCTGCATGGATACCTGTGGAGTAGTCAAGAAGAATGGTGCTCGCCTTGGGATCGTCAAGTTTAAACTCCGCAAGCACGATGGGTATGCCGCGGTGCACCAGCTGGTCAAGTACCGGCTCCTCTTCACCGAAGGTCATTACGGCAACCCCATCCACCTTGCGCTCCAACATGCGGCGCGCACACACAGCCAGCACACTGGGATCGCTGTTCGTAGAGCTGACCAGGATCTCGTAGCCATGCGCCACGGCCATCTCCTCGAAACTCTGAATCAACTCTGGAAAGAAGGGATTGGTGATGTTTTCAACGATGATCCCAAAAAGGCGGCTCCGGCCCGAAACCAGTGTGCGCGCGTGCGTGTTGGGAAGGTAATTGAGTTGCTTGATCGCCTGCCATACGCGTTTGCTCAGGCGGTCGCTGACCAGTGGGGATCCATTGATGGTTCTGGAAACTGTGGCGATCGACACTTTCGCCGCAGCGGCAACGGCGCGAATATCGGGTAATTTGCCGGGAGCCTTGCGGACAGCTTTTCGAGCCACGAACCAATCCTACTGCAGAGCGAACGTCTGCGAAGGGAAAAAGTTGCTGCGATTTCCCACAAGGAGATGCCGCCCTTGAAGAGGCCGGCTCGCGCTACTTTTCTTCTGAGATTAAAAGCCGCAGGTCGCGCAAATTCTGCCCGGTGGGTCCTGTAACTACCGAATCGCCGATCGAGGTGAAAAGCGGACACGCATTGAACTCTGCCAACGACCGCTCTGGTTCAAAGCCGAAGGCGCGGGCGCGGGCCACTGTGGTAGGGTCGGCAATTGCACCCGCAGCCTGTGTATTGCCGTCGATGCCATCGGAGCCGGCGCTGAGCACAGTGAGATATTCTCCGGGATGCTTTGCGAGATCGAGAGCGCAAAGGAGCGCAAACTGCTGGTTGCGGCCGCCCGCTCCGGGCGTACGGTTGAGAGTAACAGTAACCTCGCCGACTGAAATGAGGCAGAACCGCTTGTGCTTGGCGCGAAAAGTATGGAAACGCTCCAGAAGATAACGCGCCGCGTCGGCGTAGTCCCAGTCGTCGCAGCTATTGTCGACGATGACGTGGTAACCGGCGTTTCGCGCGAGGGCTCGCGCACTTTCTACAAGATCGTGGCTGGAAAGAAGGATCTCGAAGACCGAATCGCGAAAGGCTTCGTCTTCGCCGCTCATGTTGGTAGAGGCGGCTACGCTGCGAGGGCGGGCTGCGTCGGCCCACGGCAGCTTCGGGAGGAATGACGGTCTGCGCGTCTTATCGCCCGGCGATTCGGGCAGATCTGTGCGCTCAAAGAATGCGCGGACTGATGCGGGGAATCTCTCGCTGAGCTTGTACTTGGCGATCAGCTCGCGAACTTCGGACACTGTCGAGTGGTCGGGTGTGGTTGGGCCCGAAGAGAGAGCGTCGAGGGTCCGCAGAGGTACGTCGGGAAGCAGCAGACTGACTTTAAGCGACTCTGGAGCGGCCAATGCCAGACGCCCGCCCTTGACCGCCGAAAAGTGCTTGCGCAAAATATTGATCTCGTTGATGGGCGCGCCTGAAGCAACGAGTATTTCGTGAAAGGCGATGGTTTCTTCAAGAGTAATTTGCGGATCAAGAGGAAGGTCGAACATGGCCGATCCGCCGCCTGAGATGAGAAAAAAGATCAAGGTGTCCTTTTTGGCCTTGCGGAGCAGCGCCAGCGCGGCGCGCGCGGCGGCGAACGAATCTTCATTGGGCAGAGGATGGCCGCCTTCGAAGTAGCGGATACGCCAGTTGCGCTTGACAGGCAACTGGTTGAAACAGCATACCCCGCGCAGGCCCTTGCGTCGCTTCATCCGATCAAGCAGGGTCTCGAGCATGGGTCCGGCAGCTTTACCGAGAGCAATGACAAAGATGCGCTTATAGGCGGAGAGGTCGATGGTTGCCGGGCCGCTCCCGTCGGGCATAAGCCGATGCAGTGTATGACCCTCGAAGCGCAAGCGGCGGTCAAAAGCGGTTGCAATATTGCAGGCTTTGAGCGCACCGGTAAAGATCTCCGTAGCAGTGGTGTGGAGAGCTTCAAGAGTGGTATCGCCAGCTGAAGTCATTGAAGCTGCTCCTTTAACCATCTCGCGGTGGCATTTTGCATCGGGCCTGATTGTTCTGAAAGGGATTGGCCGGCGCTGGAAATCGGGCGCCTGGGTTCGGCGGCCGAGGCAGTGGTGCAGGCCTGCAAAGAGCCAAGTGTGGTGAATCTGGGCAAACTGCCGACTGCGGACGTCCTTGGGACGTCGGAATGAAAGACTGGGCCTAGCGCAATCGCGGAGTGCACCGAGTGCCGAGCGCGCGAAGAACGAATCGTCTTTTCAAGGTGCAATCGCGAGAAAGTCCCGGAACTCAGGCGATATGGAACAGCACAGCTTTCGGTGGATACGCTCGTTGAGTTCATCCCACGGTCCATTTTACGCTCGACACGAAAGGATTCCTGCAGGAAGAAGTTCCTGAATGCGACGAATCGCGCGATTTTGCACAATTGACTCAGTCCGCTCCGTGCGGCTCCGTAAGCCGGTGACAGCCCGAATGGGCGAGTAACCGATGCTGCACATTACGATATTCTTGCAGCATCATGAAAATTCTTCCCGAGCTGGCCGCTATCGACGCTGTCGGATTGACGCGCAAATTGTGCGAGATTGAATCCACAACCTACCATGAGGGCGCGGTGGGCGATTTTCTTGCCGATTTTCTGGTGCAACGCGGTTGGACTGTGGAGAAAACTCCAGTGCCTCAACCCCTGGAGAGTGGAACCGTGGGACCCCGTTGGAATGTCTATGGCGGTCCCGCAGGTCAATCTCCGGACCTGGTGTTTTCCACGCATATGGATACCGTTCCGCCTTACATCCCATTCAGTGAAGACGAAGACTTGATGTATGGACGCGGCGTCTCCGATGCCAAGGGAATCATTGCCGCGCAGATTACAGCCGCTGAGGTCCTGCGGACAGCGGGGTTTCGGATCGGAGTGTTGTTTGTATCAGGCGAGGAGCGCGACTCCGCAGGGGCGAAGACGGCGAACCTGGCGCCGAAAGGCAGCCGTTTCCTGATCAACGGTGAGCCGACAGACAATCGCGTTGCGCTGGCTTCGAAGGGCGCATTGCGCGTGACGCTGCGCGCGAGCGGCAAGATGGCGCACTCGGCATATCCAGAGCTGGGCGAAAGTGCAGTCCACAAGCTGGTCGAGGTCTCGGCGAAGTTGCTCGCACTTGAGTTGCCGGTCACCGAAGACGTGGGGCCCAGCACGTTGAATATTGGGCAGATTCAAGGCGGTCATGCGCCGAATGTGATCGCGGACAAGGCCGAAGCACAGGTGCTGGTGCGGCTTGTGGGCGACGCAGCGCCATTGCGCGCCGCGATTCTTGAGGCAGCGGCAGGACTTGCCGAAGTGGATTTCACGCTGGAGATTCCCTTTGTCCGGTTGCGCGCGCCGGAGGGTTTACCCACCATGGTGGCGAAGTTTACGACCGATATTCCGCAACTGTCGAATTGGGGCGAGCCACTGCTTCTGGGCCCTGGCAACATTCACGTGGCCCACACTCCAAACGAGCGCCTTGCCAAAAAGGAGTTGCTGGAAGCCGTCGATCTCTACGTCAAGGTGGCGAAGCAATTGCTCGCGTAGTTCCAGGCAAACTCCCGCATCTGCTGCGAGCTCTGTTATTGGTAGTTCCCGATCAGGACGAAGGGCGCCCAGTAGTATGGGTGAGCATAACCAAGTGTGCTTTTCGCCGGCGCAGATTCTTCAACCGCCTGAAAACCGCGTCCAGCATTACCGGCCTGCCCGGCGGCGCCGTGCAGGAACGCAAGTTGCGCCTGGCGCAGTGCCTCGGCTTTGCCTTGGGTAGGGTTCTTCACCCAGCGGTTGTAAAAGTCGCTCATGATCTGGCTCGTGCTCAAATCATTTACGTCCCAAAGCGTAGCCAGCACGGCTTCGGCATCCTTCTGCTGGGCAACCATGCCGAGGCTGTCCATTTCCAGCCCGTTGCGGGATTTATAGTCCTTGGCGGTGCTGCAGGCGGACAGAGTGAGCAGGCGTGTTCCATGAAATGCCACCGCAGAATTCTCCATTGCAGAGAGGTTCCATTCGAATCCACTCGGATCGCCCGAGTTGTCGCCGCCCATCATGAGGAAGGGCTCATCGCCACTGCCGGCAACGAGGACAAAGTGGCTGGCGATATGCACAACAGAAAATCCCTTGCCGGCGCCGAGCGCCTGCCTGAGCGCAGCCAATGTGAACTGCTCATCGGGCAGCAACTTACCCTGCATGGGACCATGCGAGTCGGGCACCGATGGATCGTGAACGACCGCATCCAGCTCCGGAATCACACCTGGAAGAGCCGGCAAACCGCCATAGCTTTTTGAAAGACCCATGGCGAGAGCGCTCGGCGGCTGGCCGCCATCGAGAGGCGAATCGGTCATGTGGCCGTAACTCTCAGGCGTGAAGAGGACATTGTGAAAGCGCTCGACCATATAGTGGGTGCCATCATAGAGGGCACCCATCGGCACATAGCGCAGCGCGTCGTCGAGCGACCATAGCAGCGTGGGAACGGTGCCGTTCGCCTCGGTGCCATTCTCAAGTGATTTCAACTCGCCATCGAGCGGCGCGACGACCATGGAGTACAGCTCTGACAATTGCGGCCGAGGATCGGTGGCGGGCGAGCCGAGAGCTTTGAGTGCCTCAAATGTTTTCGCTCTAAGGTCGGCTGGCGACGCATTTAGAACAATCGCCTTTCGCGTCGTGGCTGTTACGACGATGGCGTAGGCGTGGTCGTCGCCAAGCAACAAACGGATGCCTATGACACGCGGGCCGAGCTTGGCCAGGGACGTTTGAAGATAACTTTGCGTTGCGTCTGGGCTCTGCTGACCGGCGGTCGTTTGGCGATCGAGAGCAGGAAAGATTCTATTGGTAAGAGCATCGGAAAGTTGCGATCGCACTTGTTGAATGCTTTGGTCGAGTGATTGGAGTTGGGCATTCTCACTGGCCGAGCGGGCGGTCTTGGCTTGCAGCTGAGCAAACGAGATGCTGAGTTCCTCGATCGTCCGCGCCGATTGCTCCAGAGCGGGCAGTTCGTTCTCGGCCTGTTGTTGCGACGAAGAGAGCCTGAGCGGTTCAATTCCGGCTGCAGCGCCGGAAGAAGCTCCGGTAACAACGTCCTTGAGCTCCTGCTCTTTGAGCAGATCGAGGATTTGCTCGGCCTCGCCGAGGCGGCCGGCCTCGACCAGCAGCTCGGCCAGCATGCGATAGGCTCCCGACCGCGATTGTGCGAATCCAGCCTGAAGGTCTTTATCGAGCCCGGAGATATTCTTTCGGATCTGCTGATACGAGTTGACAGCTTCGAGGCCGAAGAAGATGGCTTCTTCCGGATGATGCTGCTTGCGAAAGCCAAGCATCATCGAGGTCTCAACGCCACCCGCGATCTGCGGGTCGCCTGTGGTCTTTGCGAGCGAGAGAGCGGCGAGAGCGCTGGCCAGTGATCTGTCCGGATCGTTCATCTCGGAGTAGGCCCAACCGAGCGTCATAAGGGCGACAGCTTCATTGCGCTTATCCTGAACTTCGCGCCAGATGGCAAGGGCCTGCAGGTCGAGGTCCATCGCCTCTTTCGCTGCTCCCTTGTCCGACTCATCCCGGCCCATATTGTTCAGGGTCATCGCCTCGCCGCGGCGGCTGCCGGTTTCGCGAAAGATCGGCAGCGCCTGATTGCCGTAATCCAGTGCTTTGTCCGGTTGATGCAGATCCGCATAGGCGCGTCCAATATCGCTCAGCGCGAGGGCTTCTCCGCTGCGGTTGCCCACTTCGCGCCAGATCGGCAGAGACTGGTTGTAATAGTCGAGCGCGGTTTGATGCTCACCGAGGTCGCGGTAAAGCTTGCCGATGTTTTCAAGCGTCAGCGCTTCCCCCTGTCGATTGCCCACTTCGCGCCAGATACCGAGTGCCTTGTTGTAGGTTTCCAAAGCCTTCTGCTTTTGGCCCATTCCAGCCCATGCCGGGCCCATATCGTTGAGCGTCAGGGCTTCGCCGTTGCGATCGCCGTCGGCGGCCCAAAGCGGCATAGCGCGGTTGAAGTACTCCATTGCCTGCTGGCCATCGCCCATGTCGGAGTAAGCCCGGCCCATGCTGTCGAGCGTGCTCGCCTGGCCGCTGGCATTTCCTGAATCCAGCCAGATGGGCAACGCCTGATTGAGATAGTCGAGGGCCTTCTGTCGATCTCCAAGATTGTTATAAACCCGGCCGAGATTGCTGAGCGTGCTGGCGTGGCCTACGGTGAATAAGCGCGTTTGATGCATGAAATCGGCGCTTTTGCGGTTAGCCTCGGACTCCCAGTAGGGCAGGATCTCGTTGAAGAGATCGAGGGCCTTATCTTCTTCGCCGAGGTCGGTATAGATCCGGCCCATGGTGTCCTTGGTATAAGCCTCGCTCAGGCGGAAACCGGCACTTTGCTCCAGAGCCAAAGCCTGGTTGCAGTAGTCAAGGCCTCTTTTCAGGTTTCCCGTCTGCCGGTAAAGGCTGGCGAGGACATTCAGTTCAGTGGCCTCGGTGACCCGGCTCCGCGAAGAGCGTGCCTGTACCAACCCTTGTTCGTGCTGAGCGATGAGGTTCTGGAGCGAGCCAGTTTGTGCTCCGGCTGCTGCAAAGAAGGCCAAGTTCAGAATGAGAACGGTCGCGATCGTTCGAGGGCAATGCATGTCGAGCCTCTCTTGCACCGTGACGGTGAAGCGGTCAGGGCTGGGCTGTCGCTGTCGCCGCTCCGGGAGACCGAAGCGCGAAATCCGCATTGGCAGAGCTGCGGTCCATGACAGGATGCTGGTGCATGCCTGCAGCAGTGACGCTTTGCGAAACCTCCTGCGCAACTTTGGAATAGAGTTCGCTCAACGGTGTCTCTCCCTTCCCGTTCTTCAGAGCCTGAAGCAGATAGTAAGTGAAGTAGCCATGGTGTAACTGATCGCTTTCGAGCGACTCCTCGTTGACCTGGCTCGCCGCCATCACGATGCGCCCCGTTCCCTCTGTCATGTGCGCCAACATGGTCTCAGACGGGGCGGCGCTGGCGAGCTTGTCTGCAGGCGCGCTGCCGCCGGGTCCGCCAGGGCCGGCTGCGCCGCCACTGTAGCAGGTATCGAGAAAGACCGCCGTGCGCAGCGCCTTCATACGCGTGGCAACGGCATTCGCCAATTCCACCATGGGATATGCGGTGGCGTACATGGAGTCCTGGTCCGGATTGCCGCCGTTATAAATCTCAGTGTCGTAAGTGACAAGATAATTGGCGCCGGCGGTGTCCAGGGTGCGCGGCGTGCCGTGCGTGGCTACGTAAATCACGACGAGGTCGTTGGGCTGTGCACTGCGCGCGATCCAATTCAGTTGCTCCTTAATGTTCTTCGTGGTGGCTTGCTCATCGGTGAGGACGCGGACGTTGTCTGAGGGAAATCCGCCGATGTTGGGATCCGCGAGAGCCGCGGCGAACGATTTTGCATCGTCGGTCGTGTAGTGCAGGCGGGGAATCCCGCTATCGGTAAATTGGCCAATGCCGACCACGAGAGCCCATTTCTGTTGCACGGTCCCGGGGCGGACGGGCGGCGCACTCGGCGTGGGCGTCGTACCCTCATTCGTTTCAAATCCGCGCGATGCAGGCGTCGCCAGGACGAGCGGATTGAGCCCTTCGTTCAGCGCATCCGAACCGTTGAAGCGCGCCTTGTCTAACGAATAGTTGGCAAGGGCTATGTGGCCGAGGCGTTTCTCCACCAGGCTGCGGTAGTACCACGCGTCACCAAGTTCCGGGCACTCAGCGACGGCGTGTTTTAAAAGCTGAAGCGCGTCTTCAAATGCATCGTCGCCGCTTTGCGGGGTAACTCGTTCGAGCGCTTGAACGACCAGGTCCTGCCCCGCGCCACATCGGATTCCTTGCGCGTGAACGCAAGGGCAAGACCCCACCAAAGCGGTGAACAACACCAGAGGCGCGTTCCGGAATCGGCAAAAGCCCATCATCTCTCCGCTACCGGCTTCGAATTTGCTCCGGGTCTTTTCACGGCCCGGGCCTTCATCGCGGTCAGAACGCGGGTGCTCACGCCATCTTTTTCGAGCTGCTGCTGACCTTCGGGGCTGAGGTCGAAGTCAATGGCATCGGCTCCACGGATCGTGTTCACGATGGTGTCGTCGTCCATTCCGGCCTTGACCATGGTAACAACCTGCGCGTTTGTGAGCCCTTTGTGGATCGCGGACTTCGAAGCCGCTTCCTTTCGCTCCGTCTCGCTTTTCATCGCCGCCACAACCCGGGCGCTGACTCCGCCGGATGTAAGCGCCTTCTCGCCTGCCGGGCTCAGGTCGAAGTTGAGCGCGTCGGCCCCACGAATCGCGTGGACGACAGTTCCGTCGTCGATGCCGGCTTTCACCATGGCGACAACCTGTGCGTTCGTCAGGCCTTTCGCTGAGGGATTCTGCCTCCAGAGGAAGGATTGGAGTTCGCAGCAACCTGAGCCTCCTTGGCCCTTCTGCCGCCTCGTTCTCTTGTTCCAATTGCTTGTAGTGCGCGATCGCGGTCTCAATGCGTTTTTGCGGCTCGAGGAAATATTTTTCGGCGGGCTTTGCATCGATCGCCTTGCCGTAATTGATTGCGGCCTGATCCAGATACTTCATCGTCGCCTTTTGATCTTCGGACTGGTATGCCAGCGCCTCATAGGCGACGCCAATATCGTAGAGCCGGTAAGCGTCCTCATCGGCTTTGGAATCGGGCTGAGCAGTCTCGAAGGTCTCCAGCGCGCGTTCCCAGAGTCCCGCCTGCGCATCCTTGTCGCCCTCGTCGATCGCGCCACCTGTTTCGCCAGATAAACGTCCAGCGACTCGTTCGTGTTTACAAGATGCTCCGCGATCTGTTGCACCGCATCGAGAATCAGCCGAGACCGCAGCTCAGCGGGAGTGGGCGGGGCCGCTGCTTCACTGTTCTGCCCGCCTTTTAATTTACCCCAGGTGCCGCTCAGTGAACCCATGACTCCGTGGGAAGTGGAAACTCCAGAGCCATCGAACTGCTCGTCGTAGTTTGCGGACACGTTATCGGAGATCAGGGCTCCGCCGGTCGCCGTCTTGGCTTGGAAAGCAACGTTCATTGTGCCCGTGATGCGCTCATATTGCTGCGTCTTCGGGCTGCTCTTGGTCAAGGCGAGCGACGGTCCTGTGGTGATGATCGGCCCCGGCTGAGAATACTCGGTGATGCGGCAGGTGATGATGGTGTTGGGGCTGTTGTCCTCGCGCAAATCAGGGTCGTCTTTCAGGAGTTCCGTCTCCAGCAGCGCCTGAAAATCGTAGGGAAGGGCTCCGTCCGGGCTGGCTGACGTGACCGTAACTTTGATGGAATCTCCCGGCATGTGCACGAGAGCGGGAAGCTTGCGCTGGAGAACAACCTTCTCCTTTGAAGCTCCAAAGTTTTGCGCAGCGCGCCGGGCTCGCTGCGAGCACGGCGACCCCCCCGCAGACTATTACCCCAATGATCGCGGCACGGTTCATCTCGACCCCCCGATTGACCGTTTGTGAACGCCACCTGCCCCAGCCAGCGGCGGATGGAAACAGCATACCTTCTGATAAGAAACTTCGTCTCCTACTTTTTCTTGCTACTCTTCGAACTGGAAGAAGAACAAGACGATGTAGCTGCCGATGCAGGCTTACTGAGGTTGGTGCTCGACGGCTGTACAGTAATGTGCATCGATGCGTAGGTAACACCGGGAACCGAACCCTGTGCGCGCTCCGCTAAGGGCAGGTTAGGATTCGCGTCCTTCGCAACAAGGTACCCCTGGGCAAGATCGAGGTTGGGAAGCGCTTTGGCCAGTTCATCCACGTGTTTTTGGGGAACCATCAAGTAATCTCCAGAAGTGAGCCCGATGTACTGAGGATCGCGGTCAGGGTCATCCAAGGCCTGCTGCGTGGCTACGGCGTCGGTCAGGTTACCGGCCATGATGAATCTGGTGCGGTCTTCCCAGTAGCTCAGTGCCTCGGTGAACGTGCTGAGGGCGGGCACGCTGATCGCCGGCAAGCTGACAATAGGAGCGGCAATTTTAGCGCCCTGGATCATAATATTCAGGACCTTGACAAACATCGATTCAGCCGCCGCACGCGAAACATTGACGGCCAACTTTCCGGTACCCTTGTGTAAGGAGGATTTTGCTGGTTCCCACCGTCGCTTGGGGAGATTTGAATCCCAGGGAATCCAAGGAAACTTGCCCGCATTTTGTTCGGTGCAACCGAAGCGATAGCCGACCATGCAAGCGGAGTTAGGATGTCCACAAAGGGGTGAACCTGCGTTGTGTCGACGCGCAACTGCGATGCCTTGAGATTGGCTTCGCCGGTCCCAGGTCGGAACTGAGACAGCGCTATGCTCACTGCTACGTCACCGTCGTGATCGAGCAACTCTTCCTTCGTGATGTCAGAGGCATAGCGGAGACGTTTGTTGGTCGAATCGTAGTGCAGATACTGAGTTTGCGCCTGCGGATCGGGAAGCTGGTCCGCAGGCCCACGCGACGCTGCCTTGCTGCCGTAATCGGAACTATAGGGGTTCACGGAATCAAAGAATCCGTTCCAGAAGTCGTAGGAATCGTGAGGCAGGTCCTCGGTTGATTGGGACTCCGGAGAGGTTGAGGCTTGCGCAGCAAGCTGAGGAAGAATTGCAGCAAGCATACCCAGCGCCGAGGCATCGGCGAGAAAGTTCCGTCGCGAGAAAGACATCGTTCTACCTCCGTATTTCGCCGGCGGGTTTTAATGAGCCGCCTGCTGCTCACAAGTTCCAGGAAACCGTTGAGAATTGAGTGACGGACCCTAGTTGGCCTCACTCTTGGGAATGCTGTGCACTGTCATGAGCCCGATACTCCAGTTTGTCGGGACTTCGCCGGAGAATCCGCGAGTCCCTCCGCTGGTTTGGTTCAAGAGCTTCTCGAGAGGCGACGCCACTCCCCGTGTTCCGCGCGATGCTACGCCCTCAAAGTTCAGCGCATAGGGGTCGGCGAGCGGCTGCTCGGTGCTGAGAAGAATGAGCGTATCCACTCCGAACGGCGGCCCAATGCGCAAAACCGGCGCTCCGGGAAGAAAGAACTGCCGGCCGTTATCTGCATCGTTGGGAAACTGATTCTCAGAGTAGTCGCGAGGATACAGCACCGAACCCTGACCGTGACAATCGATATCGAGCACATACACCCATCGCCTGTCGATGATGCGGTCGCTCGACGTCAAGGCCATCTTGAGAAGATCTCCCTGCTGCGCAGCCTTGTCCGCTGGAAGCGGCGAATTCCCGGTTGATGGAATCAAGGCCAGCGAGTAGAAGTCATCCGGCGAAGCATCCGCAGGGCTGTTTGCCAGTTGCAGCCAGCCGTGCACCTTGGCCAGCAGGGAAGCGTAATTGTTGAGCTTCGCGCTAGCCGGGTCAGTGGCGTCCGCATTGGTCACGGGCACCCAGTCGGTCCGCACCGGGTATTGCGAAGTGGCGGAGCAACCCGGGCTGTGAGGCGGCGCATTGGACGGTGGCGGACCAGCCGCAAGCTCGCTCTTGTGATACCACGCGTAAGCAGGCCCGTTTGCGGTGAGGACGCCGGTCAGCGCGTACTGGGCGGCTGCCAGATTGTCTGCAAGTTGGACTGCGCTATCCATGCCGGATGGTTTCAGTTTTGCAGCAAGTTCCTGCGATGGCGGAAGGTTAACCCAGAGCTTCGCCCCTGCGGGCAAATTCTTCTTGATGACGTCGGCGGAAAGCGGCGCATCGAGGTTGATTGGGTTCGGATCCCCAGCCTTTTCGAGAGTCCAATGAGTGCCATCCCAGCTGAGAACCTGAGTCCATTGGTCCTCCGCCGGATCCGATATAAGAGTGGCTCCCGAAGCCTGCGCCTGTGCTGCTGCGGCCAGAATTTGGCTCTCGCTCAAATTGGACGGCCAAAGCCACACACGGAGGGGCGGATTATCTGCGGGAACCCATTTTGAGAGCTCATAAACATCGCCTGTGGCAACTTTCGCGCCGGTCGGACTCACAATCTGAGCCGAAGATCGCGCCAGGCCGTCGAGATTCGTAATGCGAAGGACGATTTTCTGGCCTGCTTTGTTCGGAATCATCGCGGTGAATTCGCTGCCGGCGCCGAGGCCGGAGACGCGGCCAATATCCAGCGAGACGGTTCCGTCATCGCCCATGCCGAGTGCTGCGGCGCGAACTTTCCCTGACATTGCAGCAGCCCCGCCAAACATCGGTTCAGCGCGCCGTGCGGCCGTGGCGTCGAGGTCGGGTTCCTGATCGGGCACGTTGCTGCCTTCAAGCACGGCCTTTACGCGCTCATAGACAAGAGATGCCGACGCATCGGCGGGCAAGACTTGAAGCGCTTCAAGCAGTGCCGCGGTAAATGCGCCGTGCGGCTCTGCGGATCCATCCGAGGTGGGCATTTCCTTCGCCGTCTGGCCTTGCTGCGCTGCCGAGAAAACGAGCGCCGGATTGTCTGTGCGCTCGGTCGGCCCAGTAGTCGCCGGGGGAGCTTGATCGATGTCGCGCGGATCAAAGGCCAGTTCCCGTTCTTTGTACTTTGGTCCAATGCCGCGGCTCATGCCGCCGGAGTGACAACTGTCGAAGATCACGGTGAGATGGATTCCCTTGTCGAGAGCCGCGTTGAAGATCTGGGTCATCTCGCGATCACGAACGTCGTAGCCGCCCTGGTACGCATCGGAGGGCACCAGCGTGCTGTCGGCGTGCACATACTGACCGCTGACAAGTACGGTGAGTTTGTCGCCTTTGCTGTTGACGCGAAGTGATCCGTGGCTGGCGTCGTAAAAAACTACCGTATCGCCCTTTTGCGGTACGTCCACAAGATACTTCTGCATGGCAGCCAGAATGCCTGCGCGCACGGTATCCGTTGCCGGCAAAATCGTCACTCCGGGCCGCGGATGCGGCGGCGCAGGATCGGTTAGCAACACGACATTGTCGGCGGGGAAACCGAACTTGGGGCTCGTCAGCAGGTCGGCCATCGCCTGCGCGTCGTTCACCGAGCCGTCGAGATTCTGGAACGATCCCAATTCGCAGCGCCCGTAGACGCAGCCCGCCGGATGTTCGGCGGTGGTGCCGGCGGGTTGGTACGTGTCGATGCCGATGAGCAGCGCTCGCTGAGTTTGCGCGACAGCCAGCGGCGCGGCAAGAACTCCAACCAAGACACGCAACGCAGCAACAGACGGTTTCATGCATGCTCCGGATACAAGATGCAAACAGATCTCGAGCAATCCGCCTGATGCCGCGTTCGTATCCGCAGCACGTGCACCCGCACCGCTGCCTTTAATGTGCTGGGAAGGCCACAATGATTGTGGCTGCCCGGGCACGCGGCTTGGAGAACTGCTCCAATTCTGCCGGTTGAAACATCGTTCCTTCTTGGATGTCACGCAACCAGTATTGCCAGAAAAGGTATTAGCCGTGGCCCGTTCTTCGTTTTTTGATCGACATAATGAACGACGGAACGCGATAAGCTAAAGTTTCATTACCCCGATCTCGCCCGAGATGAAGGGGCCACATGTATGAAATTTTTGGACCAAATACCGCCCAGGGGGAGTGTCAAGAGTATAGCGCCGCCGCGGTCCCAATGGAAGGAAAATGAGGCCGCAGGCCAGTTTGGCGCTACCGACACGCGCATTGGACACAGTTCAGCGGCACGAGCCGGCTCCACAACGAATACACCTGCACCGGGGCCTCCAAGTTGGTCGCCCAATCCGTTTCGCGGCTCTATCGCGCGAGAAGACAAAGCTGAAAAGTGAAATCGAGCATCGCATTTCCGTTTCCCAGTGGAGTCTTCGAGAACTGTTCAAGAGCAGAAAATCTTTTTTGACAATTTTTTGCGGTTTAGTTATTTTGTTTTTGTCTTCCCCCCGGTTTCATGAGCTAGGTAACTCACACTGTTGAAGCTCACATGGGTAGCCGACAGGGTGTTGCATTACCAGGCTCCGCGTATCCCGACGCGCGGATCACCTGTCGAGCAGGCCCAGCGCGGTCGCTAAAGTCGAGTGTCTTTCCCCATCGCCGCTCCTTTCCCATCGGGCGGCATGTCGTACCCATGGAGGTCTCGCGTGCGTCGTTCGTCCGCTGTCACATCTCTGGCATCCTGCCTGCAACGCCGCGCATCCACCGGCAGCAACGGCGCGCAACCCGAGCGCCGGCGCCGGAGTGCGGCGGGCGGTGGCCCGAAGGCCGCTCGCCCATCTCTGGCTGCGTTCCCGCTGGCCGCGCTGTTGCTTGCGGCGGCGGCTGTTCCGGCGTGTGCACAGACCTTCCTGCCCAACTGGACCCAAGTCGACACAGCCGAGATCAATGGCCCCTCGGGACGCTATGGCGCAGCCATGGCCTACGATGCGAAGACGGGAACCGTCGTGCTCTTCGGGGGGGCACGGACTCTGTCCTGTCCAACGACATGTGGACCTGGAATGGAATGAACTGGACACAACAGATGACGGCCCACGCTCCCTCGGCACGCCTTTTTGCGGCCATGGATTACGACGCAACCACCGGCACGGTGGTTCTTTTTGGAGGGTACCCAGGAGGACCCGCAAGCATCAATGACACCTGGACTTGGGACGGTGCCGACTGGACACAGCAGTCGCCCGCGGCGCCGCTCCCGTCGGTCCGCAACGGCGCGATGATGACCTTCGACGCCAGCGCCGGCAATGTAGTGCTTTTTGGCGGGTGGAATGGGTCCTCGTTTCTCGACGACACCTGGACTTGGAATGGGGCGACTTGGACGCAAGTCGACGCAACCCAGACCAACGGTCCCGCGGCACGCGCAAATGCAACAATGGCCTTCGACGCTAGCACCGGTTCCCTCGTGCTTTTCGGCGGGGAGGCCGACAGCGGCGATGTGAATGACACCTGGACCTGGAACGGATCCAACTGGACGCAGGTCGATACAGCCCAGATCGACCCTCCCGCTGCGCGCAACGTCGCGATGATGGCCAGTGGCGTGAGCGGCAACACCGTCGTGCTTTTCGGGGGGGCTGGTAACCCGGAACTGAACGACACCTGGACCTGGAATGGAGCCACTTGGACTGAGCTGTCACCGGTCACCAGCCCCTCCGGGCGTTGGGCAGGATCAATGGCCTTTGATGCGGCGCAAGGCCAGGTGATCATGTTCGGAGGACAAGATTCCAGCGGCAACAATCTCTCCGACACGTGGGAGTACGGCCAGGGCAACTTCGGCTCTGTCTCGATCGGCACCACCGGCGCCGCACAAACGCTCAATTTCTCCATTCCCGGTGGCACAACCGTGGGCAGCATTGGCGTGCTCACGCAGGGCGCGCCCAACCTCGACTTAACGGACGCCGGCGGCGACACCTGCGCGGCAACCACCTACGCCTCCGCCACAACCTGCACCGTCAACGTGCAGTTCGCGCCAAAATTCGCCGGCCTGCGCATCGGCGCGATCGTCTTCAAAGACGGCTCCGGCAATGTGCTGTCAACCACCTACATCTACGGCATCGGAACCGGCCCGCAGATCGCCTTCGAGCCTGCCAAAATCACGACCCTCGGCGGCGGCTTCAGCGTTCCTTGGGGCGTAGCCGTGGACGCAAGCGGCAACGTCTACGTCGCCGACGAGGCCGTCGGCGCGGTGAAGGAGATGCCCGCCGGCTGTGCCTCTGCAAGTTGCGTGACGACGCTGGGCGGCGGCTTCGCTTCCCCAACGGGCGTGGCGGTGGGCGGGAGCGGCAGTGTCTATGTCGCCGACTATGGCAACGCAGTGAAGGAGATACCTCCCGGCTGCGCCTCCCCCGGTTGTGTAACTACGCTGATCGGCGCTACCAGCGGTCTTGCTGGCGTGGCGGTGGACGGGAGCGGCAACATCTTTATCGCCGATGAAGTACACGGCGCGGTGAAGGAGATGCCCTCTGGCTGCACGTCGTCCAGTTGCGTCACGATGCTGGGCGGTGGCTTCATTAGTCCCCATAGTGTGGCAGTGGACGGGAGCGGCAACGTCTATGTCGCTGACTATGGCAACAACGGAGTAAAAGAGATACCTCCTGGCTGTGCCTCCTCCAATTGCGTCGCGACGCTGGGCGGCGGCTTCAGCTTGCCCTTCGGCGTCGCCGTGGACGCGAGCGGCAGCGTCTATGTCGCCGATACGGACAACAGTGCGGTGAAGCAAATGCCCCCCGGTTGCGCCTCTTTCAGTTGCGTCATGACCTTGGGCGCCGACTTCAGCTATCCCAGAGCCTTGGCCGTCGACACGAGCGGAAACGTCTATGTTGCCGATGAAAGCAATACTCCGGTGAAGGAGCTGAGTGCCGCTGCTCCGCCCACCCTCACCTTCCCGGCCACGACGGCCGTTGGTTCAACCGACACGACTGACGGCATCCAGACCGCGCAGGTCTTCAACATTGGTAACATGCCCCTGGTCTTCTCGGGTCTCACTTATCCCACCGACTTCGTCGAAGCCAGCGACACCAACCCCTGCACAAGCTCGACCAGCCTGAGCGCAGGCCAGGAGTGCGACATTCCCGTGGAGTTCACCCCTCAGACAACTGGGTCGCCCTTGAGCGAAGACGTTACGCTGACCAACAACGATCTGAACGGGACCGGTGTCCCGCGGTCGATCCCGCTGAGCGGCACAGCCGAACCGCCGACGGCCACGACAATGCTTTCGCCCTCGCCGGGCAGCACACTAACCTCGGCCTCAATCACCTTTATGTGGAATGCGGGCCTCGCAGGAACGACCAGCTACTATCTCTGGATCGGCAGCACGCCCGGGGGTTATGACCTGGCCAACCAGGGACCTTTCACAGGCACCAGCGCGACCGTCACTCTGCCCACCAACGGAACCACGATCTACGTGAGGCTCTGGACGTGGGTCAACGGCGCGCCACTCTCCAACGACTACACCTACATCGAAGCCACCCCCGCCGCAGGTGCAATCGCCTATCCGTCGCAGGGCAGCACGTTATTGTCCGCCTCGACCACCTTCAATTGGAATGCCGGCACCAGCGGCGTGACGGCCTACTATCTCTGGGTCGGCACCACTGCCGGCGGCTACGACCTGGCCAACACGGGGCCTTTCACCGGCACCAGCGCTACCGTCACTCTGCCCACCAACGGGACAACGATCTACGTGCGGCTCTGGACGTTGATCAACGAAGGCGCGATCCAGCTGCACAACGACTACACCTACATCGAAGCGACTCCCGCTGGAGGTGCAATCACCAGCCCGTCGCCCAGTAGTACGCTGCCAGGCGCATCGACCACCTTCATGTGGAATGCGGGCACCGGTGGCGTAACGGCCTACTATCTCTGGGTGGGTACCACTCTCGGTGGCTATAACCTGGCCAACACGGGGCCTTTCACCGGCACCAGCGCTACCGTCACTCTGCCCACCAGTGGGGCCACCATCTATGTGCGGCTTTGGACCTTCATCAACGGCGGCGCGATCCAGCTCCACAACGACTACACCTACATCGAAGCGACCCCCGCTGGAGGTGCGATCACCAGCCCATCGCCGGGCAGCACGTTATTGTCCGCTTCAACCACCTTCAACTGGAATGCAGGCACTGGCGGCGTAACGGCCTACTATCTCTGGGTGGGTACCACTCTCGGCGGTTATGACCTGGCCAACCAGGGGCCGTTCACCGGCACTAACGCTACCGTCACTCTGCCCACCAACGGAACCCCGATCTACGTGCGCCTCTGGACGCTCATCAACGGAGGCGCAATTCAGCTTTCGAACGACTACACCTACACTGAGGCCACCCCCGCTGCTGGTGTAATCACCAGCCCGTCGCCCAGTAGTACGCTGCCAGGCGCATCGACCACCTTCATGTGGAATGCGGGCACCGGCGGCGTGACGGCCTACTATCTCTGGGTCGGCACCACTCTTGGTGGCTATGACCTGGCCAACACGGGGCCCTTCACCGGCACCAGCGCCACAGTGAATTTGCCCACCAACGGAACCCCAATCTACGTGCGCCTCTGGACGCTCATCAACGGAGGCGCAATTCAGCTTTCGAACGACTACACCTACACCGAAGCAGGACCTTGACTTGGTGCGAAATGCTCGCATCGGGACTAAGACAGTCGTCGTGCAGTGCGGGCGCGACCCGTTCAGGCGCGTTTGTGGAAGGATTCGGCGTGGATGATACCGGAGCCTTCACGGATCGTCAGGATCTGATCGGCGTTGATACTAGTCAGCCGCGTGACCATGCCACTGGGCCAGTGAACTTCGATCACGTTCGCCCTGGTTGAGGAGCCGAGACCGAAGGTAAGCACGAGTTCGCTCGAGGACAGATAACTCGACCCGCTGCGCAACATCAGCTTCTGCGAGGTCGTGGCGGACTGAACGAGCACGACCGACCCGATGCCGTCGCGATTCGATTTGGTACCTACGAGCTTGATGCGCAGGGCATGGTTGGTGGCGCCTTCGTTGAGAAAGAGCTGCGCGGGACCATTGTTCGTGGTGATGACGATATCGGGCGCGCCGTCGTTGTTGATGTCGCCGTAGGCGGCGCCGCGAGCGACGCGAGGCGAGTCAAATGCGGCGCCCACTGCTGCGGTTTCGTCCGCAAAACCATTGCCGTCGAGGTTGCGGTAAAGGTGAGGCTGCTCAGCGTAGTGAACGCGGTGCTGGATAGCTTCGATCGCGGGGTCGATATGCCCGTCGGCGATATAGATGTCGGGCCAGCCGTCGAGGTCGTAGTCGAAAAAGAAACAGCCGAAGCCGAGCGTGAGCAGGCTGGTGCGGCCAATCGATGAAGTGGGCGCGACATCGACAAAGAGGCCGTTCTGCTGATTCTGGTAGAGCGCAATCATCTGATTGGAGAAGTTGGTGATGAGCAAGCTGGGATAGCCGGAGCGGTTGTAGTCGGCGGCATCGATGCCCATGCCTGCACGCGCCACGCCATCTTCGCTGTACGCGATCCCCTCGGGGATGCCTTTCTCGGTAAATGTGCCGTTGCGGTTGTTGATGTAGAGCTTGTTCGGTTCGGTGTCGTTGCTGACGGCGATGTCGGGCCAACCGTCCTGGTTGGCGTCGAGAATCGCGATGCCCAGGCTCTTCGAGGTTGGATCGTCGAGGCCAGCCTGCTTGGTGACGTCGGTGAAGGTGCCGTTGCCGTTGTTGTGCCACAAGCGCAGAGACGCGCCGTGATACGACTCGGGCGTGCAGAAGGATTTGTGGACGCCGTCCATGGTGCAGTAGAGGTCGGTTTCCGGTGTCCACTGGACATAGTTTGCGACCAGCAAATCGAGCCGGCCATCGCGATCGGTATCTACCCACGCAGCGCTGGTACTCAGGTCGTGCGGTCCCCAGAGACCGGCTTGTTTTGTCACGTCGGTAAACGTGCCGTTGCCGTTGTTGTGAAAGAGATGGCTTTGGCCATAGGTGGTGACGAAGATGTCGTCGTAGCCGTCGTTGTCGTAATCGCCCACGGCCACGCCGAGGCCGTACATGGGGATGGCGAGGCCGGCTTGGCGGGTGACGTCGGTGAATGTGCCGTCGTGATTGTTGCGGTAAAGGGCCGGCGTGGTGACTTGGCCGGGATGGCCGGACCATCGCGTGCCATTCACGAAAAAGATGTCTTGCCAGCCATCGTTGTTGTAGTCGATGAACGCGACACCGGGGCCGAGAGTTTCCGGAAGATATTTCTTGCCGAATGAGCCAGTGTTATGGACGAAGTGGATGCCCGCGGCGCGGGTAATGTCGGCAAAGCGGATGTGCTCGGATGGGGCAGCGGACGGCGCTGAAGCAGCCAGGGCGACGGCAAGCATTGCGAGTCCGGCTGCGGCAACAAGGGCGGCGGGAGCCAGAACCCGGCGGATCGCTCTCAATGAGCACCCCCGCCGAGCCGCGCTATTTGCGTCGGCGGCTGCGATTGGGTTGAGCTTGTTACACCCGCCGGATGCGGCAACGGCACCAGGTTGGCCTCCGTGCCGTTGTTGGCGTTCGCCTCGGGTAATGGGACGGTGTCGTGCTCGTGGATCGGCTGCCGTTCCAAATTGTCGAATGGATGTTTCTCGCGGTATGGACCCGTAAGGGTCTGCGACGCCTCATCCGCCTTGAAGCGCATGTATCTTTCCTGGTAGGCGGCGGCTTGTTTGTCATCGCCGAGGCCGGTATAGCAGAGCATCAGGTTGTAATTCGCCTCAAGGTCTTCAGGATCGATGGCGATGGCCTTCAGAAACTCGTCGCGGGCCTGGGCGTAACGGCGTTCCAGGAAGAGTACGCGCCCGAGATCGTTGCGAACCACGCGGTCGTCGGGGTATTGCGCGGCGACGAGTTGCAACTCGGCAATGGATTCCGGGTACTTTCCCTCGTCGCGAAGCACGCGCGAGTAAAAGTAATGGGCGCGCGCAAGTTGCGGCGAGAGTTGCAGGGCCTTGTCGAGCACCTGCGTGGCGTCGGCTAGGTTGCCCTCCTGAACGCGCACGCGGCCGACGTTGACCCACCCGTCGGGATTATTGGGATCAGCCTGAATGGTATGGTCGAATGCCACTTCCGCGGCCTTGAGATCGCCTTGCAGAAACAGGCCGATGCCGTAGTCGTTCCAGCGGTGCCAATCGGCCTTCTGCGTGACTGCGTCGGGAGCCGGCATGGGCGAGCCCGGCCGCAACACGTTAAGCTCCGCGGTGGATCGCGCCATGACCACAATAGGCGCGTCGGGGATGGACTTCATCTTGCCGGAGACACTGCTGGTGCTGGCGGTGAACACCATGCGGCGGTCATCGTAGGAGGGCGCAACATCGTTAGGGCCAGTGGGCTGAAACGCGCCGGCGAAGGCGAATTGAGTATTCGCCCATGCGAATTTGCGGTAGTTCAGGCGCGCCACCAGATGGATGCGGCCGCGCGCGTCCTTGGGAATGTGCAACTGGAAATGAACCGTGTCTGCGGCGCCGGGTGGAATGAGGTGCGCATAGACGGTGGCACGCGCAGCCCATGCGTTGCGCTTGTTAATGGGATTGCCGTGGCCGTCGATCGAAAGCGATTGATAAAACTCCGCACCCGGATCAACAGGGCCTTTGCCATGATCTTCGACCATGCCGCTCCAGAAGAGGACCTTGCCGCTGTCGTCGGTGGCTTTGAGCTCGAGCCAGCAGTCGAAGGCGTCTACTGTGCCGCCGGGGAAGAAGTGGCCGACGGCGAGAGTGCGAACCACCACGTCGATGCGGGCAGTTTCGCCGGGAACAACAGCTCCCTGAACACGATCGAGGGGCGCGGTGACCGGGGCAACATTGGTCTCCCCGGTCATGCCTGTGGTTTCATGCTCGGCCTCTTCGCCGACGGCGAAGGTGGTTTCAGCCTGCATAGGAGAAGCGGACGAGGCCTGGATGATGCGGTTCGCGCTGGTTTCAGGCGATAGGGCGAAGATGTCAACGCTGACCTTGTGATCCTGGAGGAAGTGCTCGGTGTCGTCGAGTTGGGTCTGGTCCTTATTGACGAAGGGCAGTGCCGTGTTGGCGGCAATGAAGCGATGCGAATGAATGAATCCGCCGATGTTGCCGGCATCGTTGGAACGAACCTGTTCCATGTGGCAGTCGACGCAGTTTTGCGGATGGGGAGGATAGTAGAACGAACGCGCGCCGAATCCGGAAACTCCGCTGGCCTGCCAATTGTCGTAATCGTTGAAGCCGCGCACCCAGCGGTAATGATTCACGGGTACATCAAGGTGAACCTTGTGGCAGGCCGAGCAGAAATCCGCCGGATCGTTCTTCATGAACGGCTTCAGGAAAGTACGGCGATGCGGCTCGGGGTCTTCTTCAATAAGAAAATCGATGAGCTTGCGGAGGACGGGATTCTTGGTGTCAACGAGCTTGAAGAGAGCCGGATATTCGATGGTGTAATCGCCGTTACCCATGGTGCTGCGCACGGCGCGGATGGAGTGGCAAACCATGCAGCCGATGCCGGCCTGGGCAGCGGGCGTGAAGATGCGGTTTTTGATCGGAGTATTGAAATTTCCGGGAAAGAAGAGCGCCGCATCGTGGCAGCCCGCGCACCATTTTGAGGCCTGGACGCCGTCGACATCCTGCATGTAGACAATGGCCTGGCGATACCACTGATTGTTGAAAGAGGAGATGTGGTGAGCAGAGCTTTCCCACTCGCGGTAGATGTCGGCGTGGCACTTCTCGCAGGCTGCCGAGTCGACGAAGTAATCCTCGGGAACGGTCTTGCCCGTGGAGGTTTCCGCCGAGCTGGGGAAGAACTCGCTCTTAGGTCCGGGGCCTTCCTCGTCCATTGAAGCCGGCGCGAGGGTGGGATTATGGATGGTATATGCGCGCTGCCACGGCACGGTGCGCACCCACCAGGCTGCGGCCGCCACTCCTGCGCAGAGGGCAATGAAGCAAACCAGGCGGACCGCTTCACGGAGTGTTCCGCCAGTGAGGCGGCGGAGCCAATCCATGCGGCCGCTCCACACAAACAGCAGCACCGCGCAGCCGGCAATAGAAACCACCTCGTGCATATAGAGGACCGGCCACATGCCACGGCGCGCGCCCGTAAAGATGATGGCGGCGCCGGCGGCCCCGCCGAGGAGCAGCACGATCCAGCCCAACTTCTCCCAAAGGCTGCGGCCACGCACGAGCCGGGCAATCCAAGGCAGGGCGATGACGAGGAAGGCCGCTCCGCCAAGAATATGGAGGAGGACGATGCACTCATAGAAGACCGTGGCAGACGGAAACGCAAATAAATACAATGCGCTCGCCGCAAGGCCGGCAGCCCCTGCAATCAGGAATCGTCTAATCGACACGTCTCCGACTTTCAAACGAAAATTGTCTGGTTGTCCGGGCCAACCGCCTCCATACTGACCCGCACGAAAATGCTAGCCGTCCGGAGAAACACCTGGCATCCACCTTTCGGTGGAGTCTGGCGCATGAAGGGCAGGGAAATGCGCCCAGAACGATATCCCTCACAACATTGGACTTGTCAATTTGATCATGGCGAGAAGCCCTGAGGCAATTTGATTGGAGGCTCAAAACTCGTCAGATGAATTGTCGTCCGGCATGTCATCGGCTGCCAGTGCATTGGCGGGGGTTTCGTCAATGACGCTATCGATTTCTGCGCCCAGGAGCAGCATCAGACCGCTGATATAAAACCAGGTGAGGAGAATGATGACGGCGCCCAGCGAGCCGTAGGTGAGGTCGAAGTTGTTGAAGAAATGGAGATAGATTCTGAAACCCAGTGAGGCAGTGAGCCATCCCGCGATCCCGATGATAGTCCCGGGTGTCAACCAGCGCCAGTGCCTTTCCCGCCAATCGGGCGCCCAGTAATACAGGACCGCAAAAGATAACGCCAGGATGCAGCCGGCAGCCCCCCATGCGACGATCCTGATCGCGACTCCGGCAATCGTCGCAAGAGCCGTGTTTGCGAGATGTCGGGCAGCGAACGCAGCGGCAAAATCTCCGGCAAGGATGCAACCCAGCCCGGAGCTGATGAGAATGGTGAGCAGAATTGTGAGAAGAATCGCCTCGAGGCGGCCGACGATGTACGACCGCCGATCTTTGAGTCTGAAAACATCGTTGAGAGTATCTTGAATGGCGGAAATTCCGACTGACGCCGACCAAATTGCAGCAATCGATCCAAAGGTTATTTTTCCTGAGCTTGCGGCGGCTGTCGTTTCATTGAAGGTGTTAAGGACGGTAGCGAGAGCGGATGTGGGGATGACCAGCCCGAGGTTCTTGAGAAGATTGTCGGAGATTTGGTGCGCTGAGCGGGCCATGAGGCCCAAAACCGAGGCCGCACCGAACAAAGTGGGAAAGAGCGCAAAGAGGAAGTAGAATCCAAGTTCCGCGGCGTGCGCGAACAGCCGGTCGGCGAGTATCGACTTCCAGATTCGGTGCGCCAGGCCGAGGATCAATGAGTCATCGCGGACCCATGCCGGGCCTCCCCGTGTGGAGGGGGAAAGGCGCCACGGGTGTCTCATTGGATGCTCAGATGACAGCATCGAACAGTGCGAGCGATTGAAGATCCGGCCATCGAGAAATCGCGTACGCGCAAAGGTCGCCGCGCATGGCCGTATAGATGCAATGTGAACCGGCGCGGTCGCCCGAATAATCCTTCACATGGCGCTTGACGCAACGGAAAAACCCCGGACTCCCGCAAAGCATCTCTGACCAAAGTGGGACTCAATATTGGGCCCGGCCCTGAGAATACCGCTGAGCACTGTCTGGCGAACCGCGGTCGCTTTCGCCGGACACGCGAGATTCTGCTTTGCCTGGCATGCATAGCCGTTGCGCAACTCGCCTGCCCGAGGAGCGCGGCTCAGGCAGATACGGGCGCTGCTGCGGGTGAAGGACAGTCGCTGTCCTCTTACGAAGGACAGAACGTGTCATCGATTCAAATCGCGGGACGCCCGGATTACGACGCGTCGCAATGCGCTGGTTGTCTCTTGCAGCGGGCCGGCCAGCCATTTTCGCAAGAGAAGGTGGAACAAACTGCCAACGCGTTGAAAGCCGCAGGTCACGTTAGCCGCGTTGACATTCAGGCGGAGCCGGATGCGAACGGAGTGCACATTATCTTCGTTCTTGAGCCTGCTGTGTACTTCGGCATTTTTGAGTTTCCCGGAGCAAAGCGGTTTCCCTACTCACAATTAATTCAAGCAGCAAACTACCCGGTCCAGGAGGCGTTCAATCCATCGGAAGTGGAAGCGGACCGACAGAGCCTGCTCGGATTCTTTCGCCGGGAAGGCAATTTTCGCGCGGACGTTGAGCCCAAGGTCGACGTCGATCAAAAGAATGCGATCGCCAACGTGCAGTTCGATTCCACCCTTGGAGAACGCGCACAAATCGGATCGGTTGCAATCGCAGACGCTCCCGACGGCGAAGGACCCGGGCTGGACCACGAGCTCACGACCGTCTGGGCCCGTTTGCGAGGGGCTGCAATCCGGCCGGGCAAGAGCTACCATCACTCGACCCTGAACAGAGCGACCAAGTACCTGCAGGGTTCGCTAGAAAAGAAGGGCTACCTGGGCGCACAGGTAAAACTTTCCGGTGCTGAATACAACGCGGCGACAAATCGGGCCGATATTCAATTCAGCGCAAGCCCGGGCCCCATAACCCAGGTGCAAATCGACGGCGCACAAGTATGGCCATGGACGCGCAAATCGGTGCTGCCGATTTATCAGGGAGTTGGAGTGGACGATGAAACGGTTGCCGAGGGCCGGCTGGCGCTCATCTCCTATTTTCAATCCAAGGGCTTTTTCGATGTGAAGGTTGCGTCCCAACTGACCAAGGGAACAAAGTCCGACACGGTCGTTTACAAGATCGCGAAGGAGAAGAAACACAAGGTCACAGGTGTTCACATCGCCGGGAATGTGACCCTTCCGTCTTCGCAGCTTACGGCACAAATCGCCATCGACAAGAAGCACTTTTTCTCGCCGGGAAAATTCAGCGACCAGCTACTGCAAACGAGTACGAAAAACCTGAAAGCGGTGTACCAGTCTGAAGGATTCGAAGATGTTAAGGTCACCTCCGATGTGATGCGCGACAGCAGCAATGTCCAGGTTACATTCCGTGTAGTGGAAGGGCCGCGGGACGTCGTCAATTCGCTCACCGTCGAGGGAGCAAAGACATTCTCGGAATCGCAATTTGCGCCCAAAGGATTGAAGATCGCGGCGGAGCGGCCCTACTCGCAAGCCGATGTCCAGGATGACCACAAGAGCATCATCGCCAATTACCTGAAGGCCGGCTACCTGATCGCAAGCTTGCGTGAAACTGCCAGTGAGGTGTCGAAGAATCGACCGCATCGCATCAATGTGGTCTACCAGATCTTCGAAGGACCGAAAGTGACCACAGGCAATGTGCTTACCCTGGGCAGGAATCACGCACAGCAGCGGCTGATCGACCAGGACGTGGCCGGCATCAAGAAGGGACAACCACTCACGGAGTCGGAGCTTTTAGTTGCCGGCAGCAACCTTTATGACCACACGGGGGTGTTCGATTGGGCGGAGGTCGACCCGAAGGCGCCGGTTACGGCGCAGAACCAGGACGACGTGCTGGTGAAGGTACACGAATCGAAGCGGAACGATTTTACCTATGGCTTTGGATTTGAGGTAATCGAACGCGGGGGAAGCATTCCGAGCGGAACGGTGGCGCTGCCGAATCTTCCCCCTATCGGATTGCCGTCGAATTTCACCACCAGCGAGGCCGCATTCTATGGCCCGCGCGGCACGTTTCAATATACGCGGAACGACCTGTTCGGAAGAGGGGAATCGCTCTCCTTCACGGGATTTGCAGGCAGGCTCGATCAGCGCGGCGCGGCCTACTATATCGATCCCAATTTCCGATGGTCACAGTGGAAGGCAACGACCTCCTTTTCTTTCGAGCGCAACGAGGGAAACCCGATTTTCTCCTCGCAGGAGGAGCAGGGAACACTGCAATTTCAGCATGCGCTGGGGACGTCAAAGAAAACCATCCTCTTCACGCAGTACGGATTCAGCAAGGTGGATTTGACCCGGCTGCTGATCCCGAGCCTGGTGCCGGCGCCCGATCAACATGTCAGGCTTTCAACAGTCTCGGCAAATGTCACCCGCGACACCCGCGATAACCCTCTCGATGAACACAGGGGCATGTTGGACTCGGTGCAACTGGATTTCAGTTCGAGCAACCTGGGTTCAAGCGTGAACTTTGCAAAGCTGACCGGACAAGCCGCAATTTACCGCGAGAGATTCCATCACATCGTGTGGGCGAATAGCATTCGTATCGGCCTCGCCCAGCCGTTTTTCAATAGCTTCGTCCCGCTCAGCGAAGCGTTTTTCAGCGGTGGGGGCAATTCTCTTCGCGGCTTTCCCCTTGACAGCGCCGGTCCGCAACGTAAGGTCGAGGTGTGCGGCAGCGGATCGAGTTCCAACTGCACCCTCATCCAGGTCCCGAGCGGTGGCAATGAACTTCTCCTCCTGAATTCGGAGGCGCGTATCCCTCTGCCGATCAAGAAGGGGCTCAGGCTGGCAGTTTTCTACGATGGCGGGAACGTGTTCCCATCGGTTGGATTCCACGATTTCACCTCGCTCTACTCGAATAATGTGGGACTGGGGTTGCGCTATTCCACGCCAATTGGGCCGATCCGCTTTGACATTGGCCGCAACCTGAACCCAGTCCAGGGAATCGGCGCCACGCAATACTTTGTTGGCATTGGACAAGCTTTCTGAGAAGAGATATGGCGAGCCCCATTCAACACGAGCAAAATCCGAGCAGCTCGCGCGGCACTTCGCAGCAAAGGCGCTCGGTTCTCCGGTTTTTCGCGTGGGTCGGGGCGACTCTGGCGCTCGTCGTTGCACTCGCATTCGGGGCAGTCATGGCGTTGATGGATACAAACCGGGGCCATCGGTATCTGCTCGGGTTGGTGCAGAGAAAGGTCAGCGAGGCGCTGGGCACGCGCGTCCAGATCGAGAATTTGACGCCGCACCTTGCGACGCTGAGTGCGGACCTCTATGGAATCCGAATTTCCGGCGCCGCTCCCTACACCAATCCCCCTGTGCTTGAAGTCGATCATCTCGCGGTGGGCGTGCGCGTGGTGTCTCTTTTGCAGAGGACGTGGTACCTCGAAAACGTGCAGATCGATCATCCGGTGGCTTGGGTGGTGATGGATAAGAACGGCAGATCCAACCTGCCCGTCCCTAAAGAAAACGGATCGAGCCATACGGATATCTTTCAATTGGGCATTCGTTATGTCGAGATCGCGCGCGGCGAAGTCTATTACAACTCGCGCCCGTACGCTGTGTCGGCGGATGTGCACGATCTTGCATTCACATCGACGTTCAGCAGTCTATTTAAGCGCTACAGCGGCCGGCTTGCCTATTCGAGCGGGGACCTGGCCTTTGGATCGTTGCGTCCGCTCGAGCACAATCTTGAGGCCGAATTTGACGCGACTCCAACGACCTTCACGCTCAAGCAAGGAACTGTCACCGCGGGACCTTCTCATGTGACGGTGAGTGCAACGATTGAGAACTACAGCAAACCGGTTGTGCAGGCGCAGTACGAAGTTGTTCTCGATGGCAAACAGGCGGCCCAAATTCTTCATGAGCCCACGATTCCTTCCGGCTCTGTGCTCCTGTTGGGCGCTCTTCATTATCAGGAGTCGGCGGACCGAAGCGCGATCCAGGCGCTGGCGATCAACGGCAGCCTCAGCAGCGCGAGGCTCACTTTAAATACCTCGACAGCCCGCGCCGGTGTTGCCAATCTTTCGGCGCACTACTCTCTCGTCGACGGGAATGCGTCGCTGGACAATCTTCGCGCCAGCGTGTTGGGTGGGGAATTGGCGGCCGATGGAACGATGCAGGCCATCGGAGGCAATTCACGTTCGCGTGTTCGAATGAATTTGCACAATGTTTCTCTTGCTGAATTGGAGAAGGCACTGGGGAGTTCCGGATCCGTAAAAATCGTCTCCGTGAGCGGCTCTGCAGATGCGACAGCCGCGGCCACATGGGGAAAGACAATCGACAACTTGATCGCGCACGCGGACGTAACACTGGACGGCAAAGCAGCCCGATCGCAAGCGAGGCCGCCGGGAAACGTTCAGGAATCGGCCGCTCGAAACACGGCTGGAGGCCAGTCGGTCCCGATTCAAGGCGCGCTCCATGCGGCGTACTCGAACGCAGGCCGCAGCTTGGCGCTTAACAACAGTTACCTTAAGAGTTCGCAATTGAATATTCTGCTGAATGGAACCGTCAGCCGCCAATCAAGCCTCGCCGTAAATCTGCAGGCAAACGACCTCAGCGAGATCGCGACGCTCGTCGATGCCTTCCGCAACTCGGGAAACAGCACATCGGCGACTGACTTGAAGGGGCAAGCCTCGTTTCATGGAACAATCCGGGGATCAACCAACTCACCGGATCTCACGGGCCAGCTTTCAGCCGAGAATCTCGAATACAACGGCACAAATTGGAAGCAGCTCAGCACCCGTATCGACTTAAACGAATCTCATGCCGCTCTTCGCAATCTTCGGTTGCAAGCAACGGATCACGGCCAAGTGGCAGGGAATGCCGGCGTCGACTTTCGCGATTGGTCGTTCAGCCGCGAAAGTGCGATGCAAGTCGATTTGACTGCATCGGGCGTCCCGATGGCGACGATTGCCAAGCTTGCCGGACGCTCGATTCCGGTAACCGGAACGATCAGTGCAAACGCTCATCTGCAGGGTGCGGCAATGGCGCCGGATGGAAGTGCCAGCATTCGGTTGACCGGCGCCACGGCATTTGGAGAGCCTATCTCACAGGCAAGGATCGACCTCAGAGGCCGAGAAAATGAGGTGAAAGCGACTGCATCAATCGAACTTTCAGCCGGATCGATTCAAGCTCAGGCGACGACGAATCCTCATGCAGGAACCTATAGCGCTCAACTCACTTCGAACGGCATCGACCTCGCAAAACTTGATGCGATCAAGGCGCAAGGTATCCAGGCGAAGGGAGATTTAGAAATTCGCGCACACGGACAGGGGACCTTCAACAATCCGGAGATCGATGCGACTCTTCAAATCCCGACGCTCGCGATCGGCGGGCAAGTCTTGTCGCAAACCAGGCTTCAGGTGAGCGCCGCAAACCACGTTGCCAACGCCGAGCTGGCCTCGTCGGTCGCCAACGCACCTCTCCATGGAAAAGCGCAGGTGAATTTGCGCGGGGACTACCTGACTGACGCAACTCTGGACACACAACCGATCCCGCTTGAGCCGTTTCTGGCCGCCTATGCACCTGAAGAAGGACCTGGGCTGACCGGTCAGGCTGAAGTTCACGCCACGGTGCATGGCCCTCTGAAAGACAAAAGTCAACTGCAAGTACATGTGACGGTTCCCATTCTTCGCGTCGCATACGGCAATATCCAACTGGCAACATCTCCCATCCAGGCCGATCTGCAGAATGGGACTGCCACATTACATCCGCTGACAATTCAAGGAACCGATACGAAATTGAGCGTGCAGGGAGCTTTTCCCGTCGGCCATGAAGCGCCTGCTTCACTCATCGTGCAAGGCGCGGTGAACCTGCAAGCTGTGCAGATCTTTGATCCGGATTTGCAGGCTTCAGGGCAGCTCAAGGTGAATGTCAATTCTCATACCTCGGACATTGGCAGTCTACTTGCCGGAGAAATCGATATTACTGAAGCCAGCTTGTCGACCAACACTTCTCCCGTGAGCCTGCAACACGCCAACGGCGTCCTGAAGATGACGAACGGCCGCGTCGAGATTGCGAAGTTCGATGGCACGCTCGGCGGAGGCGAAGTGACGGCGCAGGGTTCCGTAGATTTTCGACCGGGCATTCGATTCAACCTGGGAGCGGCGGTCCACGGCGCAAGGATTCTCTATCCGCAAGGTGTCCGTGAAACCATCTACGGCAACCTGAGCCTTACGGGTTCCACAACGCAGGCGGTTCTTGGTGGATCAATCAAGATTGCGGATATGTCGTTCACTCCTGCATTCGACCTTACATCGGTGGTCAGCCAGGTTTCAGGGGGAGTGGCGACGCCGACGGAGCCGGGGTTCGAGCAGAATCTTCAGTTGAACATTGCATTGGACTCCACGAGCGATGCCAACCTGGAAAGCCGGACACTGAGTGTGGACGGTTCTGCGGATCTTCAGATCAGAGGCACAGCGGTACAGCCTGTGATTCTGGGCCGCGTGAATTTGAGCAGTGGCGACGCGATTCTGCAAGGCCATCGGTTTGTCCTCACAGGCGGCACCGTGCAGTTCATTAATCCCACGATGACGCAGCCGGTACTCAACGTCTCGCTGACCACGACGATTCAGGAATACAAGATCGATCTACGGTTTCGCGGTCCAGCCGACCAGATGCGTACCCAATACAGTTCCGACCCTTCGTTGCCGCAGGCAGATATTATCAATTTGCTGGCATTCGGCCAGACCTCGGAAGCCAGCGCAATGAACGCCACGCCCATGAACCAGCAAGCAGAGAGCCTGGTGGCATCGCAGGTCGCAAACCAGGTATCAAGCCGCATCTCAAAAGCCGCCGGGATTTCACAGCTATCCATCAGCCCGGTGCTGGCGGGCGGCACGGCAGCAGGACCTCCAGGGGCAAATCTGACCATCCAGCAGCGGGTCACGGGAAATTTGTTCGTCACATTCTCAACCAATGTGGCCACGACGCAAGGGCAAACCATCCAGGGGCAGTACAAGGTTTCGCCGCGTGTGACCATCAGCGCGACCCGTGACCCGAATGGCGGATTCGCGGTCGACACTCTGATTAAGAAGAGTTGGTAGCCCGGTACCGATCGGACAATCGGTGCAGACGCTGCCGCACAGTGTGTCTTCCGGCATCGATGGACGATGCGGAAGCAGCCGAAAAATCCCGAACACGCAACTGGCACTGCGCCGATTCGGCATCGGCCAGCTCCGTTCCTCTCCGGGCGAGATTCGCCGTGTCGCGCGCCGACAGATGCGAAGGGGCGTGACGAGAAATGCAAATTCCCTCAGACAGAAAATGGTCTGGAACGCGCACGGGCGCGCTGCCTATGCGGAGAGTTTTGGGCACAATTTAGGCACAAACGGTTTCGCGTTTTGCCAAATCAAAGATTCGAGATAAGTTTAGGGCTGGTGCCGGGAGGGGGGGTCGAACCCCCATGACCGCAAGGGCCGGCGGATTTTGAGTCTGTTTTTAACAGTTTTGCAGCGAGTCGCAGCCTGTCGCAAAATGTTGCATAAGCAATTTGGTATGAATGTGTTGTCGCAAAGGTCATCCTTGCAGTCCATCGCAGCAAAATGCACAAAAGTTGGCAACGAACAGCCATCAAAACAGCCATTAAAAGTTGCACCAAGAGTGCGATAAATCGGCCAAAACCACGGCGGACTGCAAATCCGATTATGAACAGCCATCGACTACGGACGACCCACATAGCATGGCTAGAAACGCGCGGACAAAAGTTCGCCGGCGGTCCATTTGGTCCACTTTCGAAGTGCGCCTCCAAACTTAAGCGTCGATCAACTTCACTGGGTATCATCACCAGCCGTTTGGAAGGCTTCATCACATTCCAAAAAGCGTGTTCTAAAACAAGTCCTTGCCGTGTTGACGACTCCACTGGTCAAAAATGGAGTTGAAGTTTGCCTCTGCCACTACGTTCAATCCGAACACGCGTGCACTGTTCCTTCGGACGGCCAGGAGCGGAATTCTCGCTTGCGGATTCTTCCAAAGAGCTTCCAGCAAAGTAGCCACCAATCCTCCTATTCCTTGCGAAACGACTGACTCCTCGGACAATTGGATAAAGAACAGGAGCATGATGCGTAAGAGCTTATCTACCGCAGCATTGGGAATCGAAAAAGCCTCGACTGCCTGGGCAAACGGCCATGCATTGGGTTGATATTTCGCTAACTTCGCCGCCTGCACAAGCACGACATTGTTGAAAGGGGTGACCTGGTAGCGCATTCCTACGAGCCTGGCCACTGCTTCAGCGTATCTTTCGGCCGAGAGCAAGCTCCGCCTGAGACAGAATTCTAGGAACGCCAGCGACCACATCCGTAGGGCAACGGCAAGAACCTTCGCTCATTCGGAGGGCTCTCCTCAGTTACGCGATCCCGTCCACGACGCAGCCACCTAGAAAGAAGTGAACCCCCGAAAGCCGCTCGGGAGACTTTCTCGTCGGGAACGGTCCGGATCCAGCGCAGAGTTGTCTCTGCTACTT
>CAWAJH010000016.1:0-157500 GCA_963782285.1 uncultured Acidobacteriaceae bacterium
GGTGTAGCCGCGGACCGCATGGGTATCCAGCATGCTTTTGTAATTCCGCTTTGCTGTTACCTCTACATCGCGTGGTACGGGCTTTGGGGATCGAAGCCGGCAACTGCAGCGGTTAGCTCGTAGCCGGTAGCTTGCAGCTTCACGGGCGTGGCCCTTCGACACGGTGCGAAGGGCCTTCGCATTTCCGTGCGAGCTGGATTCGGGCGTAAGATGCAGGCCGGACCCGGAGCGGAGTTTGCCGTGAAGCGCAAGGCAAAGCCACACGCAGACAGGCGGAACGGCGGGAGCCGGCTGATCGCTTTCGCGGTGGCACTGTTTGTTCTTTTGCTGTTGCTGAGGATGATTGCCTTTTTTGCTGGGCACGGGCGGCATCACTTATGAAATGTGACTCAAGTCCCACCCTAGCCGGAGAAACAACGAGCCGGCGAGGGTGGTACACCCGACGAGCAAGCCAGCAAGTCAGTAAACAGTCTAGCTGTGCGTAGAGTCCTTTTCCCGCGCAAGGGACCACGCCTTGGCATATCTCCAATGAATATAGATGGAGTGATTCAGATGCTGGAGCAATCCTGCGCGGCCGTCGAGGAATCCGAGGCGAATGACGTAGTTATAGAGGAAGGTCGCGGCGGGATTCAGAACCGCATTCCATTTGAGCCACAGCCATGACTGCCCGGCACGGCCTGAGTCGACAAGAGCCTGTGCGGCAATTGTGCTGTAGCGGTTCATGTGTTCGATGTAATCGTCGAGCGTGGGGTAGCAGTGGTGGACGAGGTGACCTTTCAACTGGCCCACCGGCCCGTCGGCGCGCATGGTCTCGTGGACGGGTTGCTCTTGAAAGCGTGCGGCACCCCGGCGGAAGAGGCGCAGTTTCGGATCGGGCCAATAGCCTCCGTGTCGCAAGGGCCGGCCAAGGAAGTGATTAAGGCGCGGGATGCGATAGGCGGCGAAGGCAGGCTCGCCGGCGAGCAGCGACTGGATTTCGCGGGCCAGTTCAGGGCTGACTTCTTCGTCGGCATCGAGCGAAAGGATCCAGTCGCCGGTGGCGTGGCCGATGGCCGAATTTTTCTGGGCGGCGAAGCCTTTCCATGACTCCGTGAGAACGCGTGCACCAGCAGCGCAGGCGATCTCGAGAGTTGCATCTGTCGAGCCGGAGTCTACAACGACGATCTCGTTCGCCCAGCGAACACTCGCGAGCGCGCGCGGCAGGTTTGCCGCCTCATTAAGCGTAATCAGCGCTACAGAGAGTGTCTTGGGCATCGAGGGAAGGATAAATCAGGGACCGGAGGAACAAGGGACCAGGGGAACAAGAAAGACAGGGAACGAGGGAAGCAGAACAGCAGGAAGCAAGCACCGAAGTAATGCCAGGGATCGTTGGCCGGACCTAAACCGATGCTATGCTCGGTCGCATGACAGAATTTCCAACCAATCCGACGCGGCTCGACCCCTACAAGAATTTCAACTTTCGCGTGAAGTGGGATGGGCAGTATGTTCCGGCGATCTTGCGGGTATCGGGACTGGAGCGCACCACGGAGGTTGTGGCGATTCGCGCAGGCGGCGACCCAAGCACGAGCCACAAATCGACAGGTCTGACGCAGTTCCAGCCGATCGCACTGGAACGCGGGCTCACTGACGATCCGGCATTTGAGAATTGGGCGAACCTGGTTTGGAAGTACGGGGCGGCGCTGGGCGCGGAGATGTCACTGAACGAGTTCCGCAAGGACATTGATCTTGAGCTCTATAACGAGGCCGGACAACTGGTGCGTGCCTACAAGGTGTATCGCTGCTGGCCGTCGGAGTACCAGGCGATGTCGCAACTGGATGCCAATGTGGCGGCGGTGGTGATCGAGCGGCTGGTTCTCGAGAACGAAGGCTGGGAGCGCGATACGAGCGTGGTGCCGCCGGCGCAGACCTAATTTGTGGCGCCAGAAGCGGCGCGTTCGACCTCGATCCATTCTTCGGCGCTCAGTTTGAGTTGTGCTGCGGCGATGTTCTCTTCGAGGTGCGCGACCTTCGAGGTGCCGGGAATCGGGCAGCAGCACCGGCGAGCGCTGGAGCAGCCATGCGAGGGAAAGCTGCGGGATCGTCGCCCCGTGGCGCGCGGCGACGCGGCCAAGAGCTTGTGCGCAGGGGTGGTCGGGCTTGAGCAGCTTGCCGCCGGCATAGGGATACCAGGGCAGGAAGCCGATGCCGCGCTGCTCGCAGTAGTTGAGCGTTTCTTCGTGGCGCCGGTCGGCGAGCGAGTAGCGATTCTGAATGGTGACGATGGGGACGATCTTCTCGGCCTCTTCGATCTCGGCGGGCGTAACTTCGCTGAGGCCGATGTGGCGGATCTTTCCCTGCTCCTGCATGCGGCTTGAGCGCGCCGAGAGACTCTTCGAGCGGCGTGCGCGGATCGATTCGATGCAATTGGTAGAGATCGATGCGCTCGAGCTTGAGGCGGCGCAGGCTCATCTCGACACATTGAATCAGGTAGCCGGCGCGGCCCACGTACTCGGTTTTGGCCGGGCCCTGGCGCGTGATGCCGCCCTTGGTGGCGATGACGACGCCCGGCGGGTAAGGCGCAAGCGCTTCGCCGATCAGGCGCTCGGCGATCTCAGGGCCGTAGGCGTCGGCGGTGTCGATGAGCGTGACGCCGAGCTCGACGGCGCGGCGCAAAACGCGGCGGCATTCGGCGGGGTCGGCCGGCTCGCCCCACGCGCCATCGCCCACCAGGCGCATGGTTCCGTAGCCGAGGCGGTGCACAGGCAGGTCGCCGCCGATGAGAAAGGTGCCGCTCGAAGCGGCCGAGAGATTCGCCGAAGCCATCATTTGTCTTCGATGCTATCTCCGGAGATGAGTGTGGGACAATGCGGAGGGCACAAGGACGTTTTTCGGAGTTTTGGGAACCGCCACCCTAGCCGGAAAGACAAAGATCCGGCGAGGGTAGGGCACCGCCTTTAACGTAGAACGGAACTATGCGCGGGCCCGTTGCGTAGTTTAGAAAGGGCAACAAGGAGATCGACCGATGAGCAGCGTTCCGTACCCCAACCCGCAAGCCATGTTTTACCAGCACTATGAGGCGGTGCGCCGCGACGAGGTCGTTGGCATCCTGCTGGCGCTGTTTCTGGGCACCTTTGGCATACACCATTTCTATCTGCGCCGCACGGGGTTGGGAATTCTCTACTGCTGCTTCTGCTGGACCGGCATTCCCACGCTTCTCGGCTTCATCGAGTGCTTCTTCAGCCCGGGCGGGTGCGGGAGTACAACGCGATGCAGGCGGCGGGGATTGCCGCGACGCTGGGGATCCCGGTGCCGCTGTGGAATCACCGGGGAACACGCCTTGGAACGCGTCTGGCACCGCGAATGTTCCGCCGGCTTCGGTTCAACCTGCGGGTGCGGCTCCGGCCGTGGGACTCGTTCCGGCAGCAGGATTGGTTCCGGCTGCAGGCTTCGTTCCCGGGACATTTCCGGTCGCTGCACAAGCGTCTTGCCCGAATTGCCAAAGGGCGAATCCGCCGGGGGCGAAGTTCTGCGCGGGGTGCGGACAGGCGTTGTAAGGGCAGGAAAAGGAAACAGGAGTAAGGGACCTAGGGATCGAGGGAACAAGAAGCCAAGTCGGTGAGAAAAGGCCCTTGTGGGCCTTTTCCCAATTGCGGAAGCGCTACATATTCGCGTGGCCGGAGCGCATGGACTCGTTGAACTTCGGCTTGGTGAAGTCGAGCGCGGCTTCAAGCATTGCCTGATACTCGGCGGCGCGCGCCATGAGCGCGGGCGTGGCCGCGGCAAATTCGCCGTCGAGCATCATCAGTCCTTCGCCGGCTTCGTGGCCGGCCATGCGCAGCAGATCGGCTTCGGTGGTGTTCAGGTACTGCGCGTCGCGCGGATCGGCGATCCAGACCGGCTTGTTTCCGCCAAACACGCCTGAGAGCCAGTAGACCTTGCTGAGCAGGTAGCGCAGGCGCTCCTGGTCGTCGGTCTCGGTAAAGATGAACTTCTTTTGCCAGCGGCTGTAGTAGCGCGTGGTCACGGGCACGGGCTGGCGGTTGCCGGATTTCACGAATTCGAGCTGGCCCATGTCGACGGTTTTGCGGACGGCGTTGTAGACGAAGGTCTCTGCGTAGGGCTGCTCCATGGCGGGGACGATTTCGGCGAAGGTGAGCGTGACGCTGGCGGAGATTTTGGCGTGCAGGCCGTGTTCCGGCCGTCGGCGAGCTGGATTTCGCCGTGGACGATATAGGTGTCGGCGCCCGAAGTGGAGCGGTGAAAGGGCCACTGGAACTTGCCGAAGGCCAGGGCAGGCCGCCGAGCGTGACGTAGCAGTCGGGCCGCGGATTGCGCAGCCGCTTGGCCTCGCCGGCAAGATGCGCGGTCATCTCGGGCAGCAGATTTGGCTTGTCGAAGTCGAAGGCGTCGCTCAGTTCGAGCTTGAGCGAGCGGCCGACGGCCTCGCGCGCCGGGAAGGCCGAGCTCGAAGACGGCCGTGGGCTGGCCGTGAAAGTCGGCGCCCTGTTTGACGGAGACGAGAACCAGGCCGGCGTTGGCGGCGGCGGATTCGAGCGAGGCGACGAGAGAAGTTTTCAGATCGGAGGTCATGCGTGGAATCCTGCGTCAGAGATCGGTGCAGGACATATTGTAGCTGCTGGCGATTCACCCTTGGATTTGACACTGATGAGCCTGCATACGGGACATGCTGATATCCCAAGTGCCCAAATGCAGGGGACCTGGCCAAATCATACTGTAGATGGACTCACTTCGATCTCCCCGGCGCCCGGGCCACCTGCCTAAAGGTCCTCTTCTCGCAGCATGGAACGCGTGGGGTCGCGTGGGTCTACGTAGACCTTGACGGTTTCGCCTTTGTAGGAGTTCGCCCAAGCCTCGGCATCTTCCTTTTTGCCAAAACTGCGGCTGTAGTCGCCCATCTGCTCTTCGGGATTGTGGTAGATATAGGTCAGCGTGGCCTGGTAGTAGGGGTTGTAAGAACTGGCTTTGAAATGCAGAATCGGACTGCCGTCAGGCTCGCAGTAAGCGACGCTCACAAGATCAACAACGGCGGAGACCGTCGGCCAGTTGCGGCAACGAGTGCGTCCAATCCACTCCCGAGCGATCACCCAGCAAATGGCCCCGACCACAATGGCGCCGGCGACCAACAAGACCAAGATGAGCCATATGAAGGGTGCCTGTGCCGCCCGCGAAAATGAGGATACTGACGAATGGCGGAGTCATTGTCAGGCTTTCTGCATCAGAGTAACACCGGTAGTTGCGTCCAGCGTCGAAGCGCCGCATTTACAATGGCAAGCGTGCCATCGCGAAGCTATCTAAACACATGATTCTCACTGAAAATCTGACCAAGGTTTACACGGCGGGCCGCGTTGCAGGTGGCTGCGGTGCGCGGAGTTTCGCTGGCGGTTGAGCCGGGCGAGTTTGTGGCCATCGTGGGCCGTCGGGATCGGGCAAGTCCACACTTTTTTATCTGTTGGGTGGGCTGACGCGGGCCACCGAAGGCCGCGTGGTGATCGACGGCGTGGATTTTGCGGCGCTGAACGACGCCGAGCGGACCCGACTGCGCAAACATCGCATCGGCTTTGTTTTCCAGAAGTTCAACCTGCTGCCGACGCTTTCGGCGATGGGAAATATCGAGATCGCCTATACCGTGAGCGGGCGCAAAGAGCCCATGGACCGGCAGTATCTCGATCACCTGAGCGATATGCTGGCGATCAAGGGACGGCTCGATCACCGGCCGTCCGAACTGAGCGGCGGCGAGCAGCAGCGCGTGGCGATTGCGCGGGCGCTGATTACGCGGCCGGCGATTGTGCTGGCGGACGAGCCGACTGGCAATTTGGACACGAAGAACTCCGACGCAGTGCTGCAGATGCTGTTCGCGGTCGAACAAGGAACTGGGCCAGACGACGCTGATGATTACGCATAATCCCGAGGCGGCGGCGATTGCCGGGCGCATCCTGCACATGCGGGACGGGGAGATTGTTCAGGAAACGGTCGGATCGAGGTCATAGCGTCCAGTTAACCAGTGTCGGAAATCTCCTTCCAGCGTTGACTCGGTCCGATTTTCTTGTTATCTTTGAAAGGTTCGCAAGAACGCCGCCTGAGGTGTGCGTCTGCACGCGGCGGACGTAGGGAAATCCCCTGAGCAGGTTGTACATAGGGGCGGTTTCCAGGTCCGGTGAAGTCAGCCGGCCAGACAAGTTCCCGGAATGGCTCTCTTCTTGCGGAGGGCAGGGAACACACGCATACGCATCGGCGGCCCGCGCGTTCCCCACCTTGGAGGGGCTATGCGGGCCGGAAGCGGGAAACGGAGTTGGCTCCGCCCTGATCGATTCTCTGGGTGGACGACCGACCACCGTCCCGGTTCTCGTCTGAGATTGGAACGAAGACAGACGCGAAGCAGCAACCATAGGGCTTCTGTGCGTGTTTGGCGGGTGAAATGCCGTTCCAAAACCAGAACAGCCCGAAGGGCGGCGCGCGGCTGTGGAGCGGGAAGTTACGGGTTTTTTGAAGTAAGGAGTTGCGGTTTGCCTACTTTTAATCAGCTTGTTCGCAAGGGGCGTACGGCCCCCCGTTACAAGACGGCGTCGCCTGCATTGCAGGCCTCGCCGCAGCGGCGCGGCGTGTGCACGCGCGTGTATACGCAAACGCCCAAGAAGCCGAACTCGGCTCTGCGCAAGGTGGCTCGCGTGCGGCTGACCAACGGGATCGAGGTGACCACCTACATTCCCGGCATCGGCCACAACCTGCAGGAGCACTCGATTGTGCTCATCCGCGGGGGCCGCGTGAAGGATCTGCCGGGCGTGCGTTATCACGTGGTCCGCGGAACGCTGGATTCAGTGGGCGTGGCCGCCCGCAATCAGAGCCGGTCGAAGTACGGCGACCAAGCGCGCCAAGGGCGGCGCGGCGAAGAAGTAGAGGCGAGCTTGAGCCGTTAGCCGGTAGCTTGCAGCTGCTGGGTTCGGTGGACGAGCTGTGGCGGCGGGGCTGCCGAAATGTGAGCTACGAGCTACGGCTCAGAAGCTAGTAGCTGATTTTGAGGATTTATGCCAAGAAAAGGGCACATTGCGAAGCGGGAAGTGGCGCCGGATCCGGTGTACGGATCGACGCTGGTGACCAAGTTTGTGAACTCGATGATGTGGGGCGGCAAGAAGTCGACCGCCCAGGGCATCTTTTACCAGGCGATGAAGAACCTGGAGGAGAAGGGCGGCGGCGACGACGCGCTCAAGCTCTTCAAGAAGGCGGTCGAGAACTGCAAGCCGCTGCTTGAAGTGAAGACGCGGCGCGTGGGCGGCGCCAACTACCAGGTGCCGATCGAGGTGAATGCCCGACCGCCGAACCTCGCTGGCGATTCGCTGGCTGATCACCTACGGGCGCAGCCGCGGCGAAAAGGGCATGACCGACAAGCTGTCGAACGAACTGCTGGACGCGGCCAACGGACGCGGCGCGGCCATGAAGAAGAAGGAAGACGTGCACCGCATGGCCGAGGCCAACAAGGCGTTTGCGCACTACCGGTGGTAGAGAAGCAGGGGCTAGGGGCCGAGGAAACTAGCGACTCGAGACACTGCTGAAGAGTTTGGGACGCTCGAGGCCGGCGAGTAAGCGGCTGGCAGCGGCAGGAGCTAGAAAGCTAGCCGGAGTTTTAAACGAACCGCGGAAGAGAGTCCCGCAAGGAATTGAAATACCGTGGCTCGCACCGTACCTCTAAATCGCTGCCGGAACATCGGCATCATGGCGCACATCGACGCCGGAAAGACGACAGCGACAGAGCGCATCCTGTTTTATACCGGCATCACGCACCGGCTGGGAGAGGTGCATGAAGGCACGGCGACCATGGATTACATGGAGCAGGAGCAGGAGCGCGGCATCACGATTACTTCGGCGGCGACCACCTGCACATGGCGCGACGTTCGCATCAATATTATCGATACCCCCGGCCACGTGGACTTTACCGCCGAAGTGGAGCGCAGCCTGCGCGTGCTCGACGGCGCGGTGGCGCTGTTTGACTCGGTCAGCGGCGTGCAGCCGCAGACCGAGACGGTGTGGCGGCAGGGCGACAAGTACAAGGTTCCCCGGATTTGCTTCGTCAACAAGATGGACAAGAACGGCGCGGATTTCGAGCACGTTCTTGAAACCATCCGCAAGCGGCTGGGCGCGCGGCCCGTGGCGCTGCAGATTCCCGTAGGCGCCGAAGCGAACTTCAAGGGCGTCGTCGATCTGATCGAGATGAAGGCCATCCTCTGGCACGACGAGACCCTGGGCGCCGAGTTTTCGATCGAGCCGATTCCCGCCGATCTGCAGAAGAAGGCCGAGGCTTTCCGCATGCAGTTGATTGAAGTCATCGCCGAGACCGACGATGTGCTGCTCGAGAAGTTTCTCGAAGGCGAAACGCCGACGGTCGAAGAGCTGAAGGCCGGCATTCGCCAGGCCACCATCGATCTGAAGGTCTTCCCGGTCATTTGCGGATCGGCATTCAAGAACAAGGGCGTGCAGACGCTGCTCGACGCGGTCGTCGATTACCTGCCCAGCCCGCTCGACAAGCCTCCGGTTGAGGGCATCGATCCCGCACGATCACTCCAAGATTGAAAACCGCAAGCCCGACGACAGCGAGCCGCTTTCGGCGCTGGCGTTCAAGATCATCAACGATCAGTACGGCAAGCTCTCCTTCGTTCGCGTTTATTCCGGTTCGCTCAAGACCGGCGACACGGTGCTGAATCCGCGCACCGGCAAGACCGAGCGCATCGGCCGCCTGGTGAAGATGCACGCCAACAAGCGCGAGGACGTGACGGAGATTCTGGCCGGCGACATCTGCGCCTGCGTGGGCCTGAAGGATCTGAAGACGGGCGATACGCTTTGCGATCCGCATCATCCCATCGCGCTGGGCGCGATCACTTTTCCCGATACCGTGATCTCGGTGGCGATCGAGCCCAAGACCAAGGCCGACCAGGAAAAGATGGGCGTCGCGCTGTCGCGGCTGGCCGAGGAAGATCCGACCTTCAAGGTGCGCACCGACGAAGATTCGGGGCAGACGATCATCAGCGGCATGGGCGAGCTGCATCTCGAGATTCTTGTGGACCGCATGAAGCGCGAGCACAAGGTCGAAGCCAACGTGGGCGAGCCCAAGGTGGCCTTCCGCGAGACCATCCGCAAGAAGGCCGAGGCCGAGGGCAAGTACATCCGGCAGACCGGCGGCTCGGGCAACTACGGCCACTGCTGGCTGCGCGTCGAGCCGAACGAGCCGGGCAAGGGCTACGAGTTCATCAACGAGATCAAGGGCGGCGTGGTGCCCAAGGAGTACATCAAGCCCATCGATCATGGGCGTGCGCGGCGCGATGGAGGGGGGCATTCTGGCCGGCTTCCCATGGTTGACGTGAAGGTGACGCTGTTCGACGGCAGCTATCACGAAGTGGACTCGAACGAAAATGCCTTCAAGATCGCCGGCTCGATCGGCGTTCAAGGAAGCGGCGCACAAGGCCAAGCCGGTGCTGCTGGAGCCGGTGATGGCGGTCGAAGTGACGGTGCCCGAGGAGTTCATGGGCGTGATTATCGGCGACATCAACTCGCGCCGCGGGCGCATTGAGGGCATGGAGCATGTGGGCGGCTCGCAGGTGATCAAGGCGATGGTGCCGCTGAAGGAGATGTTCGGCTACGTGAACGAGATTCGCTCGTCCACGCAGGGCCGGGCGTCGTATTCAATGCAGTTTGCGCGCTACGAAGAGGCGCCGCGCATGATTGCCGATGAAATTATCGGCCGTGCGCAAGGGAAGTGAGCAGGTAGCTGGTAGCCTCGATTGGATCGGCTACAGGCTACAAGCTACGAGCTGGAGTTTTGGGGCTGGAGCCGGAACGCCGGCGCCCCGAGGAGTAACAGGCAGTACAAGCGATGAAAGGGATTCGGGACTTTTATGGCGAAGGAAAAATTTGATCGTACGAAGCCGCACGTGAACGTGGGAACGATCGGGCACATCGATCACGGCAAGACGACGTTGACGGCGGCGATCACGAAGGTATTGCAGAAGCACAACCCGAAGAATGTGTATCCGCTCGTTCGACTCGATTGACAACGCGCCGGAAGAGCGGGAGCGCGGCATCACGATCGCGACGGCGCACGTGGAGTACGAGACGGCGAACCGTCACTACGCGCACGTGGACTGCCCGGGCCACGCCGACTACATCAAGAACATGATCACGGGCGCGGCGCAGATGGACGGCGCGATTCTGGTGGTGGCGGCGACCGACGGTCCGATGCCGCAGACCAAGGAGCACGTGCTGCTTGGCGCGCCAGGTGGGCGTGCCCTGCATCGTGGTGTTCCTGAACAAGTGCGACGCGGTGGAAGACGAAGAGCTGATCGGACCTGGTGGAGATGGAAGTGCGCGAGCTGCTGTCGAAGTACCAGTTCCCGGGCGATGATGTGCCGGTGATCCGCGGCTCGGCGCTGGGCGCGCTGAACGGCGAGGCGAAGTGGGAAGCGAAGATCGACGAGCTGATGGCGGCGGTGGACAGTTATGTGCCGCGTCCTGACCGCGCGGTGGACCAGCCGTTCCTGATGCCGATCGAGGATATCTTCTCGATCTCCGGCCGCGGCACGGTGGTGACGGGCAGGATCGAGCGCGGCAAGGTGAAGGTGGGCGAGGACGTGGAGATCGTCGGCTTCCGCGAGACGCGCAAGACGGTGTGCACCGGTGTCGAGATGTTCAAGAAGCAGCTGGACGAGGGAATGGCCGGGGACAACGCCGGGATTCTTTTGCGGGGCACGCCGAAGGAAGACGTGGAGCGGGGGATGGTGCTGGCCAAGCCGGCGTCGATCACGCCGCACACGACCTTCAAGAGCTCGGTGTACGTGTTGAGCAAGGAAGAGGGCGGGCGTCACACGCCGTTCTTCAAGGGCTACCGGCCGCAGTTCTACTTCCGCACGACGGACGTGACGGGAGTGGCGGAGTTGCCGGCGGGCGTGGAGATGGTGATGCCGGGCGACAACGTGGAGTTGAAGATCGAGTTGATCACGCCGGTGGCGATGGAGAAGGGTTTGCGCTTCGCGATTCGCGAAGGCGGCCGGACCGTGGGCGCAGGCGCGATCTCGGAGATTATCAAGTGAAACGTAAACCGTGGATCGTGGACCGTGGACAGTAAGCGCCGAAACTGGGAAGCGTTGAGGCTTTCGGCGGCAGGAAACAACTGATCACGGTTCACGCTACACGACACACGGCGAACCGAAGGGAAGCCAATGGTAGGACAGAGAATTCGAATCCGGTTGAAGGCATACGACTATCGCGTGCTGGATACCTCGACCGGCGAGATTGTGGACACGGCCAAGCGCACCGGTGCAACGGTGGCGGGGCCGATTCCATTGCCGACGATCAAGAACAAGTATTGTGTGCTGCGCTCTCCGCACGTCGACAAGAAGTCGCGGGAGGAGTTCGAGATCCGCACGCACAAGCGGCTGATCGACATTCTGGAGCCGACGCAGCAAACGGTGGACGCTCTGATGAAGCTCGATCTGCCGGCGGGCGTGGATGTAGAGATCAAGGCGTTCGAAAAGTAGCCAGTAGCCAGTAGCTAGTAGCCCGTAGCTTGATTCGGGCGGCGCGAGCGGCGATGGCGAGATGGGATTGATCTGTAGGTGAGTTGAAGCTCACCTGCTAATTGGAGCAGGCACTAAGCTACGAGCTACCGGCTCACGAGCATTCCGGCAGTGCGAGGCATCCGAGCTCGCATGATGAGGTGAGGGAAAGATGGCAGTCACAGGGATTCTGGGAAAAAAGATCGGCATGACGCAGGTCTTCGACGAGAAGGGCGATGTGCACCCGATTACGGTGCTGCAGGCCGGTCCCTGCGTAATTACGCAGTTGAAGACGGCGGCAAGAGATGGGTACGATGCGGCGCAGATCGGGCTCGTCGAATTCGTGAAGGCCTCGCGGATGACCAAGGCGCAGAACGGTCACCTGGCAAAGACCGAAGCGCCTCCGGTAAAGCTGATCAAGGAAGTGGATGTTGAAGCGGGCGCGGATGGCGCTGCCGAGACCAAGGCCGGCGACCGCGTGCTGGTAGACATCTTTTCCAATTCCAAGTTTGTGGACGTGATCGGCACGTCGAAGGGGCGCGGGTTTGCGGGCGTTGTGCGCCGGCATCATTTTGGCGGGGGTCCCAAGTCGCACGGGCACATGTTCCAGGTGCAGGGCTCCATTGGAGCGTCGAGCTTTCCATCGCGCGTTTTTCCAGGGCAGCGCATGCCCGGTCATTTCGGTACGGATCAGGTGACGGTGCGGAACCTTCGCATTCGCGGCATCGATCTGGACGAGAATCTGCTGATGGTGGAGGGCGCCGTACCGGGACCGCGAGACGGATACGTAATGATTTCGAAGGCCAAGGCTCCGCCGCGGGAACGTCGTGGCTTTGCCGGATCGGGCACATTGGATCCGTTGAAGGCTGCGAAAAAGGCTGCGAAGAAGAAATGACGAGCTGGTAGCTTGTAGCCGGTAGCTGGTAGCTGCCGCGTTGGGAAAGTGGAAATTGATGGCATTGCAGTTGAAGTGGCTACAGGCTACGGGCTGCAAGCTCAGGAAGAACACGATGGCAAAAGTGGATGTAGTGGATTTAAGCGGCACGAAGGTGGGCTCGGTGGAGCTGGCCGACGCCGTCTTTGCGCCGGAGCAGGTGAACGAGGCCCTGCTGTGGGAAGCGGTAAAGCATTATCGCGCCTCGCTGCGCCAGGGCACTCATGCTACCAAGAACCGCAAGCTGGTCGCAGGCTCAGGCAAGAAGCTGTGGAAGCAAAAGGGCACGGGCCGCGCGCGTGTCGGATCGGTGCGTTCTCCGCTCTGGCGCCATGGCGGCACGGTGCATGGGCCGCAGCCGCGCAGCTACGATTACCCCTTCCCGCGAAAGAAGCTGTTGGGGGCGCTACGCTCGGCGCTGGCGGCAAAGCTGGCCGATGGCAAGCTCACCGTGGTGGATTCGCTGGAGATCAAGGAAGGCAAGACCAAGCTCTACTACAACGCATTGAACAAGCTGGGCGTGACGCGCACCGCGTTGCTGGTTGAAAACGGCAAGACGCTGACGCAGGGGCTGCTGCAGGGCACGCGCAACCTGCAGGGCGTGGAGTTGGTGCTGAACAACGAAGTCCACCCCTACGATTTACTGAGGTATGACATGGCGATCTTTTCGAAGCCCGCAATCGAGCAGCTAGCCGAAGCGCTGGCGAAGTCTGCGGCGAAGCGCAGGAATGCCGAGAAGGAGGTCGCATAATGCCGACAATTTACACCGTGATTCGCCGCCCGCTGATCACCGAAAAGGGCCTGGGCGTGAAAGAGACTGAGGGCACGCTGGTATTTGAAGTCGCGCCTTCAGCGACAAAGATCGAGGTGAAGCAAGCCGTGGAGGCTCTCTTCAAGGTGAAGGTGGCCGCGGTCCGCACGTCGAATTTTGCCGGAAAGGAACGGCGCCGCGGCAAGTACGCGGGCTATAAGCCGGACTGGAAGAAGGCCTACGTCAAGCTGAAGGCGGGCGAAAAGCTTCCGGAGTATGTAACCAATTTGTAAGACCAGGGATTAAGGGACTGGGACTGAGGGACTAGAAAAACCTCGAACCAGTGACAAGGAATGTCGGAGCTGTGAGACGGTTCCGGAAAAGAAGTGAGAGCCGGCAGGACTAATCTCCGGAGCTCAAGGGCAGAGACCATGGCAATCAAAACATACAGACCGATCACTCCGACGTTGCGGTTTCAAACCTCGCTGGCGACCGACGATCTGACCACGGCGACGCCGCACAAGCCGCTGGTGACGACGCGCAAGCGCACGGGTGGCCGCCGCAATTCCGGCGACTTGACGATCCGCCATCAGGGCGGCGGGCACAAACAGAAGATTCGCCTGATCGACTTCAAGCGCGAGAAGTACGGAGTGCCGGGCAAGGTGGCGACCATCGAGTACGACCCCAATCGCTCGGCCCGCATCGCTCTGGTGAGCTATGCCGACGGCGAAAAACGCTACATCCTGCAGCCGGTTGGACTGAAGGTGGGTGCGAAAGTGATGTCCGGTCCCGAGGCCGACATTCTGGTAGGGAATGCTCTGCCGCTCAAGAACATTCCCGCAGGCACCACGGTGCACGCAATTGAGCTTAAGCCGGGCAAGGGAGCGCAGATGGCGCGTTCGGCGGGAGCGCAGGCGCAACTGGTGGCCAAGGAAGGCGATTATGCCCTGCTCAAGCTGCCTTCGGGTGAGACGCGCAGGGTGCTGGCGGAATGCATGGCGACCATCGGACAGGTAGGCAACACCGATCATGAGAATGTGTCGATCGGCAAGGCTGGGCGCAATCGCTGGCTGGGCATCCGGCCGACGAATCGTGGCGTCTCGATGAACCCGGTTGACCACCCACATGGCGGCGGCGAAGGCAAGACCTCAGGTGGACGTCACCCGGTGACGCCATGGGGCCAGCCGACGCGCGGCTACAAGACGCGCAACAACAAGCGGACTGACGCATTCATAGTTAGCCGCCGTTCGAAGTGAAGAAGCAGCTTCCAGCTACCAGCTTCTAGCTGCTAGTTGTGTGGTTGCGAAAGCGAGATTTCAGGCAGCAGCCGGGCCAATAGCGCGAACGCGAAAAGGCTGGGAGCTAGAAGCTAGGAGCTAAGTTTTATGGGACGTTCGACGAAGAAAGGGCCGTTTGTTGATGCGCATCTCATGGTGAAGATCGAGACGCTGAACAAGGCCAATGACAAGAAAGTAGTGAAGACCTGGGCGAGGCGCTCGACGATTTTCCCCGAATTCGTGGGCCACACCATTGCCGTGCATAACGGCAAGAAGTTTGTTCCTGTTTACGTGACGGAGAACATGGTGGGGCACAAGCTGGGTGAGTTCGCGCCCACGCGGATCTTCAAGGGCCACACCGGTGGAGCGAAGGCGCCGATCGAGGCTGCCGCCAAGCCGGCGTGAGGAGACAGCTTCTAGCTGCTAGCTTCTAACCTCCAGCTCGAACGAGGTTGAACAAGCGGCCGAGGCAAAAAAGGATTTGCCGGGCGCAGCGGGCATGAAGCTGCTCCTGGCTCGAAACGGGCTAAGAGCTAGAAGCTAGTAGCTGGTTTTTGAGGAAGGCATAACCATGGCAGTGGAAACAAAAGAGTACCGGGCTGAAGCGAGATTCCAGCGCGTGTCGCCGCAGAAGGCGCGGCTGGTGCTCGATCTGATCAGGGGGCGCGGAGTTCAGGAAGCGCTGGATACGGCGGCCTTCACCAAGAAGCGCATCGCTCCCGTCGTGCACAAGCTGCTCACCTCGGCGCTGGACAACGCGAAGTATGTCGCCGGCGAAGAGGGCACCGACCTTGACGTGGACAATCTATACGTCAAACAGGCGGCTGCAAACGATGCGCCGCGTATGAAACGCATCCGTCCTGCTCCCATGGGCCGGGCCTATCGTTATCAGCGGCGGCTTGCGCACATTGTGCTGTCGGTGGCCGAGCGCGAAGGGGCAGCAGGTCTGGTGACCACGGTGGAAGAACCGGTGGCGTCGGCGAAAACTGAGAAAGCGAAGAAGGCATCGCGCGCCGGAGCCAAAGGGAAACAAGCCGCGCCGAAGAAGCCGAGCGCGAACGTAGCCAAGGCGGAAGCTGAAGAGACGAAGCCGGCAGCGAAGAAAGCTGCGGCGAGTAAAAAGAAGGCCGAGAAGTAGGCCGAGAGTTTTTGAGAGGAAGAGTATGGGGCAGAAGGTCCATCCTTACGGATTCAGGCTGGGAATCAACAAGCCATGGCGTTCACGGTGGTTCAGCGAGCGCGAATATGCCAAGCTTTTGGTCGAGGACGTAAAGCTGAAAGCGGAGCTGCGCGAAAAGCTGAAGGCGGCAGGCGTGAGCTCGGTGGAGATTGAGCGACCCGGCAATAAGCTGCGTTTCCTGATCCGCACTGCGCGCCCCGGCATCGTCATCGGGCGCAAGGGCGCCGAGATCGAGAAGCTCAAGACCGAGTTGGGCAAGCGCACCAACCGTGAAGTGTTCATCGACATCATCGAGGTGAACAAGCCGGAGCTGGATGCGCAACTGGTGAGCGAAAACATCGCGCTGCAACTGGAGAAGCGCGTGAGTTTCCGCCGCGCTATGCGCAAGAGCGTTGACTCGGCGCTGCGCTTTGGCTGCAAGGGGATCAAGGTACGCGTCTCCGGCCGGTTGAACGGAAACGAGATTGCGCGTTCGGAGTGGTATTTGCAGGGGCGTTTGCCTCTGCATACATTGCGCGCCGATATCGACTACGGATTCACTGAAGCCAACACGACCTACGGCGTGATCGGCGTCAAGACCTGGATCTATCGCGGCGATATCTACGAGCAGAAGCGGCGCCAGACTCCTCCAGTTGGGAAGTCGGTGTTTTAAGATGCCGTGATTCGTGAACCGTGATCGCGTTCACGGGACACGGTGCACGGTCCACGGATCTTTGAGGGTTTCGTTATGTTGATGCCAAAGAAAGTGAAGTTCCGCAAGCAGCAGAAGGGCAAACGCCGGGGCAAGGCGTGGCGCGGCTCGACCCTTGCGTTCGGAGAATATGGTTTGAAGGTGATGGAGTGTGGATACATTACCGACCGGCAGATCGAAGCCAGCCGCATTGCCATGACGCGATTCGTGAAGCGCGGCGGCAAGATCTGGCTCCGCCTGTTCCCCGACAAGCCCATCACCAAGAAGCCGGCGGAAGTCCGAATGGGATCGGGCAAGGGCGCGTTGGATCACTGGGTTGCGGTGGTGCGGCCGGGCAAGATCCTGTTTGAGATGGAAGGCGTAACCCCCGAGACCGCGGTAGAGGCTATGCGCCTGGCGTCGCATAAGCTGCCGCTGAGGACAAAGTTTGTGCAACGGGCGGGCGTGGAGAAGGCCGCCTCGAAGGCCGAATAGAACGGCAGCTTACAGCCATAAGCTTTCCGCTTTTGGCAAGAACCCGCCGAGAAAGAGTTAAAGCCAGACGCCGAAGGCCGGCAGAACCAAGAGCAGGCTGAAGGCAGAAAGCTTGGAGCTAAAGAAGAAAATGGAACTCGCAAAGATTCGCAGTTTGAGCGACGCAGAGCTTACGCACCAGGAGAAGACCTCCTCGGAGCAGCTCTTTCGGCTTCGCTTTCAGGTTTCGATGGGGCAGAACGACGGGGTAAAGAAGCTTCGTCAACTGCGCAAGGAGATTGCGCAGATCAAGACCGTGGCGCGGGAGCGCGAACTGGGCATTCACGGCGAGTCGGCCAATGCGACGCAAGCCGACGCGGCTGAGGAAGCCAAGAGTCCGAAGGCGAAGGTAACGGCACCTGTAGCGCCGGAGCCCGAGGCCGTGAAGGTTGAAGAAGTTGCGCCTGTGGAAGAGACCAAGGCGCGCAAAACCAAGAAAGCTGCTCCGGCTGTGGAGACGAAGACCGCGAAAGCGAAGGGAGCCCGCAAATGACGGCGACTCAGAAGACGGCGCAGACGGCGCCATCCGCGCCTGCCGCGCGGCGCAACGAAAAGGTGGGCCAGGTGGTATCCACCAAAATGCAAAAGACCATCGTGGTCGCGGTGGAGATGCGCAAAGCGCACCGAAAGTACAAGCGGATCGTGCGCAGCACGAAGAAGTTTTATGCCCACGACGAGCAGAGTTCGGCGCGGATGGGCGATATGGTTCGCATCCGCGAGACGCGCCCGTTAAGCAAACTGAAGCGGTGGTCGCTGGAAGAGATTGTGCGGCGGTCGTCGCTGGGCCAGATCGAAGATGCCGTGCTGCCGGGCGAAGCGGCCCCTGTTGAAAAGTAAGGTTGCCGGGAGGAGGGTAAACCATGGCTGTGCAAATGAGAACGATGCTCGCGGTGGCCGACAACTCCGGCGCGCGCAAGTTGCAGGTGATTTTGCCGCTGGGCGGCGGGTTGGGCCTGAAGGCGGGGTTGGGTGACGTGGTGACTGCGGCGGTAAAGGAAGCCTCGCCGGATGGCACCGTGAAAAAGGGCAACGTTGTGAAGGCGGTGATTGTGCGTACGCGCAAGGAACATCGGCGGCGCGATGGCACCTACATTCGCTTTGACGAGAATGCCGCGGTGGTGATCGGTGACGATCATGAGCCGGTAGGCACGCGCGTCTTCGGGCCTGTGGCCCGCGAACTGCGCGAGAAGAAGTTTTTGAAGATCGTGTCCCTGGCTCCGGAAGTGGTGTAGAGACAGGGAGCAGGTTTCAGGGATCAGGGATCAGAATTCGTCAATTTCAGATTGGTGGTTTTTGCTGACCCCTGATCTCTGAACCCCGACCCCTTACGGAGAAAAAGATGCCGAGTTTAATGATTCATCGCAACGATACGGTCAAGGTGCTCACGGGCGCTGACCGGGGCAAGACAGGCCGCGTGCTGCGAGTTTTCGCAGACAAGGGCACGGTATTGGTCGAACACGTGCGCGTCGTCAAGAAGACGGTTTCGAGCCGACAGGGACAAAACACGCGAGGCGGCATCGCCGAGCAGGAATCCCCAATCAATGTTTCCAACGTGGTGCTGGTTTGTTCTAACTGCGGACCTGCGCGCGTCGGTCACAAGGTGGAAGGCGAGATGCGCGTGAGGGTGTGCAAGAAATGCGGGCAGGAGCTGCCCACGAAGAAGTGAGGAAGACGGCCGGCAGCCAGTGGCCGGTAGCTGCTGGCTACAAGCTCCAGGCGACAGGCAGGTTCTAGTTCCCTTCCGAAACGGTACACGGGCCACGAGCCCAATCCGAGAGCCGGAAGAAAGAGAGTGAAGCGAGATGGCGGCACGGTTGAGAGAGAAGTACAACAAAGAGATCAAACAGGCGCTGCAGAAGGAACTGGGGTTGGAAAACCACTTGGCGGTTCCCAAGCTCGAAAAGATCGTGGTCAATATGGGGCTGGGAGAAGCCACACAGAATTCGAAGCTCCTCGATCCGCTGGTGGCCGACCTGACGCAGATCGCCGGGCAGAAGCCGGTGACAACCAAGGCGAAGAAGTCGATTGCGGCCTTCCACGTGCGCACCGGCAATGCCATCGGCGCCATGGTCACGCTGCGCTCCGACAAGGCGTACGAGTTTCTTGACCGGCTGATCTCGATTGCGCTGCCGCGCGTGCGCGACTTCCGCGGCGTTTCCACGAAGAGCTTCGACGGTCGCGGCAACTACACGCTGGGCCTGCGCGACCAGTTGATCTTCCCGGAGATCGATTACGCGAAGGTGGAAAAACTGAAGGGAATGAACATCACCATTGTGACCACGGCGAAGGACGATAACCAGGCGCGGGCGCTGCTGCGCCACTTTGGGATGCCGTTCCGCCAGGGAGCATAAAGACGGCTTGCAGCTTGCAGCCGGTAGCCTCGTTTTCGTAGGAGAGACGGCGACCACTGCACGATATCAACTCGGCTCAGTGGATGGGTTGAGCAAATAGGGAAGCTAGAATGCCGCTGGCTACTAGCTGTAGCGAAGAGGTTTTATGGCAACAACTGCAAAAAGAGTGAAGGACGCGCGGAAGCCGAAGTTCAGCAGCCGCAAGCACAATCGATGCCAGCTTTGCGGGCGGCCGAGGGGTTTTCTGCGCAAGTTTGGCATCTGCCGCTTATGTTTTCGGAGTCTGGCCTTGAAGGGTGAGATTCCCGGCGTCAACAAGTCGAGCTGGTAGCAAAGAAGGAATCAGAGATCAGGGGTCAGGGATCAGTCGTTTTTCGTAGTGCTGATGTCTGAGGCGAAAGTCTAAGCGCGTTGCTGAACCCTGATCCCCGAAACCTGAACCCTGGAATAACCATTCCCGCTGGTTTCCGCCGCGGTGGACGAACGGGGAATGAAGGAGAAGGAATGAGTCTGACAGATCCCGTAGCAGATTTTCTGGCGCGCATTCGGAACGCAATCCGGGCACGCCATCAGAAGCTGGATGTTCCGGCTTCAAAGTTGAAGGCCGAGATCGCCCGCATCCTTAAGGAAGAAGGCTACATCTCGAACTACAAGCTCCAGGAAGAAGAAGGCAAAGCGGTGCTGCGCGTCTATCTGAAATACGGCGGCACGGAGGCGGCTATTCGCGACCTGGCGCGAGTCTCGCGTCCCGGATGCCGCGTTTATGTGGGCCGCGATGAGATTAAGCGGGTGCAGGGTGGGCTGGGTATCTCAATTCTCACCACGCCCAAGGGCGTGATGACAGGCCGGCAGGCGCGCCGCGAAGGCGTGGGCGGCGAAGTGCTTTGTGAAGTGTGGTAGGACAGCTTTTAACCGTCAGCTCTCAGCTCGGTGTTGCTGAGTTGTTGGGCGCGGCTAAAGTGAGATGAGGCTGAAAGCTGACAGCTAAGAGCTGAAAGCTACCGGGTCTTCGGCCCGGCCGGCTGCAGTGGAACGAAGGATTCGATAGAGAATCCGCTCGGGACTCGCAAGCCTTGAAGGATTGAATCGATGTCGCGAATTGGAAAGAAGCCGATTAGTTTGCCCAGCGGCGTGAAGTACAAGGTTGAGGGCAACACCGTTCTGGTGGAAGGGCCCAAGGGCAAAGTTTCGGCGCGGGTTGCCGAAGGTATTTCGCTGAAGACCGTGGATGGACGCCTGCAGGTGGAACGTGCGAGCGACGACAAAGCTGCGGTGCATGGATTGACCCGCGCGCTGGTGCATAACGCTGTAATGGGCGTAACCACGGGCTGGACGAAGGAGTTGGACATCGTCGGCATTGGCTACCGCGCCGAGATGAAGGGCAAGGGAACGGTGGTTTTCACCCTGGGCTATTCGCATCCCATCGAGGTTCCGTTGCCTTCAGGCATCGAAGTAGCGATCGATCCCAAGCAGACGCATCTGACGATCTCCGGCGTTGACAGGCAGAAGGTGGGCCAGGTGGCGGCTGATATGCGCTCGCTGCGCAAGCCGGATCCGTACAAGAACAAGGGTGTGCGCTACTCGAATGAGCGGCTGAAGAAGAAGGCCGGTAAGACGGGAGCAAAATAAAACAGGGATCAGTTTTCAGGGATCAGGGATCAGGAAAGACCGTGCCGGCGTCGGCCGCAAAAAGCTTAACGAAGCAAGAACACTGACCCCCGATCTCTGACCCCTGAACCCTAAGAAATCCGAACGGGGTCGCGAGGCGGCTCCGCCGATAGGTGAGAAGAAGACATGATTACGCAAACGAAGAGGAACGAAATCCGGCAGATCATTCACAGGCGGATTCGCGCGAAGCTTGGCGGGACAGCGGAGCGGCCGCGTCTCAATATCTATCGCTCAATGAACCACATCTATGCGCAGGTCATCGACGACCAAAAGGGTGAGACGCTGGTCTCGGTCTCGTCCATTGCGATGAAGCTGAAGACCGGTGGCAACGTGGCGGCGGCGAAAGAAATTGGTAAAGCGGTGGCAGAGAAGTCTGTGGCCAAGGGGATCAAGAAGGTCGTCTTCGATCGGGGCGGCTATCTGTATCACGGCCGTGTGAAGGCTCTGGCCGACGCGGCGCGCGAAGCGGGACTGGAATTCTAGCCAGGAGCCTGTAGCCCGTAGCTTCGAGAGGTTAGAGCTACCGGCTACAAGCTACTGGCTACAGGCCAGCGACAGACAAGGTTTTCCACGGAGCGATCAATCGCCCGGAAGGATTGACGAAGCAATGACAATGTTGACAAAGAAACTCGATGCCAACCAGTTCAACCTGAAAGACCAGGTAGTGGCCATCAATCGCGTAACCAAGGTGGTGAAGGGCGGCAAGAATATGTCGTTTGCTGCACTGGTTGTGGTCGGTGACTCCGCCTCGGGCGTGGTCGGCTATGGGTCGGGCAAGGCCAAGGAGGTTCCCCAGGCAATTCGCAAGGGAATCGAGTCGGCCAAGAAGAACCTGGTCAAGGTGAATCTGACCGAAACCACGATTCCGCACCAGGTGCTGGGACGCTTCGGTTCCGGGCAAGTGCTGCTGAAGCCGGCTCCGGAAGGGACCGGAGTAATCGCGGGCGGCGCGGTGCGGGCGGTCATGACATCGGTCGGCGTGCAGAACGTGCTGACTAAGAGCCTCGGTTCACCCAATCCGCATAACGTCATCAAGGCTACGTTCGACGCGCTCACGCAGTTGCGCGACAAGCGCGATGTGGCCACAACGCGCGGCAAACAGGTGGAGGAACTGTGATGGCGGCACCGAAGAAGCTTCGCATTCAGTACTACCGGTCGAAGATCGCCACGCCCACCAAGCACAAGCTGGTGATCAAGGGATTGGGCTTCACGCATCTCAATCAGATCGTCGAGCGCGTGGACACGGAATCGACCCGTGGCATGGTTAAGGCCGTGCCGCACCTGGTGAGGATTTTGGAGGACTAGCTAGTAGCCGGTAGCGAGTAGCTTTTGGGCTGCAAGCTACCGGCCATGGGCTACAAGCTTTCACTACGCGAGTCGGCAAGAGTCCAATTTTGCCGGCGCTATAGCGAGGAGAATCATGGCAAAGCATCTGTCGAATTTGCGCGCGCCCCGGAACGCGAACACCGGGCGCAAGCGTGTGGGCCGGGGCATGGGCTCCGGTATGGGGAAGACCTCGACCCGTGGGCACAAGGGCCAGCGTTCGCGTTCTGGCTCCCACATGATGCGCGGTTTTGAGGGCGGCCAGATGCCGTTGCATCGCCGTTTGCCCAAGCGCGGCTTCACCAACATCTTCCGCACCGAGTACACAATCGTGAACCTCGACCGGATCGCCGCCCTCGGGGTCGCGGAGGTCGGCCTCGACGACTACCTGAAGCTGGGACTTGCATCCAGTAAGCGCGCGCTGATCAAGGTTCTGGGATCGGGCGAGCTCGAGAAGGCGATTACCATTCACGCCCACAAGTTCTCGAAGTCTGCCACCGAGAAGATTGAAAAGGCGGGCGGGAAGGCTGTCGTGGTGGGTGCTCCGGCTCCGGCCGCTTCCTAAGCCATGTTATTTCATGGCCTTGGGCTTGAACTGCAATCGAGAGAGCTTGATGTGCCTGCGATTCTCCAGAGCAGTGATCTGACTCACCGTTTGCGTTTCCACTCTCCGTTAGCCTGATGTAAGCGGGAACGCCGTAAGATGGGGTCAGCAGCAAGTTTCAACCGGCGCTAAAGGCGCCTGAAGCGGATACACCGAGATGATCGAGAAGTTTCTCAATATTTTCCGGATTCCCGACCTGCGCAAGCGCGTACTCTTCACGCTGGGCATACTGGCTGTTTACCGCCTGGGCGCCTGGATTCCCACACCGGGCGTGAACTACCACCAGTTGGAGCTGCTCTTCAGCTCGCAGAGCGGGTCTGCGCTAGGTCTGATGGATCTGTTCAGTGGTGGAACGCTGCGCCGCATGACCATCTTCGCCTTGGGCATCATGCCCTACATTACCGCTTCGATCATCTTCCAGCTTTTGACCGTGGTGTATGAGCCGCTGGCGCGCATCCAAAAAGAAGGCGAGCTTGGCCGGCGCAAGATCACGCAGTGGACCCGCTATGTAACCGTCATTCTGGGTGCGCTTCAGTCCCTCGGAATTGCCGCCATTCTCACCAAGCAGGGCCTCGTGCTTCATCCGGGAGCCGGCTTCATCCTCATGACGGTGTTGACTCTCACAGCCGGAACGGCGTTCATCATGTGGCTTGGCGAGCAAATCACCGACCGTGGCATCGGCAATGGCATGAGCCTTCTCATTTTTACCGGAATTGTGGCTGGACTGCCACGCGGCATCGGCGATCTGGTGCAAAAGATTCAGACTGACGCCTGGGGCCCTATGACCTTCCTGGTCGTGCTTTTGCTGGTTGTGGGTATGGCGGTGGTGGTGGGCTTTATCGTCTTTGTCGAGCGCAGCGAGCGGCGCATCCCCATTCAAAGCGCGCGGCGTATCGTGGGGCGGCGCATGATGGGCGGCTCGTCCAGCCACCTGCCCTTGAAAGTGAACTCAGGCGGCGTTATGCCGATTATCTTCGCCAGTTCCATCCTGTCGGCGCCGTTGCTTTTCGGCCAGGCGACATGGGTGCAAAACAGCCGTTTTCTGCAGCCCATCATGACCGCGCTCACTCCGGGCTACCCGTGGTATGAATTCCTCAACATCCTGGCGATTATTTTCTTCGCCTACTTTTACGTGTCAATCGTGATGCGGCCTGACGACATTGCGGACAACTTCCGCAAGTCGGGATCGTTCATTCCCGGCATCCGGCCCGGCAAGCGCACCTCCGACTTTATCAACGACATTCTTACGCGGATCACGCTGGTCGGCGCGATTTACCTGATCCTGGTGCAAATGGTTCCTACCTTCCTCATTTCCGGCATCCGGTTCGACAAGATTTGGCTCATTGGGAGGTTGTTTGAAAATCTGCCCACATTCATGATTCACGGCATGAATGTGAGCTTCTACTTTGGCGGCACTTCGCTGCTCATCGTGGTGGGTGTGGCCATGGATACGGTCAACCAGATCGAATCGCAGCTGATCATGCGGCACTATGACGGCTTTTCCCCGCGCTCCGGTCGCATTCGCGGAAGGAAAACCTGGTAATGTCATCATCTGCTTCGTCTACGACTTCAGTGGAAGGCGGCCGGGAAACGGAATCAGGGACCGTTCCCGGCCCCCTTCTTTTATTGGGTGCTCCTGGTGTGGGTAAAGGAACCCAGGCCAAGGAGCTGGTGAAACTCTGGCACATCCCGCAAATCTCCACGGGCGACCTGCTGCGCGCCAATGTCGCGCAGGGAACTCAGCTTGGCAAGGTGGCGAAAGAGATTATGGGGCGGGGCGAGCTTGTGCCCGATTCCCTGGTGAATGAAATGGTTGCGGTCCGTCTTTTGCAGCCCGATACCGCCCGTGGCTTCATTCTTGATGGCTTCCCGCGAACGCTGGGGCAAGCCGATTGGCTCGATGGCCGCCTAGCGGCGCAAATCGAGTCGTTGCCGGTGGTTGCGATCAGCATCCAAGTGAACTATAATCAATTATTGCGCCGCATTACGGGGCGCCGGAATTGTCCTGTCTGCCAGACCATCTACAACGTCTATATGAATCCCCCCAAGCAGGATGGATTCTGCGATATAGAGGGCGCAGCGTTGGTCCAGCGAGCCGATGACACCGAAGAGGTTTTCAAGGAGCGCATGCGCGCTTATGGAGCCCTCACCGCGCCTGTTGTCGACCACTATCGGGGTTTAGGACGATTTGCGGAAGTAGATGGCGACCGGCCGATCCCTGAGATCGCTGCCGGCATTGTTGCCGCTGTCGAGCGGTTGCGCCAACAAGGGTGACCGGGCAGGGCGTTTGTGCGTTGAGCAAGGCAGTCGTTAGTGTTCAGTGAACAGCGAGGAAGTGCCCGACCGGGCAACATCAGCTGTCACAGGGCGCTGAAACGGCAACTTGATGATCGGAAGTCTAGAATCAGTTCGGGCAATTGACTGCAGCCTGATCGAACTGACAACTGATCACTGAAAGCTGGTTTCGTGGCTGTTGTTCTGAAGTCGTCGCAGGAAATCGAGAAGATGCGCCGCGCGGGAAAGGTGGTCCGCGAAGTGCTGGAACTCGTGCGCTGCAAAGTCAAGCCGGGAGCAACGACCTTCGATCTCGAGAAGGCCGCAGCAACGCGCCTGACGGAACTGGGCGTGAAGCCTGCTTTCAAGGGATACCACGGGTTTCCCTGTGTGCTTTGTACTTCGGTCAACAGCGAGGTTGTTCATGGTATCCCATCACCCAAGCGGGTCCTGAAGGACGGGGATATTGTTTCAGTGGATTTCGGTGTGGTGGTGGACGGCTATTACGGCGATGCGGCGATTACGGTGCCGGTGGGCGCCATTGACGCGAATGCTGCGCGGCTGCTCAAGACCACTGAAGCATCGCTCAAGGCCGGTATTGCGGCCGTGCGCCCCGGAGCCACTCTTGGCGATGTAGGGGCGGCTGTGCAAGGCGTAGTTGAAGGCGAGGGATTCTCAGTGGTCAGGGAATTCGTCGGCCACGGCATCGGCGTCCATATGCACGAGGATCCGCAGGTGCCCAACTTTGGCGAAGCGGGGCAGGGCATGAAGCTCAAGACGGGCATGGTGATCGCCATCGAGCCCATGGTCAATGCCGGCAAACCCGAAGTGAGGGTTCTGGATGACGGCTGGACGGCCGTTGCAAGCGATGGAAGCATGAGTGCTCATTTCGAGCAGACGGTTGCGGTGACTGCAACCGGGGCGATGGTTTTGACCGAATAGTACCGTTCGGTCCCAAAGGCCGGAAGCGTGGCTACGCGGCCGGCAGAAACGGACACAGATTGTCGAAGGAAGATGCGATTGAGGTCATGGCAACGGTGGTTGAGACGTTGCCGAATGCCATGTTCAAGGTCAAACTCGAGACCAACCATGAGGTTCTGGCTCACGTCTCGGGAAGGATGCGCAAGAATTTCATCCGGATTTTGCCGGGTGACCGCGTGGCTGTAGAGCTCAGTCCATACGACCTGAATCGCGGACGGATTGTGTACCGGTACAAATAAGCTAGCCGCAGCCTGTAGCCGGTAACCAGTAGCTAAGCACGACAGCTAAAGGCTACAAGCGACTGGCTTCGGGCGCGAGAAGATGATCCGAGCCGCGAATGAGCGACGCGGAGAAGGGTAGCAAAGGCAATGAAGGTCAGGGCATCGGTAAAAAAGATTTGCGTCAAGTGCAAGGTGATTACTCGCGCAGGCGTGGTACGCGTAATCTGCGAGAACCCCAAGCACAAGCAGCGCCAGGGATAGTTCGACCCTGGCAAGAGAGGAATGCTTCCACGGCGAGGGATCAGGTTTCAGGGATCAAACCTAAAGCGATTGAAGTAGCAAGATTCAACTGACCCCTGACCACCGATCCCTGACCCTGGTAAGAGGCTAGTTAGCCGGAGTCAAGGCTTGCGATGAACCTCTGGAAGCGCTCCGAATAACCTGTGCGAGCCGCCTAAGGCCGGAGGCACACAACCCGCAGCAGTAAAGGAATTCAAATGGCACGTATTGCTGGCGTCGATCTGCCCCGCAACAAGCAGGCCAGAATCGCGCTCACTTATATCTACGGGATCGGGCAGCCCCGCGCCCGCAAGATTCTGGACAAGGCGAATGTCGATCTCTTCAAGAAGATCCAGGATCTGGGCGAGGAAGAGGTTAACCGCATCCGCCAAGTGATTGAGGACGAAGGAGACGTCGAAGGCGACCTGCGCAAAGACGTCACCATGCACATCAAGCGCCTCATCGACATCCAGAGCTACCGAGGACTGCGCCATCGGAAGTCGCTTCCGGTTCGCGGCCAGCGCACCCACACCAATGCCCGCACTCGCAAGGGCCCGCGTAAGGGCACGATTGCCGGCAAGAAGAAAGCGACGGCGAAGACCTAATGGCGAAACCAGAACCGAAGGCCGAAACCGGCAAAAAGGGTAAGACGAAGAAGTTCAAGAAGCGCGAACGCAAGAATGTTCCGTTTGGCGTGGCGCACATTCAAGCCTCGTTCAACAACACCATCATTACGATCACCGACCAGATGGGAAACACGCTGAGCTGGAAGAGCGCCGGCTCGCTGGGATTCCGTGGATCGCGGAAGGGCACGCCCTTCGCGGCGCAGCAGGCAGCTTCAAATGCGGCGAGCATGGCTCGCGACCACGGTGTGCGCGCAGTGGAGGTTCGGGTCGCAGGTCCGGGTTCGGGTCGCGAGTCGGCCATCCGCGCGCTGGCCGCCGCGGGCATCGAGGTCAAGTTGATTCGCGACGTGACGCCGGTGCCGCACAACGGCTGCCGGCCGCCGAAGAGACGCAGAGTGTAAGAGGCAGCTTGTGGCCTGTAGCCGGTAGCTTGTAGCTGCGGAGTGGAATTACAGGCTAAAAGAATTAACTGGGCCGGGATGACACGTCCCTTGCAGCAAACAGAATCTGAGCGGTCTACCTTCGATTTTGTGAGAGTAGCTACCGGCTACAGCCTACTGGCTCGAAGCTGCATTACGCGTAAACCGGCCGACATCCGAAGTCAGGAGAAGTAATGGCACGTTATACCGGAGCAGTTTGCCGCCTTTGCCGACGCGAAGGCACGAAGTTATTTTTGAAGGGCACCAAGTGCACCTCAGACCGTTGTCCGCTGGAGAAGCGCAACTTCCCGCCGGGACAGCACGGTAAAGACCGCAAGGCCAAGATCGTGGGCTATGGACTGCAGTTGCACGAAAAGCAAAAAGCCAAGCGCATGTACTTCACGCTCGAGGGGCAATTCCGTGAATACTACGAGAAGGCGAACCGCGCACAGGGCGTAACCGGCGAACTGTTGATCCAGCAGCTCGAACGGCGTCTCGACAACGTTGCATACCGGCTCGGCTTTGCCATTTCGCGCCGGCAGGCACGGCAGGTGGTTCGGCACGGGCACGTGACGGTGAACGGGCGCAAAGTAAACATTCCTTCGTACCAGGTAAGCGCGGGCGACGAGATCTCCATTCGCGACAACGCGAAGAAGCTGGTAATCGTGCAGCAGGGGTCGCAGTTTGCCGCGCAGAATCCTGTTCCCGTCTGGCTGGAGGCGAATTTTGAAAATCTGTCTGGGCGCGTGCTCCATTTGCCTAGGCGCGCGGACGTCAATCTGCCGATTAACGAACAGTTGATCGTGGAGTTGTACTCGAAGTAACAGCCTTGAGCCTGTAGCCGATAGCCTGCAGCGCGCGATTGTTGCTGCCGGCTACGAGCTATGGGTTACAGGCTGCATTCTAACCTAAGGAGAACTTGCGCGGCCGCCGCAAAATGCATCGCGACGCACTCGCCGCGCGGGAAACGAGAGACGAATATGTTGTGGAGAGGATTTCAGAAGCCGAAGCGCCTTGCGGTCGATGCCGAGACGCTTACCGACACTTACGGAAAGTTCAGCGCCCAGCCCTTCGAACGGGGTTTTGGCACAACCATCGGCAACGCCCTGCGACGCACGCTGCTCAGTTCTATTGAGGGCGCGGCGGTCACCGCGGTTCGCATTGAGGGCGTCCTGCACGAGTTCCAATCCATCACCGGCGTAGTCGAAGACGCCACCGACATCATCCTCAACCTCAAGCAGATTCCTTTTAAGCTGGCGGGCGAGGGCCCCAAGGCGCTCTATTTGCGCGCCGATCAGCCCGGTGTAGTCACCAGTGGCATGATCGAAGCCGACAGCGACGTCGAGATTCTCGACAAGAATGTCTATGTCGCCACGCTGTCTGAAGGCGGCAAGCTTGACATGGAAATGCGCCTCAAGCGCGGCCGTGGATATGTCTCAGCCGACAAGAACTTCGACGGCGACCTGGGCCTGGGCTTCATTCCCGTTGATTCTGTCCACTCGCCAGTGCGCCGCGTCAACTATGTTGTCGATGCCGCCCGACTGGGACAAATCACGGATTACGACAAATTGACGCTCGAAGTGTGGACGAACGGAGCTGTGCTGCCCGCCGATGCCATCGGCCTGGCCGCCAAGCTTCTCAAGGACCATATGAACATCTTCATCAACTTCGAGGAGGAGATCGAAGCGGAGGCTCGCGGCGAAGAAGGCCGCATCCTGCTCCGCAACGACAACCTCAATCGCTCGGTGGAAGAGCTGGAGCTTTCGGTTCGCAGTTACAACTGCCTCAAGAATGCCAACATTCAGACCATCGGCGAACTGGTGCAGAAGACCGAAGCCGAGATGCTGAAGACCAAGAACTTCGGCCGCAAGAGCCTGAACGAGATCAAGGAAATCCTGGCTCAGATGGGCCTGTCGCTGGGAATGAAGATCGACGAGCAGGGCAATGCCGTGCCCGGGCCGACCAGCATTCCGCCACAGACGGCGCTGGCCGCGGGTTTTGGCCGCTACGACGACGAAGACGAACCGCTTGACTCGGTGGATCTGCAGTTGCCCACGGAGACCGAGAATTTCTAAGACCGCGGGGCGTGAACCGTGAATCGTGAACAGTGCAACCATCCTAGCCCATCGGGCGCTGTTCTGGACCACGAACCACGGTTCACGGACCACGCTTAACCGAATTTCTGAAAAGAGAGATCGTAGCTATGCGCCATCGCAATGCGGGATTCAAGCTCGGACGCAACACCAGTCATCGCCGTGCGCTCTTGCGCAACCTGGTCACGTCCGTTATCGAAGAGGATCGTGTGGAGACCACATTGGCCAAGGCCAAGGCGGTTCGCCCGCACATCGAAAAAATGATCACCCTGGGGAAGAAAGGCGATCTACACTCGCGCCGGCAGGCTCTTGCTTTTCTTCGGACAGACGATGCCGTCAAGCGTCTTTTTGATGTCGTGGCCCCGCGCTACGGCGATCGCAACGGGGGCTACCTTCGCATCGTGCGCACGGGCTTTCAGCAAGGCGATGGCGCCGAGAAAGCGTTCATCGAGTTGCTGGGCGCCGAGAAACAGCTCGAAGTGAAGCGCCAGAAGCGTGCTGACCTGAAGGCCAAGAAGCGCGCCGAGCTGGAAAAGCAGTTGGAAGAGCAAAAGAAGGATGCAGAAGATTCCGAAGGCGGCGAAAAGGCCGCGTAAGCATATGCGTGCCTTGTAGTTTAATTTCGTGAAGACGACAAAGGGCGTGCGCCACAGCGGACGCCCTTGCCTTTTGGGAACGATGGTGGCCTGATGACAATGCTCACCGCATAGCAACGAATGTGGATCTCAGGCTCGAGAGAAGCCGCTCGATGTCGCGAGAAGAACGCAGCAAAATCTTCTCGGCGGTGAAGCGGTCCGACTCAGCCAGTAACTTCGGCCGATGGTCACTACGAAATCGCCAAATGAAACGAAAAAATGCCGGATCCAGTTTTTCATGGCAACCGTCGGCCATGTCCGGTCGCGCACGGCCAAAGCCTAGGATTGATCGCTTCACCGCCCGCCAAAGACAAAGCGGGCCAGGGAAGTCGAGAATGATGGCGGTGTCGGCGGATCGGAGTCGGAGCGCAATCGTTTTTCCATAGTTTCCGTCCATAATCCAGGAGGCTTTTTCCAGCTCGATTGCAAGTTGAGCGTGGAATTCGGCTTCGGATGCCTCTTTTCAGCCGGAGCGCCAATGAATTCGGTCGAGGTCATAAATTTCCTTTTGGCGAAAAGGCGCTCTGTTAATTATTCTTATTTTTACCTTGATGGCATTTAGATGCCGTGCATTTCTTGAATTTCCGACCGGACGATGTGAGAGAGTGTGTGTTCCTTAGCGTTGGAGTCAAAATTGCTTCGCGTCAGGAGAACGGGAATGCGGGTTCGGCTCTTTACTCTATTTGCGCTATTTTTTTACTCGGTTTCATTGACCGCGCAGGTTCAGACTTCCGCGTCCTACGAGATTTTCGGCGGATTCACTTCTCTTTCCAATTCTATCAACGGGGTCACCGGGTACCATCAGCCCTTGCTGGGCTGGGAAGCAGCCGTCATTTTTCCTGCGTGGCATCATCTGCGGCCGAAACTTGATTATTCGGCGTTGAATGGAAATAGTCTCGGCGCTCCGCAGCATGCTTTCTCGATCACGGCAGGCGGCGAGTACGAGCACTATCTTGGCAAGGAAAGATTGTTTGGCGAGGCGCTCTTCGGCGATGTGGGTTTGAATCAGAACTGGGGAGCGAGCGGTTCGCCGGGAAGCTCGGCGTCGTTCACCACATTCTTTGGCGGCGGCGCGGACACTCCGTTGAACAAGCATCTCGCAATTCGTGTCGAAGGTGGATACCAGTACACGAATTTCTATCTGTACCGGAGCCTCAGCTTCAAGTATCCTTACCGGATTCCGGGCCTACCCAACAACTTCGGCAGATTTTCCAGCGGATTGGTCTGGACTCCCCATCTGAAATCTGAATCCGAGCACCACGAACGCAAGCCGGTTGAAAGCGAACTGGTCTACGAGGCCATCAATTCTTTCGGCCACTATCATCTCTTCGCCAATTCATGGTGGAGCACGATTCACCTTGCCGGTGTGGAGTATGACCGGAATTCCTGGGGAAAGTTCATCGGAGCGCGAATGGACTATAGTGCCGATGTGTTGCCGGTGGCAATACTTACCCAGCCGAGTAAAACCGATATATGGGGAGATCCGCTGACGACGGCCCGTGAGCACGTTGCGGGTTTAGAGTTCTCGCCGGCCGGGCTGCGCATGATGTGGCTTGCCGACAAGCGTGTCAAACCTTATTTCCTGATCAAAGGCGGTTTGATCGGCTTCACAAAAAAGGCGCTTTCAGCAAATGCCACGTATGAGAATTTCACGCTTCAGGAAAGCCTGGGCGCTCAATTCAAACTGACCGATCGATGGGATTTTCGAGCGGGGTTCATGTTCTTCCATTTTTCGAACGCATTTATTGTTGACAGCAACCCGGGGCTCGATTCGCTGACATATAACGGCGGGCTCAGCTATCACTTTGGAAAAAGGAACAGCGATTAAGGCGGTTCGGAAATACTGTGTCCGGTGATAGCAATCGTTCAGATCGTCGCTCCCTGGGGTCACGACGACCTGGCGATTCTGAACGCGAATACGCCATTTCCGAAACCACTATAAAGTTACTTTGTTCGCTCTGGCGGAAACCATGTGATTTGAAAGGTGGCCGTCGTATCGTTTTGCAGTCCGCTTTTGTAGATGGGCGCTTTCCAATGCTCGAATTGCAGCCAACCCCGCAGTTCGAAGTCTCTCCGTACACGCTTTACAACCTGGAAGGCAAAATCATTTTGCGTTGTACCGCCGAGAATGAATGCGCTTGAGGCTTTGGCGTTTCGGTACTGGAACTGAATCTCCTCCTGCGGGGAAAGATGATAGGTAAGCCAGGCTTGCCCGCCCTTTCCTTGCCGCCCCACCCAGTCGCCTACCAGAAAGCCATTGTTGGTGGCGCCTTGGCGCTGGATCGTTTCGGTGTAGAGGAATCCGCCGTGATTGATGCCAGCGCGACTTGTCGGTTCCGTGTTGGCGCCTTCCAAGCGCAGATCCAGATGTTGCAGGCCTGGGAATCGTGCCAGGTAGATTCCGGGGTGAAAGCCGGCGCGCCGCGGAGCGCTAATTGGACTTACGTCATCGTGCACCAATGAGTCTGTGTACAACGTGATCCAATGACTGAGGTACGGAAGTCTCCAAGTGAAGTCGAATGTGCCCAGGCGATATCCCGGGTCGTCCTTCCCAAACTTCACGCTCGGGTCGACCCCCGAGAAACTGAAGAAGCTGTGGAGGAATGTGTGCAGCGTGATTGGCTCGTGTCCTTTTCCTCCCCACACGGTCAGCCGGTCGAAGCCAAACTCAAGATCGCGCGAGGGCTTGAAGCTGATCTTTTCCATATGCACCCACGGATTACCGGGGGTGATGACATTGGCGACGTTAGGCGATGGATTGGCCTGATATGCGGGGTTAGGGACAAGCGTGTGGCCCCGCAACGCGCCAACGAAAAAGTCGTAGCGGAAGGGGCCGGTCAGCCGCGAAAGGCCCGGAATCCGAAAGGGCTCGATTTTGTTGATCTCGAAATCGTAAATGTTCTCGGCATTGTTGCTCCATAACATTGAAGCGCCTTGATCCGGGCCCAGCCAATGGTCGCTTTTGCCGAGCGAGATTTCGTTCCCCAGCACATGATAGGAGAGCTTAGCCTCCATTACCCGCACGTTGTTCGCATCTGCAATCGGGCCTTCAGGGATGGTGGCAAATACCGAGCCGGGACCGAAAGGAATGCTGTCGATGTTCTCGGAAAGATAGGAGGCCAGCGAGGCGGAATAACCGGCCGCGGAAGGCGCATGTTGCAGTTCGCCGCGAAAATAGAATGAGAACCGCCCCGCTTCCGCACGGCCGCTGAAACCGCTGTAGTTGTTGAAACCGCCTTCATACGGCCTTCCATAGTCATCGACGATGGTCTGGCCGAGGTGAAAGCTGTCGCGCAGCGGCGTGCTGCCGATGCCCCGAAAACTCGTATAGACACTCTCAAGCTCTGCACGTGCGGGCGCGCCATCCATGCTGCGGTCGATATCGGGCTTGAACTCCTTAACAAGCGCGGCATAGATCAATCGCGCCTCATCGTTGTTCGTGTCGGACTGAATGCGGTCGGCGCTTCGCCCCAGCATGTGCGCGATACTGAGCCGAGTCCAGGGTCGTATGCCGAGGAAGGCCGAATCGAGATAGCCAAGCGCTTGCAACCGTTCGAGGGCCGGATACACCCAATAATCGAGCGGCACATACACAGAGCTTTGGGTGTCCATCCCGGCCATCGATGGATCCGGTTGCAGGTCGCCGGAAGCAGCAGCAGTCGCGGTACCTTGCCCGCGGGCGTCGCACTGGGCTGTTATCCAGATGAGGACGGCAGCGAAAAGCAACACGCGATATTTCACCAGCACCTCTGCCTCTGGCAGCCGCAGACTCCTGGAGCCAGGCGGAGAAAATCAGCTGCGAAAAATCCAGTCTCGACGAAGCCGCAAACGCATGTCAACTCATTCAACGAAATCCGTCAGCAATGCAGTTCAACTAAGGCGCGAATCCGATTCGAAGGACGGGGAACAACGCAATTCCACAACCACCAGACTATTGCCGATCCGTATGCACTGGTTTCCAATTTTACTTGTCGAGGAGATTCCGGCATCCGACATGGTTTGTGAGTTGGTGACAAGATTATTCTGTTCGCAGGTCCTGCCGTGCATCGGCCGCCGAGAATCCAAAGCGATGGAGATGAACGACCTTCGAGGAAGACCTGTCCTCACGATAAAACTGCGTCCGCCGTGGCCGCACGCGCCGCAAGATATGTCTGCAGGCCTTCTCGCCAATCGGTAAAGACATTTAATCCAGCAGCCTTCAATGCCCGGTTCTCAAGCACCGAATACTTCGGTCGTTGCACTTTCGCCGGAAACTCGCCAGGATCGGCTTTCTGCAGGTTCACATGTATGCCGCAAGCGCGGAAAATCTCTTGCGCGAATTCATACCAGGAGCAACTGCCTTCTGCGGTCGCATGGTAAAGTCCATATGCATCTGACCTGCTGAGCGCCACTAATTGTTCAGCAATTTTGAAAGTCGGAGTCGGCGTGACGAATTCATCGTCCACAACGCGCAGTCGGTCGCGCTCCCGCGAAAGCTTGAGCATTAATTCGACGAAATTCAACCCACCCTTTGCCCGGCAGGGCTGAAGACCGTAAATCGCAGAAACGCGAACGACAAAGTACTTTTCGCCGGCGGCGGCCGTGAAATGCTCGCCGGCGAGCTTTGTGATGCCGTAGGCGTTTAAGGGCTCAGCCGCATCCGACTCGACGTAAGGAGCGTTCTTTCTCCCATCGAATACATAATCGGTACTGACATATGCGACTCTTGCCCCGGCTTTTTTTGCCCATATCGCCACGTTCTTAGCCCCAACGGCATTTACCGAGAATGCGGTCATGGGGTCGGCTTCGCACTTTTCAACGTGGTGCATGGCGGCCGTGTTCACGATAAACTCGGGCGCCTGCGCCGAAAGCGCAGTTTCTACTGATTCCGACGAACTCAGCTCAAAATCTGCGTGGATAAATTCAAGTACGGTGTCACCATTGCGGCGAAACGCTGCGCAAACATCGGAGCCGAGCTGCCCGTTGGCGCCAAGCACTGCGACCCTCATCGCGACGCCGCCACAGATTGAGAGTCGGCGGCGATACTTAGTTCTTCAAGCTGCTTGAAAACGCGAATGTTATAGTAGCGCGAGTTATCAAAGTCGCTACACTTATCCAGATTTGCGATGAGGTGACGAACAATCGACCTGACGCTGTGATGGGGATGGAAGCTTAAGATGTTGCTTGCCCGCTCGATGGATACTTTATAGTTCCTCTTATCTTGGATGTGCTTAATCTCAAGGGAAATCTTCTTTCCCATTTCTTCATCCAAAGCGAGCTTCACCAAATCCGCAACCTCGCCGACGGTATGATTGCCCGAGGCAATGTTGAAGATGCCGCTCACCGACTCATTGGCTTCGATGGCGCGCGTGTAAGCCATGGTCGCATCTTCGATGCTAAGGAAGGGCCGCCAAATGGCGGGGTTCGTTACGCGAATCACACCTTCCTGCATGGCTGTCTTGAACATTGTGTTGACCAGGAGATCGAAGCGCATGCGCGGGCTGTAACCTGAAACCGTTCCTTTGCGCAATGCAATGACGGAGAAATCCGCGTCGACCATCTGCATTACGGCGCGCTCACCCTGCAACTTGGAGATACCGTACGGATACGACGAACTGACGGGACTGTCTTCGTCAAATAGCTGGTCTTCAGTGTAGCCGTAGACAGAGCAGGAGCTGGCGTAAATGTAGCGCCTTACCTTGGCTCTTTTCGCAATGTAAGCGAGATATGCGGGGGCGGCAGCATTGGAAATGAAATTCTTTGCGGGTGAAAAGTCCGCCATTGGATCATTCGAAAGTCCGGCGAGGAAGATGACCTGGTCGTAACCTTCGATGTCAGATGCCTCAAGATGGAAAAGGTCTTTCTTGAGGACCCCAACTCGTTCTGAAAGGCTGTTTCCGAACCAGAAGAGGTCAACGACATCGACCTGATAGCCGCGATCTAAAAGCTGCGGAATCAGTGCCGAGCCGACATATCCTGCGCCACCCGCAATCAAAATGCGCATAAAACTTTACTCCTCTGCAAGACCCTATTTCGGTTTGAACACAATGTTATCGGAAAGCGGCGAGGCGAGCCAATCCTGCAACGTTTGCGCTTTGGCGTCCTTGGGGGACACGAGAACGTCTTTAAGCGGCCACTCGATGCCGATCTTTGGATCCTGATAAAGAATTCCCGATTCCGCGCCGGAGTTGTAAATCCCTGTACATTTGTATTGGACCTCGCACTCATCCGTGAGCGCACAGAAGCCACGCGCAAAACTGTAGGGTGCGTAGACCTGCTTCTTGTTCTCGGCCGAAACTTCCATCCCGAACCATTGGCCGACCGTTGGCGACCCCTTGCGAATATCGACGGCAACCAGAAATGCCGCTCCGCGCGTGACCCGCATGAGTTTGCTCATGGGCGGCTCCCACTGGAAATGGAGCCCACGGAGCACGCCTTTCGATGAACGAGAGTGATTGTCCTGCACCCAATCGGTGGGCAACCCCAAATCGCGGAAGTTATCCTGCCGGTAGGTCTCCATGAAGAAGCCGCGATCATCCCCCAGGACCACCGGTTTAATCACGATGACATCTCCGCCGACGTGCGAACTTTCGAACTGCAATGGCATTAGGGCGCTTCCTCCAAACGTCGCGCAAAAAAATCGAAATGGCTATGCGGCTCGCGAATCGAACTGGGAATGTGGCACTTACCATTATACCGGTGGACTGGGGTAAGCGGTTCATCACATTGAGTCTCCTATCGGGGGTTGACCGAAGCACCGCTTTCACTGCGGTAGCTTTGTATCGGCGGCAAAAAACGGAACGAACGGGAATTCTCGACCTGGCGAGGGAGCCGGACGAGATCGGGAACCCGATGCTCGAAATGGCCGGCGGATAAGCCGAGGCACGGGCGATCGCTCGGAGTTTGGCCGGCTCGCTCAAGGGGCTTTGGGACCGCTGCATGGATAAGGTTGAAAGACCGCTCATTATACGGTTGCCAGGACGATAAGCTGCAAAACGACTTTGCCATTTAGAATGATGGAGCCAAGGAGAATGCATGAAGAGGATTCTCGTAACAGGATCCTCGGGCCTTATCGGATCCGAGGTATGTCTCTATTTTGCTTCTGAAGGGTGGGAGATTCACGGGGTCGACAACAATCAACGCGCGGTATTCTTCGGTCCCAAGGGTGACACGCGCTGGAATCAACACCGGCTCGAGCACGCAATCAAGGGCTTTATTCATCATGAACTGGATATCCGCGACCGCCAGGGGATTCTGGACCTGGTAAAAGAGATCGGGCCTGACGCCATCGTTCACACCGCGGCACAGCCAAGCCACGACCTTGCGGCATCGATTCCCTTTGCAGATTTCGACACGAACGCCGTGGGCACTCTGAATCTGCTTGAGGCCGTGCGGCAGTTTGCACCCGAATCGCCTTTCGCCTCGATGTCGACGAACAAAGTCTACGGGGACGCGCCCAACGAACTGCCGTTGAAGGAGCTTGAAACGCGTTGGGAGTATGCCGACCCGGCCTACTGGAATGGCATTCCCGAGACGTTCCGAATCGACCAGTCGAAGCACTCGATCTTTGGCGCGTCAAAGGTTGCCGCGGACGTAATGGTCCAGGAATACGGCCGCTACTTCGGTATGCCAACTTGCGCCCTGCGCGGTGGCTGCCTGACCGGACCAAGTCACTCGGGCGTGGAGTTGCATGGGTTTCTGAGCTATCTGATCAAGTGCAACCTGACGGAGATCAAATATAACGTCTACGGATACAAGGGAAAACAAGTGCGCGACAACATCCATTCACAAGATGTTGCCTCGTTTATCGCCGCATTCATTGCCAGCCCCCGGGCAGGCGAAGTTTACAACATCGGCGGAGGCCGCTCGAACAGTTGTTCCATTCTCGAAGCCTTCACGAAGATCGAGGCCATCTCAGGCAAGCCGATGATCTACGAATATCAGGAACAAAACCGTTCAGGGGATCACATTTGCTACATCAGCGATCTCGGCAAGATGAGGGCGCATTATCCCGGCTGGGATATCCGGAAATCGCTGGACGAAATCTTCGAGGAGATTCACGCTTCGTGGGCGAATCGAGCTGTGCCCGCTTAGCAATCGGCATACTCGAAGCGACTGACTCATGCGCCTTACGCTCACTGCGCGACCGCTCCTTCGGGTGGTTCTTCAGCCTTTTTTCTGTAGTCGCCACGGCTAAGGTGCTTCTCAAGCCACAGATAGAGGCAGATGAAGAGATAACGGCTGCCCATCTCCTGGATTTTCAGCTTGGCCTGCCCCACTCTGCGGTTGCGCCAGGTAATGGGCATTGTCGTCCATGAGTAGCCGCGAATGATGGTTTTGAGCGGAAGCTCTACGGTGAGATTAAAGTGCGCCGAAAGCATGGGTTTGCAGCCTTCGATCACTGTGCGGCGGTAGCCTTTGAAGGCGTTCGTCGTGTCGTTGAGTGAAATCCCAAAGAGCATCCGGATGAAAAAATTCGCGAGGCGGTTGAGGCGCAATTTGATCCACGGATAATCGATGACCCCGCCGCCTTTCATAAAGCGCGAGCCAAAGACCGCGTCCCAGCCTTCGTTCAGCTTCTTCCAATAGCGAACCACGTCGCGGCAGTCGTCCGATTCATCGGCCATCATGATGACTGCGGCGTCGCCATTCATCTGCATAAGTCCTGCAATGATGGCGCGTCCGAAACCGTGCGGCGTCCCCTTGGAAAGCAAGTGCACCTCAGGGATGCGCTGGCTCAGATCGGTCGACGATCTGTGCTGTGCCGTCTCTACTTCCGTCGTCAACTACGATGATCTCGTGGGGGACGCTATGCAGTCGCAGCTCAACGTGCAAATGCTCTACCGTGGATGCAATGCAGCCCTCTTCATCCCTTGCAGGAATCACGACCGAAAGCAACTGGAGATCATCCGCTGAAGTCGACCGTACCGGGCTTTTCATGCACCACACCTTTCCAGCCAGTCAGGATTTGCGGCAACGTGCCCTGCAATCTCTTCAAGGATCGCAGAAATGCCGATGCTGGGTCGCCAATTGAAGTCGTTGATTGCCCGTGTTGAGTCAAGAATCAACCACGGTACATCGTAGGGGCGGTCTGAACCATCGGCCACAGGGGTGTTTGCGCCGAAACGCTGGTTGCACCAGGCCGTAAGCTGCGCCAGCGACATCGAGTTTTCCTGGCCTCCGGAAACATTCTGCATTCCACCCTGGCCCGGGTTACGCAACTGCTCGTCGACCATGCTGGCGAGATCGCGAGGATGCAGAGCGTCCCGAACCTGATAGCCATGCCCTCCGAAGCCAAGGTACTTTAGAGTTTGGCCAGCCGCGTGCGCATGCAGCCAGTAAGAAAAGATGCCCTGCTCCGCGGTGCCAAACTGGCCAGCTCCCGCCAAGACTCCGCAGCGATTGATCCAGACGGGCACCCGAAATCCGGCAGCATACTCCTGTGCAAGACGTTCCGACGCCAACTTGGTTGCGCCGTACAACGAGATCGGCGCGTCTGTGCTGAATTCCTCTGTCACGCCGGCAGCGGTGATTCCGAGCGGCCAAGCCCGCGCTGGGTCCAATGCGTACCTTGAGCCATCTACAACCAACGGCAGCTGCGCCAAGGCTGGGATGGAATAAACACGGCTTGTGCTCAGCAGGATGAACCCCGCACCCGATGCCCTGCAGTACTCAAGCAGATTGATCGTGCCCAAGAGGTTGTGCTCCAGCAACTGGCGTGGGCTTGTTTTGCCGTCGCGCCCGGCCAGAACACTGGGCTGCGCGGCCGCGTCAATGACCCAATCCGTGCGAGGAAGTGCTTCCACGTCGCTTGCCATGCGCAGGTCGCCGTGCACCAATTGCACGCCAAGTTGCTTCAGCGCCAGCCGATTGGTTTCGCTGCCCAGGCGGGCCAGGTTGTCGAAACCCACGATCTCGACTCCTTCGTGGGACTCGAGGAGGTAGCGCGCCAGATGGCTGCCCGCAAATCCGCACGCACCCGAAATCAGAATCCTCATCGGAGCCTTGTTCCCTTCCCGGTTGTTCAGGAAACTCCCGCGTAGGAGTTGTTTTCGCCTCAGTATATAACGCCAAAGCAATTTAGACTTCGAGTCTATTTCCCGATCAACTGCTGTTCGATCCGTGCAGGACTCGGCGCTTGCAGGATATCCCCAATGGCAATTCGATGAAATCCGCTGTTTCTGCAGCGGACACACAGGAGCGTTATCGATGCGTCGGCGGATCAATTCTGTCTGGTCCCAGTGCCGGCAACCGTCGAAAAGAAACCGCCAACGGGAATCATCGCGCTTCCGTGCCGGCGTCTTCGCTGATGCAGGAGAGCAGGCGATCTGCAAGCGTGCTCTAGTGCCTTTCCACGGTGCACAACACTGCAGCCCTAGCCCGGCTTTATCATCCTTCCCATTAGATTGAGGAGGCGATCTTCCCGGCCCAGAGTCTTTACTGCCTCCTCCCATAACCGCGGGAAAAGCTTCAAAGGGCCGGGGAAGTAGGTCGCGAGTTCTCCATACTGCTCACAATATCGATACTCGAAAGACTGAAATCCATGTTTCCTGCCGATGCGCTCGATATCTCTCGGTTTATTCAGGCGATACACGGCCGGATAGTGATACGATTCAACCAATTCCTTGGCCCTAACCGTCTCCAGGACTTGCTGCTGAATTCTCAACCGGCTAAACAGTCGCGCGAGGAACGCGAAGTAGTGCCGGCCGTTGGGCGTGATGAAATACATGCTTCCACGAGGCTTCAGGACCCGCGATGCGGCAGCGACAAAACGCTCCTCGTCCATCACATGTTCAAATACGAAAATTGAATAGAGGACATCGAAGGATTCCGGAGGAATCGCCGCGTCTTCCAAGGTCCCGTAGTATCGTTCTGACACAAATGGATTGTTTTCGAGCTTTGCCCGATCAGGATCAACGCCGACCAGTTTTTGAGCGTGAGCTGCAATCCACGACACCTCCGGGCAGAAACTTCCGTCGTTCGCACCTATGTCGAGAATCGAGCATTCGTTCTTCGGTGTGTTTTCCAATATCCACTCAAAGAAGAGATCGTTTCGATCGCGATAGTTGTTTAATCTCACCGTGCACCGGCCAGATCGGTTTGGAAGCTAAGGAGTTTCATGGCCGCCTCATTGAAGGTTATATATGGCGAATTGTGAGCCTTGCAAGGCGGGTCGACAATCCACGATCATGCAGGCATGGGGCAACTCTGCGTATTAACTTGGCAGAAAGCGAATTCCCAGCCTGCCGCGCCCTCCGTCCATAACCCCCTGGAACATCCTCTTGAATGTTGCACTTCGTTCGGTGTCGAAGAGCATGATTGCTCCTGCACGACGAAGCAAATGGAGAATGATGAATCGTTTCGTCTTTGGCGTTGGATTCAGCCAGAAACCGATATAGACGAGATTCCGCGCCATGTAATACTCGCGCCACGCGGCATGCTTCGCCCAAATGTGACTATACCTGCCAAATCGCCTTACGATCGTATCGCCCAACTCGTGCAAGGAGCGGCAGCCATTGACAACGGCGATCCTATATCCGCGCTTTCGAATCCGCATGCAGTATTCGAAATCGAAATAATCCATAAAGAAGTCTTCCCTTGGCAGCCCGACTGTTTCCACAACATCTCGACGTAGCAGGCACCCCGAAGCGACGACAACGTCAGCGAACCAAACCGGTTGCGCGAGCACTTCTTGGGGTGGCTTGATCAGACCATCGCGCCAAAGCAAGGGGAGATAGTAGACACCCGTCTCCTCGTGAACCGGGAGCGGCGCAAGCACGCCGACCGTCGACTTTTCGGCTAACTCAGCCCATGAGGAGAGCATGACTTGGAGCGCATCGACCGCAGGAACACTGTCACCGTCAAAGTTCCAGATCCAGTCGTGTTTTTTTTCAAGCACCGCATACTTCCATCCCGCTGCGCAGCCGCCGGAGGCTCCTGTATTCCGCTCCAGGCGCAAAACCGTTACCTGCGGATAGCGTTCCGCGAGCATTGCGCTCGTGCCGTCGGTCGATGCGTTGTCAACAACGATAATCTCTTGCAGCGGCCGGCTCTGTGCGAGAAGCGCATCAATCTGGCGCGGCAGAATGTGCACCGCGTTGAATGCCGTGGTGATGCTTGCAATGGATTCCATGGGATCAGTTTTCCAAACATTGCCACAAGAATTCGTACATTTCCTCGCGAAGTCTTGCGCGGTCCAATCGGGACTCAAAAAAGCCGATGCAATTGCGTGACATCGATGCTAATTCATCCTTGTTGATCTGCGAAATGTGAGTCAGCGTCCATCGGAAATCAAGGGTCGCACTCTCCGGTTCAAACTCTCTCTTTCCTTATCGAAATACCAGCCCCACTTCATGAAATACCGGAAAGAGGAAAGAATATGACGTCCGAGCAGTTGTAGATTTGCGTATGAGCCCTTGGCATATTCATGCGTGATCGACACATGCGGATAGAATACCGTTTTTGCTCGAGATCCGATCCTCCGGCACAAATCAAAGTCCTCCATATACATGAAGTAGCGCTTGTCGAAGAAGCCCACTTGTTTGAGAACAGAGGACCGAATGAACATGAAACAGCCCGAAAGGCAGGGGACCTCCCAAGGGACGTTCATATCGACGTCGCTAAGGTCATATTTCTCCGATTGCGTTTTGAGGATGGTCCGCCCGAATGGACCCAAAAAGCGCCGGATGATGAGATCATGCGGCGCCGGCAATCTCTTGCACAGATTTTGGTTCTGTCCGTCCGGATAAAGAATTTTGGGCATCACGAGTCCGACACTTGGTTCGTCGAGCATGAACCTGTACAGGGTTTCCAACACTCCAGATGAGAACCGCACGTCTGGATTCTGAATCAAGCAAAACTCGGCCGCCTCGATGTTTCTATGGAGCGCAAGATTGTGTGCCGCGCCAAACCCAATGTTCTTCTGCGCGTGGATGTAACTCGCGCCTGAGTCCAGGACACACTGCCGCAACGAGCTCGTCGACGAGTTATCGACGACGGTGCACGCGGTGCGAAGCGGTGAGTCGAGGACGCTCCGAATTGCCGCTGTGAGCATCTTCGGATCGTTTTGAAATGTGACGATCGACGCGAAAACTTGCAATTGCTTCACAGTAGACAAATGTCGGATGCCGGTTTCAGATCAAAGTCGAAATGCCATACACGATTGTAATCTGCGCACCGCAAAGCCCTCAGAGTTTGATGCTTGCAATGGATTCCATGGGATCAGTTTTCCAAACATTGCCACAAGAATTCGTACATTTCCTCGCGAATTCTGACGCGGTCCAATTGGGACTCAAAAAAGCCGATGCAATTGCGTGACATCGATGCTAATTCATCCCGATTGACCTGCGAAAAGCACTGCTTCAGACCGGAATGATCGCCGCTTCGATAGTTGAATCCCAAGCCATGCTTTACGACCAGATTCGCCAACTCTCCTTCCATGGAGTTCAGTAATGGCAGACCTGCCGAAAAATAAGTGCTCGCCTTCGTCGAAAACGCTGCGGTGGTATTTTTGAACCCGTTGAAGCCCAAATGAGCACGGGACAAAATGCCGCCCAGCTTCGTCGGATCGTATATCGATCCGAAGTACTTGTGAGGCAGTTTCCTATGCTTCAGTTCGTTCAACAGCCACTCCCGGCGATCTCCCTCACCGACAATGAAAAGTTGCACCGATCCGTGTTCGGCTTCCGATATCACGTCAAGCAACGTCTCGAAATCGTAAAGTCTTCCGAGATTGCCGCAATAGGCGACGGTCAGTGTGGCCTCCTTGGGAACAACTCTTCGTAAAGCTATTTCACTAAGGTAGAATCGGCGGCTCTTGCAATCGGGCTTCACATATTTCAAGGTCTCCTGGAGAAATGAATCTGAAACGGCCATCATGACATCGGCCTCTCCGGCAGCCATGTTAAACATCTTTCGCCATAGCGCGAAGGCCGGGCGGAATATGCGCACCAGGCGGGGACTGAACGGCAACACATCCGGCCAAATATCGGTTATGTCAATAATTCTCTGGTGCGCGCGTGCGCTGCGAAGCGCAAACCACGCCAAAAAATTGAAGGGAAGAGTCGCGTACACGATGTCAAATCGTTTTCGATGCCGTATAAAGTACCAGCCTGCGCGGATCGAAAACAACAAATGCGACAGCAATCGCTTGGGGCCTATGTTGTCATAGTATGGCAGGGTCTTCAAATACGTGATCCTGCCGATGGGTGGGAACTGGATTTTTTGCTTGGGTTTCTTCGTCCAGTGATCGAAGTCTGTTGTGACCACCTCGACATCGGCAAGCCGGGAAAGAACACACGCGGCAGAAAGGGGCCGGTTGGCGTTCATGTCCGTACTGAAAGATTGCCCCAGCACAATTGCCCGCTTGCGGACCTTACCGGCACGGCCATTGTCCATTGCTTTTGTTCTCACCCTCAAAATCTTGGCGTGTCCTGCGGGATCCAATCAAGCTGCAAACGGCCCAGGGACTGCGTAGCGAACAGTCTGCTGCGGGCGTTTTTCAAGAGGAAACCCCGGTCCGTTGCCCTCGAAATGTCTTGGTGCGCAGGTAGCGCCAGACCAGGTTCTTCATCAGAGCCCACCGCCAGCGGATCATTTTCAACGGCGGTGCATGAGTCGCAGGTGATTCGTTTTTGCCATGTCGCCGGTAGAACAGGAGGGGTTCGGGAATGAATCCGGTTTTCCCGGCAAACCGGTTCACCAGCCCGATCCACTCGTCATGAATCGGAACGTCAGTTGGAAACGGCAAACAATACCCGAGTATAGACCGTCGCAATGCCATGGCGCTGCCCTGATAGCTGTTGCGCAGCAGAGTGTGAAGGAGCCCCCCGTGGAATTTCCGGGTTGCGAACTTTGGTCCGGAAATCACCTTGCCGGCCGCATCGATAATCACCAGGTCGCTCATCGCCACGGTGAGATCGGGATGCGCCCTGAACATCGCAAGGAATTTTTCCACTTTGTCGGCGCGCCAAACATCGTCCTGATCCGCTAGAAAGATGACTTCGCCCCGGGCCTCTTCGAGCGCCCGGCCGAACGTTTGCAGAATTCCCCGATTCCGTTTCTGGCGAACCATTCGAATACGTGGGTCGCGAAAACGTTCGACAATTCCAGCGGTATTGTCCTGCGATGCATCGTCGACGATGATGAACTCATCGTCCTGTCCGAGCTGCGGAAGAATCGACGCAATCTGCGCTTCGATAAAACTCGCTCCGTTGTGTGCAGCCATACAGACAGAAATCCGGATGCCCTCGTGCGAAAAGAAATCGTCGTAAGGTCTTTGCGTCATCGCGGGTTTTCTTCGAGTGGGGCCGTGGGTTGTACGGCTATTCTAACAACCGTTTGAGCTGCGAAGCAAAAGAAGCGCCAGGTACGACCGAATCATTCCAGCCGCTGCGCCTCGACATAAGGCGGGTCACTTCGCCGCACCACGCGGCAGCTGTTCTATGTAGATGTGGCGATCGAACGGCGGCAACAAGGTCCGGTAGTTAGTTGGCGGATACTTTGTGGGAACAAGAAACGGCTCCGGCGAGGGAACAAGGTAGTATTCAGGCACAACCGACGGCGACAGGGAAGGATCCAGAGCAGCAGCGGGGAAGGGGACGGTCGGAGTATTGGGGTGGTAGGCGCTCGCTGGAACCTCGAGCTTTGGCTCGTTGACATAGCCGGTCGTGTCCAGTTGAGTTTCGCAGTCGTACTCAAATCCGTTATAGATAGCTGTTCTCGGAATGTTACGGGCAAGCAGGACGCTGACTGCCTTCAGGCGCGCGCGATTCTCTGCGTAGCGCTTGTCCGCTTTTCCGACGCCGAAAAAGGCAACCATCGCTAGTACGGCGAATGCCATCTTCGGTATAACCGTACCGATCCGGTCCTGGTAGATCTTCAACAAGCAAACGATCGGGAGCGGAGCCAATCCCAGAACATACCTGTCCAAAAGCGATCCTGTAGCGCCTCTCGGAATCAAAAGCACCAAATAGCAAAGAGTGTATGGGCCGAGTAGCCAAAGGACGTCCGAGTAGGATGCTTTCGAAACAGGTCCATTGTTGTCGCGTAATTGTTCGCCGCCTGCAGACCTGCGAATCCACGCAAAAACAAGCGCCATTGCACCCAGAAAGATGGCCTCGGCGGCCAGGGTCCAGTGGATACCATAACTCGCTGCCACAATGCCGAGCAGGCCGCTTTTCCGGATCGCCACCGATGCCAGCAAAACAAAGGCAGCGAGGGAAAAATAGATCGACCAGAATATTCTGCGGCTAAGACGACCCATGGCGTGCAGAAAGGCCGCAAGGATGGGAAGCGACGCAATCAACAAGAAAAGGAACATGTTGAGGAATTGCCCGAACAAATGCACGAGCACCTGTCCGCTGATTGAAAATATGAAGAACTTCTCAGGTACAGAGTAGGGCTGGGCGGCGTACCAGTGGAGAAACGCGAAAATGCACACACCGCTAACAGCAGTGGCGGAAAATGCGGCAACTGTCACGCCGCGTCGCCTGCGGAGCATCCATCCAACACTCGGCACGATGAGTAAAACACCAAGCCATGCAGTTTGTCGAACGGTTCCGCCCACAAGATTGGTGAATGCTGCCACCATCAACCAGAAAATCGTTCCCCTCCCGGTGGCTGCGGCGATAGCTCTTTGGCACTGAAACAGGCAGAGGATCAGCACCATCAAGCTCGGAATGTCCGTCATGAAACTGCTGGCCACGGGCAGAAAGAAAGGAGAAAGCCCCAGAGTCAGAGCGCCAAAGGAAGCATTCAATTCTGTCAATCCGAAACGGACGAGGCATTGCTGAAATAGATATATGGTCAAAAATACAATCGGAAGCAGGCAGAACCGGACGACAGTATAGGAAAAGCCGAAGAGCTTTATAAAAGGGGCCGCCCAAACGATCTGCCAGCCCTCAGGCATCGCTGCCCAGCCGTTATAGACGAAATGACCAGTTTGGGCGAAGATGCGCGCAGTGCGGGCCATCGACCAGTCGTCGATGTAGCCCATCTCCACGTTCGCGCGGCATGCGAGCACGAAGGCCACGACCACAAGGCCGCACAATAAGCCGTTTCTTGAAATGGCCCAATGCCGTGAGGCGACCTTGGCACTTTGTTCCGGTGAGGAGAGCACGCTGCGCCGCGGAGCCAATAGTGTTTGATCTGGGATATCCATTTTGTTTTCCCGGCCGCGCCGCTCACTCCAGGCGCTCAGGGACGCGCGATTGCCCCGTAACTTGGGTTCAGGTTATCAGTACCGCGGATTCAATCTGAAACGCAGACGGTTGCGGTCAGAGCCACGCCCGAGGTGTCCCGGGAGCCAAGGACGAATCGTTGCCTCTCGCCCTTTGCCAAAAGCTGGACGGTAACAACCGAATGTGGCGCGACGCCATGTAGAGGGAGCCGAAAACGATGGCGATCAGGAGCTGGCCAAATTCCGAGTACTGATCGTCGAAGACAAACATTGCGAGTGGAAAAACAGTGATTGCAAACAGGTAGAGCGAGAACTCGCTGCCCGCCCGCGCCCGCCGGTAGAGAATGGTTTGCAGAAAAGCGATTAACCCGACGGCGATCAGACAACCCCAAAGACCGAAATCTGTGAAATAGAATTTGTATCCGGTGTAGACGTTTGATTCGAGCGGTACCCACACGAAGCTGTCAATCAGGGGCGGCGGTGTATAGCTCCACAGGCCTAGCAGAGCCCCGGCCTGGAGGAAAATCTTGAATGTGTGGAGAGGGGCGGTTCCGTAATAGGTCGCATTATGCACTACGTAATTGAGCGCGGCTGTGGGTAGAACAAAATACCCCAATACGAAAAAGGAGATAGCCGCGAGAATGCCTCCTCCTAGATCGGATATTCCTTTGTCGAAGAAAATGAGGGCAGTAAATAACAGAAGGAAAAGAATCGCAGGCCAGCGTAGAAAACGAACCGCCGCCAGCAGCCGAGTGCGGTGGGTCTCGATTAGATGGACTGATATTAACAGGCAAAACAACTGCAGGATTGGGGTGCGTCCCGTCGTGAAAATTGCCGTGACGCACGCGGCCAGCGCCGACCACCAGAACCACTTGTCCCGTTTCTCGATAAGAAAAAGGGTGCAGCAGAGCGTCGACAACAGCGGTATGTAGCTCAACAAAGAAAAAGCCGCGACATTTCCTTGTCGGGCATCAATACCCGCCTGCCGGGCATTCGCGAGGATGCTGCCCAGCCCTCCGCGAAGCCCCATTTGTATGGTGTTTCCCAGAAATATGAGCATTGCAGCGGTCACTCCGACCGTGAGCAATTTCTTGGAGGAGGAAGCTTTCTCCGGAGCCGGTGACCAAAGCTTCAATTTCAAGGCGATGAGCTGCTTTGGAATCAGCTTCGCGCAGGCGCCGCCTGCTGTGAAGGCAACCGCTCCGGCCCCCAGCAAAAAAATGGTTTCGGTGCGGAGGGGGTCCAGTTCGACCAATCCGGACTGATAGATGGCGAGGATAAAGAGCCAAAGGAAGCAAAAGGTAAATGGCGGATACAGCACTGAGCGCTCAAACCTGTAATTGGCGAACGAAAGAACCAGCAGGAGCGCGCCTAGGCACCAAACTTCCATGGTTTACATCTTAGCAGCGCTTTCACTCTCCAGAGCCGTTGAAGCGCCATCGCGCAGGCATTGCAATATGGTCCAGTTTACTATCGCAAGGCTGCCATCCGTTGCCAGGCTGCTCCAGGCCGCGCCGAGCCACCCATAGCGAGGAATGAGCCAAAGATTGAGGAGAAAGTTGAATGCTGCCGCCGAGAATTGGGAGATTGTCCGATACTTTTGGAATCCCAAGCCCGTGACGGCGCTGCCGGTGAGTTGATGGACCCCGCGAAAGACGGGGATGAGGCATAGCCACCGAAAAGCCACTACGCTTTCGGCGAAGCCTTTTCCAACGATGACGGGGATGAGGGGCGCGGCAAGCAACATGCACCCGGAAACCAAGGCCCCAACGAGCACGGCTCGCCATGTCAGCCTGGCCGAGAGATGCTTCACACTGGCCACGCCCTGCGGCCGCTGCCGGAAGTAACGAGGAAGCGCGGCGGAGTCAAGTGCCGTGACAGGAATGGTTGCGAGATCGACGATGCGGTAGGCGAGGGTATAAATGCCATTGGCGATGTTCATGCCGTAGTGGCTGAGCATCGCTTTATCGATGTCGTTGTAGATGGATTGCGTCGAGCCCGCCAGCGAGAAATTCAACCCTTGGCCCAATCTCTTGAAAAGGATCTGAGGTTTAAAGTGGGGTAAGCCGAAGCGCGTGGTGATCAGCACAGAGCAGGCGAGCGCGGCCAGGACCGAGACCAGCAAAGACGCCAGTGCCCATTGCCAGGCGGAGGCATGGTGAATGGTTACGGCCAGAACGATGACCGCCGTGAGACGCAGAAGGTTGGTAAGCAGACTGACGGCTGCGGTCATGCGCAAATGTTCAAAGGTCTGGAAGATCTGTCCGACGCCAACGGCGATCTGCCGGCACATGCACTCCCCTAAAGCAACCAGAAGCGTCACGGAGGCGCTTTCGGGATTGAGAAGATGAGGCGCAGCGACGTACAAGAGGGCGGTGATCAAGGACCCGGCAACCAAGGTGGACAGAAGGATGTTGCCCCAATAGACAGCGAAATTCTCAGCCTTCGTGCTTACGTATTGCATGAACAGCAGGCCCGAACCGAGGGCACTGTAGGGGGTCGCAATCGAGACCAGGGCGAAGGCGCCCACAAAAACGCCGTATTCTTTTACACCGAGCAAGCGCGCAAGGAGGACGAAATAGCCGGCCTGGAGCAGGAGATTCAACCCTTGCCCAACCAGCATCCAACCTGCGTTGTGCGCAAGAGTGCTGGTCCGCAATCTTCGAATTTCCCGTTCAAGAATGTTCATCGTTCGATGGCATCAAAGCCAGAGTGCATCGATGTGACCTGCGAAGATGGATGACTGAAAGCTTAGCTGGAATAGCTCCACATCAAAAAGGGTCAATTCATTCGTGTACTTCTCTGGTCGAGACGCAGCACGTTCATGGTTGGACCGGCAGCGTGTAGACGCCGAGCCGTACTGACTCCTGCAAGACGGGCAAATCAACGTCAAAGATTCCTGCGTCTAACTGCCGGGCCAAGGCGGGGTTCGCAAACGTCCTGGGCGTCGGCATACCGGTAGATTGCGCATGCCATTGCGCCGCGAATTGTGCGCTGACCGCGGCTTTCTTTCCCGCGAGAAATCGAGCGCCGGCCATGTCACTCAACGCGCAAAACGCAATCGAGACGATTGCCGCCGCGGTCAGGAAGGTGCGTCGCACGAGGGCGCTCCTTACAAGCGGGAGCAGATCCTCAACGATGTACATGTAGGAGAAAGCGAGCAAGAGGTTGGAGTAGGTGCGATAGCGCGAAGCGAGGCTCTGCGCCAAACCTTGATCCGAGCGCAGTCCCGAGACTGCGATGGAATTGATGACGATGAACAACATGCAATAGAAGACGGCCGGATTCCTGGCGAAGTATCGCCGGCCGGCTGCCAGGCAGATCAGTGCGAATAAGAGAATGCCGAGCGAGAGGCTGGGACCCACCGATAGGTATCGGGCGGCCGACGAACCAAGAAAGGAAAGGGCGTAGACGATGTTGACGTGGCCCTGGCTCCCTGTCGAACCCGCGGGCGGAGGCTCAGAAACCACACGATGATAGCGGAATGCGTAGACGACGACCATGAGCGCAGCGGTGCTTACCCAGGCCGGCATTTGGCGCCATCGGCGCGTCTGCGCCAGCAGGAGCAGGCCCAGCGGGGCGACGAAGAATCCGTTCGGAGACGATGCAATCGCAAGCACCAATGCAAGGCAGGCGCCAGCAAAAAGTAAACGAGCAGGCCGGGTAAGGAGCAGAATCGAAAGGAAAGAGAAAAAGATCACAGGAAGCTGCTGCAGAGAGCAGGAAGCAAAATTGAGTGCCGAAGCATATTGGAGCTGAAAAACCGAAAACGCGACCGGGACCAGGAGCAGAAGCCTTTTTGAGAGATCGCCACGAGCAACTTGCGACATGGAGCACGTTACAAGAAAGATGAGCAGAGCGAAGGAGTCTCCGAGGGCCACCAAAGGGAGGAAATAGACCTGCCCGCACAGAGTGTATTGGGTGAGAGTTACGAAGTTGTCGAGCATAAGCTTGTAACCGTTATGCTCAACTGTCACTGCATAAACTAGCTTGGAGGGAAGGCCGGGAGTCTGGCTGACAACATTCGCGAACCTGAGAATCGTGTCGTAATCGTCGGCCAGGGGCAATTGAAAAGCGGTCTTCCATAGCAGGAAGTAGAACACGAGAGCCGGTGCAGCCATGAAGAGGGCAGCCGTGCACAATAGCAAATGTGTTCCGGTCTTAGAAGATACTTGCATTTCGATCCCCAACTGCCCGACTTTATGAAGTTGACCGGATGTATGTCCGTGCGGAGCCTTCGCACGAACGACGAGTAGACTCGACACAACTCGCGAGCCATTACTTCGGGACGGACAGCTTAATGCGCAGCGGGTTCCGCTTTTCTCAGCGAGAGAGCATTCCGAAACGTGCTGAACTTTTGATACGAATCCGGGTCCTGTTTCATTCGCTCGAAGCCGGCCTGGACTAGAGCAGTTAGAAGCCCGACAAAGAGGCCAGCCAGGGTGGCCATGACGACGATAAGAGCACGCCTTGGGGAAGACTTCTTGTCGGGTGGAATCGCCGGGTCGACAACTTGAATCAGCGAGCCTTCCTTGGCCTCATCGAGTTTGGCCAACTCGAACTGCCGGGCGAGGATGTCAAAGATCGTCTCATAGTACTTCACGTCGCGGAGCCTACGCACATACTCCATGCCGGCCTGGGTCATTTGGCCCTTTGAAGCGATAATGCTCCCTGAGTCGTCCTCGCTGCCGCCCAGCTTGGCCAACTGCGCGCGCAAACCGTCCAACTCCTGCTGTGCCTCGACCAGTTGCGAATTCTCCCCAGCCGCATAAGTTTGCATGCCCTGAATCTGTACTTCCTTAGCGGCGATCTGTGCGCGCAACTGGGCGGCCGATGCAATCAACGCGCGCGCCTGGCTGTCGAGCTGAATCACTCCGGTCTTTTGCTCCGTTACTTTCAGGGCCTCTTCGGCGTTTGCCAGGTTTTGATTCGCCTGCTGGAGTTGCTGCTCGAAAAACAGTCTGCGCTGCCCGGCCTCAGTGATGGCCAGGTGTTGGGAGAGGTCGCGATATTGATCCACATATCCATTCGCAAGCTCGGCAGCACGGCGCGGGTCCTGGTCCTCGACCGAGATGTGAATCAAGCCGTCCTTCCCGTTTCCGTCCACCGCCGCATAATGCTCGAATTTCTTACGCGCATCTGACAAGTACCGCTTGTGATACTCCTGCATCAGGCCGAAGTGGCCGATCATCCCATCTTCGACGGTGCGGCTCCTGAGCATGGCCACGTACATGTCGTTTGGGTTCTTGAGCAGGCTGCTTCCGCCGCTCGCCAGCGCAGCCATTGAACCCAGTGACCCGAATTGAGCAGACAGTTGGGCGCTTAACGAATTGTTTTGCTGCGGAGGGAGCAGAACGACGGTCGCCGTGTAACGTACGGGCAGCAACAGCGAAACAACGATCGACAGGATCGCAAAAACTGCGGTGACCCAGAAAACCATCCGCTTCCGCTCCGCGATCACGATGAGCAGATCGAGAAGAGAAATCTCGTCATCCTTGCTCTCGGTCGTGACAGAAGGATCCTCGGGAAGCATCTCAATGTGCTCTCGCAAGTCAGAAACTGGAATTTCTGTGGCCATCGATTCCTGCCGGATGCTCATACCCGAGTGCACGCCTACCCGCATTCTACTGGAGGACAGGTGTTCACGACCGCTACGGAAGCACGCTCAAGGCCGCCGCTCCCAAGGCCAGCTGGGAGAACATCTGCCCCCAATTCGTTAAGCCATAAAGCGCCGATGGCTTCACCATCTTTTCCGGAACCACGATGGTATCGCCGGGATAAATGCGCAGGTCGTTAAACTCGTTTCCCCAGAGCCCTTTGCTTGTGTCGCGGCTTACTACCTCTCCGTCGGCTCGAATAATAAATTCGCGACTGTGGTCGGCATCCCGATTTGGACCGCCGGCCAACCGCAGATAGGTTGCCGCGCGCAGGTTGGGAGTAAATAAGAATGAGTTCTGATCGTAGACTGCGCCCACAACGTTAACAGTAGAGGGAACGTGCGGGACGATGAAACGGTCGCCGTCTTCAAGAGAAATAATGGGCAGGCTTTCCACGCCGCTACTATCGGGCCGTATGGGCAGCACAACTCGGCCTGTTGCGCGGATTCGTCGAAGGTTCGCGAGAAGCCCCTGCTCGCTTCCAAGAGCCGAATTGGCGGCCTGGCCCTGCGACATCGCACCCGCCGACGTTGCCACCGCCGCAGCGTTGTGCTGAATCGAAATACTTAATTGCTGGACATATTCGTCGATTCTTGCCTGTTGCACGGCGCGTGTTGAAACGCGCGTGAACTCCGAACCGTAGAGGTACGCATTAGGCGTCAACCCCCCCGCCCTTTGAACAAGTTGACGCAAAGTTTCGCCAGGCTCCACCGAGTAGTACCCGGCATGCACAAATTCACCCTCCAGCCGGACCAGCTTGGTCTGATGAGCGATCGGCACCCGGATATCGGCGGCCGAAAAAATGGTTACGATGTCTCCAGGTTGCAACTCCAGATCTTGCGAGGCATCATGCTGTAGCACGAGCTTTCCAAGATCGAACGGGATGAGCTGTGTTTTTAGGGTGTCCTTATTGAGCCGTTCAATGACCGCATAGTCCCAGTCGATTTCCGGAGCCGGCAGGCGTACATCCGTTCTCTGGGCCTCAGCCACCGCCAGGGCCTGGCTGGGAGAGACAGATTGTGCGGCAGCCAACGCGGAACTCCCTCCACGTTGCTCCGCGCTCAGGCCTTGACTTTGAGACATCCCCGGTTGCCCCTGCAGCTGATTCTGCAGGCCGCTTTGATCCTGCAGGCTGCTTTGATCCGGCATGCCGTTCTGCGTCTGCCCGATCTGGTTCCCCTGCATAGCCCCTTGTCCCAGTTCATTATCAGCTTCTTGTTGTCGCGGCCTGGGAAGAGTGATCGATTCGTTGCCTGCGGGTTGGCGTCGATAAGCAAAACCGGGCACAGGCTCGAACTCTGGCGCCGGCAATCCCATCTGCGCTCGCCGCCACCAATAGTTCCGCGTCAGCAAGGAGTCCTTGTCAGGAATCAGGGCGCTGACGCGCATGCCTTCATGCCAGGCAAAGCGGCCCGGATTCGCGATATTTCCTCTCAGGGTCACAGTCTTCTGATACTGAGGCACAATCGAGTACACGCGAATCGTGTCACCACTTGCCAGGGGAGTCGCCAGACCTGAAGTATCGTAGGACACCTCCATGGCTTGTCGATCGCGATGCTCGTCAATGCGTTCGATCGAGACGCGCGTCTCGGCTGCCACGGCCGAAATCCCACCGGCATCGGCCAATCCATCGGAAAGCGGTTCCCCAGGCCGGATTTCATAGATTGCAGGGCTCCGCACGCTTCCCAATTCCGCAACTTCAGCGCCAACCGGCGGAATGAAAATAACGTCCCCATTCATGAGCTTGGCGTCTTTTGTTTTGTCGCCCCTGATGAGCAAATCGTAGAGGTCGAAGCGCGTCACAACGGCGCCATCGCGGCGCAACTCGATGGCGCGCAGCGAACCCTCCACCGACGGCCCCCCGCTTGCGAACAGCGCGTCTACCAATGTACTCAACGAGCTGACGGTATAGACCCCGGGACGTCGTGCCTCGCCCGATACATAAACCTGGATGGCGCGTATTTGGCCCATGTCCACGGTCAGGTCAAAGTTGCGGTAGACACGTGCCACGGCATCGCGCAAATGCGAGTCCAATTCCGAAAACTTAAGCCCTGCCACATGTACCTCTCCTACCTGAGGCAGGTAGATCTCGCCCGAGCGGTCCACGCGCACGTTGGCCTGAATACTCACCTGCCCCCATAGGCGGATTCGCAGTTCGTCATCCGGGCCCACTACATAGTCGGGTGGCACCGGCGTCATCTGCAGTGGCGCAAAAGTCGTGGGGATTCGACGAAAAAGGTCGGCTCCGTAGATCGGAAGAACCACACCCGTGGTCGACGCGACGAACCTTTGAAATTCGGTCAGCGGTTCGGGTGGAAGAATCGTTGGCTGCGGCCCCATCTGGCGCCAGTACCGTTCAAGATCCGAGTAAGTCGACGGGTTATTTCCCGAATATGGGTAATTGGGGTTCCCAAGAGAATTTTGAGAGCCGGGGTAGTTCTGCGCGCCCGGATAATTGGAAGATCCGGGGTAATTCGGATTAGTGGGCGAGGCGGCCTGCGGATTTTCGGAATATGGGGCATATTCCCCTTGCGTGCCAGGCTGCGCCTGCGGCTCGATGCCCTGCTGATCTTGGCTCAAGCACTCGTAAGTACTCGACAGGAGAGGATCAGAGCAGTCCAGGGAACTCGCACTTTGCGCCCGGAGCGCGCCCGCGAGTAAGAACACCAGAAATAAACAACTAAGTTGACGCACAACGGGAACGTGGCCCCGGGCCAGAAAGCAGACGGAACAGCACAAGCGGCCGCGGCATCTCTTTCCGCACTTTGGAGCAAACATATGTCACGAGTCTATAGCATCGGCGGAATCACTGTCATCGAGATTGGCGCGGCCGGTTTCTCCGCCGTCAACATGTCCTCGTGGGCTTGCGGTCACCTTTTTCTCGAACGCGCCCAGCCAGGAACGCGGACGATTGGGTCGTACTTTTCCTCAAAAGAATGCAATGATATCGAAATAGGAGTCCCCACCGGAAATGACGGAACAGGCTGAGCTACTTTCGGCGGTCCCGGGCACAATCGCTTCAGAATCGGAGTCCGCCAAAGCGGAGCCCGCCAAGCCGTCCGCCCATGTTGCGCTCTGGTGCGGCATCGCCATTCTGGCGGCGCTGGGCTCCCTGGGCATCTATCGCGAGCTCCTTGATCTTTGGGGTATCTGGACGACCGATCCGTTGCGATCCATTGGGCTGCTGATTCCCCCAGCCAGCATTGCGCTCACGCTTCGAGTGTGGCGCCAGCACCGTTGGGTGTTGCATGGAACCTGGTGGGGCATTCTGGTCATTGCAGTCGCCTATTTCATGAGTTGGATCCGCCTGAACGCGATGCTGCTCGCACATGCCGGAGCAGTCGCGATCCCCGTCATACCGGTTTCATTGCCTGTGTATCTCTATGGCAGCGGAGTTGTGCTCCTCTTTGCCGGGAGCCGCGTGTGGCGCAGGGCGTGGTTTCCTGTGGGATTACTGCTGCTTTCCCAGCCAGTGCCCATCCTTTCCACGGGATTGATCGATATTCCGCTTCAGAACGCCTCGGCTATGGTCGCGCGTCATTTTGCGCTGATGATCGGTCTGGTGCCGACCAGTCCGCAACTACGTCTCATGTTCTCGCCGGATTTCGGAATGTTCATCGCGCCGGGCTGCGACGGGATTCGAGGCGCGGTGGCCATGGGCTATATGGCGCTCATTCTAGGCTATTTGAAACGTTTTTCTGCCTACCGATGGGCAGCGTACGTTTCCGCTGCAGTACTTCTCGGCTACCTGTTCAATTTCGTCCGTCTTTGCATCCTCGTGCTCTACTATCGAGCGGCACTGGGCCATTCCACCCTTGAGGGCCTGGCCAAGCAGGTCGATTATCTGATCGGGTGCTGTCTGTTTCTGATTGCTACTCTGCTATTCCTTTGGCTTGCGCGCAGCAAGCAGCAAAGTCCGGCGGCTGCCATTCCTTTTGAACCCTTGGACCCTGCATCACGAATTTCGACTTTGTCTCTTAGGTGCGCAGCGCTGGCCGCGGCTTTGCTCGGGGCTCTTTCCATGCCATCTTCTGCGCTCAGGTACATCCACAAACCGGCGCCTACCCCTGAGTCGCTTGCCGCCCGTATGCCAAAGCAGGTTGGCGGTTTCGCACTCGCCCGTGCATGGTACGAGCAACAGGGGGGCACAATCGTTATGGAAAACGGGACGTATTTGACGCCGGGTTCCGACGAGGTCATCCTGGGCGTTTGGATTGCGCCCCGGCTTTATGTCCATGACACGGAGCAGTGTTGGTTGGCTCGCGGTCTCAAACCCGTAAGTCTCATGAAAAGCGAGTTCGTGACCAGCAATAGGCAACTCGAGCCATTCAATACGGGATACTACGATGATGGAGTGACGGACAGTATCGTAATCAGCAGCATCTGCACTCCTTCCTCCTGCACACCGTTTCAGCAGATCGAACCGGGCAAGACGTTCGGGTTCAAGTTCCTAATGCCCCAGAAAAGCGAGCTTATCCCATTCGGAGCACGTCCGGTTTCCATCATGCTTCGGATTGATCGGCTGCATTCCAATGTCCCGAAAACTGTTACCTACAGCCGGCTTTCCGATGAGGCGCAATCATTTCTTGCCGGTCTCGATATGAAAGGTCTAAGCCGGGCCTTTCAATAACGACCGATCTCTCGTGACCGTCCATTTGCCGCTTTGAACTCCATTTGCGTTGGAAATCGTTACGACCACTTATCTGTTTCGCCTTAGACGGACCTTGAAAGGGCCGTGCGCTGCCAAACTCGAGTCGAGTAAAGGAATTCATCCCGATACCCTCATTCGACCCGGAAACTTAGCATCAAAGCAAAGCAGGAGTCCGCGGGAGGGCGCCCTTCCAAAAGCCGGTAACTGATTGACTGACAAATGAATGACCTGCGTCCCACAAGGCTCGCCAAACTGGCACTCAAGGACGCGGCGGCTTCCCGGTCTCCTATTTTGGTATTTTTCCAGATTCTGTTGCCAATTTTGTGATTGGAGCCGGCCACAAGGTATGAGAAAATTAAACTCGGATTCAAAGCGAACCGATCATTGCTCCCGTGTTGATGCTTTAGAGTCACATTACTAATGTGACCTGGAGCACTTGTGGTGGTGTGAGAAAATCGGAACATAGTTCGACTTCCACACCGTGGGACCTCTAAAGTGTTGCGCACGTTTCCGTGCCCTGCTTGTTTCGTTTTAAGTGCGGGTCTTGCTTGGGCCCGAACGCGACCTGAGAACGTCCAACGGGAAAGAAGCGACTGGGTCATAATCAGCAACGCGCGGCGATTGAAAACATGGTGAATTCACCCCAACGACCGCAACTGTGCTGAAAAATTTGTGTCTTCATTTCTTCAGACCGCTGCGAATTCAATCACTCATGCATTTTGGAGGGGGGGCGCTTGAATACCGAGCTGTTAGGTCAGCAAGTCCTTGATGCCACGGATTCACCATCATTTCCGGCGGACAACGCTTACGGAGAAAGGCATAAAGAGAGTCCGGTATTGCGCGCCATTGCGGATCAAGGATCTCAACGGTCAAGGAAGAACTCCGCTCCGGCATCTCGGGAATCTTACGCTTTGAACGCTTTGACATCCGATCCAGGTTGGGGCCCGTTAAGCCTCTGGTCACGCTCAACGGCCAAGCGTGTCTTCGACTGTGCATGCGTGATTCTCGCGATGCCGGTTCTCATCCCGCTGATCCTGGTTGTCGGAGCGGCGGTGCGCTTGACCTCGCGCGGCCCCGTCTTCTTTCTGCAAGAGCGGATGGGCCGGCATGGCAAGCCCTTCACGATCGTAAAATTCCGCACGATGGTCCAGGCTGCCGAAAGAGCGCATCATCCGATTACTACGTCAGACAATCAGCGCTTTACTCTCATTGGCCCCTTCCTGCGCCGTTGGAAGTTGGATGAATTGCCCCAACTTGCGAACGTGCTGCTCGGGCACATGAGTCTGGTCGGCCCCCGTCCCAAGATGCGCGAGCATGTGATCTTCGATCTTCAATGCCGACCGGGAATCACCGGCATGGCTACCTCGGTCTTCGCCTGCGAAGAAAGCGTCTTTGCCCGTCTTCCCAAGAATCGTTTAGACGCCTACTATCACGCTGTCGTGTTACCTGCGAAGCGTCAGTTGGACGCTGAATACATGTCTCAGGCAACCTTCCTATCCGATCTTCGTCTGCTTGTGAACAGCGTGCTTCGCCGGTTTGACACATCGATCCTGGAGGATCTCATCGTTGCTGCGGCGTTTGAAATTGAAAACGGAACGGCTCCGTCCAAGTTGCCTGAAGTGGCGCGGACCATTGCTCGCATGCCAATCCCGGCTGCCGCGCCTCGTCCCGCCAGCGCCGAACACGTTTCCGCATTCTAGAAGCCACACCGGTTATTCGACATGGTAATTGGGCGCTTCGCGGGTGATGATCACATCGTGCACATGACTTTCGCGCAAGCCAGCGCCCGAGATACGTACGAACTTGGCTTTTTCCTGTAACTCCGCGATACTTGCGCATCCGAGATAACCCATGCCGGAGCGCAGACCACCCACAAGCTGAAAGACCATCGACTCCAGCGGCCCGCGATACGGCACGCGCCCTTCGATACCTTCGGGGACAAACTTGGCCAGACGATTTTCATTCGTGCGCTCGCGCTGCACCACTCCCTCGGTGGATTGTTCGGGAGCCAGATCGGCCGATCCCTGGAAGTAGCGCTCGCTCGAGCCCTGGCTCATGGCCGTCAGCGATCCCATGCCGCGATAGGTTTTGAAGCTGCGCCCCTGGTAGAGAATGGTCTCGCCAGGGCTCTCGTCCACGCCGGCGAAAAGGGAGCCGATCATCACCGAGCTGGCTCCCGCGGCGATCGCTTTCGTAATCTCGCCGGAGTATTTGATGCCGCCGTCGGCGATCACAGGAATCCCGCGCTCGCGCGCCGCGCGGTAGGCTTCTGAGATCGCGGTAATCTGCGGCATGCCCGCGCCGGTCACCATGCGCGTCGTGCAAATCGATCCGGGCCCGATGCCCACTTTCACCGCGTCCGCGCCCGCGTCGATCAAGGCCATTGCGCCCTCATAGGTCGCGACATTGCCTGCCAGCAGCGCCACATTGGAAAAACGCTTCTTCACTTCTCGAACCGCGTCGAGCACGCGCGATGAGTGCCCATGCGCCGAGTCAATGGCGAGCACGTCGGCGCGATTGCGTACGAGCTCGGCTGCGCGCTCCAGAAAATCTCCAGTCGCTCCAATCGCCCCGCCCACGCGCAACCGGCCCTGCTCGTCCTTGCTGGCGTTGGGATATTTCAGCTTTTTCTGAATGTCCTTGACCGTGATGAGTCCCTTCAACTCGTACTGGTCGTTGACCACAAGCAACTTCTCCACGCGGTGCTTGTGCAGGATCAGCTCGGCCTCTTCGAGCGTGGTGCCCACAGGGACGGTAATCAGATCTTCCTTTGTCATCACGTCGCCCACGGGAACTTCGGTGCGCGTCTCGAATCGCAAATCGCGGTTGGTGAGGATGCCCACCAGCCGCTTGCCTTGCGTCACAGGCACGCCGCTGATGCGATAGCGGCGCATGATATCAAGTGCGTCCCCGATGGTCTTCTCCGGCCCGATGGTGACAGGATCGACAATCATGCCGCTTTCTGAACGCTTCACCTTGTCGATTTCGCCGGCCTGATCTGCAATGGAAAGATTACGATGAACAATGCCGATGCCGCCCTGCTGCGCCATAGCGATGGCCATGCGCGACTCGGTGACCGTGTCCATGGCAGACGAAATGAGCGGCGTGTTCAGCGCGATGTCGCGCGTGAGCTGCGTTTGCGTGCTTACCTGAATGGGCACCACGTCGCTGTAAGCTGGCACCAGCAAGACATCGTCGAACGTCAATGCTTCCTTTAGATTTTCTGCAAGCATAATGGCATGATGCTCCTGGCAGGCCGGGAAGTCAGCTTCCGGGCTGGCAGGAGCTTCCCACTATTGTAGCGAACGGGATTCGGCGCGAATCCGCGACAATCGACGGAAACGTCAGATTAGGCCGGCCGGACGATTGACACCGGCCTGGCGAGCAACTGGCACTTCGCCTCCGGAATCCATCGATCGATATACTGGGCACTCAACGGAGAGCTACCGCAAGGGGAGTGATCATGAATCGGCGACGGTTTGCCTTGGGTGCGGTATCGGCAGCGCTTGCGCCACTCGCCCACAGTGTGCAGACCGGCGCGGCGGCCGTCCAGCTCGCGCTTCCAGAGCATGAGGGCCCTCTTGTTCCGGCCGACTTCATCGGCTTGAGCTATGAGATGGGACAGCTCTACGACCCAAACTTCTTTTCGGGAGAGAACAAGCCGCTCCTCGAGGCCTTTCGCGGGCTCAACTCCAGTGGCGTTCTCCGCCTCGGGGGGCACCTGAGCAATATCACCGATTGGGAAGGCGTGGGACAGAACGATCCGAAGCAAATTGCCGGCCTACGCCACGGGATTGAAGACTACTGGGAGTGGCCCCTGGTAGATCCACTGGTCCAGCGCGACAAACAAGGCATGCTCACGCAGAAGGCCATCGAGAATCTCCGCGGCTTTCTCGACGCGGCCAACTGGCGGCTCATCTACGGCCTGAATTTCGCCTGTGGAAGCGCGGCGCGAGCCGCCGACGAAGCTGCCGCCGTCTCCAGAATCGCGGGTGACCGGCTCGTCGCATTCGTCGTCGGCAACGAGGCGGACGGTTTTGGCGAGGATCGTTTCTTCCGCCTGCCGGGCTACGGATTCGAGCAGTACATCGGCGAGTACGAAACCTGGGTCAAAACGATTCGAGTCCGGGTTCGCGGCGCGCCTTTCGCCGGACCGGACACCGACGGCAAAGTGGACACGTGGGTTCTGGAGTACGCCCGGCGGACAAAAGGCGACGCAGTTTTGCTGACGAGCCATTACTACGGAATGGGACCGGCAAGCAATCCGGGTATGACCGCCGAACGCCTGCTCCGCAAAGCAAATCCCGATCTCGACGCGCAGATTGCGGCCGTGGACGCAGCGCGCCAAGTGGCTGGCGGCACGCCCTACCGCATGGACGAAGGCAATTCCTGCTTCGGCGGCGGCAGACCGGGAGTGAGCGACGCGTACGCGTCTGCACTATGGGCGGCAGACTACATTCTCAAGGTTGCATGCGCCGGCTTTGCGGGCGTCAATCTGCATGGTGGCGGAGTGGGGGTGTACACGCCGATTGAGAGCTCCGCGACCGCTCCGGCCACCCCCCGTCCGGTGTATTACGGCATGCAATTCGCGCAGCGGTTTGCGGGCTGGCGCCTTGCGCCGTGCAGGCTTAAAACGAGCGCGAACATCACAGCCTATCAGGGCAGCAAACCGGAAAAGACAATGCTGGCATTGGTGAACAAGGGCGAGTCTCCGGTGCGTGTCGCGCTTCCTGATCGCTTCGCAAAAGCGCAGCGCATTCAGCGCTGGGAGCTGCGCGGGCCCTCGTTGTCCGCGAAGACTGGAGTGCGCTTCGAGCCTGCTGCGCACGATCAGCAAGGCAGATTGACTACCATCAACGGTTACTCCGCCGCGATTCTCCAGGCCGAATGAGCGCTGCAAGTTACTTCTTCAGCGGCTTGCTCGCAAAGTAATACAGCGAAAACGCCAGCAGCGCGAAGGCGGCCACCGAGACGGTAGTGTGATCGAGGAAGGTGTGGGGGAAGTTGAGGATGTCGCCTTTGCCGACGGTGGATTCGTAAGCCTTGAGCGCCACGCCGATGAGGCCGACGATGCCGCCGGCGGCGATCAGTCCCGAGGCGAAGAGCGAGCCGGGCGAGATTTCGCTCTCGGCTTCGGCAGCCTGCGCCGCTGCGCTTCGCTGCCTGATCGACCAGCCAGCGCACCACGCCGCCCACAAAGATGGGCAGCGTGGTGCCGATGGGCAGATACGCGCCCGACGGCGAAGGGGAGCGAGCGGATGCCGAGCAGCTCGACGGCGATGACCAGCGAGACGCCGAGCAGCACCAGTCCCCAGGGCAGCTTGCGGCTCAGGATGCCGTTGATGACGGTGGCCATGAGGCGAGCCTGCGGCGCGGGCGCATTGGCGCTGCCGATGCCCTGAATCCAATGCACTTCAATGCGGCCCGTGGCCGGCGAGTAGAGATATTTGCCGTCCTGCAGCTCCGTCGATCCGATGGCGTTGAGCAGGATGTACTCGGATTTCTGGTGCACGGTGACTGGATTTGTCGGCGTTGATGACGCGGATCTGGCTGGGCAGGTGCTGCATGTCGCGATTGAATGGCGACGCCGGGATGCGAGGCGTTGAGGTCCCACGGCTGCGAGGCAGCGTGGAACTCCTGCAGGCCGGTGTTCATCAGGTTGAGCGTGAATCCGATGACGAGGGTGGAGACGACCACGCCGATCATGAGCGCGATCTGCTGCAGGCGCGGCGTGGATCCGACGATGTAGCCGGTCTTGAGGTCCTGCGAGGTGTCGCCGGCGTTGGAGGCGGCGATGCAGACCACGCCGCCGATGGTGATGGCGAGCGCGCCGAAGGCAGGTGCGGTCCAGCCCTGGACAAGAAAGATGGCGGCGGTGGCCATGAGCGTGGCGATGGTCATGCCGGAGACGGGGCTGGCCGAGCTGCCGACCAGGCCGACGATGCGCGAGCTGACGGTGACAAAGAGAAATCCGAAGACAACGACCAGCAGCGATGCGGCAAGGTTGGCGGCCCAGCCGACGAATGCGCCGGGCACGGGCTTGAACTCGAGGAAGAGGAACATGCAGACCACGATGAGCAGCGAGCCGACGATGACCACGCGCATGGAGAGATCGTCTTCGGTGCGGATGGGCTTGGCCTGCGCGCCGGTCCCGGGACGCATGGTTTTGAAGCCCGCGGTGAGCGCGCCGACGATGGTGGGCAGGGTCTTGATGAGCGTGATGAGGCCGGCCGCGGCCACGGCGCCCGCGCCCATGGGCTTGATGTAGGTGGCCCACAGATCGCTGGGCGCCATCTGCGCGATGGGAACCAGGCCGGGGTAGATCGGCGTGGCCGAGGTCTTTGCCGAAGAAATAAATGAGCGGCATGATGACGAGCCAGGAGAAGACGCCGCCGGCAAAGATGACGCCGGCGACGCGCGGCCCGATGATGTAGCCCACGCCGAGATACTCCGACGTGGCGTCGGCGTTGATAGAGGCGCCCTTGAGCACATGTTGCGGGCCGAAGTCGGGCTGGTATCCGGGTTGCTCCGGCCAGGCCGCGAAGAGGTTCTCGTTCTGGAAGAGCGTGTAAAGGCCGCCGAGCCCGAGGCCGAGAAAGACGCGGCTGGCGAGCGAGCCGCCGCGCTCGCCGGCGATGAGCACATCGGCGCAGGCGGTGCCTTCGGGATAGGGCAGGGTGTCGTGCTCCTGCACGATGAGCTGGCGGCGCAGCGGAATCATGAAAAGCACGCCGAGCCAGCCGCCGATGAGCGCCAGCATGAAGATGCGCGAGTACTCGAGATCGAAGCCGAGAAACACCAGCGCGGGCAGCGTGAAGATGACGCCCGAGGCGATGGACTGGCCGGCGTTGCCGGTGGTCTGGACGATGTTGTTTTCGAGGATGGAGGCGCGGCCGAAGGCGCGCAGAATGCTGATGGAGAGCACCGCGATGGGAATGGATGCGGCGACGGTGAGCCCGGCGCGCAGGCCCACATAGACCGTGACGGCGCCAAAGATGAGGCCGAAGAAACAGCCCAGCAGAAGGGCGCGAAGAGTGAACTCGGGCGGATGTTCTTCGGGCGGGACAAAGGGCTGAAAATCGGGCACTTGAAGCCTCCGGATGATGGCAAACGAGATTGCTGGAAAATCCCTGAAGGCCGAGTGTACCAGCGTTGGCCGCTCTCATGACAGGAGTTGCGGCTCGAAACCCGTGCCCAGCGCGGCGAATTCGGGGTCCCGAACGGCAGACATAGGGCTTGGCGAAAGCGCCCCGGTTCGCGTAGGGTAGTGAGCATTGCGAAAATGGCAACGACGGCGCCCCGCACGACCGATCCCGGCATTGAAACCCCACGCAAGGGTAGCGTCGCTGCAGCGAAGCGCCTGCTTTCGCTGGACGTGCTTCGCGGCGTCACCATCGCCTTCATGATCATGGTGAACAACACCGGCGGGCCCGGCGCGTGGAGGCAGATGCATCACGCCGCGTGGAACGGGTTCACGGCCACAGATCTGGTGTTTCCCACGTTTCTCTTCGTGGTGGGCGTGTCGATCGTATATTCAACGGAGGCCCGATTGAAACGGGGCGCCTCACGCGCAAAACTGGCCTGGCACATGCTTTGGCGTGCGTGCATCCTGTTTCTGCTGGGCATCGTGGTCAACGGGTTTCCTGATTTTTCGATCGCCCATCTGCGCTTCTACGGCGTTTTGCAGCGCATCGCAATCTGCTACCTGATCGTGGGGCTGTTTTATCTTTGGGATCGCCGCGTTTGGACAAAGGTTGCTGTGCTTGCAGTTGCGCTTGTTGGCTACTGGATCCTGGTGCGCTGGGTTCCGGTGCCGGGAGCGGGCGTGCCGGGCCGCGACGTTGCCTTCCTCGACAAGGATCAGAACATCGTGGCGTGGGTTGACCGGCAGGTGATGCCCGGGCATCTCTACGAGGACTCTCCGGATCACAATGCGCGCGATCCCGAAGGATTGCTCAGCGACATTCCCGCCGTTGGAACCACACTGATCGGATTGCTGGCTGGGCTTTGGCTGCGCACGCAACGGAACGCGAAGAGCAAGACTCTGGGCCTCGCGGCGAGCGCAGCAGCTTGTCTGGCGTTCGGTTATCTGTGGTCGGTGTGGTTCCCGCTGAACAAGAATATGTGGACGAGCTCTTTTGTGCTGGTGGCCGCGGGCTGGTCTCTGCTGCTGTTCGCACTCTTCTACCGGGCTCTCGATCAGCTTGGCTGGGGCAGGCAAGGCCTAAGCAAGCGGCTCGTCTGGCCGTGGCTGGTCTTCGGTACCAACGCCATCGCTGCATATATGATCAGCGAACTGCTGGGCACGGCGCTGGAGATGATTCAGTTTACTTCGGGCTCGCAGCATGTGGATGCGCTCCACTACTTATACGTCCATTTCTTCATGCATGTTGGCGATCCAGGCTGGAGGGCGCTCCTCTATTCGGTCGCGTATACGGCCGTCTGCTTTGTTCCGGTGTGGGCGCTCTACCGCAAGAAGATCTTCATTAAGATTTGATTTGCGCGCGCCAATTCACCGCCGGATTGATGCTGCGGATCGATGAAAGCGGTTGAACAACCGCGACGGCGCATAGGAGACACAAATGAAAATTAATCAAGTGGCGTGGGCGTTGATTATATGCGGCAGCGCAGCGGCGGCGCATGCGCAGTCCTGCGATACGAGGGATTTGAAGCAGATTGCGGGTGTAAGCGTTACGGCGGGCCAAGATTCTGTGGAAGTATTGTGGCCGGGCGAGCAAGGCCAGCAGAATCGAGCACGCTTTGCGCTGCACAACGGCCAACCCGTGGTCCAGGAGCTTGCGGCGCGAAAGAGCGACGGCGGCTGGATCGTGCTGGGCAAGGATCTCACTCCGCAGTTTGAAGTGACCACCGGCCGGCGCCGCATCGACTCGGTCGAGATGGCCAATCTCAAGAAATACAACCTGGACACGCCTGAAAACGAGGAGAAATACAAATGGTTTGTCTTCTGGGATGCGCCTTTGGCCGTGCCGGGGACTCAGCGCATGTCGGGCCCTCCGCGACAGGCCAGCGAAATCGCGCGCGCGGCTGTGAGCTACAAGACTGACACCTGCAAAGTCGCGTCGGATGGTGACCGCGTCAGCATCACCTATAACGGGCTCTCGCTGGGTTTGTTCTCCGGCGACCTGCAGTTCACTGTGTACAAAGGCTCGAATCTGCTCAGGCAGGAGGCGCTCGCCAAAACCGATGCGCCCTCGGTGGCCTACATCTACAAGGCTGGGTTGAAGGGTTTCAGAATCGCCGACGACACCAAGGTGACCTGGCGCGATACCTCTCAGGTGTGGCAGCAGGAGGAATTCGGCGGTGCGATTAACCATGCCCCCGTGAACCTGCGCGCGCGCAACCGGCTTGAGATTCTCGAGGTCGGCGTCGGCTCCAAAACTCCAGGTTCACTCGCCGTTTTTCCGCCGCCGCACAAGTTCTTTTTCGCGCGTGAAAATGAAGTCAACCTGGGCTATGTCTACTACCGCAAGGACGACGACAGTTCGTTTTCGCTCGGAGTGATGCAGCCGGAACGTGGCGAAGGATACGCTCCATGGGGAGTCTCGGACGAAGTGTGGAATCGGCGCGTCGGCGTGGCGCGCGAGCAGGTGGAAAACTACGCGCTCTACAACGCGCCGCCCGGCACCATGCAGCGCATGGCCGTCTACTACTACCTCAACCCGGATAGCGATCATCCCACCCAAAGAGCCGTCATGGCCTACACCAACAACGACGTCTACAAGCCTGTTCCCGGCTTCAAGACCATCACCGGGCATTTCCATTTGGAGTTGAATGAGATGGCGCGCGACCGCGGCACCGTCGATTTCAGTCCATCCTGGGTTCCCGTATTCAAAGGGTTGGGAATCAATATCGTCTATCTGGGCGACTTCCACGACGACTCCGATGGAAACGATCCGGGCCCCAAGAGACTTCCGGAACAGAAGCTCTACTTTGAGGCTTCGGCAAATCTTTCCGACAAAAACTTTCTAGTTATTCCGGCCGAGGAGGCGAACGCTTACATCGGCGGTCACTCCTATCTCATGATGCCGAAGCCGGTATATTTTACCCACGCTTAACCTCACCGGCCTGCCAACCAGACTTTCGAGGAGAACGACCCGGTCTATGGGCACGTCTATCACCTCGGCTCGGCAGATGATGTGCTAAAAATGGTGGACCAGGAGGGGGGCATCCTGTGGGCCGCGCACCCACGCACCAAGAGCACAGCGCTTTTTCCCGACCTCTACAAGAACGAACCCTTCTTCCTCAGCGACCGCTTCATTGGCGGATCGTGGGAGTCGCTTCCCGTGGATCTCTCTCAGGAACGGCTATGCGAAGTTCGATGCTTCGGGGTCAACGACGACATGAGCAACTGGGCGCCCAAGCCAAAGTTCATGCTTGCCGAGGGTGATACTTACATGAAGGTCCCGGGCGATGACAGTTATTCGAGTCTCGCCATTAATTATCTGAAGCTCGACAAAGTGCCTTTGTTCAAAGATAGTTGGGCGCCCGTTGTCGAGGGATTGCACGAGGGGAACTTCTTCGGCACCACGGGCGAGATTCTCTTTCACAACTGGGGCATTGAAGGCTCGGGCGCGAAGAGTGTTTACACCGCGAGCATCGAGTACACTTTCCCTCTGGAATTCGCCGAGCTTGTATGGAGTGACGGCGCGAAGGTCGATCGCCAAATCATCAAGCTCACTGACACGGAACCTTTCGGAACGAAGACCTTCCGCATCCCCTTCGACGCAACCGGGAAAAAGTGGGTGCGCTTCGATGTATGGGACTCGGCGGGCGACGGCGCGTGGCTGCAGCCGGTACTGGTGAAATAGCCGGCAGCCGAGAGTTGGTAACCAGTAGCTATTTTCGTTTCGAATCGGACTCGCTTCAGGCCCGGCAAGGGCGGTGCGAGAGCCTATTGCACTTGCATGCATTGAGCTCCTGGCTACCGGCTGTAAGCCGTCTTCAGTACTTCGACTTGATCGCGTAGGTCAGGCCCATCGTGAACTGAAAGGAATTTTTCTTGGTCGGCGGCAGCGACGCAGGCGGATCGTTGAGATAGCTGTCGAGCGTGCCCACGGAAAAGCTGAGGCCCTTGTATGCAGGAAATGCAAAGGTATCGGTCTCGTTTGCGGAGTACGCTGCCGAGTTATTGTACGCAGGGATGAAGGAGACACCCTGTGTGAGGGTGAAGACCTTCAAGTGCAGATCGTATGCCGCGGAAAACGTGGAGCCGACCAGGTTCTGGTTGGTCCCAGCCGCTCCGCTGATGAAGAGCTGCTTCTCATACTGCATGGTCGCCTTCACATCCAGTTGATGCTTTGGCGTTTTGAGCGCTGTCCATCCGATGCCGCCGCCGTAGATCTGCTGCAGGTCGAGATCCTGGCTGAAGTTGTGATCGAAGGCGGTCTGCCCGAGTACAAAGAAGCGTGGCGAGAAATATTCGTCGCGCTCCGCGTCGGCATGATAGATGGCGGTTTTTGTTGAGGTCGCCGCGACGTAGCTTGCGGGCGTTGCGCCTGAGGCCGGCACCACGTATCCCGGTTGCGTAATCTTTCCAAACGACCCGCTGAAATCGGTTGACGTACGATCATGTGGATTCAGCCAGCTGACCGTGGGTATCACCCTCACCAGGCTCACCGCTCCCGACACGGCGTACTGGTTTTCCGTCGCGGTCACGAGTGTTGCGCCTGAGGTCGCCGGGCCGTTCCATCCCGTGAAAAAATTCGGCTGATGATAGATCTCCTTGTTCAGTGTGGCCTCGTCCATGATAAATTGCGCATTCTTCACTTGGATGGGCGGGGCTGGCGCGGTGTTCTCCGGATGCACGATCACGGCCCCGTTGGACAATTCCAGCGTGCCCACCGGAATTTGCTGCTGGCTCTTCTTGCCGCGCAGTTTCACCGTCTTATCGAGCACGGCAAATTTCTCATTCACGTGCATTTCCTTGATCTTGTCCCAGGAAAGGGAGACGTCTCCGAGTGGATCGCTGTGGAACGTGACATTACCTGCCGTTTCGCTCACAAATTTCCCGTGAAGCGTATCGCCATTGCTGAGCACAAGCACGTCGGGCGCGAGATTGGCCGCGGGTTTTTGCGCTTCGTCGGGCTTGCTTTGCGCCGGGCAAATTGTCGCCGCGGCCAATGCGGCGACCGCCATCGCGAAGCCAAGGCTTCGGAAGTCCAGAGATGGAAAAATACGAATGGGGAGGGGATTCATGATTTGGCCTCTCGTCTGCGGCAAGGCAACGCTCGATGTCTCCCTTGCGACGCTATTTCAAAATTATCATCGCCATTGAGCCCCGTAGCGTGCAAGATGTGAGGATCACGTAGACTGTTTGACAGACTTAACCACCAACCCGCGGGAGCGTGCGATGTCGAAGAATGCTTCGTTGGCGAAACGGTCGCTCGAATCCTATTGCATCGGGATGAAGCTGCGTTCCTTGCGCGCGGACAAGCGGCTCACGCTCGCAGAGCTCGCCCAGGAGACCGGCCTTTCCACCGCGCTGCAGTTACAACAAATACTGATGCGGGCGTAGCGAAACAAAAATCGAACCGGAAACCACGTGCAATTCCGGCGCAATCGGGCAGGGCGGCAACAGGCGGCGTAGGTGGGATCATGAAGTTTTTCTTGCCTTGAGTGGCGCGAGTCGTTTTGAAATCGAAGGTTCTGAACTCGGAGGATGATCGCAAGTGCAACTCAATTCCAAGCTTATGCGGGCATCGCTCTCGGGGGCGCTGGGCGGTTTGCTTTTCGGTTTTGACACGGTCGTCATCTCTGGAGCGATCGACGCCCTGGTTCACCTGTATCATCTGAACCCGCAGGAAAAAGGGTTCACGGTGGCGATCGGCCTCGTGGGCACGGTGATCGGGGCGCTGGGCGCAGGCCACGCAGGACAAAGACTCGGCTCCCGCGAAACGTTGCGCATTACTGCGCTGCTCTATCTTGTCTCAGCACTCGGATGCGGGCTGGCGTGGAGCTGGGCCTCCTTCATGGCGTTTCGCCTTGTGGGCGGATTGGGCATTGGCGCCTCGTCGGTGCTCGGCCCCGTGTACATTGCGGAGCTATCCCCGGCGAAGTGGCGCGGCCGGCTCGTCGCGCTCTTCCAGTTCAATGTCGTGTTCGGGATTATGGTCGCCTACATTTCGAATTATGCAATTCGCACCATGCACCTGGGCCCCTTGGAATGGCGGTGGCAGGTGGGGGTGGCGACGGCTCCGGCAATCTTCTTTCTGGTTTTGCTGTTCGGCATTCCGCGCAGCCCGCGCTGGCTCGTCTCACGCGGCCGAGTTGACGAGGCACGGTCAGTCCTGAAGATGATTGGCGATCCCGATCCGGATGCGGCGCTTGCCGACATTCAGGAGGCTCTATCTCAGGAACACGTCACTGCGCATGAGCGGGTGTTCCAATGGAAATACCGCTATCCTTTGTTTCTTGCCATCTCAATCGGGGCGTTTAACCAGCTCGCGGGGATCAATGCGATTCTCTATTACCTGAACAACATCTTCGCGGCCGCCGGCTTCAGCCAGGTTTCCAGCGACCAGCAGGCAGTGGCCGTCGGCGTCACGCTCTTCGTGTTCACCATTGTGGGTATGTCACTGATCGACAAACTGGGGCGCAAGAGACTGCTGCTGATCGGCGCTGCGGGCTGCGCCAGTTGCCTGGCGGGCGTGGCGTGGGTGTTCAGAACGCAGACCCATCCGGGAGCCCTGCTGTGGCTGCTGATTGCGTTCATCGCCTTCTTTAGCGTGTCGCAGGGAGCAGTGATCTGGGTGTACATCGGTGAAGTGTTTCCCACCGCGGTGCGCGCCAAAGGGCAGGGAGTGGGCAGTGCCAGCCACTGGTTCTCAAACGCGATCATTGCGCAATTGTTTCCCGTGGTGGTGAGCATGATGAGTACGGCGACGCCGTTCATCTTTTTTGCGTTGATGACTGCGGTGCAGTTCGTGGTGGTGCTGATTGCCTATCCCGAGACCAAGGGCCAGACGCTGGAACAGTTGCAGCGCAAGCTGATGCGGGCCTGAAACGCGCATTCGTTCAGCGATCGAGATGCCGATGGAAAAATGCGGCGATGCGCCGGTGCGCGTCGAGCGCGGCCGGCTCGTTGTAGCCGATTGCTTTGTAGCGCAGAAGCTTGAAGAGGAAAGTTCCGTGCCGGTTCATGAACGCGTGGCCCGCATCGGGGTATTCCTTGACGTCGTTGGAAATGAGGGCGCGATCGAGCGCAATCTGAAGCTGATCGGCCACACCCTGCTCCCACTTTGCCAACCCGCCATAGCTGCCAACAACCGGACAGGCCGTCTTAAGAAAGGCATCGAAATCCGGAGGCAACTTTCCGCCGTAGTTGACGCTGGCGGCCGAGAAGCCGTGGCCTGAGATGAGCAGAAGCACAAAGCCTCCGCCCATGCAAAAACCGATGACGCCGATCCGTCCGTTGCAATTGGGTTGCAGCTCGAGCCATTTTCGTGCGGCTTCAATGTCGTCGAATGCGGGACCGGACCGCTCCGTCAGGTCGCGAATGATGGAACGGAGGCAGAGAAGCATCCCGCCCCGGTAATAGAGATCGATAGCCAGCGAGAGAAAGCCGGCTTCGGCGAGCCAATCCGCTTGACGGCGATGATCGCGGCTCATGCCAAGCACATCGTGAATGACCACGACGCCGGGCACAGGAGTTGGGTCGGATGGGATGGCAAGCCACGCGGGCATTTGGCCCCGCGGCGTTGGGACAAGGACATTGGGCATAGCCGTTCCCCCAAAGTCTGAATGAAGGTTGTTTGCTGGAAAGAGATTATAGGTCCGATGGGATGACGATCCGATGAATTTTCGAAGCGAGAGGCAAATTGAGCCGAATCGCAGAGCGGGCAGGCAAGGAGTGCGACGATCTTTCGTTTTGCGTGCCGGATTGGGCGATGTGGCCAGAGAACCTTGAACCGAATCTAAACCGACTCGATCGCGTGGATGCTTTCGGCAATTTGCTGGTGGAGAGCGACGGCATCGAGTTTGAAGAACCTGCGCTCCTGGGTGGGCAACTCTTCCAACAAATCGGAGTATGCTGCCGGCTCGCAGCCGGGAAAAGCGGTGAACCCGACCGTGCTGGCCATGGCGCAGCTTACCTTCACCAGTTCGGGCACGTCCCAGCCCGCATCCGACTGGCGCGGCAGGTGGTGGTCCGCGACCACTGGGACGAAGTTTTCGGGCAGCTTCCAGTCGCCAATCAACTTGCGTCCGGTTTCGCAGTGGTCCCAGCCAAACAGCTCGCGCTCCGCCTCAAGCATGGTAGCTGCGTTTCCGCGGTGTGTTTCCAGCAAGGCCGCGTACCCCTTGGGTTGAATCACCGCGAGGGCCATGCGGCCAATATCGTGAAGAATTCCGGCGGTGTAAGCCAATTCTGTGTCGAGAGTGCCAACCTCTGCCAGCCGTTGCGCGGTAATGGCGCACGCCACGTTGTGCCGCCACAGATTGCGCATTGCCGGGTAGCTCATCGCCTTGCCAAGGTAAGCGCGGACTCCAACTGTCACGCACATGCCCTGCAGTGTGTTGGCGCCGAGCACGGCAACCGCTTGCGCAATGCTGGCGGAGGGATAGCGCGGAGCGTAGAGCAGAGAATTAGCGACCGTGAGAACTTCGCTGGCGAACGCCGGATCGGAAGAGATCAAATCGCAGAGCTGGTGCAACTGCACGTTCTCGTTGTTGGCCAGTTGAAGCACCCGAACGGCCACCTGGGGAAATGGCGGCAGGTGCAGATAGGCCCAGGGCAGATTGGCCACTTCGCTGCTTCGCTCATTTGCAGCCATCGCAGCAAGTCCCCTTTCATCCCGGCTTTTCCGAACTCCGCGAGCGCAGCACCGGTCCCACTATGCCGGCAATGCCGCACAAATCCCGGTAAAGAGTTCTTCGGCAACGCATGGAGTTTCAAGAGAGCGAATTAGAGCCTGCGAAATTGGGCACGGGAAATCACTTTGCCGTCCAGGTCTTTCCGTCGGCGCTGCGCCACACATGACTTTCGTCATTCACAATCTCAAAGACGACAGGCGGCTCAGCCTCGAGGGCCGCGGGTTGATTGCCGGCGGCCTGGGCGGCGAGCGGTGAAAGTTGAACGGGGCTGTCTGGCGCGCGACGCACCATGATGGCGTGGCCGGTCCACTGCATGGGCACGCGTTCCCAGGTCCTCCCCGCATCCCCGCTGAGAAAGAGTGTGCCGGTTTGATCGAGAGCGATGCGGCGACCGCCCGCGTCCGCAAACGAAATGGCCCGCAGACCACTTGGTAAATAGATGGGACCCGAGGCGCGCGCGGCCGACAATACGTCAGGTTTGAGCTCGCCGAGCACCCCGAAGCTCGCGGCTGGTGTGGGACGCAGCCCAGTACGCTCAGTTGTGACTGGAGCCTGGTCACCGGCGTTTCCGGATGCACCGTTTCCGGTGCCTTGCCTACCTGCCGCTCGTGCCGCACTCGCGGCGAACAAACGGCCGCGCAGTGCGTCGGCTTGCGCCTGCTGCTTTTCGAGGTCCGGCTTCTTCTTTTCCGCCTGCAGTGCCAGAGATGCAGACGACTGGTAGATGGCCGGCTTTCCTTGAGACGTGAACCCCTCGAAAGTGAGCCTCGGCGCCAGATTGCCCTGAGGAGGCAACGATTGCGCCGTCGCGGGTGGGGGTGGCGCGAGTTGATTCAGAGATTGCGGCTTGCCGGCAAGAACAGGTCCCTCACGCTGACGCTGCCGTAAGCTCGGGGTCGCTTCCGATTCCCTGGCACTGGGAGTTTTGGCCGCTGGAGCAGCGGGTGCAGGCGAAGCGAGCGACGCCGATTCCGCAAGCTCCGTCGGCGGAGGTGATGAAGCCTGCGCCGAGCCATTCTTTGGAGACTGTTCTGCAATCCGGATGGCCGAATTGCGCTGCTCCGCTTGCCGAAGATAAACCGAGACCGACGTCACGGCCAAGGTGGCTGCAACTGCGGCCGGAGCCCAGATGAGCCGCCATCTCTTCCACCACGCGTTGGGCTGAACTGCAGAGCGCGGCGCTGCGGCCGCGGCAATCTTCTCGAAAACTTCAGACTCCACAGCCTCGTGAGCCAACGCCACAACCTGCCTGCAACGGCTGCACCCTGCCAGATGCCGAAGCACTCCATCGCGCTCGCTTTCACCGAGCGCATGCTCCGCAAATGCGTTGAGGCACTCCGCATCGGGGTGAAGACCGTGTTGGGCTGTTCCTGTCATGACCCCGCCTGTTCCTTGAACGCCGGCGCTTGCGAATATTGCAGCAGTTTCCTCAGGTTCACTTCAAGATCGCGCACATCCGCGCCCAGCGTTTCCTCGGCTGCGCGCCTGCTCAGGCCGCCGCGTTCCAGATTGCGAAGAATCTGCTTTCTGATTTCGCCGGTCGCGCGGTGCAACTTCCGGCTCGCCGTGGCCTCGTGCACGCGCAACACTCCGGCAATCTGCCGGAGCGGTTGCCCATCGAGATAATAAGCCGCCAGCAGATAGCGCGTTTCCGCATCGCGTTCGCCGAGGGCTTCTTCGATCGCTCGCTCGAGGTGCGAAAGTTCGCGCGCCGCGATTTCCTGCAGTGGTTCACGCGCCTGCGCGTCAGTTTCTTCGATCGACTCCACTATCGGCGTCAGGCGCCAGTTGCGCCGATGGTGGTCGACATGGCGCTGGGCCAGAGTGGTGCGCAGCCAGCCCATCAGCGATCCGCGCCCCCGATACGAGAGCAGCGGGCAGCGGCGGGCGCCGTCGCGTTCCGTGAGTCCGTAGAGTTCGCCGTAAAGCTGGCCGGCGAGTTCGTGGCCAAGTGTTTCGCTGCCGGTGATGGCGATGGCGGCGCGGGTGAGCGGCTGGCGGTAGACGGCGACGAAGTGCTCCCATGCGCGCTCGTTCCCGCAGGCGCAGGCGCGCGCCAGCACCAGGTCCTCCAGGCAAAGGGAGCGGAAAAAGGCGGCCTGCTGCGATGGCGATGCGGCAGTTCCATCCGCCAGCCCAAAGTTCTGCGCCGCGCCCGCATCGAGCAGGATCTGCGTGAACTCATCCCGATGGAGACCCCAGCTTGCCGCACTGCACGCGCGCCACAGTTCGTCGATCAGCGCGCGATCGATCCCCGGCAGCGGGGCTGAAAGCTCCGCGCTCACTGCGCTCGCGATGGATTCGGTTGTCGCCATCCCCACGACCTCACAATACTCCCGCGGCCATTTCCTTCTTATTCGACGAACCCGGAGCGGAAGTGAAAGTTCCTGCCTGATGCCGGATGCAAAATAATTCTGCAAGAAGGCGCCCGGACCGCGTTCTCACCATAAAGGCAGTTGCAGCAGACCAAAGAACTGCGGAGGAGATCGATGACGATCGTGGGGAGATTCGGGGTTGGGGCGGCGCTGATGTTCGCGCTGGCGGGGTGGCAATGGGGTGACGGTGTGTCGGCCGCTGGAGGGCCGGCGACAGCCGAAGGCGGGCCGTTTCGCGTGCTTGCACCCATCGAGAGCGGCAAGCTTCTGCTGTTTCCCGTGGTGCGGGCCGATGGCAAATCTTCGGGACAGACGGGGTTCATTACGCTCGACGAAGGCCTTAGGAGCGGCGAGGTGGAGGTGACCGAAGCTGGTCGTGCGCAAGGGTTGGTGAGGCCCAGAAGCGGCACGCAGTTTCCCGCTTTCCCCTATCGCGGCGACCAGGTGAACACGCTGGTGCTGGTGAACCACTCCAGGCGGCCTTTACTGCTGCTGGCCGGAGAGGTGGTGACGGGCGGCAAGCAGGATCGCATCGTGGCCAAGGACCGCATCGTGCCGGTGGATGCGGATCCCATCGATCTTTCGGTCTTCTGCATCGAGCCGGGCCGGTGGACGGAAAGTTCTTCGGTCTTCGGCACGTCGGCAGGATCCGCTGCGAAGAGCTTCATGGTGCAGCCGGCAGTGCGCCAGCGCGCCATGGTCGACCAGGATCAGCAGCAGGTTTGGAACTCGGTGCACGGCGCGATTGCGCAGATGGAGGCGGCGGCCGCGCCGCCAACTCCCGGCTCCGCGGCCGAGGGATTCGGGCGCGGCGCGGGAGTGCCGCTCGCCTTCGGCACCACCAGCTACGCCAAGGTGATGGACAATCCCGCGGTGAGCAAAAAAGCGGACGAAGCTGCCGCTCAAATGACGAGCGCGCGCGAACAAGTGCTGGCCAGGCTGCGTGAAGAACACGCAGTGGGTGTGGTGGTGGCCGTGCGCGGGGAGCTCGTGTGGGCGGACCTGTTTGCCAACACAGATTTGCTGGCGCGTTATTGGACCAAGCTGATTCGTTCGTATGCGGCCGAAAGCCTGACGGAGGCCGAGGATCATGCCCCACCGACCGTGGCTGACGCGCAGAGCTTTCTTGAAGCACCGGCGACCGGCACAGAGAAGAGCGAAGGAGAGGTGGGTATCTACCGCTATCGCGAACTCAAGAGCGATGGCGCGGAGACCTTTGTGCTCGAGTCCTTGCTGCCGGGTGCGGGCTACGATGTGCACATCAGCAAAATGAAGCTGCGCGGCGAGGAGCGGCACATCGTGAGGCCGAGGACGTACGATCTGCCGCCACGGTTCGAACCACCGGTTTACCGCTGAACGCATGGTATGCGGTCGCAGCGCAAGTGCCGTTGCTCCATCCTTTCCGCAACATCGCCGCGGAAAGGGTGGGAGAGCACGGCAAGCCACTCAGACCTTTTGTTTCACCTTTGCCATTCGCGGTGCTGCAATCAGGGTAAGCGCAACAAGGAAGATCGACGCCGCTATATAGGCGAGGTGGCCGTGGCGCAGATCCTCAAAGAGCAGTTTTGCCGCAACCAGCGCCAGTGCGGCGTAGCCCAGCCGAGTCAATTCCGCGCGCCGCCAGCGCGCGCCGCTAAAGACGAGCGCCAGCGCAGCAGCGCACAGCGTGAGCGTGCGGATGAAGGCCAGATGATGCGCGCCGGGAATGGCCTTCAATGCGACGAGGGCGAAGAGCCCCTGAGCCAAAAGCGCCACCATGCCGCCGGCCAGCAACGCGACCAGTAACAGATGCAAGACTTGAACCGCCCAAGGCTCACCTTCGCGTGGCTTCGCAGCTGCGTAGCACAGACCGGCGCAGACCACGGTCAGCCATACGCCGAGCGCGGGAATCCCCGGTGGAGTCCCGATCAACGCGCCGACGAGAAATCTTAGAAGTCCTGATATGGCGGCAGCGGCCAGCAGAAACAGGGTCCCGTAGAACTCAAAGGCCAGCCAGCCATTCCTGCGGCTCACCGCCGCGGCCGTAACCGCGCCAGCTCCAAGGAGCAAAATCGACGCCTGCCGCGGCAGGCACAGAAAGCTCCCGGCCAGAAACAGCCCCGCGGCCCATGCGCTGAAAATCACGGCGTTGCGGCGTCCAGGAGAGCGTTGAAAGACCGTGAAGACCCCCGCGTAGACGCCGGCTGACAAAACCAGGCAGGCGATCCCAAGAATCGTTGTGCTGTTTGCAGGGCCAAAATCCGCGAGGCAGACGGCGGCGAGCAAAAATGCGATCGTCGTCTGCACGGCGGCAAAGATGGTGATGGGCCGCCTGCGCAGCACGGTTTGAAGAGTGACAGAGACCGCGAACAAGAGGAACATCGCAACGCCGGGCGTGAGCAAAGCAGCTCTGCCGAGCGGCGGATAATCTTCAATTGCGTTTTGCGGATTGAAGTAAATGAAAACCAGAATCCATATGGCCGTATCGGCGGCGAGCGCCACTATCGCCCGCAGGTCGACCGTGCGAACGAGGGCGGGTACAAATTCGGAGGCCGCTGTCAGGATCAGCAGCACAACGATGAACGGCATCATCGCGTGGGATGCGATTGCAAGCGCCAGCGCGAGTGCCGCGGCCGCGATCCACGCCACTCGAAGCAACGGCGCCGAATCCTGTTTCCACGCGAGCCCGATCGCCACGAGCGCATAGGCGCAGACCACCCCTGCAGCGAATGCCGGCGCCAGAACTCCAAAGCGCAAGGTGAGCTCCCAGAGCATGGGAGCCAGGATCAGGGCCGAAGTGCATGCATAGATAGTGCTCGTGAGTGGCGGTCCGCCGCGCCTTCGTGCGGCCCAAACCAGCCACAGGAATGCGTAGAGTATTCCGGCTGAAGCAACGGCTAACCTTGGAAAGGAGCTTGCTTCCTCCACGGCGCGCAGGACGTAGGCTCCAGCAATGCCAAGCAACGACTTGCCCAGCACAGGAAACAGGCTTCCTGACTGGGTAACCGGCGCGGTAGCGGCCGCCGGAGCAACAGCCACCGCTTCTGGTTCGAGTTTGGGCGGAGCCCATTGCGCAGCGAGGGGGTGCTCAAGCATATTGACGCGCCGCTCCAGGGCCTCAACGCGCTTGGCCAAGCAGTCGATTGCGTCGGGAAGATCGTTCATGATTCCCACCCGATCTTGCGCGGACGATCCTCTTCTTAGTCGCCCGCCGCGGCTTCGGGCAGGCTCTTGTCAGGCCACGGAGGCAGCAACTTAAGCAGGACCCAGAGGAAGAGCAGCGGCAGGATGGTCAAGCCGATAGCCGCCAGCAGACCTTCACGCGTAACCAGTTCCATCTTGTAGGTCGTGTACCCAAGAAAGCTCTTCGAGAACAATTGCCCGCCGATCACTACATTCCAGCGCATGGCAAAGACGCTGATCAGGATCATGCACCCGGAAAAAACGTAGATGCGCTTGCGAGCGATCTCTGAGAATTTCACGACCTGGGTCAGGAACAAAAGCACCAGCGGAATGACCGTGCCAATAAGCATTTGCAGCACAATTTGCGAAAAGAAAAGCTTGGTGTGCGCCATGAAATTCAGGCTGCGGAACGATTCGTCGGCCTCGTAGATGCGGTGAATCAGGTCGAGCATCTCCAGGCTGAAGTCGATGATGAAGATATAGAACATGTACATCGCGATGGTGTCGACGCAGCGGATGTCGATCTTCTGGCCGCGCAGTTTGGTTGTGGCCATGTAGATGCAGCATGACGGCGGCGATGCCGGACACCATGGCCGAGAAGATAAATACCACCGGCATCAGCGGCGACGACCACCATGGATTGGCCTTGATGGAGCCGAAGATGAACCCGACATAGCCGTGCAGCAGAAAGGCAGAAGGAATGCCGATCAACGTGACAATCCAGCCAACCTTCTCGTCGATGTGCCAGCGAGCGCTCGCTGATGTTGCTCGAGCCCAGCGTCATGACCTTGTAGATCAGGCGCAGCAGGCCTTTGCTCGATTGCGACAGCAACACGATGTCGCGCCGGTAATCGAGCCAGATCTCGAACACCAGTACCGCCATCAGGTACCACAGGTACACGTAGCCGAACATCGCCATCGCCGAGGTGTCGTGCGGGGTAAAGTACATCTCCGGCGAGCGGAACGGATGGCCCAGGTGCAAAACTCAGCGGCAGCGGCGCGACCAGCAGGAAGGCCAGCGCCGTCAGCAGCGCCAGCCGGTAAGTGGGCTTCACCGCTTCCACGCGAAAGACGCGCTCCAGCGACGCCAGAATGAATGCGCCCGCCACCAGCCCCGTGATGTACGGATACAGAACGATCAGCACGCTCCAGTAGAGCGTGATCTCGTTCGGATACATGATAGCCTTCAACACCGCTCATAATGCAGCTCCTAGCTCTATGCTCCTGCGTTGCTCTTGTCGGTTCCTAGTCCGCTCGTTCCGCACTGGTCAGCAGCTGCTTTTACCGCACCGACCCGTCCAGCCCGTTATAGAAAGCCTTCGCGCCGGTCGCCATCTGCGGCTTCAACACCTGCACGCTATGCGTCTTCAGAAACTCATGAATCGGATCGTTGGGGTTCTTCAAGTCGGCCAGTTGCCGCGCCCCAGTTGGGCAGGCCTCGCAGCATGCAGTCGTCAGCCCTTTCGTAATGCGGTGGTAGCAAAGCGTGCACTTGTCCGCCACCTTCTTCGTCGGGATGAATGTAGCGGCAGCCATACGGGCAGGCCTGCACGCAATAGGCGCAGCCCAGGCAGTATTTCTGGTCGATCAGCACCACGCCATCCGGGCTGATGAAGGTCGCGCCTACCGGGCACACCTGCGTGCAGGGCGAATCCGCGCAATGGTTGCACATCTTCGGAACGAAGAAGTACTTCTCGCCATCTTCCTCTGCAACGGGAAAACCTTCCTTGCCGCCGTCGGGCGAAATGACATCGGGGTTGGTCATATTTTCGTCCGACACGTTGTAGCGCTCCACCCAGGTGCGGAAGAAGCCATCGGGCACATCGTTCTCCGTCTGGCAGGCGCGCACGCAGTTGCCGCAGCCGATGCACTTGGGAATATCGATCAGCATGCCCCACCAGTGCTCGCTCATCTGGTAGTTCGGCGAGGCTTCGGGGGTGCCGGCCAGCACATATTTCCATGCAACGGCCGCGGCGGGCAAAAGAATGAGCAAATGACGCCGGCTGATGTTCATTTCGCACCTCCCTTGGCGGCACTTGCGGTTGCGTCAGCGCCGATAGCCGGGCTGTGGGGGTTATGGCAGGTCTCGCAGGGCACGCCGCCCGAGTGATCCGCCGGATCAACCTGCGGAAAGCCCTTGGGCTTGGCCGCGCTTGCCGTGTGGCAGCGCGCGCAAAGCACCGCCGTGTCGGGCTTCACGGGCGTCACCGACGTCGGATCATCGGCGTGAATCGCCAGCGCGCCGTGGCAGGCCTCGCAGTTCACATGCGCATGCGCGCCTTTGATCTTGGTGTCGGCAATATCCGTGTGGCAGGTTTCGCACGTCTGGTGCCCTGCAAACTTCGCCGGGTGCGCGGCAATCTCGCCGATCGCCGCTCCGCGATAGTGCCCATACTGCCCAAAGGTCTTTGGAACCACGTAGCCGCGCACCACCAGAAACACCAGAAACGCGACCACAAAGAGCCCCGCAAACCGGAAAAGATGTCCTGCATCCTTCAGATGCTCATCAAGCGCTGTCTCCGTAGAGCCACTGCCGGAAGAGCTCATTGTGACTTGTCGTGTGATTTAGCGCACTTCCGATGCCTCTGAAGTTAGGCGCGGGAGCGAGGACTGTATGTGAGGATGCTCACAAGTCGATGTGACGGCCTGCACGAATTCATGGCTTCTACGGAGATCGCGCGGCGGACTGCGCACGAAGATCCCGCAGACTTTCGTCTTTGTTTGCGGCACTTTGCGCAAGGCCAAGGCGATACCATGAATCTTTGGAGCGAGGAATGCCAAGGATTCTCGACGGCGCGGCCATTGCCGCGGCCATCAAGCAGGAAGTGGCCGAGGAGGTGAAGCGCGCTGGCCGCGCGCGGCATGCGGCCGGGGCTGGCGGCGGTGCTGGTGGGCCATGTGCCGGCTTCGGAGATCTACGTCCGCAGCAAGGTGCAGACCTGCGCCGAGCTCGGTCTCTACAGCGATCTGATCACGCCGCCCGACACCGTCACCACCGAAGAGATGCTCGATCTCGTCGCCGAGCTCAACGCGCGCGACGACATCGACGGCATTCTCATCCAGTTGCCGCTGCCGGCGCAGGTCGACGCGAAGGCCCTGCTCGATGCCGTCGATCCGGCAAAAGACGTGGACGGCTTTCATCCCGTGAATGCGGGCCGCCTGCTGGCCGGCCGTCCGGCGCTCGCGCCCTGCACGCCCGCCGGCGTGATTGAGATTCTGAAGCGCAGCGACATTCCCATCGCCGGCCAGCACGCCGTCGTCGTGGGCCGCAGCGACATTGTGGGCAAGCCGGTGGCCATGCTGCTGCTGCACCAGAACGCGACCGTCACGATCTGCCACTCGAAGACGCGCGACCTGCCGGCGATCACGCGCCAGGCCGACATTCTGGTCGCCGCCATCGGCCGCCCCGGCTTCATCACGCCGGAGATGGTCAAGCCCGGCGCCACGCTCATCGACGTCGGCATCAACCGCCTGACCACGCGCGAGGAGTTCGACCGCTTCTTCAAGGGCGACGCGAAGCGCGAAGCAGCCTTTGCCAAGCGCGGCTCGGTCGTCGTCGGCGACATCGATCCCAAAGCATTTGAGATTGCCGGCGCTTACACGCCGGTGCCCGGCGGCGTGGGCCTGCTGACGATCGCCATGCTGATGGCGAACACCGTGCGCGCGGCCAAAATGCGGCGGGGGTTGTAGACCGTGCTGCGCGTCGGCCTCACCGGCGGCCTGGGCAGCGGCAAAAGCACCGTGGCGGCGATGCTGCGCGAACTCGGCGCGCAGGTCATCGAGGCCGATGCGCTGGGCCGCGCACTGATGGAGCCGGGCCAGCTGTCTACGACCGAGATCGTTCGCGCATTTCGGCCGCGAGGTCGTCGAATCCCGACGGCCATCTGAACCGTGCGCGCCTGGCCGAGCTCGCCTTCCGCGAGGGCCGCCTGCAGGAGCTGAATGCCATCGTGCATCCGCCCGTGATTGAGGCGCAGCGGCGCTGGATGGACGAGGTGTTCGCGCGCGATCCGGCGGCCGTCGCCGTGATCGAGTCGGCGCTGATCTTTGAAGTGGTGCGCGACGCCCGCGCGCGCGGCGAAAAGGACAATCTGCTCGCCGACTGGCGGCGGCGCATCGACCGCGTCATCGTGGTCACCGCGCCGGACGAGCTCAAAATCGCCCGCTATATCGCCCGCGTTGCGCCGAATGCGGCAAACCGGAAGCCGGAGCCTCAAGCGACAGGTCTTCGCTGCCGGGGTGGGATGCCATCGAGGCCGATGCGCGCAATCGCCTGGCGCACCAGGTTCCCGACGCGGAGAAAGCCGCCCAGGCCGACTATGTTCTTGATAATTCGGGCGATATTGCCGCGCTGCGCGCCCAGGTCGAGGCCTGTGGCCGCGGCTCAAGGCCGAGAGCAACAAATCGCCGCAGAACTTGTCTCTACAATAAGATAGGCGGCCGCGCCCTGCAGCTGGAACTTTGGCCTGCGCCCGTCGTAACAACTTGAGGAAGGTCTTTCAAGGTCGTAAGAAACTATGAGACTGAGCCGGATTCTCTTGATCGTCTTGCTGCTGGTGGGCGGATTCTGGTTCGTCACCACGCATTTTTCGCCCGACTTTTCCTGGAGCATCGCCCTGCTCATCGGGGCCGATGGCTCCGAGTTCGCCGCTCGAGCTGACTGAGGCCCACGCCGCGCCCGCCTACGACGCCGAAGAGCAGAACAACATCGCCATCTACAAGAGGGTGCTGCCCTCGGTGGTCAACATCACTTCCACCACGCTGGTCTTCAACTTCTTTTATGGAACGGTGCCGCAGCAGGGCCAGGGCTCGGGATTCATTCTCGACAAAGCCGGCCACATGCTCACCAATTATCACGTGGTCGAGGGCGCCAACCGCGGCATCGAAGTGATGCTCTCGAACAAGCGCCGCTACCCGGCCACGCGTTGTGGGCACGGACAAGGTGCACGACCTGGCGCTGCTGCAAGATCGACGCGCCCGACCTGCAGCCGGTCACGCTGGCCGACTCGATCGCAGCTCAACGTGGGCCAGAAGGTCTATGCCATCGGCAATCCCTTCGGCCTGAGCGGCACCATGACGCGCGGCATCATCAGCTCCATCCGGTCGATCCGCAACCAGGACGGCGCGCCCATTGAAGACGCCATCCAGACCGACGCGGCCATCAATCCCGGCAACTCCGGCGGCCCGCTGCTCAACTCATCGCGGCGAAGTCATCGGCATCAACACCATGATCGCCTCCAACGGCGCCGACCAGAGCTCCGGCATCGGCTTCGCCATTCCCATCAACACCGCCAAGGCGGTGCTCGCCGACCTGACTGCGCTACGGGCGCGTCAAGCGGCCTTCGCTGGGCATCGTGTCGTATGCGATCGGTCCCGATCTGGCCTCGCAGATGGGCCTGGCTGCCGATTACGGCGTGCTGATCCAGCGCGTGATTCCCGGCGGAGCGGCCGAGCGCGCCGGCCTGCACGGCGGCAATCGAGCAGGCCTACGTGGGCAACACGCCCATCATGCTCGGCGGCGATCTGATCGTCGCCATCGACGGCCAGCAGGTGACCGATCCGCAGGACATCAGCGCCATCATGGACAAGCACCAGGCCGGCGACACCGTCAGCGTGACCATCGTCCGCGGGCGCCGCCAGATGACGCTCAAGTTGATTCTGGGAGAAGCGAGGGACGCGAATACCTAGGCTAGTGAACACCTATGGCGGGTAGGTGGATGTTCAGTTTGTAGCAGATGAAGAGAACCAGGATCGCGCCCAGCGTGGAAAAAATCAGGCCGGCTGGATGATATCGGTCGTTTTTCGGACGAAAAATCATGTGGGTAATGCCGCCGCCGATGATCGATCCGACAATCCCGAGCACGATTGTCCAGAACATCGTCAAGTGCGTGTGCATGACTGATTTCGCGATAACCCCTGAGAGCAACCCGATAAAAACGTACCAGAGTAAGTGGAACATTCCTTTTCCTCCATGGTTTACATTCAGCCGGAATCTTTTGGTTCATCACTGATTGGCTCGGATTGTACCCCCCTGGGGGGGAATTACAAGATCAATACAGCACACTTCCGGCGTCCCGGGTCTTCGGGGTCCTCACAAGTATCCGGACTTCAGGGCGAGCGGCCGGGTGCCCAGGTCTCGATTCTGAGACCTGGGACCGAACCAGCTGACCGAGCTGCCCGACCGACCACTGTTCTCTGACCTTCAGAATCCGGCGTTCATCTCCGACCGCTCCGCCAGTGCGATCTGCACTTGCGCCGTCGTCATCGGCTCGCCGTAGTGCGCCGCCACAACTCCTGCTGCGCGCCCCTTATCCAGATACGGCCGCACCATGGCCAGTTTCACACCCGAATGCGCAGCCATCTGCGCCACGGCAGCCTTGCTTGAGATGGACTGCACGAGCGCGAGAATGGCGTTGACGATGGTGCCCACGGCTTGAATGGCCGCCAGCGCGTGTTTCTGGCTCGCTGGCATCCACGATCTTTGCCGAATTGAGCAGCGCCGCATTCACCTGCTGCTCGAAGCGTTACAACCTGCGTTTGCAATTGCGCGAGCAGGCTTGCCGAAGGATTGGCGAGGTAAGCCTTGGCCTGCGCGACCAGCAGGTTCGACGCGGCGTCGAAGCCGAAGTTGCGGCGGCGAAGATCGGCGCGTCGGCCGGCGCCAGCAGCGCCGCGGTCGAGTCCACGGTGGCAACAGCGCTTTGCAACGACGGCGTCCAGTTCACAATGTTCTGCGGCCACGCCGGCGGCCGAGCAGCCCTGCATCCACGGCAGCGGGATCAGCAGCGCGATCAGCATCCACGCACCGAGCTTTCGCTTGCTGACCAGCCGGCTTGCTGAGTTGCTCAGTTGCCGGCTGTGCCCGGATCTTTAGCCATCAGCCCAAGCAGCGCCGTGGCCAGGGCGCTAGCCAGCGAAACCACTGTGCCGTTGCCTGCTTTGCCCAGCGTCAGGCCCTGTTGCGACAAAACTCCGGCAACGCTGGCCACTGCAATCAGCAGCTCCCGCAGCCGACGTCTTCGGATGATTCCAGATATTCGAGATGAAGTTCATTTTTGACAACACTCCTTCTTGCCGCAGTTTTTTTGTGCGGCGAACCCGATTCAAATTGACCGATGGGTCGATTCCGAGAAACTTCTTCTGCGCACGGCCGCCGCCATCCAGCGTTTTGCGGGATGAGCAGCCGCGCGCAAGATTCCAAGGCAGCTTTTCCGGAGCGGGTTGTCTCCGTGGTTCCGGCCCAACACCCGCCCCGGGTTCTGCCTCGCCCAGACGCATAGCGGCCCTACGCCCCGGCGCCTTCTGCTATGGAGAATGCGTACTCATTCGCCCGGCGTTACAGCGGTTCAGGAATTGTGTATCCGCATTCAAGACACTGCAGTCGCTGCGACCACACGGAGCAACGACCCTGAATCTCGATCTGACCGGGCACAGTATTTCCGAAACCGCTCCGGACATCCGTCGTTTGTCTGGATACTTATAAGGCTAGGCGAATCTGCCGTAATTCTCTGCAAACCGCCGCATCGCGCGAACCGCTGAAAATACTCTAGTTACAAAAATCTTTTTGTTGACGCCCCTTGACAGGAATTTCTCCGGCTGTTAATCGAGGCGGTCGCGCGCCGGTTTCTATTCCTACCGGCTACTCCCTGCTGCTTGCTTTTTTTGCGTAGCGTCTTCCCTGCACCTCGTACTCGCCGCTCACCACGCGTCCAATCGCCTCGGTGTAGGCGACGTGTTCTTCCGCAAGAATCCGCTGCGCAAGCGAAGGGGCGTCGTCGGCGTCGCGCACCGGAATCGCGCGCTGTACGACGATCGCGCCGTGATCCAGCTCCTCGTCGACAAAGTGCACCGTGCAGCCCGTCACCTTCACCCCGTAGTTGAATGCCTGCTCCTGCGCATCGAGCCCTGGAAAGGCGGGCAGCAGCGAAGGATGGATGTTGAGAATGCGGTGGGGAAACGCCGCGACAAACTTCGGCGACAAGAGCCGCATATAACCGGCGAGGCAAACCAGGTCCACGCCGTGCGCCTCCAGGCAGGAGATCACATCGGCGTCGTGCTCTTCGCGTTTGCGGCCTTTCGAGACGAACACTGCAGTGGGCAGCCCGAGCGCGTGCGCAGCAGCCAGTCCGGCAGCTTCAGCCGCGTTCGAGATCACCACCGCGATGACCGTGTTTGGCAGGAGGCCTTCGCGGATGGATTGTGCGATGGCGAGAAAGTTGGAGCCGCGGCCGGAAAGCAGAATGCCCAAGCGGATAGGTGTCCGTTCAGTGTTTGGATTCGCCAACGGCATCCCCGACAAAGTGCGCGCGCAACTGAGATAAATACTGAGTAGGAACCAAGACAGTTCCATCCTGGAGACGAGCGATAGGAGCCATCTCCGCGCCGACCACCACGAACAGCTCGAACGTTGAGCTCACGGGCAGGAGGTGCAGGCGAGCCTCTGGAACAGGATTGGGGCCCGTGACAGGAGAATAGTCCGTAGCCTCGAAGCCTGGATCTCCCTTGAAATACGTCACCTCCTTTCCCTTGTAGTCCGTCAGCTCGCATCGGTCCGCATCGCGTGTGGGGTCGAGCCAACATGCTAGCCAATAGCCGTTAGGGGAAAACTCCAGCGGAGTGGGAGGAACTGGTACCCAGGTTGCCGTTGCTGTCGCAGGCAACGTCTTTGGTCTTGAGGGAACCGAACTTGCCCACTGCAAACGCGCAGCTACGGCGCCCAGCACTGCGACGATTGCTATCGGTATTCCGATGTACCGGTAAGTTGATCGTCTCATGCCGGTAATCCGTCCTAGCTCTGCTAACCCCGCTCACGCCGTCAGTTACGCTGCTACGTGTACTGCACGCGCCGCTCGCCCTTCGCGATGCGGCCGACCACGAAGAACTTCTCTTCCGCACGGTCCAGCAGATTCTTTGCTCGCGTGAATTTCGCCGCCGGAATCACCGCAATCAGACCGATGCCCATGTTGAACGTGCGCAGCATCTCCTCCTGCGGAATGTTGCCCAGCTCGCGAAGGTGGTCAAAGATGGGCAGAACCGGCCAGGAACCGATCTCCACTTGCGCCATTGTTCCCTTGGGCAAAATGCGCGGCAGATTTTCCGTGATGCCACCGCCGGTAATGTGCGCCATCCCCACGGTGAGCCCGCCCGCCACCAGCTTCTGAATCACGTGGAGGTAGCTGCGATGGGTGCGCAGCAGGGCCGCACCGGCCTTCTCTTTGATAGCCGTCACGTATTGCGTCGGCTTGTAGCCGCCCACTTCAAACAGCAGCTTGCGCGCCAGCGAGTAGCCGTTGGTGTGCAACCCGGTTGAGGGCAGCCCGATGAGCACGTCGCCCGGCTTGATCGCCGCGCCCGTGATCATCTTGTCGCGGTCCACAGCGCCCACGATAAATCCCGCCAGGTCATACTCGCCCTGTGCATAGAATCCGGGCATTTGCGCGGTCTCGCCGCCGATCAGCACGCAGGCGTTGGCCTTGCAGGCGTCGGCCAGCCCGCTCACCACGCTCTCCACAACATCGGGGTCCAGCTTGCTGGTGGCCAGGTAGTCGAGAAAGAAAAGCGGCGTCGCCCCCTGCACTGCGATGTCGTTCACGCAATGGTTCACCAGATCGGCGCCCACCGTCTGGTGCAGTCCCAGCTCGAATGCCACCTTCAGCTTGGTTCCCACGCCGTCAGCCGAGCTCACCAGCACGGGCGTCTTCCAGCGCTGCAGATCCAGGCGGAACATCGCACCGAAGCTGCCGATGCCGCCCAAGACATTGCGATTAAAGGTCTTCTGGGCCAGGTACTTGATGCGCTCTTTGGCGTGGCCGCCCGCGGCGAGATCCACCCCGGCGTCGGCGTAGGTCACGGGTTTGGGTGTCGGTTCCTGAGGCACGGCCCGAGCTTTCTGTTTGGGAAGATGTTACGGCGCAGTTGAGCCGGAAAGCAGAATTCTAGCAGGAATTTACGCGAGGCTTTCCCACAAGTTGCCCAGCAGCGGGTTTCATGCCTTGATGCCTCTGTGGGCGGGATAACCCCGAGATTTAAGGCAGAATGGAAAGTCGGCTTGACATCAAATCCGGACTGGGCTACTCTGTGATGGAAAGTCAGCTTGACATGCCTCCGACCATTACAAATCGCGTCAAGGAGCTCCGCATCGCCGGCGGGTTGACCCAGGAACAACTGGCGCAGGCCGCGGGTGTCTCGAGGCAGAGCATCAACTCCATCGAGCGCAACCGCTACGTGCCCTCCCTGGAACTGGCCCTCACTTTTGCGCGCATCTTCTCCTGTCCCACCGACCAGATCTTCCAATTGGAGAAACCAGCCCCATGACCCGTCCCGTTCTCAACCGCATCCTCATGCTCGACCACGTCGCAGACGAGAGGTTTCGCGAGCATCAACGCCGTTCCACCAGCGCGGCCGCCATCCTCGGCATAGCCACCGCGTTTGTGCTGCTCGAATACCACTTGCTCGTCGAGCACCGCATCCCTTGGGACCTGATTTTCGTGATCTATGCAATGGGCGGGACCAAGATCGCTCTGATGCGCTGGTACCACTTCAAAAACTAGATTTTCCGGAGAGATTCTTCTATGTGCCTGCATCGCCGTCAACTCGATCCCAAGTCCCGCCGCATCTTCGCCGCCGGCAACATCTGCATGATTTCCAGCCTCATGCTTGCGCTCTTCGTGAAAGATGGCTTCGGCCAATCGCACGCGGCCATCTTCTTTGGCGTGCGCTTTCTGCTGGCGATCCTGGCTATCATTTTGTTTTTCTGGTCCGCACGCCGCACCGGCGACTGCGCTTCTCGCTCTTGAAAGGAACTCACATGATTTCGTTCGACACTTGCAGCCTGAAAAAATCGTTGCCGATTCTCACGGCACTGCTCATCGTGGCCCAGATCGATCTCGTCAGTTCAGCAGGCTGGCCAGGTGCGCTCCTGTGCATACTGCATCTGACCTCTGCACCGGACGACATGTGCCGTGGTGTTTGCGCTGGGATTGGCACTTCGATCGATGTCCTGGTCGTCTTCCAATTCGCCCGCATCCTCGCCAAGCGTGCATTGCAGGCCGGCCGCGATTCGCAGCAAGATTGATGACGCCTTCTTCAAAAGCAAGAGAAACGACCCCTTCCAACGAAAGGAAACGAGTATGCTCTTCAATGGTTCGCTGAATTCGACGAAAGGCTTGCCTGCTGCTTTGCTCCCGCTCTGCGCTGGATTGCTGGTGTTGAGCTGCGGCATCGCCTGGCAACACGCCTTCGCGCCGCTGTTTCGTCTGTCAACGAACGCCGATGATTTCTTCCACGGCTTCCGCTACGGCCTGGGCTTGACGTTGGAGATCATCGCCCTCGTGATGCTGGGACGCATCAACTCCAACCGGCTGAAGGGATAGACCGCGGGGTTGCGGGCAGGGCGACGCCAGTGCAGGCGCCTTCTATACTGAACCCAACCATGAACCGTGCCCGCTCCAAGGCCCTGCAGCAGCGTGCCGAGCGCTTCTTTCCTGGCGGCGTCAACTCGCCAGTGCGCGCCTTTCGCGCCGTGGGCAGCGATCCGCCATTCATTGATCGTGCCGAGGGCGCCTATCTCTTCGACGCCGATGGCAACAAATACATCGACTACTTCGGCTCCTGGGGCCCCATGATTCTGGGCCACGCGTTTCCGCCCGTCGTCAAGGCCATTGAGCGTGCGGCGAGCAACTCCCCCAGCTTCGGAGCATCCACCGCCGCCGAAGCCGATCTCGCCGAGCGCATCACGGCTTGCTATCCCGCCATCGAGAAGATGCGCTTCGTCAGCTCCGGCACCGAAGCCACCATGTCGGCTATTCGCGCTGGCTCGCGCTGCCACCGGCCGCAAATTGATCGTCAAATTTGAAGGCTGCTATCACGGTCATGCCGACGGGCTTCTCGTCAAAGCCGGCTCTGGCGTTGCAACTTTTGGCATCCCTGGCTCGGCTGGCGTGCCCGATGAAATTGCGCATCTCACGATCGCGCTCCCCTACAACGATCTTAGATGCCGTTAAAGTCGCCTTTGCCGCGCATCCCGGCGATATCGCCGCCGTCATCGTCGAGCCCATCGTCGGAAATGCCGGCTGCATCTCTCCCGCTGCGGGCTTTCTCGCCGGTCTGCGCAAAATCACTGCTGCTCGCGGCGCGCTGCTCATTGTCGATGAGGTCATGACTGGTTTTCGCGTGGCTCTGGGCGGCGCCTGCGAGCTTTATTCGCTCGATCCCGATCTCGTTACTCTCGGCAAGATTGTCGGCGGTGGCTTGCCGGTCGGCGTCTTCGGCGGCAAGCGCAAATTCATGGATCAGCTCGCGCCGCTCGGCCCCGTCTACCAGGCCGGAACCTTAAGCGGCAATCCGCTGGCCATGGCCGCCGGCCTCGCTACCATTAGCTATTTGCAGGAGCATGCCGCGGAGGTTTACGCGCGCCTCGAAGCGGCTTCCAAAGCCGTCGCCGAGGGCGTCGCGCAGGAAGCCGCCCGCGCCGGCGTTGCGGTCACCACCAATCGCGCGGGATCGATGTGGACGTGGTTCTTTACAGGCGGGCCCGTGACCAATTACGAGCAGGCTGCAAAATCCGACACCGCCGCTTTCGGCCGCTTCCATCGCGCGATGCTGGATCAAGGAATCTGGCTGCCGCCCTCGCAGTTCGAAGCCGCATTCATGTCGTATTGCCCACACCGAAGCTGAACTCGAGGCCACCATCGCCGCGGCGCGCGAAGTTTTTGCGTCCACGGCCGTCTGACGGAGCAACGCTAGGGTCTGTTAGCACTACTGAGATGGCGGCGACGGGAGGCGATTTTTCTGAGTTCTAGAAGCGAGGAGCGACGCGTACCGGGTGTCTGCTAGCGACGAGGGACGACGAAATCGGGAAAATCGGCCCCGTCCCTGCGGGTTGTGGACAAAACCGCCTCATACTTCGTTGTCGTCCTAGGCAGTGGGCCCGCCACAGCCCGTCGTCCTCCGCCTCGTCTGACACGGTTTTGCCTTGCAACGCCATCCGTCCCAGTAGTGCTAACAGACCCTAGGCTCAACTCCACGCGTCCAGCGTCACAAACCGGTGTGCGCCTTTGTATCGGTGAATGAGCATCTCCGCCGCGGCCACTGAAGGCCCGCGATTCGCGTCTGGGTCGTCGTGGCCGCCGTCGTGCAGCACGATGTTCGCCGCGTGACCTCGCTTCCACTGCCTCTCGATCATCGTCGTCAACTGCCCCGCAATCCGTTCCGCCGAGGGCTCGCTCCAATCCCCCGTCATTGCATTCCAAAGCACCGGCTGAAGGCCCATTCTGCGCGCGATGCGAAACACGGCGGGCCGTCTCGCCCCAAACGGCGGCCGGAAAAACTTCACCGGTGACCCCGTGATCTGTTTCAGCATCTGGCTGGTGCGTTCCAGTTCTTCGCGGACACGGTCTGCGCGTGTCTGCGCCAGGTTGGGATGCGACCACGAGTGGTTTCCGATCACATGTCCTGCCGCTGCGATCTTCCGCACCAGCTCCGGCTCCGCCTGAGCGCGGCTGCCGAGCAGGAAGAACGTGGCCCGCACATCGTGCCTCGCCAGAACGTCCAGCAATCGCGGCGTCCATTGCGCGTTGGGTCCGTCGTCGAAGGTCAAGGCCAGCTCGCCTGGCCGCGCGGGCGCAATGAGAGCCTTGCCGAAGATGCGGCGAGCCCGGTAAAAGCGATGCGTAGGCGAACGCGCCCGCCGCCAGACCGGCCACCGCAGCCGCACCGATCTCAACATTCACCCGGTTGCAAGTGGAGAGATCATTCTGCTTGTCAGTATGCGGCCGCAGAGCTTGCGCAGGCAACAAGCGCAGACGGCAGACGCCGCCGTCGCAACCCGCACACAACACGACTCTGGCTTAGTCTTTCTACTCCCTGCTCCATGGTGCCTGTCTTCACACCATCTTCGCCGGCATCTCTCTTTCGCCCGGTTGCTCCGCTTGCAGCGCGCCCGCCAGCATGCGCTCTTTCGCGCGCTGCTCGCTCGACCGCCGCTCCTGCCGCCAAGTCGTCATCGAGGTGACGCCGTAGTTCCATACCGACGAAAACAACAAGTCCCGTCACCGCAGCCAGCACCCAGGGCACTCCGCGATGGAAGGCCTCGTTCGCAATCGCCACATTCGCCACCACGCCCAATCCACACGCCAGGCAAAACGTGAGCAGGCCGCCCCAGAATCTCCATCCCTTGAGCCGCCGGTCGCGATAGGTCACGGAGTTGTTCAGGACGAAGTTGAGAATCATCACGACGAAAGTGGTCATGGCCTGGCCCTTGGCGAAGCTCATCCCGGCAAGCTTCAGCAGCGCACTCAAAATCAGCAGATGCACGCCAACGCCCAGCGCGCCCACCATGCCAAAGAGCACGAAGCGTACATTCACCAGGTTGCCGAGGTGCTTGTCGACCAGCAGCTCGAAGTATTCGAGACCGACCAGCACGTCGAGCTTGCTCTCGCCGTGCTCGCGCAGGCGAAAGCGATAGGGCACCTCGCCGATGCGCAGCCCCGGCCCCGCCGAGAGCACAATATCGAGCAGAATCTTGAAGCCGATTCCCGAAAGCCGGTGCGCGAACTGTTCGAAGGTGGTCAGGCGCACCATGAAGAAGCCGCTCATGGGATCGCTCAACTCGTGCTCGGCGCCCATCAGGCTCAGGCGCTTGCCCAGTTGGCTCAGCTTCACGCGCCACTGCGTAAATTCGCCCATGCTGCCGCCGGCGATGTTGCGCGAGCCGACCACCAGGTCGAGATTCTCTTCGCGCATGCGCCGCAGCATCTCCGGCAGCACGCTCTCATCGTGCTGCATGTCGGCATCCATCACCGCGACGAACGGCGCCGATGCAGCCAGAATTCCCTCAATGCAAGCCGAGGCCAGGCCCCGCCGCCCGATCCGGTGCAGCACGCGCAGGTTGTCATGGCTTACGGCCAGCTTCCGCACCACGTCCGCGGTGCCGTCGGGCGAGTCGTCGTCCACAAAGATGACTTCGTAGTGGATGCCCCTCAGCGCCCTCTCCAGCCGATCGACAATCGGGCCCACATTTCCCGCTCTCGTTAAATGTGGGCAGCACGATCGCCAGATCGTAGGCCATTCTTTCCTCCGCGCGGCACTGAATCTCCAGATGTTATGCCCGCAGGTAAACGCCGGATTTACGCAGTTCTCATCGAATTGTATGAGAATCTGAAACGGGAATCCATCCAGTTAGACCGCTGTTTCTTACCAGGGGTAACCAAGCGTATACTTGTCTTGTTCGGGTCGCATCCTGAGTCTTCGGAGCGGCACTGGAGCAAACCATGAGTCTCACCGAGTTTCCTGCGGGCGCGCGCCCTTCGCACCCCGGCGTTCCCCTCCCCAAAGTCACGATGCCCGCGCTGAGCGAAATGAAGCGCCAGGGCAAGCCCATCTCCGCGCTCACCGCCTACGACTACGCAACCGCGCGCCTCGTGGACGAGGCCGGCATCGACCTCATCCTCGTCGGCGACTCGCTCGCCATGGTCGTCCTCGGCCACGAAAACACGCTCGCCGTCACCGTGGACGAGATGCTGCACCACACGCGCGCCGTGCGCCGCGCCGTGCGTCGCGCGCTCGTCGTCGCCGACATGCCCTTCGGCAGCTATCACGGCTCGATCTCCGAAGCCGTCGCCAACGCCGTCCGCTTCGTGAAAGAAGCCGGCGCTGAAGCGGTCAAGATCGAAGGCCCGCGCGTCGAACTCGTCCGCGCTCTCGTTGACGCCGAGATTCCCGTCGTCGGCCATCTCGGCCTCACGCCGCAAAGCGTGCATCGCATGGGCGGCTATCGCGTGCAGGCCCGCACTGCGGAATCCGTGCGCGCAGCTCAAGGCCGATGCCCTCGCGCTCGCTGCGCGCCGGCGCCGGCGCCATCGTGCTTGAAGGCGTTCCGCGCGAAGCCGCCGCGGCCATCACCGCCGCGCTGCCCATTCCCACCATCGGCATCGGCGCCGGCCCCGATTGCGACGGCCAGATTCTCGTCTTCCACGATCTCGTCGAATCTCACCTTCGCGCCCGCCGCCAAATTTGTCCGCCGCTACGCCGACGCGTCGGCGCTGCTTCCGCTCCGCCATCGAGCACTACCGCGAAGACGTCGAGCATCGCGCCTTCCCGTCCGACGCGGAGAGCTACCACCTGCCGGCAAAGCGTCGCGGCAGGCGCTCGCACCGATGCCCCGAGCTCGACGACTGATTTCGATGCAGCCGACGCGATCGTGAATCGCGACGCTTCGAGGATTGGACGAGCTGAAGCACAGCGGGCCTGATGGAGATTCTCCGCACCGTCGCTGAACTTCGCCGCTGGTCGCGTCTGCTCGCACGATTTGCAGGCAACTACCATCGGCCTGGTGCCCACCATGGGCGCGCTGCACGCCGGCCACGCCTCGCTGATTCGCGCGGCGCGCGCATCGTGCACTCACGTCGCCGTCAGCATCTTCGTCAACCCCACGCAGTTCGGGCCCAATGAGGATTTCGCCCGCTATCCGCGCACCTTCGAAGCCGACTGCGCGCTCGCCGAAGCCGAAGGCGCCGACGTTCTTTTCGCTCCCAGGGTTGAAGAGCTTTACCCCAACGGCCCCGTTCCACATTTGTTGAAGTTCCAGGCTCTGAGCGATCGTCTCGACGGCGCATCGCGCCCCGGCCACTTTCGCGGCGTCGCCACCGTCGTCGCCAAGCTGCTGATCGCCGCTGAGCCCGACCGCGCCTTCTTCGGCCAGAAAGACGCGGCGCAGGTCGCGGTGCTGCGCCGCATGGTCGCCGATCTGCGCCTCGCCACCGAGATCGTCGTCTGCCCCATCGTGCGCGACGCCGACGGCCTCGCGCTCAGCTCGCGCAACGCCTATCTCAGCCCTGCCGAGCGCGCGCAGGCGCTCACGCTCAGCCGCGCCATCCGCCAGGTCGAATCGCTCGTCGCGCAGGCGAGCGCCGCGGCCGACGCACTCATCGCCGCGCGCGCGGACGAATTTCGCCGCCGAGCCTGAAGTCCGCATCGACTACATCGCACTGGTCGACTGGTCGACGCTCGAGCCGGTCGAAACCGCCGCCCCCGGCACGCTCTTCGCCGTCGCCGCGTATGTCGGTGCAACGCGGCTCATCGACAACACGATTCTCAACTAAGCGCGCGAAAAATTCCGTTGCGCTAGCCGGCCCGCTCTGCGCTCGCAATCTGATAGTCAATGCCCGAACTGCCCGACATCACCGCCTACATCGCCGCGCTCGAGCCGCGCATTCGTTGGCCAGACGCTTGAGCGCGTGCGACTGCACAGCGTCTTTGTCCTGCGCACTGTCGACCCGCCGATCACTCCGTTGAAGGCCGCACAGTCCGCGAGCTGCGCCGCATCGGCAAGCGCATCGCCATCGGCGTCGAAGGCGGAGCCCGGACCGCTTCTGACGAAAAACTCTGGCTCGTCATCCATCTCATGATTGCCGGCCGACTGCACTGGCGTCCGCCGCATGCCAAACTCTCCGGCCGCCAGCTCTCTTTGCGCTCGATTTTTCGGACGGGCTCTCTCGTCCTCACTGAGGCGGGCTCAAAGCGCCGCGCCTCGCTGCACGTTTTGCGCGGCGAACAGGCGCTGCGCGACATCGATCCCGGCGGCATCGAGATTTTCTCTCCCGAAACGACTCGATGAAGTTTCGCGCCGCGCTCACGTTGGAAAACCGCACCCTCAAGCGCGCCCTCACCGATCCGCGCCTGATCAGCGGCGTGGGCAACGCCTACTCCGACGAGATTCTCCACGCCGCGCGGCTCTCGCCTATCACGCTCACCCACAAGCTCAAGCCCGAAGAATGGGAGCGACTCTTCGCCGCCACGCGCTCCACGCTGCAAGTCTGGATCGACCGGCTCTCGTCCGAAGCCGAAAGAAGTTTCCCGAAGGCGTCACGGCGTTCCGCCCTGAGATGGCGGTCCACGGCCGTTTCGGCCAGCCCTGCCCGCGCTGCGGCAGCCCCATCCAGCGCATCCGCTACGCCGACAACGAAACCAACTACTGCCCCGCATGCCAAACCGGCGGCAAAGTCCTGGCCGACCGCAGCCTTTCTCGCCTGCTCGGCTCCGACTGGCCGCGCACGCTCGAAGAGCTTGAAGCGCTCAAGCGCCGTTAGTCGTTCGTGGGCGACCATCTCTAACATTTTCGTGTTAGTTACCACTCTGCGCCATGCCTTGGAATTGCCTTGACATCACCTCTCGCCCACGCGCAGAGTGTTTGCGACGACTCCTTTCAACTGGGGCCGCGCAGTTCATCGCCAATTCGCGGGAACAGGTGCGCACAGGAGCCGGACATCAACTCCGTCATGGAGGAATTAGGAATGCATCTTCACCACATGTTGTTGTTGGTTTTGGTCTCGGGCGTTCTTCAATGGTTGCTTGGAGCGCTCTGGTACGGAGTCATCTTCCGTAAGTCCTGGAGAAAGCTTGTCGGGCTTGCAGAAGGCGAAAAGCCGAAGAATGGGGCGCTCGGCATGGTTGCCTCGTTAATCGCCTGCCTCCTTCTGTCGTACGTTCTTATCCACGTCGTCGCGTGGGCAGGGGCGGTCACTGCCACCGCGGGCATAGGGCTCGGGGTTGTCTGCTGGCTAGGCTTTATGGCGCCGCCGCTCTTCACGCAGCATATTTTTGAGGGACGCCGCGCCAATCTCTTTGCCATCAACGCCGCCTATTGGCTCCTTGTCATGGCGCTTGGCGGATTGATCATGGGCGCTTTCCACAGCTGAGGCGCCTCCGCCTTTTGCTTCCACCAAAACAGGTGGACCACAACGGCGATTGCAGAACGCGGTCGCCTCGTCGCGTGAGCCGATTGGGCGACCGAAGCTCTGCTTATAAGCTCCCCTGAGGGCGAGCGCTCGATAGAGTCCGATGCCAGCGCTCTTGCCGCCGGCATGCCCTCGCAATTGTCCTCTACCAAGAGCTCTTGACTGTCAGATAGCCTGGAGGACTTTGCTCATGCAATCCCCTCCAAGCCGGTGAACCGATCGTAGAATCGAGCTATGACACGATCGATCATCACAACGGATGGTGCGCCTGCCGCGATCGGCCCCTACGCGCAAGGCGTGCGCGTAGGCAACCTCATTTTCACCGCCGGCCAGGGAGCGCTTGATCCCGTCACCGGTCAAGTTGTCCCCGGCGGAATCAAAGAACAGACCGAGCGGACTCTTGAAAACCTCAAGGCGATTCTTGAGGCCGGTGGCAGCAGCCTGGGCCAGGTCGTCAAAGCCACTGTTTTTCTGAAGGACATGAACGATTTCGCGGCCATGAACGCGGTTTACGCGTCGTACTTTGCAGACCGACGGCGAATCGCTGCCCCGCGCGCACCACCGTCGAAGTCGCCCGCCTGCCGCGCAACCTGCTCGTCGAAATCGAAGTCGTCGCCGAAGTGTGAGCGCTTCGGCCGCTGTTCTCATGCGATCAGGAAAGCCTGCCCGCAACGACACAACGAGTAGACGCAATCGGCTTCGCAATCCGGCTGCCCGGGTCGCGCATCCAACAGAGGCCAGGCTTTCCGGGAGGTTACCTTGAGCGATTCAGAGGAAAAGGTTGTTCGCAGCGAGGCCGAGTGGCGCGCCTCGCTCACGCCTCAGCAGTATCACGTGCTGCGCGAGAAGGGCACGGAGCGCCCCTTTACCGGCGCGCTCACTGAGAATCATGAGACCGGCAACTACCACTGCGCCGGCTGCGGCGCCTTGCTTTTCCTGAGCGGCGCTAAATTCGACTCCGGCTGCGGCTGGCCCAGCTTCATGATTCCCGCCGGCTCCAAAGCCGTCGAAGAGCACGAGGACAGGAGCTTCGGCATGCGCCGCATCGAGGTCACCTGCGCCCGCTGCGGCGGCCATCTCGGCCACGTCTTCCCCGACGGTCCGCGTCCCACCGGCCTGCGCTACTGCATCAACTCCGCCTCGCTGACGTTCACCAACGAGGGCGAATGCCGCAGATCCGGAGAGTCTGACTCCTCCCGAGGACCGGCATCTTGCGCGCACAACAAAACCCCGTCCTCTCGGGACGGGGTTGTTCGAGTGTCCGATCTGGGCGACTCATCCGACCGCGTGCTTTAGTGCGCGGACGCGGCGGGAGTCACGCCTTGGCGACTTTTCCGCTCTTGATGCAGGTTGCGCAACGCGCATCCGCTTGGGCGTGCCGTTCACCATCGCTTTCACTGCCTGCAGATTCGCGTTCCAGCGCCGGCGCGTCACGTTGTGCGCGTGCGAGATGTTATTGCCGAAAAGCGGCCCTTTGCCGCAGATATCGCAAACTTGTGCCATGGTTCAACTCCAGATTCTTTAATGTTTTCGGGCGCCGCATTGGGCGGCCCGCGCGCGCACATAACCGCGCGCCATCGCCTTGCCGAATCTTCAGTATATCAGCCGCGCTGCGCCGCGATGAGCTTCACACCCCGGTGAGTGGGAAGCGCCGTCGAACCTCATACCTCGCTCCGGCGGCGCCCAGATGGCTCTCGTAGAGCACAAAGTCCGTCGCCAGGAATCGCGTGAACTCCGATTGCCTTTGGGCTCGGGCAATCAATTCGCGCGAGATTGTTCCCTTGTTCCCGCGGTCCCTTGTTCGCGGCATTCTCGTGCCAGCGTAATGTGCGGATGAAACGGACGTGTCTCCGGAACAAATCCGCAGTCGCCCGTAGCCATCACCACACTCTTTTGCAAGGCGGCAAGCCCCCGCGTCACCACCACACCGGCAAACAGAACGCCTGTGCGATCGAAGCAACCCAACTCGCCGAGTTGTACCGGCACGGGCGCACTCCAGACCTTGCCGAGCTGCGCCATTCAGGCACTCCATTTGCTCTGCTGTCGCGTTCCCGAGGAATTGCAGCGTAATGTGCCACGACTCGGGTTCAGTCCAACGCAGCCCATCCGCTGTGTCCCGAAGCCTGCCCTGCTTGCCCCGCAGCCGCGCTACCACCCCGGCGAGCTCGAGCACCACGGAATCCGCCAGCGGAATCCCAACGAACAACCGCATACCGGGATAGTGTAGTGCTGTGAGAAGGGCCCTGCATCCTCACGGGATTCCGAGCCCCGGCAGATTCATCGGCTCCGCAACGCAGTTAGTTCGATGGCGGCGGCCCACCGGCCGGCGGAGCTCCGCCCGGAGGCATTCCTCCCGGCCGCTGCTCCTGCGGGGGGACGAACTCTTCTGGCATCGAGTGCCCGCGATGGCAGGTCCCGCATGTCACCTTCATGCCCATCGCATCCGTATCGAGCGCTGACGCCTTGCTGATGTAGTCCGAGTTGATCTGCTGCACCATCGCGTACATGACGCGGGCGATCTTTTTGTCGGGCTTGGCGTCGCTGGCAAAGTCCATCCGCGGGCGGCCGTTCGGACCCGGATTGCTTGTGTCCGCCGCATGGCAGAAATCGCAGTGTACGCCTAGCGAGCCGGCAAACATCCCCATCGTCGCGCGCAGCTCTTGAGGGGAAATGTCCTTGGGCAGCACCTGCAAATTCTTTGGCTGGAAGTTGGCCATCCCGCGTGCGCCACCAGGGGCAGAGCCTTGCTGGCCCCCCGCGGCTGGCTGGTCTTGCGCAACGGTGAATAGCGGCCGTGGACATCAGAGCGACTGCGGCGGCATATGGGAGCAGGGAAAACAGCTTCATGCGCGAGGATCCTTTCAGATTTGGAATTGCGTCCGTTGGGGAGACCGGGATGGGGACTGCTTCATTGTACGGACGGACACGTTTGTTGGAAAGATGCATTTTCCCGCCATGTTTCTGGCTCCCGAGACGCAAGGGTGCCCGGGAACGGCAAAGCGCAGCGGCAGGTCCGCGGCGTGCCGTATGCCAATCCGCGGCGTCACCAGGACGCGGCTCACGCGCACGCCGTCGTCCCACACCTGCAAGGGCGAGGTCGGATCGAGCAAATCAAGGCCGTTGTGTTCCTGCCGTTCCAGACCCATCGCCTGGCAAAGCCGGCCCGGCCCGCCCGTAAGTTCCCGCGCCTTCGCGTCCTGGGCAAGCTCTCGGTTACGCGCCATCTGCTCCAGCCCCTCTACCGGCTCCAGCGCACGTATTAAGACGCACCCCGCCAGGCCCTCCTTCTCGCACGTGATATTCATGCAAAAATAGCGGCCATAAATGGAATAAACATAGGCGTACCCCGCAGGCCCAAAGATCACGCGATTCCGCGGCGTGGGCCCGCGATGCGAGTGCGCAGCGCGATCTGCCGTCTTGTTGTGCGGGCCCAGATACGCCTCCACCTCGACGATTCTTCCCGCCAGGAGCTTTCCTGCTCTTGTCCTTCGCGACGAGTATCTTACCCAGGAGCCGCGGAGCCACGATCTCCGGCGGCGCCTCAAAGAACGTTCGTTCGAGAACTCGACCACGCATTTTCTTGAATTCGCTCCGGATCTCGATCTTCGCCTCTTGCTTCATGGCTTTGGTCGGCCGCAACGGAAAAGGAGTGGGAGTGCCGGTTTCACTGAACCGCTGACTCGCCAACTCTCTAACCCTGCTTCATTCCCTTGATCAATGCCAGAACCTCTTCGGCATGGCCCTCGGGTGTCACCTTCGGGAAGACGTGCAGCAGCGTCTGGTCCGGCCCGATCACAAACGTTGTCCGCTCGATCCCCATTACTTTCTTCCCGTACATGTTCTTTTCCTTCAACACGCCAAACTGTTTGCACACTTTCTCGTCTACATCAGCAAGGAGTGTATACGGAAGGTCGTACTTTGCCCGAAATTTGGCCTGGTCGCGCGGCGTGTCGCGGCTGATGCCCAGAACCACCGCGCCCGCCGCCTGCAGCTTTTTGAAGGTATCGCGGAAACCGCAGGCTTCAATGGTGCAGCCGGGGGTGTCGGCCCTGGGGTAAAAGAAGAGGATCACAGGCTTCGCCTTGAAATCCGAGAGACTGACCGTTTTGTCTTCGTCTGTTTGCAGTGTGAAGTCGGCGACTTTCTTATTCAGTTCCATGGGGAATATCCTCGTATAAAAGGATCGGGCCGAATGTAGCCCGGCAAGCTCGATTATTGACGAAGGAAGTGCAGGGTGTCATCGCGGGTCGCAAGTCGCTTGTGGATAATGGCAGCACGTGGCGGAAACTCCACCGTCGCGTCTGGGTGCCCCAACCTCGCCGCGTCGATGTTCTTGCGGCTAGGATGGTTCGCCAGCTGTCCCATCCAAGCTTCGCTAGGGTGGGGAATTGCAGTTCTCTTTATCGCGTCCGCCTTCGCCCTGCCCGCGACCGCACAATATCAGGGCGAGGTCGACACGACGAAAAATGCCGGCGAAATGCGCGCCGTAGGCGTGCTTGAATGGACCGGCGACAAAGATCACCCAAAGACCAGCCGCCTGATTCCCATCTGCGTCTTCGACGGCCAGGAATTGCAGGATGCGAGCATCTATCTATCCCAGCCCGAGCCGCTGGCCCTCCAAAGCGGCGTCGAGTACGTTTTGCAGCAGGACGGCAAACCCGCAGGCCTGTTCGACATCAGCGGGGCCGGCCAACAGCAGGGCTCATGGATAGGCTTCGGCTCGTGGAAAGCTTTGCCCAAGCCCAAAGCTCCACCCGCGCAAGTTGCCAAGATCGACGAAAACAATGACGCGCAAGGCGATGAGCCCGTCCTACACCGCAAACAGCACGACGGCGACTCCAAAGGTGGGAGCGGCTCAGGTTCGAATCAGCCGGCGCCCGATCCTGATCGTCCCACGCTGCACAAGGGCGGCGACGCATCGGGTGACGGCTCTTCCACCTCGGAATCCACGCAATCTCCTGATTCCAGTAGCCCCACGCTGCATAAGGGCGGCGACGCATCGGGTGGCAATTCCGGTGATGCAGGCGATACCGGCACGAATGCAAACGGGCCGGCGCCCGATCCTGATCGGCCGGTCCTTCGCCCGCAACCGCAGACTCCGGCCAGCACTTCGTCGAGCGATTCCGGCCAGTCAAAGACCGAAGAGCAGAAGAATGGTGACGATGGCGGTTACGTGACAAACGTCGCCCGCGTGACCGATCCCGACCGGCCGCAACTCTTTTATGGCAAGGCTGCGGGCTACAACGCACCGGTGTTGCCCAGCGTAATCGGATTGCCTCCCGACATGTATCAGGAGGTCGCCGTCTCCGACTCAACCAATCGTCCCGTACACGTCTGGAACTTCTCCTGGGCCGACCCCGCTGACGAATTGAAGATGAAGGCCGACACGGAGGATCTGGCCCGCAAAGCGCTCGGCCTCACTCCGGCCGCCACGCCGGCCAAGACTGCTTCCAAAACCGCTTCAAAGACCGCTTCTACCCGCAAGCCCACCCGGCTCTCGCTGCCGCCTCCTCCTGCTCCGCTTCTCGACGAGCAATTTCACGTTTACGAACTTGCCTACGGTTCAGGAGCAACGATGGTGCTTTCCGCGCACACCGATGGCTCCAATGGCCCGATGAAGTTCGTCACGCTGGTTGCGCAACCCGATCTCTATGGCAACGTCGCGGTGCTTCTGAAGAACGTGACAGATGCGGAGCATCTTGACGACACGCCGCGCATGAAACTGATCGATGCCGTTGACGCCCGTGCCGACAACCGAGGCGAACTCCTTTTCGAACTTCGCGGCGCCACGCAGCGCCAGTTCGCCCTCTATCGCGTTCTGCGCGGCGACGTTACCCGGATCTTCCTCAGCAGCGTAGAGCCCATCGGCGTTGCGGGCAGCAATTGAGGGCGGCTGCCCTCCCACAAAAGCGATTGCTTCCCTCAAAAGAGTTATCGCCGGGCGGGACTTTGCGCGATATCTCCTATACAATAATCAAATAGAAGCGTGCACATCGACACTTCCTAAGGATTCCCCATCGAATGGCATCCGTAACAGCCGTCCCTCCGCCCGATCCCGTCGTCGCTGACTCAACTCAGTCCACTGCAGTCGTTTCAGAATCGAATGCTTCCGCCGCTTCGAAAGCCGTTCCCAAATGGCGGCAGATTCGCATGGGTCGCGCCAAGGCCGTCAGTGATGGTTTGAGCTGGCCCATGGTCTTCGTTATCGGGCTCTTCCATGCGGGCGCAATCGCCGCGCTGTTCCTTTTCAGTTGGCAGCGCCTCCTGGTCATGGCCATCCTCTACGTCCTGGCCATCAACGTCGGCATCGGCATGTGCTATCACCGGCTGCTCACTCATCGTGGCTATCGCGTGCCCAAGTGGATTGAATACGTGATGACGGTCTTCGCCACCCTTTCGCTCGAGGGCGGGCCCATCTTCTGGGTTTCGACGCATCGCGTTCATCACCAGCTCAGCGATAAAGAGGGCGATCCGCACACGCCGCGCGAAGGCGGCTGGTGGGCGCATGCCGGATGGATTCTCTTCGGCGAGTCATTACACACGCAGATTGAGGCGCTCGCGCGCTACTCGCCTGACCTCAGCCGCGACCGCTTTCATGTGTGGATGAGCAAATACCACTGGCTTCCCATCACGCTCAGCGCGGTGCTTCTGTTCACCCTGGGATGGTACTGGGGCGGTTTCGTGAACGGCATTGCCATGTTCCTCTGGGGCGCTCTGCTGCGCGTGACGCTTGGGCTTCACGCCACCTGGCTGGTCAACTCGGCCACTCACATGTGGGGCAGCCGCCGTTTTGAGACGCACGATGACTCGCGCAACAACTGGTGGGTCGCCCTGCTGACCGGCGGCGAGGGCTGGCACAACAACCACCATGCCCACCCCGTCTCAGCGCGCCACGGCCTCGCCTGGTACGAGATCGATCCCAACTTCTGGGGCATCTGGATCCTCGCCAAGCTCGGCATTGCCCGCAAAATTCAGGTCGCGAAGTTCGATCCCGAGAACCCCAAACCTGCGGGGATGTGAGCAGGGGCGGTTTCGATGCTCACTGCAAGAGCACAAGCCGCCTGGTCGAAAGCTGCCTTATTTTTGAGAGATCTGCTTCCGCAGCAGCTCCACGCTCACCTTGGGATCAATCGTTTTCAGCCGGCCATCGGAACTTGTCGTCGCGCCCTCTTCCATCAGCGCGATTGTCTCCTTCGGCGTCAGCTTCGGATCCAGGGCAATCAGTTTCGCTGCCAGGTTGACGGCGTTCGGCGAGGCCATTGAAGTTCCGGACTCCTTGAGGCGCGTACCGCCCGGCACGTAGCTTTGCACCTGAAAACCATCGGCGTATAGCACCACCGTCTTGCCGTAGCTGGTAAATGACGTCTCGTCCCCAGCCTGGTCAACGGCGCCGATGGAAATCAGATTGGGGAGTTCGAGCGACGCCGGCACATCGCCCAGAAAAGTCGCGTTGCTGTCGGAATTACCGGCGGCGCAGATCCACAGCGTGTCAGGCGCGGCCTGGATGGCGCCCTCGACCGCCTCCCTCCAGATGGCGTAGATTCCCCTGGCTTGCTCCTTGCGCTTTTCGGCGTCCTTCTCTGTGCTGGTCCGGTCAAGCCACTGTTCGATCTCGGCTACGTCATCACTCCAGCTCATGTTCACCACTCGCACCTGATTCCTGCGCAGATACTCGCCGACTTCGTGGAAATCTTCTTTGAACTTCTCGGCCCACGCCACGGTTGGCGGGAAGGGGATCTCGGGCAGAGAATCGTAGAACTGCACCACCACCAGCCGCGCCGCGGGGTTGCCCCGCACGGCGATTCCGGCCACGTGCGTACCGTGCATGTATTGGCTTAGAAACTCGAACCGTTTCATCAGCGGCGCAAGCTCGTCAGGCGGCGTCTCAGCAAGCGTCTTGCGCACCTGGGCGGCGGCCGGAGAATCGATGCCGTTTTCCAAATCGTCGAAGCCCTGGGCAATGGCGATCCACTTCGGATACGCCGCCTTCTGATCCGCGTCCAGCGGCTGCAGGTCTCCGTTCCGCAGGTTCCCGTGCATGTCGAAGGCCAAACCGTGCTGGCTGTGGGCGGCCGGGTTCGGATCCACAAAGAGCTGCCCCGGATAGAGCGCTGTGTCGACGCCGGAGTCAAAGATGGCAATCCGCACCGGCGTGGTCTTGTCCTGCGCGGTGAGGGTGACTTCGCGCTCCGGCCAGATGTCAGGCTTTTTCACGTTATGCGCTTCAATATAAGGCTCGAGCACAGCCAGCGCGCTCTTTGAAACGGGCAAATCGAGCTTGATGGCACAGCGCATCGAAAGCAACTCCTCCGCGCCCGGCAGATCCACGCCGCCAGTCTTCGCCACCTCCGGGTCAAGGTCGTTCTTGGCGCTGCTCACAAGATTGCTCTGAGACATCAGCTCGAACGATACCCGCAGCGATTTGACGCTTTCCTGCACTGTGGCCCACGGCAGCGGAACGATTGCTTCGCTGTAGTGCTTCTGGAAGGCCTGGTCATAGGCCTCGCCGCTCCACGCGCCGGTATCGAGGTTTGCCTGCACGATGGCGCTCGTCAGCAGGCCGCTCACGAGCTTCGCAGCCGGCTTTTCCTCCAAACCTCGCAGCTCCCCCACGCTTTTCAGTGCACCGTTGGCATCGCCGCGCAGCAACTGCGCGTCCAGCTTTGCCCCAACCAACTCCCGCAGCGTTTCTTTGTCGTTGATCGTGTAACCCGAAATCAGCGAATCAACGGCCGCTTCCACCTTGGCCGTGAAGGCAAGGAACTGGTCATCGTTCGCGGTCAGAAATGTGCTGGCCTGCCGGCCAAGCGGAAAGTCAAAGCGCGGCAGGTCGGTTGCCGAATTTACGGTCTTCTGCGCGAATGCCGCGCAGGAACCGACCATACCAACGCAAAGAGGCAGAAGAATCCAACGGCGGAGCAGGCTCATGGTCACTCCTTTACGAAAATTCCCTCATGAATACGAACCGGGAGCTGCGCATGGGTCGCCGTGGTCGCAGCGGTCCCAGTGGTCATCGCACAGCCGGTTCGCTCATCTCGTGGTAATTCAGGATTCTCATCTCTTCGCTCGCTCCCTGGGCAAGCTTGCAGCGAAAACCGAAACACAAGAGATGGTTTACTCCGAAAGCCGCGGCCAAGCGAGGTATCGCATGAACTACTTTCTCGCTTTTGCCCGCACCCACAGCACGCCAAAGTAAGGCAGCGCGACCAGCAGCACAACCACACCCGCCGGAAATCCGACATACAGGTAGGTGTCTGCAAAGTTCACCGAGTGCCCGAGCATCTCGTTCCAAACCAGCAGCGCGAAGATCGCGATGCACGTGGTGAGAAAGAACGTGAAGAATGCCGCAGCGAACGAAAGCAGCAAGCTCTGGAACAGACTAAATCCCTCCAGCGGAAACCCTAATACTCTTCCGCCCCGACCGCTGCCGTAAACCATTTGTGTCTTCGCCTCGTCCCTTCATCTAGAATACAAATTCATGACGGGTAGTGTACAAGTCGAGCTCTGGCATGCGGAGAAGGTTGCCACGCAAGTCGCCATGGTTGAGGCCCCGAACGGCCTTCGCTATGCAGCATGGGGCGAGACCCGCGTCTCCGACGCCGATCTCGAACGCATCGTTGGCGCCGTTCCCGCCGCGCTCGTACCGGCGCTTCGTCATCGCGCCTACTTCTTTGTTCCCCTTGCCATCGCCGACACAGGCGAAAACCTTGTTGCACCGGGCTACTCCGTCGAACTGGGCGACCGCGCCGTCTGTCACCGCAACGCAACCTTCGGATCCACCGAGGCCGTCTTCATCTCCACGCGTCTCGTTGAAGACCGGTTCGGCCTGGCCTTCGAGTTCTTCATCAACGTGGCCCACAACTTTGTCGAGGCCGCCGGCGTTCCAGAGTCCTTTGCCGAGCTTGCCTGGTCGCAGGCCGAGGCCCAGGTGCGCGGTGAAACCAGCCAGGATGCGTGGGAAACCCGCCGCCGCGCGCAGGATCGCCGCCCCTCTCAGCAAATCGACGAGCGCGCCCGCAACTCGTTTTTCGAGTCGTCTTTCTCTGACGCTCTTGCCATCTACATGCTCTCGCTCGCCGTCGATCTTCGACTACCAGGACCTCCGTGAACGCGACTATCCGCTGCTCGCGGCACCCGCTCTCGCCGAACGGCTGCGCCATGTGGCCGGTCTATTTCCCGCCAACCCAGGCTACGAGTTCCAGATCCACTATCGTCGCAAGAGCTGAACTGCAACCTGCCGGGCAGATCCTCGACGCCTGCACGGCCCCGAACGCGGTTGCCCGGTTTGCTGAGGGTTATAACCAGCTCCAACCTTTCGTCTGGCTCGTCGCAACGGCCGATTGCATCAATTCGGTGTCTTTGAAAACGCGTTGCTGCAAAGTCTGCCGAAGATCTTTTGTGCGCGCAGCAGTCGTTGGAGTGCACGGATTTACAGCCTGCAGAGAACCTTCAAGAGCCTCGTTGATTTGAAAGGGCACGAAATCATTCGTGCCCCCCAACCATTTTCGAAAGACCAAATAGTCGGCTTGATCCGCGCTGAAATCCCGCTCAAAAGCCCGATCGACCATCCAGCCTTTTTCCTGGCCAGAGCGGACCGCTTCCCAAAAGCCGTGGATTCGTAATGCATCCGTGCTATCCTGCTGGCGCGGAAGTCCACGGGTTGAATCCGCGTCCCGGCGGTTTAACCCTCGAGCCACCCTAAAGCGCAAATCGAATCGAGGAGAAATTATGTCCAAATTTGCAGCCCTTGCTTGGGCAACTCTCACCGTCGGCCTGTTGTGCTGTGCGCCTGCGGCGCCGGCCCAGATCTCCGTCAGCATCGGAGTGGCGCCTGTGTGCCCCTACGGGTACTTCGATTACGCCCCATATGACTGCGCGCCTTATGGCTACTACGGGCCGGACTGGTTTGTTGGCGGCGTTTTTATCGGCGCTGGCCCCTGGTTCCACGGCCCTGCCCACTTTTCAGGCCATGTCGACAACCGGTATGACCCTCGACACGGTTACAAAGGACCGTTGCCTGGGCGCGGAGATCAGCCGAACAACAACTTCCGCGGTAACGAGGCGCGAGATGGGAAAGGCAACGTAGTCAAAGAGAGTCATCCCCCCGCCAATGAACACGCGCTCCCCGGGCGCCAGAGCGGCGGCCATGCCCAAGGGCACCACTAGGAACTTGTTGAAATAGGTACCCGTTGTGGGTCGGAGGTTCGCTGCCATTCGTCTAACAGGCATGCGTGGAGATGAGCGGATTCAGGACGGTATGTTCAGCTATGTATCGTTGGAGCAGCGAGTGCCTCAGGATCACCCATTGCGTGCAGTCCGCAAGCTGACGGATAGGGTGTTGCAGACCTTGAGCGCGGAGTTCGATGCGTTGTATGCCGATTCGGGCCGCCCGTCGATTGCGCCGGAGTACATTCTTCGGGCTCTGTTGTTGCAGGTGTTTTATTCTGTGCGTTCGGAGCGGCTGCTGGTTGAGCAGATCGACTACAACCTTCTGTTTCGCTGGTTTGTGGGTCTTGGCATGGACGACGCGGTATGGAATCATGCGGTGTTTTCGAAGAACCGCGACCGGTTGCTGACTTCCGAAGTGGCGCAGCAGTTCTTTTCCGAAGTGAACAAGCATGCCAAGCGCTTTATGAGCGACGAACACTTCACCGTCGATGGAACGCTGATCCAGGCATGGGCCTCGCAGAAGAGCTTTCGCTCCAAGGACGGCTCCGATGACGGTGATGGTACGAATTTCCACGGCCAGAAGCGATCGAACAAGACGCATGAATCGACCACCGACACCGATGCGCGACTGTACAAGAAGAGCTACGGCAAAGAGTCGAAGCTGAGTTATCTGGGCCATGCGCTGGTGGAGAACCGCAACGGTCTGATCGCCGCGGCGATGGTGACGCATGCCGACGGTTATGCCGAGCGCGATGCGGCGCTGTTGATGCTTGCCGAAAAGCAGGCGGGCCGCTCACGCCGCATTACGGTGGGCGCTGACAAGGCTTACGACACGAAAGATTTCGTCAGCACGGTGCGGGAGTTGAATGTGACGCCGCACGTCACCAGGAACGACAAAGGCCGCGCAAGCAACCTGGATCGCAGAACCACTCGCCAGCCCGGCTATGCCGTCAGCCTGAGCCGGCGTTGGCTGGTGGAGAAGGGCTTTGGCTGGCTGAAACAAACCGGCCCGCTGCGCCAGGTCAAGTTGCGAGGCCTGGAGAAAGTGGACTGGCTGTTCGTCTTCAGTTGCGCGGCGCACAATCTGATCCGGCTGCCGCGACTGATGGCTCAACCACCGACAACACTCAGGGCGCAGTGTGCCTGAACAACGGTTGCAGGCCGAGGGAATGATCCCCTGAGGCTCGCAAACCTCTATAAACACCAGCCAAAACCGCATTTCAAGCAGATTTTGGACGACACGAAACGAAAGCCGCCAGTAAAGACGCTACTATTAGGCGAATTTCAACGAGTTCCTAGGTCTCTGAAAGAATAGATTTGTTCGTGTATATTCGTGACTCCCAGGTCTCAAAATCGAGACCTGGGGCGCCCAATTGGTACAAAATCGGGCGGTTACAGGGCTGGTACCCCAGTGCCGGGTGACCCGTCCACCCCACCCCTCCCTCTTGAAAGAACACCAAACGCGGCTTCAGCCGCGTTCAATCCCTGTGTGCCGGGAGCCTGTCCTGAGTGCAGCCGAAGAATTCAAGCTTTGCTTGGGCGGGGCATTGCCCGCATCGCGAGCGAACGACGATAGCCTCAAGGCGCGAGCCTGGGATCCCGCTGTGGCCTGAGAATAGCCTTCACTCCGCGGTGTAGGCGATGCGGCCTTCACTCACCGTCCAGCGCACTTTGCCCAGCATCGTCCAGCCGTCGAACGGAGTGTTCTTGGCCTTCGATTTCGATTCAGTCGCCTTGTAGGTCCACTCTGCCTTGGGATCGAAGACCACCACGTCGGCGTAGCTGCCCACGGCCAGCGTTCCGCGGCCTTTCAGGCCGAGCAGCGCGGCCGGCTGCGCGCTCAGCAGGCTCAGCACGCGGCCCAGCGGCATCTTCCACTCCGCGTGCAGCCAGCGCAGGCACAGGCCCAGCGCGGTTTCAAGGCCGGTGATCCCGTTCGGCGCGAGCTCGAATTCGATTTCCTTCTCGTGCATGGCGTGCGGCGCGTGATCGGTGGCAATCGCGTCAACCACGCCATCGAGAATGCCCTCGATCATGGCATCGCGATCGGCGGCCGAGCGCAGCGGCGGATTCATCTTGGCGTGCGTGTTGTAGAGTCCCACATGCTCTTCGGTGAGCAGGAAGTGATGCGGCGCAACTTCGCAGGTGACGCGCAGCCCATTGCGCCGCGCCTGCCGCACCGCCGCCAGTGCCGCGGCCGTTGACGTGTGCGCCACATGCAGATGCGGATGCGCTTCGCGCAGTTCCGCCACCAGGCGAATGTCGCGCTCGACAATGCTGGACTCTGCTTCGGCCGGCATGCCGCGCAGTCCCAGCTTGAACGACACGGGACCGAGATTCATGCTCGCGCCCTGCGTCATGCGCGTGTCTTCGGCGTGCTGGATCACGGTGAGGCCCACGCGCGCCGCTGCTGTCAGCGTCTCGCGCATCATGCTGTCCTTCAGGATCGGCTTACCGTCGTCGGTGACGGCCACCGCGCCCGCGGATTTGAGCGCCGCATAGTCGCTTAGCGTTTCACCTTTCGACCCGCGCGTGGCCGCAGCGATGGGAAAAACGCGCACCTGCGCGCCGCGCTCCGGCGGCTGCATCCAGCGCGTGATCTCTGCCGAGTCGTTCACGGGCGTCGTGTTGGGCATCGCTGCTACGCAGGTGAATCCGCCGGCTGCTGCCGCCGCAGTTCCGGTGGCGATGGTCTCCTTGTACGCCTGGCCCGGCTCGCGCAGATGCACATGAATATCGATGAGCCCCGGCGCGACGATGAGGCCGGTCGCGTCGAGGACTTCCGCGCCGTTCTGGCCCTTCAGCTTGCCGGGTCCGGCGATCTCGGCGACGCGCCCGTCTTTGAGCAGAATGTCCTTGAGCGCGTCGACACCTGCCGCAGGATCGAGCAACCGCCCTCCGCAAATCGCCAGCGTCGTCATGCGCGGCCTCCCTTGTCACTTTCGAGGAGCGCGCGTTCCATCACCGCCATGCGGATGGCGACGCCGTTGTCACTTGCTCCAGAATCGCCGACTGCACGCCATCGGCCACGCCTGCAGTAATCTCCATGCCGCGAATGATCGGCCCCGGATGCAGCACGATGGCAGCGTGGCGCGTGCGCTGCCAGCCGTTGTCCGGTGAGCTGGTAACTGGCCTTGTACTCGTCAAGATCGAGTTGCAGGCCCGCCAGCCGCTCGGCCTGGATGCGCAGCATCATGACCGCCTGTGACTGCTGAAGCGCCGCGTCGAAGTCCCGCTCGATCTCGATTCCCGGCCCCGACCGTGCCGCCTGTTCCGGCAGCAACTCCTTCGGTCCGCAGAGCAGCACACGCGCGCCCAGGCGCGGCAGCAGCAGCATGTTCGAGCGCGCTACACGGCTGTGCAGAATGTCGCCGACGATCATGACCGTGACACCGGCCAGCGTTTTCGCGTCCACTTCGCCGATTCCAGGCCGCAGGTGGCTCAGGATGGTGCGCAGGTCAAGCAGCGCCTGCGTGGGATGCTCGTGCATGCCGTCGCCGGCATTCACCACCGGCAGGCGAGTTGATTCTTCCAGCAGCCACGCCGCGCCCGACGAGTTGTGGCGCAGGATGATGGCCTCGGCGCCCAGCGCTCGCAGAGTCAGGCCGGTATCCTTCAGCGACTCGCCCTTCTCGATGCTGGAACTGAGGCTCGAAACCAGCGTAGTATCGGCGCCGAGGGCTTTGCAGGCCAGCTCAAAGCTGGTTCTGGTGCGCGTGGATGATTCGTAAAAGAGCAGTGCGATGCGTCGCTTGGCGAGGATGCGATCGCGGACGAGGGGGTCCTCATTCTCAAGCTCGGTGGCGCGCCGAAGCAGATGGCTTACTCCGTCGACATTGAGGTCGAGCACCGAGAGCAGCGATCCCGGATTGTAAGGAAAGGGAGAAACCGGCGCGGGCGGCGCAGTAAGCGGACGGCGGATCGCGTGTGCCACTGGGTTCATGCGGAGTCTTTACCGAAGCTTCGGGCTTCGATCCGGTTGAGAAGCCTCGCCGGCAACACACCGGCCTTTACGCTCAGCGCGCGGGGATGCGCTGCATGCTCACAGTAGCTAAGTTGTACGCTCCACCAACAACACCTGCTCAGTGTTGTCGACCTCCTGGAATTTCACTTCGATAATCTCGCGGCTACTGGTGGGCACATGTCTGCCGACGTATGTGGCTTCGATGGGCAACTCGCGATGGCCGCGGTCGATGAGTACAGCCAGTTGCACGCGGCGCGGGCGGCCATGGTCGAAGAGCGCGTCAAGAGCGGCGCGAACTGTGCGGCCCGTGTAAAGCACGTCGTCGCAGATCACGATGTCGCGACCCTCGATATCGAAACCGATGGCGCCAGGAGTGACCACGGGCCGGACGCCGGCGGTCGAAAGATCGTCGCGGTAGAACTGAATATCGAGAACTCCGGTATCAACCGGCCGCTTTTCGATGCCGGAAATCAATTTGCCCAGACGTTCCGCCAGAGGAACGCCGCGGCGCTTGATTCCCACGAGCGCCAGATCCTCGCTGCCATTGCTCTTTTCGACGATCTCGTGGGCCAGGCGCACAAGCGTACGCTCGATCTCCGAGGCAGACATGAGCCGCCCCTTGACTCGCAGTTCGGTCTTGCTCTCCGTCTCGCTCATCGTGATCGCTACTCTATTATCAGCATTTTTACACTCGTCAGGGCTCGTTCAAGATCGCCGCATCACGACGGTCGAGTCGACTTGAGAGAGTCGGCTCCGGGACGCCGTAATCGTGAAAATGCTCTTGCCGGATCATACGAGGGCCCGCTACTCCGGGGCAAGTTGTGGAAAGACGGCACCCGGAGAGCCCTATCATTCGACTCCGCTGGGAGTGTATTCAGAGGGGCCACTCGCTCGGTGCCCGAAGAACGGCTCCATAATATAAAGGTATGGGCCCGGATGGCGAAATTGGCAGACGCAGCGGACTTAAAATCCGCAGACCCTAACCGGTCGTGGGGGTTCAAGTCCCCCTCTGGGCACCAAGTAACGCCCGTTCAATGCGCAAAATCGCACCATTCCCGGTCTGCCCGAAATGCGTCTGTGAGTCGATGGGGAAAGAGGGAAGGTGAGGCTCGGAACAAGGAGGTCGGCCTGCGCCGAACCGCCATTCCGCATCTCAGAATTGTGTCGCGTGGCCGGGCATTTCTCCACGACGGTTTAGCACAGCTTTCCATGATGTTTCTTGTGCTGGAAGTAAAGCTCAGCTTCGACCTACGGTATGGTTGCATTGGCGACGTTTGAAGGGGCACTTTCGACTCCAGAGGCATCGACGCTTTCGATGACATAGTTGTAGGCCTGACCGGCCTGGACCGAGGTGTCAGTGTAGGCGGTTTGAGTAACTGCCGACGAATTCACCTGAACATACGAGGAGGCGCCGCTAAGCGAGCGGTAGACGTTGTATCCCGCAACGGGATCGGGAGAGCTTGCGGGCGCATCCCAACTTAAATCGACCGCATATCCAACCGCCATGCCGGTGCCGCTCAAGCTGATGGTTGCCGTGGGATTCGTCGATGACGTACTGACGATCGCCAGTGTACCGGTCACGGACGCAGCTACAGTCGGGTCGAAGAGCACGTTCAGCGTTGCCGTCTGATTCGGATTCAGCGTCAACGGGAATGTAAGCCCGGAATCCCCGAATCCGCCGCCCGCAATAGTGGCCGATTCTACAGTGACTGCAGCAGTGCCGGTGGACATCAATGTAATCGACTGCGTGGCTGTCGTGCCGACGTTTACATCGCCGAAGCTTACAGTGCCGGCGTTGATGGTCAACGCCGGCGCGCATGCGCCCAAGCTAAGACCGAAAGTAACCGGTACGCCGCCCGCGCTCGCCGTCAGCGTCACTGTCTGCGCCGAACTAACTGAAGAAACTGTCGCGGTGAACCCGGCTGTACTGGCCCCTGCCGGCACGGTCAGTGAAGCCGGGACCGTGACTGCGCTGTTGTTACTGGCCAGGCCGATCGCCAGACCGCCCGTGGCCGCCGCAGCATTCAGTGTCAACGTGCAACTGTCCGTCCCCGCTCCAGTCATGGAGCTATTGGCACAATGAAGCGCGGTGACCACCGGCACTCCCGACCCACTCAGACTGATGACGGACGAAGAACCCGTGGACGAGTTGCTGGCGATGGTCAGTGTACCAGTCTCAGTCCCCGCAGTTGCGGGATCGAACTGCACGGTCAACGTTGCCGTCTGACTAGGATTCAGGGTCAGCGGAAAGCTAGCGCCGGAGACTGTGAACCCAGCGCCCGCAACCGCGACAGAATTCACGGTCACGGCCGCGGCGCCTGTGGACGACAGCGTCACCGATTGCGTTGTAGAAGTATTCACATTCACGCTGCCAAAAGCCAGGCTGGATTTGCTCACACTCAACGTGGCTACCGACGAGCTCAACTGAAGCGTAAATGTCTGAGCGGCATTGCCAGCGCTGGCAGTAAGCGTTACGGTCTGCGCATTGCTGGCGGAAGAAACTGTCGCTGTGAAGCCCCCGCTTGTAGCTGCTGCTGGCACCGTTACTGAAGCTGGGACCGCGACTGCGCTGTCGTTACTGGCCAGACTGACCGCGAGGCCGCCCGTGGCCGCCGCAGCATTCAGGGTTACTGTGCAACTGTCCGTCCCCGCTCCTGTCATCGAACCGCTGGCACAATGAAGCGCGGTGAGCACCGGCACGCCCGACCCGCTCAGACTGATCACCGACGAAGAACCCGCGGACGAGTTGCTGGCGACGGTCAGCGTACCAGTCGCAGTCCCAGCAGTTGCGGGTTCGAACTGCACGGTCAACGTTGCCGTCTGACTAGGATTCAAGGTCAGCGGAAAAGTGGCGCCGGAGACGGTAAAACCACTGCCGGTCGATGAGACGGAATTCACAATCACCGCTGCGGTGCCGGTCGAAGACAACGTCACCGACTGCGTTGCGGAGGCATTCACGTTTACGCTGCCAAAGCTCAAACTTGAGGAACTCAGGCTCAGTATTGCTGACGCAGCATTCAACTGCAGGACGAAGCTCGTAGAAACTCCCGCTGCACTGGCCGAAATGGCTGCCGTTTGTGTTGCGGTTACCGCCGAGATTGCGGCCTGGAAACCGGCGTTAGTAGCGCCCGCTGACACCGTAACCGATCCTGGTACAACTACCGCCGGGTCGTTGCTCGATAGACTAACCGCCAATCCGCTCACCGTTGCTGTCGTCAGCTTTGCTGTGCATGCCACAGTTCCTGAGCCGGTGATCGATCCTTCGGTGCAACTCAACGAGGCCAGCGCCGGGTCTGAAGAGTCCCCTCTGCGTCTCTTTCCGAGATTGACCGTTAATTCCGGGATTCCGACCAACGGATTATTCGCCGAAAGCTGAGTCATTGCATCGTCCCTCGAGATCGACGCTACCTCCGCGCTCAGCTCAGCCGTACCCGCGCTGGAAAAAGAAGAGGCGCCAGCGTTGCTCTGTCTATCGAGGAAGTTACTTAAAGATATCGTGCCGGCGCCCGATGATCCACCTGACATGAGAGCCGCACCTACCGTGGGGAGATCCATTCCCTTGATATTTGGGGTAGATTGCGTAACCATGTCTCGACTAGGGGAGGGGGTTTCAAATGCTGTCCCGTCGCGTTGATTCGCGATGCGTCCGCCACATGCGGACAAAACGGGCAGCAGGCAAATGAGCAGAACTGCCGAAGTTGCTTCTTTACAGCTATTTCGACGTCTGCTAATCCCAATGTTGCAGCCATTTCTCCAGAAGTTCATCGGTTTTGCACCCGAGCTTTGAGGTGCATTCTGTGTTCCGGCTATCTTCTGGAATGAGTGAGCAATTTCTCAGGGGCCCATGCTTCTCTACCTATGGAACTTCTAGAAACACGTCTCCCCTCGCGGCGCGGCTGCTCGTGACGGCGTCACGCCTTCTAAGTCAAGGAGAGAGATGGCAGACAGATCGGAGTTTTTCTGTTGTCAGAATCGCGGATAGTCACATCTATGAAAGTGACTGATGTCACCTATATTCTGTTACATAGGTTACCTTCGTTAGGTGACTCTAGAGTTCAGCACTCTTTGCATTTCGGCATCTTCGATTTAGCGATCACGAAATGTATGACATCTGTCTTGCGCAAACTGTTGAAAACTACTGCTTTAAATGCTTGAATCCGGCGAATCCCTGGCGTATACATTAGGGATCAATTCCGGCGTGAATGCCCGCGCTTGCGAGAGGTATAGGTGTCGCAATGAAGAGTTTTCCGGTTGCAATGATTCTGTTGTCTCTCTCGTGCGCTTATGCTTCGGCAGGCACTAAGCCGATCGGGACGGTCAGTGCTCGAGGAGACATGCGAATCGATGGATCCCCGGTAACGAGCAATGCAACGCTATTCAATGGCACAGCTGTGGAGACCAGCCAAGCCACAGCGACGCTTCAGCTTGTCAACGGCACCGAGATCAAGTTGGCAACTAATTCGCAAGGCGTGGTGTACGACGATCGTCTCGTTTTATTGCGGGGGAAGAGCCAGGTCAAGGCGTCCGGCTCTCACTTTCTGCTCGAAGTAGATGGCCTTAGCGTAGCTCCCAGTGCGCCGAACACGCTTGGGATCGTTGCATTCAGCCCCGCGAATACAGTCGAAGTCGCGGCCGTAACCGGGGACCTGCGTGTGACTGAAGATTCGGACCTTGCAGTGGCCCATGTGGTTACCGGTGCGGCGATGTTGTTTCACCCCATGCAGCAGGCCGCTGCACCCGAAGGATCGCCTTTCTTGAACGCAGTTGAAGGGTTAGTGAACGAAGACAATGGGACATTCTTTCTGACAACTGTTGCCGGCACAAAATATCAGCTTATTACCGGGAAGGAGCTTCGGAAGTATACAAACAAGAAGGTTGTCGTCTCCGGCTTTTTGCAGGGTGGCGCCACAACTTCCGAGCCCACTCAGTTACTTGTGACCGAGATTGATTTCAACGGCGCTGGAGGGTCCGGGTCGAAGAAAGCTCTTATTGGCATTCTGATCGTCGGCGGCGGTGCAGGCGCAGCGATTGGTGTAGTCGAGGGTACCAAATCCTCAGCAAGCCGCTGAAGTCCCCGGGGAAGAGAGCCGGCAAGCCCACTGCAAAGTCGTATATCGATCGAAGTTTGTCTCTCGCCGTGACGAGATTCCTACAAGTCGACCTCGCTCTTGAAACTACGCGGCGGTTCTTGTATTCGGACAATCCCAGCACTGACCCAAAATAATCGCACCGCTGAATCTGTCTGCTCCGAACTGAGCGGGTGGATGATCGAGATGGGAACAGGGGCCTGGCTTCAGGGAGTCATCACACGCCGAATTCGCTTTGCGCCGCGCCAGAGGGGACGGATCAGAAAATTGGCCATGGCCGCAAAGGTCGTTTTCCTGGCCTGGATCCGCAAGCGCAGTTGTTTTTCGGCGGCAAGTTTTCGGCGCTGGCGCTCGGAGACCCGGACGGAGATGGTGTGGTCAGGGTTGGCCGGGCTGTCGATGGCTTCCCAGGCGGCCCGGAAACGAGGCTGAAAATGCTGGCGGACGACCGCTCGCAGTCTCTTTTGTTCCTCGGTCAGCGGATCGGCGCCGGCGGCGCGGGCGATTGTCGGGTTGGTATTGATTTCCCAAACCTGGGGCCGGCCGTTAAGCAATCCGTAATCGATGCGGCCATAGCTGGTGCGCGCCAGGGCAAAGGTCTCGCGCAGCCAATCGGCGTGAGGATCGCTGGCGATGTAGTCAAATTCCTCACGCACCGTGTCCGCGTCAATGAGCCGGCCATGCGATTTGGTAACCCAGTCGCGGTTGTGCGTGAGGGTGTGCGGAAGGATGGTTTCGCCGACGATGAAAGCGGAGTATTTCCGGTAAACTCCGGCACGGTCCATCGTGTCGCAATATTCAACGACGATCAGGTCGCGCAGGCGAAATCCTCGCGCCATCTTCTCGGCGATCTCCCGGGCAAGCTGGACGGTGGAATAAAGCAGACCACTGGCGTTGCCGCTGTGGTCCAATTCGCGGCGCAGGAAGACGGGAAAGTGCTTGCAGCGGAGAAATTCAGCGGCGCGGTAGACCCGAAAGCTGTTGCGTCTTTGATTAAAGCAAGCCGTGAGGAAGGGAAACCGCAAGAGCACTTCTGATGGCCGATTGATGATCGTGAGTTGCGGGTCGGCTTCTTGCAGCCGCTCGCAGCACCGCATGGCAATCTGTTTCTCAGTCGGCAAAAGTTGATCGATGGCAACGAATACATAGGTGCCGAGGGGTAACTCCTGCCGGGTCGCGATCTCATCGTAGGTGAGGATTCGCAGGCGGCTCTGCAACGGGCTGCCTTGCTGTTTCAGATACTCCTCGATTTCCCAGGTTTCCTGCGTTGGAGCGACCACTACAATCATGAGAGAGTGCCTGTTACCACAGAGTTATCCGCCGCCCATTGTGGGAGAGAGAATTCCCGGTCGATCGAGTTTAGTGGCTCCGTGAAGCCTCGCGCTTCATCGCGAGCCGGCTGGATGCAGCCATTTGGGCAAGCCGCGATTTCCCTGGGGGTGAGATGTTCATGAGGGAATGGATCGAAAAGCTGTTCGCGGATGAGGACATGTTGCGCATGGGCCACCATCAGCGGGCCGCCGACGGTAATCTCGGCCTGGGCTGGCTCTATTACGCACTTGTGCGCATCATCCGGCCGTCGCGCGCGGTCGTAATCGGTTCGTTTCGTGGGTTCGTCCCCCTGGTTCTGGCGAAGGCACTGGCCGACAATTCGGAAGAGGGGGAGCTTTGGTTCATCGATCCGTCGCTGGTGGACGATTTCTGGAAGGATCCGCAGGTGGTCCAGCGATATTTCAGTGAATTCGGGGTGAAGAACATCCGGCATTTTTTGATGACCACCCAGCAATTCGCGGCATCGGAGAGCTATCGCTCGCTGGGACAAGTGGGTCTTGTGTTCATCGATGGCTATCACTCCGAGGAGCAGGTCCGCTTCGACTACGCCACGTTCGAGAGTCACCTTTCGCCCGAGGGGATCGTTCTTCTTCACGACAGCGCGGCCGTGCGCACCTCGCGGATGTACGGCGACGACCGAGCCTACGAGCATCGCGTTAAATGCTTCGTCGACGAACTCAAGAAAGACGCGCGGTTGCAGGTGTTCGATTTGCCGTTTGGCCGAGGAGTGACGATGGTGCGCAAACTCGAGGCTTAGTGAACCCTCCGCCAGGTGAGCCGCGGATACGATTGCTTCAGCCATCTTCGCGCCGACCCTGGAAATAACCGCGGACGTATTGTTCGGCTTCGGACTTTATGCCATTCCATCTCCATGTGCCCTGGTCATCGACCCAAATCTCTTTTGCAGGATCGAAATCGCGGCTGCCTAGAAATGCGTGGCGCTGGCTATAGCGGCGATCCTTCAGTTCGCCATGCCAAAGGTGGAAGAGGCCTCCTTCGGCGAAGCCCACGTTTCCGTGAACCGCCTCGAAATAGGGTTGTGCCCAATTCATATAGTGCCGTGTCCACCGCGGGCCCATTTGCAGGTATTCGATCGCGTCGCAAAAGCGGCCGAGCATCGCGCAGGTGATAGCCCTGTTACCGCTGCCCAGCACACAGGCGTCGTAGAAGCCGAATCGATCTAGAATCTCGCGCCGTGCCGCCCAAGCCAGCCCGCAGCTCGTCCGGTCTTTCACGCGCATGTCTCCGCGCAAGACTTCCGGCGGCGCAATGCCTTCAGCCAGCGCATACATCATCCCGTAACCACTGTCCTTCCTGGAGCGGGCATCTCCTGGCGTGCCGCCGCGGGGAAGCTCGTACATCACGCTGAAGGGTTCGACGATCGCGAATTTTTGAAGCAGATCGACAGTTCGATCGGTCCAGTTGCAGTCCTCGAAGACGACGTCGCTATCGAGCCAGGCAATCATGGTGCAGCCCCGCGGAACCGATCGCAAGGCAATATTCAGGAGCCGCTCTTTCTGCCACAGCAGGTCCCCGGATTCCATCTGCACGAGGACTTCCGCATCGTTCTGGCGCAATTGGAAGCGGCCTTCATGCGACCACTCCACCGCGACCAAAGGGAGACACAAGTTCTCCCGGAAAATCCGGTAATTCCTCAGCCTGCTCTCACAGCCGAGCGGATTGAAAAAGCAAGTGATGGCCCAAAGCTGTTGTTTTGCCATGAGCAACCTCGATGCGACGCTTTTGCGAATAGAGTAGCGCGTCTAAATAGCAGGAACCCCAAGCGTCGGCTCTCCCCGTATCAGAACCGTTAAGTGGCGGGACTTCAATGCATCTTTCGTGGCAGCACGGACATGAAAACGTTTTCGTGATGGAGGCGATAGACAGGTGGGTCAAAATGCGGCGCAACCAAGGCCGAATCGAACGTGGCAATGGCGAGAGGAGATTTCCAAGCCGGCGGAATGCGAGTCCAGTGGGACCATCGGATGGCAAATGTGGCTCGCGCCGCGTGCGCCGAAATGCTCAAAACACGTGATCTCCTGAGCAAGGTTGAAGCCCACGCATGGCGCGATTATCCCTCCTCGGATTCATCGGGCGGAGGTAAGACGTCATCGGGCCGGGCGATCCAGACGTAAAGAGTGGGGAGCAGGAAGACACTCATTAAGAGATTGGTCATAAGCCCGCCCACGATCACGATGGCGAATGGCCGCTGCGAGTCGGAGCCGATGCCGTGGGAAAGGGCGGCGGGCAAAAGCCCCAGGGTCGCAACAAGCATCGTCATCATGATGGGACGCAACCGCACAACGGATCCCTCGACGGCGGCTTCCTCAATGGTGTGACCGCGTGTGCGAAGCTGATTGATATATTCCAGGAGTATGACGCCGGATTGGACGGAGACTCCGAACAAGGCCAGGAATCCAACTTCTGAGGAAACGCTGAATTCCGTTCCGGTAACGAGCAGTACCAATAGCCCGCCGAGGCTTGCCATGGCCACCGTGGCGAGAATCAGCAGCGCCCATTTGAAAGACTTGTACATGGAGTAGAGGATGATGAAGATCAAGAGAACCGTGAGGGGCGCAATGATCGCCATTCGCGCTTCCGCACGCAGCTCGCTTTGGTACTCGCCCTCCCATGCGATGTGATAGCCGCGGGGCAACTTGACCTGTGCATTCACTTCCTGAATGGCCTCGCGGACTGCATCGCCGAGCGGCCGGTCGCGAACGCTGTACTTGATCGCAACGTAGCGCTGATTGTTCTCCCGGTAAATCTCAGAACCTTCGTCGGCTTCGTGCACGTCGCACAACTGGGCAAGTGAAACGCGTTCACTGCTCGGCGACAGGAGGCGGATATTCGAAATGGCTTCAGATGTATCCCGGTACTGGGGAAGATAGCGCAGCGTGAGATTGTAGACTTCCTCTCCGCGCAGCACCTGCGTTAGTGCTGTCCCCCCGACGGCGGTCTGGACGGCATCCTGCACATCAGCTACGCTAATACCCCAGCGCGCCGCCTTCGCTCGATCCACGGTCACATTCAAGTCGGGCTGGCCCGTAACCTGAAGCACTCCCAGATCGGTGATACCCCTCACGCCACTCATTACAGCAGCGACTCGGTTTGCCATGTCTTCCAGCGTGTGAAGATCGCTGCCATAGACTTTTGTGGCCAACTCGCCTTTAACGCCGCTTACCGCCTCTTCCATGTTGTCCTCGATAGGCTGCGAGAAGCCCCAGATGGCGCCGGGGAATTTCTGCGTCAATTCAAGGTTCATCGACGCGATCAGGTTGTCCTTGTTTCCGTGAAAAATCGGCCGCCACTCTTCTTTCGGTTTCAGCCCAACGAAGTACTCGGTGTCGAAGAAGCCCGTATGATCCGTGCCATCGTCTGGACGGCCGGTTTGGCTGGTGCACTCGGTGGTCTCGGGAAAGGAGCAGAGGATACGCCTGGCTTCATTCGCAACCCGGATGCTCTCATCAGGGCCGACGCTCTGTTCCAAGGTTCCGCGCACCCAAAGCGAACCCTCATCCAAATGCGGCAAGAACTCAGAACCGATAATTCCGCTGAAGGCCAAAAAGGCGGCTAGAACAAGCGCAATCACGCCGCCGCCGATCACGACGCGATGGTGATGAACGGCCCAGGTGACGCCCGAGCGGTATCTTTCCCGCAGATATTCCATCAGCGGATTCTTCCACTCCTTTGCGCCTTTGCCGAGCAGCATGCTGGCCAACACGGGAGCGAGGAGGATGGAGTACATTAGTGCGCCCAGGAGCGCAAAGGCTACCGTCCACGCCATGGGACGAAACAACCGGCCTTCCACAGATTGCAGCGTGAAAATGGGAAGGTACGCAGTGATGATAATGGCGATCGCGTAAAAGACAGGTCTCTGCACTTCGTGAGAGGCCTCGCTGATACGAGCCTGGATCGGCCGTCCATTGTCGTCACCGCGCGCAAGATGGCGGACGATGTTTTCCACCATGACGACGGCCCCTTCAACGACCATGCCGAAGTCCAACGCGCCCAGCGAGAGCAAATTGGCCGGGATCTGGCGCAGGTCGAGACAGGTGGCAGCAAAGAGCAGCGAGAATGGGATAGTGAGGACGACAATGGTTGCGCCGCGTACGTTGCCCAGAAAGAGAAAAAGGATGATCGCCACCAGGATCATTCCTTCTGTGAGGTTGTGAAGTACTGTGTGCGTGGTGAAGTGGAGCAGGTTGCTGCGGTCGATGAAAGGAACGATAGTCACGCCTTTGGGCAAGATCTGATCGTTGAGTTGCGTGACCATGCGATGCACACCGTCGAGTGTCGGCTGCCCGTCCGCACCTTTCTGCAAAGCGACGATTCCTGAGACTACGTCGTCGTTGTCGATGAGATGTTCATCCTTATCGTGGTAGCTATCGCCAAACTGCCCCAGGCGGATCATGGGCCCCTGCTCAACAACACCGAGATCCTTGACACGGATGGGCGTGCCGCCCTTCATGGTGATGAGCGTGTTCCCAATATCCTGAAGGTCCTGGACCATGCCGACCTCGCGGACATTCACCTGCTGCTGGCCCTCCTGGATAAAGCTGCCGCCACCATTCGCGTTGCTGTTCGCAAGTTGTTGTTCGACCTCCCGGAGGCTCAGTCCGTAGGAGACGAGCTTGTCGGGATCGAGGCGCACCTGATACTCACGGGTCGGCCCGCCGAACGGGTTGATGTCCACAACGCCCGGGACTGACTTGAGATTCTTCTCGACCACCCAGGTTTCGAGCGTCTTGAGATTCATCACGTCGTACTCGGGATTGGTGCTGCGCAGAGTATAGAAATAGATCTGGCCGACCGGGCTCCAGTCTGTGCCCATCTGCGGAACCACGCCGGACGGCAAACTGACCTGCGAGAGCCGTTCGAGCACGCGTTCGCGATTTTCGAAGTCCGTTGTATCCTCGCCAAAAACCATCTCCACGGTCGATAGCCCGAAGATCGACCACGAGCGCACATGTGTGATCCCGGGAATGCCGTTCATCACAGTTTCGATGGGAATGGTAACCTGCTGCTCAATCTGCTCCGCCGATATGCCCGGCCACTGCGCGATGACGTCGACATAATTGTTGGCAACGTCGGGGTAGGCTTCGACCGGCAAACGATGAAACGACACAATGCCCCATGCGAAGAGCAGAATTCCCAGAGCCAGAACCAGGAGCCGGTTCTGGAGGGCGAAGTCGACCAGTCTCCGGATCATTGTGCCTCCGCCGCAGCTTCGAGGTTGAGCACATCTTTCACCAACTGGTCTCCCGGTTTGAGACCGGATAGAATCTCCTGCTGGCCGCCGGGCAGCATGTCGCCGGCACTCACTTCGACTCGCTTGAATCTTCCCTGGCCCGCGGGGGCAAACACCCATTCACGATCGTGAAGGTGCAGAATGGCGGTGGCCGGCACGGTTGCCTGCGTGATGCGGTTGCGGCTCAACAGCGTCGCATTGACGAACATTCCCAGGCGGAGAATGCCAGGGTTGACCACTTCAATACGCACTTTTGCGGTGCGAATCGTGGGGTCGAGCACCGGTCCGATATCGCTTACGCGGCCGGTCATGAGCTTGCCGGGATAAGCAGCGAGCTGGATTCGAGCCTGCTGTCCGAGCTGAACCTTGGGCAGGTCGTTCTCATATACATCGCAAATAATCCATACCCTGCTCAAGTCGGCGATGGTAAAAGCCGTCGCCGATCCGGAAAGAGAAACGCCCGTCGCAGCTGCGTTCGTGATGTTCTGGGCGACGATGACGCCGGAGGTGGGTGCGTACACGTTCACAATCGGACTGGGGTGGGCCTTATCAACACCGAGGATCTTCAACTGTGCCTCGGCAGCAGTGAGGTCAGCCTGGGCATCCTTTTCCGCATCCTCAGCCTGCTCCACCATGGACTGCGAAATGGCGCCGTGCTGGTACAGGTCCTTGGCGCGAATATAGGCCTTGTCGGCCAGTTGTTCGTCGGCGGACGCCTTCATATACGTGTCGAAAATACTGCTGATATCGGGGCTCTCTACGCTGAAGAGCAATTGCCCCTTCTTCACGTTGTCATCGAGCTGCGCACGAATATCGACGACTCGGCCGTTGGCTATGGAGATCACCGGAATCTCTCGCGAGACGTCGGGAAAGACCGCCCCGGTCACACTCAGCTTGTCGGGTTCATCGATGCGCCCTGCGGCGACGAGAGGGAATTGCTCCGGATTCTCCACCGTTACCAAAGCCGCATTGCCGGCTTGAATCGTCTGCACCTGCGACACCTCGCCTTTGGCCGGGTCGAACTTTTTCCCGCAGCCGGCGAGCACCAGGCATGCCGCGGCCAGCCAAGAGATATGCGAAAGGGAAGTTTTCGTCATTGGAGCACCTCACGTCCGACGGCAAGATTAAGTTGTGCGGCGGCGACCAGGTAGGAGCCGAGGAGTTGGGCGTAGGCTAATTGCACCTGGCGGAACTCGCTCTGCGCATTCAGAAAATCCATCAGCGAAGCGCCGCCATGAAAATAGGCGTAGCTGACGGAGTCGCGCACCTTGAGCGCCTGATCGTTGTATTGCGCCTTGTAGGGTTTCAGCAGCGCGATGTTGCTCTCCACTTCGGCATATGCCGTGTCCACATCGCTGAAAACCTGCGCACGCGTGGCCTCGCTGGCCTCGCGGCTGCGATCGATGTCGATCTGCGTGCGTTGCTTTTCGCCTTGATTTCGGTCGAAGATGCGCAAGGGAATATTCACGCTTGCTCCGATGGTTTGAGTCGCACCTGGGTTATTGGTGGAAGAATTCCACGTGTACCAGCCCCCGAGAGTGGGATCGGTTGAGCCGTTCGCCTCAGCCAGCTTGTGGTTCGTTTCGGACTGTTGGATGGTCTCGAGAGCCGCCTGCAGATCGGGACGATTAGCGAGCGCGATCTGGTGGAAATCGTCGAGCGGTTGCAGCGCGTCGGAGAAATCGAAGGGGCCGGAGACATCAAACTGGTCCACTGGAGTATGGTCGTTCAGCAACTGCAGAAGCTGGATCTTGGCGGTTCGCAGGTTGACGATGGCCGTCTGCAGCTCCGACTCATATTGCACGCGCGTCAGTTCGATGCGGTCGAAATCGATCTGCGCGATGTCGCCGGCTTTCAGACGGTCGCGACTGATGGCGATGATCTTGTCGTAGTAGTCGAGATCGGACTTCGCCAAATCAAGAACGGTCTTGGCTTCGAGCGTCTGCACAAATGCCGCATGCAAAGTGAACTCCAGGGTGCGCTTCAGGTCCTCGTGCTCCGACTCCGAGATGAGCGTTCCTTGCTGCGCGCTTTCGAGGCGCAGCTCGCGTTTGTGATCGCGTTCGTGCAGGTAGCTGATGCTGGGCGTCACGAATGTGCCCTTGAGCGGCTGCCAGACGCCGTTGTCGGGAACGATCTGGGTTCCATCGGCCGTCACGCCGAACTGCGGATTTGGCCGCAGATAAGCCGTAATCTCTTCGGCGCGCATCTCGTCGACGTTGTCGGCGTCAGCCTTCAGCGCCGGATTGGTAGCTTCGAACTTTGCTTTCACCTGATCCCAGGTGAGACCCTGTTGCGCTTGCGCCGGGCAGCGGGCAATGCAGATGCAAGCGGCGGCAAACAGAAACAATGGCGAACCAGCGTAGAAAGAACGCTGCGAGCGCTTCATAACACATACCCATCTAATCGCACGAGTGCGATCGGTTTTCTTTCAGAAGAAAATGGAAACATCAGGCAAAGGGGTTCCTCAAGCTGCGGGAGGGGGGCGCGACCAGAGAAGAGGCTGGTAAGCAGTTTGCCGGCTCGGGGTGAGCCTTTCAGCCGTAAGAAATGCAATGGTACGCACGCGGGAAGGCCTTGGGCAAAGCAAGAGGAGCGCCAGAGCCAGCGGGAGAATATGTGACGGCTGTTGCAGGGTGGACTGGCGGTGGCTCCAACTGCAGACGCGCTCGACTTCCGCCGGAATGTTAGACGCATGTAGATCGTCGGTGACGGAAATGGCGGGGAGCAGAATCGCCGACACCATAGCCAGCCCGATGACCTGAACGGCAACCGCGGGCAGTACAGATGCCCTGCGCTCGCTGCGTTGCAGGGCCAGCCACAAGCCCCACATGGCGGCGATAGCGACGGCCCACGCGAGATTGGAGAGCAATTCCACAGCGTTCAAGCGAATTATACGCGAGCCCAATTACGACGCCCATCTAACAGATGCAAAGAATCGATGTGGCAGCCTAGGAGACTGCGGTCGCAGCCCATGTGCCCGAGGGCCGACTCGATCGATGCGCCACGCAACTTGACTCGGTGCGGCGCGCTGAAGATTTCTCTTCTGCCTGCATACAAGGGCGCGATAGGATAAGCCATACCGCGGGCCGATGAGATGCGGTAACTTCACTCAGAATTCATGCAAACATTGGTTCGCGAATGGGGCCGGAGAGCATGATCACGCGTATCGCAAAATTGCTTCTACTTGCCGGCCTGGGCTTCTTCTATCTACTCGTTGTCTTCAACAACCTCACCGACTACGGTTCGAATGCGCAGTTTGTCCGGCACGTCCTGCTGATGGATACCACATTTGCCGGCAACGGCGGCATGTGGCGCGCCATTTCGTCGCCTGCAATCGATGGCATTTTTTACATTTCGATTATCGCCTGGGAGATCGTGACCTGCGTGTTACTTTGGTGGGGCGTTGTCCGCTTGCTCCGCGCGCTGCGTGGGCCCGCCGCCGCATTCAACGCCGCTAAATCACTGCCGATCGCTGCCCTCACGCTCTCGCTGCTTTTGTGGCTGGTGGCATTTCTCGACATCGGCGGCGAGTGGTTCCTGATGTGGCAATCGCGAACATGGAACGGGGAGGAAAAGGCTTTCATGGAATTCAGCGTTGTCGGCATCGTTTTGCTCCTTTTGCTGCAGCCAGACGGAGACGAGCAAGCGTAACGCGAAGGATGGATCCGCCAGTTCGATGGTCAGCAATCGCACCGGCACATCGCGGGCATTCGCCGGCGGAAAAACACCGAGCGCCGCCAAGTCGGATACAATGCTGACACAGTTCCCCGATCTTCAAGAGAGCAAGGCGATTTCCTTTAACTCCGAATGACGACTTCTACGGACCAGCGTGAATCCCGCCAACCCGGCCCGGGCGCGGCGCCGCAGATGCTGCAGAGGCTGGGCCTGTTCAGCGCTACCACCATCGTTGTGGGCTCAATGATCGGCAGCGGCATTTTTATCGTGGACTGCGACATTGCGCGACTCACCGATTCGCCTGCTTTGTTTTTGGCGGCGTGGGTGGTCACAGCAGTCATGACTGTCATCTGTGCGCTCAGCTACGGCGAGCTGGCTGCGATGATGCCCAAAGCCGGCGGCCAGTATGTTTACCTGCGCGAATCTCTGGGGCCGCTCTGGGGATTTCTCTACGGCTGGACACTTTTCCTCGTCATTGAGACGGGCACCATCGCCGCGGTTTGTGTCGCATTCGGCAAATTCCTCGGCGTCTTCTTTCCGACTGTTTCAAGCACTCATTGGCTCTGGCACATTGCCCACGTTCCAGCCATTCCAGTAGGTCCCATGGTGCTGGGCAACATGGAGATCGGCTTAAATACTGCGAACCTTGCGGGCATCGTGGTGGTTGTCTTCGTCACGGCCGTCAACATCCGAGGAGTCGACTTCGGCGCAATCGTGCAGAACATCTTTACTGTCGCCAAGGCGCTTTCACTGGCGGCGCTGATCCTGCTGGGATTCACCGTTGGGCGCAACGCCGGCGCCATCGCGGCCAACTTCGGCAGCCACTGGAGCGAGTTGTGGCGGAATGCGGGCTGGCATTCGCTGCATCCGGTACAGGTGGGCGCGCAGGGGCCGACAGTTCTCGTCAATCTGATCGTGATCGTGGCTATTGTCCAGGTGGGCTCGCTCTTTTCAGCAGATGCCTGGAATAACGTCACGTTCACGGCCAGCGAAATCAGGAATCCGCGGCGCAATGTGCCGCTTTCGCTCGCCTTCGGTACCGGCTTCGTGCTGATCGTGTACATTCTTGCGAGCGCGGCATACATGATGGTGTTGCCGCTTCACGGCGATCCTCACGGGGGGACGGTTTTTGCACGCGGCATTCAATACGCTTCAGAAGATCGCATCGGGGCGGCCGTGCTGCAGCAGATTTTCCCGAGCGTGGGCGGTTATCTCATGGCTGCGGCCATCATGATTTCCACCTTTGGCTGCGCCAACGGGATCGCGCTGGGAGGGGCGCGCGCCTATTACGCGATGGCACAGGACGGCCTCTTCTTCAAGTCGGTCGGCAAGCTGCATCCGCGCTTCAAGACGCCTGCTACCGGGCTGGTGGTGCAGGCGATCTGGACCACTCTGCTCTGCGTCTCCGGCTCGTACGGCCAGCTCCTGGACTACATCATCTTTGCCGAACTGGTCTTCTATATCCTGACCATCGTTGGCCTGTACGTGCTGCGCGCCAAGCAGCCGGACGCACCTCGGCCTTACAAGGCGTTCGGATATCCGTTCCTGCCCGGGCTTTATATCTTGATGGCCGCGGTGATCAGTTTTGCGCTGCTGCGCTACAAGCCGCAATACACCTGGCCGGGGCTGATCCTGGTGCTGCTGGGGGTTCCTGTGTACGCGTTTTGGTCGCGGGGCGCGAGGCGGGCCGCGGCTGCAAGCGGTTCGACGGGATAAAGATCGCCGTGTGCGGTTTTCGGAAAAGCGTTGACGGCGTGGATATTTAACTTTCGACCACTCCCCCTCCCCCCACCCCTTTTTGGGGTTAAAGAGTTTTCTTTCAGGCACTTGTACATTTCGCCTTTTCCGCTAAGTTATTGAAAAATATGATATTTGTGACTCAAAATGTTCCGAAATGACGACTTAAGGGCGCCTTTCTCGGGATCTTGCCCGAAAGAGACTGCGGCCGGTGATCAGTGTTCTGGGGACCCGTTGACGTTGGGCCTGATCGCGTGCTGCGCGGTCACCCTTTTTCTGGCTGAATCTGACATCAGGATAGCGAATTGGCGGAAATAACCTGCAAAGGCGGCGGGACAAAATTTGCAGTCGGAATCAGTGGGCTGGGATGGTCTTGGGAGGCTGGAGGGATTGACGTCCAGGCGGGATGGAATCTGTCGAGCGAGTGCATTCGCAGGTTCGAGAGATTTTAGGAATTTGTCCGAGCGGGCGCCGATCAACACTAGCGACATCCCGGTACTAACCGTGTACTCAGTGAGCGCTTTGGCGATTTAGCGCGAACCCAGAACGTTGACTCAGGAAGCCGGCGATGCAAATGAATTCCGTGACAATTGCCCGAATTCGGACCGATGCGAATGGACGAGCGTATGCTTGGACCACAGCCTTCTTCCCTCGCGCATCGGCGATTGCTGATTCCCCCGCGTCTGGCTGTTGACCATCGGTCTTGAAAAAGAGGAAATCCAGATGCCAATGATTCATGCAATCCGCACAGGTTTGGTGAAAGTGAGATGCGCCCAGAGAGAGTCGCGGGGCCATGGGGCGGTCCGGATTGCGAATATGTTGTTTGACAAGGACTGGACGGAGTGGCTGCCGATCTACGCGTGGGTGATCGAGCATGACGAAGGCATCATCGTGGTGGACACTGGAGAGACCTCGCGCGTACATGAGAAGGGATATCACCCCGCTTGGCACCCGTTCTACCGGCGGGCGTCGCGGTTCTCGGTCCATCCGGAAGAAGAGATCGGCCCGCAGCTTCGTGTGCTCGGCATCTCTGAAAGAGGCGTGAGCCAGGTTGTGCTCACCCATCTCCATACCGACCATGCCGGCGGGCTGGTTCACTTGACCGGTAGCAAGATGTGGGTAATGGAACAGGAGTTGAAAAGAGCTAGTGGGATTGGAGGCAGAGTCCAGGGCTACTTACCGCATCGTTGGCCAAAGTTCTGGGAGCCGGAATTTATTCGCTTTGAAGATAGCCCGGTGGGCCCCTTCCGGCAGAGTATGCCGCTGACGAAACGAGGGGACGTGCTGATCGTTCCAACGCCTGGACACACGCCACACCATGTGTCGGTGCTGGTCTCGGGTTCTCCATCCTACTTTCTTGCCGGGGATACGAGTTATAGCCAGCAACTGCTGCTGGCGGGGAAGGTGGATGGAGTAAGTCCCGATGAGGCCGTCTCGCGGGTGACCATGGCGAATATCGTGGCCCTCGCCAAGGAGCGGCCGTTGGTTTACCTGCCATCTCACGATCCCGAGTGCGAAGACAGGCTTGTGCAGAAATCTGTGATGTGCGAAGACGCAGCCGGGGAGAAGTTTGGGCACTCGCACTTTCGGCCTATCAGTGAAGAGCATGCTTAATTTCCGAAGCATCTTTTTTCCAGGTTCTCCCGGACTTGCTACGGCGGTGGGGCTGTTCGCGGGCATATGGTTCATCACTTATTTGAAAGCCAGGGGACAGCCAGCGGTCTTCGATCCTCAAGGTCAACATGGGGAGTTTGGTAGGAATCTGCTTCACGTCTACCTCGACATCGCAAAGACGGTGCTCGGTCTAGCTGCAGGTTCGATCGTACTGCTCGTTGGCGCAATGAATTTCAGTCCGGCGGGTGCCCGGCACTCGCTGACAGCATTCGCGTCACCTTTATTTCTGGTGGCAATGAGCATCATCTACGGCGTGCTGTTCATGATCTTGCTGGTGTTGAGCTATGAGCATCATCTGCACCATCCGAATGAACCCGGTGCATACACAGTTTTGCGATTTTCGCGGAACCAATCGCTCGGTTTCAGTGCGCTTGTCTGCTTCTGCATCAGCTACATCTGGCTGATCTTTGACGCGACCAGATGAGGGGCTGACCTTAAAGCGTGCGGAATAACCGTAACGGCGTAGGCGCGAAGCTTGGAGGTCGAGTGACGACAATGACTACGATCCTTGGCGCCGGCGGCCCGATCGGAAACGAACTCGCCAAGATTCTGGCAGCCAGGAACAGGCCGCTCCGATTGGTAAGCCGCAATCCGAGACCAGTCGCCGGAGGGGCATTGTTCCCGGCAGACCTTGCCGATCGGGAGCAAACCATCCGGGCAGTCGCGGGCTCGACGGTGGTTTACCTGCTCGCGGGTCTCAAATATGACCTTGGAGTTTGGCAGGAACTCTGGCCGCGGATCATGGCTAATGCCATCGAAGCATGTAAACGGGCGGGGGCGAGGCTGATCTTCTTCGATAACGTCTACATGTATGGCGACGTTGCGGGTCTGATGACGGAAAACACTCCGTACGCTCCACGCTCGAAGAAGGGAGATATCCGCGCAAAGATTGCAACAGCTCTGATGGACGAGGTGCAGGCTGGCCGTCTGAACGCGATGATCGCGCGCTCAGCGGATTTCTACGGACCCGATACCCAAAACGGAGTGCCGAATGTTCTGGTCCTTGAACCTCTTGCGAAAGGAGGAAAGGCATCATGGTTGGTCAATGATGCGGCACCCCACTCGCTGACCTTCATTCCTGATGCAGCGCAAGGTGTGGCAATGCTGACAGACCGGGAGTCAGCGTGGAACCAGGTGTGGCATCTGCCAACGGCACCCAATCCACTAACCGGCAGAGAGTTCATCTCTATCGCTGCAAGTGAGTTCGGAGTAGCCCCCAAATATCGGGTATTGACTAGGCCGATGCTTCGGCTGGCCGGATGGTTTAACCCCCAAGTTCGCGAGTCGTACGAGATGCTGTACCAGAGCGATTCTCCCTACTTGTTCGACTCGACAAAGTCTGCGAAGGAATTCGGATTCGCAGGAACCCCCTATGCAGATGGAATCCGAATCGCGGCCGATTCCTACAAAGGGAAGGTCTTGGCATGAGCCGTACATCAGAATTCGTTTTGCGCGCTTTCTTTATCGGCGTCGGAGCCACGATTGTGATGGACCTTTGGGCGCTTTTGCTGAAGCAGTTTGGGATCCCGTCGCTCAACTTCGCTTTTCTCGGCCGCTGGATCGGTCATCTCCCCGGCGGTCAATGGACTCATGATGGCATAGCGAAAGCGATACCAATAAAAGGCGAGTTGTGGATGGGATGGTTTGCTCATTATTCCATCGGAGTTACCTTCGCAGCGCTCTTACTCGCTGCGTTTGGATTGGATTGGGCACGAAAGCCAACCTTGCTCCCTGCACTCACCATTGGGATCGTAACGGTTCTCGCGCCGCTTTTTATTCTGCAACCGGCACTAGGAGCGGGAATCGCTTCCTCTAAGACTCCAAGGCCGGTCTTCAATTCCATCAAGAGCCTGGCTACGCACACCGTCTTTGGACTAGGTCTATATTTGGCGGCTCTGGCAACAGCCTGATTCCGCGTTCCCCACGCGGGATTGAGAGTGCGTTGCGCAAAGGACGTTTATGGGGCGCCGGGTGAAGGGTTTCAGATGCCGAACGGAGTGGCTGGCTTACTTGAACGGCGAATCAGAACGTGAAGTCGGCCAGAGTTCGCTGATATCCCTAGGATGACCCTGGGTGCACGAGAACAGGCCAACGCGATCATCGACGTCACTTTACATGACGACAACCGCATCGGTCCTGAAATACGCCGATCGCGTCAGCGGTCCAAGTCACCGAGGCAGGGAAAAATCTATCGCCGCGTCGTTTACCGAATTTGATCGATTCCCCGGTGCCGACTCGCCACGAGAGTGCTCATGGAACGAGTTTCGATCCCGTACATGGTGCTGTGGTTAGCGCGGCTTCGCCGTGTACCTTGCTTTTCGAGAAAATGGGCGTCCCCATCTTTCGTCCGCACAAGCGGGCAACGGCCCGCCCAAGCAGAGCTTGAACGGGGCACCCGCAATTCTGTGCTCGATCCCCAGGCTGGCGCCGTGGGGCTATCGTCTTTTTGCCCGCTGAAGCGGGCAATGGCCCGCCCAAGCAGAGCTTGAACGGGGCACCCGGTACCCGGTATCGGTCGTGATGATTCTTCTCGACATCATTGCACGAATGCTTTGGAGCAATCGTGAGACATCCTTCAGGGGCTAAAGCCCGCACATTTTCCAACGCTTTTCGGCACGACTGAAGTCGTGCCCTGATACAAGACAGGAACGCTATTGCAGCAGCGTGCCCTGTTCGCCTTCGTGACTGCCGTTGCCGTTCAGTTCTTCGGGCGGGATGATGACGGCGGCGGCTTATCTTCAGACCCGCTTCGCGCAATCTTACTTTTACTTGATGTGGCTCAGCGCCCTGAGTTTCTTCACGTCGAGGAGATCCTGTTCCCGTCCGTTTGCCACTTTGTTGCGGATCAGATCGTCTCTTGAGATCACCGAAGCGGGAACCTCGCCGTCGATTTTACCTTCAACGCGATTTGCCCATGCTTCATCGAAGGTGACTCCGTCAATGCGTTGCAGAATGTCGATCCGGTCGGGCTCCTGGCCAATTTGAAAGATTGTTCCGTCCGCGAAGATCCTGCCTCGGTCATTCCCTGAAGGGGCGCGCCAAATTGCGCCAAGGCGCGAAATACGGCCTTGGCATTTTCCGGGACGGAGCGAATGAAGAGGTCCAGGTCCTTTGTCGTGCGCGGCATTAGATGCACAGCGAAGGCGTGGCCGCCGACGATGAGGTATTCGCCGCGTTTGCGTTAAGTGCCCGAAGCAGGTCCTTGAAGTCCTTGGTCATCATGGGCCGACGCTCCTTTGAAATTGGCGGCGAATGCATAAGCGGCCTCGCTCAGCTCGCAGACTGCGACGAGCCGATCTCCAACAGGCCGGCTCTGCCAGTAGCGATAAGTTTCGGCTTCCTGCTCGGCTAGATCGGTTACGCGGCGGATGGTCTTGTCCATGCATTTTGCTCCGATCTGCTTTCAAGCTTACTGCAGCAGCGTTCCCTGCTCACCTTCGTGATTGCCGTTGCCGTTCAGCTCTTCGGGCGGAATGATGACCGCGGCGGCGACCTTGTCTTCGGGCTCGAGGTTCAGCAGGCGCACGCCTTGCGTGGCGCGGCCTGCGGAGCGAATGGTCTTGGTATCGATGCGGATGATCTTGCCGAACTGGCTGATGACCATCAGCTCGCTGAAGTATCGTCGACGAGTTGAATGGTGTTCACGCGGCCGACGCGCTCGGTGACGGACAGGTTCTTGACGCCTTTGCCGCCGCGCGTTTGCAGGCGATACTCCTCGACATCGGTGCGCTTGCCGAAGCCGTTCTCGGTGACGGAGAGAATGCGGTACGCGCCCGGCGCGTGCTCCTTGGGCGTGACCGCGACGCCGACCACGTAGTCGTTCTTGACGAGAGCGATGCCGCGCACGCCGTAAGCCGGGCGGCCCATGGAGCGCACGTCGCTCTCTTCGAAGCGAATGGCCATGCCCAGATGCGTGGCGAGGAAGATGATCTGCGAGCCGTCGGTGATGCGCGCGGCGACCAGCTCGTCGTCCGTAGTCGATGCCGATGGCGATGATGCCGCGCGCCATCACGTTGGAGAAATCCTTGAGCGGCGTCTTCTTCACCGTGCCTTTTTGCGTGGCGAAGAAGATGAACTTGCCCTCTTCCTCAAGATCGCGCACGGGCAAGAATGGCGCAGACTTTTTCGCCCGGTCTGCAGATCGAGCAGGCTCTGCATCGATTTGCCCTTGCCCGCGGCGCCCACGTCGGGAATCTCGTAGACCTTGAGCCAGTAGACGCGGCCGGTGTTGGTGAAGCAGAGCAGGAAGGCGTGCGTCGAGTCGATGATGAGCTGCGAGACGAAATCTTCTTCGCGCGTCTTCATGCCCATGCGGCCGGTGCCGCCGCGGCGCTGCTGGCGATAGATGGAGATGGGCGTGCGCTTCAGGTAGCCCTGGTGGCTCACGGTGACGGCAACCTGCTCGTCGGCGATCAGGTCTTCAAGCTGCAGTCTCGGCGCTCTCGTCGATGATCTCGGTGCGCCGCTTGTCGCCATACTTGTCGCGAACCTCTTCAAGCTCCTTGACGATCACCGCGCGCAGTTTCTTCTCGCTGGCCAGGATCTCTTCGTACTCGGCGATCTTCGCGCGGATTTCCTTGAGCTCGTTCAGAAGTTCGTCGACGGAGAGCTGGGTGAGGCGGTAGAGCTGCAATTCGAGGATGGCGTCGACCTGGCGCAGCGTGAGGCCGCGTCTCTTCGTGGCGAGCCGCTCGCGGTCGAGCTTGATGACGATGTCGTTGCCCTTGCCCCAGGCATAGAGGTTCTCGCGCGCGTCGGCGCGCGAGCTCGATGCGCGAATGATCTTGATGACCGTATCGAGATTGTCGAGCGCGATCTTGTAGGCCTTCGAAGATGTGCTCGCGCTCGCGCGCCTTGCGCAGCAGGATAGACGGTGCGCCGCTGCACCACGTCGATGCGATGGTCGATGAAGACGTGAATGGCTTCGGCGAGGCCCAGTTCGCGCGGCTGGCCGTTGACCACGGCCAGGAAGATCATGGAGAAGCTTTCCTGCAGCTGCGTGTGCTTGTAGAGCTGGTTGAGCACAATCTCAGGCTGCGCGCCGCGCTTCAGGCCGATCACGATCCGCATGCCGTCGCGGTCGCTCTCGTCGCGCGTGCGTCGGGCTGATGTCGAGTCGGAGACGATCTTGTTTTCGACCAGCTCGGCGATGCGCTTGAAGAGCGTGGACTTGTTGACCTGGTAGGGAATCTCGGTGACGATGAGCGCCTGGCGATCCTTGGTCACGTTCTCCGTGGCCACGCGTGCGCGCATCATAAAGCGGCCGCGGCCGGTGCGGTAGGCGTCCACAATGCCGGTGCGGCCGTAGAGAATGCCGCCGGTGGGGAAGTCCGGGCCCTGCACGTGCTTCAGCACTTCGGCCAGGCCGCCTTTGGGATTCTTCACCAGCGCGATGGCCGCGTTCACCACCTCGGTGAGATTGTGCGGCGGAATGTTGGTGGCCATGCCCACGGCGATGCCGTTCGAGCCGTTGACGATCAGGTTGGGAATCCGCGTGGGCAGCACCGTCGGCTCGTCCGTGGACTCGTCGTAGTTGGGAACGAAGTCCACGGTCTCCATCTCGATGTCGGCCATCAGCTCGCCGGCGATGCGCTCCATGCGGCACTCGGTGTAGCGCATGGCCGCCGGCGGATCGCCATCGACCGAGCCGAAGTTGCCCTGCCCGTCGACCAGCGGATAGCGCAGCGAGAACGGCTGCGCCATGCGCACCAGCGTGTCGTAAATGGCGGAGTCGCCGTGCGGATGGTAGACGCCCATCAGCCTGCCCCACCACCTTGGCGCACTTTGTGTATTTCTTGTTGTGCTGCAGGCCCATCTCGCGTCATGGCGTAGAGAATGCGGCGGTGCACGGGCTTCAGGCCGTCGCGGGCGTCGGGCAGCGCGCGCCCGATGATCACCGACATGGAGTAGTCGAGATAGGAGCGGCGCATCTCCTCTTCAATGTTGATGGGGATGAGATTCGTGCCGCCGTGGGGGGTGCGCTCCGTCGAGAGGGAGCTGGGGATTCTGATCGTCTGCCATAGTGTTTTCATGGCCTGCAGGAAGGCGGCAAAAAAGTCCGGAAAAAGCAGGGCCGGGTCCGCAGGTCTCTTTCTTCTATTTTAGTGGTTGAAGCGGGTTTTAGCAAGGCGGAAGGATGGAAATAAGTTATTGCTTTTCTTATAGATGGGAAAGATTTGCGAGGGTGCCCGAGGAGCGCTTGGGTGCGGCTGCAATCCGGGCAATTCTGCTCTGAAAAACGGGTTCGGATAAGGATGAGGCGATCGGATTCGCGAGACGGCTGGCGGCCGGAGTTCTCGATGAGGTAATTTGAGCATTGTTTTGCGTAGTTCGTGGGCTAGACCAGTCCCGGCAAACTGAGGATGCAGAGCACCGCCTGCAGCAGGACGATCGCGCCCGCCGCGCCGAGCGCGAGGCGTCCGCGCGGGCCTTCGTACGCATCGGCAAAGACGCCGCCGACAAACGTGAGCAGAAACGGCAGCGCCCAGAGCCACGGGCTGCCCGGAGCGCCGGTCATGACGAGGACCATGAGAACCACGGCGCAAAAGCAGCGGAACGGTGTTGCCGAAGTAGCGCGACCTGCGCGCTGCCAGATACAAGCACCAGCGACGCGCAGGCGGCCACCGTGATGCCGCCGTTGGCGAGCGTGCCGAAAAATCGCCGCGCCGGGTCCGCGAGAACCAAAGAAATCCCGCGCCGGAGCGGAAGACATAGCTGAATGCGTCGGGCGAAAATCCGTAACAGGCAAAACAGCAGCACGAGCGCCCCGCATGAGGCCACGAGCACCACGGGCAGCGCCTGGCTCCTGTGCCCTTCGGCCACCCAGAGCATCGCCACAAGCCCCAGCAGCGCGGCCAGCGGCAGCGCCACAATGTGCGCGGCCGCCGCGACGCCGAAGATGACCGTGAGCAGCACGATGCGCGGCCGCCACTTGCGGCGCGGCCCCTGCATGGCGTGGGCCACGCCGATGCAGGTATACACGCCGCCAAAGACGCCCAGCGCGGCCAGCACCTCGGGATTCGGCGCCACGCAGGCCTTGAGCATCGCCGGCGAAAAACAGTAGAGAGCCAGGGCCGTATAGCCGCCCAGATTGCCATAGAGACGCCGCGTCACCCACCAGATGCATCCGCCGAGCACGCAGCCGGCAAAGAGAAACGGCAGCGCGCAGCAGAAGCAGGACGTGGGTCATCTGGTGGCGGAGCTCCCAGGTGCTCAGCTCGCCGCCGGATTCCTGCACGACGCGATTCTTCGGGCTTGCGGAACAGGTCGAGCCCGCGCTCGGCGAGGAGATTCAGGGTGAGCGGGAGGCCGGCGAGGCGGTACGCCAGAATGCCGTCGTGAATGTTGCCGCAGGAGGTGTAGTAGCCGGCCAGCGGCGAGGGCTTTTCCCAGGTTTCGCGGCCGCAGCGCGCGTACTGATAGTCGCGGTCGGTCAGCGTCTGGCGGCTGGTAAGCCAGAATCCCTGCAGGAGAAAGAGCGCCAGCAACCCCGCAGCGATGCGTTGCGGCAGATTGAAGCGAAAGCGGCGAAGGATGCCAAGCCGGTGGGCCATCACGTTCAAAGCAACCTAACCAGTCTAAACGGCCCTCGTGGGGGCGCGAGCCGAAAGTGGTTAAGAACGAAGAGCTGCGCCTTGACGCTGCAATGGAACGTGGCTGCGAATAAACGGGCCGGCAGCGAGATGAGGCCAGGTGGAGGACATGGAAACACATCCAGGGGTCAACGCGGGTCACGCAGAAAAGCCGCTCCGAAGAGCGGCTTTTCGTTGAGGCATTCGGGCAGACTTCTAGTTGAAGATCGCGCCGACCGTGTCGTCGAAGGTCAAGGTGACCTCGCAGGTGTTGGGACCGCCTGCGGTGACCGCCGTGGTGGGAACGCAATTGTAGGACCAGCCGCCGAAGGCTCCGGCTCCGGCTGGCGCCGTCAAAGTGATTGTCGTGCCTACGGGGTAGGTGGCGACGCAGACTGACCCGCCAAAACCCGCGCCAGTCGAACCGGGGCCGCAGTGAAGCACGTCTGGCGTACCCGTAGCCGACGGAGCCGTTACCAGCCAGTTGGTGGTATTCACGCCCTCGTTATAGACGGTGAGAGTTGCCAGCAGTGCGGACGACTCGGAACCCGGATAGCACGAACCCGCGGTTGTGGCCGTTGGAATGACCAGCGGGCAGTTGAAGGTTGCCGTCGCGGTCTCGATCGAGCCGGTTGTCTGGTCGGTCGCTTCCGCAATAATTGTGGCGCCGCCGGTTCCGTAGGCGGTCGCAATTCCTGCATTCGCTCCGCCACTCGGAACGCCGGTTCCATTGCTATTGACGGGGAAAACGCTGGGAGCGGAAGTGAGCCATGTAACCGAATTTGTGAGATCCCTGACTGTGGGTGGCGTGGAGTACGTCCCGATGGCCAGGAATTGCCCTTGATCGAGGAGATTGCCGACTGTGATCGAGGCGGGAACGATCTGCAGCGAAAGCAGAGGTTCCGGCGCCGGCGTGAGGGTGACATCGACGGATGCGGAAGTCGAAACCAGGGAGCCATCGGGATTGGTCAATTTCGCCGTAATGGCGCTGCTGCCCTGGCTGACGCCCGCTGCGACACCATTACCCGAGGCAAGGCCGGAGGTGATCGTAGCAATCGACGGAATGCTGGAAGCCCATTTCAACTGCGGCGAGTTGGTTACATCCTGCTCGAGGCCCGTCGTGCCCGAAGTGGCAAGGGCGATGAATTGTCCAGTCTGGCCTGAGGCTGAGACGGACTGTGAACTTGGGATGATGGTGACGGCGGTATATTCCTCCGTGGTTCCGGAGGTCACTGTGAAGGTAGCGGTCGCGGTCAACGTGCTGCCGCCGCTGGTGTACATGGCAGTAATCGTTACGGTTCCCTGGCCTACCGCGGTGGCAAGTCCGGTATTCGCGCCGATGGTTGCAATCTGCACGCTGCTCGAACTCCAAGTAACGAGGTTCGTGACGTCGACCGTCGACCCTGAGGAGGTGGTTCCGATGGCGATGAACTGGCTGGTTTGAGTGGGCGACGTAACCGATTGAGAACTCGGAATGATCGTCAACCCCACCAGCGCAGCACCCGGCGAAACTCCGCCCGAGGTACCGGAAACGACGAGGGTCGCTGAAGCTGAAATCGTGCCCGTGTAGCCCTGGATCGACGCCGTGATAGTCGTGGCGCCGGCCGAGACACCGGTTGCGACTCCAGAAGAACTGATGGTGGCGACTGAGGGCACACTGGAGGTCCAGGCCACTGAGTTGGTGATATCGCTGGTGGTCGTGGGATGACTTGCCCCATGACCGTAGGTTCCCGTTGCCGTGAACTGCGCAGATTGCCCAACCCCAATCGACTGCGATGTGGGAGAAACTGTAATGGAGTCGACCAATGGGTTCGTGCAACCGGCAATCGGCAGCGCAAGGCCGATGAGGAGGAGAACCCTCGGTGAAAGACTATCGAACATCATGTACCTCCGGAGTCTGCAGCCGGCTTTAGCGTCGACCCATCATCGTCACGGCGGACCTTGCTGGCCTATATGCCTTCGACTATAGGGCATCTGATTGCTAACCTACTCTTGCACAAAAGTGTTACTGTGCCTTTGGTATCAAGTCAGTCAATGCGGAATGCCCATGCAAATTCCTTTCAAATCAATCCCAATCGCACTTCGTTGTTTCGCCCGTCCTTTGCTGCCGCAAGGGCAGAACCGCTAAACTTTCGTTTAACATGGCCAGCAAGCGCGACAACACTCCGGAACGGCTGGTGAGCGCTGCGCGCGCCGACGAAGAGCAGGGTTTTGAGCTCAAATTGCGTCCTCGCTGGCTCGGCGAGTTTATCGGCCAGTCGAAGGCGAAGGAACAGCTTGCGATTGCGCTTGAGGCGGCAAAGTCGCGCGGCGAGGCTCTGGATCACGTGCTGCTTTTCGGCCCTCCCGGGTTGGGCAAGACCACGCTGGCCACGATCATCGCCAACGAGCTCGACGTTGGATTTCAGCAGACCTCGGGACCGGCACTGGTGATCCAGGGCGATCTGACGGCCATTCTCACCAATTTGCGCGAGCGGCAGGTGCTTTTTCTCGACGAAATTCACCGCCTGCAGCCGGTGCTGGAAGAAAAGCTCTACACCGCGCTCGAGGATTACAAGCTGGACATCATCATTGGGCAGGGGCCGGCGGCGCGCACGCATGTGATGGAGATCCGGCCGTTCACGTTCATCGGCGCCACCACGCGGCCGGGCCTGCTCAGCTCGCCGCTGCGCTCGCGCTTCGGAATTCTGCTGCGGCTCGAGTTTTACACGGAAGAAGAACTGCGCGTGATCGTCGAGCGCTCGGCGGAGGTGCTGCAGATTCCCATCGATCGCGACGGTGCGGCGGAGATCGCGCTGCGCTCCCGCGGCACGCCGCGCATCGCCAACCGGCTGCTGCGACGCGTGCGCGATTACGCGCAGGTGCGCGGAACGGGATCGATCGACCGGCCGACGGCCAATGCGGCGCTGACAATGCTGGAAGTGGATGCGCACGGCTTCGACGAGATCGACCGCCGACTGCTGCTGACCATTATGCAGAAGTACGATGGCGGACCGGTGGGCCTGGGCACGCTGGCGGCAACTCTCGCCGAGGAAGAAGACGCACTGGAAGAGGTTTACGAGCCATTTCTGATTCAGATTGGATTTCTCGACCGCACGCCGCGCGGCCGCGTAGCGACGCGCCTGGCATACGAACACTTCGGCATGGCGATGCCGGGCCGGCAGCCGGGGCTGTTTTGAGGGCAGCAAGTCAGCAAGTAAGCAAGACAGCAGGCCGGCAGAGGACTCATTCAGCCGGCGAATCTTAGAAGGAGATGGAATTATGGCACTAACTGAATCGACGATGCTCGAACTTGGAACCATTGCGCCGGATTTTGCGTTGACCGATGCGGTCACCGGCAAGACCGTTCACCGCGACGACTTTCTTGGGCAAAAGGCGCTGCTGGTGATCTTTATTTGCGCCCACTGCCCGTACGTGAAGCACATTGAAAAGTCCCTTGGAAAGATGAGCCAGGAATACGCCGGCAAGCCTATCGGGATGGTTGCGATCAGCTCCAACGATGTGGCTACGCATCCGGCCGACAGCCCTGCGGGACTGAAGCAGCAGGCAAATGACAACGGCTTCGAATTCCCTTATCTCTACGACGAATCGCAGGACGTGGCGCACGCCTACAATGCTGCCTGCACGCCAGACCCTTATCTCTTCGACGCGGACTTCAAGCTGGTTTATCGCGGACAGTACGACGACAGCCGTCCCGGAAACGGAATCCCGGTGACAGGGAAAGATCTGCGCGCGGCCATCGATGCGGTGCTGGCCGGCAAGCCAGTGCCCAAGGAGCAGAAGCCTTCGATCGGCTGCAACATCAAGTGGAAGGGCGGGAATTGAAGCTCGACGTCAATCGTTCGCAGGTCTCAGAATCGAGATCTGGGGCACCCTCGTCGAAGAAATTGCCTGGGAATCGATGATCGAGTATTCAGAACGGTTCACCGGGAAAGCCGCCGAGTACGCGCAGTACCGGGAACGCTACGACGCGGAGGTTGTGCTGCCCCTGCTGCGGGAGTGGTGCGGGCTAATGCCGGAATGGCGAGTGGCCGATGTTGGCGCGGGCACGGGAATGGCAGGAGATCTGTTCCGGGCAAACGGGAACCCGGTGATCGCCATTGAGCCGAATGCCGAGATGCGCGCCGCCTGCGCGTCGCTGCATGAAGAGGATGAGCTGTTCACTGTCGTCGATGGCTCGGCCGAGAAGACGGGGCTTCAAGATGCGTCGATGGAAATGATCGCGGTGGGCCGGGCGCTGCACTGGTTCAACGTCGATGCCGCTCTCCGCGAGTTCCGCCGCATCCTGAAACCGAAAGGCTGGGTGGCGATTCTTGCCTGTGGCCGCGCGGAGGATGGCCGCGAGGAGAATCTTGAATTCAAGAAGCTGATGCAGACTCACACCAACAGGGACCTCTACCTGGATTCGCTTCTGGCAGTGTATCGGCAGTTGGAGACTTTATTTACGGGCGGGCCGTTCTTTCACGCCGAACCAGCCGGCGAGATGCATTTCGATTGGGAGCAGTTGCGAGGGATGACTCTGTCGCTTTCGCACGCGCCCATGCCAGGGTCGGCAGCCTTTCCCGCGTTTGAAGCTGAACTGCGGGGATACTTCGATCGCTATGAGCAGAATGGCCGCATCACGATGACAACGCGGACGTGGGTGAGTGCGGGACAGTTTGGGGAAAGTTAAAGCGTCGGTGAATTGTCGCCGAGCATGGCTTCGCGCACGATCTTGATCGGCGGGAATCCCTGGCGCAGAAAATCGTCGTGAAACTTCTCGAGCGAGAATGCCGCGCCTTCTTTTTTCTCCACGTCCTCGCGCAGCTTCATGATCTCAAGCTTGCCCAGAGTGTAGTAGAGATAAGTCGGGTCGCCTGCGCCGCGCCTGGTTTCGACAATCGCGGTCTCTTTCGATTGGTAGCCTTCCTTCTGGAAGAATTCCTCGGCCTGCTCGATGCTCATGTTGCCGGTGTGCATCTCAATGCCGACGATGAAGCGCGCGTCGCGCAGCAGGGCGTCCTGCAATTGGCCGAGGCGCAGGAATCTTCGATTCGCGTTCGTCCTTCGCACCTGCTCCGGGCTGGCCATATCCTTCGTCGAGCATCATCTGCTCGCAGTAGTGAGCCCATCCCTCGACATCGGTATTCGCACCCAGCAGCTTGCGCACCTTGCTCGGCGCCTGCGGCAGCCAGAGAAATTGGACGTAGTGCCCCGGATAGGCTTCATGCACCGCGGTCGAGATCACGGTGCCGATATTGAACGAGTGCATGTAGCCCTCGACCTGCGCCGGAGTCATCGATGGATCGGGCAGAGTTACGTTGAAGTACGCATCGGTGGAGTGCGTCTCGTAGGGGCCGGGCGTGTCCATGCTCGCGAAGGTGGTGGCGCGCATGAAGGGCGGCGTCTCTTCCACAATGGGCCGCACGTCGGATGGAATGGTGACAATGTGGTGCGCGCGGATGAAGCTCACAAGGCTGTTGAAGGTGGCGCGGAAGGAATCGAGTAACTGGCTCGGCGCGGGATGCATCGCGTCCAGCTCGGCAAGAACTGCGCGCGGATCTTTGCCCGGCTCAAGCTCGGCGGCAACCTGCCTGAAGTGGTCCTGATTTTTGCGCAAATCCGCCCATCCGATCTGGAGCAGCTTGTCGAGCGGGAGATCGACCATCTCGTCGTATTCGAGCTTCTTGTGGAATGCATCGGCGCCGATGCGGAAGTCGCCGTTCGAGCGCGAAAGCAGATCGGTCTTGAGCCAATGCAGATAGTCTCTGAGCGCGGCGACCACGGCCGCGTTGGACTTTGCGAACTCCGCCTTGAGCGAGGGATCTTTTGCTTCGGCGAAGGCCTGCGGCACGTCATTCTCGAAAAAACGAGATGATGTCGGGCAGCTGATCGATGGCGATCTCGGTAAAGATGCGCGGCGGATTCTGGAGGTTCTGGTGCGCCGCGGCAAGCAGGGCGGGCATCAGTTTTTCGCGGGCGATAAGCGAGCGAAGGCGATCGTCGGGCGGAGCGAATTTGCGCTCCATCAGCACAAACGCTCCGTTGGCGCAGGTGCTCGAATAGCTGTCGGCGTCTTTCGCCCAGGGGCGAATGGTTTCGAGCGTCAGCAATTGCGAGCGGATGTTCGCGAGCACGATCTCGCGGTCGCTGCGGGGAACAAAGTCGGCAGGCGAATCATCCGGTTGGATTGCCTCGATACGGCTCTCGAAGCTTTTGAGCGCGGCAATCTCGGCGTCGATTGCAGGGCGAGAAAAATCTTCAAGCTGAGAGTCGTATTGATGAAAGCCGTCGCTGGTGGCGTTGCTTGGGCCGTAGCGGAAATAGACCTGATCGAAGTATTGGTCCGTCACTTTTGCGAGCTGCTGTTTCCAGTTCTGGGGTCGCAGCGTGGATAGAGATGACAGGCGACATAAATGCTCCCATTGCAAATAGCGCGACGGCTTTATTCATGAATCCCTCAATAACGGATCAAATGCTCAGGCGTTTACGGCAGCCGAAGCAAGGGTGGACAATAACTCGCGAATCTCGAGCAAAACATCGTCAGGGCGGGTCGCGGATAGCGGGAGTTTTAGCAGGCCCTGCGGCGTGAACTGTGCGCCGCGCCTGGCATTGCGCGAGACTAACTGCATCAGGTGCACAGGGTCAACGGCGGCGTTTTCCGTAAATCGAATCTGCAACTCGCCGCGCTTGCGGTCTATCTGCGCAATGCCGATGCGTTCGCACTCCAGGCGCAGCATCGCAGCCTCAAGCAGATAGACGGTGGCGTCGGGCGGCGCGCCGTAGCGATCTTCCATCTCGGCGCGCACCTCGTTGACAGCGGCCTCGGAAGCCGCGCCGGCAATTTTTTTGTAGAGCCGCAGCCGCTGATTCTCTTCGGGAACGTAGCTTTCGTCGATGCGCAGCGCGATGCCGAGATTGAGCTGCGTAGCGGGACGTTCTTCCGCGCTCTCGCCCTTCAGCTCCTTGACCGCGGCTTCGAGCATCGAGGTGTACAGCTCGAATCCAACAGCCTCAATGTGGCCGCTCTGCTCGCCGCCAAGCATGTTGCCGGCGCCGCGCAATTCCAGATCGAGTGCGGCGATCTTGAATCCTGCGCCGAGGTCGCTGAACTCTTTGAGCGCGGCGAGGCGGCGGCGCGCGATCTCAGTCAACTCGTTCTCAGGCGGAATAAGGAGGTAAGCGTAGGCGCGGCGATTAGAGCGGCCGACGCGCCCGCGCAACTGGTAGAGCTCGCTCAAGCCGTGGCGCTCGGCGCGGTTGATGAGAATGGTATTGGCCAGCGGAATGTCGAGCCCGTTTTCGATGATGGTGGTGGCTACCAGGACGTCGAACTCATGATGCATGAAGGCGAGCATCACTCTCTCAAGCTCGGTTTCGCCCATCTGCCCGTGGGCAACGGCAACGCGCGCCGCGGGTACCAGTTCCTGAATGCGCAAGGCGATTTCGTAGATGGATTCGACGCGATTGTGGACGAAGTAGACCTGGCCGCCGCGTTCTAGCTCGACTTCGACGGCCGAACGGATGATTTTCTCATCGAATTTGGCGACCACGGTCTGAATCGCCATGCGATCTTTGGGCGGCGTTTCGATGACGCTCATATCGCGCAGGCCGACCAGGGACATATGCAGCGTGCGCGGAATGGGCGTGGCGCTCATGGCGAGAACGTCGATTTGCTTGCGCATCTGCTTGAGCCGCTCCTTGTGGCGCACGCCAAAGCGCTGCTCCTCGTCGACGATGAGCAGGCCGAGATCCTGGAACTTGATGTCCTTGGATAGCAGGCGATGGGTGCCGATGAGAATGTCGACTTTGCCTGTGGCGACGCGCTCGACGATGTCCTTTTGCTCCTTCGGGGTGCGGAAGCGCGAGATCATCTCGATGTGGATGGGGAACTGCGCAAAGCGCTGCTTGAAGGTCTCAAAGTGCTGGAAGCTGAGTATCGTGGTGGGCGTCAGAACCGCAACCTGCTTGCCGTCCTGCACGGCTTTGAAGGCCGCGCGCATGGCGACTTCGGTTTTGCCGTAGCCGACGTCGCCGCAGAGAAGCCGGTCCATGGGCGTGGGCTGCTCCATGTCGTACTTGATGGCGCGAATCGCCGAGGACTGATCGTCGGTCTCGTTGTAGTCGAATGCATCTTCGAATTCGTGCTGAAATTCATTGTCCCTGGAGAACGCGGTGCCCTGCGCAGTGTGGCGCTCGGCGTAAAGCTTGAGCAACTCGCCGGCCATGTCCTTCATAGCCTTGCGCACGCGCGTCTTGGTCTTGGTCCACTGCTGCGAGCCGAGCTTGTTGAGCACTGGAGCGGGGCCGGTATCGGTGGAGCGGTATTTCTGGATCAGATCGAGGCGCGTGAGCGGAACATAAAGCTTCGCGCCTTCGGCGAACTCCAGGATCATGAATTCGATGGAGAGGCCGTCCTGCGAAATCTCCCTGAGCCCCTGGTATTGCGCGATGCCGTGCTCCACGTGTACGACGTAGTCGCCAATACCGAGGTCGCGGAAGTCGGAGACAAAAGCGGCGGTCTTCGATTTCTTGGGTACAGGCCGCGCCGCCACATCGGCTTCATCGGAGAGATCGTTGGCGCCGAAGACGATGAGGTTGACGTCGGCAAAGCTGACGCCTGCGGCGAGCGGCGAGCGCACGATAACGGGAACGCGCAGGTCGCCGGCCAGGTAGCTGCCTTCGTCGAGCACGGTTTCGCCGGTGGAGCGCGGCATGCGGCTGCCCAGCCGGTAGGGAACCTCGTAGTCGCGGAGCACGCTTGCCATGCGCTCGACATCGCCCTGATGCGGAACGGCGAGCACGATGCGCGTCTCCGAGGCAATCAGGCTCTTCAGTTGTTCAGTGAGCGCAGGAATGGAGCCGTGAAAGCGAAGCGTGGGACGCGTGGGCAGCTCGATTTCGCCGAGCGTGGAGTCGTCATCGAGCACATCGACCGCGCCAAGTTGATCGAGGTCCAGGCCCATGTGCGCCTCTAAAGATGCCTGCAGGATTTCGGGGCGCAGATAAATATCTTCAGGCCGGATGAGCGAGCCAATTCCCGAGCGCTCATGGCGCTGCTCGACCTTGTTCCACCAGCGGTCAATCTGATTGCGGACCATGGCCGGCTCTTCAACAAACAGCGCGCAGCGCGGCAGGAGCGTCAGCAGCGAACGTTCGGCGCCGGCCACCGGCGCGAAGAACTCCCAGCCAGGAAAAACGCTGACGCCGCCGGCCGCTGCGGCCTCCTCCGCCATCTCCTCGTCCTCGATTTCAATCGCGCTGGCGGCTCAGCCGCGCATTCACCGCGGCCAGCAGATGCTCGGTGACGCGGAGTTTCAGTCAGCGGCAGCAATTGCGTTTCGTCCAGGCCGCTCTGCGAGCGCTGCGTTTCCGGATCGAATTTGCGGATGGTTTCAATTTCGTCGCCAAAGAACTCGATGCGCACAGGGCGGTCGGCTTCGGGAGAGTAGACGTCGAGAATTCCGCCACGCCGGGTGAACTGGCCGGGCATCTCGACCAGATCCATCTGCGTATAGCCGACGCTGGCCAGGTGCGCTGGTAAGCATTTCAATGTCGATCTCTTCGCTGCGCTTGAGAGTGACGGCGAGGCCGGCATAGTATTCGAGTTCGAAAAGCTTCAGCGCAGCGGATTCGACCGGGGCGATGAGAATATCGACGGCGCCGGTCGCGAGCTTCCACAAGGCCGCAGCGCGCTGCTCCTGCACGTCGGGGTGGGGCGAGAGATTTTCAAAAGGAAGCACATCGTGGGCGGGAAAGCGCACCACGCGAGCCGGGATCGACCGCGCCGGTGAGCTCGCATCCGGCCTTGAGCAGAGGCTCGAGCGCCTCGGCGGCCTTGTTGTCGGCCACGATGACGACGACCGGCTGCTTGGCGGCCCGCGCCATCAGCGGCAGATACAAAGCGCGCGCCGTCGCGGTCAATCCGGACACACGCCGCCGCCCCGCACCCAGGCTCAGGTGCCTGCGAACGCGCTCAAATCCCGAGGAATGCTCCAGCTCCGCGAAAATCTCGCGGACAAACGGGAGGATCATCAGCTTTCAAGTTTAGCAGCGGCGGAAAGATCGCCTCCGCTGCTCATCCTATTGCGGAAGGATGCGATCGTTCATGCCTGCAGCCTCAGAAGACCCAGGAATTTGCCGGTCAGCCTTTGCGGAGAATTGCTGCCAGGCTGCGGCGCACCGCCGGCCAGTCTCTATTCCCCGCCGAGCGTCTTTGCGAACGCGTACCAGAAGTCCAGCGACTTCCAGTACGAATCGACCGGCAGGCGCTCATCGCGTCCATGCGCGCGCACATCGTCACGCTCCAAAGCGATGGCCGAGTAGCCGTAGCATGGAATGCCTGCTTGGGCAAAGTAGATGGAATCGCTGGCGCCGTTTTCCATGACCGGCGTCACGGTGATTCCGGGCCAGATGGTTTGCGTGAGGCGGGTGAGCGGCGTCAAAGACTTCGGGATTGGGCGGCGGGGGAGCGATTGCCTTCCGGTCCGGTGCGGTGGCAGACACTTCGCCCGAGTCCGAAACATATTTCACGCCCAGCTTCGAATCGTCGAAGGATCGAATCAACTGCTGGCGGATCTCTTCGGGCGAGTGGCCGGGGAGAATGCGGCAATTGACGATCGCCTGCGCGCATTTGCGGCAGGGCGTTGTTGGCGTCGCCGGCATTGAGCCGTGTGGCCACGCACGTGGTGCGCAACTTGGCATTAAAAGACGGCTCGGCGCTGAGGCGAGCCGCTGCAGCCACGTCAGGCGGAGCAGCCAAAATGGCGTGCATGATCGGTCGCCGTCTGACCGGTCTCCTTCTGCGGCTAGATTCGTGAAGTAGGTTCGAGTGACCTCGTTGAGCTCGAAGGGAAATGTGTAGGCGGCCAGCTGGCTAAGCGCCGCTGTGAGCTCATAGATCGCGTTGTCGGGCCGCGGCAGTGAGCTGTGGCCGCCGCGATTGGTGGCCGTGATCTGAAAGTCGGCATAGACCTTCTCGGTGGCTTCAACTTCTGCCACGACGGGCCGGCCGTGATCCAACTCTATGCCGCCGGCGTCGGGATTGATGACGTAGGCTGCATCGACCAGATCGCGATGCTCGCGCACCAGCCAGTCGGCGCCGTTGAATTTGCCGCCCTCTTCATCGGCGGTGAGCGCCAGGATAAGGTCGCGATTCGGACTTATATCCTTCGCGATGCAGGCGCAGAAAGGTGGCCACCAACGCGGCATCGGAGTCCTTCATGTCCTGCGTGCCGCGGCCGTAGAAATAGCCGTCATTTTCGATGAACTGAAACGGGTCGGTCGACCAATCGGAGCGCAGGGCCTGGACCACGTCCATGTGGCAAAGAAAGAGTACCGGCTTCTTGTCTGCCGCTCCCGCCGCGCGGAAGCGCACGACGAGATTCTGCTTGCGCGGGTCCGGACCGATGAGATGAATATCCTCAGGCGGAAAGCCCGCATCGAGAAAAAGCTTTTGCATGGCCGCCGTGGCCGTAGTCACGTTGCCCTGCGGCGTATCTGTCGTATTGATTTCGACGAGTTCCTTAAAGATGGCGCGGGCTTCGGCACGGTCGGCCTCGGACGCCGCACTGAGCGGGCTTTGAGCGACCGAGATTCGGCTCGAGCAAGCCGCACTCAGGCAGACGCCCAACACGGCGCCTGCAGAGAGAAACCAAACTTTACGCATGAGAGAATTCTACGGCTGGGATGGTGGAAGGCTGTCCAGAAGTTGGGAGCGGCCTTCGGGAATGATGCCGAAAGGAGCGGTTGCGGCATTTCCTAAAACACCAAAGACACGGGCGGTAAACGGGCTGCGTGTGGAGCAGGAAGGGCAGGCGGATTTAGTCGATGCGTGGCGTTCCGCGCCGCAAAGTGATACCGGTGATGCCGAAGACCGCGACCATGATGAGCGCAAAGAAGAAGTAGTACGCCATGGGGTGCTCCCAGCCCGGCGAATAGGTAAGATCCTGGCCGACCCAGAGCAGCAGCACAGTGGCGATGACCGCAAACTGTCCGGCGATGACAAGGAACGTGTGTCCCAGGCTGCGCCGATTGTCCAGGGCCTCGACCTGGTCAGGGGTCAGATTACGTTCTTCCGGGGGAAGTAAAGCGTTAGGCATAAGAAGTCTCCTCGCCGGCCTTGCAGATGACCTCCGCGGCGGCATCTTTATATTCGATTCAATCACATACCGGCCAGGCCGCGCCAGTGGATGGACCGAAGCGGCGAACGGTGCAGGTCACCATTGAAATCTTGGCGCGGCGACGGTGCTACTGGGGCGGATAGCCGACCGACTGCGCGTACAGCACGGTTTTGTCGGGGCCGATGCCGAGCCTGGCGTTGATATCGGCCGGATGCGAGGCGTAGAACCACGCGTTGAGGCCTTGTGATGCAGCAAACAGATAGACATTCTGGCCGATAAATCCGCAGTCTACCTGCGCAAAATCATCTTTCGCCGGGGCCACATACACGATGGTAACTGCCGCGTGAGCTGCGGGCGCCGGGCTGATTGCACCACGCAAATCTCCCGGGACGACGGGACGCAATCGGTTTTGCTCAGCGTCGTAGATGTAGACTCCGTCGGCCAGCACGACGTCAAGGGTTATGTCCTGAGTGTTGCGGGCCGAGGGGGCCGTGCGGCCGAATCCCGGCTTGACGTCAGACGAGCGATTGATGCCGAAGGCCGCCCAAAGCAGATTCGAGAGCACCTGCGGCGAGAGCGGTTTATCCAGGAAGGCCCGCGTGGTTTTGCGCTGAGCGAGCGCCTGCATCAGCGGCATGCCGTCGGTGGTAACGGGCGCGGGAAGCTGAATGGGCTGGAGTTCGGCGGCCAGCACCGGGGCGGTGTTGTGATGCGGGCCAGCCCAAAAGGCCGCGCCGGCCAGCAGGGCAATCCATACGAAAATGGGAACCGTCCAGCGGACGGCAGAACGAGCGTTAATGCCCACGATTCCACCTCGACGAATCAGGCTGAGCACGCCAGCCTCCTGAGGTGTGCGGAACAGGGGGAAGAAGTTCCAGGATTACTTGAGCAGTTCCACACTTTACGCGTTGAGGGAGCGCTGCGCAAGGTGGGAGTGCACACCGATCGAGCGCCCGATTTAAGGTGTGGACGCCTGGCAAAGTCGGCGGGTCAGCGGCGGACTAGTCCGCGAGGAATGCCAGCGTTTGCAAAGTCGTAATTTCGAAGGGCTTGCGGCAGCGGATATTCGCGCACTGAAGCTTATCGTCGCGCCGGACCATATAGGACTGTGCTTTCGCGAAACGAGCCCGGTCGCGCTCGTCGGCTCCGCGGGGAACCTGAGCGCGCTTGCGCCGCACCACCCAAGTCACCTTGTATTCCGCTGCCTGGCCGCATTTGGGACAGGTCAGACTGTGCGTGCGCTGTTCCGTCGTCTCGTTGAAAAACTCCCGCTCATCCATCCAGCTCATCCTCTTCGGATTGGCCCCTTGGGTTACCGGCAGCCCCGGACTCCGCGCCGGTACTTTCGAGACGGCGGAATCTATTCCATACTCAACCTTGCCATGGCCAAACGCAAGCCAGCCCGGTTCTCAGCCGCAAAGGCGGTGAAGGCCAATGCACGCGAGCGTGTGGGCCAGCCAAAGCCGTCGCGAGTCATAGCGGACAAGCCACGCAGCGGCCGCCAAGCCAAACACAAGCAAAGGCTTGAGGAGATCATCGAGAAGGGAGAGTAGCAATGGCTACTTCCGAAATGGCTCTAGTGCTGCACGCTGTATGGACCCGGTAGCACCGGTCCGGTGGGCTCCTCAGACGCTCTTGAAACCACGTCGGTCCGCTTGGAGTAGATACGGAATTCGACAACAAGGTCAAGCAAAACGGGCGCCGGCTTGCCGTCTTTGATTGCCGGAGAAAACACGGCTTTGCGAATCGATTCGACTGCGCTCTCATCGAGCCCGAAGCCGATGGGCCGCGCGACGGCGATTTCGGTGGGCTTGCCATCGGCACCGACAACGACATGGTAGAGCGACATACCCGCGACGCCGTGGTCCTGAGCATATTGGTTTGACTGGGGTTGAAATGTGGTGAGCAACTGTGCCTTTTTGTCCACCATGTTATCGCGCAGCACGGCCGGGTCCTTGGGGCGGTAATCGGTCTTGTTGGCCGCGGCTTCGTAGTAGAGCTTCCAGAAGTCGGGCATCGAAGCCATGATGCGGCTGTCAAAGCCCTGCGCGAAAACCTTGTCCAGAGCATCCTGGAGGACTTTGGTTGCATGCGCGGGCGAGGTTGTCGTGGTTACACTTTTTTCGTCGGCAGGACGGTCTTCAGGAGGCGCGGCTGCAATCTCGGCGTGGAGTTCGCTCGCGTCGGTCGCTTCTGCGGACTGGCTCGGCGCGGGATTGGGAGGCCCTGTCGTGGCCGCGGGCGCTGACGCCGTGGTAGCGCCTGGCTCCGTTGCGGCTGCAGAGTTTGCGTCCTTCGAGCCCGATTTGTTCTTTTCTTTCTTCACCTTCGGCTTCACCACAATCTCGCGGTCGATGGTGATCCTCACTTCCTTTTTCTTAGGCGTGATATTCACCCGGTCGACGGCCTTGGTGGGATCTTCATAGGGCAACGCACCGAGAAAATGCAGTCCGTAGCGCTGGCCTTCGAGTTCCACCTTGTGCTTGCTCAGGTGCACCTTGTCGATCTGGATGTCGCCCAAGGTGTAAGACCCCTGCGGTGAGTGGCCGATCAAAACGCCATGCTCGTTGAAACTGAGATCGTTATCGAGGTAGCCCCCGCGGAGGAAAAGCTGCTTGCCCACAAGCATTTTCCGAAGCTCATCTTCGGTGATGCCACCGGCTTCAGAGGATGGAGGCGCGCCCGCCTCAGCGGCCGAGTCGGGTTCGGCGGGTGCGGGCGTGGTTTCTGCAGGTGCGGTGGCGGGAGAAGTCACTGGCGCGGCCGGTTGCGGAGCGGGCTCCAATTCCGGCTGCTGTGCGGCAGGTTGATTTTGCGGCGAGGGTGCGGGGGCTCGTTGCTGCTGAGCTGCCACGCCGCACACGAATGTGGCGACAATCAGCGCGAAAGCAAGCGCGCCGCCGGAGACGAGACAGCAAAAGCGAATTCGACACGTTGCGGCAGACATTCCACGGATCGAAGCGAGGAGGTCAGGCATCGGGGAGCCTATGAACGCCACTTTAACAGGATTCTGTTGCCCGCGCGCGAGAAAGGGCGGCTCGCTGGGTTACTTGTGTGGGACCACTGGCGCCTGGCTGTCTCGCTGGTCGGCGGGATGCCGCAACCGCCTCAGAATGCGCCGGAACAGACCCAGAATGCGCCGAGAGTCGCGGCCAGTGAGAGCAAGGCGGCGCAACAGCAGTTGCACGTCGTGACGATTTGCCTTGCGCATCGCGGTGGGCGAGTAATTTGCGGCGAGCATGGTTTCTTCGACGACGGTGGCGAGAAGATCAAGATCGCGGGCTGTGGAAGGGGGATCGGGATGAAGTGGGAGTGGGTCGGGACTCTCGCCACCGGTTCGCGTAACGATCTCGTAAAGACAGACTGCAACCGCTTGACCGAGATTCATTGACGGCTGTCGCGGATCGGTGGGGATTTCGACGAGCTGATGGCATTGCGACAAATTATCGCCCGTCAGACCGCGCTTCTCCGAACCAAAAACCAGGGCCACATGTCCGCCGCGAGCGAGCTCTTGGGAAATGATCGGCGCAAGGGCTGGAAGTGGAACGACGGGCTGTTCGGGTTGGCGGCGACGGAGGGATGCGGTCCCGAGAACGAGAGTGCAGCCGGCGATGGCTTCGCTCAATGTCTGAGTCTTGCAGGCGGAGTGAAGAAGATCCTCGGCCTTTACGGCAGATTTTGCCTCGCGCCAGTGTTCTTCGTAGGGGGCCACCACGGACAGCCGCGTGAAGCCGAAATTCGCCATCGCACGCGCCGCTGCTCCTATATTGAGGGGGTTGCGGGGTGAGACGAGGACGATTTGGAAGCGATCGCTTTGGGTTGATGTCAGCAAACAATCATTTTAGAAGCGGCGTTGCCTTAAAGTCCGTTGCAGAAATGGCTTGCGCAATCCCGGACCATTTATCGGTGGCAATGACCCGCTGCTAGTGCTGCATTTACGGAACGGTGGAAGCCGTACCCTTTCAAAACGCGATGGATGTAGGTATTTCCACGTAATATTCGTGATTGGTACACTCGACACACGTATGCTCCCCGATACGGACCCTTTTGAATCTGAGGCCGAGGCACTGTGCGCCACCGCACGGTGGTGTTACACGCGTGGGTGGGTTCCGGCGACCAGCGGAAACTTCAGCATGCGTGCGGGATCGCGCATCCTGATCACGCCTTCCGGCCTGGACAAAGGCCGGCTCACGCGCGACGATCTTCTTGAAGTGGATGGCGAGGGCCACGCGGTAACGGCGAATGGCAAGCCGTCCGCTGAAACAGGGCTGCATCTGGTCCTCTATAAGGCGCGCTCTCACGCACATGCGATTGTGCACGTGCATACGGTGTGGAACACGCTGCTTTCCGCGCGGTATGCCGAGCAAGGTGAATTGCGGCTCGAGGGCTATGAGATTCTCAAGGGACTTTCCGGCGTAGTAACGCATGACTACGTGGAGCGCATCCCGATCCTGAATAACTCGCAGGATTACGCGGGACTTTGCCGCGATCTGGCCGCCGCGCTTGACGCGTACCCCGGCGCACACGGGGTTTTGCTGAGCCGTCACGGGTTATATACTTGGGGGCAATCGGTGGCCGAAGCGCGCCGTCATCTTGAGGTGCTGGAGTTTCTCTTCGAGGTGGAAGGGCGGCTGGTGACGGGTGGGTTTTAGCGACTTCGGACTGTTCGTACTCGGCTTTGTATCCTCAAGTTCGTGCTCTCCCAGGTCCCCAAATGCGAGGGACCTGGGGCACCCCGACTTCGAGTGACAGGCGCCGATGTTGAGGAGTGGCTGTGGCTGTTCTGCGCTTTCCTGAAACCAACGAGAAGATAGAGAGCGAGCCGAAGATTCGCGCGGCGCTTGCGGCCGTGGGTATCGACTACGAGCGCTGGAGTTTGGATCGCGTGCCTGCCGACTGCTCCGCCGACGCCGTGTTGGCCGCGTACGCGGAAGAGATTACGCAGATGAAGCGGCGCGGCGGTTATGTGACCGCCGACGTGATCGACGTGAAGCCAGAGACGCCGGGGCTGGAGACAATGCTCGCGAAGTTCGACAAGGAGCACACGCACTCCGAAGACGAAGTGCGCTTTATCCTCGCGGGACGCGGCATTTTCTTTCTGAACATCGGCGGCAAAGTGCTCTCTGTTGAAGTTGGTCCGGGTGACATGTTGCGCGTTCCGCGCGGCACCACGCACTGGTTCACGCTCTGCGAAGATCGCCGCATCCGCGCCATCCGCTGGTTCCAGCAGACAGAGGGCTGGACGCCGCAGTACACCGGCTCGGGCGTGGATAAGAATTATCAGCCGCTTTGCTTCGGGCCGGAGTATCTCGGTCCGCGCGTGGCGGCGGGCATCTCTGTTGGCCAAGGTTGATTTGGGCGCATGACGGAATCGGCGCCGAGATTGTATCTCCTCGATGTAGAAGGCACGGTGGCGCCGCTGACGCTGACCACGGCGCAGTTGTTTCCATATGCGCGTACCCATTTTCCTGAGTTTCTTGGTGCGCGTTTCAGCGATCCAGAAGTGTGTGACGACCTCGCGTTGCTCCTTGAAGAGAATCGTGCGGAAATCGATCCCGATGCGCCGCGAGTCTCGACACAATGCCACTCGGACGCATCCGGCCGTCCAGCGTTTGTACATGGCAGTCTCGCCTACCTTCTGTGGCTGATGGATCGGGACCGGAAATCGATGGCGCTTAAATCGCTGCAAGGGAAGATCTGGAAGACGGGGTTTGAGAGCGGCGAGCTGAAGGGAACGTTGTTTGCGGATGTTCCGGAGGCTTTCCGGCGGTGGTCGGCGGCAGGCAAGGTGGCGATTTATTCGTCGGGCAGCGTGGAGGCGCAGAAGCTGCTGTTCGGGCACAGGGTTTTCGGCAATTTGCGGCCGCTGATTGCCGGCTACTTCGACACGCGCACCGGGCCGAAGATGGAAAGCGCGAGCTACGCGTCGATTGCGAAGGCGATGGAAGTTGCGCCGGGCGAAGCGGCGTTTTTCTCGGATGTGGTGAAGGAGCTGGATGCGGCGCGCGCGG
>CAWAJH010000016.1:162500-395992 GCA_963782285.1 uncultured Acidobacteriaceae bacterium
GAGAGATGGATGGACTAGGGGGCTTTCCGGCTTACTGAATCCAACCAAACTGCGAATGCCAGTGACAACATATCCGGGAGTCAGACGGTGGCGGCTAAGCGTCATCGTCGAGAGGGAAACAGCCCAGACCGCCTGCTAAGGTCCCCAAGTTACGGTTAAGTGGGAAAGGAAGTCGGAACGCTCAGACAGCCAGGAGGTTGGCTTAGAAGCAGCCATCCTTTAAAGAAAGCGTAATAGCTCACTGGTCAAGCGGTCCGGTGCCGACAATACAACGGGGCTTAAACCGTACACCGAAGCAGCGGATGCGCACCTTAAGGTGCGCGTGGTAGGAGAGCATTCTCAACAGCGGCGAAGCCAGACTGAGAAGACTGGTGGAGCGTTGCGAAGAGACCCTGCCGGCATAAGTAGCGATAACGGAGGTGAGAACCCTCCGCGCCGAAAGTCTAAGGTTTCCTGAGGAAGGTTAATCCGCTCAGGGTTAGGCGGTCCCTAAGGCGAGGCCGAAAGGCGTAGCTGATGGACATCCGGTTAATATTCCGGACCTCCCGATGTTCGTTTGACGATGGGGTAACGCAGAAGGATAAGCAGGCCGTCCGATGGCTATGACGGTCGATGCGCGTAAGCTGGTTCTGGCAGGCAAATCCACCAGGGCATTAACAGTGAGGCGCAAAGCAGGCCCGTATGGGATTCAGCTGCTGATTTCACGCTGCCGGGAAAAACCTCTAAGGAGAACAAAGGGAACCGTACCCCAAACCGACACAGGTAGACGAGGAGAATATCCAAAGGCGCTCGAGTGAAGGCTCGTTAAGGAACTCGGCAAATTGGCTCCGTAACTTCGGGAGAAGGAGCGCCCGCGTAAGCGGGCCGCAGTGAAGCGCGTACGGCGACTGTTTAACAAAAACACAGGTCTCTGCTAAGTCGAAAACGACGTATAGGGGCTGACGCCTGCCCGGTGCCGGAAGGTTAAAAGGAGAGGTTAGCGCAAGCGAAGCTTTGAATTGAAGCCCCGGTGAACGGCGGCCGTAACTATAACGGTCCTAAGGTAGCGAAATTCCTTGTCGGGTAAGTTCCGACCTGCACGAATGGCGTAACGATCGTACGACTGTCTTAACGAGTTGCTCGGCGAACTTGTAGTACCGGTGAAGATGCCGGTTACCCGCAGCTAGACGGAAAGACCCCGTGCACCTTTACTACACCTTAACTATGGGTTATGGTTCTCGCTGCGCAGGATAGATGGGAGGCTTTGATTCCGGGTTCTCGGATTCGGAGGAGCCAACGGTGAGATACCATCCTGCGAGTGCTGTGACTCTAACCTCCTCCCGTGAACCGGGAGAGGGACATAGTTAGGCGGGTAGTTTGACTGGGGCGGTCGCCTCCTAAATTGTAACGGAGGCGCGCGAAGCTACTCTCAGGCTGTTTGGAAATCAGCCGTCGAGTGTAAAGGCATAAGAGTGGTTGACTGTGAGACCAACAAGTCGAGCAGGTGCGAAAGCAGGCCTTAGTGATCCGGTGGTTCTGTATGGAAGGGCCATCGCTCAACGGATAAAAGGTACGCCGGGGATAACAGGCTGATCAATGCCAAGAGTTCATATCGACGCATTGGTTTGGCACCTCGATGTCGGCTCATCGCATCCTGGAGCTGTAGAAGGTTCCAAGGGTTAGGCTGTTCGCCTATTAAAGCGGTACGTGAGCTGGGTTCAGAACGTCGCGAGACAGTTCGGTCCCTATCTGCTGTGGGCGTAGGAGATTTGCGGGGGGCTGTCCTTAGTACGAGAGGACCGGGATGGACGAACCTCTTGTGTTCCAGTTGTCCTGCCAAGGGCACGGCTGGGTAGCGAAGTTCGGTTGTGATAACCGCTGAATGCATATAAGCGGGAAGCACGCCCCAAGATGAGATCTCCCTGAAGGGCCCAGGAAGACGACCTGGTTGATAGGCTGGGTGTGGAAGCGCGGTGACGCGTGAAGCTTACCAGTACTAATCGCCCGTTCGGCTTTACCATAGAATTAACTCCGCGCAGTTTAAAGCGGACATTCTTCAAGCCATGTATCCCAATTCATTTCGTTTTTTGATTTTGTTGGCGCCAGTTTGTTGTCCGTGTTCCTGACCGGCCCGGGAGAAACCATCCGGGACAAATCAGATGTCGCGGCCCACTGCGGGGAACCACCCGCCAAGCGCCATCCAAAGTTTAAGGCGAGACGAGGGATCCTTCACGCTACGCGTTCAGGACTTCGGCTCGGGGCTTAGACGCCCCGAAGACGCCTCAGCTTGCCGGTGACCATACTGCGAGGGATCACCCGTTCCCATCCCGAACACGGAAGTTAAGCCTCGCTGGGCCGATGGTACTGCACGGGCGACCGTGTGGGAGATTAGGTGATCGCCGGCATTAATACAGCAAAAAGCCCTGCCGAAAGGCGGGGCTTTTTGCGTCAAGCGAGCCAACTCGTCGATCGGGTTTTCAGGCCACCTTCCGATCGATTGGAATTGAAATCTTCTGAGCTTGGGGCGGGGCACACTTCTCGCCGCTCTCGGTAATAGCGCGCAGTTTGGCGAGGAGATCGGAAGGATGTACCGGCTTGGCCAGAACCTCGAAATCGTGCCCATGAAGTTTGGCGGTCGCGAGCATGTCCGCAGTCGCCGATTGTCCTGAAAAGAGCAAGATTTTGCATTCGGGATACTCACTGCGGAACTGAACGCCCAACTCAATTCCAGACATCTCCGGCATGACCACATCCGAGATCAGAAGGTCAGGCACCGGGCCGACTGCGGCCGCTTGCAATGCCTGAAAAGGACCTTCGAACGCGGTTGCCGCAAAGCCCGATTGGGTGAGAATCATCGCTAATGTCTGCGCGATCAGTTTCTCATCGTCGACGACGAATACAACGCCCCGGCTGCTCTGCATTTTGTTCCAGACTCCTATGCCCCCGCTAGATTTATGTCTGCACCCGGGGAACTTTTGAAATGCGCGAGACGAATAGGCAATGGTCACCGGTACAACGCCCAACGACGGACACTATCCGCGATCCAGCGGCCGAAGAACCTTCGACCACTCGAGTCCTTTACAGACATGAGCGTTCTCGGCCACCTGCAATTCACTTTCGGCAACTGCCAAAGCCACCGTCGAAAAGCATTCGCTGCAGAATGACTCGATTCTCCCATCGGCGTTTCGTTTGTGGGGGAAGATGGTCCGGCGAGTTCCAGGAAACTTTCTCATGATGATTCTCCGTTTCTGACTTTCGCATGGCCCTTTTGCTGCGGCGTGTTTCCTAAATTGTCGTGCAGGTTCCAATTCTCATCCTTCAGAGGCTTACGCCCCCTATTTCCCCGCATTGTTCGGGCGGCCTAAAGCCGTGCCCTTGTTAAAGAACCGATTTTTCAAACACGCTCTTTAGCATTTCACTATGCTGCTGGCCCGTGGCGCTCGGATCCGTACTCGAAAGAAACGGGAGTAAGTATTCCAATCGAATCACATTGGACCGCGATGGCCCTGAAGTCGGTCCAGCAGCGACCGCCTGACGCTGGCAGCCCATGAAATTGAACGAAACAGCGCGACGCAACTCGTAGTTCGACCGTACCCGGTACCCGAACAACACGTCCCTCTTCGAGGGGGTCTTTGTCTTTGATGCGCACTTCAGCGCCACTCGTTGCACCGGGCGGCGATTTCGATAAAGGCGGCGGTTCTGAACGACGGCGAGAAAGAATGCACTTTCGCATCCTTCCGGGATGTATCTATAGTCATGGAGATGCCACGGAAAAGGGTCAACTGGGAATGAACAAGCTTTGGCCAGATGCTGGTGCGGCTTTGGATGGGATGGTGCACGACGGGATGCTGCTTGCAATCGGCGGATTCGGATTGTGCGGGATTCCGGAGGCACTCATTTTGGCTTTACGCGACACCGGGGCGTGCGAATTGACCATCGCCAGCAACAATGCGGGCGTGGATGGCTGGGGGCTGGGAATGCTGCTTGAAAGGCATCAAGTGAAAAAGATGATTTCGAGCTACGTAGGCGAGAATGCGGAGTTCGAGCGTCAGTTTCTGACCGGCGAACTGGAAGTAGAGTTTTGCCCCCAGGGCACGCTTGCCGAGCGCATGAGAGCGGGTGGTGCGGGGATTCCCGGATTCTATACACGGACGGGCATTGGTACGCTGGTGGCCGAGGGGAAGGAGCACAAGGATTTCGATGGAGTGACGTACATTCTGGAGCGAAGCATTGTGGCGGATGTGGCGTTGGTGAAGGCGTGGAAGGCCGACACCCACGGAAATCTCATCTATCGCCGAACGGCGCGGAACTTTAATCCCCATGCGGCAGCGTGCGGTAAATTCACGGTGGCCGAGGCGGAGATTGTGGTTGAGGCCGGGGAACTCGATCCGGATGATATTCACACGCCCGGAATTTACGTGCACCGGTTGGTGCACAATCCGCGTCCCGAAAAACGCATTGAAAAAGTCACAACTCGCGAGGGATAGAAGCGTGGCATGGAGTCGCCAGCAAATGGCAGCGCGCGCAGCCAGAGAGATGAATGACGGATTCTATGTGAATCTCGGCATCGGTATTCCTACGCTTGTGGCCAACTATATTCCGAATGGAATCACGGTTACACTGCAGTCGGAAAACGGGCTGCTGGGAATGGGGCCGTTTCCGTGTGCTGCTGAGGTGGATGCCGATCTGATCAACGCGGGCAAAGAGACTGTGACATTCGTTCCCGGCGCCGCGATCTTCTCGAGCGCCGATTCGTTTGCCATGATTCGCGGCGGGCATATCGACCTGGCAATTCTGGGTGCGATGCAGGTTTCTGAACGCGGCGACCTGGCGAACTGGATGATTCCCGGCAAGCGTGTGAAAGGGATGGGCGGGGCGATGGACCTAGTCTCAGGCGTGCGGCGGGTGATCGCGTTAATGGAGCACAACGGTCCGGACGGAAGCGCCAAGCTGCTGCGGGAATGCACGTTGCCGCTGACCGGAACCCGAGTTGTGCAGCGTGTGATTACGGACCTGTGCGTGCTGGACGTAACGCCGGAGGGATTTGCGTTGCAGGAACTCGCAGAGGGTGCGACGCGCGAAGAAGTGGAGCGAAGAACCGACGCCGCGGTGCGATTTTAACGCCGGCGCGGCGGCATGTCATTTTTTCCAAGCCGGCTTTCGTTTTTCGAGGAACGCCGCAATTCCTTCGCGAAAATCATGAGTCGTTCGGGCTTCCGCATTGGCTTTAATTCCGTCGACGATCGCGGCGTTTAGCCAATCCTTATTTTGTGCTGCGATGAGGCGTTTGGTAGCGCTGAGTGCCTCAGGGCTGTTTCGAAGCAAGGTGTCTGCGAGCGCTTTGACGCGACCGGCAAGTTCATTGCGAGGCACAATCTCATTGACCAATCCGAGGCGGCGAGCCTCTTCAGCATCAAAGAGGCGGCCGGTGAGAAGCAGATCCATGCTCTGCTTGTGGCCGACCTGGAGAGCGAGGAAGGCTGACACCAGCGCCGGGACAAAACCGATGCGCACTTCAGTGAAGCCGAACTTTGCCGCCGGAGTGGCAAGAGTGAAGTCGCAGATGATCGCCAAGCCGGTTCCGCCTGCAATTGCGGGTCCGTCCACCGCGGTGATTGTGGGGATCGGCATTTCGTAAAGGGCAAGAAAGAGACGGGCGATGCGTTCCGCGTCTGCCTGGCCTTCGCTGGGGGTTTTCTCGGGTGCGTCCTTGAGGGCAGCCAGATCGAGGCCCGAGCAAAATGCGTCACCCGTTCCGGAGAGAACCAATACGCGGCAGCCGGCCGCAATTGCATCTTCGAGGGCGGCAATGAGCTCCATCTGCATTTCAGGCGTCATTGCATTGCGCCGTTCAGGCCGATTGAGAGTGATGGTGCGAACAGGACCGCTGTCGGTAACAAAAATAGTTGTGTAGCTCCTCAACCTGCCCTCCAACTTTACGTCCCGTTTCCGAATTTTCGCTCATCAGGAGAGCCGCCAGCCGACGCGATCTCAGCACTCGTGCGGATCAAATCGCCAAGTTGCGAGAGCTGCGGGACCATGGCGCCACAGTGAGCAATTTCCTGCAGCAGAACTTCGGTCGGGATATTTCCCACCAGCGTGTCCTGCGCGAATGGGCAACCACCGAATCCGCCAAGTGCGGCATCGAAGCGCCTGCAACCGGCCTGGAACGCTGCGCGGATTCTCGATGGGGCCTCGCTTGCGTTTCACGTGGAGGTGCACACCCAGCTCGATCTCAGGTTGCGCGGCGAGTGCCGCAGCCACAGTTTCTGCAATCCTCTCGCATCCGGCAAGGCCCACTGTATCGGCAAGAGAAATCTGGCGAATGCCGCGACTGACGAGCTGTTGGCAGCTCTCGATGACCGCGTGCGTGCTCCATGGTTCATCGTATGGATTTCCGAAGGCCATGGAGACATAGGCCACCACGTCCAATCCCGCGGCACACGCCATGTCGCGTACAACCTCCGATCTCCTCTAGCGATTCCTGCGTTGTCTGATGCTGATTGCGGCGCAGGAACTCCTGCGAGATGGAGTAGGGAAAGCCCAGCGTACGCACAACGCCCGTCGCAATCGCGCGTTCCGCACCTTTGCGGTTCACAACGATAGCAATGATTTCTACGTGGCCGGGAGGCTGGAGAATTTCGAGGACGCGCTCGGAATCGGCCATTTGGGGAACCGCGACGGGCGAGACAAAACTTACGGCGTCAATGTGTCTGAAGCCGGCGTCGATCAGGCCTCGAAGGTATCCGGCCTTGGTCTCGGCCGAAATCGGCAAAGGCAGCCCCTGCCAGGCATCGCGAGGACATTCGACGATCTTGATCGCTTCGTTCATCCGGCCGTCCAGTTTAGGCTCTGGCTTTCGGTCTTGCTTCTTCTAAAGGTTTCTTCAAGATCCGCGTGATGGCAAGAATTGTGTTCCAGTTGCGCGTTGTCGCGGGAGCGCCGAAAACCTTGTCGAGCCGGCCAAGATAGCCGATGGTCTTCATGTGGCGCCGGTACATTCCCAAAATGAACTGCTCTTTCTGCAAGATCACCCGCACCAGCCATTCATCGTTCGACGGTAGCGTGAACGGCAAGGTGGATTCCAGCCTGGCGGCTTTCGACAGAATGCTGACGAAGCGCACAGTATTGGAATCGGACGGCTCGGCTGCAAACGGTTTCTCCATTTCGAGACGAAGAATGTCGCGGCTGTCGCAAAGCATAACCTCCGCCTCAAACGGCAGCCTGCGAACGAGTTCGGCGCGAAATTTCGCGAGCGAGCCGGGCCTGTGAACCACGAAAGTTCCGGCGGCGCCAATGTTGACAACTTCGTACTGTTGCAACTCTTTGGCAAGAACGCTGGGGCGAAACGACCTATAGCCGCCAACGTTGACACCGCGAAGGAAAACGACGAGCGCCATTGGTTTCACCGCAATGCGAGTCTAACAAGCAAGAAGCCGGAATCTCATCCTCGCGACGGGTACACCTTGAGGATTTCCCGCGCAATGACCATGCGCTGAATCTCGCTGGTGCCTTCGCCGATGGTGCATAGCTTGACGTCGCGATAGAATTTCTCCGCCGGATATTCCTTAATGAAACCGTAGCCGCCGAACAACTGCACGGTTTCATTGCAGATGCGAACGGCGACTTCACTGGCAAACAGTTTCGCCATTGAAGACTCGCGCGTCACCTTACGGCCCGCATCCTTCAGCACCGCTGCGCGCTGGGTGAGCAGCCGCGCTGCGTCCAGTTCCGTGGCCATATCGGCCAGCTTCCATTGGATGCCTTGAAACTCGGCAATGGCCTTGCCGAATTGCCGCCTCTCCTTGACATACTTCAGAGCTGCATCGAGCGCGCCGCGCGCGATGCCGAGCGAAAGCGCGGCAATGGAGATTCTGCCGCCATCAAGCACGCGCATCGCATCAATGAATCCTTCGCCTTCGGCGCCGAGCAGGTTTTCTTCGGGAATTTCGCAGTCTTCGAAGATCAGCTCGCTGGTATCGCTGGCGCGCAGGCCGAGCTTGTTCTCTTTCTTGCCGGGTCGGAATCCTTTCGTTCCCTTCTCAACCACAAAGGCGGACAAGCCCGTGCGTGCCTTTGCTTTTGTCGGTGACTGCGATGACCACCGCAACATCGGCGTAGCGGCCATTGGTGATGAAAGTTTTGTTGCCGTTCAAGAATATAGCGGCCGCCGCTCTTGACGGCAGTGGTGCGGGCGTTGCCGGCATCGGAGCCCGGACCCGGGCTCGGTAAGGCCCCAGGCGGCAAGCCACTCGCCGGTTGCCAGCAGCGGAAGGTACTTTTTCTTTTGCGCGTCGGTCCCTGCCAGAAAGATGTGATTCGTTCCGAGGGAGTTGTGCGCAGCCACGGTGAGCCCCAGCGACCCGTCGACCGCGGAGAGTTCCTCGATGGCTAGCACATAGTCCACATAGCCAAGGCCGGCGCCGCCGTATTCCGGCGGAAAAATGACGCCCAGCAGACCCATTGTGCCCAGCTTCTTCACCGCTGCGGCAGGGAATTCGCTGGCCTCGTCCCATGCCATCACGTTGGGCGCGATTTCCTGCGCGGCGAAGGCCCTGAATCTCCCGCCGCAGATGCTCCTGCTCTTCAGTCAGAACGAACGGGTAAAGCGTTGCGGCCGGTTCAAGCTCAAGCTTCATGTCAGGCTCCTTCGCGGAGGAAATTCGAGTGCCCAACTTCCTTGATTCAAAGTTAGATGCCGATGCTCGATCCCAAAGATATGCACGACCGGGAGAATCCAATCAAGTCTGCAGAACTCCCGGATTGAAGCGCGGCACGTCAGGATTCAGCGCGCAGGCTTCAAGCGCGGCGATGAGCACTTCCCGTGTCTTCGCGGGATCGATGATGGCATCGATCCAGAGCCGCGCTGCGCCGTAGCGAGGATCGGCCTGCGCATCGTAGTCGGCACGGATTTCTTCGTGCAGGGCGGTTCTTTTCAGCCTCCGACATAACTTTTCCGCTTCGCTCCATCTGCCTGAGCGCGCACTTCGGCCAGGGTGATTGCCGCCGAGGCTCCGCTCATCACCGCGTAGCGCGCCGTGGGCCACGCAAAAAGAAAGCGCGGATCGTACGCCTTGCCGCACATTGCGTAGTGTCCCGCACCAAAGCTTCCTCCCACGATGACCGTGATTTTGGGCACCACGCTGGTGCTCACGGCCGAAACCATTTTTGCGCCGGCGCGAATAATGCCGGACCACTCCGCGTCTTTGCCCACCATGAAGCCGTTCACGTCGTGCAGAAACATCAGCGGCACGAGGCTTCTGGTTGCAGTCCATGATGAAGCGCGCCGCCTTTTGCGCGCTCTCGGTATAGATGACGCCGCCTACTTCAATGCGCTGTGCTCCCGGCGCGCCGGCCCGATGGCGACTGTCTGGTTCTGGTTGATCTTCTGATTGGCGACGATGCCCACGGCATGGCCGCCGATCCAGGCGTATCCGCAGAGCACGGTGCGCCCAAACTCCTCTTTGTACTCATCGAACTCGCTGCGATCGACGATGCGCGCGATGATTTCGCGCATGTCATACACGTTGCTCGACGCCGGGGTCGGGATTGAGCAGGCCGTACACGTCTTCCGCCGCGTATTTCGGCGCGTCAGTCTTGGCATCGAATTCTCGCGCGGCGAAAGACCGGAGCACTGAGGCTGCCGGCGGCCGCTGGCCCATCTTCTCTACGAGCGACCGCAAGCGCGCCAGGCACATGTGATCGTTCGGCTCCTTGAAGTCGACGGTTCCCGAGATCTCCGCATGCATCGCCGAGCCGCCCAACTCTTCAGCGCCGGTTTTTTGACCAATGGCCGCCTGGACCAGAGAAGGGCCGGCGAGAAACAGCCCGGAACCTTCAGTCATCAACACCGTGTCTGTCATCACCGGCAGATAAGCGCCGCCGGCCACGCACATGCCCATGATCGCCGTGATCTGGGGAATGCCCATCGAACTCATCACCGCGTTGTTGCGAAAGATTCTTCCGAAATCGTCGGTATCGGGGAAGACATCTTCCTGGAGAGGGAGAAAGACGCCAGAGGAGTCGACGAGGTAAAGCGTGGGGATTCGATTGTCCATCGCGATGGTCTGGGCGCGGAGAACCTTTTTGGCGGTCATGGGGAAAAAGGCACCGGCCTTTACGGTCGCGTCGTTGGCGACGATCATGCAGAGCCGCCCGCTTACCTGGCCCAGGCCTGTCACCACTCCGGCCGACGGAGCGCCACCGAATTCCGCATACATGCCGTGCGCCGCCCAGAGACCCAATTCAAGAAAGGCGGCGCCTTCATCGAGCAGCAGCTTCAGCCGCTCGCGCACAGTGAGGCGGCCTTTTGCCCGCTGCGCTTCAGCTGCCGCGGGCCCGCCACCCTGACGGATTGTGTCCTCTTCACCGCCGAGCGAAGCAAGCAGAGTCCGCATCGCTTCGCGGTTCGCCTTCGCGCGCGGAGAGTCAGGACTCATCGTGGAGTCTAACCGGTTATCGAGTTTCAACTCTTTTGCCATCGAATCGTTCGCCGCATATGCCGGCATGGGTTTCCTTTGCGACTATCGGGGCGCCGGCGATCGTACCGGAGCATTCGCCGAAGCTGGTTCTCGGGTTGCCCGGCTGTTGACAGTATGCGCGAAGCGTCACTTGATCGCCATCTTCGAGGAATCCTCTCAACTCACCGGAGGGCAACCGGACCGGGTTGGGATTTCGCTGCAATCGCTTTAAACCAATATTAATTTTGACTCGGATGCGGCAAAGAATCTTGACAAAACCCACTCGATTCAATAGCTTTTATTCTCAATGCCCCTGGAAGGCTGTCTCCTATAGGTGCCGACGTACTGGTCCACTTATGCGGCATGAATAGCCTTCTAACCGGCGCCATTCCCCAATGGCAAATTGAATATTTAGTTCGGCAACTTGAAGAACTGAGCCGATCAGCTGGGCGCTTGCCCAAGTAAACCGGAGATCTGCGCCTAACTCCGGACCCCTCCCTTTGTGTATTTCATGTAAATTTTAAGACTTAGCAATGGTTGATTGACTTACTGAAGCCTTCTGTTTCAAGGGCACAGGTACAGCCTGTTCACCCCCAGCTTCGATTCCCCGGGAGACCTTAGATTATGGCCAAGCCGTGTGCTCGCTCAGCTTTCATGGTGCCTTTTGCGGAGTTGTCTGTGGCGTCGACATGTTCCGGAAACCGGATCTTGAGCCCTCGACGCGAAGCCGCGCGGCGGAGTCTCTCCTGGGGACAAAGCGCTGCCATACTTTTAGCCGCGGCCATGCTGGCGGGCGGCGTCGGCGCAACCGCGCAGGCGCCCAGCCTGGCGCCAAATTGGTATCAGCAGTCGCCGGCGAACAACCCTGGCCCACGTTTTGAGTCCTCCATTGCCTACGACGCGACACACGGCCAGGTCGTTTTGTTCAGCGGCAACGACGCGCCCAACGACACGTGGCTGTGGAACGGATTCAATTGGACTCAGGCGTTCCCTGCGACAAGTCCTCCCCAGCGCTTTAACCCTGCGATGGTTTACGATGCGGCGCACGCCCAAGTGGTCATGTTCGGAGGAAGCACTGACGGCCTCACCCGTCTAGGGGATACATGGCTGTGGAACGGGACTAACTGGACTGAGGCGAGCACAACTGGCCCGACACCACGAAATGGCAGCGCGATGGTCTATGACGCCGCGACGAGCCAGGTGGTCTTGTTTGGTGGCGTCGATTCCACCGGTTTCGATCAAAACGACACCTGGGTGTGGAACGGGACCACCTGGACCAACGTGACGCCTGCGAGCCCTGCGCCCAGTCCCTCCGCGCGCTCCGACCACTCGATGGTCTACGACGCGGCATTGGGCGAGGTTGTTTTGTTCGGGGGATCCTCCAGCGGGATTTATCTCAACGACACCTGGGTGTGGAATGGGACTACCTGGACCAATGTGACCCCTTCGTCGTCTGCGGACAGCCCCACCGCGCGCGATGCGCAGGGCATGGCGTACGACGCGGCGCTCGGTCAGGTGGTCATGTTCGGAGGGTCCAACGGAAGTTATTTAAATGACACATGGGTTTGGAGCGGGGCCAACTGGACGCAGGTGAGTTCTTTGGCCAATCCGCAAGCTCGGATTGCTCCCAACGCAATGACCTACGATGCGGCAGACGGCCAGGTGGTCTTGTACTCGGGCCTTAGCCCACTCACCGACACATGGGTATGGGAGGGGCCAGGGAACTTCGGCAATGTCAACGTTTGCCCGTCTAATCAAACCACACCGGCGCCGTGCAGCAATACTCTCACGCTGACTTACAACGTTTCGACAACCACCACTTTTGGCACGCCTCAAGCCCTCACGCAAGGCACAGTCGGCCTTGACTTCACGCTCGCCAGCGGCGGCACCTGTACCGGCGCCGTCTCGCCAGGCAATACCTGCACGGTGAGCGTGAAGTTCGCCCCGCAGGCGCCAGGGTTGCGCCGGGGAGCGGTGGAACTCTTCGACAGCACCGGGAATCTGTTGACGAGTACCCCGATCTACGGCAATGGCCAGGGGCCGGTAACCGCTTTTGGCCTGGGCACGCAGACCTCGGTGAATGCCGGGAACTCTCCGTATGTGTCGAACGGCGTGGCCGTGGACGCGGCAAGCGATCTCTTTGTCGCAGAAACCGAGGGGATCACAACGAACGTCGGCCAAGTTGTGAAAGTTGCTGCGAACGGCACTCAAACCATCGTGGGTTCTGGACTTGAGTACCCGCAAGGCTTGGCAGTGGACGGAGCCGGCAATCTCTACATCGCGGATAACAACAGAAATGAGGTGTATAAGGTTACGCCTGGCAACGTCCAGACCACCGTTGGCAGCGGTCTGGTCGCCCAGTTGGGAGTGGCTGTGGATGGTCAGGGCGATGTTTTCATCGGCGATTACACCGGCAACCAGGTCGTAGAGGTTCCAGCCAATGGTGGCCCTCAAACTGTGGTGTACAGCCAGGGGAGCAGTTCGAATCCGGTCGGCTTGGCGGTCGATGCAGCGGGTGATCTTTTCATCGCCGATGCCGGCCTTAAAGAAGTCGTCGAGATTCCGGCCGGTTGCGCCAGCAGCACCTGTCAAACCACGATAGGCAGCAATTGGGAAGCCCCGCAAAGCGTGGTGGTGGACGCTGCGGGCGATGCCTTTGTCGCGGATTCGAGCCTTGAAGAAGTGGTGGAGGTTCCGGCCGGGTGCACGAACATCAACTGCCAGTTTGCGGTGGCCAGCGGGATCATGTCGCACGGCGCGACGGTGGATGCAGCGGGAAATATCTTCATCGCAAACCTTGAAGCCAATCAAGTCGTCAAGCTCAACAGGTCTCAACCACCATCGTTGAACTTCCCGACGTCGACGAACGCGGGTTCGCGCGATACCACCGATGGCGCGAGTTTGGTAACCCTGCAAAACGTGGGCAATACCACGCTCAGCTTCCCGATTCCATCTTCGGGCAACAATCCCAGCATCGGGCCCGACTTCTCCCTGTTCAGCAATGGCCAAGGCGACTGCCCGCTCACTACTTCGTCATCCTCCTTGCCGGGCACGCTGTCTGCAGGGGACCTGTGCGTCTATTCCGTCACCTTTGCTCCGATGACAGCGGGGAGCCTGAATGAATCCCTGGTGCTTACAGACAACAACCTGAACGCAATTTCCCCTTCTGCTGCGGCTTCGCAGTCTATTGCCCTCAGCGGCGTGGGTGTGGCGACCAATTTCACGCTGGCTGTGAGCACTGCCGGCAGCGGGAGTGGCACGTTGTCGGGCACCAACTGTTCGACGGGATCCTATCCACCGGGGACCATAGTGACGTGTGCGGCTGCGCCGGCCGCCGGCTCCCAATTTACGGGCTGGAGCGGAGCTTGCAGCGGCTCAGGCAGTTGCTCGTTTACGTTGAGCTCAAATTCAACCGTTATCGCGAATTTCTCGACCGCTTACACGCTGACTGTGACGGAAGTGGGCACGGGCTCGGGATCAGTGACAGATGGTTCGCAGATCACCTGCAGCATAGCCAATGGAAGCGTCACGGGGACGTGTGCTGGCAGCTATTCGAGCGGAACTTCAGTGATGCTGACGGCGAATGCTACCGGGGCTTCAATATTCGAGGGCTGGGGCGGCGCGTGCGCGAGCGCAGGAGCGAGTGCGACGTGTACTGTGCTCGTGAATCAGGCGGCGAATGCGATTGCCACATTCAATCCCCAAAACTTCGGAAACGTGAATGTGTGCCCGGCGGGTCAATCGAGCCCCGCACCATGCAGCCAGACCCTGACGCTTACCTACACTATGGCCGCGAGCACGAACCTTGGCGCGACCCAGGTGGTCACGCAAGGCGCCGCCGGCCTCGATTTCGCACTGGGCGGCGGTGGCACTTGCACCGGATCCATTCCTGCAGGCAACTCCTGCACGGTGAACGTTACCTTCACACCGCTCGCCCCCGGGTTGCGACTTGGCGCGGTGCGCCTCTTTGACAACAACGGCAACCCGATCGCGAATTCGCTGATCTATGGAGTTGGTCAAGGGCCGGTGGCTGCCTTTAGTCCCAGCGCGCAAGCACCAGTCGGCACCGGCTCATACACTCTGAGCCAGCCGAAAGGGATTCTGGTTGACGCATCCGGCAACCTCTTCATCTCCGATGCCGCGAAAGCAGAGGTGTTGAAGATCGCGCCGAGCGGCGCCATATCCACAGTGGGCTTCGGACTTATGTTCCCGCAGGGAATGGCGGAGGACGGCGCTGGCGATCTCTTCATTGCGGACAATAACCTGAACAAGGTTGTCGAGGTCCCGGCCGGATGCACCACTAGCAGTTGCCAGCAATACGTTCCCAACCCGCTCAATCTGAAAAGTCAGTTGGGAGTGGCTGTCGATGGGGCAGGCGATCTTTTCATTGGCGACTTCGAAGAAAACAAAGTCGCTGAGGTTCCTGCCAATGGAGGCCCACAGATCCTCGTGTATAACCCGACCCCGGGGTGTGGTACTTCTTCGGGCTGCTCGCACCCGGTTGATTTAACAACGGATGCTGCGGGTGATCTTTTTGTCGCTGATTTCGGCCTGAAAACTGTCGCAGAAGTTCCGGCCGGATGCACAGCCGCAAGTTGCCAGAAAACCATTGGAAGTGGCTGGAGCCAACCGGATGGCGTCGCGGTCGATGCCGCGGGTGACGTCTTCGTCGCGGATGCAGGGTTGGATGAGGTCGTGGAAGTTCCGGCTAATTGCACCACGAGTGCCTGCCAGGCCGTGCTGGTGAGCGGAGTGAACACGGTTGCCGTCAAATTGGATGCAACCGGCGATCTCGTCGTCGATAATCTTGCGGTGCCGCAGGTATTCGAGGTCACTCGATCCCGGCCGCCATCGCTCAGCTTTGCTCTCGCGAATGTGGGCAGCACAAGCAGCGACAGCCCGAAATTGGTTTCTGTTCAAAACGTGGGTAATCAAATTCTGACGGGCTCGGTGGCGTTGTCCTTGCTGGGCACGAACTTCGTCGCCAACAGAAGCTCGAATTGCGGCACTTTTGCATTGGCGCCGGGCGCGGCATGTTCTGAGAGCTTCAGCTTCATGCCGCAAAGCACCGGCGTTTTCACGGGTACGGCGGATTTCAACGACAATAACCTCAACCTCTCTTCTTTCGTAGGCCTGCAGGCTGTTAACCTCAGCGGCACCGGCGGCCTGAACGGGGAACCTGTCGGCGGTGTCGTCCCCAACGTGATTGGAATGACGCAGGCGGCAGGTGCGACCACGATCACTGGTGCGGGTTTGTCGCTGGGATCGCTGAGCAGTGAGTACAGCGATAGCGAACCCGCGGGCAGTGTGATTGGCGAGAATCCGGCCGCCGGTTCGCAAGTCAATCTCGGGACCGCGGTGCAACTGCTCATTTCCACGGGCCAGGCTCCGCCGCCGCCTGCGAACCCGCTGACATTTGAGAATAATTATTTCGTTACCGGAGACTATGCTTCTGCGGGAGTCACTCTGCGCGGCAGGGGCGTGGGGGGCGTCGCCACCGGAACCATCACCATCCCCGATAGCACGACCAGCCCGGGAAGCCAGGGCGTTCCCGACGGCGCCGACATCGTGGATGGTTTCCTGTACTGGACGACATTGGAAAACACGCCTGCGCCTTCAGCCAACACGGGAACCTTCCTCGGTTATCCCATCACCGGCCAGCAGGTAGGGAGCGACGTGCCCTATACGGACGGCGCTTTGAGCGGGACTCTGCGCGTCTATCGCGCCGACGTCAACAACTATTTCCAGGACGTGCCGAGTTGGAACGGGGCACGCTTCGCTTCGGGCACGTTCACGGTCTCTCTGCCCGACAGCGGAGGGAGCGGCATTTCCGATCACCGAAGGGGCAAGCCTGGTGGTCATCTATCGCGTGTTGTCTCCGAACTTCCCCCTCAAGGCGGTCGTCATTTACGACGGTTCTGCCACTGCCGGCCGCGTCGACGACGCCAGAACGTGCAGGGATTCTATGACGCGCTGGGCGGAACGGGCGGTGGAGAGATTACGACCCTCATCTACGCGCGGCGGAAGCTGGAGCAACAGCCCGGTTCCGTCACGCTTGCGGCGCACGCGAGCCAGTACACTGCGCCGCTGAGTTCCGGCAACGCCTATGCAGCGGTGATTCTCTCGACACCCGTGACCAACAGCGATAACGACGGAATTCTGGATGCCTGGAAGACCGGCCCGCCGGCCGGCGATTTCTATGCAGGGCAGCCAGGATATTACGACGTGAAGACCGCGATCGTGGGTGTCGTTGCCGGGCGCGAAACACGGCGAAAAAGATCTCTTCGTTCAGCTCGATTACATGTGCGGCGCCGTGCTATCAAATGGCGCGTGCGATCGCAGCCAGGAGAATCTGTTCCCCTCGCCGGACCCGGACGGCAACGATCCGCTGGCCATGGTCAAGCAGGCATTCGCCTCAGACCGGCAAGTCATGCTCCATCTCGAAATTGGCAATGCAGTGCCGAAACCACCTGCACGGATAGCTCCGCAGCCGGCAACTCTGCCAGTTCCCCGGCGAGCCGGGAGTGATCGGCTGGAAAAACAGCCTGGAATTCTCGAAGCTGTGGCCGCGCAATCTCGCTTCCTGCGCAGCGGGCGGCGATTGCAGCCGCTCGTTTCCCCTACGGGCAGAAGGACAGCTATCACTACGTTCTGTTCGGTCACTCGCTGGCGATACCGGCCTGGAACACGCGTTATGCGATCCTTGACGTCGATCAGTGGTCAACGGCGTAACCACGACCATCGTCACCACCGACCGCGGCACCGGGAATCAACGAATGCCCAAGCCGCATCACGATTTCCGGCGTGCTAGGGAGACCCAAGCCTCAACGGGGTGTACAACACCAGCATCGTGTCCCGACTCGCAGACAATCATTGTGGCGACTCCCGGGCGTTCCCAACTGGAGCTATCCCAACAGCACATTGCCGGAACCGAGTATCGGCCTCACCTCCGGCACAGTCACAAGCATCTCCGGTTACTCCGATCTGGGCGGCGCCGATTCAGCCGTCTCGCTGGCGCTTTGGGAGACCGTGCCGAACCAGGACATGAGCAAGCGCGCCAACGTCATAGCCGGCACGTTATTCCATGAGATTGGCCACACGCTCGGCTTGAGCCACGGCGGCCTCTACTACAACACGCCGGGCAGCTACGTCCCAACCTTCGACGCCAATTGCAAGCCGAACTATCAGAGCTCGATGAACTATCTCTTCCAGCTCGATGGAGTGGGACCGAATGCGGCCGTTGCCTACTCCAACCAGTCCCTCGAAACGCTGAACGAGGTTTCATTGGCTTCGGGTCAACCTCACGGATGGCTCCCACAATCCCGCGACGTTCTCAACCTCGGCCTGGTACACCTCCACTGCACCCAGCACGACGGCCAGCGCAGCGATCATGCATTGCGACGGCACTCCGCTCACCGGCGATACCGGCTATCGCGTGGATGGACCCATCGCACCCATCACTCCGGCGTGGTCGAATGGGCAGAACCTCGGCTTCGATGGCGTGTCGTACACGCAGATGCTCGGATACAACGACGTGGCCAACTCGACCTGCGCCAGGTTGGCGCTACCGGCGGTGAGTTCGCATCGCTGGCCAGCGTACTTTCATTCGGTTCTTCTCAAGCGCCGCTGAATATCTGCTGCGGGCGGAAATGTGGAAGTGGGCAGCGGCGGCACCGTCGCGCTGGGCAATGGTGGCAATATCACCCTGGGCAGCGGCGGCAACGTCACCCTGGGCAGCAGCGGCACCATCACGCTGGGCAGCGGCGGAAGTGTGACGCTGGGCAGCGGCGGAAACGTGACGCTAAGCAGCGCGGGTACCATCTCGCCGGGCAGCGGCGGCACGTCACGCTGGGCAGCGGCGGCATTGTCACGCTGGGCAGCGGCGGCATTGTCACGCTGGGCAGCGGCGGCACCGTCGGCGTTGGCGCCGGCGGACTCGTCACCCTCGGTAGTGGCGGCATTATCACGCTGGGCAGCGGCGGCACAGTAACGGTTCCTTCGACAGGCGGCACTTACACCTTCGATAGCGCCGGCGGCATCATCACACTTGGCAGTGGCGGCATCGTCACCCTGGGCAGCGGCGGAAACGTCACACTGGGAGCCGGCGGCAACCATCGCGCTGGGCGGCGGCGGCAATCGTCACCCTGGGCAGCGGCGGCAATGTCACGCTGGGCGCGGCGGCAACTATCACGCTCGGCAGCCGGTGGCATCGTCACGCTGGGCGCGGCGGCAACGTCACGCTGGGCGCGGCGGAATCATCGCACTGGGGGCGGCGGCAATGTTACGCTGGGAGCGGCGGCAATGTCACGCTCGGCAGCGGTGGAACCGTCACGCTGGGGGCGGCGCTGGCAATGTGACCCTGGGCGCGGGGGGGAACGTCACGCTTGGCGCCGGTGGCACAGTTACGCTGGGCGCCGGTGGTACCGTCACGCTGGGCGGCGGCGGAACCGTGACGCTGGGCGCGGCGGCAACGTGACGCTGGGAGCCGGTGGAACTATCACCAGCGGCGGGACCACGACGTCAGAATCCCCCGGCACTTATACCGTCGCAGCCGGTGGAACCGTCACGCTAGGGGCTGGCGGCACGGTTACGCTCGGGGCGGCGGCACGGTTACGCTGGGAGCGGCGGCAACGTCACCCTGGGCGCCGGTGGAAAGTCGCGCTCGGAGCGGCGGCAATGTGACACTCGGCGCGGCGGAACGGTCGCGTTAGGCGCAGGCGGAAACGTCACGCTCGGGGCCGGCGGCGAAAGCACTACCGAGATGACATACGAAACCGCCAACTCGATCGTTCGCCCACCGTCTTCACCCGCCGAGACGTCCACACCGGCAGGGGTCGTCATCAATTGGACTGCGCCGGCCTTCGGCGTCGTTCAAACCTACACCATCTATCGCAGCTCGAATAGCGCAACGCCGATCGAGATTGGCAGCGTCAGCGGGTTGAATGGAAATCCACCGGCGACGACATTCACTGACACAAACCCGGATTTGACTTCACAAACTCCGTGGTCTACACGATCACGACCACCCTGATACCGGACTCGAATGGTTCTCAACGTCAGAGCGCGCCATCACCGCCGGCGGTAATGACCAATGCCCAGACGATCGGCCTTGTCCCTGCCGGGTTCCGTCTCGATTTCAAGTTCGCCCGTCACGGTCACCGCGACTGCCGAGACAAACAGCGTCGCGAATGGGTTGCAGGTGAACTTCGTCGCGACAGGATCTTGCTCTATTGGCATCCAGTCACCCCCGAACGGCAACGGTGTTTCCTCGGCAAGCGTGATCCTCAACAGCACGGTAAGCATGCAACATCACCGCGTCTCAGTCGGGATCGAGTACCTTCGACGCGGCCAATCCTGTGTCGGGATCGTTTACGATCCTGCCTCAGGGCTCCAGCACGACATCGCAAACAATCACTTTCCCGCAACTGCCAAATGTGCGGTATGGCGGCACGTTCTCGCTGAGCGCATCGTCTTCCTCCGGGTTAGCGGTCACCTTCTCCACTTCGGGGCCATGCAAACCCAGCGGCGCCACGACCGGAGCGGGCGCTTGCACCATCACTGCGTCGGCGCCGGGAAACAGCACCTATAGCTCCGCCTCGGTAGTCCAGTCATTCACTATTTACCCGGCGGTCCTTACGGTGACGGCAAACAGCCCGACGATTACGTACGGTCAGCCGCTGCCGGCGTTGGCGTTCAGCTTTGGCCCGTTTGTGAATGGGGATACATCTGCGGTTGTGTCTGGCGCACCGGCGCTCACCACCACGGCTATTGCAACAAGCGGTCCCGGCAGCTATCCGATTACAGTATCCACTGGCACGCTGGCCGCGGCGAATTACTCATTCCTTTACGTGCCCGGCACGCTGACCATAAAGCAAGCGAGCCAAACGATCACGTTCGCGGCTCCGTCATCGCCGGTGACGTACGGAGTTTTACCGATCACGTTAACGGCGAGCGGAGGCGCGTCGGGCAATCCGGTTCTGTTCTCGATTGACCCGAGCAGCACGCCGGGAGCAGGCTCGGTCAGCGGCAACACGTTAAAGGTCACGGGAGCAGGTACGCTGGTGATCGACGCCAACCAGTTGGGGAACACGAACTACACCGCAGCCGCGCAGGTCCAACGGACGATCGTAGTGAACAAAGCCGTTCTCACCGTGACTGCCGTGAACGCTTCGCGGGCATACGGCGCGGCGAATCCAACATTTAGCGCGAGCTACGGCCCATATGTAAATGGTGATACCGCAGCGACGGCGTTTACAGGCAGCCCGAGCTTGACCACAACGGCGACTACCACGAGCCTTCCCGGCAGCTACCCGATTACTGCGGCCGTTGGAAGCCTGGCCTCAACCAAATACTCTTTCAATTTTGCGAACGGCACCCTGACCGTTACGTTCACCGGATCGGTTCCCGCTTCGGGCACAGCTTGCAATGGCGCTTACAGCGGCACGTTTAGCGGCAATCTGACCGTCACCGGCACGCAGGCGTGCGTCTTTGTAGGCGGAGGGGCTTCGGGGAACATTACCCAGTCGGGCGGCAACCTCGTCCTTAGTGGAGCTACTGTCGGCGGCAATGTCACCATCACCGGCAGCAGTATTTTCTCCATCGGCCCCTCTTCTACTATCAAGGGCAACCTGCAAATCCAGAGCCTACCGTCGGGATCAGTCACGAACCAGGTGTGCGCCACAACCATAAACGGCAATCTTCAGTTCGAGACCAATAAGGCTCCCGTCCTGATCGGCTCAGGCTCACCGACCTGTGCAGGCAATACGATCAAAGGCAGCCTTCAGGTGATTAGCAACACTGCGGCAATTACGTTGGACGGCAACACGGTCAGCGGGGCCATGCAAGTAGAGAGCAACAGCGCGGCAGTGACGATGGACACGAACACAGTCAGCGGGGCCCTGCAGGTACAGAGCAACAGCGCTACAGTCACGATGGACACGAACAAAATTAGCGGAGCTGTCCAGGTCCAAAGCAACACGGGGGCAACCATCATCGATGGGAACACCGTCGGCGGGGCCTTGCAGGACCAGAGCAACACCGGGGCCACGCAGGTGATCAGCAATATCATTACCGGAGCCTTGCAGTGTTCGAGCAACACAACGATCACGGGCAGTGGAAATACCGCGGCCTCGAAGACTGGCCAGTGCGCGAAATTCTAGAGAGCTCCCGGAGTTGCTATATCCAGGCGTAGCCCGTTCGCTGTCATTTCGAGCGACGCTAAGCGAAGCAACCGCAGATCCCATTCGACTGCGGTTGTTTCCCAACCTCGGCCCAGGGTAGGCCTTCGACTCTCACCCGCTTTCCGTCGCTTGACGACGACGGGGCGCTCGGCCGCGCAGGATGACAAGATAAAGGTCGAGCTATGCGTACCGGGGTATCGAAATCGCTCCAATCGCCGCTGGAAGCCACCAATTGCTGAATGAACAGAATCAGGCTGCAGCTGGTGTCTCGATCCCGCCCACACACTATTGGCCCAGACGATGACGGATATCGGCAACCAGCGGATCTTCTGTCGACTGCCCGCGGATGCTGAGATAGGTCTTATAGAAGTCCGCGAACCCTGCGCTCTTCATTCCTTCCCGCGCGCGACCCTGGTAGTAATACACAGGCGGAAAATAGGCATAAGTCGGCACATTATCGTCAAAGAGTTCGATCGCTTCGCCTCGCCGCTTCATGCATTGATCGAACTCTGAGTCAGCCTCGGTGAATGCTCCCGCCTCCAGGTAAGCCCGCCCCAGATCGAAGCGGCCGATCCAGGTATCCAGCAGGTTGTTCGCGGCTGTGATCTGCCTGATCGCTTCATTGTCGTCTTTCCGCTTGAGCGCGATCAGCCCGTCGATGATCTTGCCGTAAGCCTGCGACTCGTTTGTCAGCGCGGATGAAAGGCTCGTCGCAAGCTTTTGCGCTTTCGCGAGTCTCTCCAGCATCGACATAAGTGCTCGCTGCCAGAAACTCGATCTGCGTCGACTGGCTCTTCGCCAACGCCTTGTCAGTGTCAGAGAGCGCTGCCGCATGCTTTCCCTGCATTTCCTCGATGTTTCCCAGCGCCAGCGTACTTTCTCGCGGCGTTGTCGGAGTCCTTGGCCGCCACATCGGCAGCGGCTCCCTGCGTGAGGATGTGCGCTGCCTCCGCATACTTTCCTTGATAAGCAGGCAAGATCGGCGAGTCCAGCGGTTGCGGTCGATGTGGCCGCCGGACCAAAGTCTTCAAGCTTGTGGTACGATTCGGCCGCCTTGTCGATCTGCCCTTGTCCGAGCTGCGCTTCGGCAAGCACCAGGTATCCCTGCGCCGCCGACGGGATTGATCGCCAGCGCGGTGCGCGCCTCTTTTTCGCTCGCGGCAAAATCTCCGGCAAAAGAACTGATGAATGCCAGGTTCAGCCGCTGCCCAACGCCCTTGGGAACAATCTCAACTGCTTGTTGCGCCGCTTCCAGCGCCTTCGGCGCGTTGCGCAACTGCGCATAGCAGGTGGCAAGGTTGTTCTGGCCGACGCGATCGGCGGGATAGTGAGTGACGAGCTGCGTGTATTCCTGAACACAATTCTGCCAGTCGCCTGTGGTGAGATAGTACAGCCCGCGGTTGCGATAGCGTTCCCGCTCGGTCATGCGGTCCACGTGTTCCATCGCCAGCTTCATGTACTTCACGGCGTCCTCTGGTTTCCCCAGGTTCTGATCCATGGCCGCCATGCCGGTGTACGCCCGCGCAAACTTCGGATCCAGCTGCGCAGCTTTCTGGAACGAATCGAACGCCTCCTGGAACTTGCCCGCGAACTGTTCGTCGATACCGATCGCGGCCTGGTGAACGGCCTCGAGGGATGCGGCTTTAAAGCCTCCGCTCACTTCATCGAACTGCACCGAGGCGGGCGTGGTGTCGCCCAGAGCTTTGCGAATCGGCGCCGCCAGCTTGGGAAGGCTGTTCAGAATGTCCTGCTTATTGGCGACGGTGACCTCCGATTTTGCGAGCACCTTGCCGCTCACGGCGTCCAGGGCGATCGCCGAAATATCGTACTCGTCGCCTCGCAAGCCGATCTCGCCCGTAATCACCGCGTTGACGCCCTGGTTTACGGCGACCAGCCGCGCTGACTGCTCGTCGAGCTTGTCCGTGGGATTCGGAAGTTTCTCGGCCAGCTTACGCGCATCTCCGCGACTGTAGGCGTTGATGAAGCTCGCGCCTTCCAGGGCCACGCCGAGCATCGGCTCCAGCGTGTTATCCAAAACCGGGTCGCCGGTATGGTTCTCAAAGTCGCCAACCAGCACCGAAACCGGGCCATGCGCCCGGATTTCGCGGCCTGTTGCTTCTTGATCGCGTACCAGGAGACTCCGGCTGCGATGGCCAGCAATCAGAACGCCCGATAACCGCGAAACGCTGCCATGGCAGCTCCCGGATGCGGTTCATGCGCAGCCGCAGCGACGAAGCAGAAACTTTCTTCCCTCCGCTCCTGCCTTGCCACGCGCGAAGATCCGCATCCAGTTCTTCCGCGCTCTGATAGCGGTTTGCCGGATCCTTCTCAAGACATTTCGCGACAATATTGCTCAGCGAGCCGGGAATATTCTTGTCGATATCCGCCAATGGCACGGCGCGTTGCTGCGTGCGCTTGAGCAGGCTGGCGATCGCGCTCTCTGCATGGAAAGGCGTGACCCCGGCGAGCAACTCGTAGAGGATCAGGCCGACTGTAAAGATATCGGAGCTGGCTTTCAGCTCTTTGCCCTGCGCCTGCTCCGGAGACATATATTCGATCGTCCCCAGCATGGCGCCGGTGCGCGTCATTCCATCGCCGCTGATGGTGCGAGCCAGTCCGAAATCCATCACCACCACCCGGCCGTTCACATCGCGCATGATGTTGCCGGGTTTCAGATCGCGGTGAATGATTCCTTCGCGGTGGGCAGCCGCAAGTCCTGCGGCCACCTGTTCCATAATGTCGACGGCTTCCGCGACTTCCAGCTTGCCGCGCTGCCTCAGAATTTGATGGAGGTTCTGACCGTCAACGTACTCCATCGTGATGAACTTGGTCTTTCCGGCTTCCCCAAGATCGAAAATGCGGATGATGTTGCGGTCGGTCACCTGGCGGGCGAGAATCAGCTCCTGTTTGAAGCGCAGCAGGATTTCAGGATTGTTGGCAAGCTCGGGCCTGACGACCTTGAGCGCGACCTCCCTTTCAAGCTCCAGATCTCGCGCTTTGTAAACAGCGCCCATGCCGCCTTCGCCGAGGGTCTTGATGATCTCGTAGCGGCTCGCAAAAACGGATCCCGGCTGCAGAGGCGCGCCACCCCATGAGCTGTTCGGTGCATCTTCCATATCCTGTGTGAACCGGGCTGGAGATGTCGGGGGCAAGGTGGCCCCATTCGCAAACGGATCAGAGCCACCAGCAATTGCCAGGGTTGGGGCCAAGCCATCTACGATGGTTGGAGATTCGGAAAAATCGCGGGGCGATTGGGCCAGCGTCGTGGACCCCTCTGCGGTTCTGTCATCTGGATCGGAGGCGCGCGGAGCAGACACACCGTCACTCACGAGAAGTGTCGGAGCTTCCGGCTCGTACTTCCGCTCTTTTGGGTCGTTCATGCCTGATCCGCCCACGCAGAGACATAGCTATGAGAATTATGAAGAAAGAAGCTGCCTTCGACCCGCCTCAAATGCAGCAAATGCCGCAAGACAAGCAGCTTAGAACCCTCGTTTGCAGTATATACCCGAGGTTATTGCGGCGAATGGAGATTGTCAATTCTCGCCTTCCTGGCATCAATGAAGGCCTTCAGGGGGCCTGCGGCATCACCAGGCCCGCTTTCTGAAAAGGCCTCACCGAGCAGTCATTCTTCGCGGAGCAGGACGAGCGGATCTACGGCGAGCGCGCGACGCGCGGGAATCCACGAAGCCACGAGGCCCAGGATCAGCATCGTGAGAGTGACGCCACCGAGAACGAGAGGGTCTTTCGACGTGGCCTGGTAAACGATCGAAGAAAGCACACGCGCTCCGAGAACTCCCAGGATGACGCCCGCGACCGAGCCGAACGTCAGTAATCGGAATGCGCGGCCGAGTGCCGCGCGCAAGATCTCCCGCTGGCCCGCACCCAGCGCTACTCGAATGCCCAGTTCGCGAAACCGTTTGCTCACCACGTAAGAGGCCATGCCGAATACGCCCGTCACGGCGAGCATGGCGCCGAGCAAGCCGAGCACGCCCAGCGCTACCGTAGCCACGCGCGCAGCGAATAAGGCGGAGTCCATCTCCTGGGGCCAGGGCCGGATGGCGAGCGGAAGGCTGGAATCGATCCCGTGGAGTGAGCCTTCAATTGCTTTGGCCATCTCCTGCGGATCGCGCGCGGATCGCACGACCAGCCACGTGTCGCTGGATTGGTGCTGTTGAAACGAGAAGAACATTGCCGGCTGCTGATCTTCGGTGAGCGTGCGGTACTTGCCGTTTTCCACGACGCCCACGACTTCGGCGCGATTTCCGCTCCAGAACTTGAAGTGGCCGCCGACGGCCTTCTGGACCGATCCGAAGACCTTCACGGCGAATTGACGGTTCACCAGAACTACGATTGGTTTGTTCTTACCATCGTCGATTCGTAAATCTCTCCCCGCCAGGAGCCTGGTGCCCGCCGCTTCGAGATAACCCGAGGAAATGTTGTAGTTCATGGCATCGGTAACGGAATTGGTAGGCCGATAGTCGGTTGTGGTGTCGGAGAAGACATCGGAGTCTCCGCCGCCGCCAAGGTTGAGCGGAAGCTGATCGATATATCCGACCGAGGTCACACCCGGAATGGCTGCCGCGGCATCGAGCATGCGGCGCTGGATTTGCGGAACGGCGTCTCCCGAATATCCGGCCATATGAAGATCGGTATTCACGAGAGTCACGTTCTGCGGCGAGAACCCGAAGTTGCTTTGGAGCGAGCGCATCAGCCCGCGGACGGCGACGAGCGACGAGGTCACCAGCACCGCGCAAATGGCAATCTGGGCCACGAGAAGAAGGTCACGAAGCGCGAATCTCTTCATCCCATCCCCGGCCGCTCCCGTGCGGATGACTTGCCACGGATCGGAGCGTAGCACCTGACCTACGGGTACGATGCCGAAGAGCAGTCCACTCAAGAGCGCCAGGAGCAGCGCCACCAGATAGGTGCGCATGTCGGGATTGACCGGTACGTTGATGGGCGCGTCGGTGAATGGATTCCATGCGGTGAGGGCGTGCAGGATCGCGACGGCGCCAACCAGCCCCAGCGCTCCCCCAACCAGTGAAACGCAAAGCGCTTCGGTCAGAAGTTGGCGCAGGATGGTCGCGCGCCGCGAACCCAGCGCCAGACGCAGCGCCACTTCCTTGGCTCGATCGGAGGCTCGCGCGGCGAAGAGGCTGCCGAGGTTGGCGCAAGCCGCCAGCAGAATCAGGCCGGCGAGCAGCATCATGCCTGCCATGAATGCTCGCGCCGGCCCGCCGAGCATATTGCCGACAAGACCCGGGCGAGCCAGGCTAAATTTGATGCCGTCATCGTCAGACGGGTATGTCTTGGCCAGCCACGCGCCGATGCCATTCAGATCGGCAGTCGCTTGCGCGGGTGTCACTCCCGGCTTGAGGCGTCCAATCACCCACGGGTTGTGATTGCCGCGATACTGCAGGTTGTCGAAGCCTTGTATCAAGGGGTCGTCAACAAGCGGGACCCAAAATGCTGGGGCAAAAAAGATTTCGGTGCCGCGAAAGCCCGGAGGTGCAACGCCGATAATCGTGAACGGATGTTTGTTGATATCGATGGGGCGGCCGATCACGCTGCGGTCCGCATGAAAGTGGCCATGCCAATACGCATAACTCAACACGACATACGGAGCGCTGTTTTTCCCTTTTTCATCGGAGGCGTGGAAGAAGCGGCCGAGATAGGGCTGAATGCCGAGCCCGTCGAAGTAGTTGCCGCTGGCCATGTAGGGCCACGCAGTCGATGGATTCCCGCCCGTATCCACGCCGACAGGGCCGTCAATCGCGAAGGTCATCAGAGAGTCGAAAGTTCGATTGCGGTCGCGCAGATCGAGATAGTCGAGGTACGACTGCGACGGCCACTGGATACGTTGCACGGTATAGAGATTTTGCGCATTGGGCACATTCACCGGACGCAGGACCAATGCATTCAGAACACTGAACACGACAGCATTTGCGCCGATGCCCAAGGCCAGGGTGACGATGGCAGTTGCGGTGAAGCCGGGCGATTTTCGTAATTGACGTAGTGCGAGCTTCAGGTCGCTGAACATACTTTGTCCCCCAGGTGATGTGCGCGCTGAGTTTCATTACGCAGACCACAAGCGGGTGGTTCCGTCGATGTCTTTCGGTTGTGAAGTGTTCGGAATCGAACAGTTGTTTGGCGAAATCGGTCAATGACTTGGGCTGCAGCGGCCACGCATGGTCACGAAGCTTTTTGTTTTCAATGCTTGTAGCCGGTACGGCTTTGGCGAGCGGCGTGCCTTTACCTGGCGTGATGGACATTGCACGCCCTGATCTATTGAAAAAGAGGAAGCGCCGAATGCTGCTCTGGTCCGGCGCCGCGGTGGTTGTAGTCGCGGTCCTTGCCGTGATTGTCTTCCGCTTGAAGCCTGCCGCACCCGAGGTAGATCGCTCCACGATCTGGACGGACACGGTGAAACGCGGCGACCTGACGATCCAGGTTCGATCGTCGACGGGCACACTGGTTCCGCGCGAGGACAGTATTGAACTGATTCCTGCGCAGACCGATGCAACTGTGGTGCGCATCCGTGTGTTGCCCGGCGCGAAAGTGACTCCGGATACGATCCTGATGGATTTGTCGGACCCCGAGCTTCAGCAGCAGGTCTTGAATGCGCAACTGGCGCTTAAGGCCGCGGATGCAGACTACAAAAGCCTGCAGGCCACTCTGCAAAGCACTCTGATGGATAAGAAGGCCGCGGCCGCACAGGTGAACTCAGATTTTACGCAGGATCAGTTGCAGGCGCAGACCGACAAGGCGCTCTTCGACCTGGGCGTCATCTCCGGCCTGGCATACGACAAATCCAAAGGCACGGCAGAGCAACTGGCCACGCAGCACCAGATATCGCAGCAGCAGCTCGACGTGAATCAGAAGGCAATTGAAGTTCAGCTCGCATCGCAGCAGACCAAGATCGACCAGGCCAAGGCTCTCCTCGCGCTGTATGAAAGGCAGTCGGCCGCGCTGGAAGTCAGGGCCGGCATCTCAGGGGAACTGGCGCCGCTGGACACGCCGCTGCAGGTTGGACAACATGTTACCGCAGGAACTTCAGTGGCCAAGGTCATTCAGTTGGACAAGCTAAAGGCCGCGTTGCAGATCGCCGAGACGCAGGCCCGCGATATCCAGATCGGACAGCCGGCCGAGATCGATACCCATAACGGAATCATTCCGGGGCAAGTGACAAGAATCGATCCCGCTGTTCTGAACGGAACGCGCACGGTTGACGTATCCCTGGATGGGCCGCTGCCGCCGGGAGCGGTGCCGCAGTTGAGCGTGGATGGCACGATCGACCTGGCACATCTGAATAACGTGCTCTATGTCGGGCGACCCGCACTGGGAAACGAAAACTCAACATTGAGCATGTTCAAGCTTGATCCCGACGGCAAAGGCGCAACGCGCGTTCCGGTAAAGGTGGGGCGCGCCTCGGTGAATAATATCGAGATTCTGGAAGGCCTGAAAGAAGGCGATACGGTCATCCTTTCAGATATGTCGCGCTGGGACAACGTGGATCGCATTCGCCTGGATTAGCCGCCGCGCAGCGAACGCCGCGAAAAGCTGAGCGCAGGAAAACTGGACAACAACGGAATCGGAACGAGGAGAGGTGCAATGGAAACAAACGGCACATTGATTGATATTGAAGACCTGACCAAGATCTTCTACACGGACGAAGTGGAGACGCACGCGCTTTCCGGAGTTCACCTCAACATAGAGAGAGGAGAATTTGTGGCGATGTCAGGCCCTTCGGGCTGCGGCAAATCCACGCTGCTTTCCATTCTCGGATTGCTTGACACACCCACCGGCGGCCGTTATCTGCTGAACGGAAATCCCGTGGAGAACCTGAACTTCAGCGAGCGCTCCCGGATCCGGAACCAGGAGATCGGTTTCATTTTTCAGAGTTTCAATCTGATTGGCGACCTCACCGTGGAGGAAAACGTGGAGCTGCCGCTCACCTACCGCGCCGGAATGCCCTCGGCGGAGCGCAAGCGGAGGGTGAAGGAAGCACTGGAGCGCGTGAACATGGCCCATCGCATGCGGCACTATCCTGCGCAGCTCTCCGGCGGCCAGCAGCAACGTGTCGCCGTGGCGCGCGCGCTGGCCGGTTCGCCGTCGATTCTGCTGGCGGACGAACCGACAGGCAACCTGGACTCGAAGAACGGCGAAGCCGTGATGCGGCTGCTGGCCGATTTGCATCGTGAGGGTTCGACGATCTGCATGGTTACTCACGATCCGCGCTTTGCCCGGCACGCCGCTCGCGAGGTGCATCTGTTCGACGGCAAGGTTGTGTCGGAAGAGGAGCAGAAGAAGCTCGAAGAAGAAGCCGAAGCGTAAAAGCAAAACACGAAGGACCGGCAGGCTGCGGAAAAGCTCAATCAAGCCGAGCTTTGCAGAGAGGGCGCGGCTTTAGAATGGCCGAACAATGCAGGAAAATGCGGGGCTTTGGTCCATCAGGGGTGTTCTTAGGAACGAGAAGCGCGGGCCACGGCGGTTCCGCTCGAGGAGGGTCGAAATGTTGCAAGATTTGACCTACGCATTGCGGCAGTTGCGTTCGTCGCCCGGGTTTGCACTCACCGCCATATTTACCCTGGCGCTGGGCATCGCCGGCACCAGCACCATCTACAGCTGGATCGACTCCACATTGCTGAATCCAATTCCAGCGGTTGCGCACACAAGTGCGATGGTGACCATCCAGCGCGGAGAACGAAGCGAGCATCCATCCCCGCCATTTTCGTATGACGATTATGTTGATCTGCGCAGCGGAACAACGGCGCTCTCCGGTCTGCTGGCTTATCACGACGACTTCATTGCCATCACCGGCAACGGCAAACCGGAGCGTATTTATGGCGCGCTGGCGAGCGCGAATTATTTTGAGGTGCTGGGCGTCAAGCCGATCTTGGGCCGATCGCTGAGTGACACTGCGGCCAACGAACGCGCCGGCGCCGCCGAGGTGGTGCTTGGCTACGACCTTTGGCAGCATCATTTCGATAGCGATCCCGCGATCGTGGGACAAAAGATCGACATCAACATGCATAATTACACGGTAGTGGGCGTGGCTCCGCGCGGATTTGAGGGCTGCAAAACGGGGCTGCGCACGGAGTTGTGGTTGCCGCTGGGCATGGACCGCTATGTGTGGGGCTCGAATCGCATCGACCACCGCGGCGGTTCGTGGCTGAACGTGGTGGGGGTGCTGCGGCCTGGCGTCGATAGGCAGCAGGCGCAGAACGAGCTGAACCTGCTGATGCAGCGCATTGTCGAGCGCTTTCCGGCCTCTCATCTCGGAAATAACGGGCTGTCGCTCGATCCGCTATGGCGCTCGCCATTCGGCGCCAATGTGTATCTGTCGGGAACACTGCCGATTCTGCTGGGACTGGCAGCCGTGCTCCTGCTGCTGGCCTGCGCCAACGTGGCCGATCTTCTGTTGGTGCGCGCCGTCTCGCGCCGGCGTGAGTTCGCGATTCGACTGTCAATGGGGGCAACGCGCGGGCAGCTGGTGCGGCAACTGATGGTAGAGAACGTTTTGGTTGCTTTGGCAGGTGGAGCAGTCGCGCTGGCAATCACGCTCTGGACCTCACGCACTCTGGGGTCGTTTCTACCGACTACGACATTGCCCCTCGATATCAACGGTCATGTCGATGCCAGGGTCCTGCTGGCCACGTTCTTTGTTGCGGCGTTGACCGCGGTGATTTCGGGCGCCGTGCCGGCCTTGCGCGCATCGGCTCTCTCGCCGGTCACGGTGCTGAAGGACGAGGCGCTGAGCACATCGGGAGGCCTGGGTAAATCGCGCCTCACTGCCGGGCTGGCTGCGGCGCAGATCGCGCTCTCGCTGGTTCTGCTGGTGTGTGCGGGGCTATTTGTTCGCAGCTTGATGAACTCCGAGAAAGCATATCCGGGATTCAATGCGAACAACGTACTGCTCACGTCCTACGATCTCGATCCGATGGGCTACTCCGACAGCAACGCGATGGAATTTGACCGGCAAGTATTGCAGCGAGTGAAGGCACTGCCTGGAGTGACCTTAGCCACGCTCGCCGATTTTTCTCCTCTAAGCTTCACCATGCACTCCGACGGCGTGATGCCCGAGGGCTACGTACCGCGCGTACACGAATCGGTCGAAGCGGACAGGGGAAACGTGGGACCGGATTATCTGCGCACGATGGGCACACCTCTGCTCGAGGGCCGCGACTTTACCACGGCAGATAATGCGGACGCACAGCGGGTCGCCATCGTGAATAAAGCGTTCGTCGATCGCTACTGGCCCGGCCAGGACGCGACCGGCAAAACAGTCGAGTTTTACGGGCGGTCGTTGACGGTGGTTGGCGTGGCGGCCAACGCGAAATACCGGCGCTTGATCGACGACCCGTCGCCGCTCGTACTTCTGCCGCTGATGCAGGATTCCCGGAACCCGGTGATCCTGAGTGTGCGCACGAGCGGGGATCCCATGGCATTTGCGCCGGCGGTTGAAGATGCGATTCACGGCCTTAACGCCGATCTGCCGGTGTTCAACGTAACCACCCTCAAGAAGAATATGGAGCTGGGCAGCATGTTCCAGCGCATTGTCGTGGTCTTTGCCGGAGTCTTTGGATTGCTGGCAATGCTGCTGGCTGCAGTGGGCGTTTATGGAGTGGTGGCCTACACGACGAAGCAGCGCACGCACGAGATCGGCATCCGCATGGCGCTGGGCGCAGGCAAGGGCGACGTCTTCAGGCAAGTTGTACTGCAAGGGCTGCGTCTAGCTCTGACGGGGCTGGCGGTAGGCCTCGCAATATCGCTCGTGGCAACGCGTTCTCTGCGCGGAATGCTTTACGGCGTTGGATCGGCGGACTGGCTGACGTTCACAAGTGTCGGCGTTGGGCTATGCGCTGTAGCCGTAATTGCGTGCCTTGTCCCTGCCTTCCGCGCGGCTTCCATCGAGCCCATGCAAGCACTCAGAACGGAGTAATCTTCCTGATCCCCGAAGGAGAAGAAACGCGATGAATTCCATCTGGCACGATATTCGTTACGCGCTGCGCCAGTTGCGCATGTCCCCGGGCTTCACGCTGACGGCCGTTGTGACGCTGGCGCTGGGCATCGGCGCCAACACCGCCATTTTCACGCTGGTGCAGGGCATCCTACTTCGTTCGCTGCCGGTCGCCGACTCGTCGCAACTCTACCGCATCGGCGACGAGGACCAATGCTGCGTCGACGGGGGATTTCCGCAAGACGCCTCGCAAACCGGCGACTACTCGATCTTCTCCTACGACTTGTACCAACACTTGAAACAATCGGCTCCTGAATTCGAGCAGCTTGCAGCCGCGCAGGCCGGGCAATGGTCGTGGAGCGTTCGCCGCGGCGGCGAGCTGGCAAAGTCACTGCACGGAGAATTTGTGTCGGGCAATTATTTTTCCACCCTTGACGTGAACGCTTATGAGGGCCGGGTCCTTTCCGACAACGACGACACCTCCGCTGCGCCGCCCGCCATGGTTCTGAGCTACCGGGCATGGCAGGGAGAATACGCCTCCGATCCCTCAATCCTGGGCTCGACGATCTACGTTCAGGCGCGGCCCTTCACAGTCATCGGCATCGCGCCGCCAGGGTTCTTCGGCGACCGGGTGACAGATACTCCGCCCGAGTTCTGGATGCCTCTCCACACCGAGCCTTACGTGGAAGCAGGCGACGCGGTTCTGAATGAACCCGAGTCGAACTGGCTCTATCCTATCGGCCGTGTTCGATCCGGCACCAACATTGCCGCACTTCAGGCCAAGCTCACCGTCGCGCTGCGGCAGTGGATTTTGTCGCGTCCGATCTTGATCGCATACGGGGGAGCGGCGCTTGTCCCGAGGATGCACGTTGTGCTCTCTCCGGGCGGCAGCGGCATCCAGAATCTGCAACGGCAAACCGGCAAGGGCCTGAAGCTGCTGATGATTCTCTCTCTGGTTGTGCTGCTCATCGCCTGCGCCAACATAGCCAACCTGATGCTTGCGCGCGCCACCACGCGCCGCGCGGAAATCGCATTACGCACTGCTTTGGGCGCGGGGCGGCATCGCATCTGGCGCGAGATTCTCACGGAGAGCGTGGTCCTGAGCTGTATGGGCGGTCTCGCCGGCCTCATTGTGGCTTACGCAGGAAGCAGTACGATTCTCGCGCTCGCGTTCCCCGATGCCCGGAACCTGCCGATCAGTCCCAGTCCTTCGCTCCCGGTGCTGGGCTTTGCCTTCGCGGTTTCGCTGGTGACCGGAATTCTGTTTGGGGTGGCGCCGGCGTGGCTGTCTCTCCACGCCCAACCGGCCGAGGCGCTGCGCGGCGCGAGCCGCACCACACGCGACCGCTCTTCGCTGCCGCAAAAAGCACTGGTTGTTTTCCAGGCCGCTCTCTCGGTGGTTCTGATTACAGGCGCGATCCTCATGACAAAGTCGCTTGCCAACCTGCAGAACGGGGACTTTGGCGTGGCGACCGCCAACCGCTATATCTTCCACTTCGACGCGCAGGGCGCAGGCTACACCGTCGACAAATTGCCCGCCCTTTACCGCGAGATCCAGGATCGTTTTTCGGTTTTGCCGGGCTTATCGACCGCAAGCCTTGCGCTTTACAGCCCGCTCGAAGGCGACAACTGGAGCGACTGCGTCATGGCGCAGGGCCGTCCACTGCCCCGTCGCGGCGACGACTGCGATTCAACATGGGACCGCGTGGATTCGCATTTCCTGGGTGCCATCGGAGCGCCAGTCGTGCGCGGCCGGGGAATCATGGAGCGGGACACAGGCGACTTCGCCGCCAGTGGCGATCGTCAACCAGAGTTTTGCGCAGAAATTCTTTCCCAACCAGGACCCCATAGGGCGGCGCTTCGGTCTTGACTTGCCGCAGTACTCTGGCAGCTTCGAGATCGTGGGCGTCTTCCGCGACTTCAAGATGAACCTGCAGTATTCACGCGAGAATGTTCATCCTGTGTATTTGCGCCCACTCACGCAGCAGTTCACTGGCTATACGGATCCGGCAATGATCCGGGGTGAGACGCGCTCGATGTTCGTGAATGCGATGATCCTCGACTTCCACGCCGCGCCGCCCAATGTGGAGACGCTGGTTCGCAAGACGCTTGCCGGCATCAATCCCAACCTTACGGTGACGGATCTGCGCTCGTTCGGCAACCAGGTAGCGGGCAACTTCAACCAGGAGCGGCTCGTGGCCCGCTTGACAGGCCTGTTCGGACTGCTGGCGCTGGTGCTCGCCTCTGTGGGCCTCTATGGTGTGATGTCGTATTTTGTGGCGCGGCGAACCAGCGAAGTGGGGATTCGCATGGCGCTGGGCGCTACTCGCTCGAGCGTGGTGGCGATGGTGATGCAAAGCGCGCTTTCGCAAATCCTCATCGGCCTGGGCCTGGGAATCCCCGCAGCGCTGATGGCAGGGCATTTCATGTCGAGCCAGCTTTTTGAGGTGCACGGCTACGATCCACTGGCATTGGCCGGCGCAGCCTTCATGCTCGGAGTTTGCGCCGCGATCGCGGGCTTCATTCCTGCGCGCCGCGCCGCTTCCATCGAACCCATGCAGGCGTTGCGCATTGAATAGTGCAAATCATTCCAGATCGGATACAGATCGGAGATAGTTCCAGACAATGATTGAACTGAAGAGCGTCGAACGAAGTTACAAGAACGGGCACACCGAGGAATGGGTATTGCGCCGCATCGGTCTGACGATCCGCGAAGGCGATTTCGTCACCATCATGGGCCCGTCGGGAGCGGGAAAGTCGTCGCTGCTCAATATTCTGGCGCTGCTCGACGATGGCTGGGAGGGAGAGTACTGGTTCGACGAGACGCCGGCACACACCCTCAACCGCAAGCAGCGCGCCGACCTGGCTCGCCAACGCATCGGCATGGTCTTCCAGAGCTATCACCTGCTCGACGATTTAACCGTTGCCGAGAACATCGATCTGCCGCTTTCTTACAAGAACGTGCCTCTCAAGGAGCGGCAAGGCATGGTCGCCGACATTCTCGACCGCTTCCAGATTGTGGCGAAGAAGGACCTGTTTCCCAATCAACTCTCCGGCGGGCAACAGCAGCTTGTGGGTATCGCGCGGGCGGTGGTGCATGCGCCTTCACTTCTGCTGGCCGACGAGCCCACGGGCAACCTGCATTCCACGCAGGGACGCGACATCATGCAACTCTTTTGCGAATTGAATCGCCAAGGGACGACGATTGTGCAGGTAACGCACTCTGAAGAGAATGCGCGCTTACGGCAGGCGCATCGTCGAGTTGCGCGACGGCTGGATCACGCGCGATGAAATTCTGACGGCAAAATCCCCGGAGGCTGGCTCCAAGTGAACGATTCCGGAAAGGATTTCATGAAAAGAGAAGCCGCTCAATTCGGTCCGCGCCTCGTTGCCATCGTCGCAATGCTGCTGCTGCAGGTGAACATGGCGCTTGCTGTTGAACCTGCGTCTTCGCAACCGGGGCCCGGGAATTCGACGCCGTCTGCAACGCCGGTGGAAGCTCCAGCGCCGGCGAGCAGCTCTGCGGCGACGCCTCTTTCCCTGGCGCAAGAGCTGCAGCAAGCGCAGCGGAGTTTCGCCCCGCAACGGCCGTTTTACGTGCCCATGCCGCACTCGTACAACCCGTTTTCGCGTTACAGGCCCAGCACGGCGCCTCCCTTGAACCTTACCAATTCACCGCGCCTCGAGAACCTTATCCGCGATGGGAAGATCTATCTTTCTCTGCGCGACGCGATCGCGGTGGCCATCGAGAACAACCTCGATCTGGCCTATTTCCGCTATAACTTCCCCATTGCGCAGACCGATATCCAGCGCACTAAAGCGGGCAGTCCCGCCAACGGCGTCAACACCGCCATCGTCCAGTCCACGCAGGGTGGTTTTTCCGCTTCGACTGGAGGCGGAGCCGGTTCATCCGGATCCGGATTCTCTGCCGGCAATGGCGGCATCGTCACGTCGACCCTCGGCGCCGGTACCGCCGTCTCATCCTTCGATCCTTACCTCACCTTCCAGGGCTACGTCGATCACACCGTCACTCAGGAAGCCAACGAATTCCTGGCGGGCACGCCAATTCTGAAGACCAACACGATCGAGGTGGTATCGAACTTCTCCGAATCTTTTCCCATCGGCACAAACGTCTCAGCCAACTATATCGGCCAGCGTGCCGCCAGCAACGGGCCATATAACGGCGTCAATCCCGAGCTTTATGGCAGGTTTCAGATGATCGTCTCCCAGCCTTTTTTGTACGGCTTCGGGCTCTCCACAAATGAGCGCTTCATCCGCATTGCCAAGCGCAACGCCCAGATCACAGATGTTGCTTTCAAAGCGCAGGTCATTGCCACCGTGACCCAGATCGAGAATATTTATTGGAACCTGGTGGACGCTTACGAAGACGAGCAGATCAATGAGCGTTCTCTGGGCTTCGCCAACCAGACACTTTCCGACGATCAGAAGCAGCTCAAACTCAATGCGATTCCCGCGTTGCAGGTTATGACCGATCAAAACGCCGTGGCTACAGCCCAGGGCAACCTCACGGTCTCACGCGCCAATCTGCGATTGAACGAGCTCCTGATGAAGAACGCGCTCACCAAGGTAGATGATCCCACCATCGACGAGATGCCGATCATTCCCCTTGACCTGCATGCAGAGCCGGACCCGAATGCGGACAAATCCGTCAACGACCTCATCGCCGAGGCTGAGAAGAAGCGGCCCGAGGTTGCCATATATGAGATGCAGGCCGAAGTGCAGAAGCAGGCCCTGAAGGACATCAATAGCGAGCTTTTGCCGACCCTGAACATGTATGGCCTCTACGCCGGCGCGGGCACCGCCGGTCCGAAGAATCCATACTGCACCCTCGGGGCCGAATGCGCCTCCGATCTGCCAACGGATTTCGCCAGTATGTTCGCGAATACCTTCAACTATTCTTCTCCGCAATATCAGGTCGGCGTGACCCTCCAGATCAATCTCCGCAACCGCCAGGCCAAGGCCGATCAGTTCCGTGCCGTGCTAGCGTACCGCCAGAGCCAGATCACCTACGAGCAGCAGAAGAAAACCATTCTCTTCGACGTTCGCAACTCGAAGTTTGCTCTTGAACAGGCCCAGGCTCGCGTGGAAGCAGCTCAGCAAGCGCGCGACCTTGCCCAGAAGACCTTCGACATCACCAAGCAGGAGCAACAGCTCGGCGCGAAATCCAGCGTCGATACGTTGAACGCGGAAAGCGCACTGGCGACGGCCGAGGCGGCTCTCGATGATGCACAAGCAGCATTAGAAGAGAAGAAGGTAGACATCGACCGTGCTATCGGAGACACTCTGGAGCGGATGAACGTCTCGATCGACGATGCAAAGTCGGGCGTGGTGACTCATGCGCCGTAGATTGCTGGAACCGCCGATCGCATCGCATGACCGCACGTTGCGAACGCCGCCACCCCTGAGCGCATAGCGCTGGACATTGGATATCATGCATAAAGAACAACAACAAAGCGAGGCCTCAGCAGGATTGGGGAAATCCAAACTCACTATGCTCCTCGCCATGCGACAGTCTATCGCCCGCTGCAAGACCGTTGAAGTGGAGGACGACCATTCCCATTAAGCAAGGGAAAATCCGCGTCCTGGTAGCCGACGACCAGCCACACATTCTGGAAGCCGTTGAGTTGTTGCTGTCTCCGCATGGCATCGACGTGGATTGCGTGCGTTCACCGCAACTGCTAATGGAGGCGCTGGGCCAATGCGAATACGACGTGTTGCTCATCGACTTGAATTACACCCGCGACACAACTTCGGGGCAAGAGGGCCTGGACCTGCTGGCGCGGATCCAGGAATACGACTCGCGGCTGCCCGTCATCGTGATGACCGCGTGGGGCAACATCGGCCTGGCCGTTGAATGCATCAAACGCGGCGCTCGCGACTTTATCCAAAAGCCATGGGAGAACGAACGCCTGCTCTCATTGGTACGCGTGCATGCCGAGCTGCACCAGGCGCTGCGGCGGGCGCGCCAGCTTGAACTTGAGAACCGCTTGCTGCGGGCAGAAGGCATGCCGGAGTTTATTGCCCAGGCCCCCGCGATGCAGCCGGTGTTGGAACTGATTGCACAGGTCGGTCCTTCCGATGCCAATGTGCTCATTACCGGGGAACATGGCACGGGAAAAGAGATCGTCGCCAAATTGCTGCACGCAGCATCGCCGCGCGCTCGCATGGCGCTGGTAGCGGTGAACGCTGGCGGGCTGCCAGAGGGGACCTTCGAGAGTGAGCTATTCGGGCACGTGAAAGGCGCTTTCACCGATGCCCGCACCGACCGCATCGGCCGTTTCGAGCTGGCGAATGGCGGAACGTTGTTCCTCGACGAAATCGCCAATGTTCCCTTGCGGCAGCAAGCCAAACTGCTCCGCGTGCTTGAAAGCGGCGAGCTGGAAAGGGTTGGGTCTTCGCAAACCCGCCAAGTGAACCTGCGGCTCTTGTGTGCCACCAACGCAGACCTGGGCGCCGAGGCGAAGTCGGGTAACTTTCGCGAGGACCTGCTGTTCCGCATCAACACGGTTGAAATCCATCTGCCGCCGCTGCGCGACCGGCGCGAAGACATTGCTGTGCTGGCGGCACACTTCCTCAACCGCAATCGCGCGCGATACCGCAAGCAGGTGAGCGACTTTTCGCCCGCGGCGATGCAGCAGATGATGCAGTATCCCTGGCCGGGAAATGTGCGCGAGCTTGAGCACGCGGTAGAGAGGGCTGTGCTGCTGTGCCGCGGCGACGAAGTGGAACCGTCGGACCTGGCCGTCACGGCCACACGGCAGAATCCGCAGTCCCTTGAAAGCATGAGCATCGATGAGGTCGAGTCGATGCTGATTTCGAAGGTGCTTCGCCGCTGCAATAACAATATCTCGCAGGCCGCGGAGGCGCTGGGTCTGAGCCGTGCCGCACTGTACCGGCGCATTGGAAAATATGGCCTATGAAAGCGGCGTGAAGAAGATTAAACGCTCGGCGATTCACCGAGTGTGGTGGCATTGCTTGCTCATCGCATTGCCGGGCCTGATCTTCGACGCCGTTCTGTTTTTCGAAGGCTCGATCGGCGTTTCGGCGGCCCTTCTGCTTGCAGCCTGCCAGTTGATTTTTTTTGCGCTGGTCGCCGCCTCACTCGTAGATGGGATCGTCCGCCCTTTGCAAACGCTCACCAATGTTTTGGCTTCATTGCGCGAGGGAGATACATCGTTCCGTGCGCGCGGCGCAGGAGCAAAGGATGCGATGAGCGAGCTGGCTGCGGAAGTGAACGCGCTGGCGGACCTGTTGCAGAAACAGCGTGTGCGTTCTCTTGAGTCAACAGCCCTTGTAGCCCGAATGTTCGAAGTAATGCATACACCGCTCTTCGCTTTTGACCAGGAGAACATGCTGCAACTGGTGAACAACGTCGGGCTGAAGCTGCTGGGCTTGCCGTACTCCCGGTGCATCGGCCGCAGCGCCCGCGAACTGGGGCTTGAAGATTTACTGAATGCACAAGATCACACCACACATGCATTCGGGGCCGGCCTTGCGCGATGGCTGCTGCGCAAAGCCGCGTTCCGCCAGGACGGCGTGCCGCATACTCTGCTGTTGCTGGCGGACGTGAGCCTGCCCCTGAAGGAAGAGGAACAGGCGGCATGGAAGCGGCTGATTCGCGTGCTGGGTCACGAGCTTTCTAATTCCCTCGCTCCGATCAAGTCCATCGCCGGCAGCCTGCTGGCGCGGGTGGATGGCCTGCCTGCAGAGGCGCAGCATGATTTCCGCCGTGGCTTGAGCGTGGTGGAGGCTCGAGCCGACGCATTGCACCGCTTTGTGCAGTCGTACCGCACGCTTGCCCAACTGCCCCCTCCTCAACTTCGGCCGGTCCCGCTTGCGCCGCTGCTGGAGCGCGTGGTGCTTCTCGAACAGCGCCTTGCCGTCGAAATCGACCCTGGACCTGCGGTCAACTTGACTGCCGATCCGGACCAACTGGAGCAGATGCTGATTAACCTGCTGGCCAATGCCGTTGACGCATCCTTGACGAACGGTGCAAAGCCGGTGCATGTGACCTGGAGAAGCAGCGACGAGGATGTTGAGATCGTGATTGATGACTCCGGGATGGGCGTCGCCAATCCGGAGAACCTGTTCGTCCCGTTCTATACCACCAAGGCGGCAGGAAGCGGCATCGGCCTGGCGCTCGCTCAACAGATCGCCAGGGCTCATGGCGGAGAAATATCGCTTGTGAATCGCGAGGAAGGCGGCGCCCGAGCTACAGTCCGCCTGCCGCTCGTGGTTTGAACAAACTGCCGGAGCGCGAGAAGACTGCGATGGCGGCGACGTGGGCTGCGAGAATTAACCGCGCCAAGCGCCGTTATTGAATCCGATATTCCCTCGCGCAACTGAGGGGCCCTGTCGCAAAACCAGGGTGGGTGTATCCCCGAGACCACTTAGGCCAAGTCGCCGTGACCAACAGGGAGCGGTGGTGATGAACACAGCAAACCAGGGGCGAAGTAGCTCTGATTTTGCCGTAGTGTGACCCTCGTCATAGCACTCGGGCGAGCGCAGCAACAAGCTATGAACAGGGGACGCGTCGTAAGCAAGGGCTTTCCGGCGCTCCACGGCTGGCTCCTCACATCCAGATTGACTGAATCTGTAACGAATGCCGGAGTTGGCGGCTTTCTTCTGTTGAGGAGCTTTCCGGGGCCCAGCGCTCCCCGGACAAGCGAGGTGCCATGAGTCAGAAGCGGGTGATCGTCGTGGGAGGTGTTGCAGGTGGAGCAACTTGCGCAGCGCGCTTGCGCAGGCTTGACGAGAACGCCGAGATTCTCGTCCTGGACAGAGGACCATATGTCTCTTTCGCGAATTGCGGTCTTCCTTATTATGTTGGCGACGTGATCCAGGACGAGAGCAAACTGCTGCTGGCCTCGCCGGAGCTCTTCCGTAAACGGTTCAACATCGAGGCGCGCACAAAACATGCGGTGGTTGCGATCGATCGCGAGCAGCGCACTGTGTGGGTGGTAAATCTCGAGAGCGGAACAGAGAGTATTGAGCACTATGACGCTCTCGTGCTCTCGCCGGGTGCAGCGCCGATTCGTCCCATCTGGCCGGGAATTGACTTGCCGGGAATCTTCACACTGCGCACTTTGCCGGACAGCCGCGAAATTCGGAAATGGATCGCGGAAAGAAGACCGCGAACGGCAGTTATTGTCGGCGGCGGATTCATCGGACTGGAGATGGCGGAGAACCTGATGCGTCGCGGCATCGCAGTGACCGTGGTCGAAATGGCCCACAGGTGATGCCGCCGCTGGATGCCGAGATGGCCGAGTATGCACGGCAGCGCCTTGAATCACACGGCGTGAATCTCATTCTCGGCAAGGGCGTCGTGGGGTTTGAGTGCAACGGGGACGAGGGCCTCATGGTGCGCACCCAAGGTGGAGCAGCGATCGAGGCGGATCTGGTTGTGCTTTCCATCGGAGTGCGGCCGGAAACGGAGTTGGCGCGCAACGCAGGACTCGAGATTGGCGACCGGGGCGGGATTCGCGTGGATGACCAGATGCGCACCAGCGATCTAAATATCTGGGCGATTGGTGACGCCGTGGAAGTGAAGAACTGGGTCACAGGCCAATGGGAACTGGTTCCGCTGGCGGGGCCCGCGAATCGCCAAGGCCGCGTGGCGGCGGATTCGATCTGCGGCCGCGACACCAGGTTCAGGGGCGTGCAAGGCACAGCAGTCTGCGGTTTCTTCGGCCTGACGGTTGCGCTTACGGGCGCAACGGAAAAATCTCTGCGCCGCGCAGGAGTGAGCGGCTTCGAGAGTGTCTATCTGCACCCGAGCCATCACGTCGGCTATTATCCGGGAGCTCAAGCCATTCATCTAAAGCTGCTCTTTCGCAAATCCGACGGGCTCGTGCTGGGCGCACAAGCAGCCGGAGAACAGGGCGTCGCTCGCCGCATCGACGTGATTGCGCAAGCGATTCAGATGCAGGCGACGGTCTTCGATCTCGAAGAGGCAGAACTTTGCTATGCGCCCCAGTACGGCGGCGCCAAAGATCCTGTGAATTTCGCGGGGATGGTGGCTTCCAATGTCGTGCGTGGCGATATGAAGCTCGCTTCGTGGCAGGACCTGGGCTCGACTTCCGCATTCATTCTCGATGTTCGCGAGCCGCACGAATTCCGGGCCGGATCAATGGAAGGCGCGGTCAACATTCCGCTCGGCGAATTGCGTACGCGAATGGGAGAGTTGCTGCGGTCGAAGGAGATTTGGGTAAATTGCCAGGTGGGCCAGCGCGCCTACTACGCTTGCCGGATCCTCGAACAGCATGGTTTCCGCGTGCGCAATCTTTCCGGTGGATACAACACCTACCGCGTGTTGAATCCCGACGGAGTGCCAGAGCACGCCGGCATTTAGGGGGTCGAGTACTTCTGCGGTCATCACAGAATGCGGACTCGCTTGGTAGGACAACACCTTCGTTCCCTGACCCGACGGCTCAAAGCCAATTCAGGCGAGGAATCAGCGGGCGGCGTGAATTCGGCCGCCCGGGCGATGAGCCTATCGAACTACCGAAGAATTACTCGCCGCTCGCAGAGTGCTTGCTCGGCTTCACTTCTAGCTCGTTTACGACCTGCTGAACGTTCGGCACCTTCTTGGCCAATTGTCCAGCTTCTTTCTTTTGGGTGGTCATCTTGACCGATCCTTTCAGAACCAGCGTACCGTTCTTCGCGGAGCCATTGATGCTCTGATCGTTCAGGTTTTCATGGGCCTTAATTGAAGCTTTGAAGTTGTCCTCTATAGCTTTGTCAAGGTCCGACGCGATGGCTCCAGCGTTCGCAATGTCCGGAGGTCGAACACCGATTTCATCGTCGATGCGGTAATCGGGCGCGGCCTGCTTCGCCAGGTTCTCAGATTGTGTCTTCATATCGTCAGAAGGAAGATTGCCGCTGAGAGTCATAATTCCCTTACTGCGGTCCTGAGAAACGCTAACGGCGTTCAGATTATTGTTCTTGAGCGAGTCAGCGACTGCCCCTTCTGGTCAGGGTAGGTCTTGTTACAGCCCACCGAGATTATTGCGCCTGCCAGCAACGCTGAGGCGCCGATCGCGAACATTCGATCGGGAAATGAACGTTTCATTAGCTTCTCCTTGGTTTGTCGAAAACTACGCTTCGTACACGACCTGAGATGTGGCCCACACGATTCCGGTTGTCCTTTCTCTCCATTGTTGCCCTCTTGTATTCCTTGAAGAAACAACGGGCATCCAGTTCGCCTGAACGGCGGCCCTCGGCCAAGCTCGTTTACCGAGATGGATATCGAAGATCTACGAGCGCGCCGGAACAACGTGCAGGTTGGGTTTGTCGATGAGCCCCGGCATGCCTTTGAAGACGCCGATAAGCTGGTGGCTACGGTGATGGAGCGGCTGGCGCAGGGTTTTGCCAGTGAGCGGTCTGCACTCGAGCGGCAATGGAGCAGCGGCGACCAGGTGTCGACCGACGATTTGCGGGTAACGCTGCAGCGCTATCGGTCATTCTTTGACCGGCCGCTGAATGTCTGACGAAGGGGATACCAGCGGGCGGGGTAGGAAGTTGAGAGCGACCTCACTGGATGACGGCGTTTTGCATGGCCCAAAGAGCGGAGGCGGCGCGTGCGGATACCGTGATTTTGTTGTAGATGTGCTGGATGTGGTGACCGGCGGTCTTTGGCGAGATGAATAGCCGGTCGGCGATCTCCTGCGTGGTGAGTCCTCTGGCGGCGAGGCGCAGCACATCGACTTCGCGATGGGACAGCCCACCCGGATTCTTGGGCCGGCGAGTGTTCCACTCTAAACCCTCTTGAACCGCGTTTGCCTGCACGACCTGGGGTGCCCGCCCTAACCTGATAGCGCGGGGTACCCCATTGGGCAGAGCGAGCCAGTCAAGGGTCGACCGCCCGCCCACGAGAAACACCTACAGATCTCTTGGGTTGCTCAAGGCGACAAGGTGCGCGCCGTGTGGCGCTATTCCCAACCCACCCACGCGAAACTTGGATGGTACCGGCCTCGGGTTTAGGTCGATCAGCCGCCGGGAAAGGTGCCGCGGTCCGCTTGACACAGGTCACGATTGACAGGACGAGATCGCGCGTTGTCCGATAATGAACGATCCCGAATGAAAGCGGACAGAGGCCGGGAGCGGGGTCTGCGCCGCTAACTGGTTAAGTGGCCCGGTATCAGCAATGCACCCGAAATCCGCTTTGGCAATATAGATGCAGCATCCAAGGTGTCAACCAGCCACTGGGAGAGCTTATGCAAGGGTGGATCCGGGATATCCGGTTTGCAGCAAGACAGCTCATGAAGTCACCGGGGTTCACCATCGCCGGCGTTCTTTCGCTCGCGATTGGCATCGGCATCAACACTGCGATGTTCAGCAACATGGATGCAGTGGTACTCCATCCTCTGGTGGTGCCGCAATTGGACCGGGTCGTGACAGTGGCTGAGCAGAGTTCGCGCGGCACTTATGAGCAAGTGACGCTGGCCAACTATGAAGACTGGACGCGCCAAAATCGCTCTATTGAAGCGCTCGCGGTGCGGAGCGAAGACGCGATGACGCTGACCGGGAGCGGAGATGCCGCAGAGGTTGAAGCAGCGGTCACTTCGGCCAATTTCTTTTCCGTTCTTCGCGCTCGTCCGCTTTTCGGCCGCCTGTACAGCGAAGACGAGTGCCGTTCAGGCCGGAACTCGGTCGCAGTTCTTGCGTACGGATTCTGGCAGCGGAAATTTGGCGGCGACCCAGCGATTCTACGTCAAAAAATCGAGCTCGACCAGCACAGCTATGCCATTGTGGGCGTGATGCCGAAAACGATGCAGTATCCTTCGCAAGTCGATGTCTACCTGCCGTTTGCGCCCACGCCGCCAGAGTTCGCCGATCGCAGCACGCATCGTTACCTTGTTACCGGCCGCCTGCGCGACCACGTAACCGTCAAGCAGGCGCAGGCGGAGATGCACGGCATCGCTGAACGCCTTGCCCGGGCATACCCCGCCATGAATGCGGGATGGTCAGTCCACGTCGAGGCCCCTCTCGACGGCATCAACGGCCCGTACACTCCGTTTTACTACCGGCTGGTTCTCGGCGCGACCCTGTTCGTTCTGCTTGTGGTCTGCGCCAATATTGCGAATCTTCAACTGGCGCGCGGGATTGCCCGCAGGCCCGAGATTGCCATGCGCTCGGCGCTGGGCGCCAGCCGCTCCCGCATTCTCCGACAGATACTCACGGAGAATATCCTGCTCAGCCTCGTCGGCGCAGCGGGAGGCCTTGGCATCGCAAAGCTCTATGGGTATTACCTGTTTGTCACGATGCCGGAGAGAGTGGCGCGCTTTATGTCCGGATGGTCGAATACCAGCCTCAATGATCGCGCGCTGGCGTTTTCGCTGCTGCTTGCGGCCCTCTCCGGGATTGTTGCGGGAACGGCTCCCGCACTGGACGCGTTGCGAGTGAATCTGGTGGATCAGCTTAAAGCCGGCTCAAGCTCGGCCATTGGCTCCGGCCACGCCCACCGACTCCGCAGTATCTTTGCGGTGGCGCAAATTGCTCTGGCCGTGGCGCTCGTGATCGGGGCCGCTCTCATGTCGAAGGGCACGATGGCCTGGTTGCACATGGCTGATTCCTATTCGCCAAAACAGATGCTCACCTTCAACATCAACCTGCCGGCTGCCCGCTACGATACGCCGCAAAAACGCGCAGCCTGGTACACGAACAGTCTTGCGAGGTTAAGCGCATTACCGGGCGTGACCCACGCGGAATTGACCACTGCACTGCCCTATAACGACAACGCCTGGGTGCGCGACGTGGACATCGAGAATCGGCCCACCGTTCCCGGCAAGTTCCAGAGCGCCTGGAATCTTCCTGTCACCCCGGGCTACTTTGACATGTTGCGCATTCCCATCGTCGCAGGGCGCGGCATCAACCAGAGCGATTCCCTCGGCACGACCCCGGTCGCGATCGTGAGCGAGCGTTTCGCCGCACAGTATTTCCCAAACGAGAACCCCCTCGGCCACCGAGTTCGCATGGGCGGGCGTAACAGCCATGATCCCTGGTTGACCATCGTCGGCATTGCCAAAGAGACAAGTTACTCCCTATGGGATCTGACGCCCCATGCCGCGGTTTACATGAATTCCCTGCAGATACCGCCAACCGGGACGGAGTACGCCATCACCGCGGGTGGCGCCCCACTCGCCTTGGCGCCGGCGGCACGCAAGGCCCTGGCTTCGATCGACGCGGCACTGCCGCTCAATACCGTGGAGACGTACGAGCAGCTGCAGAATGACAACCTGACAGGGCTGAAATACGCCGCAGGATCGCTTGTCATGGACGGGGTGATTGCTCTGCTGTTAGCAGCAATTGGGATCTTTGGAGTCATGGCCAACCTTGTCGGCGAGCGCACCCGCGAGATCGGTGTCCGGCTGGCAATGGGGGCGCGGCGTGAAGACGTACTTCGCATGATTCTGCGCCGTGCCTCGTGGCTTACGGGCGTAGGCCTCATCTCGGGACTGATGCTGGCATTCTGCCTCGCGCACCTGGTCGCCAGCCTGTTGCGCGGCGTGCGTCCCGATGATCCGCTGGTTTTTGGCGGCATCGCGTCGATGATCGCTGCCGTCGCGCTTTTTGCAAGCTGGCTTCCGGCTCGCCGCGCCGCACGCATCGAACCAATGGTTGCGCTCCGTGACGAGTGAGCGGGGCGGGCAACCGGGTTCTAGTGCGGGCGGCCGGGGAGGACGAAGTGCTCTGCGCAGCGCGGCTCGTAGGAGTCGCCGGGCATTTTGATGGGGCTGTCGTAGGGCGCGGGCTTGCCGTCGATGAGCCGCTGCGAATAGAGGGCGCGCGCGCCGCAACTGCAGTAGGCCATGCACTCGGTGATGCTGCCGCCGTAGGCGTTCACCAGCCAGGTGAGATTGAGCATTTCGCCGAAGGGCATGGCGCGGAAATCGAGATCGAGCCCCGCCACGAGGACGTCGTGGCCGGCGTCGAGCAGGTACTTGACGAAGAGAAAAAGCTGGTCGACGAACTGGCCTTCGTCGATGGCAATGCACTCCACGCGCTTGCCGATTTCCTGCTCCTTGTCGCGAATTGCGGCTAGAACTTCCCACGGATTGCTGGATTTGAATTCAATGGCGCTCATTTTGCCGCCGCCGTTGGGATTGCGGCTTTCCACCACTCCGGGGCCGCCCTTGGTATCGTCGCTGGGCTTGAGAACCATCACGTACTGTTTGGCGTATTGGCGGCGCATATCGGCGCGGCGCAGCAGCTCCGCAGTCTTGTTGCTGCGCATCGGTCCCATCATGAGTTCGAGCTTGCCTTGCACGAGCGGTCTCCTTGCTCTCGAAAAGAAACGGCTGCAATACCTGGCATCTGCCGCTTCCGGCTTTACATCATAACGCGGCGGAGGGCCGCGGAAATGTGCGGGGCAACAGCGGGTTTCGCGCGCGATTTTCACCGCCCATCGAGAGCGATCGATGCAGCGCCGATTAGTGGAGCAGGCTGGTGTGTGCAGACTCCGCGCGCTTCATGGCGTCGACGGCGCTCTTCATCACGCCGCAATCGCCGAAGAAGCGGACAAGATCGCCGGAGAGGGGTTGCCGATCTCGGCCGATCCGAGCCTTTCCGCTGATAAGCGCGGAAAGGATGGGGCGACCGCGGCAGAATCAGCAGCCCACCCGGCAGACGGCGGCTCAAAAAGCAGCGTGCCGGGCGAAGCAGGCAGAGAGGTCATGCGCATCGCGCCGCCGCCCCTGGGCGTCGAGGATCAGCGCGGTAAGCTTGCGCGCCAGCGGCAGCGGGAAGCTCTCCGCGACGAAGACCATCTTGCCGCGCGTGGTGATGACCACTGGCCCTTCGTTCAGTGGAGAACACCTGTTCGGTCGATCCGTCGTTTCGCAGGCGCGGCGCCGGAGACCGAAACGTTTTGAACGCTGGAATATTTCCGGCCAAGATTGTTGGCGTAGAGCTTGGCGAAGGCCTGTGCGGAGTCGGCGTTCTTCCAAACCGAAAGGTAGAAGAGGCCAGGGATTTGGTGCTGTCCTGCTCGGCGGGCGTGGTGGCGCTGCGCAGTTGGCCGGCCCAGTAAAGTCCGCCGTCCCAGGCCGGCGTCAGGTCGCTTGCCGAGGCGTCGCCGCCGAAGAGCTCGGTGATGATATGTACGTCGAGCTCGCCGATCTGGCCGATGTCGTAGGGACGGTAGAGCGAATCAACGAGCGGATGAATGTCGGGCAGCAGCGGAATGGCCGGGATGCGCTTCTCCTCGTACATGCGCGGATTGATGATCTCCCAGCTCGAGGTGGGCGGGCGGTCGAGCGCGCCGGCAAAGGCCGCAGGCTGGCCCTGGTCCATCCAGACGTCCTGTTCAAAGCTCAATCCCTCGCGGTAGGGGAAGAGCATGGACTCCGACAACAGCAGCGGCGCGCGAGCCATGACGGGCGAGTCCTGCGTGCTGTTCATCTGCGCCTTCACAATATCCAGCACCTCAGGATCCTTGATCAGGCTCTTGCCCAGCGGCTTGAGGATGTAGTCCATCATCACGGCCGTGGCCTGGCCTTCGGCCACGGCGTCGCGCGCCGTGTCCATTTCGTCTTTGGCGAGATGATCCTGATCGCCGGCGGCATTGGTGGAAACGTCGTCGGGAGTCTGGTCGTCCCATTTTTCCAGATCGGAGTGCTGGTCCTGCAGAGCGTGCGTCAGCTCATGCGCCATCACCGGCTTTTGCTCGTCGGGATCGACCCAGTCGAGCAGGTTCACGGTCTTGGTCTTCGAGTCGTAGTAGGCTTCGATCTGTTCCTTCAGCAGCGCCAGCAGAAACGGCTTGAGCTCGAAGTCGTGGTCGAGCAGGCCGAATTTCTTGAGCACGATCTCATCGCGCTGCAGTCGCTTTGCGCTCTCGTCTTCGTTGAATTTCTCGTCGAGATACGCCTCCACGGCGGCGCGGGTGGTCAGTTGACGCTTGACGGTGCTCTTGATGGGCAGTCCGGTCTCCTGCGAGGAGAACTTCTGCAGCTCATCGACCAGCGCAAAGAGCTGCTGGGCCTGCTCGGGAGTGATGTGCGTGGCTGGTTTAGCTCCCTGATTCCCCTGTGGCTGGCCGGAGGTGGAGGAGCCCGCGGGCGGGTTTTGGGGGTCGCCGGCGCGGTTTGCTGAGCCGCTGAAGCAGTGGCTACGGCAAGTGAAGGCATGAACACCAGAGCGGCTGCGCCCCGGATCAAGATTCTGTTTTTTAGCTTATCGACCATCCATTCTCCAGGTGATGCTTCTGCTCGCCGCCCGAGTCCCGGACCGGGAATCGGGGTCTACACTTCAAGGCTATAATCAGGATGCGGTTCCGCGTTCGATCTTTGCGGAAAACCGACGCCGAACCACGGAAGAGTTCCTATGGCTGAGTCCGATCTTGCCACAAATCTACAGGTCAGCGCGCTGGCCGTCATGCTTGAATCTTCCCGTACTCCCCAGAGACTGGATGTCTACCGGGGCGCGTTGACCCCACGTCAGTTGGACGCGCCGGAAGTGGAAACAGCGGCGCTGGCCTCCGGCGCTGCTCTCCACGACCTGGGCTGGATGCGGCGCGTCGCAGTGCGGGGAGCCGACCGTTTCCGCTGGCTGAGCGGAATGGTGACCAATACCGTCAACGACCTGTTTCCAAACACCGGCGCCTGGAATCTGGTGCTGAACGCGCAGGGCCACATCCAGGGCGACCTGACGGTGTGGCGGCTTGGCGAGGAGATGTCTCCGCAGCGGCGGAAGCCGGATAGCGCAAGTTCCCTGGGCGGGGACCAGCTTCTGGGAACTCCGTTTGCCGGCGAATCCGGGCTCGAGCTGGAGATTGCGGCCGACCAATTCGACAAGCTGCTTGCCCACCTCAACCATTTCATCATCATGGACGATGTGGAACTCGTGCCCCTGGGCGAAGAGCAGGTGGGTGAGGCAGGTTCCGAGACGGCGATTGGACTCACGGGGCCGCAGGCCAGCGAAGTGCTTGAACGCGTCGGTCTGCCGGCTGCAGGGATCCCCATGACGGGAACCAGCGTGGAGTGGAATGGCTGGGATCTCAGGGTTCTTCGGGTTTACGGCGTGCTCGCTCCGCATTATGAGTTTTGGTTGCCTTCGGCGGGATTGCCGAAATTGTGGTCGTGTCTGCGCACAGGCGGGGCCACGCCGGTGGGTTGCGCTTCCCTTGAGGCGTTTCGCATCGCAGAGGGAATCCCGGCGTACGGCATCGATATGACGGAGCGCGATCTGCCCCAGGAGACCGCGCAGATGCGGGCTCTGCACTTCAGCAAGGGCTGCTACCTGGGCCAGGAGATCGTGGAGCGAATCCGTTCGCGTGGCAACGTTCACCGCCATTTGCGTCCGTTGGAATTGTCGGGGCCGTTGCCCGCGGCTGGCGCCGAGTTGACCGTGGAAGACGGGTCCGCCGCCGGCCAGATCACTAGTGCGGCCGAACTACCGCTCAAAAGCAGCCGGCGAGCGTTCGCATTGGGCATGATTCGATCCGAGGCAGAGTCGCTGAGCCAGACCTTCAAATATGCGACTGCGGCCGGCCAGGGAACTGCCGGCATACTGGCTTCGCCACCAAAGCTTGGCAAGTAGCGAATCGGCCCTTCGGACAATCGGAGAAGCAAATCTGGGAACGAGCATGTTGGGGTGGAATGGCCGCCGTCAAAGGTGAGAAGCTGGAGTTATGAGCGATACGCCAAAGTTCGAGGTGATCGACCGCCGCAAAATGAAGGCGGAGGAAGAAAAAGACGCCGGGCACGCGCCGGAGCAGGCGCCAGAGTCTACCAGCCCGGCAGAGCCGTCGCCGGGTCCACGCCTGGTTGTGAATGAGGCGCGGCATGAGGCGGCGCCGGAGACTGCGCAACCCCCGGAGGAACTAGGACGGGCGGACGAACTGCCTCCCGCGCCAACCGCCGAAGAAAGCAAGGAGCAGAAAGCCGCTTACGACGCATCGGCGCAACGGCTTGAAGACTTGATCCGTGCGCAGAATCCCTCTGCGGGCGCGCCGCCCCCTGTCAATTTCGAACATCTGGTTCAACAGTTTTACCTTACTGCCATGCTGCAGATGGGGGCGGGCACACAGGAAGGGCAGCGGCCACGGATCGACATCGTGGGCGCACGCGCCACAATCGACTTGCTCGGTGTTCTGGCCGAAAAAACCCGTGGCAACCTCTCCAGCGCCGAGGACCGCATGTTGCAGTCGGCGCTCTTTGAGGCGCGCATGGCCTTTCTGGAACTCACCAGCATGATGAGCGTGCAGCCCGTTCCGCCACCGCCGGCAAAAAAGTAGAGCTAACTAACAGAGGCCGGTGAACCGTGCACGGTGAACCGTGAGCTGGCCTCGGTCCGCGGCTCACGATCCACGGTAAAAAGAGGCCGATGCAAGCGACGCTCACATTTCTGGGTACGGGCACTTCGATGGGAGTTCCGACGCTGGGCTGCGAGTGTGCGGTGTGCAAATCGGCAGACCCGCGCGACCGCAGGCTACGGCCTTCCGCGCTGCTCCGCTGGACTGAACCCGGGACCGGAATTGAGCGCGTCGTGGTAATCGACACTGGACCTGACTTTCGCGAACAGGCGCTGCGTGAGCGGCTGGCCCACGTCGATGCAGTTCTCTACACTCACGGGCATGCCGATCACATCCTGGGGATGGACGATCTTCGGCCATTCAGCTTTATCGCTCAAAGGCGCGGGGGACCCATTCCGCTCTACTGCTGACCCGGAAGCGGCTGCGGTGCTCAAACGAACCTTCGACTACACGCTTTCGCCGAGCGCGACTTATCCGACGCGCGCAAGGGTGCAGCTTGAGCCGCTGGCCGCGCGCAACCAGGTACATGGCGTGGAATTCGTCCGCATCCCGCTGTTGCACGGCGAGCAGCAGATCGCGGGGTTTCGCTTTGGCAACGCGGCATACCTGACAGACGTAAGCGCGATTCCGGAGGAGAGTTTCGCGCTGCTTGAGAATGTCGAAGTGCTTACGCTGTCGGCATTGCGCCGCAAACCCCACCCCAGCCATTCCACGTTGGAGCAGTCGCTCGAATGGGCGCGGCATATCGGCGCGCGTCAGACATGGTTCACGCATATTTCGCACGATCTGGGCCATGAAGAGACCAACCGCAGCCTGCCTGAAAACGCACGTCTGGCTCACGACGGGTTGAGCGTGCCCGTGATTGTATGAGCGGCGATCCATGCGCGACACAGGGCAGCGGCGGCGGCATTTCGGTGTTTCGCTTGCTCGCGGATATCCCTGTTGGTTTCGGTCCTTCAGTAGCGGCTGTGGGCAATTTTGACGGGGTTCATCTCGGGCATCGCGAAATCCTCGCATCGGTGACGGCCGAAGCACGACGTACGAATGCTCGTGCTGTAGCCATCACCTTCGATCCGCACCCCGAGCAGCTATTGCGGCCTGCGTTGGCGCCACGGTTGCTTACGCCGATGGATGAACGTTTGCGGCTTCTGGCCGGAACCGGAATCGACGCTGTGCTCGTGCTCCCGTTCGATCCTTCGTTTGCGAATCTATCGGCACGCGAATTTGTCCAGCGCATTCTGGTTTCTGCCCTGGCAACAAGGAGTGTGCACGAAGGCCGGAACTTCCGCTTTGGATACGGCGCCAGGGCCGGAGTACGGGAACTCGTCGAGTTGGGGGCGGAAATGGGTTTCGCCGTGCATGTGCATGAAGCCGTGCGCGTGCACGGCATGGAGATTTCCAGCTCGGCGATCCGCGCCTTCATCGCCGCCGGAGACGTTCGGCGTGCGCGCTGGATGCTCGGACGTCCATTCGCAGTCTCGTCCACGCCGGCCGTGGGGCGAGGGATCGGTACTCGTCTGCTGGTTCCCACGGTTAATCTGGCTCCATACGATGGTTTGCTACCGGCCTTTGGCGTCTACATCACGAGGCTGAAGGTTGATGGGCGCGTCTTCCAATCGGTGACCAACGTCGGCAATCGGCCTACGTTCGGCGAGGCGTCCTTCGCGGTCGAATCGCACATTCTGGACTTCGAGCCGGTCGATCTCAGCCCGAAAACACCGATTGAACTTGAGTTTCTGTTGCGTCTGCGCGGCGAGCGGCAGTGGCCGTCGCCGGAAGCGTTGAAAGCGCAGATCGTCGCAGATGTAGCCCGAGCGAAGAGGTACTTTCGCGTCTTGGATTCGATGACTACCGGTGACTAGGGCGCATCCAAGGTAACCTTCAAGTCGGCGTCCGCGATTACGATGGGTTGACTTGGTTGCGTCTGCCAACGTTCCAGCAGAGTTTGAAGCTGTCGCACCCCGCTGTGCGCGGCGAAGCTGTGGAGAAGCGGGAATTGACGCTGCGTTGCAACGCGGCTAAACTCGCTTCAGGTATCCATCTACGTGGGATTCTCCAGTTCTTCGAATTCCCCATTGGGCCCCCGAAGCAAACTTGAGACGATCCCGAAAAAGGTCACGCTGAGAGATCGGCGAAGGCATCTCGCTATCCCAAAGCGGAGCCTGGCGACGAATTGACCTAGAGATACATGGGCGAACGGCTCTTAAGAGAGGTTGCTCAATTGAATTCCCCACTGGCCGGTGCAATGAAGAACGGCGTGTACAGCGCAAGCGACAACGGCGCCGTCGATCGCGTAATTTCGGTTGCGGTCGTTGATCCAATCCTGGAACGGCGCAATGCAGTCGCCAGCGTCATATGCGGACTGCGGGCCAATGACGTGATGCCGAGAGTCACAACTCTTCGGGATGTCGGAAATTTCGAACTGCTCATCAGTCAGAATTTCGACGTGGTTCTTCTCGCGGTCGACGGAGATCAGGAAGCCGCGTTGAAAACGATCGAGGCACTGTGCCGCTCCGGGTCCACGACGCCCATGGCGTATTCGGAAGCCAGCAGCGACGACTTGCTGATTCGCTGCATGCGTGCAGGAGTGAGAGAGTTTCTGGTTTACCCTTTTGCGACGGGTGTGATTGAGGAGGCGTTCAGCCGGGCGCACAGCCGCGGCCAGTTTCGGCCGGACACGAGAAAAGTCGCCGGCAAGTCATTCCTTTTTCTTGGGGCCAAGGGAGGCTCGGGTGTAACCACAGCCGCCTGCAATTTCGCCATTTCGATGGCGCAGGAGTCGAAACGCAGTACTCTTTTGATCGATCTCGATCTTCCACTTGGAGATGCAGCTCTCAACCTTGGGATTACGAGCGACTTTTCTGCGGTCGACGCGCTGAGGGAACCGGACCGGCTCGACTCGCAGTTTTTGCAGCAACTGGCGGCCCGGCACAGTTCGGGGCTGTTCGTGCTTGGCGCACCAGGCAAATTTCTCCGCACCGAAATCAAGGGCGCGGCGGTCGATCAATTGATCATGGTTGCGTCAAAGACATTCGAAAATGTGGTCATCGATGCGGGTTCACGCTGGGAATTGGCGGAGACACGCCTCTTCGACTTTGTCTCGACCATCTACCTCGTGACGCAGGTCGGAATCGCAGAATTACGCAATGCCAATCGCCTGATCATCGGGTGCTTGCAGCCGTATTCATCGAAGCTCGAGATCGTGTTGAACCGGTACAAAGCCGAAATGTTCGGCATCGGGGCTGAGTCGATTGACGGAGCTCTTACGCGGCAGGCCGATTGGCGAATTCCCAACGACTATTCCGCCGTTCGCGAGATGCAGGATACCGCGGTGCCGCTGGCCCTTAAGCGATCGCGAATCCAGCAGGCGATTCAGGTGATGGCCAGGATCGCGTCAGGATTGCCCGCCGAAGAGAGGAAAAAAAGGTTGAGCATTTTCGGCCTTGCGTCAGAAACGTGAGATCGGCGCCGGGTTCATCGCGGCTGATTTCCGTGCAGTGGGTTTTTGAATAACTGCCTCTCCGCAGCGTTGCCTGGTTTGCCGAAGCTGACGCGCTCGTCGCCGGCCATCTGCTGGTGAATAAGGTTCGTTTTCATGCTGCCTTGAAAATCCGCTCCAGCCTTATCCGCTGTCTGAGTCAAAGGGGTCGATTCTTTGTCTCCAGGGAAACGCTCGTCAGGCTTGCCGGCGATGGCAGCTCGCATGAAATCGATCCAAATGGGCAGGGCCGCCGCGGCTCCGGTTTCTCGCTTGCCAAGCGACTCGCGGCTGTCATATCCAACCCAGACTCCGCAGGTAACGGACGGTGAGAAGCCCAAAAACCACGCGTCGGTAAAGTCGCTAGTGGTGCCGGTCTTGCCGCCCAGGGGGTGGTTAAGCTCTGCTGCGGCCGCCCCTGTGCCGTGGTCCGTAACGTCGCGCAGCAGGAGCATCATGGTGCGCGCAGTTTGCTGGTCGATCACCTGTTTCACTGCAGGCGCATCTTCCCAGAGCGTGATCCCGTCGGCGTTGGTAACTTTGCGGATCAGGTGCGGCGCCACGCGGACGCCGTCGTTGGGGAACACGGAGTAGGAGGCTACCTGTTCTTCGAGCGTAATCTCGACCGCACCGAGCGCAATGGGAAGGTAAGGAGGAATGTTCGACGTGACGCCGAATTGGTGCGCCGTGTCGATCACATGATCGATGCCTACACGCGCAGCGAGCTTCAGCGCGGGAATGTTCCGCGATTCAGCGAATGCCGCAGCGATGGTCATGGGGCCCTTGAAGTCGTTCTCGTAGTTGTGGGGAACGTAGTCGCCGAACCGGACGGGTCCGTCCACGATGATGTCTGTAGGTTTCGCGCCATCCTCGATGGCGGTGGTGTAGACGTATGGTTTGAAGCTGGAGCCAACCTGGCGTTCAGCCTGAGTGGCGCGATTGAAGACCGAGAGTGCGTAGTCCCGGCCACCCACCATGGCCAGCACGTCGCCGCTGGTGTTATCGATGGCCAGCAGAGCACCCTGCGCGCCCGAATCCTGCTCGAGGGTGGCTCGGCGCAGGCCGTCTTCGGCGCCGGAACTTATGCGGATATAAATGATGTCGCCTGGCTTGACCAGGGCATCGCCGTCGCGAACGCCGGTCCATTTCCAATCGGCCGGCAGCAGGACGATCTCCGAACCGGGCTCATCGGCAGGGCCAATGCGCGCGTCAATCTCAAGCGGGCGCACATGGGTCACCAGCGCGTGCACGTAATCGCCGAGTCCGGATTCGACCGACCAGTCGGGATGCCGGTAATCGTCGAGCGTCGCGCCGTTTGACAGAACATTCTCGAGCCTGCCAGTCCATCCTCGACGCCGCTCATAAGCGGCCACCCCTTCAAGTACAGCTCGATTCGCGGTCTCCTGCAATTTGAGATCAAGCGTCGTGTCCACGCGCAGTCCAGCTTCATGCACTTCCTCTGCCCCAAAGTGCTTATCGAGTTCTTGCCGCACTTCTTCCTGGAACCATGGCGCCACAACGCTTTCCGGCTCTGCGATATGCAGCCCGAGCGGAGCGGCGCGCGCTGCATCGGCCTGCGCATGACCAACCAGTCCATCCGACTCCATCTCGCTCAGCACCAGGTTGCGCCGCCTGAGCGCTCGCTCGGGATTGAGTAGCGGAGAATAGGCAACGGGGCCTTTGGGTAGCCCGGCCAGCAGCGCAGCCTCGGTCAACGTAAGATCCTTGGCGTGTTTTGAAAAGAAATATTCTGAAGCGGCCTCGAATCCATAATTTCCACTGCCGAGATAAATCTGGTTGGCGTAGAGCGTAAAGATCTGCTCCTTGGTGAAGGCACGCTCGATCTGGATGGCAAGATAGGCTTCCTGCACCTTCCGCATTACCGTTCGATCGGACGAGAGAAAGAGATCGCGCGCCAGCTGCATGGTGAGCGTCGATGCGCCCTGGCCGCGGCCGTGCGTCCGAATGTCGTGCCATGCGGCTCCAGCCACGCGAAACACGTTGATGCCCCAGTGCGAATCGAAGTTTTTATCCTCAATGCTGATAACAGCTTCTCGCAGGATGGGTGCGAACCCATCGTAGCCGACCACTTCGCGGTGCTCCAGCGCGAATGAGCCGATCACCTGCCCGTCGCGGTCGTAGAGATCGGTGATGGTCGAGGGCCGGTAATGCTCGAGCTCTTCGATTTGCGGAAGATTGGCAGAATACACCAGGGTGAGGCCAGCCAGCGAACCCGTCACCGCTGCGAGCACGATCAAGACAGCGATCGCGGAGCGCCCGGCCAGCTTACGCCGCCGGCCCGGCGGCAGCGGATCCGCAGTGCTGCGTACCCGGCGCAAGGTGCGGGTTGAAACAGGTTGATTTGAAGTTGCAGCCAAGTTGGACCTTGCCTTATCGGCGCCGCTGCAGCAGGCGCGGCCGTCAAACACTCAGTCTCAGCCTAGCATCGGATCAACGCGGAAAATTGCTCGCGCCAAAACGCGCGCACCACACCGTGCAAGACCGGGACACAACGCTCGATGAGGAAAAAGTGTTACGAACGAGAATATCGATCAGCCGTTCTTGGCCTTCAACAGCGCCAGAGCTTGATTGAGCTGCTCGTCGGCATTGGTTGGCGGCATCGGCTCGCCATCGTCTTCGGGCGACGCGACTACGACATTCGGCGTGACCGCATCATCCTGAATCTTCTTTCCGTCAGGATCCTCATACTTGGCAACGGTCAACATCAGAGCGGCGCCATCGGGCAGGTCGATAGTGCGTTGCACCGCGCCTTCGCCGAAGGTCCTGTCGCCCACCACGTCGCCGCGCTTCAAATCTTCGATCGCCGCTGCCGTCAACTCCGGTGCACCGTATGTGCCGTGATTCACCAGTACAGCGACCGGCGCGTCGGAAATGCAAAGCGCCGGATCGGCAGTAAAGGTCTGTGTGGGGGTCTTTTGCCCCTGCAGGGAAGCCAAAGTCCCTTGCTTGATAAAGAGATTTGCCAGGCGGAGTCCCTGCTTGGGGTCGTCGCCGGTGGTGTCACGCAGGTCGAGAAGGATCTTTTTTCCCTTGCCGGAGGCCTTGATTTTGGCTGCGATGTCGTCGACGCGGGCCGCTGTAAGAATCCCCGGTTTCAAATAGAGAATGCTGGCGTTTTCATAGAACTGTTCCTGGAGCGCCGGCGGTGTGAGCGGTACGCGGGTCAACGCGATCTTGTCGGGGTCGGGCTTGAAAGGCCGCACCACCGAAATGGTGACCGTGGTTCCCGGTTTGCCGTCGAGCATAAAGCGAACCAGCGCCAGCGGCAGTTCATGGGTTGACTTACCTTCGATCAGATCGATAACGTCGCCATCACGCAGATGCTCCTGATCCGCAGGCGAACCGGGCAGGACATTGACGATTGTGGCGTAGCCGAAGCGCTTGGAGATGGTGAGTCCAGTCTGCCCATTGTCTTGCGCGGGCCGGTCGTTGAACATCTTGAATTCGGCCGGCGTCAGGTAGCTCGAATCTGGATCGAGTGAGTCCAAGAGGCCGTGCAGCGCGCCGTCGGTAACCGCGGTGATATTGGGCGACGTCACATAGTAATTCTGGATTTTGCTGAGGACCTCAGCGTAGACGCGCATTTGCTGGTATGCGCCAGCTTGCTCGTCGCCGGCATGCACTCCAATCCACCCGAACTGGCCTAAGATGAAGCCCAGGCCAAGAGTTACAAAGATCACCACTGAAATCGCGAAAACGATCCGTTTCAAAGTCTGGGACACACTCACCACCGGAGCGGCCTCACGAGGGGAAGCCCGCCGCTCTTATCCTATAGACGCAATGATAACCCATGTGGTGTGCGGGAAGGCATACGCCGCTGGCAGCGAGCCCAAAAAGGTCAAGACGCCGGTATTAACGGTGGATCGAGAATCGGATGGTGAGGCGATTACCCTGTGGCAGGCGCCGGTAGCCCAAACCGCCTGAGTATTTGCGCAGAAAACTGATGCCATGACCGCCAGGTTCAAGCAAATCCGTCTGAGATTTACTTTGCCGACCTGCTCCAAACGCTAACGGATCGAAGGGCGGAGCCTGGTCATCAATCGTGAACAGGATGTCGATTCCACTTTCCGGCGTGAATTCAATGAAGATGGGCCTGCCGCCCTGTCCTTGGTATCCGTGGCGAATGATGTTCGAGACTGCTTCTTCAAGGCAGAGGTGAATGGCGAACATTGTGTCAGCCGGGATCGTGAATTCAGCGCCGAGAGCGTCGACCCAGGGCCAAAGCCTCTTAATTTCAGCAAGCTGGCTCTGCAGGATCAGCCGGGGTGGGGACTTGGGCGTGTCTTCTGCAAGCATGGTTGCCGTCGGTGAATTGAGTTGGGTCATTATTGCAATGCAGCGACTGCGGCGGCTAGATCGTGATGAATCGGAAGAAGGGAATCGATGCCGCTCGTCTTGAGAACGGACTCCACCATTTCAGTGGGTGCGAAGAGGACGACTTTGCCGCCGCGGCCAAGCACTGCCCGCGCGGGAAGCACAATCGAACGCAAACCCATCGAACCGAGAAACGACAGCTTTTCGAGATCGATCAGCAGGTGTTTGCTGCTCCCTGCGATCACGTTCATTTTGAGATCCACAAGCGAGGCTCCGGCGATGTCAAGACGTCCGTCCAGATGGATCCTGGTGATGCCGCCGGCCATTTCCTCCGTCGAGATTTGCATGTCTTTCTTCCTTTTCGCGTCGCAAGATCCTGGAATGGTTCGAAATTCTTGCGCAGCTGGCGCAAAAGATCGAAACCCGCTCCGGGGAAGCTTCCGGCCCCGGCCTGGCCCGATCCGCGGATCGCGAAAGGCTGCCGGAAGGATAGCGTGATCCTAATCAACGAATGTGACAGGGTTGTTACAGAGTTCTGCGCTAGGCTGTATCCACATCTAGGGGTACGTGTCGCCGGAAGCCGATTTTTCTGAGTTCCAGGAGCGACGAGTGACGGATACCGGGTGTCTCCCAGCGAGGAGCGACAACGAAATCGGGAAAATCGGCCCGGCCCTCCGGGTTGCGGCGCAAATCGCGTCATACTTCGTTGTCACCCTAGACTGTGGGCCCGCCACAGCCGTCGTCCTCCGCCTCATCTCACGCGGTTTCTGCTCGCAACGATGCGCACCCCTAGATGTGGATACAACCTGGACCCCGATACTCCTATTTGAGCGAAAGAAAGACCTTAGCGCCGCTGCTCAGAGGCTCGGCGGACGAAGCCGGGACGCTGGGCTGGCCCAGCAGCTCAATTTTCAGGGTCTTGCGCTTTTTCGCTTTGAAGTCCTCGCTTACGATGTTCGACACCCTTTGCTGGCCGCCGCTCCTCATGGTCACACGAAACTCCTGTACGCCTGGTGGAACGAAGAGATTGTCGAGGTCCGCGTCCTCTCCGGTAATGGCCCGCAAATAGACCTTGCCGTTCATCTCCACGGTATAAGGGACGCCGACGGGCAAGCGGTTCAAATCAATCTTCAGCTTGGCGTTGGTGTTTGGATCCAGCTTTCGAGGATCAAAGGCAGGGATCGATGCTGAATGCGATGCTGGCGCCGCGGCGGCAATTGGCGCCGGAGGCGGTTCAGGCTTTGCGACCATTTGGGATGTGGTTTGCGGAGCGGGCATCGGCTTCGCAGGGGCTGGTTTGGTTGCGCCGGGTTTCGACTGCGCTCCGACCGCTTCCTGAGGTTTCTTCTCTTCGGGCGCCGGCGCCGGTTCGCTGGGCTGAGCCTCGGCGGCAGAAGAAGGGGGCGCAGGCTGTGCCACAGGGAGCACTTGCTGCGTTAGAGCCGCGGGCTGATGAGTAGGAACGGAGATGAAGTGGCGCTGTTCAAGCGCCGCCATGCTGCGACGATGTTCCCACAGTGCCCATCCACCCGCCAAAACCGTGGCAAGGCCCGCGATCGACAGCAGAACTATCGCAAACCTCGTTTCGAATGGCAACGGCTTGCGGGGCTTTTGGGCCGCTTTTGCCGAGTCGGTCGCCACTCCGGTTCCCGCCTTCAGGGACTGAGCCGATGGATGCGAGATGGTGACGGCCGACGGCCCGAGCGTAGGATCCGAAGCGGAGATTGCGGGCGCCAGGGTCTGATACGCACTGGGGGCGGCATCCCTTCGAATTGCATCCATTTCCAGCGCAATCTCCTCGCCGGTCTGATATCGCGCGGCGGGATTCTTTGCCAGACATTTCAGAATCGCACTCTCGAGCGGCGCCGGAATCGCAGGATTCAGTTTCGCCGGAGGAATCGGCTCTGTGTGCACCACCTTGTAGGAAACCGCCGTCATCGTTTCGCCGGGAAACGGCTGCTCGCCCGCAGCCAGGGAATAGAGGATTACGCCGAGTGAAAAGAGGTCTGCGCGGCCATCGATTGGCACTCCCGTGAATTGCTCCGGCGGCATGAATGAAGGTGTTCCCAGTAGCTGGCCCGTGGTAGTGATTTCGCTGGCAGCCAGCTTGGCAATGCCGAAATCGGTAATGCGAGGCCGCTCGCTTCCATATACCGCCCGCGAGGTAAGCAGGATATTGGCCGGCTTGATGTCGCGATGAATCACGCCCTGGCGATGCGCGTAGCCGAGGGCCTCGGCGATTTGCTGGCCGATTTCGCAAACGCGGTCGATGGTGAAGCGCTCACCCTTTTTGATGGCGTCGGCAAGTGTTCTGCCGTCAACGAACTCCATCACCAGGAACGGCGCGCCCTTATGTTCCCCCACGTCGAAGACAGGCACGATTCCCGGATGCGCGAGGACACCCGATGCCCTGGCCTCGCGATAGAATCGCGCACGATATTCGTCGCTTTGCGCGCCTTCGAGCGCCGTGGAATGGATCGTTTTAAGAGCAACGATGCGGCCGACCACCGGGTCGCGCGCCTTGAAGACGCTGCCCATTGCGCCGCGCCCCAACTCCTCGATAATCTCGTACCTGCCAATGACTTCCGGGACAGTCATGGTGTGGATTGTATCAATCCGGCGAGACGCCTTTCACCCACTTTCGGGTCAGGCATTGATCCGGTTCAGGCTGTCGCACGGTAGCGTACGACCAGCAAGGTCAGATCGTCGGACTGGTGAGCGCCTTTGGTGAAGGTTCGCACCGCGTCCAGGACGGATCGCTGCAATTCTTCCACACGAAAGCCTTGCTGCCCGGCCAGGACGCGACTCAGCCCCTCCACGCCAAACAGCTCCTGTTGAGGATCTTCGGCCTCCGTTACACCGTCGCTAAACAAGACGAGCGTATCCTCCGGCTCGAGCTGCAGCCGAGCCGAGGTGAATTCCGCCTCCGCAATCAGGCCCACCGGAAAAGACCCCTCGGTGTAGAGCTCGCTTACCCTGCCCCCACGCAGCAGCAGCGGCGATGGGTGTCCGGCCTTGATGTACTCGAGCATGCCGTCGCTGCCGACCATTCCGATAAACATCGTGGCGTAACGACCGACCTCCGCATGGCGGCAAAGAAACCGGTTTACGTGATTGAAGACTTTCAAAGGGTCCGCACCCATGGTGAGACCCGAAAGGGCACCCTGCAGCATGGTTGTCAGCAGTGCCGCGCCCAATCCTTTGCCGCTCACGTCGGCAATCAGGATCGCCGCGCGATCTTCGCTTAGCGGGACGAGATCGTAATAATCGCCTCCAACTTCGTGGCAAGGGAATTGCACGCCGGATACCCCAAGATGAGGGAAATCCGTGAGCCCCTGCGGCAGAAGAGCCTGCTGAATATTGCGAGCGATCGAGAGCTCCTGCTCCAGGCGCTGGCGCTCGCGTTCCAGCTGCACCAGCCGCGCGTTGTCCAGGATGCTCGCGGCTTGCACCGAGAGCGCATCAAGAATTTGGCGGTCAAGCGCGGAAAACGCAGCAATGCGGCGCGAGTCGAGATAGATGACGCCGAGCAGGTGGCCCCGTTCCAGGGGCGCACCGGTGTCGGATGTGGCACGCGAGGTGGTGTAGAGCGGAATTGCGACCACAGCGCGCAGCCCCTGCACCACGACACTCTGTGCCCCCTTCAAATCCAGCCCGGCCAGATTCAAGTCTTCAGTAATCACGCTCGAACCGTGGCTGATGGCCTGGTTGATCGCCGTCTGGCTCGGGTTCAAGCTTTCCGCTTGCAGGGTTTCTCCCTTGCTGCCGCGAGCCAGGTGGACGTGCAGTGCACCGCCGGCATCGGGTTCCATCAGCAACCCCCGGTCGGCGTGGGTGATGGAGATGGCGTGGTCCAACATGGTGCCGAGCACAGATTCAAGCGGTAGCTGCGAATGGAGCAGCGAGGTCGCCTCCAGCAACAGATTCAGCCTGTTCAAGCCGGCGCCCGTCGCGGAGCCGGTGAAGTCAGAGAGGGTGCCGATGCGCGTCAATAGCTTGGCAACCTCGGCCTCCGGAGGCGCTTCCTGCGCTGCGGACGAGTGGAAGACGATCTGATACGATCCGTCGAGGCCGAAAGTGATTACATCTCCATCGCGCAGCGACTTTTGTTGCACTCTCTGTCCGTTTACGAAGAGGCCGCAGCGATTGCCGCGGTCCTGCAGGCGGTAGCCCGCTCCCTCAGGGACAATCGTTGCGCACCGTCGCGAGATGCGACCGTCAGAGAGCTGCAAAGTGTTGTCGCCTTCGCCTCCGCGACCGATGTTGAACGGCGCCATTTGCGTGAGGGAGACTTCTTCTCGCGTGCTGTCGGGAGCAATCACCTCCAATACGGCTTCGGCTTTTGGGGAATCTGCGATCATGGCGTTCAGTGTGGGCAAATTTTAACACGCTGGATCGAGGAGACTTGACGATAAGACCGCGGGTCGCGCCGCCGATCGCGGGTTTACTCTCGGGCGCAGTTGGGTTGGAAACGGGGCATGGTGGCGGAGGGCAGGATCGAACTGCCGACCTTGGGGTTATGAAGGGGAAATAATCCCCAAATCAATGCAACGCGAACCAAGCTAATCCAAAGAGAACTAACAAATCGCTCCTCCAAATTCTGCTGGTTTGGGCCTACTTTGTCGGCAGTTTACGGACAGAAGACGGACATTTCCCCCGATTGAACGGCAAGGCGGGTCCATCGCCAGTGCTGCGGTCTTTGGGACCCTCTCGGAATGGGCGGTACGGTGCTTTGTCGGAGGGCACGGGTGTGTACAGTCCATCCAAAGGCCAGGAGCGGCACACAGGTCAAATCTAGCGCAACACCGGTCAATCTGGGGGCGATTGCGGAGGTCGTGGGGCGTCATGAACGAACCCAGTCTGTGATAAGCCTCCCATAATCTGTTCGGCGCATGCGTTCTGGATGCCCGACTGTGAGTATCCGAACCCTGTCAGCCCATGACGTTTTGCATTCACGCTCCCACCAGCGAAGCCGTTTCTTTCCGCATTGGACTGCGTAATTTTGAGATGCCAGTTCCCTTATAGTTCCCGGCACTGCAATCGGAAGCGAATCCAGCGTATGTCGATACAATCCGTGCGTGTAAAACACAATCGTTCTCGGTTCCAGCAACTCGAGTTCTCTCCAGATCACTCCGAGTCGCAGAATGCAACACTCAGCCATTAGGTAAGAAGTCTGGTCTTGCGAAAGATCACCAGGAGCCACGTTTGTGCACTTGATCAAATTTGTCATAGCGATCGATTCAAATGCATTTTCCCCGTATAGGTTTTCTGCAATCTCCCTGGTATATCGCCAGTACGGCCATTTCGAATTCCACAGTCCAGGTTGGACGGAATGCCTCGGATCGACAATACCCGAAGGGAGGATCTCGCCTGGGATTCCGCGATGTGGCTTTCCGACAAAGACCAATCGCTCTGAGGTCTCAAAGAATCTTCGGCCAACGAGCCATGGAAGCAATGGGTGTCGGACTCGCGCGTCGCAATCCCTGCAGATCGGATTTGCCAATAAATGCAAATCTCGCTCATACAATTTCTGAAACGCACGCGTAGTAGGGGTCATTGCGACTTCTCCTCTTATCAATTCTGCGGGACTGAGATCTGCAGCTGAGCGCTGGACTGGGTTAGAATGCTTGCAAATTCAGCGACTGGAATCCTGTGGGCATGGAGGTGGACGGTATGATCCAGAAGTATTATGCGCCTGTGAGCTACGACGAAATCGTAAGCGACTACATCGTGAGATGCCGCAAGGGTGACCCCCGATCTTGGCAGGAAGCCAGCCGCAAAGCTAGGGGCAACCTGCCCAGTCAAATGGACCTAGGGAAGTGGCGCGATTCTACGCTCCGGAGATTTGTGGCGCAAATCAGGTTAAAGAGGACCCACCCGAGCGAGTGAGCCCTCACTTGCAGTGGTCAGGGGTAGCGTGCAACCACTATATCCCCATAGCAGCCGTCACAAGAGCGATTCAGATCACATTCCCTCAGTGCCTTGGCGAAAGGTTATGCGGAAGGTGACCTTTCCGTGATCTGTGAGCTTCGCGCCCGGTTGAACGGTTTGCCGGTAGGCGCGGTCGGGCGGAAGGATCAGAATATCGGTGAGTATCCGCGTCCCGTCTACATTCTCCAATTCCACGCCCATAATGCAACTGGCGAATGTCACGCGTAGGCTCGTCGAGTTGCACGGCGGCGAGCTGGATTTCCGAGAGTGAAGCGGGCGCAGGCAGTTGCTTCTACTTCACTCTTCCAAGCGCCCAGTATGCGATCGATCTGCGCGATCATCTCATCCGGAGTTGCCAAGCGAAGCGCCGATCTTGTTCGCGATTGCGCAAACTTCTTCCCCATATTCCGAATAGAGCCTGTCAGGCAGGCGCGAGGCGGGAGCCGATATGCCGATCGAGCCGACGATCTGGTTGTTGAAACGGATCGGCGCCGCGATGCAGCGCAGGTCATCCGAGTGTTCCGAGTCATCGACCGCGTAGCCTAAGTCGTGGATTTCGATACAGTTCTCGGCTAGGGCTTTGATCGTCGTGATGGTGTTACTCGTATATTTTCGTAGTGGACCTGGCCCGAGCAACGCACGCAGTTCATTTTCGTCCGCGTCTGCCAGCATCGCCTTGCCGTGGGCCGTGCAGTGAAGCGGATGGAGTTCGCCGGTCCTGCCGACCACGGCAATCACGCGACTCGCATGCGCACAGTCGATAAACAGTACGTTCTTGCCCTCCCGGACAGCCATGTGTGCCGTCTCATTGATGCGGCTTGCCAGCAGGTTCAGATCAGGATGGGCTATCTCGACGAGGAGCTTGCTCCAGTCATACTCGCGCGCCAGAGCCCACATCGAGGACCCTAGCAGAAAGTCCTTTCTCCCCGGTGGACAGGAGAGAAATCCACGACGGCGCAGAGTGATGGCGAACCGGAATGCACTGCTGCGATCGATCCCCAGCAAGTCAACCAGCTCCGCAAGCGAAACAGCCTGCTTCGAGCGGCCCACGAGTTGGAGAATCGCCAAGCCGCGATCAAGGCTCTGTATGTATGGAGAACGGGGATTATCCTTTATCGGCATAGGTCACGGTCAGCCCAGAATCTCAAAGTCGGCTCAGTTACGAGTCATTCTCGCAGAGAAGATCGAGCTCTGTCGACCGAAAACCGCGCGCGACGTTCCAATGTGAAAACAATCATACCATCGTCTGCAAACCACATCCCCGGCCACGCAACTCCCGATTACTTCGTCCGGACAGAGCTTGTCGGCATTGGTTCGCGAATCGATATCGCAATTCCACACTCCTGGTTTTGGCTTTTCGGCCAAAAAGCACCCCACTTGCAGGTGTGTCAGACTGACTGAAAGAGAATTCAGTTTACGGAGAATTGCAGGGGAAAGGGGACTCAATCGGATGAAGGCCTTTCTGATAGCGATCATTTTAGCAACCCCCTCGGCAGGGTTCGCGCTGCAAGCGCCGTCGCACGGGCCAGTGCCGGCACCGATGAGCAGGCACCCGATTCCACGTCTTGTCCAGCAGGACGGGCGTTACACTCTGATGGTGGACGGCGTGCCTTACCTGATCCTGGGTGCGCAGTCGAATAACTCCAGTGACTGGCCGGCTGCTCTGCCTGAGGTATGGTCCGCCATCGAATACCTGCATGCGAATACGCTCGAAATACCCATCTATTGGGAACAGTTCGAGCCGAAGCCGGGACAGTTTGCGTTCTCAGGGGTAGACCTGCTGCTGGCCCAGGCGCGGCAACATCACGCGCACCTGGTGCTGTTGTGGTTCGGGACGTGGAAGAACGGCAGCCAGCACTACATGCCTGAATGGATGAAACTCGATCCCAAGCGCTACTTCCACGTGGTGAACAAGGAAGGAGAGTATGTCGACTCGCCTTCGCCGTTTGCAACGGCTTCGCTCGATGAGGATAAGAAAGCGTTTGCGGCACTGATGAAGCACCTGAAAGAGGCCGATTCCGGGAGAACCGTGTTGATGGTGCAAGTGGAGAACGAGACCGGAACTTGGGGAACTACTCGCGATTATTCCCCTGAGGCAAACAGACTCTTTGAAGGACCAGTCCCGCTCGAAGTTTTGAAGGCCATGGACGAGACCTCCGTGACGCACGATGCCAATTGGGAAACAGTTTTCGGCTCTGTGGCCGAGTTGTACTTCCATGCATGGGCCATCGCCAAATACGTCGGGCAGGTGGCCGCTGCGGGGAAAGCGATGTATCCCCTGCCGCTTTATGTCAATGCCTCACTGCATGATCCTCTTACGCCGCAGGTGCCTGTTGACTATGAGAGCGGTGGTCCTACTGACAATGTGATTCCAATCTGGAAGGTTGAGGCGCCGGCAATCGATGTTGAAGCCCCCGATATTTACCTGCCCGGCACCGAGCAATATCTGAAAACACTCGAAGCCTACCATCGTCCCGACAATGCTTTGTTCGTTCCCGAAACCACCGGCTCCCCTCGCTCTGCACGGTTCTTCTTTTCCGCCCTTGGACTGCAGGCCATCGGGTATTCGCCTTTTGGGATCGATTACACGCGGACTCGTTCCGCGACGCACGGCGAGCCAGATTCGATGAACGCATTCCTCGAACCAACTGCGCAGAGCTATCGCTTGATTGAGCCGATGATGCGCGAAATTGCTGAGTTGAATTTCGAGGGCAAACTGCAGGCAACGGCAGAGTTGGACGATGGATCTCTCCAGATCCTTCATTTCGGTGATTGGGATGCAGTCGTCACCTATGGAAGCCGCCGCAGGCGCATTGAGGATGCCAATCAGGATCACGTGCCACTCGGCCGTGCCCTCGTTGCCCGCATCGCTGCCAACGAGTTTCTGGTCACCGGCATCAATTGCGCTGTCGACTTCCGTCCTGACGGAACTTCTGGTCAGGAGAAGACCGGCAACATCGAATTCGGAACAGGCCAGACGCCCTCCGCCAAGATTGATGGCAGATGGATTCACCGCCAGTTTCTACGCGTCGGAGAGGGCCAGTATGTGGACGGTGTATTCAAATTCGAGCGCATCCTGAATGGCGATCAAACCGACTACGGTCTCCAATTCACCTCGGTACCCGAGGTGCTGCACGTGTCGCTTGCAACCTACTGACGGACAAATGCACTAACCTACTCGACTAACGATGACCGAAGCAGCCAAACTGGAAGCCGCCATCCAATGCTACCTCGATCAGCGCAACCGTTCACCAGATCCAGATCGCCCTGACAGCCACGTTCCCGCGATCGAGCGCGACGACCTTCTCCAGCTCGGGGATCGCCAGCTCGGGCTTATGCTCGCCCAGACATCGTTGCGCCATACGCAAGTGCAGCTCGATCTGATCTCTCTGATCTCTATTGTCCGATGCAGGCTGGCTAGGAGATGGAAGCGCGGCCCACGAGAGGAAAACCAGAGTCAACAATACTGCTCTTTTCGCAGACATAGCAGTTTCAATATACCGAAGCAGCGTAGGGCGGCCGGCAGGGCCAGACTGAATCCACGCCATTTGTCTCCCGACAATATCCCCGGAATTCAATTCTTAAAATACTGTTGACTTTTTTTGAGGGGTTTTGCTAGGATTCCGCCCTGCGTGAATGACGCACGATTTTGTGCGCATTGTGCATAGATCGTATCGTACCCCCTCGCATGACAACTACGTACGTGTCGAAGTGCGAGGGCAGAATCGCGGAGCATGCAGAAGGGAGCAAGGGGCTTGAGCCGGGTGGACAGGCATTCGGCGAAGATTCGAGCGTGACAGGGCCGGAACACAGAGAGCCGGTTCATGCCGTGGGGTAACGCACTCAAGCGGAAAGTGCCTGTTCATTCCCAAGAACAGGCGTAAACAAGATCACGACATCTTGGATAGGAGGTCCAATGACAAAAGCGGTTGCGGTTGTGCTAAGTCTGCTAGGGTTCCTGGTGGCACCCTGTTTTGCGCAAAATACAAACTCCGGCGACATTCGCGGCACGGTGACGGATGCCACCGGAGCGGTATTGCCAGGAGTAACAGTCACGATTCTGGATGTGGACAAGGGCGTCACGAAGACCGTCGTCACCAACGGCTCGGGGCTTTACGATACAGGATCGATCGTTCCGGACAGCTACACGCTTACCTTCAGCAAAAACGGCTTCAATCGCTTAGTCCGAGGACCCATCACGGTACAGATCGGTATCATCGGCGTGGACGCGCAGATGGCTGTTGGATCGGCGACGCAGACGGTCGATGTAACTACCGATGTTCCGCTTCTGGAGACGGAATCGGCCGCTGTATCGACGTCCATAGATCAGGAGACCATGGTGAACCTGCCGCAAACCGGCGGCGCGAACTGGACAAGTTTCATGATTCTGAATCCGGGCACATCCGGAAAATCCAGCAACCAGTCCAATCCCGGCGAGGATGGCGCCTCGGTCAACGGCAATTTGCCCTTCAACAGCGTATTGACCGACGGCGCCACAGTTACCTTGCCTGCCAGCCAGAATGCGGACTACGCAATCTTTGAGACCGTCTCCCAAGTGGAGGTCGACTCCAACGCCTTCTCTGCGGAATACGGCCTTGGCGGCGTCATTTACAACCAGATCACCAAAGGGGGCACCAACAAGTACCACGGCGTGGGCTATGAATACCTCGAAAATAACGATATGAATGCGGCACCGTATGCCTTCGGCGCGGCGCGCAAGGTTCCGATCCTGCGCTACAACAACTTCGGCGGCTCATTTAGCGGGCCCGTCCCGAAAGTAAAGGGAATGTTCTTTTACTTCGACTATGACCGAACCAATAAATTCGGCGGCTCATCCAATGGATTCCTTTCCGTGCCGACCACTGCCATGCTGGGCGGTGATTTTACCGGGCAACCCACGATCTACGATCCGACGACGCAGGTAGTCAGTAGCGGCACTGTGACACGGCACTCGTTCGCAAGCGAATACGGGAACGGCAATAAGATTCCGGCAGGCATGATCGATACCGTCGCCAAGGCGCTTCAGGCGTATTTTCCCGCGCCAAATGTGTCGGGAACAGTAGCCAATGGAATCACAACCAACAACTACTTCTACAACATTCCCAGTCCCAGCCATACCAACAAGTACTATGGCCGCCTAGACTACGACTTGACCCAGTACAATCGGGCGACGATCACCGATATGGAGAGCGACTCTCCCAGCGTGAGCCTGGGGGAAGGCTTCTGCCCCATCAACTGTTCGTCCGGCGACGGTGAGTACAATCAAGCGCAGATTTCGGATGTGTGGACGCTCGGCACCCGGTCCATAAACGAAGCGCGCATGGGCTTCAACTTCGAGTTCGATTTCGACGTTCCCTCCACCGTCGGTCTGGGCTTCCCGAGCAAGCTGGGATGGCAGTTCTCTCATGCCGACAACTTTCCAACCATCTCGATCAACGGGCTCGGCAGTGCGCTGACAACGGCGACCAACGCGGTCTATAAGGAGATGGTCTTCGATCCTTCTGACGTGGTCACCCTGATCCGTGGCAAGCACGTGCTTCGTTTCGGCGGAGAATTCCTGATCAACCGCCTCGATAACACGCTGTGGGGCAATATTAACAGCGGTACTATGACCTACACGGGAGCATATACTTCCGGGACGGGGACCAGCACGAACCTCAATGGTGTCGCCTATGCCGATTTCCTGCTCGGCGATACCAACCAGTGGTCAGCTTCCTTCACTCCAGAGTGGGGCGGCCGACTGAAGAACCCGCAGTTGTTTGCCCAGGACGACATCAAGCTGCTGAGCAATCTCACGGTCAACCTGGGCGTGCGTTGGCAGGGTATCACCGGATGGAAGGACGAGTACGGGAATGCGCTCTCGTTCGATCCAACTGTCATCAATCCGGCCAACAACTCACCTGGCGCGATGTGGTATGAATCTACCCATGCCAACGGGCGTACCACCCTTCAGGCCCCGATTTGGAACACCTTTCTCCCGCGCGTCGGGTTCTCCTTGCAAATCCGCAACAACACCGTGATTCATGGCGGATTCGGCATGTACGGATCCACCTGGAGCAACGACACTTATGGCAGCGGACAGGGTGAGGAGCAGGGCGGCAAAGGCAACGAAGTCGATTCGAGCAACGGCGTGTATCCGGTCGTCCTCCTGGATTCGTCAGGCAATACCAACAACCAAGCTCCTGTAGGCGGTCTAAGCGTGAACAGCGCCTACATTAACCCCTCAACCAATCCCGCGGCGTACAACGGCAGCGGTGTCTCCATATCGCAGGGCGCCAGCGGCGGCGAATATTTCTATAACGAGTACCACACGCCAGTGCCGATGAATGAGCAGTGGAACTTCGGCATCCAGCGGCAGATCGGCGCAAATATGATGGCCGACGTCACGTACATCGGCAGCCACGGCTGGGGTCTGCCTTTCCCCGGCGATATCAACCAAATCCCGGAGTCCGATCTTGCGGCCGTGGCGGGCGGTGCTCCGGTCAGTAAATATCGTCCTTACCCGCTCTTCCAGGACATTAGCGGACCCACATTCAACAATATCTCCAACTACAACGCCGTCGAGGGTGTCATCCGGAAGCGCATGAGCAACGGTTTCACCTACAGCTTCAACTTCACCTGGGAGCACTTTCTGGACGATCAAGATACCTCCGGCCACACCGGCCAGGGTGGCAGCCAGTACGTCCAAAACACCTATAATCCGGCCCAGAACTACGGCAACTCCGACCTCGACACCCCCAAAATGTTTAAGGGATATGTCGTTTATCAATTGCCCTTTGGTCAGGGCCGCAGATTCCTGAACAATAACATCCTCTTGGATGAGATCGTTGGGGGCTGGCAAACTGCGGGAACGCTGGTCCTCGATAGCGGCCAGCCGTTCAACCCTGTCATGGCAGTCAACAACAGTTTCTCACAGGATGGAAATCAATATCCCAACGTCGTCGCGAACCCGTTCTCCGGTGGTTCCTTCAAAAATGTTCATAGCTGGTACAACGTAGCTTCCTACGCGGCGCCGCCCAATGGAACCTATGGTGATATGCAGCGCGACAGCATATTCGGCCCGGACATGACTGTTCTCAACTTGTCGCTGGGCAAAACATTCGCCATCCCGGGAAAGGAGCATTCAACGTTTGAGGTTCGCGCCGATGCAACCAATGCGTTGAATCATCCAAGCTTCGGACAACCTGACAACACCATTGGCCCAGGTCATGTGGGTCAGATCACGACCCTCACTCAAAGCGGCCGCCTCATGCAAATTTACGGCCGCCTGGAGTTCTGACCTGAGAGAGCCTTCCAATCGGAAAGGATGGCGATTCTTTGTCGCCGTCCCTTCCGTCCGAGGCTGGGGTTGCATGATTCGTTGAAGAGCAAATGGGCATGCGGAGTTATGCCGAGCAAATACTCCGGCGCCCACGTGCCTGGCGGAGATCACGCACAGCGTACTGAACGAAATTAGGGAGGAAGACGGACCGTTCTCGCTTGGCCCGATGTTTGCTAGGGTTATGTTCCCCAGCTTATTGCGCAATATCCCTTGCGTATAACGCGATAGAATTCCTCTCCCCCTCCATGCACCCGAACCCCATTCTGGGATGTGAATCGATGAAAGAGGACGAGGGGCGGAGCAGGCAGCCTGTCGAAAGGGATTTCGGAAGCAGCACTTAATCGGATGCAATGGTTGGTACGGCTCGGCGGAGCGATTTGAAAAGGTAGTCTTCGATTCTGGAGTGGCAACATTAATTCTCTGGGGAGGAAATATAGTGATGAGTTTTTTACGCCTGGACCCTCCGAGTGTCCGTTGCGCGAGGGCGAGCAAGATTGCGATCCTGTGCTTCTGCATCGGGATTGGATCCCAATGCGTGACCGGTCAGCAGGATCACACAACCTGGCAAGATTATGGGGGAGGCCCGGATAACTCTAAGTATAGTGCGCTAGATCAGATCACGAAGCAAAACGTGGGCCAACTAACCGTAGCCTGGAGCTATCCGACGCGCGACGCCAATTCTTATTCGTTCAACCCGGTTATTGTCGGCAACCAGATGTACGTTCTGGCACGGGGCAGCTCGCTGGTGGCGCTGAACGCGACCACGGGCAAGGAGATCTGGGTTCAGGAAAATCTGCCCACCATTGCCTACCGCGGCATCAACTATTGGGAGAGCAAGGACCATAAGGACAAGCGGATCATCTTCCAGATTAACCATTATCTCGAGGAGCTCGACGCCACCACGGGCAAGTCGATCCTGACCTTCGGCAACAAGGGGCTGGTCGATTTACGGGTGGGATTGGGGCGGGATCCGAACACGATGGTGCGTATCAAGAACGACACGCCGGGGAAGGTATACGGGGATTTGATTTTGCTTGGATCGTCCACGGGCGAGACCTATATGTCGCCTCCGGGCGATCTGCGCGCCTATAACGTGATCACCGGCAAAATGGAGTGGATCTTCCATACGGTTCCGCATCCCGGCGAGCCGGGCTACGAGACGATGCCGAAGGATGCCTGGAAATATGTCGGTGGGAACAATACCTGGGGAGAAGTGACGCTGGACGAGAAGAGCGGCATCGCCTATTTTCCCACCGGAGCGCCCACCTTCGATATGTACGGCGCCGACCGCGTCGGCAAGGACCTTTACGGCGACTGCCTGCTGGCGATCAACGCCCGCACCGGGAAGCTGATCTGGTATTTCCAGGACGTTCACCACGATCTGTGGGACTACGACCTGACCGCGGCTCCGCAACTGATCACCATCCATCACGACGGCAAGGTGATCGAGGCGGTGGCGCAGGCGGGCAAGGACGGTTTCCTCTATGTGTTCGATCGTTACACCGGCAAGCCGATATGGCCGATCGTCGAACGACCGGTTCCGAAGAGCGATGTGCCAGGAGAACAGGCGTGGCCCACGCAGCCGTTTCCGACCGCGCCGCCGCCTTTTGCACGGCAAAAATTCACGGTGGCCGACCTGGATCCGTATCTGATGACGGACCAGGAGCGCGCCCAGTGGAAGGTCAGATTGGCCGACATGAATAACCAGGGAATCTTTACGCCGCCCTCGTTTTACAAAGACACCGTCGCAATACCGGGGGCGTACGGCGGGGCGAACTTTGGCGATACATCCTCCAATCCATCCAAGGGTTTAGTCTATGTGATGTACGATAACCTGCCCTCCATTATTCCGAAGGTAACCCTCGAACCCAGGGGAGCCAATAGGCCACCCCGCAGCTTTGGCGGTACGAGTGGCGATGCGATCTTTGCCAACAACTGCGCATCTTGTCACGGCGCCGACCGCAAGGGTTCGGGAGCGGCTCCATCCCTGATCGGTATCGGTTCACGCATGAATTTGGACAATTTTGAACGGCTGGTTGCTTCGGGAAGGGGCGACATGCCGGCATTCCCGTCGCTCGATGGTACCCAGTTGGATCGCTTGTTCTCATTTCTGACCGGCGAGCCGGAAGGGAACGGATCGGTTTACGGGGGCTATGGGCCAACCAAGGACCTTGGCGGACCTGTAGTGGGATCTGGAGGAGCTCCGGGCGGACTGGTGGAGGACTTCAGCCGTTCGGCGTACGCAGCGAAGTACCCCGGCAGTTTTGCGGGACCGCCTTATCCCGCCGGGGTGGAGGCGCCGGTGCGCATGTATTCGGATTACGGAATGACTCCTTACATCATCGCTCCTCCCTGGTCCGGGATGGCGGCATATGACCTGAACAAAGGCACCATACTATGGAACATTCCGCTGGGCGAGGATGCGGTGGCCGCCAAGGATGGAGGCAAGGATACCGGTGTCATTCACGGCGCCAATCACCGGGGCATCATCGTGACCTCGACAGGGCTGCTTTTCGTGAACTGCGCGGACGGAATCTTAAGAGCATACGACGCGAGCAATGGCAAAGTCTTGTGGAGCTATCAACTTCCTACAGGAACCGAGGGTACTCCGGCCATGTACGAGGAAAACGGACGGGAATACCTGGTGGTTGGGGCGACAGCGCGGCAGAGCTCGGGACGAGGATCCTACAGTATGGGGTCGAGTGACGATGCGGCGGAGCTGGCCAAGCGAGCTTACATTGCGTTCGCGCTGCCCCAATAATCCACGGGACGAGGGAATGGAAATTCAACATCAACAAATGGATGCAATTCGGCAAATCGAAAAGAAAAGGGGGATCATGTCCGGTCGACATGTACTGCTGGGAGCGGCGATTATGCTGCTGGGTGTTGTTCCTATATTCGGTGCACGTCAGACGTTTTTACCAGGTCCGTCGTTTGTCCCGGACGGATCACTCACAGGTTCCAGCCTCGCCGGTTGGCATACAGTAGGGCAGGCGAAGTGGCACATGGAGAACGGTGTTCTGACCGGAACGACGGGACCATCTGGTGCAGGTGGCTGGCTGGTTCTGGATCAGTCCTATCAGGATGTTGGGGTATTCACCAACTTCGACTGCAGCGGCGGTTGCGAAACCGGGATACTGTTCCGCGCCGAGAAGACCCCGGACGGCGGCATGAAGGGCGACTACGCCTCGTTTAGCGAAGGCGATTCGGTGAAGTATTATGCCGTCACTGTGGATGCGGATGGAAAGATCACGGAACGCACGCCACTGCCTCCCGGTGGAGGACAAGAGCGCATCGCTCCTCCGCCGAATCCCAACCGGCCGGCGAGGGCCTTTCATTACACGCCCGGCCGTTTCAACCCGTATTTGCCGACACCCGGCCTCGATTACCCGTTCGAGGTGCCAGACACCAGTCTTGTTCCGAACGAATGGAACGAGGTGGAACTTATGTTTGACGCGAACATCCTTCGCGCCACCCAAAACAACGGCAAGCAGAACGGGGGGGTAGCCGACACGTCCACTGGATACGGACCGATCGCTTTCTACGTCGGCGGGAGCGGACAGGTTCAATACAAGGATGTCGCCTATAAGGATCTGGCCATAAATTATCGCGCGCCGAATTATACCTCGCCCAATTTCAGAAAGCAGACGCTCAATAACTTCTATTATTCCTGGGGCGCGGCGGCAGGCGACTTCAATCACGACGGCATCATGGATGTCGTGGCCGGTCCTTATATCTATTACGGACCAGACTATACAAAGTCGGAGGAGATCTATCTGGCTCAGACCTCCAACCCTTCGACGGAATACGCAAGTAACGCCTGGATGGAGTTTGCGGGGGACTTTGAAGGAAACGGCTGGCCGGACGTGTTAACGTGCACATTTGGCGGAGCTGGACAGGGCTGTTATTTATACGTCAACTCAAAGGGGGAACATCGGCGCTGGGACGTTCGCCGGGTCATCACCCAGTTCAGCGCGGAAATCGCGGAAGTGGGAATCATCGACGGCCGGCTGTCATTGGCCTATTCAGGCGATGGATATGTCCGCTATGCGCAGCCTGATCCCGCCAATCCGACTGGGTTGTGGACGGTTCATAACGTCTCCGAACAGGGCTATGGAAGCGCCCATGGAATCGGCATCGGCGACGTAAACGGGGATGGGAGGACGGACATCCTCAACGCCTATGGGTGGTGGGAACATCCGCCAGCCGGCAGCGATCCGAATGTCCCATGGAAGTACCATCCGGTGAATTTCGCAGGCCGGGTTAGCCGTGGAGACCGCTTCGGTGGCAGCGTGATGGCAGTCTATGACGTGAACGGCGACGGCTTGAACGATGTCGTGACGGTCCTCGACGCGCACGGCTGGGGGATGGCCTGGTTCGAGCAGAAGCGCGACGCCCAGGGCAACATCACCTTCGTGAGGCACATGATTATGGACACCATGCGGACGAAAAATGCGGGGAATGTGACCTTCACGGAAGCACACGGTGACACCTACGCGGATGTCAACGGCGATGGCATTCCGGACTTCATCGTGGGCAAGCGGTATTGGTCGCACCGTGACGACTATCTCGATCCCGATCCCTATGGGACACCGGTCCTGTATTGGTATGAGACCGTTCGGGACCCCAAGGCTCCCGGAGGCGCAATGTTTGTTCCGCACTTGATCGATAATCGGTCGGGAGCGGGTTCCGACATATTGGCGGTCGATCTCAATCACGATGGCAAAGTTGATGTTGTGACGGCCACTCGATTCGGAGTGTTTATCTTTTGGAACAAAATGCATGGCGAAAGAACCAAGGCGCAAAGGTCGTCGCCAGCCCATTGAGGGCACAGCGTAAATGCGCGCGAGTTATTTAAATTGCGCGCCGTCAGAGCGCGGCGAGCTTGGCGGAGAATAACTCTGTTGATGGGGCATGAGCATTGATTGTGTGGCAGCCTTACAAACGAGATTTTTCAATGAGTGGAAAGGGTCATCGATGTTACATAAAGGGATGTATATCACCGCTGTTCTCGGAGCCAATGCTCTGGTCGTCTTTGGGGGTGGCCGCATGGTAGCCGCTCAAGCGCTTTCAACGTCCTCCTACACGCTGGTCTCTGTCCCCAACGGGATGGAGCTTCATGCTCCAGATGGGAAATTGGTTATGCAGTACGTGACCGTGAGGCCCGACAATATCGGACTTACAGCGCCCAGCGCCGCATACTTCGATCCTGTCAATACTCCCTCGGGTGAGCGCGTCACTAATGTCGCGCCCAACGATCATCCGCATCATCGCGGGATCTTCTTCGGGTTTATGGACTCCGAGTTTCATATTCCGAGCGATTATTCCGATGCAGCGCCGACGCATCCGGTTAGGGGTTATTCCGTCGAGCGCGGCGATTTTTGGGCGTGGGGGGCTTATGCGCCTCGGGAAGGACGGGTGATTCAAAATCGCAGCGTGAAGTTGATCAACGCGGACGCCAACCACGCACAAATCGAAATTCACAATGACTGGATGATCGGTAGCCGAAAGATGCTCGATGAAACCGACGAAGCAATCGTTTCCGAGCGCGACGGCATGTATGTGCTCGACCTTTATTACAAGCTGGCGCCGCTTTACGATTACAAGATTCTGCAGACGGCGTTTGGAGGCTTTGACTTCCAGGCCCAAAAGTACGGGGATTCCTACTTTTCGACGGCGGCTGGCAAAGTCACGCTTCCCGATCCGCACTACTCCTATCCCTTGACGGATTGGCCCCCGGAGCCTTGGTACGATTACACGATCACCCTGGCCTCCGACGGCAAGACGGTGGGCGCCACCGTAATCGATCATCCTCTGAACCCCCCGTCACTGTGGCACAATGCTCGCTACCTATGGATGGTATCGCCCTGCATCACGGCGCTTGGACCTTTGACGATTCACCCCGACGCTCCCCTGACGCTGCGCTATCGGGTTGTGGTTCACGATGGACCTCCGCAAACAGATCTGATCCAAAAGCTTGCACAAGAGTGGCGCGGCATGAATGCTGATCCTTTCGTTCATCCGACAAAGGTCTACGATGACATGCTGTCGCCGCATTCAACTTATTACAACACGGTTTTGCCGCAGATCGATGCTTACTAACATCGAAGCGGCGCCGCGCATGGAGCAGTGAATGGACTATCAAATCAAAGGGAAATCCGCATTTGTTAGTGCCGGAGCTCACGGGATTGGCGAAGCGATCGCCGACCTGCTGACGCAGGAGGGCGCTCGTGTCGTTGTTGCTGACCTCGATGAGGCTGCGCTTCAAGAGAGGCCGTCTCGGTGGGCTGGGGTAGTGGCAGCGGATCTTGCAACTGCTGAGGGCGTCGATCGGGCGATCTCCGAAGTACTCACGACCTTTGGAGAAGCGCCCGACATCCTGGTCAACAATCTCGGCGTTGGAGGTTCAACCTCCTTTGAAAACCTTTGTGACGAGCAGTGGTCACGCAGCTTTGCCGTCAACCTGATGGGGACCATCAGAGCCTGCCGCGCGCTCCTTCCGCAGATGGCAAAACGGGGCTCGGGCTCGGTGGTGAACATTGGCTCCGATCTCGCCAAGCAGCCGGAGACCACAATGATGGACTACGGCGTCTGCAAAGCGGGCTTGCTTTATCTCACAAAAGCCCTGGCCAAACAGTATGTTCCGCATGTTCGCGTGAATGTGGTTTTACCGGGACCTATCTGGTCGCAAATGTGGACACGCCCTGGAGGATTGGTCGATCAGCTTGTGGCTCACTATGGCGTAGATAAAGAAGAAGCCGTGAAACGATTCTTGGAAGAACGATACATGCCTCTGGGCATCGGAGCGCCGGAAGACGTCGCGCAGACAGTCGTCTTTCTCGCTTCACCGCTAGCCAAGTTCATTACCGGGTCCAGCATCGATATAGGGGGCACGTTGCGAGGATTGATCTAACCAAGCTAGGGAGGTCCCCTGACTCTCCTAGGAACTCGTTGAAATTCGCCTAATAGTAGCGTCTTTACTGGCGGCTTTCGTTTCGTGTCGTCCAAAATCTGCTTGAAATGCGGTTTTGGCTGGTGTTTATAGAGGTTTGCGAGCCTCAGGGGATCATTCCCTCGGCCTGCAACCGTTGTTCAGGCACACTGCGCCCTGAGTGTTGTCGGTGGTTGAGCCATCAGTCGCGGCAGCCGGATCAGATTGTGCGCCGCGCAACTGAAGACGAACAGCCAGTCCACTTTCTCCAGGCCTCGCAACTTGACCTGGCGCAGCGGGCCGGTTTGTTTCAGCCAGCCAAAGCCCTTCTCCACCAGCCAACGCCGGCTCAGGCTGACGGCATAGCCGGGCTGGCGAGTGGTTCTGCGATCCAGGTTGCTTGCGCGGCCTTTGTCGTTCCTGGTGACGTGCGGCGTCACATTCAACTCCCGCACCGTGCTGACGAAATCTTTCGTGTCGTAAGCCTTGTCAGCGCCCACCGTAATGCGGCGTGAGCGGCCCGCCTGCTTTTCGGCAAGCATCAACAGCGCCGCATCGCGCTCGGCATAACCGTCGGCATGCGTCACCATCGCCGCGGCGATCAGACCGTTGCGGTTCTCCACCAGCGCATGGCCCAGATAACTCAGCTTCGACTCTTTGCCGTAGCTCTTCTTGTACAGTCGCGCATCGGTGTCGGTGGTCGATTCATGCGTCTTGTTCGATCGCTTCTGGCCGTGGAAATTCGTACCATCACCGTCATCGGAGCCGTCCTTGGAGCGAAAGCTCTTCTGCGAGGCCCATGCCTGGATCAGCGTTCCATCGACGGTGAAGTGTTCGTCGCTCATAAAGCGCTTGGCATGCTTGTTCACTTCGGAAAAGAACTGCTGCGCCACTTCGGAAGTCAGCAACCGGTCGCGGTTCTTCGAAAACACCGCATGATTCCATACCGCGTCGTCCATGCCAAGACCCACAAACCAGCGAAACAGAAGGTTGTAGTCGATCTGCTCAACCAGCAGCCGCTCCGAACGCACAGAATAAAACACCTGCAACAACAGAGCCCGAAGAATGTACTCCGGCGCAATCGACGGGCGGCCCGAATCGGCATACAACGCATCGAACTCCGCGCTCAAGGTCTGCAACACCCTATCCGTCAGCTTGCGGACTGCACGCAATGGGTGATCCTGAGGCACTCGCTGCTCCAACGATACATAGCTGAACATACCGTCCTGAATCCGCTCATCTCCACGCATGCCTGTTAGACGAATGGCAGCGAACCTCCGACCCACAACGGGTACCTATTTCAACAAGTTCCTAGAGCACAAAATGAAACCTTTCTCCACGTGGGTGAGCACCGGAGTCGTTTTGCTCGCGCTTCTGGGCGGGCTTGGCTATATCGGCTTCCACGTGTCGCAGGATCTGAGCAACGTGACGCTGATGAGCATTTGGCCCTGGGTTTTGCTCTGCACGGCGCTCGCAATCGCACTGGGTTTCGAGTTCGTGAACGGCTTTCACGATACCGCGAACGCAGTCGCGACCGTCATCTACACGCACTCGCTCGATCCCAACATCGCCGTGGTGTGGTCGGGGATGTGCAACCTCATCGGCGTGCTGGTGTCAACCGGTACAGTTGCCTACAGCGTCATCACGCTGCTGCCCGTGGAGCTGATCCTCAAGGTCAGCTATGGTGCAGGATTTGCGATGGTGTTTGCCCTGCTGATTGCGGCAATCATCTGGAACATAGGCACGTGGTGGTTAGGTCTTCCGGCTTCGAGCTCGCACACCATGGTGGGCTCCATCATCGGCGTCGGCGTGGCGAACCAGATCATATCCGGCGCCACCGGTACATCGGGCGTGGATTGGACGCAGGTAGGAAATGTTTTCCGGGTGCTGCTGATCTCGCCGATCATTGGCTTCTTTGCCGCCGGCCTGCTTCTGCTGCTCGCAAAGGTGTTTATTCTCACGAAATGGGGCAAGGATTTTGCTGTCGCATTCGATGCGAACCACAAAAAGCCTCTTTGGATCATTCCCACCATAGCCATTACAGGGATCCCTGGAGCCTATATATTCTTGTGGATTGCTCCTATGCTTTTTGGGCTCTTCGGCGTGCCGGGGATGGCAGTATGGAAGCCCATCAGCTCTTTCACGTCCTGGAATCCCCCGGTTGGGCTTATCTCCACGATGGTCCTGGTAGGCATCGCGGGGTGGTACCTCATAGCCTTGTTTGCCAGGATCGTTATCAAGGATGGCGATGTGCTGTTTACTGCGCCCCAGGGCGACGCGCCGCCACCGTGGCCGATCCGTGCTCTGCTGATCTTCACCTGCAGCGGCGTGAGCTTTGCGCATGGGTCGAACGACGGGCAAAAGGGCATGGGCCTCATCATGCTGATCCTCATCGGCACGGTGCCTACGGCTTATGCTCTGAACCACGCTGTGCCGCAGAGCGGCGTGCAGGCTTTCGTCGCGGCATCGCAGCAGGCCGACCTGGTGATTAACGCTCACGTGGAAAAGAATGCGGTGCTGGGCCCCGACGCGCGCGACGCAGTGACGCACTTCATCGCCACGAAGCAACTGCAGCCCGACACGATGATTGCGATGCGCGAGCTGATCAACGATCTGACCACCCAGATCGCGATCTACAAGGAATACAAGGCGGTCCCGGCCAGCCAGCAGACCAACGTGCGCAACGACATGTACGTGGTGAGCGAAGGTATCCGGCTCATGCTGAAGAACAAGATTGGCGATTTCTCACCCGCCGAAATCAAAGTGCTGAATACATACAAGACCCAGATCGACACGGCAACGAAGTTCATCCCCGGATGGGTGAAAGTGGCCGTAGCGCTGGCGCTGGGAATGGGAACCATGGTCGGGTGGAAGCGAATTGTGGTGACGGTCGGCGAGAAGATCGGCAAGGATCATCTGACCTACGCGCAGGGCGCCTGCGCCGAACTGGTGGCAATGGGAACGATCATGGCCGCGGACAACTTCGGGCTGCCGGTTTCGACTACGCACGTGCTGAACTCAGGCGTGGCGGGAACCATGGCGGCGAACAGGAGTGGATTGCAGTTTTCCACCATCCGCAATATTGCCATGGCATGGATATTTACATTGCCCGCGGCGGCTCTGATTTCAGGGGGATTGTATTTCCTGTTCCGGCAATTCATGGGATAAGGGGCGACCGGCCTAGCGGCTGGGTTGGTGAGGGCGTCCGGCATCGCTGGGCGCCTTTCTTCTTTGCGCGTCGGCACTTGCGGCTTCCGCCGCGCGAATCAGACGCCGCATCCGGTACCATACAGAATGGCGCCCGAGTTCCGGTGCGGCGCAAAATTTCCACATGAGTCTGAAAGCAAAGCTCGAAGCTGTTATTTACGCCGCCGAAGAGCCGGTCACGCTGGCGCAACTGGCCACGCTGTTCGCCGACGAAGCGTTGGAGTGGAAGGCAGAGCAGGAGGCGGCAGCCGCGGCGGTGTCTACCGCGCAGACGGAATCGGCAGGAGAACCGATTGCGGCTTTGCCGCAACTGAACGAAGCGTTCCCCTACCTTGAATTGGAGCCTGCCGAGACGACGGAAGATGCGGAGCCGCAGCCCGGCGCGCAGCCTTCCCTGGCGGCCGATAGCGATGCCGAAAGTGCCGTGACTACGCAGCCCGAAGCCGCTGAAACAGTCGCGACCCAGGAAGCACTGATAACACCCCCCGGAGCAAATGCCGAAGTCGCTAAAGAGCCGGCAGCAACGGATGTGCCAAGCGCGGAAGTCGAAGCTAAAAATACCGCAAAAATGCGCGAGCGTGAGGCTCGCGCCGTCATCCGTCAACTCCTCGAAGAGCTGGTTGCGGATTATGCGGCCGAGGGCCGCGGCATTGAGATACGCGAAATTGCCGGCGGATACCGCATGGCCACTAAGCCCGAGTGTCACGACGCAGTGCGCTCGTTTGTAAAAAGCCAGAAACCGCCGATGAAGCTTTCCATGCCGGCGCTGGAAACCCTCGCCGTGATTGCTTACAAGCAGCCGGTGACCGCGCCTGAGGTGAATGAGATTCGCGGCGTCGATTCGTCGGGTGTCTTTGGATCGCTGCTGGCGCGCAAGCTGATTACCACAGCCGGACGTAAACCCGTGGTGGGCCGGCCCATCCTCTACAAAACCACGCGTGAGTTTCTTTTGCGCTTTGGGTTGAAGGACGTTACAGAGCTGCCTTCGATGGAAGAATTCGAGAAGATGGCGGCCAGCGAGTTGGAAGAGCCCGAGACGGCGGCAGGCGAGGATGCTGCTACGGCAGCTGAGGAGTTCAACCCGGATCAGAGTGTTGAAGAGAACGGGCAAGCGCCGGACGAAGTATTGGAATCTAACCCTGAAGGCTCGACGCAAAATGGTGCATCTGCGCCAGTCGATAGCGAGTAACGGAAGACCGAGGCTTTCCCATGACTGAAAAGATGAAACGGAAATCGGCCGCACACGCGGCGAAAGGCGCGTCTGCGCCTGAGAAGCCGACGGTAAAGGCCGGCGAAGCGCGCGCCAAGACCGGCAAAACAGCAGTCAAAACAAAAGTGGCGGCCAAAGCAACAAAGAAGACGACGCCTGCGAAAACCAAGGTGAAGCCTGCTGCCGTGCGCTCAACGAAACCGGTCCCCACGGCAAATGAGGCCAGACCCACGGTCAAAGCTGCGGCGAAAAAGGCGCGAAGGACAAAAGCAAAGGCAGATAGCTCTGGCAGCTTTCCCATCGGCGAGCCGGTTGTCGATCCCATTGGCGACACCACTGACGGCGAAGCCAAAGCCTATACGGGCGAAGCCGAGACTCAGGCAAAAACGGAGATGGAGGCGTTCCGCGCCGAGACGAATATGGCCGCAATGGACTCTGGCCTTGAAGCTGGCCGCGGGTTGGACGCCACTCAGGCAGCCGTGGAAGCCGGCGCACGGGCAGCGGCCGAAGAGGCGGCCGTGCGAGGACGAGCTGCCAAAGCAGAGAGCAAATTGGAGACCGAGCCGCGTGAACCAGTCAGGCTTGAACGGCTGCAGAAGATCCTGTCGCAGGCCGGTATTGCCAGCAGGCGTCGCGCGGAGGAGATGATCGAGGCGGGTCGCGTGATGGTGAACGGCCAGGTGGTAACGCAGTTGGGCAGCAAGGCCGACGCCGCGCGCGATCACATTCGCGTCGACGGTAAACTGATTCACGGCGCAGAGCGGCACCGCTACTTCGTGCTGAACAAACCGAAGGAATACGTGACCACCGTTAGCGATCCTGAGGGGCGGCCGACGGTCATGAAGTTTTTTTCGAAGATGCCGGAGCGCCTTTATCCCGTGGGCCGGCTCGACTATCAGAGCGAAGGCCTGCTGCTGATGACTAACGACGGTGAGCTGGCCAACTTGCTGACGAAGGCGGGATCGGGCGTCGAGAAGACCTACCTGGTGAAGGTGGCTGGCCAACCGAGCGAAGAGCAATTGGAGCGCCTGAGCGCCGGCGTTGCGATTGAGAAGGGCGAGACGGGTTCCGAACGCGTGCGCACTGCACCGGCGCGGATTCGCCAGGTTCGCCACGGCGACAATCCCTGGTATGAAGTGGTGCTCACCGAGGGGCGCAACCGTGAGCTGCGCAAGATGTTTGCGGCTATCGGTCACTTTGCTGAGAAGATTCGCCGCGTGGGCTATGGTCCGCTGGAATTGGACGTCGAGCCCGGAAAGATGCGCGAACTGACTGCCGATGAAGTTGGCGCGCTGCGCAAGACGGCCGAGGGCAAATTGAAGCCGCGGCGAGTGCGCGTGGATCGGGTACTTCCGAAGGAAGCGGGAATTCCGGCGGAGAAGCGAGCCAGGTTTGGGGGGAGTCCCGGCGCAGCGAGTTCGCGCTTGGCTCGTCCAGCGGGGCGCTTCGGCGAAAACGAGAAGCGCGAGAAAAAACCGTGGGGACGGACCGACCAGCCCCGAGGCCCGCGAGAGGATCAGCCACAGAAGAAGGAATGGCGGCCGCGGGACCGGGAGTTTCCGGAGCGTGGCACTGGAAGGCCGGCTAGCGGCGAGAGAAAGCCGTATAGCGGCGGAGAACGTGGTGAGCAGACGGGGACGCGGTTTCAGGAAGGGAACAGACCATTCAATCGAGGCGGCCGAGGTATAAGAAGCGATAACCGGGGCTCCCGCGGGGGCGGACCGCCCACACGTTTTGGCGGTGGCCGCGAAGGCCAGCGGCCGTTTGCCGGGAAGCCGCAGACTGGAAGGCCGCAGTTCGATCGGCCGAAATTCGACCGGCCACGATTTGGCGGGCCCGAGAGGCCGGAACGCGAAAAAGGCCGCTTTGAGGGCGGACAGCGCAAGCCGTTTCAACCACGCGGCGAGAGGCCACAGTTCGATCGAGGCAGCGCGGCCAGCATTCAAGCCAGGTGGCGAGAGGCCGCAGTTCGATCGAGGCGCGCGGCCTGCATTTAAGCCCGGAGGTGAGAGACCGAGGTTCGATCGAGGCGCGCGGCCTGCGTTCAAGCCGGGCGGCGAGGGGCTGAAGATCGAACGAACCGAGCGGCCTGCATTCAAGCCGGGCGGCGAGGGGCTGAAGATCGAACGAACCGAGCGGCCTGCATTCAAGCCGGGCGGCGAGAGGCCGAAGATCGAACGAAGCGAGCGGCCTGCATTCAAGCCGGGCGGCGAGAGGCCGAAGATCGAACGAAGCGAGCGGCCCGCATTCAAGCCGGGCGGCGAGCGCAGCAAGGGATTCGGTCAGGGTGCGAGGTTCGGCGCGAAGCCTAGAGGATTCTCCAAGTCTCGCAGTGATGACAAGCGCGGACGGAAACCGGGTTTCGGGCGGCCCGGCGCGGGCCGCGGCGGATGGAAGCGCGGATAAATTCGCGCAAAAGAGCGCCGGGCGGCGGGTTCCCGGGATCGATCGGGTCATAGATTTTCCCGGCTCAACATGCCAGCGAAGGGACCGGTACATCCCCTGCGAGACGGTCTATTTGACTTGATCTGCTTTTCCGCGATGTGGTCGACAAACAACAGCATCCAAGCCCGCAGCGCCTCAAGCGGGGTCATCGTTTCGGCGAACCTGCGCCCCGCCGCGGCCAGCTTCTCTACTTCGCTTCGATAGACCGCTTCGATCATGTCATCCCGCACGGGAAAATGGCGATGCAGAGTGCCCGCGCCTACGCCGGCCTGTTTGGCGATATCGTCGAGGCTGCATCGGCGCCAAAACGAGTAAACGCCTCCTTCGCCGTCTGCAGGATGATCTCGCGGTTGCGCAATAAGTCGGTACGCAGCTTGCGGCTCGGCTTGCGCCGCACAGGTTGTAAACGCTTCTTCGCCATGCGCAAAAATAATTGCAACCGGAGACAGCCTCCGATTATCTACTGATTGCGGAGACATTCTCCGCTTTATTCGAAATGTCATTACTTCGTCAACTCCGGATGCAAACATAAAGGCCAGCAGAAGGCCAAGGAGGGATGGAATGGTCATGGAAATAAGTTCGGCCGGCAACTTCACTCTGCCGGGCAGTTCGCTCAGCTTGAAACGCATGGGATACGGAGCCATGCAGCTTGCGGGGAGAGATGGCAACAAGTTGGTGTGGGGACCGCCTCCAGATGTCGAGGAAGCGATCAGAGTATTGCGGGAAGTCGTCGCAAGTGGTGTGAACCATATCGATACATCCGATTTCTATGGCCCGCACGTCACCAACCAGATCATACGCAAGGCGCTCTTCCCTTACCCCGGCGACCTGGTGATTGTGACCAAAGTGGGCGCGCGCCGCGCGAGCGATGGCTCATGGCCACATGCTCGCTCGCGGCAGGAGATTATCGATGCCGTGCACGACAATCTGCGCAACTTGGGCCTTGATACGCTCGATGTCGTCAATTTGCGCATCGGTGGTCTCTTAGCACCGACGGATGGACCCTTTGAGGAGCCGCTCACAGCGCTTGCTGAGTTGAAGCAGCAGGGCATGATCCGGCATATCGGACTGAGCAACGTTTCGCCCCAACAGCTGGCCGAGGCGCAGGCAATCACGGAGATTGTATGTATCCAGAATTTCTACAACGTGGCCCAGCGGACCGACGACGGATTCATCGATGCATTGACCGCGCAGGGCATCGCTTACGTTCCGTTCTTTCCGCTTGGCGGGTTCACTCCGCTGCAATCGGAAACCTTGTCTGAAGTTGCCTCGCGTCTCCAAGCCACGCCGATGCAGGTTGCACTTGCGTGGCTCCTCGAGCGCTCGCCCAACATCCTGGTGATTCCGGGAACATCCTCACTCAAGCATCTTCACGAAAATCTCAACGCAGCCAGCCTGCAGATTCCCGCTGAAGTGCTTGCCGATCTCGATGAAGTATCCAGACAAAGCGCCGCGGTTTCCGTCGCGCGGCACGAGTAGTGATCGTATTTTTAACAACCCAAGGTTGAAGAAGAGGAGAATGCATATGCGTGTATTTGTTACAGGTGCGACGGGTTTCATTGGTTCGGCTCTCGTCCCGGAGCTGATTGACGCTGGCCACCAGGTGCTTGGTCTTACGCGCAGCGATGCGGGCGCCAAGTCGCTTGTCGCCGCCGGCGCTCAGGTGCATCGAGGTGAGCTCACAGATTTAGAAAGTCTGCGTAGCGGGGCAGCCGCCGCGGACGCGGTGATTCACCTGGCCTTCATTCACGACTTTTCGAAGTTCAGGGAGAACTGCGAGATCGACAGGAGAGCCATTGAAGCGATGGGCGGCGTACTTGCCGGATCGGACCGCCCGCTGATCGTCACCGGCGGTCTCGCTCTTCTCGTACAGGGTCGTGCCGCCACAGAGGACGACCCACCGCTCCCCGTTTCCGATTCCTATCCGCGCGCCTCGGAGGAAGCTGCCGCCGCGATGGAAAAGAGGGGCGTGCGAGCGATGGTCGTACGCCTTCCCCAGGTCCATGACACGGTGAAGCAAGGGCTGGTGACGTACGCAATCCAGGTTGCCCGCGAAAAGGGAGTTTCGGCATACATTGGCGAAGGAAGGAATCGCTGGGCTGCGGCTCATCGTCTTGATGCGGCTCACCTCTATCGGCTCGCTCTGGAGAAAGGCCATGCCGGCGCACGGTTCCACGCGGTCGCCGAAGAGGGTGTATCCGCACGGGATATCGCCGAGGCCATTGGCCGTGGATTAAATGTGCCGGTCGTTTCGCTTTCGCCGGAACATGCCTCGGGACATTTCGGCTGGCTCGGCCTGTTTGCCGGATTGGATATCACGGCTACCAGTGCGCAGACCCGGGAACAACTGGGATGGAACCCGACAGGCCCCACCCTCCTTACCGATCTTGGAAACATGCGTTAATCCCGAGACTGAACCTTCGGCTTCGCTCCGCATGACAACTTCAAGATCTTTTCGAAGGTTGGACGGAATTTTGTGCGCGGAAGCGGCGCATCCGGCCCAGGAGCGAGGCCGGGCCGCTGACGGAGAGTGTGACAACATTGCCATCGTACTCTCGAGAGTGAACGATCATGCCGGCTTCAATCGCGGCGAGCGCTGCACCCTCTTGCTGCGGCACGCGGAGTTCCGCATCGATGACAGGATCGGAGTGCAGCACACCATCGATGGCCGCGAGTAACGCCGGGATGCCTTCGCCGCTAATCGCCGAGAGGGCTACCGTCTTTTCACCGTCCGTACTTAGATTTGCGCGAGTGAGGAGAGCTGCGCGTTCATCTTCAGCGAGCAGGTCGATTTTGTTCAGGACCTCGATACGGGGCTTGGAAAGAACTTCAAGCTCGCCGAGAACATTCTCGACCTGCGCCTTCTGCTCTTCGCCGTAAGCGGACGCGGCGTCGCGCACATGAAGCAGCACCTCAGCCTGCGCCACTTCTTCAAGCGTGGCGCGGAAGCTGGTGACCAGCGTATGGGGCAAGTTGCGAATAAAGCCGACCGTATCGGACAAGAGGACGCGACGCCGGCTCGGCAGCTCCAAGGCGCGCAATTTGGGATCGAGCGTGGCGAACATGCGGGAGGACGAAAGCACGTGCGCTCCGGTGAGACGATTGAAAAGCGTGCTCTTGCCTGCATTGGTGTAGCCGACGATGGCGACTGTCGGCACGGGAACCGCTTCGCGCCGCTGGCGCTGCTGGCGACGCGTGCGGCGGACGGCTTCGAGGTCGATTTTGAGCTGATCGATGCGGCGCTGAATACGGCGGCGATCGGTTTCGAGCTGCGTTTCGCCCGGGCCACGGGTGCCGATACCGCCGCCGAGCTGCGACATGGTTTTGCCGCGACCGGTGAGACGCGGGAGCATGTATTCGAGCTGCGCGAGCTCGACCTGAAGCTGGCCTTCGCGGGTGCGGGCATGGCGCGCGAAAATATCGAGGATCAACTGCGTGCGATCGAGCACGCGGCAAGGCAAGGCGGCCTCGAGGTTGCGCAGTTGTGTCGGTGACAAGTCGTGGTCAAACAGGACGAGATCAGCCTGAGTGGAAGCCGCGATGCCGGCAATTTCCTCAACTTTGCCGGAGCCGATGAGCGTGGCGGGATCGGGCTTGGGGCGGCGCTGCAGAATCTCGGCAACGGCCACGCCGGCGGCGCTCAAGAGCAGCTCGCGAAATTCAGCGAGAGACTCCTCTGCGCCAAGGTCTGGCAACTCGCTTGCACGGCTCTTCGTGGCTTGTATTCGCGACGTCGCCAAAGATCCGAGTGTCGAAGCTGCAGGCAAGGTGACGTGAACCGATTCTTGGTACACTTCACCCGTCTTTACGGTCTGCGCACCTCGGCGATCGCCGCGGAGGCGAATACCGAATTCCACACCTACCAGAATCGCGCGCTCGGTCCTCAAACCCCAAAGGTCAGACCCGACAGTTGGAGTTGAAGAGTGCTCGCTCCGGCGACGGCTCGCCGCAGGAACTTGCGAAGGCCCAGGACCGCTCCGACGGCTGTCCATCTGGTAGGCCTCGCCTTTCAATCGAGGACGCTCTCGCGCTATCGCTGATCCGCAGTTGCCTGGGGTATCGTAGGCACCGGCACGGCGGACGGACCCATACCGGTCGAAACCGCAGTTGGGCGGTGTTCGCTGTGGATCACGCTGCGATTGCTCACCACGGTTGATATCGCGTGTTTAAAAATCAACTGTTCCTGGCTGTTGTTCTCCAGGAGTACAGAATATTTGTCGAAGGACCGGATTTTTCCGGTCAGCTTAACACCGCTGACCAAATAAATCGTAATCGGGGACTTGTCCTTTCGAACTGTGTTTAGAAAGGTGTCCTGAATATTTTGTGCCGGCTTGTTCTCCATGTGCCGATCTCCTGCTTTCTTCTTGAAGTTGGGTACAACTCTTCTTGCCTTGGATGCAGATTCGCGGGGAAGGCTCCGGAACACCCGGACCCTTGAACCCCCGCAATGTCTCAAGATTATAGAGGTTTCCGATTCATTTCAATGCGCTAAGGCTGGTTTCGCGAGTTTTCCACGGGCCTTGAATAGTTGGTTTTGTGGAAAACTCTGTTGATGTTATACAAAACAGCGCAGAAACAGCAAAGGAACAAAACAACTTAGCTGCCGGTACCGTCTGAGACGGCTTCGGCGTTTCCAAGCTGGAGCGACGCGGGTTCCTCGGCTGTTAGCATCGTTATGTGCAAGAAACCATCGTCCGGACCCGTCCCTTGAGCGACCGCAGCGAACCCCCGCGCACACCCGTGCCGATGCTGGATTTGACGCGGCAGTACAGCGCGATCCGCCAGGAGTTGCTGGTTGCCCTCGAGCATGTGCTAGAGACGCAACAGTTCATTCTTGGCGAGCATGTGGCGGAATTCGAACGCAGGGCTGCGGAGCAGTTGGGCGTGGCGCACGCACTTGGTTGCTCGTCGGGCACGGATGCGCTGTGGCTGGCGCTGGCCGCGATTGGGCTCGGGCCGGATCAGGCGGTCGTAACGTCTCCATTCAGCTTCTTCGCTTCTGTGGGTTCGGTGATCAGGGCCGGTGCGAAGGCAGTGCTTGCCGACATCGATCCGGTGACTTTCAATTTGTCGCCCACGGCCGTGAAAGCTGCCCTGGACGGGCCGGCAGGTGCGAAGGTCCGCGCGATTCTTCCGGTGCACCTCTACGGGCAATGTGCCGATTGGAGTGGGTTTTCCCGGCTCGCAGGGGAGCGCGGGCTGGCGCTGATTGAGGACGCCGCGCAAGCTTGGGGCGCGGAATGGCAGGGCAGGAAAGCTGGAGGTTTGGGCGACGCCGCCGCCTTCAGCTTTTATCCCACCAAGAACTTGAGCGCTGCCGGCGATGCGGGCATGGTCACGACGAACCGCGACGATGTGGCTGAGCGGGTGAAGATGCTGCGCAACCAGGGAATGCGGCGGCGCTACCACCACGATGAGCTTGGATGGAACGCGCGCATGGATGGCTTCCAGGGTGCGGTGCTGACGATAAAACTGAAGCATATCGGCGCATGGAACGAGACGCGGTGCGAGTTGGCAGCGCGATATGGCAGGCTGTTTTCCAGGGCTGGGCTTGCCGAGAATGGGCCGTATCCGGCGAAGGGGTTGGTGCTGCCGCATCAATCGCCGGGAGCAAAACACGTGTGGCACCAGTATGTAATTCGAGTCGTGCGGCGCGATGCGCTGCGCGAGTTTTTGACGGCGCGCGGGATTGGGTCGGAGATTTATTATCCTGTTCCGCTGCACTTGCAGGAGGCTCTGAAGCCGCTGGGGTACAGCGAAGGGGATTTCCCCGAGGCGGAGCGAGCCGCGCGCGAAGTGCTTGCGCTGCCGATTTTTCCGGAGCTGCACGAGGACGAGCAGAACACGGTGGCCGAAGCGATTGCGGAGTTTTTGAGTTAGAACAGAGCCTGCCTGCACCAGCGTCTCAAGCCGCTTGGGGGATATCGCCTTCCGGCCAAGGATCGGTATTTAAGCTCAGTCCACAAGTGAAAGACCTCTATCGAGTCAAAAGGAGCAGAGCGGAGACTTGCGCATTGCTATCGACACCGGCGGCACTTTCACCGACTGCGTTTGCCTCGTCGACGGACAACTGCGCGTGACGAAGATTTTCTCCACGCCGAAGGACCCATCGCAGGCAGTGCTTGAGGGTCTGCGCGAGTTGTGTGGAGCGGAGAATCTGGAGGTGCGGCACGGAACCACAGTCGGCACCAACACGATGCTGGAGCGAACGGGCGCGCGCGTCGCGTTTGTGACGACAGCCGGTTTTGAGGACACGATTGCTATTGGCCGGCAGGCTCGCGAGCGGCTTTATGACTGGTTCGCGCCGATTCCTCAATGTCTTGTTCCGCGAGAACTCCGATTTGGAGTGCCGGAGCGCGTGAGCGCCGAGGGGGAGTTGCTGCGCGCGCCCACTGAAGATGAATTGGCTGCCTTGGTTGACGCGGTACGAGTGAGTGGCGCAGAGGCAGTTGCAATTTCGCTACTATTTTCCTTTGCAAACCCCGAAAACGAGCGCCGAGTGGAAGCGGCGTTGCGAAAGCTGGACCTCCCGATTTCGGTCTCGCATCGAATTTTGCCGGAATTCCGGGAGTACGAGCGAGCCTCCACCACGGTGGTGAACGCATATCTTGCACCGCGAATGGAGGGTTATTTATTGGATCTGGAGAATCGCGTTGCCGCGGAGCACAAGGGAGCGCGAGTCGAAGTGATGCAATCCTCGGGAGGGATTATCCCGGCGCGGGTTGGCGCGGCTGAACCTGTGCGCACCGTATTGAGCGGACCGGCAGGCGGTGTGGTGGGTGCGTGCCAAGTAGCGCGATGGGCTGGGTTCGAGCACATCATCGGCTTCGACATGGGCGGCACTTCAACGGATGTTTTTCTAGCGGACGCCTCGAATGGAGCTGAACGCACGCGCGAGGCAGCCGTCGCAGGCTCGCCGATCGGTGTGCCCATGCTGGACATTCACACGGCAGGAGCAGGCGGCGGATCGATCGCGCGATTCGACGCAGGAGGAATGTTGCTTGTGGGTCCGGAATCGGCGGGCGCGGAACCGGGGCCGATCTGTTTTGGCCGCGGCCATCGGCCGACCGTGACCGATGCGAACCTTGTTTTGGGACGGATGGATCGAGAGAGCTTCCTGGGAGGCAACGTTCCGCTGGACTTCGAGCGCACGCTGCGCATAATGCGTGAACAAAAAGGCGCACTGTCAACGGTGGAAGATTTTGCGGCAGGGATTCTGCGCGTTGTGGAGACGCAGATGGAAAAGGCAATTCGCGTGATCTCAGTGGAGCGGGGGCACGATCCACGCGATTTTACGCTGGTGGCATTCGGGGGCGGCGGACCGCTGCACGCCTGCTCGCTGGCGCGAGCCCTGCGCATTCCGCGGGTACTGGTTCCTGCAATGCCGGGCGCGCTTTCGGCGATGGGAATTTTACTGGCGGATACGGTGCGCGACTATTCGCGCACGGTGATGCTGGCCGGTGAAACCATCACGGATCTCGGAGGAATCTTTGCCGAACTGGAGGGGCAGGGTGCGTCGGAGTTTGCCGCCGAAGGCCTCCATGGCGTGGCGCAGCGAAATGTGGATTTGCGCTACCGGCGCCAGGGTTATGAACTGAATGTTCCCTACGACCTGGGCGCGCCTGAGCGATCGCTCGAGAGTTTTCACGAATTGCACAAACAGCGATTCGGGTTTTCGGCTGCCGAGCGGCCGTTGGAGATTGTGAACCTGCGCCTGCGCATGATCGCGGCGAGCGATCCTTATGAGCCGGAGCGGCAAACGGCCGTACCGGGCGATGGCGGTGCTGCGTACTATGCCGGGCGCGACGTGTATTTCGAAGACAGGTTTCGATCGACGCGATTCTACAGGCGCGATCGACTCAGGCCCGGCGATGCGATTGCCGGCCCGGCAATGGTGACCGAGTATACGGCGGCCACGCTGGTTTTGCCTGGATGTGTGGCGCGAGTAGACGGATTGGGAAATCTGGTGATTGATATCGGCGAAGAGGTCAATGCATGACTGCGCCCGTGACTGATCCAGTAGAGCTCTCGATTTTTCAGTGCACGGTGCGCTCGATTGCGGAAGAGATGGGCGCTGCTCTGAGGCGGACGGCGCTCTCGCCGAACATCAAGGAGCGGCGCGACTACTCGTGCGCCGTCTTCGATGGAAGCGGACGTGTGATCGCGATGGGCGACCACATGCCGGTGCACCTGGGATCGATGCCGATGAGTGTAAGGGCGGCGATCGAGGCGATCGACTTTGCGCCCGGCGACATCGTGATTTTGAACGATCCGTTTGCCGGCGGAACGCATTTGCCCGACATCACCATGGTGCTGGCTGTGTTCTGCACGGGCAGCCCTGACCCGGTCTTCTATGTTGCGAATCGCGCGCACCACGCGGACGTAGGAGGCAAGTTTCCCGGATCGATGGGGCCGGCGACCAGCATCTTCGAGGAGGGCATGTGTATTTCTCCCGTGCGGATCGTACGTGGTGGAAACGTCGATCGCGAGGTTCTTGGGGACATTCTGCGGCAGGTGCGAACACCCTGGGAGCGTGAGGGAGACCTAGACGCACAGATCGGCGCCTGCCGCGTGGGCGAACATCGCATGACGCAACTGGTCGCAAAGTATGGTCTGGAAAAACTGGGTGAGTGGACCGAGGACTTGCTCGATTACTCCGAGCGGCTGGTGCGCGCAGAGCTGAAAACCATGCCGGCCGGGGAATATTGCGCGGAAGACTGGCTCGACAACGATGGCGTGACCGAGGCGCCACGAAAAATCGCGGTGAGGATGCGCTTGGATCCGGCATCCGGCGCGGTGGACGCGGATTTTGCCGGTTCGTCGCCGCAGGTTGCGGGCAGCGTGAACGCGGTGCGTGCGATCACGATTTCTGCGTGTTTTTATGTACTGCGCTGCCTGCTGGCTGACGATGCGCCCGCGACGGAAGGCATTCTGCGGCCGCTTACGCTGCACACGCCGGTGGGCTCGATTGTGAATGCACGGCCGCCTGCGGCAGTGGCCGGAGGGAACGTAGAAACTTCGCAGCGGATTGTGGATGTGCTGATGCGCGCGCTGGCGCAGGCAGTGCCGCAGCGGGTTCCCGCGGCGAGCGCCGGAACCATGACTAATGTGACGATCGGCGGAATTGATCCGCGAACGGGCGAGGCATTCGCCTACTACGAAACGGCGGCAGGCGGAATGGGCGCGCGGCCGGGTCTTGACGGCATCAGCGGCGTGCACACGCACATGACGAACTCGCTGAATACGCCCGTTGAGGCGCTCGAATACGCGTATCCATTCCGCGTGCGGCGGTATGGGTACCGGTATGGCTCGGGCGGCGAGGGAAGGTTTCGCGGCGGCGATGGGTTGATCCGCGAAATCGAGTTACTGGCCGATGCGGACGTCACGTTGCTGGCCGATCGAAGACGATTCCGTCCGTATGGTTTGGCGGGCGGCGAAGAAGGGGCGGCGGGACGCGCAGCGGTGGTGAAGGCGGAGAGCGGCAAAGAGATCGAGCTCGAGGGGAAGTGCAGCGCGAAACTTGCCAGCGGCGACGTGCTGCGCATCGAGACGCCGGGTGGCGGCGGGTGGGGAAGACAGGTGTGAGAGTGAGGTCCTCTTACCCCACCCATAATATTCCAGGATTTCAGACTGGAACTTTGACTTCCACGTGCGAAGCCTGCTCGACGAACGTGGCGATGATGGAGTGATCGAGCTCGCCTTTGCCATCGGCAATGAGGGACGAGATCATTTGCTGGACCAGCGCGGTAAGCGGCAGGCAGACATTGTTTGCCTCGGCGGTTTCGAGCGCATTGCGCAGGTCCTTTTGATGAAATTTCACTTTGCCGCCGGGTGTGAAGTTGCGTGCGATGAGCATCGGCCCCTTGGCATTGAGCACTGCGCTGCCGGCGAGACCCGATTTGACGGCATTCAACACGACCTCCGGATTAAGTCCACAGCGCGTGGCCAGCGTGAGCGCCTCGCCCATGGCCGCGATGTTGCACGCCACCATGATTTGATTGGCGAGCTTGGTGACATTGCCAGCGCCGACCGGGCCCGTAAGCGTGACAATAGACCCCATGCATTTGAGAATCGGCTCGGCTTTCTTGAACGCAGCTTCGCTGCCGCCCACCATGATGGCCAGCGTGCCGTCGATGGCTTTGGGCTCGCCTCCGCTGACCGGGGCATCGATGAAGTCGACACTCTTGGCGGCGCACGCTGCGGCGAGTTTTTGGGACACCAGCGGGCTGATCGAACTCATATCGGCGATCAAGGAGCCGGGCTTCGATCCGGCCAGGATTCCGCCAGGACCAAGGACCACCTCTTCGACTTCAGGGCCATCAGGCAGCATCGTAATGACGACCGAAGAGCGCGCCCCGACATCGGCATTCGAAGCGCCGCGCCAGGCGCCGTCGGCCACGACCGCGTCGAGCTTTGCCGCGCTGCGACTGTAGGCGACCACCGGATGGCCTGCTTTCAAAAGGTTCATGAGCATGGGCCGGCCCATAATGCCCAGTCCAACAAATCCAACGCTTGACATGGAGGAGTTCTCCTGAGAGCCGTCGACTTCTGCTAAGGTTTTAGTCGAATCGGTGAAGCCACGTTGCGCAACTATTTCAACTATTTTACAGAGATCGAGGAACGCTTCCAGCAGCGGCGCGGATCATTGCTGCTGCTTTCCACGCTGGATTGGGCGCTGATCGAAATGTGGCGCGAGGCGGGAATCCCATTGGAAGCAGTGCTGCGCGGGATTGATGCCGCTTTCGACAAGTATGAAGCGCGACAAAGGCGGGCGCGCATGCAAAGGGTAAACGGGCTGGCGTGGTGCGCGCAGGCGGTGATGCAAGCGGCGATGGAGATGAAAGAGGCGGCGGCAGGTTCGGCCACTGACGCCACTGTGGAACGCGAATCCGGATTCGAGCACGAGCGAGTGGCCGCGCATCTGGTGGCGGCGGCACAAGCATTGGATGCGGCATTGGTGGCTCCCGAGGCGTGCCGGGCTACTGCACGCCGGCTGCGCGAGATGGCTGCGGAAGTGGCCGGAAGCGCGGACGAGGAAAAAGCTGTGGTGGACCTTGAAGGATTGGAGCGAACGCTCACTGTGCTTGAGGAGAAGCTCTTCGCTGCGCTTACTGCCGCCGCGCCGGAAGATCTGCTCGTTGGATTAAAGGAACACGCGGCGCGAGAGCTGGCGCCTTATCGCAACCGGATGGGTGTGGTGCAACTCAGACAGGTGGAGAAGCAGTTTGAGCGCAAACAACTGCTTGTTCGCTACAACCTTCCGCGGTTGAGCCTGTTCTACATGAGCCAGCAATGAGAGCGCATCGAAGAAAAGACCCGCAGCGCAGGAAAGCTACGGCGCGACCGATTCCAGATGCGGCCAAGCCATCGCCCCTGGTGCAGATTGAGAAGCCTGTTTACGGCGGGGAGTTTCTGGCGCGCTCAGAGGGTAAAGCGGTGTTCGTGCCGCTCACGCTGCCGGGAGAGCAGGTGCGGGTGCGGGTGGTTGAAGAAAAACGCGGCTATGCGAAGGCCGAAGTGGAGGAAATTGTCTCTGCGTCGGCGGAACGAATCACCCCTAAGTGCGGACATTTTGGCGCGTGCGGCGGCTGCCAGTATCAGCACACGGATTATGTCACGCAGCTTGCATTCAAGCAGGCGATCTTGCGCGAAACATTCGAGCGGAGCGGCGTTTGCCTGCCGGAGGAAGTTTCCATGCTGGCCGCAGAGCCCTGGGCTTACCGGAATCGCATTCGCGTTGCGTTCGACGCGGAGGGATATGCGGGCTACCGCGCACGGCGGTCGCATGCGCTGACGCGGATCGCGGAGTGCCCGATCGCCGCTCCGCTGCTGGTGCGGGCCGCAATGGCCGCCGGCGAGATGGTGCGGAAGCTTCCTCGAAATCTGCGGCCGAAAGAGGTCTCACTTTTTTGCGATGCCGCAGAAGACGCGCTGTCGGTGAGCCTATTGACGGCGGACGGCGGAACGCGATGGTTTGAAGAGTTTGCGCAGGGATTTGCGGAGAGAGTTTCCGAGACGAAAGGCATCGAGCTTGCGGTTGATACCGGCGGAGAGGAACTTCGGAGCGTGGCGCAGCGGGGAGCCAGTTCCCTGCTCTATCGCGCTGCCGGATTCGATTACCGTGTCGATCAAGGTGCGTTTTTCCAAGTGAATCGGTGGCTGGTCGATCCGCTTGCGGACCTTGTGACTGGCGGAGAGCACGGCAAAGTGGCATGGGATCTTTTTGCCGGTGTAGGGCTATTTGCCCGGCGACTCGCAGGCAGATTTGAACACGTAATTGCGGTCGAAGCTGCAGCGGGCGCGACAGCTGCCCTGGCGCAAAACCTGTCGGGAACAGATGCGATTGCCGTGAAGGGTACGACAGACGAATTCCTGCGTGGTGCGGGCAAACGTGAACGGCCGGATCTTATCGTGGTCGACCCGCCACGCTCCGGCCTTGGAGCGGAAGCGACAGCAATGCTCGGGCGGATCGCGGCGCCCAGGCTCACTTATGTTTCGTGCGACCCCGCGACTCTTGCACGCGACCTGCGCGCATTGATTGGAGCGGGTTACAGAATCCACAAAGTGGCGCTCGTCGACCTGTTCCCCCAAACTTTCCACCTCGAGACGGTGGTTGCATTACGCAAGTGATGCTTCGAGAGCCGCGGCAGCGTGCCTGAAATGCACATTCCTGATAGGCTTGAATCCAAAATCATCCTTCTGAATCGGGCCCAATGCAAGTCCATCCAGCGAACCCCGTCGAACCAGCGGCCGGCCTTACATCCGTGCCGCTTTTTCATGCAGCGTGGCTCTTTGCGGCGGGGATTGTCGTTGCAAACAGCGTTTGGCTGCGGCCCAGTCTCCTGCTGATCTCGCTGGCGATTGCGGCGGCGTTGTGCGGGGCCTCCGCGCTCAACGCGCAACGCGTCGCGTGGTTGCCGCTTGCGTTGTTGTGGCTCATGCTTGGCGCTTGGTGCGGGGAGATGGCCCCGCATCCTGCGCCCGCACCTGAACTTGCCACGCTTTCCGACGGGCTCATGCGAACCGTAGAAGGAACTGTGGTCGACGCAGGCCCCCTGCGCACCGAACTTGAGCAGAATGCTGAAGAGCCTTCAACCGCGGCCCCTTCTCAGCGAATCGATGTGCGCGTAGTAAAAGTTGAAATGGTGACCGATGAGAGCGATGCCCTCGACCCGGTAGGGGGCGGCGTACGACTGACGCTGCGCTGGCCCGCTGGCATCGCCGCCAGTGCGTTGCGGCCGTTCCGGTGCGGCGAACGCATTCGTGCCGTGGCTCGCTTGCTGCCGCCCGAAATCTATCACGACCCCGGCGTGTGGAACCGCGCGGATTATCTTCTCGATCAGGGAATCACGTCTGCGGCAACGGTGACTCCCGATCGCGTTGAGTTGCTCGGTCAGGCTCCGGGTGCATTCTTCTCGTGCCGCGTGAGCGGGTGGCAGCATGCAACAACGGGAAGCCTGCTGGCGTTGCCTGCAGCGATGAAGAAGTTGCCGGGCCCGCTGCGCCTGAGCCAGGAGGATGCCGTAATGTTGGCCGCGATGGCGGCCGGCGATCGTACGTATCTTACTCATGCATTGCGCGTGGGCTTCGAGCGTACCGGATCCTTTCACATGCTGGTGGTGTCAGGATTTCATCTGGCGATCGTGGCCGGTTGCATTTTCTGGATTGCGCGACGCCTCCGCCTGCCTCGTGTTCCGGCGACGCTGCTCACCATCGCTGCGTCGTTTGCCTACGCACTTTTTACGGGATTCGCTACGCCGGTGCAGCGCTCGTTTTGGATGGTGACACTTTATCTTCTTGGCCGGCTTGTGTATCGCGAGCGGAATGCGCTCAATACGATTGGGTTTGCCGCGCTGTGCCTAATGGCGGCGAGCCCGCGGAGTGTCTTCGATGCAAGCCTGCAGATGACGCTGCTGGCTGTGGTTGCGATCGCCGGAGTGGCCGCACCGCTGCTTCGGGGAACGATTCACCCGTACGCAACTGCAACGCGTGACTTGCGCCTGGTCGCCATCGACATCAAACTCGCCCCGCCGCTGGCGGAGTTCCGCGTGGCGATGCGCATGGTGGGAGAGCGGATCGAGCGGGCAGCGAGTGCTTCGATCGCCTGGCGAGCCTTTCCCTGGATTACTCGCCTGGCGATTCGTGTTGTTGAATTGGTCGTGGTATCGATGGTTGTTGAACTGGCGATGACGCTGCCAATGGCCGTCTACTTCAATCGCATCACGATCTTCGCGCTGCCGGTGAATCTATTTATTCTGCCGCTGCTCGTTTTGCTGATGCCGGCGGCCCTGATCACGCTTCTGCTGCTGGCGGTAAGGCCGGCGGCGGCGGCGATTCCCGCAATGGCAGTGGCACTCGTAATGCATGCTGGAGTGGGTTTGGTGCATCTTTTCGGCTCAATGTCTCTGGGAGATTTTCGCGTTCCTGCCCCGCTACTTTGGCAGTCGGCCGCATTCGTGGGGCTGCTGGGCATGGCGATTCTGCTGGCACATTGGAGTTTGGCGGCGAATGGCCGATGGCTGCGGCGCGGGGCGTGGGCAATGCTGGCCATGGCCGCGTTGGCCGCGGTGATGCCGCGACCGGTTGAACGGCCTAATGGCGCGATTCTGATGGAGGCGATCGACGTGGGGCAAGGCGACTCGCTGTTACTGATCACGCCTGACGGCAAGACGCTGCTGGTGGATGGCGGAGGATTTGGCGGAGGGCCGAGGCAGGCCCCACAGGACTTTGACATTGGCGAGGAGGTAGTTTCGCCGGCGCTCTGGGCGCGGGGAATCAGGCATCTCGACGCGGTGGCGCTGAGTCACGCGCACTCCGATCACATGGGTGGGCTGCCCGCAGTACTGAGGAACTTTCATCCGGATGAACTCTGGGTGGGAAACAATCCGCGGTTTGGGGCATACGATGCGTTGCTCGACGAGGCTGCGGCGCTGCATGTGCAGGTAAGGAGTTTTCGGGCGGGCGACGCGTTTACTTTCGGAAGCACGCAGGTGAACGTGCTGGCGCCTTTTCGTGATTATCAGCCGGGCACGGAGCCGGCGAACAACGATTCGCTGGTGCTGCATGTGGCGTACGGCGCGACGAGCGTCATGCTGGAGGGCGACGCGGAGCAGCCGATCGAGGACGCGATGCTGACCGAGCCGGGCCTCGAAAGCACGCTGCTCAAGGTAGGCCATCATGGCAGCATCACGTCGACGCGGCCTGAGTTTCTGGCGCGTGTATCGCCGCAATGGGCAGTGATTTCGTGCGGCCTGCACAACCGCTATGGGCATCCACGGCAAGAGGTGCTTGCGGAGTTGCAGGATGCGCATGTGCGGACATTCCGGACGGACTTGAACGGCGTATCGTGCTTTGTGCTGGACGGGAAGAGCGCGGAGTCGGAGGCGTGCGGAGGGGACACCATCCCACCCTAAACGCAAGAACGCGTTTAGGATGGGGCACCCACTGCGTTGGCAGCCCCAGCCAAGCAAAGCCTCGGTGGGCACCGACGTTTTGGATGGGGCAACCTCTTGAAAGATGACAGGCAAGCCTCATCCTACTTCCCGCTTCGCGCGAAATCTCCGCTCTTGCCGCCGGTTTTGGATTCAAGTCGAATCTCCCGGATGACGATGGCTTTGTCGAGTGCCTTGGTCATGTCATAGACGGTGAGTGCGGCAACGGCAGCGGCGGTGATGGCTTCCATCTCGACGCCCGTGGGACCGGTGGTGGCCGCGGTGGAGGTGATGCGCACGCCCCCGGCAACGACCTCAGCCTCGACATCGACGTGGGTGAGCGCAAGCGGATGGCACATGGGGATCAGCTCGGAGGTGCGCTTGGCTGCCTGGATCCCTGCGAATCGCGCCACCCCAAGCGGATTGCCCTTGGGATTCGCCGGCAAGGCTTTGAGAACGGCCGCGGAGAGCTGGACGAAGGCGGAAGCGCTGGCGGTTCGGCGTGTGGACTGTTTGGAGCCGACATCGACCATGCGGGCCTGACCCGACGAATCGAAATGCGAGAGCTTGTGCGGATGCGAACGCTGCGCGGATTTGGGCATGTGAGTCCTCAGATGAGAAGAATGCGGACGGTATCGCCTTTGCGGAGACGGCTTGCGTCGTCCGGCACCACGAGATAGCAGTTTGCGCGGGCCATGGCGGCGAGATCGCCGGAGCCTTCCCAGGGAACGCGCGCAACCTCGGGCAGCGGGCTCGCGAAGGTGCACGCAGCGGGCAGGAATCGGGTGAGGCCGGGCTTCACCTTGACCTCTTGAGCGAGGCGCGCGAGCGCGAAGCGAGGGCCGTGAGCCAAGCTCGGGCCGCTGGCGCTGCGGCCGGCAAGTGCGGCGAGCAGCGGCGCGCCAAAGACCAGGAAGGTGACCGCAGAGGAAACCGGATTGCCGGGAAGGCCGAAAACGTAGCACTTGGTGCGGTTCTGGTTTTGGACAGTTCCAGCGGGACGGCGACGCAACTCCGCAAACACCAGCGGCTTGCCCGGCTGAATGCGCACGCCCGTGAAGTGAAAGCGGGCTCCGGCGCGAGCGAGCGCGGGTTCGACCAGATCGAATTTGCCCGCCGAGACGCCGCCGGTAATGAGCAGAAGATCGGCGGAGACAGCACGAGCCAGCGCGGCATCGAGCGACATCGCATTGTCGCGAGCGGTGGGCAGAATCCACGGCGCGCCCCCCGCTTGGGAGACTAGCGCGGATAACATGGCGCTGCTCGAGTTACGAATCTGTCCGGGTGCGGGTTTTTGGGCAATGCGCACGAGCTCGTCGCCGGTAGCGAGAATGGCGACGCGAGGCCGTGCGAAGACCTTGAGTGTACTGCAACCGCAGAAACCGGCGAGCGCAACTTGCGCAGCGCCGATGGCAGTGCCCATGGAATGCAATTCTTCGCCTTTGCGGGCTTGCGCGCCTCGAGCGACGATGTTCTCGCCGTTCTCGACGGTGCGCGGCGGCAGCAGGCGGATGGTTTGTGAAGTTCCGCTGCACCCAGTCTCGATGTGTTCGAGCATGATGACGGCATCGGCGCCCGTAGGGACCGGAGCGCCGGTCATGATCTCCCATACCGCATCGCGCGGCAGCGGGCCGGAGGGCGCGTCACCGGCGCGGGCCGATCCTGCCACGATGAGCGACCGATGCGTTGCCGCTTCCGCTGCGCGGCAAGCGAAGCCATCGCGGCTGGAGCGGGCGAAGGCGGGCTGATCGCTGTCGGCACGAAGGGGCTCTGCGAGCACGCGGCCGAGGGCTTTCAAAAGCGCGACGCGCTCGGTGGAGACCCGGGTGCGAGCCAGTCGCGCGGCATGTGCCGAGATGAGCGCGGAGGCTTCGTCAAAGCTGAGGAGCGCCGGGTTGGCCGATGATCGACCCATGGATTGGATTGTAGAGGGTTGGTTAGGTTGTATCGACATATAGGGGTGCGCGTCGTTCAGCCCCACCATGCAAAGATCGCGTGGCGGGGACCCTGCTCGCGAAAACGTTCGACGTCGATGTAATTGCCGAAGTCAACGACTAAGCTAGGGGTGGATCTGGGAGCCTTCCGCAACCTCAATCCCATGCCGCAACAACGGTAGAACTGCCTCCAGGCTCTCTTCCGCGCCCCTCTTGCTTCCGGGCAGGTTCACGATCAGCGTTCTGCCTCGCATTCCGGCGACGCCGCGCGAGAGCCACGCATACGCATTGCGCTCGGCACCCTTCGCCCGCATCGCTTCCGCCAGTCCCGGCGCTTCGCGGTCGATCGCGCGCCGCGTCGCTTCCGGCGTTCGATCGCGGGGACCCATTCCTGTACCACCCACGGCCAGGACGAGTGCCGCGTTCTGCCGGCTCAGTTCCACGAGAGCCGCAGCAATGGCATCCTCATCGTCTGCGAGCAGCATCGTGCGAACCTCTGCCTGCGGCCACTCGCTCTTGACCAGCGCCGACACGGCCGGACCCGCCGTGTCGCTCATCAGCCCTTGCGCGCAGCGGTCCGAGATCGTAATAACTGCAATCAGCATGCGCCGGTCCAGCCTCCTTATTCGGCGGGCAGTGCTTTGATGGTATGCAGCCAGGTCTCCGCCAGCTTGGGCCAGCCCATGATGGGCAAATTCCTCGGCCGCAGTCCGAATCCGTGGCCGCCCTGCGCATAAATGTGCAGCTCCGCGGGCACCTGCGCGTTCTTCAGTTCCATGAAATACACCACTGCATTTTCCACATGCGCCGTGTTGTCGTCTTCCGCCTGCAGAAGGAAGGTTGGAGGCGTGTCGGCAGTGGGATGAACATCGGGATTCGGTGCAAAGTTCTGGTCGGCGTTAGCCAGGTAGCCGGGATAGAGCACCACCGCAAAGTCGGGCCTGCAGCTTAACTGATCGGCTGCGTCGACCGGGTCGTAGCGCCGATTGTCGTAGTGGGTGCTGACGGCTGCGGCAAGATGGGCTCCTGCCGAGAAACCCAGCACGCCCACCCTGTGCGGATCGATGCCCCATTCGTCTGCATGCTCGCGCACCAACCCCATAGCGCGCTGGGCATCCTGCAAGGCGGCCGCCGACTTGGGATAGGGCCCGCTGTCGGGGACGCGGTATTTCAGCAGCCCACACGTTACGCCGATCTGGTTGAGCCATTCGCAAACCTCCGTGCCTTCCAGATCCATTGAGAGAGTCTGGTACCCGCCGCCCGGGAATACAAGAATTCCCACGCCTGTGTTCTTCGCCGTGGGCTTGAAGAGCGTGATCGTCGGCGTGGACACGTTGGTCAGGCGAATGTACGGCCTTCCCGCCATCGTCCTGGTTCCTGCGGTGTTCAGATTGGTTTCCGACGGCATATTGGCTTTCTCGCCTGGCGGCGTGCCCGGCCAGATCGGCATTGTGAAGTGGCCGGGCGGAGGAGACCAGGGTTGAGTCTGCCCAAAACCGCAATCAGGGAACACCAGAATCAAAGCAGCGATCAAGATCCCTGTTTTCATGTTTATGACCTCCCAGCGCGATCGCGTGAAGCGATCATCGCAGCCGCGCCCGCCGGCGCGCAAATAGGATCTGGCAGGTGAGCCAAATCACACTTTCAAGTGCTCTCTGACACATCCTCGCCCCTTTTTCGGTGACACGCTTCGGCTATGAGGTGTATGCCATGCGGGACGTTGATCCCCACCGCTGGACGCATCCGTCCACGATTCTTGTCGCAACGGACCTGAGCGATCTGGACCATCTGATGCCGTTTGCCCTGGAACAGGCCGGCGAAACCGGAGCACGGCTCATCCTTCTTCACGTGCTCTCGTCTGCCGCGGCCATTACCGCCGATGCGTCCGGGATGCCCTACTACGACACCGTTGGCGCGCTGGAGACAGCCGAGCAGATGCTCCGGCCCTGGGAGGAAGCAGCCGCGCGGCGCGGCCTCCGCTGCGATGCGCTGGTGCGCGAAGGCCACCCCACTCAACAGATTGCAGCCGCGGTCCGGCAGTTTCACGTTGACCGTGTCCTGCTCGGGACTCGGAGCCGAAGCAAGATCGGCAGGTTGCTCATCGGCTCTGTGGCAGAACAAGTGCTGCGCTCGGTCTACATCCCGGTCATCACCGTGGGACCCGAGGCTCATCTCCCGGTGGACAGCGGCCAGGATCGTGTGGTCCTGCATGCCACCACGCTTAGAGAGACCTCCCGCCCGAGCGCGGCGCTTGCCTGCCGGATCGCATCTGAAAAAGACGCGCAGTTGATCCTGTTGCACGTGCTACCGCCCATCACGGAAATGCAGCGAAAAGGTATGCCTACCGGCATGGATTCGGCCGCCATGGTTGAACTCCGCATCCTTGCCGAAGAAACAGGCGCCGGCTGCTGTTCTTCTGTGGTGCCGATTGTCGTGCATGGTAACCCGTCAATCGAGATCCTCGCCTTCGCCGCCGAACGGCATGCCAGCCTGATCGTGCTCGGCGCCACGCAACGCTCGGCCTTTGAGAACCTCACCCGCGATCGCACGGTCTATCGCGTGCTCGCTCATGCGCGCTGCCCGGTGCTCACGCTGCGCGAGCCGCAAACCATCTCCGAACCGGCTCATGCGGCTGCCGCTGCTGCGCATCGTTGATCCGAATGCAGCTTCGGGGCGCGGAGCGCCAGGAGTTAACCTGTCTTTCTCGATGCCTCAATCGCCCGGAAGTATTTACATCACTGGCGCGCTGCGCTACGAGACGCTGTTTCGCGGCTTCGTCTTCCTGCTCTGCCCGCGCCGGCCCGCGTAAAAACTCTCAACCGGCTCATAAATTTTTCATGCAAGTGATGAAGTTGCTGTAATCGCGCCAATCCCTCGGAGTTTTGGCCATCGGCTTGAGAAGCCAGGATCTCAGATGCCAGGGAATGCAGTTCGTGATGAAGTGTTTCAATCGCCCTAATCGTCGCGAGCGCACTACGAGCTGTCCCTTTTTCTGCATTGAACCAAGCACCTATGCGGCAATGGTTTGCATCCAGCGACGGTGGAGTCGAGCGCTTGCCCAGCAGGCAGGCCTCAAAGGCGGAAAGCCAGGCGCGGTGTTCGACGCAGGCATAAAGCACCGACCGGTTTTCTGCTTGCACAAGAGGCACATCGGCCCACCGCGGATCGGGTCGCCACGTTGCTGCCCAAGCCTGCAACTCGCTCGCCGGCATGGGCCGCGCGATGCCGTATCCCTGGGCAATTTCGCAGCCCATCTGGAGCAGCATCAGGCCGTGTTCCACCGTCTCCACTCCCTCGGCGATTACTTCGCGCTTGAATGCCGCTGCCAAACCCATGATGCCTTCCAGAATATTCAGATTTTCCGGGTCATCGAGCATGTCCCTCACAAAACTCTGGTCGATCTTCAGCACATTGGCCGGCAGGCGCTTCAAATAAGTAAGGGATGAATACCCGATCCCGAAATCGTCGAGCGCGATCGACACGCCGATTTGGCGGCAGGCCGATAATACTTGGGAAGTCTGGACCACATCTTCGAGGGCGCTTGTCTCGAGGACTTCAAATTCCAAGCTCGACGGCTTGATCAGCGGATGTGCCGCCAGTCGTTGGCGCAGCCGGTCGGTAAAGTCAGGCTGCTGCAGCTCCAACGCGCTGAGATTCACGCTTACGGGCAGATCGAAGCCCGCGGCTTGCCAGGATTCCATCTGGATCAGCACACTCTCAATCGCCCACTCCCCGATTTCAACCATCAGTGGATCGTCTTCGATCATCGGAAGAAACATCCCCGGCGGCAGCAAGCCGCGCTCCGAATGTTGCCAGCGCAACAGGGCCTCGGCCCCGACGATCTTTCCGGTCCGCATGTTGACCTTCGGCTGGTAGTGCAGAAGGAACTGCCGTGCCTCCAGGGCATGACGGATGTGCCCGAGGTTCTCATGCCGGCTGCGCGTCATCAAATCCTCGCTGGGATTGAAACTCTGGCTTCGATTCTTGCCGACCAGCTTGGCTTGATACATCGCCTGCCCGGCCTGCCGCAGCAGCACATCGGCGTCCACCTCCTCCGCCTGCGGATAATAGGTCACGCCGCAACATGCCGAGACTCGCAGCTTGGCCTCCCCGATCTGGACCTCTTCGGCAGCGGCCGCCAGCATGCGCTTGAGCGCCGGTGCGACGCTCTGCGCATCGGCCACATCCAGCAGCACGGCCGCAAACTCGTCTCCTCCGAGCCGGCCCAGCGTGTCGCCTTCCCGCATCACGCGGCGCATCCTGAAAGCGATCGCTGTCAGCAGCGCGTCGCCGACAGGGTGGCCATGTTCGTCGTTGATTGCCTTGAAGCCGTCGAGATCGAAGTAGACTACGGCAAGCATTTGCTTGTTGCGCAGCACCTGCGCCATCGCCTGGCGCAGTCTGTTCGTAAGCAGCACTCGATTCGGCAACCCTGTCAAGGGATCGTAGTGCGCGATGTGTTGAAGCTGTTGCTCATGCCGCTTGATTTCGGTAATGTCGCTGAACAGAGCCATATATTGCGTTGGCTCGCCGTTCGCGTCGCGGATCGCGTTAATCGTCAGTGTTTCGGCAAAAATATCTCCGTTCTTCGACCGGTTCCAGATCTCTCCCGACCAATGGCCTGTTTGTCGGATCGAGTCCCACATCTTCTCGTAGAATTCCCTGCTTTGCAGGCCCGATTTCAAGAGGTTCGGATTTTTTCCCACCGCTTCTTTACGCGTGTACCCGGTGATTCGCGTGAATGCATCGTTTACATCGAGAATGGTGCCTTTCAAATCGGTGATCGTAATGCCTTCGCGGGCGCCGGTGAATACGCTGGCCGCGAGGCGCAACCGTTCTTCCGCCTGCTTTCTGGCCGTAATGTCATCGGCAAAAAGCACGATGCCGCCCACGGAACCGTCGGCTGCACGCCAGGGCACAACCTCCCACTCAATCCATTGCACCGTCCCGTCAGCGCGCTGGAAACGGTCCTCCTCTGACTTCAGCGTCTCGCCCGCAAGACCGCGCCTGTGCGCCTCCTTCCACCGTTCGGGAATATCAGGAACAATCTCGTAATGCGAGCGCCCCAGAACGTTCTGCCCTACAAGCGAGTATTCCTCCAGCCATCGCCGGCTCACCGCAAGGTAGCGCATCTCGCGGTCGAACATTGCAAGTGCAGCCGGCGCCCGGTCGATGAAGAGCTGCAGCAGCTCCTTGCTCTCGCGCACCTCAGCCTCGGCCATTTTGCGCTCTGTGATGTCCTCGTAGAACATCACAATCCCGCCGGCTGATCCTTCGGCGGTACGCCAGGGCATGATCTGCCATCGAATCCATACGATCGAGCCGTCTGCCCGATCGTATCGGTCCTCTTCCACGCTCTGTGTTTCGCCGGCCAGGCCGCGGCGATGCGTCTCCTTCCACCTCTCCGGGACGTCAGGGTTGACCTCGTAATGCGAGCGTCCGATGATCTTCTCGAGATCAATAGAGTGGTCCTGGGCCCAAAGCTTGCTGACAGCGATGTAACGCATGTCCAGATCGAACATTGCCAACGCAACAGGCGCGTGCTCCACAAAAAGCTGCAACAGCTCCTTGTGTCTGCGGAGCTCTTCCTCCGCTTGCCTTCGCCTCGTCACGTCTTCAGAAAAGATGATGATGCCGCCCACCGCGCCATCGGCGGTGAACCATGGCTGGATTTCACGCCGTAGCCATTGCAGGCTGCCATCCGCTCTCGCCATGTTGACCTCGCCGGACGGTATGGCTTCTCCCGCCAGAGCGCGGCGATGTTGCGCCTTCCATTCATCCGAGACCTCGGAGAAGAATTCATAGTGGGAACGGCCGATCAGTTCGCGATCCTGCAAATCGTGAATCCGCCGCCATCTGGGGCTCACGGCCAGGTAACGCATCTCCCGATCCAGCATGGCCAGCGCCACCGGCGCATGCTCGATGAAAACGCGCATCAGATCCCGGTTCTCGCGCAGCGCCGCATCAGCCAGCTTTCGCTCGGTAATATCCTGCACCGTGCCCCGCAAAGAAAGTGGTTTGCCCTTGGCATCGCGCTCCAGTCGGCCGCGGGTATGCACCCAACGGACCGCGCCATCGGTTTTGCGGACGATGCGATACTCGCTGTCGAAGGAATCGCGTTCGCCGGTAAAATATCCCTCTAGCCGCTCCGCCATCGCAGGGCGGTCATCGGGGTGAATCAGCGGCCAGATCTGCTCAAACCCGCGGTCGTAGTCATCTCCAATGCCTAGCAGGGTCGCCAACCCAGTTGAAAGGATCCACTTCTTGTTGGGAATATCCAGGACGTAGCTGCTTAATCCGGCAATCTCCTGCGCATCGCGCAGCCACTCCTCGCTCTCTGCGAGCTTTTCCCGTGTTTCAATCGCGCTGGTAATGTCCGGCGCAACGCCGAAGATTCCAATGATTTCTCCGTCGGGCCCATTGAGCGGGTACTTGCGGTTGTCGATCCACCGTATCGTTCCATCCTGCGTTCTCACCTGTTGGATCTGGTCGACGCGCTGTCCCTCCGCGAATGCCTTCTCCTCAAGCCGGTAATACCCATCGGCGGCTGCTTCCGGGTGATTGTCATAATCGGTCGTGCCCGCCAGATCCGTCCGTTTTTCCGCCGCATCGGAAAGGCTCGGCTGGGTCCGGCTCGCAGCCAGAATCACATGGTTGCGATTCTTAATGTAGATGTAATCGGTTGTTTGTTCGATCAAGGTCTTGAAGGCGGTCATCAGAATCGCGTCGCCCGGTTCATTCACCGTCCGCGCATCTACAAGCTCGAGCGCCAGTTCAACTTCGCCGTTCGCCTTATGCGTTTGTTCGAACTTGCCCTTCACGCAGCGGATTTTTTCGTCTGCATGGCGAAGCCGGAAGTTGAAGCTGCCGCAGGGTCGTTGCATGTCGGAAGAGAACAGCGAATCGAAGAAGGGTAAGTCTTCGCTGTGAACCCGGTCCCGCAGTTCTATTCTCGACGAGAGGAAATCGTCCTGGTTAAATCCCGTGAGGGCTTCCACACTTCCACTCGCCGACGCCAGGTGCGGCGGCTTACTCAATACGTAGCGGAAGGCAGCATCTAACATGGAGCCCGATTCCTGCTGCACTGACGATTCGTCGCGTGTTGCAGCTTAACACACCGAAATTGCAGGGGGCAAAGAACAATCCTAAGTCAATGATTCGGAACCACGCATGGCTTTCCGGTCGGTCAACTGTACAACTTTCCGGGAATGGAACGCGCTTCCGGCTTTCACGAATTGCCCCACCGGCCGCCAACCGCCGCAACAGGCCCATCCGCAGATCACAAATTCACGATCTTTCAACATGCCGGACCGGAACACTGCTTCCTGCGGCTGACTGCCACACATTCGCGGCACTTCTTGCGGTATGTACCAAATCATGCACTCGTTATCCACGAGTTTTTTGCCGCAACCGCTATTCCGTCCTGCTTATTCACGGTCGCTCTTGGCATAATCGCAACGGGAACGCTTCTCAAGTCCGCGTTCGGGACTCCGAGGGACGGGGGAAGCTTCGGAGAGCGGTTCCTGCGTAACTGTTCCGTGTTCAGGAGCACACCAGAGTGACCAGCTATCGGCGTCAGGACGTTTTGCGCATCCTTCAGATCAGTTCCCGGCAATTGCAGGCATGGGAACGAGCCGGGTTGATTCCCCAACAGGAAATTTACAGCTTTCAGGACCTGGGGCAATTGCGCACTCTGCGTTCGCTGCGCGAGGACGACGTTCCCGCAGCCTCGATTCGCGAGTCCATCCTGGCCATGAAGGCCGTCGCCGGCATGGCCAACCCACTACTCGAGGCGCGCGTGGTGCGAACCGGAACGCGCCTGGCCTTTCGCCATCACGGCGCCATGGTCGATCCCATCCGGCGCCAGTTGCTCTTCGACTTCGAGCGCGGCGGCGGGCCGGTGTCGGATTTTGCAGCCGCGCTGCCCTCCCCACTTTGCGTCCCCGGCAGTCCTGACACGAGCGGCATTCACGAGCGCTTCCATGCTGCAGTCCAGGCCGAGGAGGCGGGCGAAAAACAACGCGCCATTGCCCTCTACGAAGAGATCCTCGCCATCGATCCCAACTACGCGGCGGCCTGCATCAACCTCGGCACCATCTTCTTCCATATGCGCCAGTTCGGCCGCGCCGAGGAGCTTTATCGCCGCGCCACCGTGTCCGATCCCGGCTACGTGCTGGCCTACTTCGACTTGGGCAACGTGCTCGACGAGCTGGAGCGGCTCGACGAATCAATCGCCGCCTACCGCAAGGCTGTAACGCTCTCGCCCCGCTACGCCGACGCTCACTACAATCTGGCTCTCGCCTACGAGCGCTGCGGCCAGAATCGCCCCGCCCTCCGCCACTGGCGCGCCTACGTCAAGCTCGACAACTCTGGTCCCTGGGCCGATCACGCCCGCGGCCAGATTCGCAAGCTGCTCACCCGCGAAAAAATCGCCATTGTTTCCCGCGCCGATCGCTTCATCGCGCCTCGCAAAGGCAAGGCCGCGCTGACTCTCGTCTAGCAGTTAAGAACGATATCGCGTTGCCCCGCCATTGCAGTGTTCTCGCCTTTGCCACCAGGGTGGGAGCGCACAAATCTCAACCAGCGACAAGCTTTCGAGCCACGTTCGCCACCGCTCGAATATGCGCCGGCCGCGTGCGGCAGCAGCCACCCACCATCTGCGCGCCGGCTGCAAACCATTCCGCAGCCTTGGCGCCAAAGTCATCGGGATCGGTCACTCCCGTCCAGCACCGCCGCGCCGCATCCCATCCCTCGCCGGAGTTCGGATAGACAAGGATCGGTTTCGTCGAGCCCTTGCGAAGCTCGGCGATCAGCGAGGGAATCCACCTCGGCGGAACGCAGTTGACGCCGATCGCCACGGTCTGCGGAAAAGTAGCTACCAGGGCGGCGCAGTCTGCAACCCGCTCTCCGTGCGACACATGTTTCTCGTCGCGGCACGAGAAGCTGAACCATGCCTGCAATTCGGGCCACTGGGCCATCGCCTCGCCCACTGCGCGCACTTCTTCGAGCGAAGGGAAGGTCTCAAACGCGAGCAGATCCGGCCGCTGCGCTCCGGTTGCGCGCGCGAAAACTTCAATGCGCTCGCGGTGAAACTGAACCAGGTCGGCATAGGAGCAATCGTACTCGCCGGTGTACTCTCCGCCGTTGTGCATGCGCCGCGCCATACGGTCCGAGCGATCCCGCGACCAGAACACGCCGGTCGGGAAATTCGGAGGCAGCTTGGCGCGCCAACTCGACGGAGCGCAGCAATGCCGCGTCGGCCCGCTCCGCCGGCAGGCCCACTTCGGCATATCCCATGCGCGAAACCTGGTAGCTGCACGTGGCAATGCACTCCGCGCCTGCCTCGATGTACGCGCGATGCACGGCGAGAAGATTCTCCGGCGCATCCTCGAGCACATGCGCCGACCAAAGCGGCCCATCGATGCGCGCGCCCCGGTATTCGAGCTCGGTCGCCAGCCCGCCGTCGATCACGTGAACGCCGCGCAGAATGTTCTCGCGCTCTGTCAACGCCGCTTTCATATTTTGATGGTATCGCTGGAGTGGCGCGAATGATGGGTTTGATCGATCCGCGTGCCTGTCTGCTTGTTCCCTGCCTTTTACACCTTCTGCGTCCGCTCAACCCTGCGCACGCCCTCCACGCGGCGCAGGCCCAGCACCATGCGATTCAGGTGGCGCACATCCTCGGCTTCCACAACAAATTCGATAATCGCTTCGCCCTCGTCGTCGCGCCTCAGCTCCACGCCGCGAATATCGGTATTCTCGTCGGAGATCACGGCGGTCAGTTCCTTCAGCATCCCGGTGCGGTCTTCGCAAAAGACGATAATCTTCACCGGGTAGCGCTGCGCCTGGCCGGGCGCACCGTCTGCAGCGCGCGACCACTCCACGTTGATGCGCCGGTCGCTCTCGTAAAGCAGGTTCTGCACATTGGGGCAACTGCGCGCATGCACGGCCACGCCCTTGCCGCGCGTCACGTAGCCCACAATCTCCTCGCCGCGGATCGGGTTGCAACATCGCGCGCGATAGACCAGCAGATCGTTCTGGCCCTCCACCTGCAGCGAATCCGAGCCGGTAAGGTGCAGCCGGCGCACCGCATCGGTCATTCCTCCTTCGCCCGGCTTGGTTTCCGTGCCCGGTTCGGCTTCAGGCGGTGCTGCAAATCCCGGCGCCAGCTTGCTCAGCACCTGGTGCGCGGTGTGCTTGCCCTGGCCCAGCGTGGCCAGCAGGTCGGCGGCCGTGGCCACGCCAAACTCGTTCGCAATGCGGCCCAGATCCTGGTCGTCGATCTGCGTCATCGGCACTTTGAATTTGCGCGCCTCGCGGTCCAGCAGCTTGCGGCCGATCTCCACGGCCCGCTGGCGCTGGTCTTCGTTCAGCCAGTGCTTGATCTTGTTGCGCGCGCGCGGACTCTTGACGAACGTGAGCCAGTCGCGGCTCGGCTTGTGATCCTTCTGCGTAACGATCTCGACAATGTCGCCCGTGCGCAGCTTGGTCCGCAGCGGCACCATGCGGCCGTTGATCTTGGCGCCAACGCAGGTGTGGCCCACTTCGGTGTGGATGGTGTAGGCAAAATCGACCGGCGTCGCGCCCGCGGGAACCACCACAACCTTTCCCTTTGGCGTGAAGGTGTAGACCTCGTCGGGATAGAGGTCCATCTTCAGGCTGGAGAGGAATTCGTTGGGATCCGTCATCTCCTTCTGCCACTCGACAAGCTGGCGGATCCAGTTCAGCCGCTCTTCATCGCGGGCCGTCACCGCGCTGTCGCCCGCCTTGTACTTCCAGTGCGCCGCAATGCCTTCCTCGGCGATGCGGTGCATCTCTTCGGTGCGAATCTGCACTTCAAACTGGTGGCCGCTGGCGCCCATCACCGTGGTGTGCAGCGACTGGTAGCGGTTGGCGCGCGGAATGGCGATGAAATCCTTGATGCGCCCCGGCACCGGCCGCCACAGCGTGTGAATCAGCCCGAAGACCGCGTAGCACGAGGCCACGTCCTGGGTGATCACGCGGATCGCCAGCAGATCGTACACCTGGTCGAACGAAATCTTGGTGCGCTCAATCTTCTGGTAGATCGAGTAAAGCCGCTTGATGCGCCACTCCACGCGCGCCTGAATGCCGTTCTCGCGCAGTTGCTCCGCCAGCGTGTCTTCCACGCCGCGCAGGAACTGCTCGCCCTCAACGCGCCGCGCTTCCACCGCCGCCGCCACCTGCTCGTAGCTCACCGGATCGGTGTAGCGGAAGGCCAGATCTTCCAAGCTCGCCGCGCACTTTGCCCATGCCCAGCCGGTGCGCCAGCGGCGCGTAAATGTCCTGCGTCTCGCGCGCAATCGCTTCCTGCCGCTCCGGCTTCAGGTGCTCCAGCGTGCGCATATTGTGCAGCCGGTCGGCCAGCTTGATCAGCACCACGCGCACGTCCGATACCATGGCCAGCAGCATCTTGCGCACGTTCTCTGCCTGCCGGTCTTCGCGATTGGCAAACTGAATCTTGTCGATCTTGGTTACGCCTTCAACAATGTGCGCCACCTGGTCGCCGAATCTCTCGCCAATCTCCTCGCTGGTCGCCGGCGTGTCTTCCACGGCATCGTGCAGCAGGGCTGCGGCGATGGCTGTCGCGTCCAGCTTCATCTCCACCAGCACCTCGGCCACCTCCAGCGGGTGCACAATATAGGGCTCGCCGCTCAGGCGCGTCTGCCCCTCGTGGTGGGCGACGCAGAACTCCCACGCCTTTCGAATCAAAGAGATATCTTCATTGGGCCGGTTGGCCTGCACCTGCCGAAGCAGTGCCTCAAAGCGCTCGCGGATAGTGGCGTTCCGCGGGCCGCCCTGGCGCTTTAACGGCCGGAAGTTGCGTCTCTGGTTGAGACGCTACCGATGCGCCCGAACCCCCCGCCGGAATGGTGTGCCGGGCAGTCGCCATGCTTTATTATAGGCCGCTTGTGCTCGCGGAGCGTGAATTGACAAGGTCCGGCCGCCCGAAAACTACACTCGCTGAAGGGTTTGCGGCAGCAATTCTGGATTTTCGCTGATCCCTTCTGCGTCTTCCCTCCTGAGCTTTGTGATGTAGACACCTGCTGCACGTGATCCACAACACATCCCAGCGGCTCGCCGATAGCGCATGATGCCCAAAGAACAGAGGTTCAACGTGGAGGAAATATGCTGAAAAACCTCATCTCTCTTGCGTTAGTCGCCATGATCGCCGGCGGCATTGGGTACGCGGCTCAAAATCAGCCGACGGACAAAGTAGTCGTTCAGGCGCCGCAGACTTCGCCGGCCAGCGGCAAACAGATGTATGTCAGTTATTGCGCCCCATGCCATGGGGTCGATGGAAGAGGAAACGGCCCGACAGCCTCCTCTTTGGTGCAGCGGCCCGCCGATCTGGCCGTGTTAAGCAAGAACAACGGCGGAAGGTTTCCTTCAACGCACGTCGTCTCCGTGCTGCAATTCGGCGTCACAGCCTCAGCACACGGCAACGCTGAGATGCCTATATGGGGACCTGTGTTTTCCAACATGAATCCGACGAATGCGCAGAAGGACGTAATTGCCCTCAGAGTGAGCAATCTCTCGCGTTATATCGACTCGCTGCAGGTGAAATAACAGCTCAATCATTTCGCTCCCCGGCCCGGGCGTAATACCTTGGGAGGGGAGCATATGACGCGATCGCACAAATCCGCTGGCCGCGCAAAGCCGGTGGCCCAGGCAAAGCCAGTGGTGCACCGTCCACGAAGGGCGGCCGGGACAACTGCACCGGACAAAGAACAAGCGGCACGTGAGCTATCTCGCGCCCGGAACGACGCAGATCCTTCACGGTCCGAAAAAACCTTATCTAAGACCGCAATGGCGGAGCCGGACAGCGCGCGGCCAGGCGCTGTTATTGCGCGCCGCGCCGCCGACCGTCTCCGCGCCGGCCATTTGTGGGTTTACGCATCCGATATCCAGGAGATCGTTTCTCCAACAACAGAAGAAACGCTCCTCGCCGTGGCCGACAATCGCGGGGTTTTTCTCGGCACCGCTCTCTTCAGTCCTTCGTCACAGATCGCTCTGCGCCTCGTTTCACGCGACGCTCTCGATCACGCTGCATGGCTCAAGCTGATCGAAGCTCGTTTTAGCTCGGCCATCGCCCGCCGCAAACCAATGCTCGACCGCGCGAACGATGCCTGCCGCCTCTGCTTCAGTGAGGCTGACGGACTTCCAGGGCTCGTCGCGGACAAGTATGGCCCGCTCATCGTTGTCCAGTTCCTCGCCAAGGGCCTGCTCGCTCCAGGCGTAGCGGAAACCTGCGTCCGCGTTCTGCGCAAGGAACTCAAGCCCGTGGCGCATCTTCGAGCGCCCCGATCCGCGCATCCGCGAGCTCGAGGGGCTTCCTGCGCCGGGCACCGAGCCTTTGTGGAGTGCCGATCCTGCGCAGCCCGTCGCGAATACACAATTTCATCTCAATGGCCTCACCTTTCATTACGACGTGAATGCCGGCCAGAAGACCGGCGCCTTCCTCGACCAGCGCACGAACTACGCCGCCGCGCAGGAGTGGGCTGCGGCGCCTCGGAGCCGCCAGGCCGCGCACTCGACGTCTGCTGCTACCAGGGCGGATTCGCGCTGCATCTCGCCCAGGTCTGCCGTCAGGTGACCGGCATCGACGCCTCACGCGCTTCGCTTGAAATGGCGGAGCGCAATCTCGCAGCCAATCGCTCGCATATCAAAGCCGACGTCGACTGGATCGAGGCCGACGCCTTCGAGATCCTGCGCGACTGGTCCGGCGCCGGCGAGAAGTTCGACACGATCGTGCTCGATCCGCCGGCATTCGCCAAAAGCAAACGCGCCGTTGAAGGCGCCTTGCGCGGCTACAAGGAGCTGAATCTTCGCGCGCTTAAGATGATTCGCCCCGGCGGCCTGCTCGTCACCTGCTCATGCTCGCATCACGTTGGATGGGCCGATTTTGAAGCGGCAATCGCCTCCGCTGCTGCCGACGCTGAGCGGCGCGTACGCCTTCTCGAACGCCGCGGCGCCGCGCCGGACCATCCTGTCGTCCTCAACCTTCCTGAGACCGAATACCTCAAGTGCCTGGTGCTGGAAGTGGAGTGAGGCGGCAAACAAGCGAACAAGGAAACAAGAGGAAAGAGAAGTCATTCTACAAGCGATCGCATGAATCAAGCGCACGATTTTTGGCGCCGCGTCTTTAGACTGAATTCGCCGAGAACCTGCGCGCCCAAAATCTACCGATAGCACTCAAAACACGGCTTAGGCGGATTCCAGCGCTTCCGCGACGGTTCTCTACTTCGTTTCCTTGTTCCCTCGTTCCCTTGTTCCCCGTCTCTTGCGTTCCCTCGGTCCCCGCCGTTCGCAGTTCTGCCAGCGCCGCCTTCACCTGCGCGCGCAATGCCTCAACTTCAAAAGTGCATGAGCGGAGATACGCTGAGATCGTGAGTCCTGCCTCCCGCGCACGCTGCCGCAAACGATCAACTTCCGCCTCGCTCAAGCGGACGGTGACGCTCGCCCGTCGCAGGTCGCCATCATGTGCTGCCCGCGATGCGCTGCCTATCTGTGCCGCAGATCCTTCGCTACCCGCCATCATGCCCGCAACGGGCGACTTCGCATCGTCGGCCGGCGAATTTTCGGCTCCCTCCCACTCGCTGCGGTCCGCCGGACGATATCGCGCATGGGCGCGCAGGGCGCTTTCGTAGCTGATCGTCGCGACATCCTCGCCCAGATCGCTGCCGCTCCAAAATGGCGCGATGTTCTCAGGTTGATGCGGCGAAGCAAGCGAGGCCAGCAGGCCGGCAAAGCTGGATGAACTGGGGGAGGGCTGAGCTTGAGCCGGCTGCACGGCATTGAGCATAGCGCCGCTTGTGCGCAACCGCTTCAGACGAACACAATCAAGGCGCCGCCTGAATCCCAAATCAGGAGGCGCCAGGCGCAATTCCCGAATCAGATTTCTCCGCGCGCAAAATTCATTGGGTTGCCCCGTCCTTCCTCCGCGCTTGGAACAAACCGGCGAGAAAGGTGGGAGACAGCTAGTTCGCACCGACCTTGCCGCTCACTGGCTCCGGCAAAACCCGTCCCGGCAGTTGAAGCATTTCGCTGATCACCCTCGCCGGCACGGGCCGCGAAAACAAGTATCCCTGCCCGAAGCGGCATCCCAACTGCCGCAGCAGGTTGTATTGCTCGAGCGTTTCAATTCCCTCCGCGACCACGTCCATCCCGAGCACGCGCGCCAGCTCCACAATCGTGCGCACAATGTGGAACGGCTGTTCGCCCTCGGTCATGCGAACTACAAATGAACGGTCAATCTTCAACACATCGAACGGCAAGGAATGCAAATGGTTCAGCGAGCTGTAGCCGGTGCCAAAATCGTCCATCAGCAGCGAGATCCCGAGTCTCCGCAAACTGCACAGTACTTCCAGAGCCTTGCTAGTATCGGAGATCACGCTCGACTCGGTCATCTCCAATCCAAGTTGCCGGCTCGACACTCCCGACTGCCGGAGAAGCGCCTCCACGTGATCGGCCAGCCCCTCGCGCGCAAACTGCCGCGCTGAAAGATTTACGCAGACGCGCGGCGTCGCCTGCTCGGGATCCTCGCGGCCCCAAATCTGAATTTGCCGGCATGCTTCGGAAAGCCCCCAGTCGCCGATTGGGAGAATCAGCCCGGTTTCCTCTGCAACGGGAATGAAATCCATTGGCGGAACGATTCCCCTCTCCGGATGCTGCCAGCGAATCAGCGCCTCCAGGCCGGCAACCCGCCGCGTTGCCAGCTCCACCTCCGGCTGGTAGTACAGCACAAACTGCCGCTTTTCCAATGCCTGCCGCAGGTCCGATTTACTCGGCCATGTGCGTTTTATTGTCTCTTTGACGCGCGCGGGCTGCGAGCAATGCTCTCGAATTGCGGCGCGTAGTCTGCGCAACTCCAACTGGCTCGCTGCCATGTCAGCCAGGCTCTCCAGCATCCGCAATTCATCCACAGCCATGTTGCGCCGCGGCTGGCAGCCGAAGATCGTAAGCGCCCCCAGGATCTTGCCGTCGCCCGAGCGGATCGGCACGCCCGCAAACGACTCCACCTCCAGCCGCCGGATCCTCAACCTGCATCCGGCAAACCGCGGATGCCTGGTCACGTCCGACACCACAACCGGACCATCCGCTGCCAGCACCATCTCGAAGACGGATTCGTTTCGTGGCAGCTCCCTTACCGGCTCGCCCCAGTACGATTTGATCCAGAGGCGGCTTTCGTCGGCAAACTCCAGCAGCACGGTGTCGGCCCTGAAATACTCGGCCGAAAGGCGGGTGATTGCATCGAAGCTTGTCTCCGGTTCCGAGTCCAGAATCCCGGTCGAAGCCAGAGATGCCAACCGCGCACCCTCTTGTTGAATATCGGTCTCTGATGTTTCAAGCTCAGATTGTGGCATTGTCCTTATGGCCCACTTTGTGCCTCGGCCAAACCGCTTTTCGTCCAGGCGCCCTGCAAATTACATTCGTTTTTCCGGACAGGTCGCGGTGAGCCCGCTCGATTTCACCAATGGCAAATCATTGCGGCCAGTACCCCAAGCGTCCTGCCGGCGAATTTTTGTCTCGTACCATCTTTATCGGACAGCTTCGTCCCGGCATGAGGTTACTCACGGACAACTCCCGTTCGGGTGCTTTTCCGATGCCGGTAGCGCAAAGAGATTACCGATGGACCGTGGGTTGTCCCGTTTCCGTCCATAGAAACGTGAGCTGATCCGTCCCGTCTTGAATCGCCTGATCTACACTCACCCCGGACGAGTGCCCACCCGCCACGCTATAGTGCAGCAGAACCGGACGTCCGCTCGATGAATCCACCTGCAACAGCGCGGTCATCTTGCGCGCATGCAGCGGATCGACGCGCGTGTCGCTTCCGCCGGTAAAGAAGAATACCGCCGGGTACTTTGTGCCGGCCTTCACGTTCTGGTAAGGCGAATACTTCAGCAGATAGGCCAGCTGCTTCTCGTTGTCCGACGATCCGTACTCCGTTGTCCAGAGCGCGCCCTCTTCGAACTTCTGGTAGCGCAGCATGTCCAAAAGCGGATACCCGCACTCCACCGCCGAAAACAGATCGGGCCTCTGCGTGATGGATGCCCCCATCAAAAGGCCTCCATTGGAACGGCCCATGATCGCGAAGTGCTCGGGCGAAGTGAACTTGTTGGCGATCAAATACTCGGCTGCAGCGAACCAGTCGTCAAAAACATTCTGCTTGTGTTCGAACATTCCCGCTTCGTGCCACTTCTCTCCGTATTCGCCGCCGCCCCGCAGGTTCGGCAACGCAAACCATCCACCCTCTTCCAACCACGCCGCATACACGGGGCTCCACTCCGGCAATTCGCTTAAGTCAAATCCGCCGTAGCCCGTCATCAGCAACCGCTCGGTTCCATCCTGCTTCAGTCCCTTCTTGCCGGCAATGAACATCGGCACGCGCGTCCCGTCCTTTGACTGGTAAAACACCTGGCTCAGCTGGTATTGGTTCGTGTCGAATGGAACCTTAGTCTGGGCGAAGGTTTCGCGCTTTCCGGATAACGTGTCGAGCCGGTAGATTGTCGGCGGCGCGATGAACGACTCGAATTGGAAGAACCCGTAGCGGCTCGTGCTGCGGCCCGCGAGCGTCGTTGCCGAGCCAATGCCGTCGTACTCCACACTGCCCGCCGGTTTGCCTTCGAGGGTATAAATTGCCGTCTCGGTTTTCACATCATGCAGACGGTTCACGTAGATTTTGTCGCCGACAATGTTGAATCCCTGAATCGCGTCTGGCCCTTCGGGGACCACCTTATCCCACGCGTCGGGCATGATTCCGGGGTAGGCTTTCAGAATGCAGCCGTTCGGCGCTTTATAGTCGGTCTTCACATACCACGCGCCCTTCACGTAATCGGCCGAGAATCGCGAGTCGACACCCCAGATCAGAAGGTCGAAGTACGAATTCGGCTTCGTCAGGTCGCGATACACAATGTCTACCCGTCTTGGCGGAACACCCCGGTCAACCTCGACCACCAGGTAGTGGTAATCGTCGGTGATACTCGCGTAGATCAAATCACCCGGTCCCAGGTCTTCTCCACGGAACTCATGTCCAAAGACCATCTTGTCGCTCCCCACGAGCGTCCCCAGCTTGTGCTCGTAGAGCATGCTGCCTTTGCGATCTCTCCGCGAGTAGTAGAGTCCGCTGCCGTCAGGCGTGAACACCACGCTTTCGTAAACGGCGCTGGGCAGCACGTCGAACGGCGCCTTCCCCGTCTTTGCGTTCAAGATGTGGACCGTCGTCTCATCGGCCCCGCCCTCTCGCACCAGGTACGCTACCAGGGTTCCGTCGCGTGACACATCCGCCAGATTCACCGACGTGTTGGGATTGCGGCTGAACTGCGCCGGATCGATCAGGCGCTTGTCCTTCTCCGCCCATCCGTGCCGCACATAGATTGAGGCCTGCCCCTCGCCCGCCAGCAGCTTCTCAAAAAACAGGTCGTCACCGCGCTGTATCGGCACCGTCCACGTCGAGACGTGCTCCAATTGATCCAGATCGTCGGCAAATTGTGGCCGCATTCGCGCCTGATCAAAATACCGTCCGGTGTAGGTGTTCTCGTCGTCGATGAACGCCTGCGTTTCCGGGCTGCTGGAGTCTTCCAGCCAGCGGTAGTTGTCCACCACCTTCGTCCCGGAGTAGTTGTCAGTGACTGGAGCCACATTGGCTTCGGGCGGAGGCGGAAGATTGATGCCTCCGCGCCCGTGAATCGCCTGGCCGAACGCAGGCGCACCAAGAAAGAGAATCGCTCCGAACCAGGCAAGAAGCCGCAATCGACTCTTCATGAAATCAGAATACGCGCCATGCATCGCAATCCGCAGCCTCGCGCGGCGTCTCCCCCGGTAAAATCGACCTCAGTGACCAGCACGCCCACAACTCCGGAACCGCAGCGGCCCAACTCCGCTGCTGCAGCGGAATCGCGGTCTTCAATGCGCCAGAGGTGGACCCGCATCCTGAATCTGATGCACCCTTCTCACGCGCACAGCGCTTTCTCTGCATCCGTGTTACTGGCTGCCTCCTCGGTGGTTTCGGCGCTGGTCGGGTTGGCGCGTGGCAAATACATCGCCTGGGTTTTCGGCGCGGGCCAACAGACCGACGCCTACATGGCCGCATTCCGCCTCCCCGATCTGATGAACAATTTCCTCGTTGGTGGCGCCGTCTCCATCACATTTATTACAATCCTCAATCGCTATCGTGAACGCGGCGAAGAAGACGAGGGCGAGCGGGTATTGTTCACCGTCCTCAACCTGATGGTTCTCGTGTTGACAGCCGCTTCCATCATCCTGATGTTTTTCGCGGCTCCGTTTGTCCGTTGGACCAATCCCGGCTTTCCTGCGGCGGAAGTAGCTTTGTGCGCTCACTTGACCCGGATTCTGCTTCCCGCGCAAATCTTCCTTTTTGCCGGCAGCGTCCTCGGGGCAACGCTGCTGGTGCGCAAGCAGTTCATGTATCAAGCGGCCACTCCGATTCTTTACAACCTGTCGATCATCGCCTTCGGCGTCACGCTGCATCGAAGGCTCGGGGTTTCTTCGCTGGCTGTTGGCGCCACTGCGGGATTTCTCATCGGTTCGTTCGCCATCAATGCCTGGGGCGCGATGCGGGCGAGGATTCACTTTCGATGGGAGATCGATCTTCGTCACCCGGGGCTTCGCGTGTGGCTCTTCATGACGTTGCCGCTCATGTTCGGCTTCACTCTGCCGTTCCTCGATCAGTATTTTGCCGGGTTTTACGCTTCGCACGGGGCCGGCGACATCACGCGCTTGGCCAACGCCAAGCAGCTCTTCTCAGCGCCGATGGCGATGCTGGCGCAGGCAGCCGGGGTGGCCTCGATGCCCTTTTTTGCGCAACTTTGGGCTAAGGAAGAACGCTACCAGTTCGCGACGGGGGTCGCCGATTCGGTTTCCCGCGTCGTGGCGCTCAGCTTGCTGGCGGCGTCGCTGATGATCGCGCTTTCGCAATCTCTCGTGGGTGTGATCTTCGGCGGCGGCAGGTTCACGCCGCACGACGTGAATCTCACTGCGTGGTTCTTCGCCTTCTACACTGTCTCGCTCTTTGCCTGGTCGGCGCAGGCAATTTACGCACGCGCGTTCTATGCGGCAGGAATCACATGGTTGCCGATGTTGGCCAGCACCATTCATTCTGTTCGTCGCGTTCCCGCTATACGGGCTTGGCTACAAAATGTGGGGTGCCGGTGGGTCTGGCGCTGGCGTCCGACGCGGGTATCCTGCTGCAGTCTGTCACCCTCGCGTTGCTCTTGCACAAGCGAAAAATGGTCTCGCTCGCCAGCCTCGATTTCACTGAAATGGGCCGCTGTCTGCTGGGCGCGGTCACGGGCGGCTCAGCCGCGTGGCTGGTCTCATGGGCTCTGCGCAGCGCGATCTCGCATCTGCCTGCCGCGCCGTTGCTTCATCGCGCACGCGTCGTCGATGCCGCGATGCTCTTTGCATGCATTGTCGTTTGGGTTGTCATTGCAAAGTGGGTGCTCGAAAAGGCCGGATCGGCTCTACCCCGCATTGCGATGCGCCGCCTTAAGCTGGGATAGCGCTTCTATCGCCTTGTCCTCGCGACAATTCCGGCGAGCGAGCTCACAGGTCGTCCCGCAGAATACACGAGCGCCTTTCAAGCGTCGAAGGCGCTCGTTCTCACGCAATGCGATGGGTCGCCGCTATAGCGAAACCAGAGTGGCTGTATACCGAATGCACCTCACTCAAGTCGACGCGACCAACAGGGAGCGGCGACCTTGCGCAAAACTCAACAGGCCACACCAACTCTGGTTTCGCTCTAAACCTGCACTTTGGCTGGTTCGTGGCTCAGTGACGATGCAGAGTTCGTCGCGGCCGCATTGCCGCTCACGCCGGGCTGTTGCGCTTGCTTCGCGTCGGCCTTGCGGATGTCGATGCCGCCCTTGAAGAAGGCGCCGTCTTCAATGCTGATGCGCGCCGCGGCCACGTCGCCGTTCAACGAGCCTTCGGCGCGAATGTCCACGCGGTCGTGGCCGAGACGTTGCCGCGCACCTTGCCCAGCACCACAATCTCGCGCGCGGTAATGTTGGCGCCGACCTGGCCGTTGCGGCCCACGGTCACGCGGTTGCCGGGCAGATTGATGCGCCTTCCACCTTGCCGTCGATATACAGCGACTCGGAGCCGGTGATTTCGCCTTTGATAAACAGGCCCTTGCCGATGGTGGCCTGTTCGCCGCGTCGCGGCTTGCGCGCGGGCGGAGGTTCGGCACGGGCGCCGGAGGCGGCGGGTGCGTGCGGTTCCGGTGTCGGGGTGGGGATTGATCGGTCCGGTCTGATTTGGTTTCCACATAGCGCTCAAGGGTAGTTCCTTTTCTGTCCGATCAGGGACTGGGGGATTGCCAAGGCAAGGCCAATGGCTTGAATCCCAAAAATTAAATTGCGTTCGCCGTCCTGCTGGCCTTGTAACGCGCCGCAATCTGCTCCGAGCAGTCCGGATGCAGGGCAAGCTGTCCGTCCCTGTTTCGCCAGATCGAGCGTCGCCCCCATTCTACGGCATCATCTGCAACTTCCTGGGCGCAGATCCAGGTTCCTGGACCCCGCAATGTTGGCACCTACGTAATTGCCATAATCTTGGCGTATGACCGATCGCGAACTGCTGGCGCGGATCGCCGCCTCTGCCGGCCAGAAAGGCCGGATACAAGCAACTGGTCCGCGAACTGGGCCTGGGCGGCGGCCGCGAGCGCCGCCTGCTGCTCGAGCAACTGGCCCGGCTCACCGCGCGCGGCCAGCTCGTCAAGCTCGATCGCGAACACTGGAGCATTCCCCGCGCCACGTCCGCGTCCGCCCTGCCACGCGCGACAATCTCGTCGCCGGACGCCTCGATCTGCATCGCGACGGCTACGGCTTCGTGCGCCCCAATCGCCGAGCCAGGCGCGCTCGCGGCAGCAGAAACTGAAGATATCTTCATCCCGCCCAACGAGATCAACGGCGCCATGCAGGGCGACCAGGTGCTGGTCGAGCTCGAACCGCCCAAAGCCGATGGCCGCCGCCAGGGCCGCATCGTGCGCGTCCTCGAGCGCCGCAACCCCACCGTCGTCGGCATCTTTCGCTATGCACGATCCCGATCGCGCGCAGATCACGTCGTTATCCCTTTCGACGACCGCATGACGCAGCCCATCCTGATTCCGCCCGGCGCAGGAGATTCCTGCCGCCGCTGCATCCTCTACGCCGCATCGCGTGCTGGGCAGCCGAAGCGCATCTCTGCGTCCGAAACCCGAAAGCCTGGAAGGCCTGGTCGTCGATGTCGAGATCACCAGTTGGCCCACGCCCACGCGCTCCGCCCATCGGCCGCGTGATCGAAGTTCTCGGCTCTCCCGACGACTTCGGCGTCGACGTGGAGATGATGATCCGCAAGCACCAGTTGCCGCGCATCTTTCCCGAGCACGTGCTGGCCGAAGCGCGCAGCGTCGCGCATCTCGACGCAGAAGCTGTCGCCCGCAGGGTCGATTTTCGCGCTCTGCCCATCGTCACCATCGACGGCGAAACCGCGCGGGATTTCGACGATGCGGTTCTGGTGACCGATCGCGCCGATGGCGGCTACGAGCTCCAGGTTCACATCGCCGACGTAGCCGAATACGTCCGCGCCGGAACCGCTCTCGATCTTGAAGCCCGCCTGCGCGGCACCAGCGTTTACTTCCCCGACCGCGCCATCCCCATGCTGCCGCAGGAGCTCTCGACCGATATCTGCAGCCTGCGCCCCCACGAAGACCGCCTGGTCCTGAGTTGCATCATGCAACTCGACGCCGCCGGCCGCATCGAGAGCTTCGAAATCGTCGAAGGCGTCATCCGCTCCGCCGCGCGCATGACCTACACCGACGTCCACGCAATCCTGGAAGGCGACGCCGAGACCCGCGCGCGCTACGCACTCGCTCGTTCCCGACTTCGAGCGCATGAAGCAGCCTCGCCGTCCTCATGAACCAGCGCCGCGAGGAGCGCGGGTCAATCGATTTCGACTTGCCCGAGCCGGTCATCGAATTCGACGAGAACGGCCAGATGCGCGGCGTCACCAAGTCCGAGCGCACCTGGGCCAATCGCCTCATCGAGGAGTTCATGCTCGCCGCCAACGAGTGCGTGGCCGCCTGGCTTGAGGATCTCGGCGTGCCTTCGCTCTATCGCATCCACGAAAAGCCCGATCCGCGCCGCGTCGTCCAGTTCGAAGAACTCGCCGCCAGCTTCGGCTATTCGCTTGGTCTTGGTCCGCTGCCGGTGAGGCGCGTCCAAACCCGCGGAGAGCGCCGCGAGTCGCGCGGCCAGGGCCGCAATCCCCGCCAGCACGAGGTCCCCGAAGACATCGCCGTCACGCCGCGCATGTATCAGAAGCTCGCCGCGCGCATCGAAGGCAAGCCCGAGGAGCGCATTCTGAGCTACCTCATGCTGCGCTCGCTCTCGCAGGCGCGCTACTCCGAGATCAACGAAGGCCACTTCGCCCTCGCCGCGCCCACTTACACCCACTTCACCTCGCCCATCCGCCGCTATCCCGACCTCATCGTCCACCGCATCGCCAAGACGCTGCTGCGCGAGGGCGTCTCCGGCCACAGAACTGTCTCGCAGGCCCGCCTCAGCTCTCCCTGGTCGCACCCGAACGAGGCGTCTCGATCAACGACCCGGGTGCCCCATCCTGGCTCGGCTAGGGTGGGGGCGGGTTCACCCTCTCGAACGAAGCCCGGACGAATCCACCCCCCCATCCCCGAGCCCGAGCTCGCCCAGATCGCCGACGAATCCAGCCAGGCCGAGCGCCGCGCCGCCGAAGCCGAGCGCGAACTTGTGGAGTGGAAGAAAGTCCGCTTCATGCAGGACCGGGTCGGCGACGAGTTCGCCGCTCTCGTGCTCAACCCCGCCAAATACGGCCTCTTCGTCGAGCTTACCGACCTCTTTGTCGAAGGCCTTGTTCCCATCGACACGCTGCGCGGCGACCGCTACACATGGCGCGAAAACACGCACGAAATCGTCGGCGAGCGCTCAGGCCGCCGCTTCCGCGCCGGTGACCGCGTGCAGGTCATCCTCGACCGCATCCTCGCTCAGGAGCGCAAGCTGCAGTTCTCGCTCGTCGAAGAAGAATTACCGCTGACCGGCAAAAAGGCCGTCAAATCCACGCCCAAAGCGAAGAAGAAACGCAAAGACTCATCGCATGCGAGTTCAGGCCGCAAAGTGCAGCGATCCGGAAAGGGACGCAGGCGCTGAGACCCAGCGTCTGCCCTCCCGATCCGTCTGAATTCGTGCGCTTAAGCGCCTGCCTGCTTTTCCGCAAGCGCCCCGATCACAGGAATGACAAACCTCTGGCCTTGGAACGCTTTGATAATGCTGATGAGCCAGACAATGAACAGCCCCAGGCCCAGAAGCAGCATCAGCAGCCAGCCGATGATGGGCACGAAGGCAAGCACAATATCGAGCACCCACAAGCAGATCCACGCCCCTGTTAGAAAGATCGACTGCCACGCATGGAACTTCACTTTGGGGCTTGTATTGTAAGGCGCAACCACCAGGAAGATGATCGCGGGAATGAAGGTGAGATAGGCAATGCCGCTCGCGGCATCGTCTGAAAGTCCAGTAGTGGCTCCTGTTGCACTCGGTTCGGCCATAGCAACCCCTTTCAATAAAGAAGCCTGGATGATGGGGGAGCCTTTGTCACTTCCTCGCCTGACCCCTGAGCCGGAAACCGCTGATTTTCTGGGGGCATGGACCTGAAGTGGTGGAGATAGAAAAACCTGCCGCCTGCCCGCTTGTCAAGAGAAATCATGCGAGGCTCAGTTTCGGAGGCTGCCCCCGGCTCTCGCCGTATCCCATACAATTACTCTGGGAGTCATTTGGATGGCGCATACCGTTTTCTGCGTTCGTTATAAGAAGGAGATGGAGGGCCTCGACGAGCCTCCCTTCGATTCTGAGTTTGGTCAAAAGATCTACAAGAACGTTTCTAAGGCCGCATGGGACGAGTGGGTCAATCACCAGAAAATGCTGCTGAACGAGTATCGCCTTCAGCCTTGGACACCCCAGGCGCAGCAGTTTCTCGTCGAGCAGATGGAGCAGTTTTTCTTCGGTGAAGGCTCCTCATTGCCGAAAGAGTACGTCCCGCCCTCGCACTAACCCTTACACCTGATACTGGGTGCCCCAGGTCTCGATTTTGAGACCTGGGAATGAATGTTTCTCGCGGTCCAATTTAGTGTGACTCTCTGTCTCCTAGTGGCTCGTCTGCCCGCTCGTGTTGCTCACCATCAGGCCCGATACATTCACCGGTTCAAAATCCGAGAGAGTCAGACTCGTGAGGCATTGAAGGTCGCTGTCGTTCCAGCGCGCATCCGGCGTCCCAATCAAGCCGCCGCTATCTCCGTTATCCGCCAGGATGATCCCATAGTTCCGGAGCGCAGTCATGATGATCGCCGCCTGCGGGCTCGTCGCCGCGCACGCCGGAGTGGCCACCGAAGCTTTCAGCCGGTATATTTCACCCGCCGGTCCCGTCATGGTGCAACTAGCCGGCGGCGTCGCCTCCGAAATCTCCGACTCCACCGAGATCGCGCCTCCTCCGCTGGCCGTGCAACTGCCCACGCCCGCCGTTTCCGTCGCCGGCCACACCCAGTAGTTCAGCATGTGATTGAGAGTGAACCGGATCGGATGCTGAACAGTCCCGTTCGGCGCCGTCGGCGTCCCCGTCCCCAGCACCTCGTCGGCGTTCACCAGCAGAGGCGCCACCGGCAAGCCCGCGGCATCCGATGTTCCCTGTCCCTGCGGCGTGAGTGCGTCTCCAGCCACGTCCGGCCATTCCGCATTCGACGAATCCGTCCACGGACCGTCCTCGTAAATCCCCTGCCACATCTCATAAAGCGCGGGATGATTCCCGTTTCCCGGCTCCAGGTAAACCAGCACATGCCGGTCACCCGACGAGCTGCTTGTGCCTTCCACCGGGGCATACGCAGGGACCGGGCCCGAACTGAAGTACGACTGATACACGGTCGTTGAGACCGCTACATCCGGCTGATTCCACGGCACTTCGATTGCCGGAATCCCGTTCGGAAAATTCGCGTAGGCCTGGCCTCCGAAGAACGGCTTGATCGTCTCTGGCAAATACGCGCTGTAAATTGCCGCCGCCGGCGAAGTATCCACCGGCAAACCCGACGTCGCCGCATCCACGCGATGGTGAAAGATCGAGTCCGAAGGAAAGATATTCGCGAGAAACGCATTGCTTCCGCTGATGGCGAAGCTGATGTCGGCCGTGGCCTGCGCGCCGGTTGAGTCCGTCACCACAATCTCCGGCGTATAAGTCCCCTGCCCGCCAATCAGAGGGCTCGTGATATTCCCCGTCGGTCCATCCAGCGCCAACCCTTCGGGCAGCGGGGGATAACTGGCGCTGTCCTTTACTGAAAAGGTATAGGGCGGCGTCCCGCCGCTGGCCGCGATGGTGCAACCGGCATAGGCCGTTCCCTGCGTTCCACCCGGACAGCTTGTCGTGGTGATCTTCAGCGTTCCGCCCGCCGCCGCTAGGGTCACCGTGGCCGTCGCCGTCACCGAACCGGCGGCATTAGCCGCCGTCAAAACGTAGGTGGTGGTCGCCTCCGGGCTCACGTTCGTGGTACCGCTCGCCGAAGCCGACGTAAATGTCCCGGGAGTGATGGTAATGGTCGCAGCGCCCGTCGTCGTCCAGCTCAGCGTGCTGATCCCGCCCAATGCGATGCTTGCGGGACTCGCTGCGAATGAGCCGATCGCAGGAACGTTCGGCTGGGTCACCGTCACAGTCGTCGTGGCCGTCGCCGATCCTGTGCTGCTGGTTGCCGTCAGCGTGTAGATCGTGGTGGTCGTCGGGCTCAGCGGCACCGAGCCGCTCGCCGACGTCGATGCGAAGCTGCCCGGCGTGATCGCAACGCTCGTTGCGCCAGAGGTTGTCCAGTTCAGCGTGGTGCCGGCGCCTGCGGTGATGGCCGCCGGACTCGCGCTAAACGTCGCAATGGCCGGCGCCGGATCCTGTTTGACTGTTGGAATTGACGCAGTGCAGGCCGCTATTCCCGCACACGCTGCCAGCAACAGCCCCATTGCGCAGATAACCGGTCCAGAGATTCTGCGCAAACGCGAGTTAACCTTTTTATTCCAAATCGAGCGAACCGGGTCCATGCGTGCCTTTCCGTCGATCGCTACTCACCGCGAATCTGGGTGGAAACGAAAATACGCAGGGCCTGGGGAGTGTGTCGGTTTCGATAGCTGTGTGGCTCAAAAGGGCGGGACCTGGAGCATTTTGGGAAATACTGGTGGGGCAAAGCGTTGATTAGGGTCCTTCGCTCCGGGTCTGCCGCTATCTTTCACATTGCACGCAGAATCTGGTTTTGGGTACATGACAAAAGTCATGGTCTCCCGAGAATTGAGGCAGACGCTCGCTTTGGCGGCCCATCGACGCGGCAATCCACACCAAAGGACAAGGTTCGATCGCCGACTTTCCGCCGGCGATCCAAAAAGAGTCTTACCGCTGTAAAGATCGGGTGATCGCAGACTCGGCGCCCGCGAATGCGGGGATATGCCGCACGCTTTGAAGCGAAGCCGCCTATCCCGCCGTGAGCCCACCGTCGATGGGGAACGCGACCCCGTTGATGAATGAAGCGCCGTCACTGGCGAGATAAACCAGCGCATCCGCGACGTCGCTTGTGCTGGCGAGCCGTCCTAGAGGGATTTCGCCCAGCCGCTCCGCCTTGCGCTCGGGGTCCTTGAACATGGTCTGCACAAACGCGGTCTCAACCGTGCTGGGATGGACGGAGTTGCAGCGGATATTGTCCTTCGCGTAGCGCACGGCCACCGATTTCGTCAGCATCGTTACCGCGCCCTTCGTGGTGGTATAGGTTTCGTTGGTGAACTTGTGGCCGACAAGCCCGCAGATCGATGACATGTTGAGGATGACTCCGCCGCCCGCCGCTCTCATGACCGGCAGCGAGTGCTTGGTTCCCAGGAACGGCCCTTTCACGTTCACCGCGATCATCGCATCGAAGGAACCCATGTCCATCTCTTCGATGTTTTTCCTGATGTTGATGCCCGCGTTGTTCACCAGGATGTCGAGACGTCCGGCCTGCTCCACCACTGCGGAAAGCGCGGCTATCCAGCTTTCCTCCGAGGTCACATCAAGATGGAGGAAGACGGCTCCGATTGCCGCAGCCGTCTTTTCGCCCTCTGTGCAATTCGTATCCGCCACGAATACCGAGGCGCCTTCTTCGCGAAACCTTCGAGCGACTTCCGCACCGATCCCAACCGCAGCACCCGTAATCAGCGCGATCTTGCCTTCAAGATGCCTTGCGCTCACTTCGCGCCCCCCTTGCGAACCTTGACCCCGGCGATCTTTTCATAGAACTGGATGAGGCCTCCATGATCGTCGCGCTGCTTGCCATCGACTTTGAGGGCCTGCATCTCTTCCATCACCAGGCTGGTGAGAGGAATGGGAGTGGTCGTCTCATGCGCGGTATCGAGGGCGTTCTGCAGATCCTTGATATGCAGCTCGATTCTGAATCCGGGCTTGTAGTTTCCCTCGAGCACCATGGGCGCCTTCGCATTCAGAACGGTGCTACCAGCCAGACCTCCCTTGATAGCATTGAAGACCCTCTCGGGATCGACTCCTGCCTTGGTCGCCAGCACAAACGCCTCTGACATCGCGGCGATATTCAGCGCCACAATAATCTGGTTGGCGAGCTTGGTCACGTTCCCTGCGCCAATGTCTCCGCAAAGAACTGCGCTCGAGCCCATCTTCAGCAGCACATCTTTCACCTTCTCGAAGACAGCTTCTTTTCCGCCCACCATGATGGCGAGCGATCCGTCGATCGCCTTCGGTTCGCCGCCTGAAACCGGCGCGTCGAGCATCTCGACACCCTTCTTGGCAAGCTCGGCGGCCACTTCGCGGCTCGCGAGCGGCGCAATGGAACTCATATCCACCAGCACGCTGCCCGGCTTCGCCCCTTCCAGCACACCATCCTTGCCCAAAACCGCCGTCTTCACATGGGGCGAGTTGGGCAGCATGGTGATGATGAGCTCGTTCTTCGCGGCCACGTCCTTCGGAGACGTGCCCGCCGTCGCGCCGGCTTCCACCAGCTCCTTCAAAGGCGCCTCAACCACGTCGTACACAACCAGCGTGTGGCCCGCCTTCAGCAGGTTCTTCGCCATGGGCTTGCCCATGATTCCCAGTCCTACGAAGCCAATCCGCATAAAACTCTGCTCCCTTTTAAAAGTGTTTTTGCTGCATTCGCCACGGCGTCCGATGTCAGCGCGAAATGTGCCAGCAACTCGTTGTAACCTTCTGCCGAAACACCGAAACTGTCGGGCACTCCCACAAACTCCACCGGCGCATGAGCGACTCCGCGCAATGCTTCCACCGCGGCGGAGCCAAGCCCTCCAATTACCGAGTGCTCTTCTGCCGTAATGATAGCGTCCACACCCTCTGCATGGTGAATCACCGCCTCGCGATCCAGCGGCTTGAGGGTGCTCACATTCAGCACCCGTGTCGAAATCCCCTCCAGCGCCAGCGCTTTCGCGGCCTCCAGAGACCTTGACACCATCACCCCCGAAGCGAAGATCGCCACGTTGTCCCCATCCCGAAGCTTCGTCACTTTGCCAATGGTGTAACGCTCATCGGCCGGGGTTACGAGGGGCAGATCGTTTCTGTTGATCCTGAAATAGACCGGACCCGGCCAGTCCAGAACCGAATCCATCATCTTCTCCACTTCGATGGAGTCTGCGGGGCAGAGAACTGTCATGTTCGGCAGCGCGCGCATCAGCGCGGCGTCCTCTACACCCTGGTGGGTCTTTCCATCTCCAAAGTCGGAAAGTCCGGCGCTGGACCCGCAAATCCTCACGGGAAGATTCGGAATGCAGATGGAGTTGCGAAGCTGATCGTAGTCTCTGCCGGAGGCAAAAACCGCAAAGGAGTGAATGAACGGAATCATCCCGGCGAGGGCGAATCCTGCCGCCGTCGATGCCATGTTCTGTTCCGCGATTCCCATTTGGAAGTACCGTTCGGGAAACTCCGCCTGGAACATCGCAGACTGCGTGGATTTGCCCAGATCGGCTTCGAGGGCCACCACCCGCCCATCCTTTTTGCCCAGCCGCACAAGGCTGGCGCCATACGCGCTTCTCAAATTCGGCGAAGTCATTGCATCATCCTCCGGGATTCCTGGATTTCAAAAAGTGCCTTGTCGTATTGCTCCTGCGTCATCACGCCGTTGTGATAGGCCGCCGTGTTCTCGGCGAAGCTCACTCCCTTTCCCTTCACCGTCTCTGCCACAATCAGCGTGGGAGCGCCCTTCTTCGTGCCCGCCTCGTCCAGCACATCCAGCACAGCGCCCACGTCGTGACCATTCACGCTGAGCACGTTCCAGCCGAACGCCCGGAACTTGTCTTCTATGTTGGGAATGTCAAAGATATCCTTCGTTGGACCCGTGGCCTGGATATGGTTTCGATCCAGGATTGCAGTAATGGAATCTACCTTGAAGCGTGCAGCGGACATCGCTGCTTCCCACAACTGACCTTCCGCAAGTTCGCCGTCTCCCATCACCACGTACACGTGAGCCGGGCTCTCCTTGAGCCGCAGCGCGAGCGCCATGCCCACAGCGATTGATAGTCCCTGTCCCAGCGAACCCGTCACCGCCTCCATACCGGGGGTCATCATGTCGGGATGCCCCTGCAGCTTGCCCGCAAGCGTTTTCACTTTGCCAATCTCTTCGCGCGGAATCGCTCCCAGTTCTACCAGGGCCGCGTACTGAATCAGAACGGAATGTCCCTTGCTCAGCAGAAAGCGGTCCCGGTTCGGATCTGCCAGCATCTTCGGATTGAACCGCATCTTCGCGAAGTACAAGGCCGCCACGATCTCGGCCAGCGAACACGAACCGCCGAGGTGCCCTGCTTTGCCAACGCCGATCATCTGCACGATGTCGGCCCGCAGGTCCCATGCGATCTTCTGGATTCTCTGAATCTCTTCAGCCCTTGCCATCCACTTTCCTCCCGGCGCAGAATCCCCGATCCACGCCACGCATGCGTTTCAACCGCCGGATCGTTGGTTTGATCCCGTCAAAGCCGCGCTCAATTGCTACGGAAAAAGGGTAGTTCCGCCGGGGGCATCTGCGGCGTGATGCCAGTCACATGCATCCGATTTGAAGATTTTGCTGGGGGATCGAGGGAGAGAGTTCGTCGTAAGTGCGTATTGCTGCGCGGGAGTCGGAATCCTGCGCTCACGGCTCCGTCGTGATGAGCTTTGAGATTGAAGCGCGAAGAGAGGGAACAGCTATGCACTCGATGTGCTGTTCCAGGCAGACCGCTCACCCGTTCTGCGGATTCGAGAGCAGCAGGCTTTCAAGCCCGCCGCTCCCATGGTCCTCTGCGGATGAACAGTCTGTCGGAGAATCAAGCAGGACCCACTACGAACTCACTTCTTCGATCACGCCAGGTCGAAGCGATCCAGGTTCATCACCTTGGTCCATGCAGCCACAAAATCCTGCACGAAAGTTTGCTGCCCATCGCTGCTCGCATAGACTTCCGCAACGGCGCGGAGCTGGGAGTTGGAACCGAAGACGAGGTCAACGACAGTGCCGGTCCATTTGAGTTCGCCCGTCTTCCGGTCGCGTCCCTCCAACACGCCGTCGACTGCTGCGGACTTCTGCCACTTCGTACCCATGTCCAGCAGGTTCACGAAGAAATCATTGGTCAGGGTTTCAGGCCGCTTGGTGAAGACGCCGTGCTTGGACTGGCCGAAGTTCGCGCCGAGAGCCCGCATGCCGCCGATCAGCACCGTCATCTCCGGAGCGGTCAGGGTCAGCAGTTGCGCCTTGTCGAGCAGTAACCCGTGGCGGCAGACTTCTCGAGCCCGTTGCGAGCGTAGTTGCGGAAACCATCTGCCTTCGGCTCCATCACAGCGAATGACGCTGCATCGGTCTGTTCCTCCGAAGCGTCGGTCCGGCCCGGCGCAAAGGGAATTTTCACGCCGTGTCCCGCCTTCTTCGCGGCTTCCTCGATCGCCAGCAGCCCCGCGAGCACGATCAGGTCGGCCAGCGAGATCTTCTTGCCGCCGGATGAGGCGTCCGGCAGCCTGCGAAGCGTTGAACTCCTTCTGGATGGCTTCCAGCTTCGCCAGCACCTTTTTCAGTTCGGCCGGCTGGTTCACCTCCCAGTCTTTCTGCGGCGCAAGCCGGATGCGCGCGCCGTTGGCGCCGCCGCGCTTGTCGCTTCCTCGGAAGCTGGCCGCCGAGGCCCACGCCGTCGTCACGAGTTGGGAGATCGACAAGCCGGACGCCAGAATCTTGGCCTTGAGCGCCTCGGTGTCCTTTTGATCGATCAGCTCGTGGTCGACGGCCGGTACCGGATCCTGCCAGATCAGCTCTTCCTTCGGCACCAGCGGGCCAAGATAGCGCGGGCGCGGGCCCATGTCGCGGTGCGTCAGCTTGAACCAGGCCCGCGCGAACGCATCCGCGAACTCGTCTGGGTGCTCCATGAAGCGGCGCGAGATTTTTTCGTACGCCGGGTCCACGCGCAGAGAAATATCCGTGGTCAGCATGGAAGGCGAGCGACGCTTGGACGCGTCGTGCGGATCGGGCACGCTATCGGCCGCCGGCCTCGCCTTTCGGCTTCCATTGGTGGGCGCCGGCCGGGCTCTTGGTCAACTCCCACTCGTAGCCGAACAGGTTCTCGAAGAAGTCGGTTGTTCCACTTGGTCGGCGTCTGGCTCCAGATGCACCTCCAGGCCGCTGGTGATGGTGTCGTTACCGAATCCCGTGCCAAAGCTGTTCTTCCAGCCCAGCCCCTGGTCCTCAATGGCCGCTGCCTCGGGTTCCCGTCCGACGTAGCTTCGCGGGCGCAGCGCCATGCGTCTTGCCGAAAGTGTGGCCGCCGGCGATCAGCGCCACCGTCTCTTCGTCGTTCATCGCCATGCGCGCGAAGGTTTCGCGGATATCTCTCGCCGCAGCGACCGGATCAGGGTTGCCGTTCGGGCCCTCCGGGTTCACGTAGATCAGGCCCATCTGCACCGCCGCCAGCGGATTCGCCAGTTCGCGGTCGCCGCTGTAGCGCTTGTCGCCCAGCCATGTCGTCTCCGGACCCCAGTCGATATCCTCCGGCTCCCAGATATCTACGCGGCCGCCGCCGAAACCGAAAGTCTTGAAACCCATCGACTCCAGCGCCACGTTGCCGGCCAGAATCATCAGATCGGCCCAGGAGATTTTGCGGCCGTACTTCTGCTTGATTGGCCAGAGCAGCCGGCGTGCCTTGTCCAGGCTCACGTTGTCCGGCCAGCTATTCAGCGGCGCGAACCGCTGCGCGCCCACTGCCCGCGCCGCCTCGTCCATCGTGGATGCGATACGTGCCCGCGGAATGCCACGCCATGCGAATGAAGAGCGGTCCATAGTGGCCGAAGTCGGCCGGCCACCAGTCCTGGGAATCCGTCATCAGCGCGTGGAGATCCTTGATCACGGCATTGAGGTCGAGGCTCTTGAATTCCTTGGCGTAGTTGAACTCCTCGCCCATCGGGTTGGACAGCGAGGAGTGCTGATGCAGAATTCCCAGGTTCAACTGCTCGGGCCACCAGTCGCGGATTGCCCTTCGCCCCTGCCGTTGTGTGTTTAAGCATGCTTCCCGCGTATGGGCACTTCGACTCACTGGACATGACCGCTCCTTTGCCGATTCTGACAACTGTGTCAGAGGATTCAGAGTTTGTTGATGGGGCCTCTCAAGAGTCCCCGCAATCGGAGATGAAACTTCGGGAGGGGAACTTCCTATCAGGTCTCTGATTTGAATGGTCGGGACGGGCAGATTTGAACTGCCGACCCCTCGCACCCCAAGCGATTTCCGCACAATTCATGCAGACTGCTATTGTCTGCTTAACTTCACTACGGTCATCAGCATACGCGGATCTCGCAATCTCGCTGAATTGCTGCCGACATATGCCATTTTATATCCAGGGTCCCCCAAAAAATCCCCACATTTCGCGGCTAGCAATCACTGGCCTCCCCTCCGATGGTCCTGACTTAGTCGGAAGCTCTGCGATTTGCAGACTTCTTGATCCCTTTCAAGCGTAGCTGAATCCGTTCTTCTTCAATGGCAAAGTCCGAATGCGCTTTCCGGTTGCGGCGAAGATCGCGTTGCCGACCGCGGGCAGAATTGGCGGCAGCGCTGGCTCGCCCAGGCCGGTCGGTGGGAACTCGCTCTTGCGCCAGAATATCTTGATCACTGGGGATTGGCGCATGCGCAGCATCGGATGCTGGTGATAGTTAGTCTGGTCCACGCGGCCGTTGGTCAGCGTGATCTCTTGCTGCATGTGGCTAATGCCCTCGATGATGCCACCGCAGCACAGGCTCTCTGCGGCTGCGGGATTGATGATCTGGCTGCCGATGTCTCCCGCGGCCCACACATTGTGGACCGTCACACGATTGAGAGCATCGACGCTGACTTCCGCGACCATAGCAAGATAGCCAAGATGGCAGAAGTGGACGCCGAGCCCCATACCGCGGCCAGGAAGCTTCTTGCGGTCACGCCAGCCCGATTTTTCGGCGACGAGTTCAAGCACACCCTTCATTCGTTCCGGATTCAACAGATTGGGATTCTTCGGGTCGACCTTCGTGCCGGACTCCGGCGCGGCGTTCAGGATTTCGAGTTGGAAATCGAGAAGATCGCGACCCGCGGCGGCAGCCAACTCATCAAGGAACGACTGGTGGACGAAGGCAAATGCATTGTCGCCAGGCGCACGCAGGGCCCCGCATCGCAGCCACAACGGAATCGTACTCATGCCCACTGAAAAACTCGGTACGCGACCGGCGGGAAACTGATCGCCGCCGATATCTCCACCCTCCACCGTGTTCTTTCCTTCGCCAAACGTAATGAGGTGTTGGCTCCAGGCAACGAGTTTGCCTTGCGCATCAAGGCCCGCTTTCAAGCCGATGACCCCACCGGGGCGATACGCGTCGTGGGCGAAATCGTCTTCGCGCGACCAGACCAGCTTGACCGGTATCCCCGTCTGTTTGGCCAGCCATGCAGCTTCGACCATGTAATCGTTCCTCAAGCGCCGTCCGAAGCCGCCGCCGCCGCGGCAAAGGTGGACCTTGATGTTACCGGGGTCGATGCCCACCGAATGCGCCACCAAGGAATGACCATCGGCTGGCGTCTGGCTAGTGGTCCAGATCTCCAATTTGCCATTGTTGTGCGAGGCAGTCGCGCCCTGCGGCTCGAGAGTTCCATGGGCTAGAAATGGATATGCGTAGACGGCCTCGAGAACCTTGGCTGCCGACTTGAGTGCTCCGTCTGCATCGCCATAGCTGCGGACAGCGTAGGCAGGCGGGGACTTCAGTAATTCCGCGGCTCGCTTCGCGAAGTCATCACTGTTCTGGCCGGCGCCGCTTCCATAGACCCAGTCAATCTTGAGGCTCTTGCGCGCGCTCTGCGCCTGCCACCAGGTGTCGGCAAGGATAGCCACTCCAGGCTCAATCCCGGTTCCCGACGCTTCAACCGAATCGGTGGGAAGCGTGCCCTCGACGATCAGCGCTTTGCGCACTCCGGGAAGCTTGCTCACCTCGTCAATGTTGGCAGTTTTCACTTTACCGCCGAAGACAGGGCATCTCTGGATGACGGCGTGAAGCATTCCGGGCAACGTGACATCAATGCCGAAGATCGGTTTGCCAGCCACGATGGCGTGGTTGTCGACGCCGGGATGCGACCTGCCGATGATGCGGTAGTCCTTTGGATCTTTGAGCTTCACTAAGCTCAGATCGGGCGGAGTCATCCCTGCAACCTTTGCGGCCAGTTGACCGTAGGGGACCATCCGGCTCGACTTAGGGTGCACCACTTTGCTGCAGTCGGTGGAACATTCGGACTCGGGAACGCCCCACGTTTGCGCAGCCGCCGTGACCAACATCTGCCGGTAGGCAGCGCCGACGCGGCGCAACGGGTCCCAGTTGATGGGAGTGGCTGTGCTGCCACCGGTAGACTGCGTCCCGAACACCTCAGGGTTGAGGTCGGCCTGCTCGATGCGAACTTCGTTCCAATCGACGTCGAGTTCCTCGGCGATCAGCATAGGCAGCATGGTCTTTACGCCTTGGCCGATCTCCGGATTCTTGGCCATGAGCGTGACAACGCCGCTGGGGTCGATGCGAATGAAGGCAACAGGCGCAAAGGCAGGCTGCCGGCCGGTCCCCTGCGTAAGAGTCTGTGTGGGTGTGAAGAGACCCAGTGCGAAAGTTCCGCCAGCGAGGGCGGTCATCTTGAGAAAAGATCGGCGGTCAAGATCAAAGTCGTTGTTCATGGTGTTCGCCCTCGTTCAGCTTTTCAGGGTTGGCGCGTGAGCCGCCTCGGCCGCGTGATGAATGGCTTGCCGGATGCGGGAGTAAGTTCCGCAGCGGCAAAGGTTGCCGCTCATGGCCGTGTCGATATCGGCGTCGGTGGGATGTGGGGCGTGGGCCAACAGCGCCACGGCAGCCAGAATCTGGCCGGGCTGGCAGTAGCCGCAATGCGACACGTCCACAGCCTCCCAAGCCTGTTGCACCGGGTGCATGGCTTCTGCAGAAAGCCCTTCGATGGTGGTGATGTCTTGACCATTCACACTGCCGACATGCGTCATACAGGAGCGCACCGGCTTTCCATCGATCAGCACCGTGCAGGCACCGCAGACTCCGATTCCACATCCATACTTGGTTCCTTTCAGGTCCAGCACATCACGCAGGACCCACAGGAGAGGCGTATCGGGCGGTAGGTCGACCGTCCTGACTTCGCCATTCACATTCAGTTTCAAGGGCATTGGGGCACCTCATTGCGGATGCCGGCGAACCGCGCCGGTGGAAGGATTCTTAGGGCGGGAAAACTATATCCGTTGACGCGCGGTGGACGAAGTGACTGCAATCACTTGTAATCAAGACGAAGATTTCCCGCCCGGAGAATCGCCCATACAATCAACCGCATTTTATGGAAGCGCGAAAGGCAACAATCCATGCAAGAAATAGACCCCGCGCGTTACCATTTTCCGCATGGAAGCCAATTTTGTAATCTATTGATGTTAAAGATGTTATGGACGGGCCGATTTGAACTGCCGACCCCTCGCACCCCAGGCGATTTCCGCACAATTGATGCAGATTGCTGTCTTCTTGACTTCACGACCGTCATCAGCTTGCACGCGTCATGCAATCGCACTGAATTGCTGCTGATGTATGCCATGGTAAAACTCGCCGGACAAAACCAGCAGATCATCAAGGGAACAGCCTCAAACTGACCCTGTACCGGCGCGTAGGCACCGAAGCCCCGCTCCCTGAAGCCCCAGACACCCACTTGTTGCCCTGATTTTGACCTGTGTGTCACTTCTGACCATCGGATCGACGTGCCCCCCCTACTACTCCGCCGCTGAAACCAGCGTCACCGGCATTTTGTGGCATTCTGCTTGAGGTCCTGGCGGTCGGGCCACGCAACGCTAAGGAGACCAGGTTAAATCATCCGAATATGAAAGTTCGCGGTGAGTTGCGCGTGTGGGTATGTTTATCAACCAGGAAGATTATACACTTGACACATATAGATAAATGGATCGAAGATTGTATTGCGGTGACAGGGCGAAGGCGTTAAAGTCTATTGGAGCGGAGGGCGGGAGAATCGAACTCCATTGCCGCCAAGCAATCAGGGGGTATAAATCCCCTCTCTAGCACCTGCTAGTCGCCCTCCGTTGAATCTCCTTTACCCACAGCCGAAGTTCCTGGCACTGGCGCGGTGAGGCTAGAAGCCACTACGGACGGAATCTCGATCATCCCGAATTGTGCCTCATATTGTCTGATGATGTGGAAGAGCATCCCGAGCATGATCTTCGCCTGCATCGGGGCCATCACCAAGCGCGCCTTCATCTCAACTTCAAGAACGCCCGTCTGCGTGGGACCCGCCTCTCCCACTCCGAGCGAAATATCTGTCGGATTCGCTGCGGTTTGAGCGAAATTAACATAAATCGATTTGAAATCGGCCGCGTTGCGGATATGTGGTTCGGGGGAACTCTTCGTCTTGTTCGTCTTATTTGGCTTCGCGCTCATGCTGCTTTCTCCTTGGGTTGCAGTGTCGGCATTTTTTGACGATTCCATTCGGTCGGGATAGTCGAAGTTGTTCCTAATTTCCAACCGCTATTTAGGTAAATCGACCCATCAGTTGAATTGAGATAACCCTTGCTCCCTTTGTCGTCAAAAGGAGAGCCAGCGAATTCCCAGTAATGAAGCGGCTGGATCCCATATACGTTTAACGGCACCGAGCGATATGGCGTAAATGTTTCTGGTATCGGTTCGAACTTGAAGCATGGTACCCCATATTCGGCTTTGAATAGGCCTGACACCGCTTCCAAATCTCGCGGCTTGTTTAGCGCCTCCCACGACTGCTCAAAAATTCCGGAGTAGACCGGCCCTCGCTCGTTTGTGGGGTCACCATCGTTGTAAAGAACAACCGATACTTTAGACCCAACTGCGCGTGCATATTTGACCAGAGTTTCCAGTTCTGGTTTCTCTGGCGGACTATTGAGCATCTGCGATACAGCACTCGGGGAGACATCTAGCCTCTCAGCGAGTTCCTTCTGCTGAAGCTTAGACTCACGAATCTGATCTTCTAACTGCGTAAAAAAATCGAGTGAAAGGCTGTATACAAAATCGCTCACATCGCCCTGTGTCCAATGACTCATTTCTTTTTCCCCAATTCCTTCTTCGAGAATTCCTTCAATGCCTGCTGGGTAGCCATGTTGTTTTTCCACATCAATACGCGATCTAAGTCGGCTTTGTTGACTGCGTCTTCCTTCTTATCGACACAGGAAGTTAGCACAACCAGTTCATAGCGCGGATCGTCCGGCTTCGGATGGCATCTGAAGCCGTAGTAGCGAATCTTCTCCTCAATGTCGATGAACGTGAAACAACTCCGATATTTCGCCTCGAATTTTGTGAAGCCGTGAAATTTACCTCGCGTATCTTGGCAAAACTGAATCCATAGCCCCATGCGATGCCGAATCCGTTTGCCGCTCGAATCGTTCGCTGAAGCATTAAATGTCGGCCCCGCATTTAAATCTGAGTCACCCGAAAGGAAAGCCACTCCACGTTTCTCGGAGTCCGTAACTCCGGCAGCGAGGTCGATAGACAGTTGGAGGAGGGGCATTCACGAGTCCAGTTTACCTACAGCTTAATCAGAACGTCAAGGCATAGTTTAGCTGTAGCTAAACTTAGGTGTCAAGCCCTCAAATAGTGCGCTAAAATCAGGAAATGAAGGTTGATAAGGACAAATTCGACGCGCTGCTTGGGAAGCTGATGCAGACCCCGCCGCAACCTGCGAAGTCGATAGAGACTCAGGGAAAGGCGGGGAAGATAGTTCCGCCTATTTCTCCGCAATCAACTCCGCGTAAGGCATAGGCTCGACGCCGAACATCGCCCTGAGTGTGGGATTGAACCTGTCGTCCGCTTTCCGCGCGTTGAACCGCGTCTCGAACTCGCTCAGGTAGCGGTGCAAGATGCTTTATCGAAATCTTGTGAAAGCTCCCTATCACGCCACGCTTGAAGAGTGAGAACGCGGATTCGATTCCGTTGGTTGTGGTGTTGCCGTCCACGTAAATCTCTGCGCTGTGATTGACTGTCCTGTGCTTCTCGAGATCATGGCCTGAGAGCCTGAGAGCCTTTGGGTACGCTGGCAATTCATCGGTCATGATGAAATCCACATCGGCACTGACGTGTTCTTTGAGGTACTTCGCCAATGTCTCTATCTTCGCGTCTGGGGCATGGAAGAAGCGGACTCGTCCACCGCGTTCCTTGATGCCGACGATTACCTGTTTCGTGTTGAACTCTGGGCGCCTCCAGTGCCTGTTGCGAATCCGGCCTCCCAGGTACGTCTCGTCCATCTCCACGATCCCGGTCAATTCAGCGGAGCCTTCATTCACCATCGACTTGCGGATGCGGTGAGCCATGTACCACGCCGTCCGATAGGAGCCAATGCCGAGATGCTGCTTGTAGCTGCTTCGCGGAGATGCTTTTCTTCGCGTCCACGATCAGCGCCAGCGCCATGAACCACTTTGTCAGAGGGAGATGGGAGTCATTGAAGATTGTGCCCGCGGTAGCCGAGAATTGCTGTTTGCAGGTTTCCTCAAGGCACTGATAGATGCGGGTGCGCCGATTCTTCCGGGCCTCGCCGCCGTCTTGCCGCGCGTCACGGTTCCGTTCTTGCGGGTGATGGTGCTAATACGATCGCAGCCGCATACAGGGCAACGAATGCCGTCGGGCCAGCGCATCGACTCAAGGTACGCTAGGCAATCATCATCGGTTTTGAATTGTTGGGTTACGTCTATCAGGTTCATGATTTCTCCTGCTGAACTCGCCTCAACTCGTCAGCTGTTTCATCGAGCTTCTTCAATGTTGAAGTGAGTTCAACCATCCTCCGATTCCTGAGTTTAGGAGCCGTCAGAGTTGAGGAAATACCGACCGCAACCGTCGCTCTTGCTGTAGAAGCAACGAGATCCTTATCTCTAAGTTTGCGATTTTCATGTGGCGAGTCAGTTCCATGAACCAACTATAGCGCTTTATCTATTCTGTGTCAAGTGCATAATCTTCCCAATCTGTAATTGCCGGTTAGCCGGTTGCTCGCCCGAAACGTCCCGGATTTTCATCCTGCATCGGTGACGTGCGCCAGATCGTTCATCCGCTCTGGTGCAGCCCGAAGCTCTCCGTTCTCTATTTTGTGCACAATTTCTGTAATCGCGCCGTTCAAGTTCACCGGCACCCCGGATTCATGACCTAACCGAGCCACATAACCGTTAATGAAGTCGATTTCCGTCTTTCTACCGCGCTCGAAATCCTGCAGCATCGACGGCTTGATGTCTCCATAGAACGCAATGATGTGATTCACCCAGTTCTGATACTCCTGTTCCGGGAAGTCGATAGATCCCCAGCCAGGTGGAATCGGGTCAACGGCCAGGCGTTCCGGTTGAGCGCCAATTGCAAGAGCCACTGACAGTGCTTCCGTGTATGTGTTTCCAAATACCTTCCGTCCGGCCGGTGTCTCCATGTATTGACGCATTGTTTGCGCCGAGAGCGCGCCGAGAGTCGTGACCGAACAGTTGATCAGAAGCTTCGACCAAATAGCGCCGGTCAAATTCGGAGACACTCGCACCTCGATCGCTCGGCCCAATTCTCCGGCAACCCTCTCGACACGTTCGCTCATGCCACCGGCAAGCTCGCCGATCAGTAAATGTCCGGCATTCTTTTGCTCATAAATCCCGGGTTCAACCATCGTCGCGCCAAGATTTGAGAATCCTCCAAGCACCTTGTCCTCGCCGAGACGATCCGCAAGCATTCGTGCCACACCGCCGTTCTGGATTGGCAGCAGAACCCCTCCGGGCACGAGCATCGACGACAGTGTCGGCGCGACGTACAGCGCATCCTGTGCTTTTGTGGCGAGCAGAATAAGGTCGAATTTGTTCCCCTTTTCATAGCTCGCAATCGGTGCAGCGTCTACCAAGTCGGCCCGTGCATCTCCTCCGACGCCCGAAACGCGCAGGCCTGATCTTCGCAACACTTCTGCAGATTCGATGCTGCGAGTTGCCAGGTGAACGGTCATTCCTGCATTGATTGCACGCGCCGCAATCGTTCCGCCTAATGCGCCAACGCCTACGATCAACACCTGCATTTCGAACCTCCTTGCGGCCTTGGCATGTTGAGTCCCGGCCCTTGAACCCATGTGCGTACTGCGTGGGACGTACTCATGCCGCCCTATGCCACTATTGCGCAGTCCACAATTGCCTTAAGACCCTTTCGTGAGGTTCCAGCGCTCGCCTGGTAGTGACAGTTTACCGACAACGCGTGTTTCGGGGGTTCCTCAGGATCACGCGCGTGCGATCGCAAATCGCCGATCAGATCGGATCGTCGCCGATATGCGCAAAACCCATTTTCGAGCTCTGTCGGTTTTGCCGGTAATCCACCCGGAATAGGAAACTACTTGCAGAAAAGCAAACCCGCGTGGCCCTTCATGAAACGGACTGCGCCGTCACCAGCCCTTTGGATTGAGTGAGCCCAAAAACGGCCAATCACAGCAATGAAAGATTTTATTGGACGAAATGTGAATCCTCAGTTAACCTAAACAGAAATTCGCAGCGGTCCGGCTACAAGGCAATTGCAAGCTCCGGGCAGTCTGCGAAAATACCAGGTCTTGGGCCGCCACCGTCGCCGCGCCCGCTGGGTCAACTTCAGCACTTGAGTTAAGAGACGAGTTTGCCGATCGCCGTTGATTGGGCACGCTCGGTAGAGTCTTCCTCGGAAGGTTAGGGCCTTGACGCGTCCCTGTGGGCGCCAGTCAAGTCCTTAGCCAGGGAGGGTCTGTTTTCAGGGGGATTTCTCTTGCCCCCGGGAGACGCCGTGGGTTATCGCCCGGCTCGATTCGGCGGTTGAAGGTCAACCCAACTCTTGTTCGAGAAGATCTCTTCAGTCTCCCGGTTAGAGACTGCTTTCGCACGTCGTGCGCGAGTCTGCGAGATAAGTGTGCGCATAACAGCGGCCCCGGTATGAACGGACGGCGGAATGCAAATGACCTCAACGATTCTCAACCGGCGAAGTTATGGAGGCTTCTGCGAATGAAGATTTCTTGGAGGCTTGCGGCTCTTTTTCTCTTCCCCCTCGGCGCAATTTCAGCGTTCAGCCAACAGACAGGGATCACCGGCGTTGTCACCGACACGCAGGGTGCCATCATTCAGGGCGCGAAAGTGGAAGTCAAGCAGGCAGGAGCCGCATCATACGCCGACACGACAAACAGTCAGGGCGTTTATGTTGTTCCCGGCATTCCGGCTGCTGAATACACAATCTCTGCGAGTTCGCCCAACTTCGGTACGGCGGAAAAGACGGTGCTGCTGCTGGTAGGTCAATTGGCGCAGGTCAATCTCACGCTTCCGGTGGCGAGCAGTGCATCGCAAGTGGTGGTCGAGGCGAGCACCGAGTACGCGATTGATACAACGTCTTCCGAAGTGGCCGGCAATATTACACCGCAGGAGGTCCAGGACATTCCGGTCAACGGGCGCAGCTACGTTGAGTTGTCGGAGCTCGTGGCAGGCATCCGCAACAACGCTTTCGGCAACTCTCCGGTGTCAGGGCCGGGCGGAGCTTCCGAAGGCGACGAAGAGACCGGCAAGTTTCAGATCACGCTCGACGGATTGCAGTACGCGCAGGACTCGGTGGGATCGAGCTTTGGCCAACCGAAGATTTCGCAGGACGCCATCTCCCAGTTCCAGATCGTCACTGACCGCTTTGACGCGACCGAAGGACGCTCTGCGGGCGTCTACGTGAACGTGCAGACCAAATCCGGCACCAACCAAATGCACGGCGGCGGCTTCGGCTACTTCCGCAACTCATTCTTCAACGCCTCCGACCCCATCGCCCACGAAGTCCTCCCGTTCGCCGACGAACAATATGGCGGCACGCTCGGCGGGCCCATCAAGAAGGAGAGGTTGTGGTACTTCGGATCGTTTGAGGGCGAGCATCAGCCGAGCACTCAAACCCAGGACCCGATTATCACGACGACTCCAGGTATCAGTGCCAGCGGCGTCTTTTCGCATCCGTCCATCTTTACCGCCTACGAGTACCTGGGCCGCGCCGATTTTCAGGCGGGCGCCAACAATCATCTTTTCCTGCGCGGAGACGGTTTCAAGCAGAGCACGAGCTTTGTGGCGAACGGCAACGATCCCAGCCAGGATTACTATTCAACCGTCTCGGCATACGGCTATGTCTTCGACTGGGACCGCACCATCGGCTCCAACATGATCGACGACTTTCACGCCGGACTTCACTATTGGCAGTTCGGCAACTTCCCCTTCTTCGCCGACAACTCCATCGTTCTCGATTTGCCTGCCGTCACGGTGGGCGAGCCGTACAACGAGCCCGAAGTCTTTAATCAAACGACTCAGCAGTACCGCGACGATCTGTTCTGGCTCAAGGGCAAGCACAGCATCAAGCTGGGCGGCGAGATGCTCTATACGCTGCACGCCGGCTCGTTCCCGCAGTACCTGCGCGGAGGCCTGACGGGTTGCTCGCCTACGTCCGGAAACAGCCCAAATTACGCAGCGATGTTCCCCAGCGGCACGCTTGACCCCTCCACCTGGAACTACACAGGCACTAACGGCATTAACAGCTACTGCAATGCATCCGAGTCCTTTACCCAGGCTTACGGCAACTACAACATCGACATTCTGCGCACCATCCTCGGGGTTTGGATCGAGGACGATTGGAAGGTGTTGCCGCGCCTGACGCTCAATCTGGGCCTTCGCTACGACAACGACATCGGCGCCTATAACACTTCGTATGTGCCTACGCCGGGGCTCCTGACTCCTACCACGAACCCCAACCTGAACTTCGGGCCAAGGATCGGCTTCTCCTACGATATCTTTGGCGATGGCAAGACCTCGCTGCACGGCGGCGGCGGCATCTACTACGCCGATCAGGTGGCCAACGCCATCATCGATGAGGAGCTCTACTCGAGCACGTTCCGCGCACTGCAGGCCAGCGTCAGCGGCACCAAACTTGCGCTCCCCACACCCTTCGCCGGTCAAACCCCCGAATCCAATCCGACAAACTACGTCAGCTCGCCGCAACCTGTGCACTTCGGGGCCAAAACACCGTACGCGTTGCAGGTCTCTCTCGGCATCGAGCGCGAGTTGCCCTATAGCACGACGCTCGCAATCGATGGCTTCCACGAGCGCGTCTACGACGATTGGATCGCGCTGGGTGGAAATTTACTCGTGAATCCCGCCAACCCGGAGCAGAACCTGAGCCCCTCCGTGGCCATGAACGCGACCGTTTATGGGGAGCGCGTCTGCGGCAACGGCGGCATTTCGCTCGACACGCTCAACGTCAGCACGCTTTCCACCGATGCGCCAGAAAGCGGAACGGGAGTCGGTCAGCCGGCCAAGCAGGTTTGCAATCAGTTGTTCGGCGCCGCGGTGCGCAACTTTGCCGTAACGCCCGGAGCGGGCGATATCAACGACGAACTGGCCGTCTCTATCCGCCACGCAACCACCAAGGGCTTTACCAGCGCTATCGCTTACACCTGGGGCCGCGACAAGGGCTCCACCACCGGCGCCTTCGGGTATCCCAACAAGCCCTTCATACCGGGCATTCAGCAGGAGTGGGCGAACCAGACCGACGACCAGCGCCATACTCTGACCGCAACCGGGCAGTATGCGTGGAAGTACGGACTGATGCTCTCCGGCCTCTACCACTTCGGATCCGGTCTGGCATTCGCTCCTTCCTCGGGCGCAAACGTCAACGGCTATACTCTGGGCACCCGCACCTTCGGCGCCGGAGTCACTCCGGTAGCGCCCGACTTCACCGGCACGTGCCCCACAACCACCTGCACCAAGGTCTATGTGCCGCTCTCGAAAATCTCCTACGACGCCGGCTATGGCTACTCCGTGATCGAGCGCGACGGCTTCCGCGGAACCCCCTACAATCGCGTCGACGCACGCTTGCAGGAGACAATCAAGCTCCACGAGCGATACAGCGCAATTCTCGGCTTTGAGTCGTTCGACCTCTTCAACCACGCCAACTACGGCAACTTTGCCACCACCGCAACCATCGGAAGCGGCGCCAATACCTACGGCAAGCCCATCGCTGTCAGCACCGAGGGAGCCGCGCTCGAGTACTACGGCCGCAACCTGCAATTCTTTGGCCGATTCGCTTTTTAACTGACTGCAGCCTGAGGCGGTGCCTAGCGCCGCCGCAGGCCGTCGTCACAAACTGTTGAATCGCGAGTTACCGGCTAGGGTTTGCGAAACATGCGCAAGCCCCTGGCCGGTATACGCGCGGAGAAAAATGGGGATTCGGGTTACGGCTCTTATAAGGTATTTACGCAGCCGCATTGGTCTTTCATTTATGCTTAGCGGCGACCCTCTGGCGCCAGTCGTAGCTTGGCACCGGGGTATGGCGCTTGCAGCCCATCGAGCTACGAAGCCCATTGCCGAACAGGCCGTGCCAGCCATGCGTGATACACCGCAACTCAGAAGACCCGGAGATGGAAGTTCCATGAGTCAGTCTGCGAAGAAGACCGGCCGAAACGACGTGTTGCGTCGGCGGCTGAGCATCAAGAGGGCCGGCGCGCGTTTGGCCGGTGTGATCCTGGCCGCGGTGGCCTGCGCGCTCGCCCATTCTCAAGCGCAAACGGCCGAGCGAACCGGAATCATTACAGTGCATGAAGGAACCGACATGGCTCTCGCGGTTTCTCCTGACCATAAGACGATCATGATCGATCTGCAAGGGATGATGTACACGCTGCCAGCAAGCGGCGGCGCAGCGAAGCAGGTCACATCCGCTGTTTTCGAGGCTTCGCACCCGAGCTGGTCACCCAAAGGCGATCTGGTGGCTGTTCAGTCGTATTCGGGAGGAACATTTCATATCTGGACTATGAAGCCCGATGGGACCGACCTGCGCCAAATCACCAGCGGTCATGGCGACGATCGTGAGCCCGACTTTTCTCCTGATGGAACAACAATCGCTTTCTCTTCCGATCGCGGCGTTCAAGGGAAGCTACGACATCTGGACCATGGATTTGAAATCAGGCGCGCTGAAGCAGTGGACGTCATCGCCAGCTGACGAGTACGAGCCAGCGTGGTCTCCCGACGGTAAAGAAATCGCCTTCGTCAGCGGCGAAGGAACGATGGGCAGGAGCATCGAGGGGATCGACGCGGACGGCCACCAGCGCACGCTGGCTACCATGGGGGCCACGCAGGGCCGCTTGGAAGCGCCATCATGGTCACCGGACGGAAAGACGATTTCATGGACGCAGTTCTCCGGCGAAGGACTCTTCATGATCGCCAGCCATTTGATGGTGGCCGGATCCGAAGCCAGCAAAGAAGACGACGTTTTCCCATTTCCCGCCACGTGGCTCTCAGCCAATGACTTGATCTACGCGGCCAACGGCCATATCTATCGTTTGGATCTGGCTGCAAAGCAGGAAAAAGAAATCCCCTTTACCGCGGGGATCAAGTGGATGCGCCCGGAGTATCGGCATAAGCAGTACGCTTTCAGCTCGACTGCGCCTGAACCGGTGCTTGGCATCCTTGCGCCCGATCTCTCGCCCGATGGAAAAGAAATCGCGTTCACCGCGCTGAACAACCTGTGGTTGATGAAGATCGGGGAGAAACCGCAACGGCTAACCGCACGACACGTTCTTCGAAGAAGGCGCGCAGTGGTCGCCGGATGGAAAGTATCTAGCGTACGCTTCAGACAACAGCGGTGTTCTCAACCTCTATATAAGAGACATGCAAACGGGCGAAGCAAAGCAGGTCTCACCGTCTCCTGCCTCTGCTCAAGTTCTTCCCGCATGGTCGCCGGATGGAAAGTGGCTCGCTTTCCAGGATGAGACGGGCGTCACATCCATCGTCGATATCGCAACAGGCAAAGTGCGCGCGCTTACGCCGGCCCTGTTTGATCCGGGCCGGCCATCGTGGTCGGCAGACGGCGGCACCATTGCCATTGTCGCGGTGCAGCCTTACACGCGCCGCTTCCGCGAAGGCACAAACAAGATCGCAACCATCGATGTCGCTACGGCAAAGATGAGCTGGTTTTCGCCGGTTCCCTATGAGTCCATCAGCGCGCGCGGCGAGGATGGCCCGGTCTACTCTCCCGACGGCAAAGAGATGGCCTTCATCATGGACGATCTGCTCTACTCCATGCCGGTGGACGCCGCGGGCCATCCCAGCGGACCCGCAAAGAAGCTGAGCGAAGAAACAGCCGATGCCCCCACTTGGAGCGGCGATTCGCAGCACATCTCTGTTTGAGTCGAACGGCAAGCTACGCATGATTCCCCGTGACGGCGGCGTTGCTGCCGATGTGCCGTTCGATCTGACCTGGCACAACGATGTGCCGCACCAGAGACTGCTCATCCACGCCGGGCGCTTCTGGAAAGGGGAAGGGCCCGACGAACAGACCGATGTAGACATTCTTGTTGTCGACAATCGGATTGAGAGCGTACTGCCGCACGATCCGGCTCACGACTATCATGCGGATCGCACAATTGATGCCACAAAATACGCCGTGATGCCTGGCTTGTGGGAGAACCACGCGCATCCCTCCTGTTTGCAGTCGATCTACTATGGCGACCGCATGGGACGGCTTTGGCTGTCATATGGGATCACGGAGTTGCGCGACCTGGCCGATTCGACTTATCGCGCGGAGGAGCAGCGAGAAGCCTTCGATTCGGGAGCGAGAGTCGGGCCGCGTCTCTTCCCCACTGGCGAAGCCATCGACGGGGAACGGGTTTATTACAGCATGATGATCCCGACAACCAGCGAAGAGCAGCTGGATCGCGAGTTGGAGCGCCTGAAGGCGTTCAACTTCGATCTTGTCAAGCTGTATGTGCGTCTTCCTTATGCGTGGCAGGCGCAAGGCAGCGAGTTTGCGCACCAGCAAATGGGTGTAAATACCGCCTCGCATTATCTCTTGCCGGCGGTGACGCTGGGTAATGACATGATGAGTCATATTAGTGCGACATCGCGCACCGGGTACGCATACTCGCGTTCGTATACAGGCGTCACTTACGAGGACGTAAACAAGATGCTGGCCGAGTCTGGAATGGCCACCACAAGTACAACCTTCAACCAGGCTTTGTATGCAGAAGATCCCAGCCTCGCTACCAACGGCCGCTCCACCATTTATCCTCCGTGGGAACTGGATCGGCTCACCAAGGCGGTTGACACCGCGGTTCACCAGGACCAGAAAGACAGTCTGCTTCGGCTCCAGCGAGAAGAGGACACGGTCGCGTACGATTTCCGCCATGGCGGACTCATTCTCGCTGGCACTGATTCTCCGCTGGATATTCCCGCGACTTCGCTGCACCTAAACCTGCGGGCGCAGGTCAAGTTTGGCATGCAGCCCTGGCAGGCTCTGGAAACAGCCACAAGTATGGCCGCGAAGGCATGGCATCTGAGTGCCGACCTGGGCACGTTGGAAAAAGGAAAGCTCGCCGACCTGATCATCGTTTCCGGCGATCCCTTGAAAAACATCCAGGACGCAGCAAATGTTCAATGTGTGATGAAAAATGGCAAACTTATGTCGTTAAGCGAACTGGCAAAGCCATTTGCCTCGTTGAAGACAGGGGACGATGTTTGCCCGGCCCATTGAGGTGGAGCATTACATCGAGCAAGAGCGACATCCAATCCAATTATTGTGAAGGCAAGAATTTCTGCATGATGAGAATATCCAGAGCTCTGCCGAGCTTGCCGCCCACGCCGCTTAGCACGCCGATGTGTTCGAATCCGAGCGATTGGTGCAGCCCGTTGACAGCATTTGTCGTCGCAGTCCTGTCGGCTGCGTAGGGCCTGGCGGATGCCGCATCAATGCCCATCTTAGCCGCCGTTGCAATGGCATCCTGATTGGCGCCAGGGTATACAAAATCCCACTTGTAGAGGTCGCGCCGCTGGATAATCAGATCGAATACATGCGGTGCCGTGAACACCTTGCTGGCATTCTCCAAACCATCGGTCATGGTGATCACAATGACCTTGGACAATGCTGATTCCGAAACCCCACATGAATCGCTGTCGTAATCTTCAAGACCCACCGCTGAAGATCGGGAAGACACCGTGTTCTGCCGCTTGCGGGGTACTGAACAGATCTGTTATGGTCTGCGTTCTGAGCCGGGAAGTACGCCAGCGAGCTCCAGGCTTGGCCGTTCGGAGATCTGGAGGATAGATGTATCGTCGCGAGTTCCTGAAAACCCTCGCGCTGGCTGCTCCCGCCGGCGCTCTAGCCCCCTGCTCCAACACTCTCGCGCTGGCGTCTCCCGCACGCGCTGTAGTCCCTTATTTCTTCGAACTGGCTGCCTCGGAGCGCAAGAAGGTAAAAATCACTGACGTTAAGGTGATGCGGCTCAAAATGAGCCAGGGCGCCCACGAGATGCCTCTGGTCAAGATCGAAACCGATGCAGGCGTCCATGGAATCGGCGAGTGCCATCACGATGTCACTGGTCTCGGAGCGAAAGACACCGTCCTTAATGCATTCCGCGAGATGCTGATCGGTCAGGACCCCTTTGATATCGACAAGCTGACCACGCAGATGGCGTGGAGGACTTCGTATTGGGGTGGTTATCACGGCCCCGGAATGCACGCCGTCACGGGTTGCGAGGTTGCGCTTTGGGATCTGACAGGCAAGTTGCTGGGAATGCCCGTGCGCAAGATTCTGGCTGGCGGCGCGTTCACCGACAAGGTTCGCGCCTATTGGACCAACCAGCCTCGCAATCCTCTGGACCCCGCTTCCTGCAAAGAGTGGGTGGACTACATCAAAGGCTCAGTCCAGAAGTGGACAGCCGCGAAGTGCCACAGGATGCTGAATCGGCCGGGCGGGGAAGCCTTGAATCGCGAGTTGTCGAACGAAGAACTCGACAGGCTGGTCCAGGAATACACGAACATCCGTGAAGCCGCGGGGCCCTACTTCGAGATCGCCGTGCACTTCCACTGGGAGCTCGATTACATCAACGCCCTGCGGGTGGCCCGCGCGCTGGAAAAGATCCGCCCCTGGTGGATTGAAGATCCCATGCCTCCGAACTATACGGACCAGTGGGTGAAGCTCACCGCCGCGTCGCCTTCTCCGATTCTGACCGGAGAGAATCTTTACACCCGGCGCGATTTTCTGCCGTTTATCACCAACGGGGCTGTGAACATCATCGAGATCGACATCTCAATGGCCGGCGGCCTGCTTGAAGCCAAGCGGATCGCCGACATGGCGTACGTCTACAACATCCCCGTCGCCACGCACAATGTGATGGGTCCAGTGGCTACCATCGCCTCGGCCAATTGCGCAGCGGCGATGGCTGACTTCCTCGGGCATGAGACATTCGACTTCAAGAACGGGCCCAGAGCCGGCGAAACAGATGTGATCACTTATGATCGCGAACTGATTCAAGACGGCTATATCCAGCTTTCCGATAAGCCGGGTTTGGGAGTCGAAATCAACAAAGACGTCGCTATGAAGCACTTGATGGACGGGGAGACATGGTGGGGCTAGGTCTTCGCCCCCTCTGATAGCTTTACCGGTTTGTTGCGCTTCGAATGATTGACGACGAAATCAGAACCAGGCAATTCCAACAGGATGGACAAATGAAAATGCGGTTTTGGAACTCTCTCTTCTTGATAGCAGCGCTCGGCTGCGCGTACACGCATGCCCAACAGCCTGCACCCAACAGCGCCGACGCTCATCGGCTCGCGGCCCAGAAAGCGGCCGGATTGGAATACCCCGGGCTACTGGGCCGCCTGTGCATCGTCCCTCCGAATCAAGAGAATTCTCCGCCGCCCCGCCCGCCCTCCTCCACACCGCGCCCGGCGCCCGATCGGTCGACGTGGTACGCTCCGCCGGTCAAAGTCTTCGACAATCTCTACTGGGTCGGCACCAGGATTCACTCCTCCTGGGCATTGAAAACCAGCGACGGCATCATCCTGATCGATACGCTTTACAACTATGCGTCGGAGCCCGAGATCGTCGATGGGTTAACGAAGCTCGGGCTCGATCCTGCGACGGTGAAATACGTCATCGTTTCGCATGGACATGGCGACCACGACGAAGGCGCCAATCTGATGCAGCAGCGTTTTCATGCCCACATCATCATGGGCGGGCCGGATTGGGATGCAATCGAAAAAGCCCCTACTATGCCGGGAGGCACGCCGAAGCGGGACATGGTCGCGACCGACGGAGAGAAGCTTACACTGGGCGACACCACCGTAACGATCGTTCTCACGCCCGGCCATACGCTGGGAACGCTCTCGTTTGTTGTTCCAGGTCAAAGACCAGGGAAAACCATTGAATGTGGTCTACTCCGGCGGCACAGCGTTCAATAATCAGTTCGACGCCGAACGTTTCCAGATGTATATCGCTTCCCAGCGGAAACTTGCCAGGTTGGCCGCCGATTCAGGCGCAACGGTCCTGCTGTCGAACCATTCCGAGTTCGACGACGCCTACACGAAGGCAAGGCTCCTTGCCTCCCGCGGGCCTGGAGAGCCCAATCCATTCGAGGTCGGGCAGGAGTTGGTGGCGCGCTACTTCACGACTGCTGATGAATGCGCGCAGGCGGCGCTGCTCGAGTACAAGTGAACGCGCAGGTGAAACTCACTCGAGGAGGGCCAAATCGCCGAGGCACGCATCGAAGGTTCGGGCTGGAATTCCCGGCTCTTGGATGGCCTTTCATCCTCAGACATCGCTGCCAGCCGACTCCTCTGTTCCGTAATGGTGCGCCCGATGGCATCGGGGAGAGATGTGCTGCCCCGGGGTTCGTAGGTCCTCAGCCCCGGTCTCGGCGTCGAAGTCGCGCAACATCAGAAGGCAGAGCATCCTCACCCGGTGGCGATCTTAGGACTCTGGAAGTTCCAGTTGATGCTGAAGAGATCGCCAATCAATCCACGCGCATTCCGAGAAAAATATGGCATTGATGAAGCAGAAATGGTCTGGACGGGCAGATTTGAACTGCCGAATGGCTCAGCTTCGCCTCGCTCCCCTCGCAGGCTATATTCGGTCATCCGCTCAGGCGGATGACATGATTGGGGTGCTTCGCGGGTCGGCCACGAAGACCTTCGCTGAATGAATGGCATTGATGAAGCAGAAATGGTCGGGACGGGCAGATTTGAACTGCCGAATGGCTCAGCTTCGCCTCGCTCCCCTCGCAGGCTATATTCGGTCATCCGCTCAGGCGGATGACATGATTGGGGTGCTTCGCGGGTCGGCCACGAAGACCTTCGCTGAATGAATGGCATTGATGAAGCAGAAATGGTCGGGACGGGCAGATTTGAACTGCCGAATGGCTCAGCTTCGCCTCGCTCCCCTCGCAGGCCATATTCGGTCATCCGCTCAGGCGGATGACATGATTGGGGTGCTTCGCGGGTCGGCCACGAAGACCTTCGCTGAATGAATGGCATTGATGAAGCAGAAATGGTCGGGACGGGCAGATTTGAACTGCCGACCCCTCGCACCCCAAGCGAGTGCTCTACCAGGCTGAGCCACGTCCCGACACAAGGGAAACCGGTTCGCCGCGGCGAACCGGTTTCAGGGTCTTTGGTTAGTCTACACCGCCCTGCGGCCGCCTCGCATCACTGCGCGAGCGCGTCCCCGGCCATGTCCAGAATCTCGTCCGCAATCGCCAGTGCCGCAGTCGCTGCCGGGCTCGGAGCGTTCAGCACGTGCAGCGCTCCCGCGGTTCGCGCGAAGTAAAAATCCTGCAGCAATTCGCCTGAAGGCGGAAGCGCTTGCGCCCTCACGCCCGCACCACCAGGCGCCAGGTCATCCAGCGTGATCTCCGGTACAAGCCGCTGCAGCGAACGGCAGAACAGCTCCTTGCTATACGAGCGCTTCAGCTCGTCCCAGCACATCTTCGGATAGCGCACGAAGAATCTCCAGAATCCCGGGTACGTGAATATTTCCAGTGTGTCGCGCAGCGAAAAATCCGTTTTGCGATATCCCTCGCGCGCAAACGCCAGCACCGCATTCGGTCCCGCCTCTGCGCCGCCGTGAATCAGCCGCGTAAAATGCACGCCCAGAAACGGAAACTTCGGATCCGGTACGGGATAAATCAGATTCCGCACCAGGTATTGCCGGTCCGGCTTAATCAGGTAGTATTCTCCGCGGAACGGCACGATCTTCGTCGGCTCCTTGCTGCCCGCCTTCCGGCCCACCCGATCGGAGTAGAGCCCCGCGCAGGTGATCAGGAAATCCGCCTCGTAATCCCCACTCGGCGTGTGGATCGTCCAGCGATCTCTTCGCTCCATCCGCTTCGCTTCCGAAGAAAACTGGATCTCGCCGCCCCACTCGCGAATCTCCTTCACCATCTCCACACAAACCTGCGAATAGTCTGTGATACCCTCCTGCGGCACGCGAATGCCTGCAATCCCCGCCGCGTGCGGTTCGTACTCGCGAACCTCTTCAGGGCCCAGCAGCTTCAGCCCTTCCACCCCGTTTGCCGTGCCGCGCTCAAACAGCGCATGCAGCCGAGGAATCTCCTCCTGCTCGGTGGCGATCACCGTTTTGCCGCACAGATCGTAGGGCACCCCGTGCTCCTGGCAGAAGGCCACCATGCGGCGGACGCCGGTCACCGCCATTCTTGCCCGTGCGGACCCCGGCTTGTAATACAACCCGCAGTGAAGCACTCCGCTGTTATGCCCGGTCTGATGCTGGCCGGGCGCACTCTCCTTTTCGAGCACCAGTACCTTCGTTCCAGGATGGCGCTCCAGCAACTGGTGCGCCGTAGCCAGCCCAACGATTCCACCGCCGATGATGCAAACTTTGGCTTTCATTTGAGTAAAGCCCATTCTCTCACTGCTCCCGCGGTTTGGCTGTGCTGGCGGCTCGTTATTTCAGGGGTTTTCCAATGGAACGGAGTCCCATCGTGCGGCAGATTCCCGGTCCGTCCCGCGGAACAGGTGTGATCCGCGTCGCTGCGTCTCTTCCAGGCTCGATTTATCTTGAATGCCATCATCCCCGTGAGCGGCGTCACTTGTCGGGCCTGCAATGCGGCCGCAAAAGCCGGCGTCTTAAGCATGCCGCGGAGTGATGAGAGGGATCGAAATGGCGAAACAACCCGACCTATTCGACGCGATTTTGAATGGCGACGCAAAAAAGGCGCACGCCGCCACTCAATCTGCGCTGGCAGCTGGCGCAACACCCATGGATCTGATTCAGGAGTCCATGGTCCCGGCCATGGACGAAGTGGGCCGCCTCTTTCAATGCGAAGAGTTCTACGTTCCCGAGCTTTTGCTCGCCGGCCGCGCCATGAAAAGTTCACTCGATCTGCTCAAGCCGTTGCTCTCCGCCTCAGGCCAAAGACTGTCCATTCGCGTGGTGATCGGCACGGTCAAGGGAGATCTGCACGATATCGGCAAGAACATCGTCGCTTCCATGCTTGAAGGCGGCGGCTTTGAAGTCATCGATCTCGGCACCGACGTTTCGCCGCAGAGCTTTGTCGCCGCTGTAGAGCAACGCAAGCCGCAGGTCGTCTGTATGTCGGCGCTGCTCACCGTCACCATGCCGGCCATGAAGCTCACGATTGACGCGCTGGAGACCGCGGGCCTGCGCACCCAGGTCAAGGTGCTCGTAGGCGGCGCACCTGTGACGATGCAATACGCCAGGGAAATCGGAGCCGACGGCTACAGCGAGAACGCAAACGGCGCTGTCGGCCTCGTAAGAGATCTGCTTGCAGGAGAAGCCGCATGACACGCCGCGAATTCTATCTCGACCTGGCCGCCCGCGGCCTGCGCATGCCCATTGGCGCCGACCTCGTCCTGCACGAGGAGACCGATCCCGAAGCATCGCGCAACGACGGCGCGGCGCTCGGCCGCGTAATTGAACGCGCGGCTCGCCGCTGGGACACGCCTCTCGCAATTCCGCTCATGGACCTTCGCCTCGAGAAAGCCGACTTGCTTGCCCGCATCGGGATCGCGGCGAAAGACGCAGAAGCATTCCAGTTTTCGTCCCCCCTTGATAAGCACACTCGATCAGCGCTCTGCGCTCATGCCGCTGCGCCGCTTTGCCCTGGCAGCGCCGCGCGCGATCAGGCCCTCGGCCACATCGCCGCCATCCCCGATCTTGTTCCAATCGGCATGGCCATCGGTCCGTTCTCGCTGGCCACACGGCTCATGGCCGATCCCATCACCGCTGCTGCGCTGGCAGGCCGGGGAATTTCGCCCGAGAACTCCGATGAAGTGCTCCTGCTCATGCAATGCCTGCGCGCCGCTGAAGCTGCAGTGCTCCGCTCAGTCCGTAGCCAGATTGTGCACGGTGCGCGAGCCATGATGATCTGCGAGCCCGCCGCGTGCACCGCGTTCATTTCTCCGCGCCAGCTCTACGCCGGCTCCGACATTTTCGAGCGCCTGGTCATGGAGCCGAACCTGCGCCTCAAGTCCGCGCTCGACGAGGCCGGCTGCGATCTCATCTTCCATGATTGCGGCGAACTCATCGATCCCATGGTCGAATCCTTCGCCCATCGCCTTCATCCCGTCATGCTCAGCCTGGGCAGCTCGCGCAAACTCTGGATCGACGCGCGCCTCGTCCCACTCGATGTCGTGCTCTATGGCAACCTGCCCACCAGGTCCTTCTATTCCGATAGCGCCATGCCCGTCGAAGAGGTCATGCGCCAGGCCGACGAACTTCTTGCCAACATGAAGACTTGCGGCCATCCCTTCATCCTCGGCTCGGAGTGCGATGTCCTCTTTGTCCCGGAGGCTCGCAACGCGATCCTCACCAAGATCGACACGATGATGGCCTGCACTCCTGTCGGGTAGCTATGGTGCAGCGCCCGATCGCCGCCGTTCACACAAAACCCGGTATTCTCGATCGCCGCAGGAACGAGAGAATTGCGTTCCGCGCCAACTTCGGGGAGATCCAATGACCGCCGGCTCCGTCCGCATCCGTCTGGAACCGCTCGCCGTCGAGTTCGAGGTGCCTCGCGGCGGTTTGCTCGTCGCCAGCCTCGCCGCGCACGGCGTCGAATTCCCCTGCGGCGGCATGGGCGAGTGCGGGGGCTGCGGCGTGCGCGTGCTCTCCGGTTCGCTTCCCGCCACGGAAGCCGATCGCAACATCTTTACGCCCGAGCAACTCGCCGCCGGATCGCGTCTCGCCTGCCAGGCGCACGCCGATGCTCCGCTCGTTCTTGAATGCGCCCAGTGGCACATGGAGATCCTCGCGGATAACGAGATGGGGTGCCCCATCCTAACCGAATCCGCGTCAGCGGATGCGGTTAGGGTGGGAGAGGGCCATAGCCCGTCAAAGTCCGGCCTCGGTATCGCCATCGATCTCGGCACCACCACCATCGCCGCGCAACTCATCCGCCTTGGCTCCGGTGACGTCCTCGGCGTCGAAACCATGCTCAATCCGCAGGCCGCCTTCGGCTCCGACGTCATGAGCCGCGTCCATGCCGCTCTCGAAGGCCGCGATCTTGTCACACCCATTCGCGCCGCCCTTGGTGAGGCCGTTGCGAGCCTCGCAGGCAGCCGCCAGTCCGAAATCGCCGAGGTCCTCCTTGTCGGTAATACCGTGATGCACCATCTCTTCTGCGGCCTCAGCCTTGAGCCGCTCTCTCACGTGCCCTTCGAATCGTCGAAACTTGGCGAACGGCGCTTCACGCCACTCGATCTCAACTGGAACCTTCCCGCTGATTGCGTCATTCGCTTCGCACGCTGCATCGGCGGCTTTGTCGGCTCCGACATTCTCGCTGGCATCGTCGCCGCCGGCATCGCGAATGGCCGCGAGCTTCGTGCCCTCGTCGATCTCGGCACCAACGGCGAGATCGCCATCGGCAATCGCGACGTCATCATCTGCGCTTCCACCGCCGCAGGTCCCGCCTTCGAGGCCGCATCGATTCGCATGGGCATGCGTGCCGTTACCGGCGCCATCGCCCACGTCGCCCTCGCAGACGGTGCAGTCCACGCCACTGTCATCGGCGACGTCGCTCCGCGCGGCATCTGCGGTAGCGGCCTTATCGACGCCGTCGCAGTCGGGCTTCGCTCCGGCGCCATCCTTCCCAACGGCCGCATCGCCAACGGCACAAAGCTCTATCCCGTCGCTCCGCCTGTCGTTCTTCAGCAGGCTGACATTCGCGAGCTGCAACTCGCAAAGGGTGCTATCGCCGCTGGATTTCGCCTGCTCCTCGGGCGCATCGGCTCATCCTCACGCGATCTCGCCTCCATCTACCTCGCCGGCGCCTTCGGCAACTACGTCCAGATCGATTCCGCCATCCGCATCGGCCTCCTCGAATTCCCCCACTCTCTCATCCAGTCCCCAGGCAATACGGCGCTACGTGGCGCAAAAATGCTCCTCCTCGCCGGCGAAGAACCTACACTCCCACCGATCGCGCACATCAGCCTCGCCGCGGACCCCGCCTTTCAGGACGAGTTCGCCGCCTGTATGACCTTTCCCGAGAAGTAGCATTCAGTCCGGCATTTCCGATCCAGGCGACGTTCCCTTGTTCCCTCGTTCCCTGCCTCTGTATATTCAAGGAGGAATGGCATCCACGCCCAACAAGCCCGCCGCGGGCAAACAACCGGAAAAAGGCTTCGTCTATCTTCCTCTGATCGCCGGATGGCTCATTCCCGGCGCCGGCCACTTCCTCCTCCGCAAGTGGATTCGTGGCACTCTGCTCGCCGTCTGCATCGTCGCCATGTTCGTTCTCGGCCTCGCCATGCAGGGCAAGCTTTACACCAGCGCGCAGGATGTTCTCGGCCTTCTCGGCATGATCGGCGATATGGGCACGGGCGCGCTTTATCTCGTCAGCCGCGCCATGGGCCTCGGCATCCAGCCCACGCAAACCACCGTCGCCGACTACGGCAAAGTCTTCATCGTCGTCGCGGGCCTGCTGAACATCATCGCCGCCGTCGACGCGCACAACCTGCGCACCGGGAGGAAAGCCTCGTGATCCACCCCTCCCATTTCACCGCGGTTCTGCTCTTCGCTCTCTTCGCCTCGACTGTCTTCGGCATCACCATGCGCGACACGCCGCGCCGCATGTTCCGCTACGGCGTTTATTGCTTCAGCCTCTTCATCGGTTCAGTCATCGTCTTCAGTTGGGTCATGTTCTTCATCGCCCGGTAGGGTTCCGCCTCAACACCCTCATGCTGGGCACCCGACCCGAATGGCACTGTGCAGTTTCGATCGGGCTCAACCGAAGATCTCGAAGGCACACCGTTCTTCGATGCCCTCAAGGACCAACTCGGCCTCAAGCTCAAGCTCACACGCGCGCCGGTTCAACCCCCCCTCATTGATCACGTCGAGCGCCCCTCGCCGAATTAACTTCTGATTCCCTCGGCCATTACGCGCTCTGCTCGTAGCCCGTAGTTCGCGCACACATAAAAAATGCCGCCGTCCCTTTGGAACGGCGGCGCAGGTTTTGGCGGGAGTTTAAAGCGGGAAATACTTCCCACAACACTCCCAGTGCATTCGACCCGGTTTGCCTACAAAAGTTGCGTCTATTTGCGAGAAATTTTGCGCCATAGCTCTAAAAACGTCCCGTTCAATTCTTGTATCCTGACTTTTCCTGTCCTGGAGTGCGTCTGATAAGTATGCTTTGAAAGGGCACGGATTCATCCGTGTCGCACGCAGTTCGCATTTCATGCCGCTTTAGCCGCCGAGGGATGATTTTCCCCTGCCGTGATGCCTTTTTTGAAACACGCTGCAGGCAGGCCAGGCAGGTCGAGGTTCTGCGGCGCGGGATGTGCCCGTGCTCCGCAGCTTAAAATGAATCTTCACCCGGAGGGTCCATGGAACGCCGTCAGTTTCTTGCCACATCGATCGCTGCTTCAGCGCTGGCTGCTGCCGGCTCCGCTTTTCCCCAGGATCAGGCAGCGTCACTGCCCGAGTTCTACCAGTTTCGCCGCTATAGCTTAGTCAGTGGGAATGAGCCGAAACTAACTGAAAATTACTTTGCCGCCGCCCTCATCCCCACCGTTACGCGCTTGGGCATGGGTCCGGTTGGCGCATTCAGGCTGGAATACGGTCCGGAAACGCCTGCTTATTACATGGTTATTCCCGGTTCTTCTCTCCAGGCGCTCGCAGAGCTGGACCTGAGTCTCGGCAAAGACGCCGAGTTCCTCCGGGTCGCCGATCCTTATTGGAATGCAACAGCGGCCGCGCCGGCTTTCCAGCGTGTCGAAGTCTCGCTTTTAAAGGCATTCAACGGCTGGCCAAAGCTCGTCCGGCCCGCCTCTTCGGCGAACAAGGAGAAGCGCATCTTTCAGCTGCGTACGTATGAAAGCCCCAGCAATGGAGAGCACGAACGCAAGGTAGAGATGTTCCACTCCGGCGAATTCGAGATTTTCAAAAATGCGGGCTGTAATCCGGTCTTCTTCGCCAATGCCCTCACCGGTTCTCGCCTGCCGAATCTGACCTACATGCTGAGCTTTCACGATGTGGCCGCACTCGAAGCCGGGTGGCATGATTTTCAAAATGATCCAGCCTGGAAGAAACTCTCTTCGAGCCCGCGCTATACTTTCGACCCGATCGTCACGAACATTACCGACCTGGTGATGAGCCCGCTCGCGTGCTCGCAAATTTGAGGGGGTGGCCGCGGTTTCGGGCTCCCGCAACCGATTTACCGTTGTCTACTCCGGACTCCCAGTTCCTTCTATAATCGCCCCATGCCATTCCTTGCAGATCGGCGGCGGCGGGCGATTGCTCTTCTCACAGGCGGAGCAATCGCCGTTTTCGTGCTGCTTGGAACCCTGCAATGGTTCAACACATCCGGCGTCGACTTCCTCTCGCCGGAAACCTACGGTCAGACTCTCGTCCTCACGGCTCTCGAGGCCCTGCTTTTCCTTCTTCTGCTTCTTTTGCTGGTGCTCTTGTTCCGCAACCTTCTGAAGGTTTATGTCGGAGAAGGCAGCAGCGGCGTCGGTGCACGGCTGCGCTCGCGCATGGTCCTGGGCGCAGTGATCATCACCTTCATGCCTGCCGCCCTCATGTTCCTGTTCAGTTATCTGCTCATGAACCGGTCTCTCGAACGGTGGTTCTCGCCGGATGCTTCGCTGTTGCGCGACGACTCGACCCGTGTGGTACAGGAACTGGTGGAGTACGTGGCGGGCAATGCACGCAGTGAGGCAGAGTCGGTAGCGGAAAACGGCGCAGTTGACGGCGACGCGCAGGCGCTTCAGAAGGTTCTGAACTCGCGGCGCCTCAGCCTCGAAGGCGGCTTTCTGCTGGTGTACGACAACAACAAGCAGTTGGTCGCGAGCTTTCAAGCCCCTTCTGAATCCACGCCGGTCACTCTGCGCACTTCCATGGACGAACCCGAACATAAGGGTGTGCCGCTCAACGGACCGCTCTCGGCGGCTTTGCTCTCTTCTGCGCAGAGAAGTGACCATCCAGTGATCGGCGTAGCAGACCAGGAATACGCGCTGGGCTCTGCCGCCACGGGCTCAGGAATGATCGTCGTAGCCGCACTGCCCATGCCGCAAGGATTGAACGCGACAACCGCGCGCATCCATTCCGGCGTGGACGAGTACTGGCAGCTATTCCGCTCTCGCAGAAGCATTCGCAACACCCTCTCCCTCACTCTCCTGCTGGTCACCGTCTTTGTCTTCTTTTCCAGCGTCTGGCTGGCCCTGTTTTTGTCAAAGCAGATTACGCGCCCTGTTGAAGCGCTGGCCGATGCGATGGGCGAAATCGCTGCCGGAAAGTATGAGCAGCGCGTAGGGGCGGTCGCCACGGGGGAGATGGGCGACCTGGTGCGTTCATTCAATCACATGGCTGCCGACCTTGAAACCAGCCGGCAGTTGGCGCAGAGCACCCAGGAGCAACTTACCGCGGCGAACGCAGTGGTTGAGGAGCGGCGTCGTGAACTCGAGACCATTGTTGAGACCATTCCTTCCGGTGTGGTCACTCTCGACGCAACCGGCCTCGTTCTCCAGTCGAACCGCGCTTTTGCCGCGCTCATGGGACTCGGAGAGGGCGTGTCCCTGACAGGCAGGAGCATCGCGTCGTTTTTGCCTGCCGACAGTGCCGAAGACCTGGCGCGGGTCATTCGGCGCGGGAATCGCATGGGCGCCGCTTCCACTGAAGTAGAGTTCCCCGCGCATGGCCGCATCGTTCATCTGGCCATCACCAGTGCGCGTCTCGAACTCGGAATGGGCAAATCCGGATCCGTTCTTGTCATCGAAGACACCACGGAACTTCTGCGCGCGCAAAGGCAGCTGGCCTGGAAGGAAGTGGCGCAACAGGTGGCCCACGAGATCAAGAATCCGCTCACGCCCATTGCCCTCAGCGCCGAGCGAATCGGCAGGCATCTCGATCGCGGCCAGCCCGATTCGCCGAGCGTGATCCGCAAGTGCAGCGAGGTAATCCTGGGCTGTGTGGGAACATTACGCACGCTGGTCGACCAGTTCTCGACGTTGGCCCAGTTTCCGGCGCCACAGCCGCGCCCATCCGAGATGAACCGCATTGTCGAGGAAACGCTGGCACTGTTTGGCGGCAGGCTTGAGGGGATTACTGTGCAGCGGGACTTGGAAGCCGGCCTGCCTGCTGCGCTGGTTGATCCCGAAGCCATTCGTCGCGCGTTGGCCAACCTGATCGACAACGCCGCCGAAGCCATGCAAGGCAGCCTGTTGCGTGTGCTTGGCGTTAGAACGGCCCTGAGCGAGGACGCCGCCGCAATTGAAGTGGTCGTATCTGACACCGGCCCCGGACTAACCGACGAGATTCGCGAGCGGCTCTTTCTGCCCTTCTACTCAACAAAGCATCGCGGCACGGGGCTGGGACTCTCCATCGCGGCCAAGATCGTGCAGGAGCATGGCGGCACCATCAGTGCTGAGAGCAACAGCCCGAAGGGCGCTCGCTTTTTGTTGCGCCTGCCATTGATGGAGCCCGTCATACAACCGGCAGCCGCCGCAGCGGGCGCGGGAACAGCAAAAGGCCTCGCCTCATGAATCACATTCTCGTCGTGGACGATGAAGCTGGGATTCGCGCCTCGCTTGAAGAGATTCTGCGCGAAGAGGGGTACGGCGTCGCCAGCGCGGCCGATGCGGAAGAAGCGATGGTGCTCCTTCGCGACGTCCCCTACGATGTGGTCCTCCTCGATATCTGGTTGCCTGGCCGTGACGGTCTTGACGTACTGGCGGAGATGCGCAAACTGACGCCTGAGATTCGTCCCGAAGTCATCATCATCAGCGGACACGGCACCATTGAAGCAGCGGTCAAGGCGACCAAGTTGGGCGCTTACGACTTTCTTGAGAAGCCTCTCTCGCTCGAGCGCACGCTGATCGTCGTAAAAAACGCGATGGAGGCGCGCCGCCTTCGTACGGAAAACGACGAATTCAAGCGCCAGTTCAGCGCAACCTCGGTGCTAACCGGTGAAAGCGTACCTCTGAAAGCCCTGCGTCAGCAGATCCGCCTGATGGCCCCGACCAACGGCCGTGTACTCATCTATGGCGAGTCCGGCACCGGCAAAGAACTCATTGCCCGCTCCATTCATGCCGAGAGCCTGCGCCGCGAACAGGTCTTTGTCGAACTCAATTGCGCGGCCATCCCGGAGGCGCATATTGAGGCAGAGCTCTTCGGTTATCGTCACGGAGCACAACCTGGCGGTCTGCCGGAGCAGCGAGGAACGCTTGAACGAGCCGACGGCGGAACGCTGTTTCTTGACGAAGTGGGCGACATGAGCCTGAAAACTCAGGCCAAGGTGCTCAGCGCTCTCGACGAACAGCTATTTACTCCCGTAGGCGGGACACAGCTGCTCCGTGTCGACGTGCGCCTCATCGCCTCCACCAACAAAGATCTCGAAGAGGAGATCGCCAAAGGCAACTTCCGTGAAGATCTTTTCTATCGGCTGAATGTCGTTCCGTTTTTTGTGCCGCCGCTGCGCGACCGCAAAGAGGATATTCCGCTGCTTGCGCGCGAGTTTCTGTCCGAATTCGGTCGCCAGTATGGACGCCCGCGCATGGAGATTGGCGGGGAAGCATTGGAAGTCCTGGCACAATATCGCTGGCCGGGAAACGTACGTGAGCTGAAGAATGTGATCGAGCGAATGCTCATTCTTAACCCGCGCGTCATGCGCATCGAACGCAAGCATCTGCCTCCGCTCACGCACAAGGCCGGTTCTCGCGCGATGCAGGAGTTCTCAAGCCTGCAGCAGGCCCGCGACGCGTATGAGCGGGAATACATCCTCAAGAAAATTGAAGAAGCTCGCAATAACATTAGCTATGCGGCCGAGCTATTGGGCCTGGAGCGCAGCCACCTTTATCGCAAGATGAAAGCACTGGGGATTGCTGCGCGCGAGTAATTGAAGAGCGTGCTTAGTCGCCGGCTCTCCGGTCCGACGTATTTACCCGCCGTTCACTGATGTTGTAGCGCCGTTCCACTTTCTTTGCACGCGGATCGGGCGCACCGACGCGCCGATCCGGCTTGCCCAGGCGTCGATTTGCCGTGCGTTCCGAAGTCGCGGGCAAAACAATCTGCTGTGCCGGGCCGCGCTGGTTCCAGGTATTCGCTTGTTCTCCCGGCGTTGGAACAACGACAGGCTGCCTTGCGGCCCGGGCAGCGCTCGGCGGCGCAGCCCCTGATCCGCTGGTAAGCAATTTGTTGAGGATGGGCATGTTGATGCGCTGCGCCTCGACATAATCCACGCCGTCGGCGGAGAGCGTAAATTGTGCGTTATCCGCCCTCGCAATGTACCCCTTCTTTGCCAGATACCACATCGTAAAGTCAAGGTAATCGCGCGGAAATCCCATGCGTTCTTCGATTTCTGCCAATGTAACTTCAGGAAAATTCGGAGTGGTGCGGCGTCGATAGTAGAGAACAGCAAGCACAGCCAAACGCCGATTGACTTCGCCATCGAGGGCGTCCATGAAGTCCACCGTTGCCGAAAGGGGCTGCTGTGGGGAATCCTGCCTGCGTTTTGCATCGTATTCGGCGCGAGCTGCCGGATTCGACAGAACGTCATACGCCGTCTTCAGCAGGTGAAAGTTCTCCGCATGGCCGGTTTCCAGATTGTCCGGGTGCAGCCGCGATGCCAGAAATCGATAGACGCGGTGGATCGTGTCAGCATCGGCATTGGGACTGATTTGGAGGAACTCGTAGTAATCAATCGGCGGGGTCGACATCTTTCTTCCCTCACGTTCTTCAACTCGCGATTGCCGTGAAACCGAGCTAAGCCATGCCGTCGCGCATTCAAGCACCAGCCGAGCAGCGCGAGCAGATTGAATTTCGCGCTGGCGACTGCCTTCCACCAGTACGCTTGAATATCACCCTGGAGCGTGTTTCAAAAATCAGTTTTATAACAAGGGCACGGCTTTAGCCGGGCCGAAAAATGCAGAAGAACACCGGGCTTTAGCCCCCGATGGAAGACAACTGGGATTCGGCACAATTGTTTTTGAAACACGCTCTAGTAAACACGATCGGTTTTGCGCTGGTAAATGCCCGCAAAGTGGGAGCACGGCGAACAGATGGCGAATGAAGTTCGAAGAACCAGTCACTCAAACGCGAAAGGAAACATGCCGGAATCGTAATCGATCCTTCGCTCGAAACTCCACCTGTCCTAAGCATAGAGCGGATGGTTCGTCCATGGTAGGCTAGGCGACATGCAACCGGCAGAATTCGCGGAACTTGGGGGTGCAATCCCACGCGAATCACACGAGCGGCCGTGGCTTTTCGCTTTCCTCATCGCGCCCATGGCCGTGCTGAGCAATGGCGTGATCGGCGGCGCCCTCGCATACCTGTTGCGCATCCAGGGGGTAAACCCGGCGCGCGAAGGGACGATTGTCGCGCTCCTCAACCTGCCGCCGACAATTTATTTCCTTTGGAGTCCGATCACCGACTTTTGGATCCGCCGTCGCAGCTGGCTCTTGATCGCGGCCGCCGCGGCTGCCGCAACCATGCTGGCTGCGTTCCGCCAATCGAGCCTGGCGTCGTCGCGCGCCGTGGAACTCATGTTTCTAAGCGCGTGCTTCGGCCAACTGATCGTCGCCGGCTGCGGCGGCATGATGGGCACGCTGCAGAGCGAAGCGAATCGTCGCCGCGCCGGCAGCTTCTATCAGGGAGGATCGCTCGCCTTCGGAGCGCTCGCGGTTTTCGTTCTGGTATCGCTCGCCACGCGGCTCGGTTTAAATGCACTGGGTTGGATAGCGGCTGCCATGATCGCGCTGCCCGCTTTCGCTGCTTTCGCCGAACCCGAGGAGCGCAGGGCCGAATCGAACGGCGCAAGCCAAACCCTGGCGCGCATCTGGCGCGAGTTCAAAGCCACGTTTCTGCGCTGGGATGCAATTCCATATACACTCACCATCACATTCCCCATGGGCAGCGGCGCTCTTATCGGCTTGCTGCCGGGCCTTGCGGCCGATTACCGGATGAGTGGCCAGCAAGTGGCGTGGATCAACGGGCTGGGCGGAGCCCTGCTGATGGCTGGGGGCGCATTGTCGGCATCGCTCATCTCAACCCGCGTGCGCGCCCCCGTTGCGTATTTGCTAGTCTGCTTGACCAACGCTGCATCGACCGCAGTGCTCTGGCTGGGGCCGCAACGGCAGACGATCTACATCGTCGGCGTCGTGCTCTACCTGTTCACTGTTGGGGCGTGTTATGCCTTGTTCACTGCCGTGGTATTGGAGTTTCTCGGGGCCTCCGGCAAGAGCGGCAGTTCCCGCTACGCCATCATTAATTCGCTCGGGAATCTTCCCCTTGCCTATATGGCCTATCTCGACGGCCGCGCCTACGCGCATTGGGGACCCCGCGGCGAACCGGGCCTGGACGCAGCAGTGAGCGCCATCGGCGGATCGCTTCTGCTTGCTTATTTCGTCTTCAGGCGGGGTCGAGATCCCTCACGGGAAAGTCCTTCACCGGAAGAGATTTAACCCCGTGATACGCTAGGGCTCATGCATCCAGCCGCGAGCTCGCTCACGGAGCGCGAAAGCCACTCCGATGTGCGCGAGCGCCCCTGGCTCTTCGCCTTCCTCATCGCACCCGACGCAGTGATTTCCCTCGGCCTGGTGGGCGGTGCGCTCACCTTCCTCCTCCGCAATGAAGGTGTGGACCCAGCGCGCGCCGCCAGCATCAGCGCCCTCATTGCCCTGCCGCATGCGATCTACTTTCTGTGGGGGCCCATCACCGACTTCTGGTTCCAGCGTCGCACCTGGCTGATGATCACCGCCATGACGGCCGCGGCTACAGTGGTGTGCGCGTTTCAACTGCCGCATCTTGGTTCCCGATGGGCGGTGAGCCTGTTGTTCCTGGGCGCCTGCATTGCCGTGCTCGCCCCCGCTGCGTGCGGCGGCATGATGGGCACGCTGCGCAGTGAGCTGAATCGCCGTCGCGCCGGCAGTTTCTACCAGACCGGTTCACTCGCCATCGGAGCCGTGGCCGTTTTTGCCATCGCATCCCTCGCCGGCCGCCTTTCGCTCGGTTCTCTTGGCTGGATCGTTGGCGCCATGATTGCACTCCCCGCATTCGCCGCTTTGGCTGCGCCCAGCCAGCCCATCATCGCCGAGCGCTCGGCGCGCCACACCATCGCGCTCATCTGGCACGAATTCAAGTCGACCTTTCTTCGCTGGGAAGCTATCCCCATCACGCTATTGATTACGTGCCCTTCCGGTTCCGGCGCGATGATCGGCCTGCTCGGCGAGTTGGCCCGCGATTACGGTGTCACTGGCCAGCAAGTGGCCTGGATCAACGGCATTGGCGGTGCTCTCCTCACGTCTGCGGGCGCGCTCGCCGGTGCGCTCATTCCCGTCCGCATACGCGCCCCCATCGCACTGATTCTGTCTGGGCTCGCCAACGCCGCCACATTGGCCGTTTTTGCCCTCGGGCCGATGCGGCCGGCCATCTACTTCATCGGCACAGTTCTCTATCTCCTCACGGTGGGGGCCTGCTATGCCGCCTTCACGGGAGTCTCTCTGGAGTTCCTGGGCGGCTCGGGCAAAAGCGGCAGCGCGCGCTACGCGATCATCAACTCCCTGGGCAATGTACCCGTTGTCTACATGACCTGGCTCGACGGACGCGGCTATGCGCTTTGGGGCCCGCGCGGCATGCCCGCCACCGACGCCATCCTCAGTGCCCTCTCCGCCGGAATCCTGCTCGCGCATTTTATCGTCAGCCGCCGACACAAGCAGGCCGGGCTGGTCGTTGAAGAAGCCGGCAGTTGAAAGGAGACAACGCGCGTCTTGCGGCCGGAACTGGTCAATTTCGGTGCCGGCCCATCACTGTTCGCGCGGCTGCGGCAGAATCGGCCCGATCGACCCAGGATTGTCTCCTGTCGCCGGATCCACTCGGAAATCCCAGACCGATTCGCTGATGTCGGAGGGCGAGAGGATCTCTACTAGTGCATATTCACCAATGATCAGTTTTTGCTGGGGCTCAAGGCGCAGCCAATGCTTCCCAGGCATCATTTCCACTTTCGTAGGAATCGTGTCCTCGTCCTGGCTCACAGTCCCATTGGCGCTTACGCGCACGGCGCCCACAATCCGTACCGCTTGCCGCTCGTCGACCCGTACAATCACGAACCCTGACTGCGGCGAATGGGCGCCATGATCGCCGGTCGCGGCATTTGCGCCGTTGGTCTGCACTGTCATCGGGTGTGTCAAGACCGGTTCTTTCGTATCTTCCACGCCGAGCGAGACATAAAAGGCAGGATCGTTCACATGCAGATGCACCTTGGCATGGGCACCTTGCAATTCAATATGGGCTCGTTCGGTCGCCAGCGGATTCAGGATCGCGACTCCGTGCCGCGTCTTCGGGTTCATCGAGAGATCGGTCGGGATCAGCTCTACCAGCTCGGGAGTACCGTGGTAGGTGTCAAGCACAAATGCGCCGTCCTCGTCCGGCAGCTCAACGCCCGGCGCCACCTCCGGCATGCGTGCCTTCTGGTCGTTGCGTTCATCCGCTTCTTCGGTGTCAATCGCCGCGGCTTCTTTCATCGCAGGCGAAGTATCATCTCCAGTCAGATCGGCATGTTCCTTTTCCCACTTGCGTGTGGCGTCCCAGTCAACAAGGTTCAGGGGCAGCTCCTCCCAATCGCCGCGCTCCTGGCTGAGGAATCGTACCCGGTCCCCCACAACCTGGTAGTCGCGTGCCAACTGGTAGGTGCCGTCTTTCAGGATGAGCCGGTGATTCTTGCCCAGGCCCGGAGGCGACGGATTCAACGATAACGGCTTGGAATTCTGGCCAGTGGAACTCTGCGCCGGCTGAGAGCTTTGGCTGTTCTGCCCGCGGGCGAACAACCCCGTCAGCAGGAGAATAGCCAGCGAAAATAACAAGCCGCGCGACTTCTTCACATACCGAACCATGGCAACACAGTTTAGACGAACCGGGACCGGGAGGGTTGGTTAAAGTTACAAAAGCCACGCGCGTGAGGCAACCCCGGCATGATTTGGCCGTCCAAATAAATGCGTTCTATGTAGAATAAGTGTGTTGAGGTCGAACTTTTGACAGCGTTACCGGCACATTTCAGCGGCCGGCGTGGCTCGCGGCAGGGTTTCTTGCGGGTTGTTGCAGTTGTGTGTCTGATGCTGTTGGCGCTGCTGGTTGTCGCCCAGGTAGTCCATCTCCACCCAACTCAGTCTGACGCAGACCACTGCCAGTTGTGCATTGTGATGCACTCGCTTGTGCCGGTCGCAGCTTTGGCAGCCGCGGTCGTTCTGGTGCAATTGGAAGCCACTGTACCTCGGCTCACTCCCGTCGTCGTCGCCCGTCAGAGCCAGATCAGGCTCTTTATCCGTCCCCCTCCGGTCTCCTGCTAAAGCATCGTTTCCGCATCCATCCAAGCTGCCGCATCGCCCAACTTCTCCAACATCAGGGCGATGACCAGTCGCATTTTTACAAGCTGATTTGAAGCGGACCGGTGCTTCTCAAATGCCCCAAAGATCCCGCGGCGGCACGTCCCGCGGCTTCCTTTCCGCATTCTTCATCCGTAGTTCAGGAGACCTTCAATGCCGTCCCATCGTGGCGCAATATTGCGCATCCTTCCCCTGATTGTCATGATCGTTGCACTGCCTTTTGCAGCGGTGTCCGCGTCTGCACAGAGTGGCAATGCCGGTACGATTCGCGGTACAGTGACCGATCCATCGGGCGCTGTTGTTCCCAATGCAACCGTCCATCTCGCGAACGCTGTAAGCGAATTTGGACAGACCACGACCACCGACTCCACTGGCCAGTTCAGATTTCCGAATGTTCCTTTTAACCCCTACACAATCAGCGTCTCGGCCAAAGGCTTCGCCAGTTTGAGCCAGAATATGGAGATTAACTCGTCGGTGGGAACCAACCTCAAATTGGTCATGCAGATTTCCGGAGGGAGCCAAACGGTCACGGTAGAGTCCGCCGGCGACTTGATTGAGGATGACCCGACGTTCCATGTGGATGTTGACCGCGACCTGTTCAATAAAGTCCCGCTTGAAAGCGCATCCTCCACTCTCAGCTCGCTGGTCACGCTCACCACCCCGGGCGTCGCCGCCGATTCTAACGGCCTCTTTCACGGTCTCGGCGATCACGCCTCCAACTCGTTTTCCATCGACGGCCAGTCCATTACCGACCAGCAAAGCAAGATCTTTTCGAATCAGCTTCCGGCAGACTCCATTCAATCCATCGAGGTCATCAGCGGCGCGCCGCCGGCCGAATACGGCGGCAAGACGAGCCTCGTTATCGTCGCCACTACGCGCTCGGGCCAGGGCGTTACCAAGCCTACAGGCGCCATTTATGCCTCCTACGGGTCCTTCGGATCGGCAAATGGGGGCTTCGATCTTTCCTACGGCGGCAAGAAATGGGGCAACTTTGTCGAAATGGACGGACTCAACACCGGCCGCTTTCTCGATCCGCCTGAGTTTACCGTCTTCCACGACAAGGGCAACGAGGAGAACTTCTTCGATCGCGTCGATTACAGCTTTTCCTCCGCCGATTCGATCCACTGGGACCTGAACTACAGCCGCTCCTGGTTCCAGACCCCGAACTCCTACGACAACCTGAATGTGATGAACGTCGAGACCAGCGGCCCGAACAGCGGCACGAGCGCCAACCCAACCTTCGTTAACGTCGGCAACGCGGACCAACTCTCTAAGATCAACACCTATAACATCTCGCCCACTTACACCCACATCATCAATAACGACTCTGTCTTCAACCTTGGCGCGTTTCTCCGCAGGGACAGCTACGGCTATTACCCAAGCGCGAATCCCCTGGCCGACCTGGGCCCATCGAATTTGCAAACCTCGTCCATCTCCCAGTACCGCACGCTTGCCAACGCTGGCGTCCATGCCGACTACTCCTACGTGAAGGGTGTCAATAATCTCAAAATCGGCGCGCAATATGGGCAAACTTTTCTGCGCGAGCACGACAGCCTCGGCGTCGTGGATCCGACCTATAACTCTCCGTGCGTGGACGGCAGCGGTGACCCGCTACCGGGATTTACCGATCCATCGCAGTGCGCTGGGGCCGGCTACGTGTCCAATGATCCGTCCAATGGAGGCACCTGGCTGTCCGTTCTTACGCCCTACGATCTGACGCGTGGAGGCACAAACTATCGCTACTTCGGCCATACCGACGTAAAGGAGTTCGCCCTCTACGCTGAAGACGAGATCAAGGCCGGGAACTGGGACTTCAACCTCGGCCTTCGCGAAGACCTTTACAACGGCCTCACGGATGCCAACCAGATCGAGCCGCGGACGGGAATCGCCTACAACATCAAGCCCTCCGCAACGGTACTGCGCATCTCATACGCGCGCACCTTGGAGACGCCGTTTAATGAAAACCTGGTCCTTTCCAGCAGCGGCTGTTCGGATGCGGTGCTGAGTCCGCTGCTGCTTTGCAATCCGGGAGCCTCGGGCACCATGCGTCCCGGTTACCGTAATGAATTCCACGCCGGTCTCCAGCAGGCCTTCGGCAAGTATCTGATGTTCAACGGCGAATACATTTGGAAGTACACGCACAACGCTTTTGACTTCAGCGTGCTCGGCAATACGCCCATCACCTTCCCCATCGACTGGCACAACTCGAAGATCCCGGGCTATGCGATGAATGTGGAGGTTCCGACCGTCCATGGTTTCAGTGCATACTTCGTCACCTCCTCGGTCGCGGCGCGCTTCTTCCCGCCCCAGGTGGCGGGCGCCGGAGCCACCAGCGGAGTTGCTGTCGGGACCCAATATCCGTTCCGCATCGACCACGACGAGAAATTTAACGAGACCAGCCACCTCCAGTACACCGTCTCCCGCGATGGGAGCTGGACCAACGGCCTGTGGGGCGGCTTGAACTGGCGCTATGACAGCGGTCTTGTCGCGGGATCGACGCCGTGTTACAACGTAATCGACCCAAACAGCATCTGCGCAGGCACCTCGATCCTGATCGGCGGCCAACCGGGCGTGGACCTGAGCGGACTTACGGCTGATCAAGAGTTCGAGGCGGGCATCACATGCGATGGCGTGGCCGCCACTCTTGCGAACGGCGGCTTTACTTCTTGCCTCGCTTCGCAATACAAGTCGCAGCTGCTTCAGATTCCGGGCGCGAATCAGGAGGACGACGACAAGAACCCGCAGCGTATTGCGCCGCGCAACCTGTTCGACGCCACTGTCGGCAAAACCAACATCTTCCATAAAGAGCGTTTCAAGACGGATCTTGACCTGACGGCCATCAACGTCACCAACAAGTACGCTCTCTACAACTTTCTCTCCACGTTCAGTGGCACGCATTACGTCACCCCGCGTGCCTTAACCGCAAAAGTCACGCTGAACTTCTAGTTCGAAACAGAGTGTCCGTGATCGAGGGCGCATATTGCGTCCTCGTTCGTTTTCGGATTCTGTAAAATCTCACAGCAAGGGCGTGACGGCCGAAATGATTGCCAGTCCCAGAAGCGCTTTTCTCTTCTCGACTCTGCTTCTTTTTTGGGGGCAGGCTTTCGCGCAATCGACTGAAAAGGAGCCAGCCGCGATTTTAGAGCTCGGCGCAGCGGTGAGCCGCAGCTTGAACGATGGCGGATCGGCAGGAGGGCCTTCACTTGCCGTTGAAGTCACGCCCATTAAAGAATGGCTCGAACTCGAAGCTGGCCTCACTCCTCTGTTCAGTGCGCAGGGTACGGAATGGGACACCGATCTGCTTTTCAAAAAGCCGTGGACCCTCTCACGCAAGGCGGAGTTCATGGCTGGCATCGGTCCGGAGTGGGTGCACACGACGCATGCCGGAACGGGAGTGAATGCATTGGCGGGGGAAGCGGCGCTGGACTTTATGTTCTGGCCGGCACGAAGACACAAATTCGGTTGGTATCTCGAGCCCGCCTACGATCACGGCTTTGTTCACGCGCACGATCAGTCGCTGGGAGTGACCGGCGGGTTGCTGATCGCGTTCCCCTGAAGGGATGGGAACCCCTCCGACCTGACTACGACAGGCTGTCAACCGCCTTCAAATACGCTTGATAGATATCTTCGCCAAAACACGCAAAAACCACTCTCTGCGCCGCATCGCTGCTCACGAGCTCAGCCACCGTCTCTCCCACTGCAATCTTCACTGCCCGCTCCAGCGGAAAGCGGTACACTCCGCAACTGATCGCCGGAAACGCCAGCGACCGGATCCCTTTCTCTCGCGCGATCGTGAACACGGCCCGGTAGCAACTCGCCAACAGCTCCGGCTCTCCACGCTCTCCGCCTGTCCACACCGGACCTACGGTATGAATCACGTACTTTGCCGGCAGCCGGTAGCCCTTTGTCAGCCGCGCCTCGCCCGTCGGGCAGCCGCCGATCTGGTAGCACTCGTCGAAAAGCTCCGGCCCAGCGGCGCGATGGATCGCCCCGTCCACTCCGCCTCCGCCCAGCAAAGACTCGTTGGCCGCGTTCACGATTGCGTCCACCGCCAGCGTCGTAATGTCGGTCCTCAGAACCTCGATCTTGCTCGTCATGGAAGCTTCGTCCCGTTAGAATCCTAGCCTTGCGCGACATGCAACAAAAATTCTTTGCCGCCTTTTGCAGATAATTTCCCCTCTTTGATGCACAATCGGTCCATGGCAGGATTCTGGCCTGGGTACCTAAAAAAACCCGCTGGCAGCAAAAAAAGAATTTTTCTCCCGTTTTTGGGGTATATTTTCGCATTTAACTTGTTCAGAATCAACAAATGTTCCTCAAAATCGCGTACAAATTCGGTCAAAAATGTAGCCTAAAAGGGGTTGTTTTGACCCTTTTGCCGCTCCGCCAATGGGCGGCCCAGGAGAATCTAGTTACCATATATCAACATCTTGTACCATATAACGGTACAACGCGAAGTCGAGTCGTGACCCAGTCACTGCCATGAAGGCAGGGCGCAAAGCGCTTGGTTCCCTATCGTTAAAACGGGACATCGCCCTCACTTATCATCGGCCCACCCGAATTTCCTCTTCCTCCGCGCCCCGAATCTCTGCCATACTTGTATGTGCCCACCCGGTACGTCCAATCGCAAAAACCCAACAATGAGGTTGCATCGATGTCGGCAAAGTATGTCTTTGTGACGGGCGGTGTTGTGTCCAGTCTCGGCAAAGGTCTCGCGGCGGCCTCAATCGGTTGCCTGCTCGAAAGTCGCGGCCTGCGCGTCAACCTGATGAAGTTCGATCCCTACCTCAACGTCGATCCGGGCACAATGTCGCCCTTCCAGCACGGCGAAGTCTTTGTCACGGACGACGGCGCCGAAACCGACCTCGACCTGGGCCACTACGAGCGATTTACCCACGCGCCGCTTTCGCGCGACAACAACTACACCACCGGCCGCATCTACGAGCAGATTATCCAGAAAGAGCGCCGCGGCGACTACCTGGGCAAAACTGTCCAGGTCATTCCCCACGTCACCAACGAAATCAAGAATGCCATGCGCAAAGTGGCCGCCAACGGCGCCGATGTCACGATCGTCGAAATCGGGGGCACCGTCGGTGACATCGAATCCCTCCCGTTCCTCGAAGCCATTCGACAGATGCGCCAGGAACTCGGCCGCGAGAATACCGTCTTTGTCCATCTCACCCTGGTTCCATGGATCGCTGCCGCGCAGGAGCTCAAGACCAAGCCCACGCAGCACTCCGTCAAGGAACTGCTCTCGATCGGCATTCAGGCCGACATCTTGCTCTGCCGCTCCGACCGCGCCCTCAGCCGCGAGATCAAGCAGAAGATTGCCGCCTTCTGCAACGTTGAAGAAAAGGCCGTCATCGGGGCGAAAACCGTGCCTTTCATCTACGAAGTGCCGCTCGGCTTCGCTGAAGAGGGCGTGGACGCGCTGGTCCTCAAATACCTCCACAAAGACGCGCCCGAAGCCGATCTCTCCCGCTGGCGCGTCCTGGTGGATCGCTGCTACCACCCCAAAGATGAAGTTTCCATCGCCATCGTGGGCAAATATGTCGAGTACGAAGATAGCTACAAATCGCTGAAAGAAGCGCTCACCCACGGCGCCATGTCGCAAAATCTCAAGCTCAAGATTCACTGGATCGAGGCCGAAGGTCTCGAGTCGCAATCGCCGGATGACCGCAACTACGAAGCACAGCTTGAAGGTTTCGACGGCATCCTCGTTCCGGGTGGCTTCGGCAAGCGCGGGATTGAAGGGATGTTAAACGCCATCCGCTACGCGCGCGAGAACAACGTGCCCTACTTCGGAATCTGCCTCGGGATGCAGACGGCGTGCATCGAATTTGCGCGCAACGTTTGCGGCCTTCGGGACGCGAACTCCAGCGAATTCGATCCCGCCACAGAGCATCGCGTCATCTACAAGCTCCGCGAACTGCTCGGCGTGGAAGAGATGGGTGGGACGATGAGATTGGGCGCCTGGACCTGCAATCTGCAGGAGGATTCGCTCGCCAGCCGCGTCTATGGCGGAGCCAAAGAGATCAGCGAGCGCCACCGCCATCGCTACGAATTCAATCGCGAGTACGAAGCCTTGCTCACCGGCGCAGGTCTCCGCATCTCGGGCACCACGCCCGACCAGACCTACGTCGAGATCGTAGAAATCCCCGGCCACCCCTACTTCCTGGGCTGCCAGTTCCATCCCGAATTCAAATCCAAGCCCCTCGAGCCCCACCCGCTTTTTCGCGAATTCATCACCGCCAGCTACAGGAACCGCCTGCAACGGACCGGATGCGAGTCTGCTGAATCCGTCGCACCTTCAGCGCTCACCAATGCATTGTCGTCGTGAGCCAGTCGGGCGACCGCTCCCGCCGGGAGCGCAGAAGTTGGCCCAGGGTGGAGCGGTGCGAAACCCTCGGAAAGCGTCTCAATAAAAGAGCAAGCTCCCTAGGCGCGGCAGAAGCGGCGCAAATGGGTTTTGAAATGCGAAACTCGCGCCTGCGGGCTTGAATTGACTTGCAACTGATCCCACTGGAGAAGAGGCGCCTCACCCCAGTAGCACCGCCCCCTCCACCTTCGCCGCCAGCGCCCGGTCAAATGTAACCAGGGGGAAGTCTGCAACTATGCTGAATGCCGCAAGGTATGCGTCCGCCCACTCCTTGGGCGAAGCCTGCTGCATCGTGCAGAGGGACCGAAAAGTCGATTCGAGCCCCGCAGGCTCCTCGGCAAACTCCGCGCCTGCCGCCTCGATCCAGTGGTCGTATGTCTCCCACGCCTGCGCTTGCGTTAGCGTCCCCTGTCCCATTACAGCTCGCGTGGTGAGCAGTCGCAGCAGACTGAGTTGCGTAAGCCGGCAGAACTTGAGGAGATGATCTCCCGGGAGCGCTGTATACCAGTTCCATGCCGCGGTGAAATGTTGGTGGTCCGGTGTACTTAAAGCAAGCCACACATTCACATCAGGGAAAACCGATGAGGTCGTAGATTTGCTCATTGTCGATCCGAATTGAACCCGGAGCGTGCGACTTCAAGATAGGTTCCGTGAGGCGTCGCGCCGGTTTGGCGGCTGGATATTCAATCTCTCTAACAATCGCACGCAAAACGATATGTCGCAGAGCTTGGCCCTCCAGCGCGGCCTTTACCTTTAGCCTGCGGTAAGTCTCGTCTGGAATGTCGATGGTCGTACGCATAAAAACATGTTAGCATATTTATGCTTTTATGCGCCAAGCAGATAAGCTCAATCGGAACAAATATTTCTGAATTGCAGTAGACTTCGTTCTCCCACTGGCATCCAATCAACTGGCAATATGGGCCGTCTCTCTCACTCCCGTGAAATTCCGCTGAAATTCCCCTTTCCACAGCTCAATCCCTGCGCGTTCAGCTCGCCAAATTCGTCCTATAGACCGGCGGGGTACGCAGGCGCAGAAAGCTTCGTTCAGGTTATTGACAATGATTTCGTATCCGGCCTATTGTTTGTAGGTTTTTGGAAAAGAAAGAAAGGAAATTTAAATGGTTGCCTACTTTCAGCTTCAGCCTGCTGAAGCGGAGTTGCAGCAGTTGGCAGAGCAGTATTGGCAGAAAGCCGGCGAAAAAGAGCATGAGCTTGAAAAGGCAGCTTTCGAAGCCGGTGAATCGATTCGCAACGGCGACTATACTCTTGCAAATCTCGAAGCCATTGTGCGCTGGAAGTCTGAGCGTGCCGTACATTACCTCATCGGAAACAGCGACGAGAAGATCCGGCGTGTGCTTTCCGTCGCGGCGTCGTCTGACTCTTCAACTGAAGCTGCCGTGAGCGCTCTGCTCGAATTGCACGGCGTCGATCTGCCGGTGGCATCGGCGATCCTGGCCGCGATTTACCCCGAGCGCTATACAGTGCTCGATTACCGGGCGCTTGAAGCGCTGGGGCACTCGCGCCACGACGTTCACTTTTACGAGGAATACCTGAGCTTCTGCAAGCGCCTGGCCGAGAGCAACATCGTGAAGCCGCAAAGCGACTTGCCCGCACCCACGCCGTTGCGCGCACTTGAACGCGCACTGTGGGAGTGGTCTCGAAGCCAGACCGGCTAGCCGAGCACAATCGACTGCCGCTGTACGATCCCTTCACGCCCATCCTCGCGCCATTTCCCCATCGCCGCGCGCGAGGCGCTCCCGTATGTCATGATCGGCAAAGGCCTTAGAAAAGCTCGGAAAGGTCCGATCAATGAACCGCCGCAACAAGATTGCCCGCACACTGGCCGTTCTCGGCTGTGGAGTGTTGTTTCTCGCCGCCGGCCTTCACTGCCTGGCTTATGCCCAAGTTTCTCCAGGCTTTGCCGCATCAAACCTTGCTGCTTCCCTCCAATCCGTCTCACGAATCGCTTTTCTCGCAATGGCTTGGGATTGGATCGTCTTGGGCACTATCGTGCTCGTCGCCATCTTAGCCGAAACGCGGCGCCGCAAGGCATTCGTTCTTATCTGCGCCGTCGCCGTACTCGCCGAAACAGCGCTCACACTGCGATTCGTCGGCCTCTTCATCGGCAACGAACTGATCGGCACGGCGGGATTGCTGATCCTCTTGGGCGGTCTTCTACTCGAGCCTCAATCTCCACCAGAGTAGAATCTCCCTCGTGAGTCACTCGTTCGAAATTGGCCCCGTCCACGTCGGCGCCGGCCAGCTCTTCTTGATCGCCGGCCCGTGCGTCATCGAGTCTGAGAGCCACGCACGAAGCATGGCCGAGGCGATTCAGCGCATCGCCGCCGATCTCGGCGTCCCCAACATCTTCAAAGCCAGCTACGACAAGGCCAACCGCACCAGCGTTAAGAGCTTTCGCGGTCCTGGACTTGTGGAGGGCACGCGCATCCTGGGCCTCATCGCCAAAGACACCGGCCTACCCGTGCTCACAGACGTCCACGAGCCCGCGCACTGTGAGATCGTTGCCGAAGCCGTCGATGTGCTCCAGATTCCCGCATTTCTCTGCCGCCAGACTGATTTGCTGGTCTCTGCCGGCAAAACCGGCCGCGCCGTCAACATCAAGAAGGGTCAGTTCGTTGCGCCCTGGGACATGAACCACGGCGTCGAGAAGGTCCGCTCCACCGGAAATGAGCGCGTCTTTCTCACCGAGCGCGGCTCCTCCTTTGGCTACAACAATCTCGTCGTAGATTTTCGGTCTCTAGCCATCATGCGCGGCCTCGCGCCCGTCGTCTTCGACGCTACCCACTCGGTTCAGCAACCCTCGGCGGCCAACGGCGTCAGCGGCGGCCAGCCGGAGTTCATTCCCCTGCTATGCCGCGCCGCTGTTGCCGCCGGCATCGACGGACTCTTCCTCGAGGTCCACAACGATCCGCTCAACGCCAAATCCGACGGCGCCAACGCCCTCGACCTCAAGCTGCTTAAGCCGTTGCTCGAAACGCTGCTGGCTATACGCGATGCTGCAATCGTCTGACTTGTCGTGGTTGCCCCATCCTAAACGCGTTTTTTGCGTTTAGGGTGGGATAGCTTATGCGGACTTGCATTGCCACACGCGTTCGTTTCCCACTAGACTTGAAGAGGCAACTCTGCCCCGCCGCAACCATGCGGAAGTGGTGAAATGGCAAACACACCAGCCTTAGGAGCTGGCGCCCAAAAGGCTTGCGGGTTCAAGTCCCGCCTTCCGCACCAGGTTCAAAAGAGAGGGATTACGAAGGCTGACCGGATAGCGGTTGGCCCTTTTATTTTGAAAACGTAACTGTAAACATACCGTCGCGGAAGAATCCCCATTTTCTAGATTCGGCTGCCGCTACCAATCTCAGTTTGCGAGTGGAGATTCGCTGCGGAATAAGCACCCCGCAGCGGAGCAGTGTTTACCAAGGAGCAGTTTCCCAATTGGCGACGATACTCTCGGAACTCGCAAAATGGTGCCAAACCGGATCTCGAACCTTGCATTGGCCTGTTGGCGGCAACCTGACCTTCGCCTGACGGTACAAGATTCGAATCACAATTGACTGAAAGCGATCAGTGGTGGTCAGCGGAGTTGCCAATAATGTTTCTCAGGAATAACCTCATGCGTGGTTGAAAGTGAGACGAGTGGCGTGAATCCAGTGCATGCTTTGAGATGGCTTTTGGGGATGGTATTTTTCTTGCCGTTGACTTTGGGCGCGCTGGGCCAGGAGCCTGCGATTGTTCAGCCGGCGCTGAATCAGGATGCTTTCCGACATGTGGCCCAGGTGGTGTGGGTCGTCAAGGACGTTGACCGTGTGACGGACTACTGGGAGCATCTGGGAGTTCGGGACATTCATCGCGACGGAGTGGTTCACTACAAAAACCTGACCTATCGCGGCAAGCCCGACCCGGCAACGGCGAAACAGGTGACCGGCCACATTGGCAGTCTGGAAATCAAATGGATTCAGCCGATGCGCGGAGGCCGCTTCTGGCGCGATGGCCTGCGTGCGCACGGAGACGGGATCCGCGTGCTGAGCTACGAGGTGGAGTCGCCGCAGGAGTTTGACACGCAAGTTGCCTACTTTCGCCAGAAGGACGTCGGAGTGGTCGTCGAAGATAACTGGCAGGGGCAGAATGGGCAGGGGCGGGCGGCCTATCTGGACACGGCCGAAGCGGGTGGCGGCAACACGCTGGGATTGATCTACAACCCGGATCGAGCTCTGGAAACGACGGAGCGCGTGGCCAACGATTATCCTCTGGGCGAGGTTGACCATTTTGCATGGGTGGTGAACGACGTTCGCAAAGTCGACGCGTACTACACGAATCTCGGCTTCAAGCCGTTTGCTTCGATCGATCATGCGAAGATGCTTGACCGCATCTATCGCGGCGAGCCGGGTACGTATGAGATGTGGCTGGGGTGGGATCGCACCGGGGAGCGGCCGCACGAGTGGGTGCAGCAGATAACGGGACCTGACATTTACGTGGAATACGAGAAAAAGCACGGAGAGGGCTTTCACCACCTGGGCTTGACCGTGACGGACATGGACGCGGCCATCGCGCAGATGACAGCACGCGGTGCGCCTCCTTCGCAGTCCGCGGCGTGGAAGACGGCGAAGGGCAAAGGCCGCGCCGTTTATGTGGATACCGAGCCGTATGGCGGTGTAACGCTGGAGCTGATTTACAACCCGCGTTAAGCGTCCCCATTTCCATGCGAGAGGATGGGGCATTTGATCCACATAGTCGTTATTGCGGTCGTGTCACCGGCAACTCGGAAAGAACACCGAAATCGGATTACTTCCGGATAGCCGACGACCCGGGCACAACGCCATTTCCAGAACCCCGAGGCATTTGAACTAAGTCGCTGGCGCGCCATCAATTGCGATTGGCTATTACTGGAGACTTGTGCGCCAGAAGCTCGTCCGCCGGTCACCGTTATCCGTACGGATATATCTGGACGAGCGTAAACTGTTCCTCGATCGTGTAGAGAGACCAAGAAGACCCGAAGGAAGCGACCGAGACAGAAACATGAAACTGACGCGACGCAATTTTCTTCTTCGTACTACATACGCTGGAGCGGGGCTCGCTTCGAAGAGTCCGGCAAAATCCTTCGCATCCTTGCCGGCCGCCAGCCCTGGCCCTGTGCAGCTGCTGCCTTATATCACCGGGTCAAGAATGGCAGCTACACCCGCCACGGCATATAAGGCCTATCGCTCCAAGGTGGTTGCGAATCCTGAAATCACAACCTGGGCTCAGGTGGACCTCGGCAAGAGTTTTCCCATTGACAGCGTTCGATTGTTCCCCGCCTCAGAACGCATGTATCCAGGACGCGATCAGTATTATGCGGGCGAAGGCTTCCCACTGCGATTCCGGATCGAGGCAGCGGACAATCCAGCCTTCACGAATCCTGTTTCCATTGCCGACCTTACCCAGTCGGATTTTCCAGATCCAAAAGACAATATTACTCAGTTTCAGGCAACAAACACCCACGGCCGCTACGTGCGGCTGACTGCGACCCGCCTTCGCGCTGTAAAGATAACCGCAGGTTCTCAGATTGAAGGAGAAGGTCTGGACGGCCCAGACTACACTTTTACCCTGGCAAAGATGGCCGTGTTCTCAGGCGGCCGCGACGTTGCGGTGGGATGCACCGTGATTGCCGATGAGGAACACGGAAACAGCGACCTCGTTTCTCAATTGACTCGCTCGTACCGTCAGGACGGTGAAGAAATCCGGTATGACAATCCCCACGCAGTCACAGATCCGTCCACATGGAAGCCAATAAAATTACGGGCGCAAGCGCCGAGGACTGGTGTAACTCTTGACGGCGGGCTATTCCAGACCGCGATGCAGAACAACATCGAGTATCTGCTGAACTCTTATACAACAGACGATCTCTTACGCCAGTTTTACGAGCGGACCGGAAAGATAGTGAATTTCAAGCCCACCGGATCGCAGATTTTTTGGGAAGAGGATCTTGCCGGCTCCAACGCGGGCCGGTTTCTGATGGGCGCGGGGAACGCGTTGCGCTGGATCGATCACCCCGAACTTCGCCGTCGCGTAAATGTGATCGTAGACGCGATCGAAGAGTGCCGTCAGCCCAACGGTTACATGATGGCATACCCGGAAGACACGATCTTTTACTCCGAGCGTGCAGCTTATACTCGTGCGTGGCTTACGCATGGTCTCCTGGAAGCTGCCTATAGCGGCAATGCCAAGGCATTACCGCTTCTTCGTGGCTATTATGACTGGTTTAACCAGCAGCCGTTCCTGCCGAATATGCTTCGCGGTGCAATTCAGGGCGGCCAGGGCATGATTGCCAATACGCGAGTTGCCACTAGCCCGGTGGGCAAGCCAGCTGACGCCCAGGTGATCCAGCAGTACTACCAGGAAGACGCCTGGTTGAACGGCCTAGCGAGGCGCGAGAAAGACCAGGTCTGGCAGTATCCGTACGATCGGCCTCATTGTTATCTGCTGACAAATCTTGAGGCATATCTCGACCTGTATCTCCTTACCGGAGAGCCTATCTATCGTGACGCCGTGCTTGGCGCATGGGAACTCTACCAAGCCCATTGGGAGCAGGCAGGCGGAAGCATTTCCATTATTGAATTCGAGAAGGATCCTCCGGATAGCAACTATCTCCAGCAGAAACTTGGTGAGCTGTGCGGGAGCAGCTTTTGGGTTTTCCTGAGCCAACGTTTTCAGTTACTGAATCCCGATGATGAACGCTTTGCATCTGAAATCGAAAAGTCTATCTACAACGTCGGAATCGCCAATCAGGATGGTGGAACAGGGTTGCGATATCATACTGTGCTGGAAGGGAAAAAGGAGAAATCGACGCACCACAATTCGTGTTGTGAAGGTCAAGGAACACGCCTGCTCGGTTCTCTTCCGGAACATATATACTCCATCGCGCCCGACGGATTGTATATGCACCTTTACGAGCCATCGACGATTCGTTGGCAGCAGGGCCGGCAATCGATATCGCTAACCGTAAAAACGCGCTTTCCCTTTGAAACAAAAGTTCGCGGCACGATAAAGACAGATGCCCCTACTTCAGCCAACATCCGGATCCGGGTGCCTTCCTGGGCCGCACGAGAGATGAACGTATCGATCAATGGGAAGCTCGCAGGTACGGGCCAGCCGGCAACATATCTGTCGCTCAAGCGCAAATGGTCCGACGGCGACACAATTGAGTTCACACTACCGGCGAGTATAAGCGTCAAGCGATACACTGGCGCCGATCAAATTGCGGGCAAGTCAAGATACTCCGTAGAGTATGGACCAATTCTTCTCGCCGCCGTCGGCCCGTCGAAAGCGGACCTTTCTGTCGACTCGGGGCATGATCCGAATTATCTAGCCAACCACTTGGAATCAATTGCTGGTTCGCCCCTGCACTTCACTGTCCGTGGTAATCCGGGTGCTGAATTCATGCCCTACTGGCAGATTTCAGAGGAAGAATTCACGTGCTTTCCGGCGATTCGCTCGTAAACCGCCTTGGGAGAAAGAAGGACGCCTCCTATATAACCAAACCCGAATCTCAGTTTTGAGCCTTAAGCTGAGATCGATAATCGGAAGGCGGCTTAGAGTGGGTGGAATGTTCTACCGGGATGACCGCTTATGCGGAACGATATAGATCTCGTTTAGAAGGGAAAGGGGTACAACATCGGCGATGACGAGGATCTGACGATGGCTAAACATGTTATGGAGGAAAAGCGAACGCGGCGGCAAACCGTATCCCGCGATATTCGGGGGTGCTCGGGGATACGGGAGTTATGATTATCCCTTTTCGAATAACGTCACGATATTCGGCGATACAAGGATTAACGGCCTTAGGAGTTGGCGCCCAAATGGCTTGCGGATGATGGGCTCCATGCTTCGGCCTCGATCGATGCACGCCGGACCCCATGGCGTGCGAGGGGTTCTTTTCTCTGCTATCACCCTCGACAGCAGGTGCGCATTGATTGGACTTTAGGCGTCATATTAGCTGCTCGCGAAATCAAGGTCATCATTGACCTACGGTACGGCTACGCTGGAGATATTTGATGGGGCACTTTGGACCCCGGAGGCATCGACACTCTCCGCGAGGTAGTCGTAGGCCTGTCCGGTCTGGACCGAGGTGTCAGTGTAGGTGGTTTGGGTGACTAGCGACGAATTCACCTGGACATACGCGGAGGCGCCGCTGGGCGAGCGATAGACGTTATAACCAGCCACCGGATCGGGAGAACTTGTGGGCGCATCCCAACTCAAATTGACCTCATAGCCAGTTGTCACGCCAATGCCGCTCAAGCTGATGGTTGCCGTCGGATTCGTCGATGATGTACTGACGATCATCAGTGTGCCAGTCACGGATCCCGCTGCAGTCGGATCGAACTGCGCACTTAGCGTTACCGGCTGATTGGGATTCAAGGTCAACGAGAAGGAAGCTCCGGAAACGGTGAAACCGCTTCCTGCTACGGTGGCCGAGTTTATGGTCACTGCAGCGCCAGTGGAAGTCAAGGTGATCGACTGTGTCGCTGTCGTTCCGACGTTTACGTCGCCGAAGCTCACAGCAGAAGCATTGATGGTTAGTACCGGTGTGCCTGTGTTCAAGCTCAGAATGAAAGTCGCCGATACGCCGACAGCACTGGCAGTCAGAGTCACCGTCTGCGCCGAACTCACAGAAGAAACCGTTGCGGTAAAGCTGGCGCTGGTAGCCCCCACTGGCACCGTCACTGAAGCTGGAAGCGTCACTGCGCTGTTGCTGCTGGCCATGTTGATCGCGACGCCGCCCGAGGCCGCAGCAGCATTCAAGATCACTGAGCAATTGTCTGTCCCCGTTCCCGTCATCAAGACGCTGGCGCAGCTTAGTGTGGTAAGGACCGGTTCCTCCGATGTACCGGGACCGGTCGAGGACGACGAACCTTTGGATGAACTCAAGCTTGATCCGGCACAAGCAGACAGAAAAGGAAGTAAACAAAGGAGCAGCACAACTGAAATGCTTATTAGACAGCTGTCTCTTTGCCTGCTAGTTCCGTTGTCGTAGCAAGTTCTGCAGAGCCTATGGTGAGTTCGATCTGTACTTCGTGGTTCGTTCTCTGCAGCGGCTACCCGCTTGGAAAAATGGAAAATGACCGATGGACACATGTTTCTCTACCTTTGCAAACGTATAGAAACACTTCTCCATCGCAGTGTGCCCGCGGCACGAGCGTTACGCCGCTTCTAAGTCGAACGGAGATATCAAACAGATCAGGGTCTTTCTGTTTGTCATAGTCTCGGATCGTCTGATTTGCGGCTGTGTCTTGCGTCACTCGGAGTTACTAAAATAGGTTACTTTTGTTCTGAGCCTCACAGGGGGTCAGGGGGAGGACCCACTAACTGTGGACTTGAGTGCTCCGGTCAGCAGTTATCCGGCGAATGCGCTTCGAGATGGAACCTATCTATTCGCGCATCCGCGGTTGGTCAATTTATTGCAGGTGTTTGTATTTCGGATCGCAGCGCAGAGACGGAAAGCGTGAAGCCTCTGCGGTCGGTTTTCTCTTCAGGTCCCTCCGAGTGCGCTCGACGATCAATAGGATATTCAAGGCCGCGCCGCACGAAGGTTACCTCGAATGGACTGCGCTGTGATCCACTGCGCTTATCGTGAAGTCGTCCTCGTCGAAGAACCCAACGGACGAGAGAAGCGTCCATGGATAACCTTTCCGCGATTTTTGGAGACACTCCCGGATAATTGAATACCGGCTAAGCGGTTGTGAAACAAAGCTAGGATCCCCCGCGATTTTGGTCATAACGGCCTTAGGAGCTGGCGCCCAAAAGCCGTGCAGGTTCAAGTCCCGCCTTCCGCACCAACGCTTCTTCCTCTGCCGTTTGTGGCCGACAAGCTGATGCGGCGTCGCGTCTATGAAAATCTCTCGATATTACTTCGCTCGATTGCACAGGAAAGAGCTATTCACCGCTCGATCGGCCATGGTCCTTAAAGTTGATGGCGATATATGCGCTGGAATACCCATGCGCAGTGGTGATGTGCGCAAGGTATGAGCCTGAGCCAAATGCACCGTAGCCGGCGCCGATGTTCAGATGACGGTTAAGTTCATACCACGCGTATACATCGCCCTCTTCGCCCAAGTGTGTGCCGAACCGCGCAGGCACGGTGCTGTAGGCAATTGCTCCACCTGAGGTGTTATAGACAGCATCGTTCGCTGAGGCAACCCGGAAGTCGAGGTACTGTCCTGTGACGGTTAAGCGGCGATGCGGCGCGATTGTAGCGCCGGCGCGCCAAGACTGAACATTCTGCCAGCCAAACAGATCCAGGATTCCAAAACGGTCGTGAGCCGTCGGGTAGATGGTGTCGAAGGTGCGGTGAATGCCCTCGGCCGGATCGTTGGTACCAGACGCAAAATCGTACTGTGCAAACACGCGCGGGCGTATCGGCAAAGTGCGAAATTCATAGGCCGCGCCTCCGGTCATCGCCCACGCGTGAATTGGATCCGGATGATCGATGCCTCCCTCTCGTACCGCTTCAACCGAGTAATCGAGATGGGCGAATGCCCTGCCTTTCAGCCGCAAACCATATGCTTTCATGTCCTCTTTGCCGGTTTCCTTGCTCGAAAGCGTCACTTCAAGCGGCACACTGGGCTGGACCCTCCACAAAACAAACGGCTCCAGAGAAGATTCCGGGACGACATTCTCAACTCTTCCGTAGATTCCGTAGATGTTGTTTCCTTCCTGGTGGTGGCTGATGCCGGAAGCCTGGGGCACCACCGCCGAAGCCGCGAAGACTCCGAGATGATACCGGCCACTTTGCAGATTGGTGACCACTGCATCGTACGACCTGCCTTGATTGCGCCACTGCGAATCCGCGATCAGGGTGTTGTTGTAGTTGATCAGCTGACGTCCGACTCGCACGCTGATCCAATGCTTGTCGGGGTTGCCGAATTCCGTATAACCGAGCTTGAGATCCCAGCGGTTTTCATTGGGTGGTCCAATCGGCGGGTTCTCGAGAAACGGCCGTGCATCCTGAACCTGCGACACGAATTTGAACCAGGAGGTCGGTTTGAGGTTCGCCTGGAAACGGAAGCGGTTGAGCAGATAGGAATCGTCGTTCCCTTCACGGAAGCTTCCGTTCTGATATCCCTCGAAGCGGAATCGTTCCTCAGCCTCAAAGCTGATCCAGCGCGGCAGGCGAGCATCGAGCTCACCCGCGGGACGAAAATCGGGGAGATCGTACGGCAAATTCGATCCGGACGTTCGATTGACCGGGCCATTCAAGAAGCTCAGCGGATTGGATGCGGGCCCAGTGATCCATCCGCCCCCAAGACCGCTGGTTGCGTTCTGCGTTGTGACGTCGTCCTGCGCCTGTAGCGGCGTTGCACGCAAAGAAACGAAGATCAGGCTGGCTGTTGCCGCGAGCCAAACTCTTGTGAGGACTTGCCGAACACGAATATGAAAATCGACCATGGATGTGCTCCCACCCCTGGAATGGTTCAATCTGAGAACCGTTGTGGAAAGACACGATTTCAATCGGGCCGTGAAATGCCGCTCAGTGAGCTGACGCTTAACAGGCTGTAAGAAATGTCCATCGCGGAGGAGCACTTGTAACATCACACAAGAGGAGAACGCACGCAGTGGGCAGGTCGCGTGCCGTAACGCTCATAGAAATGAGAGCGGGGCTTAGTCCCTGAGGAACAGTTTTGTTGAAACGGACTCACTGCTCTCACTCCTGTCTTCTAGCGTGCGGCGGCCCACACATGGTAGCTGTTGAAGAGAAACTGGCCGCCGAGAATCAGCAGCCACACCCACAAAGCGAAGCGCAGCGGCCGCCGTGGAACGTGCGCGCTCAGCAGCGTTCCGCTCACCGCGCCCACCACGCCGCCAGCCACCAGTTGCAGCAGGAGCGCGGAGTTGGTTGCATGCGTAAGCAGATGTGCGCCGCTGCCGACAAGCGAGATCAGAAAGCCGAACGCGATATCGGTTCCCACTACCTGCGCGGGCTCCAGCGGTGTCAGGCTGAGCAGCGCGGCGCTGCCCAGTGCGCCCGCACCCGCCGAAGAGAATCCCACTTCCGCGCCCACGGGAAACATGAGCCAAGCGAGCAACGGGCTGCGATCGCGCGCTGCCGGATTCTGCCTCATCGGGCGAAACGAATAGAAGAGCTGCCAGCTGGCGGTGGTTACAAGGATGATCCCGAGGATTGCATTCAGCAGATTTGAAGATCCAGCAGTCATCAGATGCTTCAACAGTAGCGACCCGACCAGGACTCCGGGCGTTCCTCCCAGCAACATATACCCCAGCGTGCGCCAGGCTACATTGCGGCGCGCAATCTGCGCAGGCACCAGGATCAGCTTTACCGCCGCCGCGAACATCAACCCGATGCTCACCGCCACCGGCGCGGGTACACCAAGAAACAACACCAGCACCGGCACGGTAATCGTGCCCGCCCCGACGCCTGTGAGCGCGATAAACAGCGCAATAAAGAACCCGATGACGTACTGCATTTCTTGCCCCTGTTTCTCAACCCTGCGGGTGCCCCGTCCTAAACGCACTCTTTGCGTTTAGGGTGGGATGTGAACTCCGCTTCCTCGCTAACTGGCCGCCTGAATATGAATCCCGCACTCCACCTTGCGACCTGCCCAACGGCCCGAGCGCGGATCGTTGGGATCGAGTGGCAGCGTGGTGCACGGCTCGCAGCCAATCGATGTATAGCCGCGCTCATACAACGGCAGCAGCGGTATCCCAAGCTGCTCGCACGCATACCACACATCGCGCGTCGTCCACTCGACCAAGGGCGCCAGCTTCAGCACCTGCTTGCCTTCTGGGAGCGCAAACATTGCCCGCTCCTCGAGCGCAGCGCGGCTCCTTGCCTGCTCGCGCCGCAAGCCTGTGAGCCACACGCGATACTGCGCCACGGCTTTGAAAAGCGGCTCGACTTTGCGCAGGCCGCAGCAGCGGTCGGGCGCAGTCTTGTACAGCAGCCCGTGTTCCGCTTCCTGCTCGGCTACCGTCTTTGCCGGCAGAAGGTTGATCAGGTTCAATCCCCACTCCTGCGCAATGCGGTCGCGATACGCGTAGGTCTCGGCAAAGTGGTAGCCCGTGTCGAGAAAAAGAATCGGAATCCTGGGGTCGAGCGCAATGGCAAGTTTCGTCAGCAGCACGTCCTCTGCCTGAAAGCTGCAGGTCAGGCACACGTCGCCCGCTCCCGTCACTTCGCGCGCCAACGTGGCCCGCACCGCGTCCAGCTTCGTGTTCACTTCCGCGCCAATCTCCGCAATGCTCATTACAAATCCGCCTTTTCTGTCGAGATAAAGATGCCCACTCGATGCAGCAACTGATGCACTGCCGTCACGGCATGCATCCTGTCGTTGGCGTCGAGCGTAATCTCCGAACCCTCGGTTCGAGCCGTCAGTGCACCGCCGTCGCTCTCGCGCACCAGAAGGACCAGCAATCCCGACTTGGTTGGAAATTCCGTCACTGCCTTCAATAACTCCGGTTCCAGCAGAAAAGCATTCACGTCGCCGTCAACGCGGCACGTCACTGCGCCCGCAGCGAAAAGCGATCGCTCGATCGCGTCAATCAGTTCGGCGGGACCAAAAAGCTCAAGCACGCCGCCGCGATGTCCCCACCGCGCCTCGCGCTCGCCCGCAGTCACACGGCCCCACGCAGCCGCTTCATCTTCCTCGCCAGTCGCCGCCGAGCCGGCCGCCGTAATCATCCCCGCCGCCACCGTCGCATTGCTCTCGGGGTCGATCAGAATAAATGCGCCCGTCGCGCGATTCTCACTGTAGAGATCGATCGCAATCGGCCGCAGCAGGTGCAGCGAAACCGCGCCGATATCGTTCATGTGCAGCGTACCCGCTGCCTCGTGCTTCAGAGTGCTCAAATTCACGCGATGATCGATCGACGAAATGAATGCAGGCACGGTATGGCTGGTGTGCTTCAGAAGGTAGCGGCGATTCGGCTCGAGCGCTGCGCCGCCCATCCACACCAGCGACGCTTTCATGCCGCGCGCCACCGCGGGCGCTCGATCTGCGCCGGCGATCAGGTCGCCGCGGCTGATGTCGAGCTCGCGATCGAGCACCAGCGTCACCGAGAGCGGCGGGACCGCCTCATTCAGATCGCCGTCGAACGTGACGATGCGTTCAACTTTCGCCGTACGCCCCGAAGGGAAAACCTTAATCTCGTCGCCCGGCCGCACTGTGCCCGAGGCAATCTGCCCCGCAAACCCGCGAAACGTGTGATCGGGCCGCAGCACGCGCTGCACCGGGAATCGGAACGAAGCCGCACGCGTGTCCCGCGCCGAAGGCAGCGATTCCAGCAGTTCCAGCAGCGACGGCCCCGTATACCACTGCATCGCGCTCGATGCGTCCGCCTTCCGCACAACGTTGTCGCCCTTCAGCGCGCTCACGGGAACAAAGTGCACCTCAACCGGCGTGCCTGTGTCAGTGGCGATCTGTTCCAGCACGCCTTGGAAATCTGCTTCGATGGTGCGAAAGGCTGCCTCGTCGTAGCCGATCAGGTCCATCTTGTTTACCGCCACCAGCACATGCCGCACACGCAGGAGCGACGCGATGTACGCATGCCGCCGCGACTGGATCTGCACTCCCTTGCTGGCATCGATCAGCACAATTGCAGCGTCGGCCGTGGACGCACCCGTGGCCATGTTGCGCGTGTACTGTTCGTGGCCAGGCGTGTCGGCAATGATGAACTTTCGCCGCGCAGTCGAAAAATACCGGTAAGCTACGTCGATCGTGATTCCCTGTTCGCGTTCGGCGCGCAGCCCGTCGGTCAGCAGCGCAAAGTCGATTTGCCCCGGCGCTGTCGTGCCTTTGCCTTCAATCGAACGCACCTGGTCTTCATAAACCGACTGCGTGTCATAGAGCAGACGCCCGATCAGCGTCGACTTGCCATCATCCACGCTGCCCGCCGTTGAAAAACGCAGCAGGTCTTTCTCGCGCTCCTGCGCCAGAAACTCGCCGATTTCAAATTTCCTGTTCTCTAACTCCGCAGCAACTGCCAACCCAACCTCCAAATACCCATTCCCTGCTGGCTACTCCCGACTTCCTGCTTCTCAGAAGTATCCTTCCCGTTTCTTCATCTCCATCGAGCCTTCCTGGTCGTGATCGATCACGCGGTTTGCACGCTCCGACGAACGGAAAGAAATCAGCTCGGCAATAATCGCCGGAATCGTGTCGGCGTCCGAGCGAATCGCTCCCGTGCACGGGCTGCAGCCGAGCGAACGCAGCCGGCACTTCACCATCTGCGGCTTTTCGCCCGTCCACGCCACAAAATCCTGCTCGATCGGCAGCAGCACATCGCCACGCACGTACATCGGGCGCTCCTTGGCGAAGTACAAATCCACCACCGGGATCTTTTCCTCGTGGATGTACTGCCACACGTCCATCTCCGTCCAGTTCGAAAGCGGAAACACGCGGATGCTCTCACCCGGATGAATGCGCGCGTTATACAGGTTCCACAGCTCCGGCCGCTGGTTCTTTGGATCCCACTGCCCAGCCGAATCGCGAAATGAATAGATGCGTTCTTTCGCGCGCGACTTCTCCTCGTCGCGCCGAGCTCCGCCGAAGGCCGCGTCGAAGTTGTAATGGCGCAGCCCGTCGAGCAGCGCCTGCGTCTTTAACAAGCCGCAGCAGCGCTTGGTATCGAGCACAATGGGATTGGTCCCTGCGGCAATCGCCGGCTCATTGCGCCACACCAGCAGCTCCGCGCCGATTGACCGCGCCATCTCGTCGCGAAACACGAGCATCTCGCGAAACTTGAAGCCGGTATCGATATGCAACAGCGGAAAGGGGATCGGCCCGGGATAAAAAGCCTTTTGCGCCAGGCGCAGCATCACCGACGAATCCTTGCCGATGGAGTAGAGCATCACCGGCCGCTCAAACTCCGACGCCACCTCGCGCAATATGTGAATGCTCTCCGCCTCAAGCAGGCGGAGGTGATTCAGCCGGCGCGAATCGGAAACTGCCTCGCGCGACTGAGATATGGGGACTTGGTTTTCAGCGACCGGCATCGTTGACCTCTCAATTTCAGTGGGGATGCTGAATGCCGGTGCACGAAAAGACAAACCCGGCTTTCAGCTACGGGTGCATCTTCTGTGTCGATTGTGCTGAGGAGAAGAGACTAGCGGGGACACCCGTCGGAGATGTTCGGCAGGCGACAACAGCAGCGCATTTGCAGGGCGCAAACCATGTGTAACATAATCATAACAAAACCAGATTCCGCGCGCAACGCTCCACTCGGCGATGCGCCCTTGGGGATTGGACATACTCGTCCCCGTAAAGGATTCACTGATTCGCTTCCAGCGATCAGAGGGGGGGCGAACAGTTATCGAATCTCGAACCGCCGCACAAGACCATCTTCCATGTGAAACACGTGGCCCACGGTCTTGTCGAACAATAACTTGCCCTCCAGATCACGCACGATCTGATGGACCTCGACTTCCACGACGCTGCCTGCTTCTTCTCTGAACCTGACCGGCTCGACATGGGGATCGATCATCGCCCACTGCCGGGCCCAATACTCACGTACGCCCTGGCGGCCATACGCGTAACCGCCCTCCATGCCGTTCGCCCACACCACTTCCGGGTGAAGCGAAGCGAGCACAGCCTCAACGTCCCGCGCATTGAATTGCCGGTAGAGGCTTCGAAGAATTTCAACGTTGCTTGTCACGATAATCGTCGCCGGGATCGCACCTAATTCTCTTTGACGGGACGGAGCGTTCCGGCTCGCGCCCTACTTCAACCTCGCGCCCAGCGGCACGTCTTCCAGGAATCCCGCCAGCACCGGCGCTCCGCCCTCAAGCGAAGCCGCCAGCAGCATCCCGTTCGACTCAAGGCCGCGCATCTTGCGGGGAGCCAGGTTGGCTACCACCACAATCTTCCTCCCGATAAGCTTTTCCGGCTCGTAATGCTGCGCGATTCCTGCCAGGATCTGCCGCTTCTCGGTGCCCAGGTCGATTTCCAGACGCAGCAGCTTGTCAGCCTTGGGCACTCGTTCGGCCACCAGAATCTGCGCCACACGGAGCTCCACTTTGGCGAAATCGTCGATCGAAATATGTTGCGAACCCTCTACGCCCTGCGAAGCCGGAGCCGGCGCAGCATCGTGCAACGGTGCATCCGCCGCGGCGGACACGGGCGTCGAGCTCAGGCGGCTGCTGGCCAGCGGCGCGGGAACCTGGTCTACCCTGGCCGTTTCCACGGGCTGCGCAGGATTTACTGGCCCCACAGACGTCGGCGTCAGCCCCTGATGTGCGCGCAGCGAGGCTTTGTCCGTCCCCGTCGTACTGCTCACCGAGGTCGCCGCCGGTGCGTGCTGCGGAGCGGCAATCTCCTTCTCGCTCGCCGCTTCCACCGCGTTCCGGTTGTTCTCGTCCTCAAGATTCTGCATGCGTTCCACCGCATCCTTTTCCGCGCGGGGAAACAGCGGTGCAGGCTCGCCAAACTTTGTGCCCGCCTTCAATGCACCCCACGCCAGATCTTTCAAAAATTCCTTCTTTGCCGCATCCGCCAGCTCGCCTTGCCCCAACTGCCGCCATACCTTCGCCGCTGCGTCCGGCAAGATCGGGAACACCAATGCGGTAATGATGCGGATGGCCTCGGCAGCCGTTGCCAGCACCCGCGCCTGCAGTGCTGCATGATCGGCGTCCAGGCGATCAGAGGGCTTTTTCCAGGGAGCATTCGCGGTCAGGTAGCCGTCCGTCTCCGCCACCAGCGCCCACAGGCTCTTCAGCGCCTCCGAGAAATCCAGCTCATCAAAAGCAGGTCCGAAAGCCGCAATTGCATTCTCCGCGCTCACGCGCAGCGTCGCTTCAGCCAGCGTCTCCGCGCCTGTCTCCGGAACGACACCGCCAAAGTACTTGTGCACCATGTTCACCACGCGGCTCACCAGGTTGCCGTAGCCATTGGCCAGGTCACCGTTATACCGCTGGACGAGCGCATCAAAAGAAAAATTGCCATCCTGCCCGAAGGGAATCTCTCGCAGAAGGAAGTAGCGCAGCGCATCTGCGCCCAGCACCTCTTGAACCGTCTCCGCCCGCACGATATTCCCGCGCGACTTCGACATCTTGCCCTGGTCGAAGAGCAGCCATCCATTCGCCCGCACCGAGCGGGGCACCGCAATCCCAGCAGCCATCAAAAACGCCGGCCAGTACACGCAGTGGAAGCGGCTGATCTCTTTTCCAATTAAATGAATGTCCGCCGGCCAGAACTTCTCGAACCGCGCCTTGTCCTTCGGATCGTCTGACCCATATCCCAGGGCCGTAATGTAGTTCGCCAGCGCGTCCAACCAGACATACACTACGTGCTTCTCGTCGCCCGGCACCGGAATGCCCCACGAAAAGCTGGTGCGGCTGACAGAGAGGTCTTTCAGGCCGCTGCGCACGAAGCTGATTACCTCGCGCCGCGTCGACTCCGGTCCCATGAACCCCGGATTCACCTCGTAAAACTCCAGCAGCTTTCGCTCAAACACCGAGAGCTTGAAGAAGTAGTTTTCCTCGCTTACCGTCTCCGTGATGCGCCCGCAGTCCGGGCACGGAGCTCCCGGAGGCACTTCAACCCACGCTTCGTCGCTCACGCAATACTGCCCCGTGTACGAGCCTTTGTAGATGTAACCCTTGTCACGCAACGTTGCAAACAGCTTCTGCACGCCGCGCTTGTGGCGCTGTTCCGTGGTGCGGATGAAATCGTCGTACGTCAGTCCCAGCCGGTCCCAAAGCCCGCGAAACTCACCGGCAATCTTGTCGGCGAACTCCTGCGGCGAGCAGCCGGCCAGCTTCGCGCTCACGTTCAATCTTTTGCCCGTGTTCATCCGTTCCCGTCAAAAACCAGGTATCGATGCCCAGCGCCCGCTTGCGCCTCGCTATCGCATCGCAGACGATCGTCGAGTAGGCGTGCCCCAGGTGCGGCCGAGCATTCACGTAGTAAATCGGCGTGGTCAAATAAAAGCGGTTTGGGTGCTGGCTTGATTCGGTCATGAATGGCGCATTCCGTTCGCGCACACACTGAATGACGTGTGTGTTCGGAAGGCACTCTTCATCTTACGGCATCGCAACTGCGTTCCCCAGGCTCACAAGTCTCAATTTGCCCGGTCCCGCACCGCCAGCGTGTAGCCCGCATCGGTTTTCGGTACGTCGTATACCCCGAAGTCGCAACTGAATACTGTCCACGCTTCGGCCGGATTCGCCGCGTCTGTCGTCGATGTCCAGTAGTACTGGTAACCGGAGAAGTTGATGAATAGCGGGTTCTGGAAGAGCGTCTGATCCAGGAATCTGAAGGCGTAGTTAAAATAGTCCGCCTGGTTGTTCTGGTTCCTGTCCGCCAGGCTCTCCATCTCGTTTCGGTTCGGTACGCGCCACGCGCCTGCGGTCGAGCCATCGGTCAATCCGCACTTTCCGCTGGCCAGCGCGCGCACCACGGCCACGTCCGTCGCCCAGTCGCCCTGGATGCAGTTGGCCTCCTTCAGCCATACCAGTCCGGTCATTGCATCCGTGATCGTCCCATTGCCGTTATCGATGAAGCGCGGAAAGATCATCGGCGCGCCCATCTGCAATGTTCCATCGTCGCCAGGCGCAAATGCGTCGAACAGCCCGGTCGCCTGCAGCTTTCCCGCGCCGGCGCTCGTTCCGCGCACGGCCCAGACGCCGTTCACCGAAGTTGCTTTCACGTTCTGCACGCTGTCGTTGGTGTAGCGTCCATCGCCAATGCGAATGGCCCACGCCGTCGGGGATCCTTCCTCGCCGCCAAAGTAGCTCGTCGAGGTCCAGTACAACAGATTTGCAACATTCGTGAACGAACTGTCTATTGGAAGCACCGGATTGCTCGCCGAGGCGTCAATCACGCTTTCGAACTCCACGAGATTCGGTAGCCGCCACTCGCCCGCGGTCGAGTTGTCGGTCAGCCCGCAACTGCCGCTCGCCAGGTTGTTTACATTCGTCAGAGCCGTAGCCCACACGGCCAGAGCGATGCACCCCACATTTTTGAGCCACACCAGTCCGGTTTCGCTATCTGTCACCGTTCCATCGTGATTGTCAACGAATCGCGTGTCGGGCACCGCAACCCCCATCCTCAGTGAGCCATCGTCGCCATTCGCATAGCTCGTGATTTGCCCGGTCGCCGCAATGGCCACGGGCGGATTGGTGCCGTCATATGCCGCAAAATCGGCGCCAGTCAGCGACCCGTTGGCAAGCGAGACGAAGTCGATCACCGTAAAGTACATGGGTATGCCCAACGTTTGCGATTCATCGAACTGGCCCGTGTGATCGGCACGCTCTACCTTGGAATTTGCGTTCGCCACCGACGGGTAGAATCCGTAGCCTGTTTTATTCACCCAGATCTGGTACTCCGCAGGAACAGTTCCCGAGGTTGACAGTCCTGAGAAGCTGTAATTGCCGTTCGCATCCGTCGTTGCCGTCGATACGACCGCATTGCTGTTTGTGATCCAGAGTGTGACGGTCGCCCCCGCCAGTGGCGCTCCTTTGAAGGTGACTGTGCCGGAGACGGTATCGGTGGCCGGCGGTGTCCCCGGATTCGTGAGTCCCGGACCGCCGCTGTCTTTCACATTGCACCCAACACTCAACATCAGACCAGCCAACCCGATCAAACACATAACTCGCCCCATCCTGCCTCCTCTCGCAGCACTCACCGGCTGTTGCACGCCCGCAGCCCCGCAGCACAATCCCGTCATGACAGCGACGCATCCTCGATCTCACGAGATCATCGGCGGCAAGAATTCTCTGATTACTTCTCCTGAGAGATTTGCGCACAGAGGTAATGTAGGGTGCTTCGCCATTCATGCGGTGCAATGCGCGCGATGCCAATGCCGCGGGTGCTAAAATCACCTAGAAAATCAAGGATTTTTTGAGGCTTTCGCGTGGTTCTGGAATTGGAAAAGCGGCTCGCCGAGCGCCTGCGCGCCGTTCTGAAGGAAAAATACAATCTCGAAATCGGCAACATTCCACTGGAGACGCCTCCCGACCTGCGTCTCGGCGAAATCGCCACGCCCATCGCCCTGCAACTTGCGCGCACTTTGCGCAAGGCGCCCAAAATCATCGCCCAGGAGATCGTTACTGCGCTCGGCTCCATCGCAGGTTTCGCCCGTTTTGAAGTGGCCGGCGCGGGATACATCAACGCCTACCTCGATCGCGGTGCCGCCGCTCGTTTGACGGCCGGCATCCCATCGCACCTTAGCGACAAAAACAAAAACGTCGCGAATGCGGGGCACCCGGCCCATGCAATTGTGGAGCATACCTCGATCAATCCCAACAAGGCTGCACACATCGGCCATCTGCGGAATGCGATTCTCGGCGACACCTTTGTGCGCCTGCTGCGCGCCGCCGGATACAAAGTCGACGTGCAGAACTACATCGACAACACCGGCGTGCAGGTCGCCGACGTCGTTGTGGGATTCCTGCATCTCGAAGGCAAATCGCTCGCCGAAGTCCGCGCGCTGATTGCGGACTTTGAACGTCGTGCTGAAGGCACGCGCCGCCAGCCCGCAGATGCTTTGTATCAGGGCATGACTTCAGTCGTGCCGAATGAGTCCTCCGTTCAAGAAGGGGCTTTAGCCCCTGTGACGCAGCTTCGCCCCTTCGACTATTACTGCTGGGACCTCTATGCCCGCACATCGCAGTGGTACACCGAGGGTACTCCGGAAGAACAGGCGGCACGGAAACAATTGCGCCTCGACACGCTGCACCTGATCGAACAGGGCGGCAACGCGACCGCCGAAATCGCCGACCTCATCTCGACCGCCGTCCTGCGCCGCCATCTTGAAACCATGCTGCGCCTCGGCATCGAGTACGACTTCCTGCCTCGCGAAAGCGAAATCCTGCACCTCAAGTTCTGGGAAGCAGCCTTCGAAAAGCTCAAGCAAACCGGCGTGCTGTACTTCGAGAACGAAGGCAAGAACAAAGGCTGCTGGGTGATGACGCGCCCCGGAGCCGAGGCAACCGAAGGCACGCCGACGATGACGCCAAAGTCATCGTCCGTTCCAATGGCACCGTCACCTACGTCGGCAAAGACATTGCCTACCACCTCTGGAAGTTCGGCCTGCTCGGCCGCGACTTCGGCTACAAGCAGTTCTTCGCTTATCCCGATCACGAGTGCTGGATCTCGGCCGAGCACGGCGAGGAGAAACATCCGCACTTCGGCGACGCCACTGCCATCTACAACGTCATCGATGCGCGCCAGTCCGACCCGCAGGCCAACGTCATCCAGGCCCTGCGCGGCATGGGATACACCGAGCAGGCCGACCACTACACCCATTTCAGCTACGAGATGGTCGCGCTCACTCCGCGCTGCGCCATCGAGCTGGGCTACGACGTCTCCGAAGAAGATCGCAGCCGCCCTATATCGAAGTCAGCGGTCGCAAGGGCTTCGGCGTCAAGGCCGACGACCTCATCGACAAGCTCATCGCCGCCACGCGCGCTGAGGTCGAAGCGCGCCAGACCGGCGGAAGCGGAGAGAATGCCGAGGCCGGGCGCGAGAAGATCGCCCGCCAGATCGCCATCGGCGCGCTGCGTTACTTCATGCTGAAGTACACGCGCAATTCGGTCATTGCTTTCGACTTCAAAGACGCGCTCAGCTTCGAAGGCGAAACCGGCCCCTATATCCAATACGCCGTCGTCCGCATCCGCAACATCTTCCGCAAAGGCGAGACCAGCCCCGAAGCGGCGTTAGTGGGGTTAGCGGAGTTAGACGAAGACCGCGTCGCGCAGTTTCTGTCCGGCGAAACCAACGAGGATATTTGGGCGCTGTGGCTGCGCGCCGGACGTTACTCGCAAGTCCTCGAGCAATGTATTGCAACCTCGGAACCTGCTCACCTTGCCAAGCACGCCTTCCAACTCGCGCAGGAGTTCGCCAACTTCTATCACCGTCACCACATTCTCACCGAAGAAGATCCGGCACGCAAAACATTCCTTCTGGCCACCGCCGCAGTCACTCTCCGCGAACTCCTCGCGTCTCTCGCCTTGCTCGGCATCGAGAGCCCTGAAGCGATGTAAGAGCCGGGATCAGGGACAGGGATCAGAATCCCATTCCGCCTTCTAACAGCTTGTTGTATTTAGGATGAGAAGCCGTCGCGCTGGGCCGCCGAATTTTGATAACTGATCCCTGATCCCTGTTTTCGTTCCCTGGCTCTATGGTTGCCAACTCTCCGCCCCAACCTGCACAATGCCGTGGGGGTGGTCTGACCAGTTCGCGCCGTCGTGAACTGGCTCTACGCGCTGCCTGCCGCATTTTATTTGTCGGGGGGCTCCATGGTTCGCTCGCGCATCTTTTCGCTGCTCTGCGCCTTTGCCGCATTCCTCGCCGTTCTTTCCTCTGCTGCCGCGCGATCGCAGGTTCCTCTCGAATATGCGCCTCCCAGCACCACTTCGATCCTGCCAACGAATCCGCACGCCTCCGAGCCGGGTCTGCTTTTCTATCTCTCCGGCGATCACGGCCTCAATGCCGATTATGCCGCCGGCGGCAATCCTGTGCCCAACTACGTCAAAGACGTCAAGATTCTTCCCAATGGCGCCAGCGGCTCCTACATTCAATGTGGTGATGACCAACTCCTCTCCTATTGGGCGCCCGGCAATATCTACTCGCAGCGTGGCACGCTCTCGTTCTTCTGGCGCTCGCGCGATCCCGTCGACGAAACCGAATTCCCCGTGTTTCGCGTGGGCTTTGCCGACCACTCCAGTTGGGACATGGTCTGGCTGCGCATTGACTGGAACGGCCATGGCTTCGATGCCTTCGTCACCGACGTGAACCTCGGCCGCACGCGCGTCAGCGTCCAGCTGCCCGAAGCACCGAAGCCCGACCAGTGGCTGCACCTTGCCCTCGCGTGGGACGAGACAAGCGGGATTCGCTTTTACATCGATGGCAAGCTGATGGCGACCAGAGAGGCCACCGGCCTCTTCGACACTGCGCTCGATCAGTTTGGCCCGCACTCACGCGTCATCGGCCCGACCGGCGTCGAAAACTCCTATAGCTACGATCGCGGTGGCGATATCGACGAGCTGCGTATCTACGACCGCATGCTCTCCGACACGAACATCGCCGGCCTCGCGAAGAACCAGATCCCGCAGAGCATTCCGCCGCTTGAGCGCAAAATCGCCGCTGGCCCATCGCCCAACGAGGCTGCCGCGTCCGTCGTAGCCAGCCAGGGCAGGTACGATTCCGGCTCGGGCCACCCCGCCAACTGGCAGCAGGAGTGGAACTTGAAGTACGGCTGGAATCGTCCCGGCGACGATCCAGTTGTCTTGAACGAGGAGTACACCACCATCCGCAAAGTCGAAATTCACGACGTCTACGACCTCGATCGCTGGTGGTGGAAAGCGACGGACGGCATTCGCGAGACCACGTGGCCCGGCGTCTTCAACCGCTCGCGCATCATTGGCCGCGATGACTATTACGAACTGCCCGACTGGGATTGCTATTCGCTCTCCGGCAAGACCATCACCTTCAACATGCCCGACGAGCCGTGGAACCACCTGGAAATCGAAGGCGGCGCATGGGGCACGTGGACCTTGCTCGCGCACGACAATGAGAAGGCCGCAGACTCGGAGAAAACTCTCTTCGTGCAGCCCATCGGCCAGGAAGTCACTTACCACCAGTTTGAAACACCGGTCACCGGCCAGAAGGTCCGCTTCGTCAACGTCGAGCAGGAACAGCCGCTCGGCGAAGTCTCGGCCTATTACGTCCACCCGGGCGAAGAACCAACCGGAGTTTCCACTCTTCGCTACCGCCTCACCAGCGCCATCCGCGCCGATGACAATCCCTCCACCGCTCCACTGGCCGAATACATCGAGGGCCGCTTTTCGCCCGACGAACGGCAGACGATGATGGCCATGCCGGCCGGCGCCCCGGGCACGCGCACCGAAGAAGTGCCCAGCGGCCTGCCCATCGTCCATATCCTCATCCCGGCCGACTTCCGCTCGCAACTGGTTGCCGATAGCCACGGCTATTCCTACGGCTGGGAGAACATCGACGCCGGTCTCGACGGCATCGCCATCGATTTGCCTCCGCTCAAGATTCGGCCCAATGCTGACGGAGTCATTCCGCTGAACATTCAGATCAAAGATCCGCTCTGGCCGATGCGCAACATGCTCTACTTCACCTTCGCCGTCAAGCCCAACACCCCGCACACCCTCTGGCTCGATACGCGCGACCGCATCCTGCCCAACGGCAAAAGTCTATACATCACCATCGCCGCGCAGAGCGCCGACTTTTCGGCTGCCGCGCTCGAAGGCGCGCAGGTTCGCCTCATCTTCAAGTCCTACAAGGACGCATCGGCTGAACACGTGGCCGATCGCTTCACGCAGGTGCGCGATGAATTCGCCAACCTCGTGGAAGAATCCGTCAGCTCCCGCCGGCTCAATCTCTTCAACCGCTTCGACGCGGACATTACCGACTTGCTCCGCGTGGACCCGCAAAACGAGTTGGCGCGCGACTACTGGCACGAGATGAACCACGAGCAGCCGCACCCGCCCTTCACGCTGCCGCAGGCGCCGCAGGGTGTGCCGCAGTGGGCGTTTCTGCAGGTGCAGGATCTCGGCGATCTCAAGCACCTCATCAACTGGTACATCGACAATCGCCAGATCTCGAATGGCGAATTTGGCGGCGGCCTTTCGGACGACAGCGACTTCAGCGAGTGGTGGCCGGGCCTCGCCTTGATGGGTTCCACGCCCGACAAAACCAAGGCCTCGCTCCAGCGCGAGCTTGACGCCATGTACGACCAGCATATGTTCTTGAACGGCCTCGCCACTATCCAGACCGACTCTCTGCACAGCTACGAAGACGGCATCAACGTGCTCGGCGAGAACCTGCTGGTCGACTTCGGAAGTCCCAAGCAAATCGAACGTGCCATGGTCACCGCCAAGCGCCTCGAGTGGCTCACCGGCATCAACGATGCCGGCCATCGCCATCTGCGCTCCAACTACTTCAACGGCTCAAAAATGGCCGCCGGAGGCCCATGGGGCGGATCGAAAGAGAACTCGTACATGGATTTCCAGCCGGCGCTTTCGCTCGTGCTCTTCAACGGCACGCCCGAGACGCGCAAGATGATGCTCGAGTTGGCTGACGGCGTCCTCGCGCACTACAAGCCTGGCCCGGATGGCAAAAACGCGCTGCACCTCGAGGTCAACTTCAAGTCTGACGAAGACAAGCCCACAGGCATGCAAGCGTGGTTCATCCTCTGGGCCGCATACCGCTGGACCGACGATCCCAAGTACGTTCAACCCTTCGTCGATTCGCCCATGCAATCGCTCCCTCTCGCGAACGCCGACATTCTCGACATGCTCAACCTGCGTAAGCAGGCGACCGATCCGATCGTTGCCGCAGCCAGCCGTGTCAATGGGCCCTCGGGTATCACGCAGCCCAGTGAAACGACGTGGCAGCTTGCCTGGCAGGCCACCGGCGACACCTCGTATCTTGATAAGGTCTACGGCTCGCAAATTCAAACTGCCCACGAGCGCGAGTTCATCAACAGGCAGGGCAGCCTCTGGATCGACCGCATTTACTTTAATAACGGCGAACTGCAACGCTCGCGCCTCGGCGGCGTCGCGCTCATGCGTAACTATTGCTATCCCGGCAATGCTGTCAGTTGGCGGTTTGACGCGCCGGCTGACGACCAGAGCGTCGCCGTCCTCGTGCCCGAAGCCACGCCGGCCACGTCAAAATCATTGGGTACAACCTCGATCGCGTTCCCGTCACCGCGCAAATGACCGGCTGGGAGGTCGATCCCGGCGAGTGGACCATGACGCAGGGTACGCAGGCGAGCACCGGTAACACTCCACCCGCCGCCGGCGCGCCGGTCGAAAACATGACCACGCAAACCGTTGCCTTCGAGCGCAGTAAGTCCGTCTCAATCACCTTCGCGCCGCGCACCACGACGGTCATCGAGCTCACGCTCAAATCCAAGGGAGTTCCTTATTGGTCGCGTCCTGATCTCGGCATCGATCCGGAGGATGTCAAGGTCGCGGGCTCGCAGATGACAGTCACGGTTCACAGCGTGGGCGCCATCGATGCACCGGCCTCGAAGGTGGTGCTGCGCGACAAGGCAGGCCGGACGATCGCAACAGCCGACGTTCCCGCACTCAAGGCACCGCTCGACCTGACGCCCAAGACCGCCGACGTGATACTCGCAGTTCCTGCAGGCGCGGATTTGAAGGGTGCCACGGTGACAGTGGAATGCGGCGCAGATTTGCCGGAGATTACGCTGGTGAACAACAGCGTGACACTATGAATGCAAAAGGCTGAAAGCTGCTTCTAAACCCGCTTCCGGCGCTGATGCGTCGACGGAATGTTCATGTCCTCACGGTACTTCGCGACCGTTCGGCGGGTGAGCTGAATTCCCTGATGCTTCAGCATCAGTGCAAGCTGATCGTCGGTGAGCGGATGCTTCGCATCTTCGTCTTCGATGAGTTTGCGCACCTTGCGCTTCAGAACAAGGAGCGGTGTGTCCGCGCCTTCGGGTCCGTTCGAACCCTCCGAGAAGAAGAACCGCAACTCCAGCACGCCCTGCGGTGTATGCGCGTATTTGTTAGCGACGGCTCGGCTTACCGTTGAAGGATGGACCCCGATCTCTTCCGCCACTTCCTTGATCATCATGGGCCGCAGCCCTTCCACGCCCTTGTCGAAAAACTCCTGCTGCCGCCGCACAATCACTTCGCAGGTGCGCAGAATGGTGCTTTTTCTCTGCGCAATATTACGCATCAACTGCAGCGCGGACCGGAAGCGCTCCTTCACATACTCCTTCACTTCTTTCTCGGTGTCGGCCGAGACCAGCATGCGCCGGTAGCGCTGGCTCAAACGCAGGCTGGGCAGGTCCTCTTCGTTCATTGAGACCACCCACTCGCCGCCGCGCTTTACAAAGAAAACATCGGGTTCGATCAGCCGCGTCTGCTCGCGGTTGTACATGCGCCCGGGCCGCGGATCGAGCGTGCGAATAAACTCCACCGCTGCATGCGCCTCTTCAGTTGACACCTGCGCCGCGCGCGCCAGGTCTTTCATGTCGCGCTTCTGCAGCAGAGGCAGGTGACGATCCACAATCAGCGCCGCCACCTCCATTGCGCGCCGCCGTTCATCAATCTTCGCGTCGGCTTCTGACGTCAAGCTGCCGTGCGGACTCTCCTCAGGCTCAAGTGTCCCCTGCCCGTACAGATTGACAAACTCCTGCTGCTGCGCCGCAATCTGGATCGCCAGACACTGCCGCAGATCGTGTGCGCCTACGCCCGCGGGATCGAGGTGCTGCACGAGGTCAATTGCACGGCGAATCAGTTCCATGCGCCGCTACCATCTCGGCCGCATGGCCATTATTCAGTGCCATGTCTTCTGGCGTCCCGCTGAACGCCGACGCCAGCTCCTCGTCGCTGGCCGTCAGGTAGCCATCCTCGTCCAGGTTGCCGACCACAAACTCGGCTGCTTCGTGCATATCGGGGTCGAAGCTCAGAGCTCCCAACTGCCACGCCAAGTGATCGGACAGAGATGTAGGTTGGGAGAGAAAGTTCTCAAACGAGGGCTTTTCACTGTCTTCGTATTCCGGCTGCGTGCGATATCCGGGGTCGAGATACTCCTGGAAGTACGACCCAAAATCAACCTCGTTGAAGGGATCCTTGGGTGGGGCCGGCGGCTCCTCTACCCCGCGTTCCATCCGTTCCTCACGGCCCGCCATCTCATCCAGCATTGGAACCGATTCGTCGATCTCTTCCAGCACTGGATTCTCAACCATCTCGGCATCGATCATCTCCTTCAACTCGACCTTGTTCAGCGCAAGCACACTCACCATCTGCATCAGGCCCGGCGTCAGGACCTGGCGTTGTGCCACTTTCAAATTGAGTCGTGGTTGAAGCAGCGCCATCGATGAGTCTCTTCCCCTATTGCTCTCAATGCCCTTGTAAAGATGAGTTTACTCGTGTGAGAAAAAGCTTAATCCTGAAAATGTTTCTATTCGAATCACCCGTTGGAGGGATTGTCCCGGAATGGACATCATCCAGCCCAGGAAGCTTTGCGCAAAGTCGTTGCACTTCTGCACCTTATTCGCAGCAGTGCCAACCGTAACGAGCTGTGTTCGCTTGCACATCCGGTCATTCTCAGGCGAGCGAAAATCCCTCGCCAAGGTAAATTCGCCTCACTTCTACGTCGTTGCCCAATTCGTGCGGCGTTCCTGAGCGGAATATTCGCCCTTCGGCAATAATGTACGCCCGATCGGTCACGCTCAGCGTCTCACGCACATTGTGGTCGGTGATGAGCACACCAATTCCTCCTGCCTTCAGGTCGAAAATGATCTTTTGCAGCTCCAGCACCGCAATCGGGTCAATGCCGCTGAACGGCTCGTCGAGCAAAATAAAATTCGGCTGAATGCACAGCGCTCGCGCAATCTCGACCCTGCGCCGCTCGCCCCCCGACAAGGCATAGCCCCGCGTGGTGCGGATGTGGCCCAGATTCAGTTGGTTGATCAGCTTCTCTGCGCGCGTGCGCCGTTCCTGATTGCTCAGGCTTTGTGCTTCCAGCACCGCCAGAATATTCTCTTCCACGGTGAGCTTACGGAAGACCGAAGGCTCTTGTGGAAGGTAGCTGATCCCGTAATTGCGCGCCCGCAAGTACATCGGCAGCCGTGTGATTTCCCGGTCGTCGACCAGCACGCGCCCCGTCTCCGGAGCTACCAACCCCACGATGATATAGAAGCTGGTCGTCTTGCCGGCGCCGTTGGGGCCCAGCAGGCCCACAACTTCACCGCGCGAGATTCTCAGATTGACGCCTCTGACAACCTGCCTTCGCTTGTAGCTCTTGCCGATTCCCTCGGCAACCAATGTCTGCATCGATCTCGCTGGCTCTCTTCCGCCGCTACTTCACGTGCAATTCCGGCGCGGTCGTCTCGGTAATCGTTTCGTGGCCTCCGCCTTCGATACTGACGCTATCATCGTGGCTATTGAAAATCAAAGCCTCGCCGGTCACCGTACCCCGCCCGGGAGCAGTCAATTTCGGTGGCGCAGCCGCGCTTCCGGTCAGCACATACTGCCCGGTCACACCTGAGTACGCCAGTTGCTGGCCGCTTCCGTGACGGTCCTGGGAGGTGAGCACGACATGCCCCGTCGCCGTTAAGCGATCGACCTCCGTTTGCCCGCTGCCCACACCCTCCTGCTTTGCTGCCGGCATCAGCCGAAGGTCAACCTCATCGGAAGACGATTTCGCCGTGTCTGTTTCCGCAATAACCGCGCCCAGCGCGCCGCCGTGGACCACCGCACGCTCTTCGGCCTCCGAATACCAGAGGTCGCCCCCGCGAACGCGGATGACTTCCGCAACCGCTGGCCTCGCACCCGGATTGTCAGTTGCCTTCCGGTCCATAGACTTGTTCGCGCCCAACGCCGCCGTCGGCCCCCCGGCGCTCAACAAAGCCACCTTTACAGGGTCAGATGCCTCGGAGCTTCGGGCAACCAGCGTCTGCAAGTGCTGATTCAATACGATCAGCGGGGCTGAGACCGAATTCGCCAGTTGCCACAACCGCGCGTGCCCGCGAAACGTGGCTTCGTCCGTTGACTGGTTCAGCTCCGCTTCCGCCGCAGCCACATGCGCCGCCCCTTTGCCTCCAAAACTCAACGGACCATTGCCTCCATCTTCACTCGCCATCGCGCCTTGTCCGCCGGAACCGGCCGCACCCGTATTGACCCAGGCCGCCTTTACGTTGCCGCGCGCAAAAGCGTCTCCCGACTGCTGAGATACGTCCACCTTCTCCGCAGTGAGCTCCAGGCCGCCATATTCCACGCGCGGATTGATCGTCAGGTGCACCCACTGGCCCGTCTGCTCATACTCCGCCTTGCCTGCGGTGGCGTGAATCGGTGGCGGCGGCGAGCCAGATTTCGTCGCGGCCTGCTCAAACAGGACGATGTGTCCAAGCAGCTGTGCGGATTGCAAATTGCCGGAACTCGCAGCATTCCGGTCCGTGCTTTTCTGATCCCTGTTTTGCGCCGTCTGCGGCGGTGCGAAATAAGCCGCCAGGCGGTCGCCGGTGCCAGTCTCCAGCCCTCCGGTCGCGGTTGCTTCTTCAATCGACGCGTGGCCAACTCCGGTAAGAGATTCCAGAACCGATCCCGGCGCGAACATCCCTGTTACCTGGTCGGCGCTCATTTTGGCGGGTGCCGCGGCGCCTGCGCCCTTCCGGCTCTCACTGGTTACGACCACGCCGCCCGTGCCATGCAGGCTTTCAAGCTCCACTCGTCCGCCATCGGCCTCGTGAAAATTCACGTCCGCCTGCGGAGAGCGCCAGGTCCGTTTCACATCGAGCGCATCGGCATATCCGGCACTCGCCGGGTTCGTCACCTCGGTATTGAACACCACGCCCTGCTCAAACCGCGCCTGCCGCAACTGGCCCTGCGCCGTAAACGCCAGCTCCGCCGCAGGCGCGCTCCCGTGCATGGACTGCCCGCCGTTCATGGAATCCATCGTCACGCCGCCCTCCAGGTGCCCCTGCAACGGCTGATTCTGCTGGTTGAAATCCATCTCTGCCGTGGGCGCGGCAAGATGGCCTCCAGTCGCTGTCTCTGCGGTAAATCCACCCGTCGCATCCAGTTGCTGGGCCGTGCCATCAATCCGGAAGTCGATTTTCGCCTGGGCAGCGGTAGCCTCTCCTCCGCGGTAATCCACCTTGGCCGCGCGCAGCGTGCACGCCTGCGCATTGCGGTCGCACTCGGCGTGCTGCGCTTCGATCCCAACCGGCTCGCCGCCCCTGTTCATTTTCATTTCCACGGCATGGTCAAGAGTCAGATAGCCATTCTGCGAATCGAACATTGCGCCTACCGCGCTGCCTGAGCCCTGCGCCGTGGTGAAATCCACGCGCTTCGCAGTCGCCACCATGCCGGAGTCCTGGTCAAAGGTCACTCCGCTTGTCTCCAGGTGGATCTGCCTCGATAAATCCGCCGATGTGGCAGTCTCCTTACTTTTTGCGCCTGTTGCTGGGGCAGCCACCGGCCTCGTCAGCACCATCTCTACCGGCCCTTCGGCGATAGCAAGCCCGCTCTTCTGGTCGTAATCGAATGTGTCTCCGGTGATCTGTTCTACGCTCCCGTCCTGGCCGTAAAGCTCGATTTGAACATCGTGCAACTGAACGCGATTGTCCCTGAGCTGAACTTCTCTCGAAGCGTGAATCTTGAACTGCGAATGCGTGCCGTAGGCATGAACGAAAGTGAATTCTTTGGCTTCTTGCTCGATGTTCCGGGCCAGCCGCTGCGGCAGATCGTGGCCCGTTACCAGGTTCTTCCACTTGGCACGGACGAGAAATACCCCCATCGCTGCCAACAGCAGCACTCCCGCTATCAGCACCATCGTTCGGATTCGCTCGATCGTGAAGCGCACGAATTAGTTTCCTACGCCCAGGCGCGCGGCCAGCCGTTGCGCCAGGCTCTCGCCCAGCTCGCTCCAAAGCAGGCGCGCCGTCGCTCCCGAAGCCTTCTCGACAGCAGCCGTCAGTTCCACAAGCTGGCGCACGTTCTCTTCCACATGCCTGGCCCCGACCCGATCCAGATCGGCGTCTTCAATGAGAAACGGCGCATCCGTCCCGAAATCGATGCGGATGTGGCCATCCTGCTCGTATGCCGCCTCATCGAAGAGCGGCCCGTACCCTGTGATCCGAACCAGCCTCGGGCCCCGCACCCAGCGGGAATCGAGCATCACCTTCTGGCTGTCATCCTGAGTGGAGCGGGGCGCGTTCTGTGCGGCCCGCGGAATCGAAGGACCTGCATTTTCAGTTTCCAGCTCCCATAAGCTCCACCCAATCTGAAACTCGTACGCGTAATCGTCGTGGAGAAGCTCGGTAGCCTCCTCCACAGCCTCCCTGGGCTCGGCCCCCGGTGCCTGGTTTGGAATCTCGCCGCCCAATGCGGGCGCGATACGGCCGTACACCCGCTCAAACACCGGCGCCTCATTCCAACTCACCGGCCATACCGTGGCGGAATACACTTTGGCCTCGCCGCCATGCGCAGCAAAGGCGCCCAGGACGGCAATCAGCTTGTCTGGGAGCGCATCCAGGCGCAGGTTTGGGTACCACAGGCTCAAATAGAGCGTATCTGCCATCTCAATTGATTTTAGACGGCTGAGCTCTTTCGACGGTGCGCGTCGAGGCGTCCTTGCGGGGTGCCCCATCCTAACCGCGTTTTTTGCGGTTAGGGTGGGAAAGAAGGAATCTCGACCCCAGAAGGACCGATGCTCTTTCCTACCCCGTCACTATCTCGCTGAAGTCGGCGATGCCCGAGAAATTGCGCAGGACTTCGGCGATAAGCCCAAGATGGGCGCCGCGGACGGCGGGATCGGGGTCGAGCACCATGACTTTGTCGAAGAAGGCATCGACCGTGGGCCGAAGTGTGGCAATTTGCGCGAGCGCCTCGCCGTAATTGCGCTCTTCGCGAAGTTTGGCAACGGTTGGCGCGAGCGTTTCTGTGGCATCGGCAAGCCGTTGCGCCTCCGGCGCGAGTTTCACGTTCCCGGCCGAGCCCACAGCGAAGCCTTTCTCTTCGGCCTGCTTCAGGATGTTCTTGATCCGCTTGAATGCCGCCGAAACCGCAAGAAAATCCTCTGACCCACGCGCCGCAGTCAGCGCCTCGGCGCGAGCGATGGAGTCGCGCACATCGTCGGCGCCCGCGGCCAGCACTGCGTTGACTACGTCGTAGGCGAAGTTGCGGACGTCCTTCAGATAGAAGTGCAGCCGCTCGCGCAGGAACTCTTCCACTTGCGCCCGATTCCCGGGGTGCCCCACCTTCGCGGCGTCTTTGTTCTTGCCGCCAGGGTGGGAAGCAGCATGATCTCCCGCGTCGCAAGCGGCGCGCAATACATCGCTCAACGCGAGTGGCAGATTCGACTCCGCCAGAATATTGATAATGATGTTGCCAGCGCGCCGCAACGCAAACGGGTCCTTCGACCCTGTTGGGGCCATGCCGATGCCAAACATGGCCACAATCGTTTGAATGCGGTCGGAAAGGCCCAGAATCTGGGCCTCAACCGTGAGCGGCGAATCGTAGATGTATTGGTCGTAGATTGCCTCGGCAATCCTGTCACCCAATCCCTGTGCCCTCGCGTAAAGCCCACCGATGATGCCCTGCAATTCGGTGAACTCTTTCACGAGCTCTGTCGTCAAATCGGTCTTGGCCAACTCGACCGCTTTGAACAGTGCAGCTTCATTGAAATTAACGTTTGCGTCTTTCACGACGGTCGCCAATGCATTGGCAACGGAAAGATTCTGCTCGGTCTTCCAAAAATAGCTCCCCAGCTCCTTCTGGAACGTCACATTCTTCAGGTCCTCAATGCGCTCCACAAGCGGCCTCTTCTGATCCACATCCCAGAAGAATCGCGCATCCTTGAAGCGCGCGCGCAGCACGCGAGCATTGCCGTGACGGATGATCGCTGCACCCTCGTCGTCTGCCTCCGTGTTCAGCACGCCGAGGAAGTGCGGAGCGAGCTTGCCCTTTGCATCTTCCACCGCAAAGTACTTCTGGTGGTCGCGCATCACCGTCACCAGGACCTCATCCGGCAGCTCAAGATACTCAGCCTCAAAGTTGCCGAGAATCACGCTGGGCCACTCCGTCAGGTGCGTGACCGTTTCCACCAGCGCCTCATCCTCGCGCCAGCGCGCTCCGGGCACCGTCCGCGTCGCGGCATCCAGCGCCTTACGAATGATCTGCCTGCGCTCGGCAACGTCCGCCACCACGTGTGCCGCACGCAGCGCCTCTTTGTACTCGCCGGCCTTGGCGATCGTCACGGGAGCCTCTCCATGCTGCACGCGATGCCCACGGCTCGTGTTGCCCGCTGCGATTCCGGCAATCTCCAGCGGAACCACGCTCGAATCCATCAACGCCACAACCCAGCGCACCGGCCGCACAAAGCGCTCCGGCTTTCCCGCGCGCCAGTACATGTTCTTGGCCCAGTAGATCGCCAGCACTTCCTTCGGGAGCTCGGCAATCAGGATTTCGTTCGCGCTGCGTCCCGCCCGCTTCACCGTCGCGCCCACGTACTCGCCCTTCGGCGTTTCCACTTTATCGAGGTCCGTTACAGCAACGCCGGCCTTCTTCGCAAAGGCCTCGGCAGCAGCAGTCGGTGCGCCGTCTTTGAACGCCACCTTCCACGAAGGGCCGGTCATCTTCTCTTCGGAGTCAGCCTGCCGGCCGAGCACACCTTCAGCCACCACAGCCAGCCGCCGCGGCGTGGAGTAGGTCGTCAACTTTGCCTCGGGCGCAAGCAGCCGCTCGCGCTTGAGCAGACCGATTACGCGCTGGCCCAGCTCCGCCTCCGCCGTGGCAATCATCCGCGCGGGAACTTCTTCCAGTCCGATTTCGAGTAGAAAATCCGCCATACCGTCGTTTCTTTCAAGCTTTTAGCAGCTAGCTTCGAGGCCCTGCAGCGTGTTTCAAAAATGGTTGTGCAGGTTCGGGTTGTGATCCCTCAGGGGCTAAAGCCCCGTATTTTCCTGCACATTTCGGCCCGGCTGAAGCCGTGCCCTTGTTACAAAACTGATTTCTGAAACACGCTTTAGCCATTTTCGTGCAGCACGCAGCAGAATCAGCGCCATCCCAGCGGAACTTAGATCTGTACCACAATCAAAACCCGGCGTCAGCGGGGCGAAGCTAGCAGCTAGGAGCTAGAAGCTAGTAGCTGCTGCTGCGTCCACGCCTTGGCCACGCCCACCGCAAGATTCCGAATCCTTCCGATCACGCCCACACGCTCCGTGACGCTGACGGCGCCGCGCGCATCAAGCAGGTTGAACAGGTTCGAGCACTTCAGCGCCAGCTCGTAAGTCGGCAAAATCGGGAAGCGCCGCTTCTCTACTACGCTGGCCTTCTCGTCGGTCATCAGCGTGCCAGCCTTGTTGAGCAGCGCCTGCGCCTCGGCCTCGTAACTATTGAAGTGCTCCCAGAGCCGCGGCACATCGGCCATTTCGAAGTTGTAAACGGAGAACTGCAACTCCTCGGCCAGGCGCACGTCGCCGTAAGTCACCGGCGCATCGGTTTCAGGATCACGCGCCCACACAATGTCGTAGATCGAGTCCACATCCTGCAGGAACGCAGCAATGCGCTCCATGCCGTAGGTGAGCTCGGCGCAGATGGGGTCGAGATCCAGTCCGCCGCACTGCTGAAAGTAGGTGAACTGCGTAATCTCCAGCCCGTCCAGCATCACCTGCCAGCCCACGCCCCACGCGCCGCCCGCGGGCCACTCCCAGTTGTCCTCTTCAAACTTCAGGTCGTGGTGCTTCAGGTCGATGCCCATGGCCTCAAGCGATTCGAGATACAGCTCCTGCACATTCACCGGCGGCGGCTTCAGGATCAGCTGGAACTGCGTGTGCTTGAAGAGCCGGTTGGGATTCTCGCCATAGCGCCCGTCGGCCGGACGCCGCGAGGGCTGCGCGTAGCCCACCCTGTAGGGCTTGGGCCCCAGCACGCGCAGAAAGGTCTCGGGACACATGGTGCCCGCGCCCACTTCCACGTCGTAGGGCTGCTGGATCACGCATCCGCGCTCCGCCCAGAACGCCTGCAGGCGGAACAGCAAATCCTGAAAGGTGAGGGAGGTAGGTTTTACGCGCGGTGCGGCTTGGGCAGCGGACACAGGCTTTTCTCTCTCATCGGAACTAAGAATCGATTTTAGCAGCCGCGCCATTCATCGGCGTTTCGGTGGCGAAACCGAGCTCACCCACCCAGCCTCGCCAGCGCCTCCGCCCTCTTCAGCTTCCGCTCCAGATGCCGTTCCAGCGTCTGCAGCGTGAAGCGCCGCAGATCCTGCCCGCGCTTCCGCGTCCACGCTTCGCCGGCAAAAGCTCGCGGCCGGCGCTCGCAGCATCCGCTGCGCCAGTTGCCAGGAATCCGGCGAGAGCGCGCTGGCGCTGCCATTGCGATGCAGCCCGCAGAAAAGGCCATCGGCATAGCTGCTGTACGACACCTCCGCTGCATGCAAGGCCACGTCTCGCCGCACACCATGCAGCGGCCAATATCGGGCAGCAGGCCCATCAGCCGCGTCATCCATAGCGAGAAATAGGTGAGCGCCATCCACGGTCCCCGCTCTGGTTGCCCCAGATACGGGGTCCCCACGGCCAGTTCTCGGACCGTGGGGTGGAGATCTCGATTCTGAGACCTGGATCGCTCTCCAGCGCATGTGTCTGCTCCAGCACGCTCACCAGCAGCCGGAAGACGGCATCCTGCGGATCGCGCTCCGGCAGCGCTTCGTCGATCACCTCGGCATAAAAGCTCAGCACCGCCATGCGCGTGTGGTCGACCGGCGCCGAAAGCGGCGAGCGCAGAATCTCCAATTGGTCGAGCCGCACCAGTTCCTGCCGCGGTCTCTCGGCAAACCAGGCCCGCGCCAGCGTCATCGGCTCCAGCGCCCCGCCAAAGCGCTTGCGGCTCTTGAGCGCCGCCTTGGCCACGCCGCGCATGCGGCCGTAATCGCGCGTAAAGAAGCTCACGATCAGGTCGGCCTCATGCACCGGCCAGGTGCGCAGAACCACCGCTTCTGAGGTGAGCACGCTCATGCACTTTCATCATCGCACCGGAGCACGGGCGCTAGTGGAGATTGGTTGCCGCCGGACAATGAACGCCACTGGAAAATGGGTGTCCCGTCCTAGTTTTGCCAGGGCGGGACAGAGGATTCATTCCCGTGCAGACACGCAAACGCGCGTCCGGCAACAGCAGGACACGCGTCAGGAAAGCCTCAAAGAATTCTTTGAGAGCGGCGTTATCGGCCGAAGTGCGTGGCGTTCTTCTCGGTAAAGTGGGCCCACTTCTCCGGCAGGTCGTCCTGCGCAAAGATGGCCGAGACCGGGCAGACCGGAACGCATGCGCCGCAGTCGATGCACTCGACCGGGTCGATGAACAACTGATCGGCTTCGGCGTGGCCGGCTTCATCTTTCTTGGGGTGGATGCAATCGACGGGACAGGCGTCCACACAGGCGGTGTCCTTGGTGCCGATACAGGGTTCTGCAATGACGTATGCCATCTCTGCTCTCTCCGGGGAACTTCCCGCGGTCTCGCAATCGAGAGCCGCACTGAACTTCACGACGCTGATAGTAGCACACGGCCCCGCAGCCTGACTTCACGCCCCAGCACGCGTTTTGCCATGCGGGAAGGAGAGCAGCGACCAAGGAACCGAGGGACAGGGGACAAGAAATTCGATGTGTCCGCAATGAAAGACGCACATTGCGGGAACCGGACGGGCAATGCTCTTGTATCCGCCGCTATTCCCTATTGGCTACTCCTGGCCTTCGTTCCCTGCTCCTTCGTTCCCTGTTTCTCGCAAACTCCTGCGGCGTGGGAATCGGCGACAAGATCGCGTCCGGCGAACATGTCGTCGAAGAACCCGATCAGTTCCTCGTGAATCAGAGCCGTTCGAAGCCAGAATCTCGTCGCTGTCCAGCCGAACGCGCCGCCCGGCAGAAGTCCGTCACGCGGCCGCCGGCTTCTTCCACCAGCAGAATTCCGGCCGCCGTATCCCACGGATTCAGATTGAACTCCCAGAATGCTTCCAGGCGGCCGCAGGCCACGTAGGCCAGGTCGAGCGCGGCCGAGCCGGCCCGCCGCACCCCGTGCGAGCGCAGCGTGAACTCGTGGTAGAAGTGAATGTTCGGGCTGGCGTGGCGCTTGCGGCTGGGAAAGCCCGTGGCCAGCAGCGCCTCGGCCAGCTCCGGCGATGCGCGAAACCTGCGCCGGCTTGCCGTTCAATCGCGTCCCGCGCCCGCGCTCGGCCGTGAACAGCTCGTCGCGCATGGGATCGTAGATCACCGCGGCCACCAGCGTTCCATCTTCGTCCGGCTTTCGTGCCCGCGGGCCGGTGCTCCAGCCCCATCGAAACGCAGAACTGCGGAAATCCGTGGGCGAAGTTGGTGGTCCCATCCAGCGGGTCCACATACCAGCGGAACTCGCCCTCCAGCCGCTCGCGCGTGCCCTCTTCGCCATAAATCCCGTGCTCCGGAAAGGCCTCGCCCAGCCGCGTGCGGATCAGCTTCTCCACCGTGCGGTCGGCCACGGTCACCAGGTCCACGTCGCCCTTGTACTCGGTCTCAACACCCTCGGCGAAATACTCGCGCAGCCGCGCGCCTGCTTCGCGCGCAATCTCCGCCGCCTTGGGAACGTAAACCAGATTCTGCGCGATCTCCGGCTCCGCCGGGCCAGCTCACAAGCGCGACCTCGTTGCGGCCCGCTCCATCCGGCTGCTCGTAGCGTGTGCGTCCGCCGCCGGCCCACTTCGCTGATGGTGCGGATCTGGTTCTTGTAGATGAAGAGATTGGGCTGGCCTTCGCGCGTCAGGCGCAGCATGGAGTCGTCAAAGTACTCAATCCAGCCGCGCACCGTTTCGCCGTCGCGCAGCTTGATGGTCACAATCACCTGGCGGTCGCTGAGTGAGCGCAGGTACAGAGCTTCCTGGCCGGTTTCACCCGGCGGAGGCGTTTTGGAGCGGCGGCGTGACGAAAGGGGAGAAGTCATATTGCCATTTTAGATGCACTGGAGAGAAGCGAAGGGCTGCGCCCTGAATCGAAGCTGCAAACCGCTTTTGAATTCACGGCTCCGCGTGAGCCACAAGCGGAGAACGACCCGACATACCCCCCGCCGGCTGACCACACCATCAATTGTCATGGACAGGGTCATCGGCATAGTAGCCGGCTTTGTTGCGGAAATTGAACTCGTCCGGGGCGGCGCGCGGAATCGTGACGACGATGCGGTGAAAGTCAGTGCCGGGATCCTGGTGGTGCGGATAATAGCCGATCAGGTATTGGGTGCGCAGATCGTCGCTCACTTGCGCAAACGCCTTGTCCAGCCCACCCTCGTCCACGTAGAAGTGCTTCCCGCCGGTCTGCTCGGACAGGGTAATGAGCGCGTGCTCGCCGCCTGTGTCGCGGCCGGCGCTGGCCTCAATCGGCACGTCGATGATCGAGTAGATCATCACCTCGTTGCGCAGAGCCGCTTCAAGCGCCTCGGCATAGGTCGAGGACTTAGCCGTATCGTCGCCATCGGAGATCACTACCAGCACCTTGCGCCCCTGCCTCTTGCCCAGCCGGTCCGATCCCACGCAAATGGCGTCATACAGCGCCGTGGCCCAGTCGCCGCGCAACTGGTTAAGGCCATGGTCGATCACTCCCAGCTTGTTCGTGAACGGCGTAAGCTCGTGCACGTTGGTGGCAAACTGGAGCACGCTCATCTGGTCCTGCGGGCGCAGGATCGCGTGCGCGAAACGCTTCCCCGCAGTCTCTTCGTCGCTCATGTCTTTTTGCACGCTGCCGCTGGTGTCAATGGCCAGGGTCAGGTTCAACGGCACTTCCGACTGCCGCTCGAAGACTGCAATCTGCTGCGGGCGGCCATCCTCGAAAATTGCGAAGTCGTCGCGGGTCAGCCCGCCGACAATCGCGCCATTCTTGTCGGTCACATTGACAAAGATGTCTACCAGCTTCACATCCACGTGAAACGTCGTCTGCTGTGCGGCCAGCACCAGCGGCGCCAGGCTAAGCAGCGCTCCGCAACCCGTACGCCGCCAGATCGCGGGCATGCGACTGGAACTACACATCATGCGGCGCCTCCGAGGTGTCGATCGCCAGTGCATGCGGAAACGGCTCGCCCGGAGCCCACACCGCCCCGTCCACAAAGGTCTCCCTTTTCCAAATGGGTACGGTCTGCTTCAAGGTGTCAATGAGCCAGCGGCAGGCTTCGAATGCCGCACTGCGGTGCGCGCTAGCCACCACGATAAGCACACTGGTTTCGCCGATCTCGAGCCTGCCCAGCCGATGAACCATCGTTATCTGCCGGACTCCAAATCGCTCGCGCGCACGGTCTCCGAGATCCCGCATTTGTTTAACGGCCATCTCTTCATAGGCTTCGTAATCCAGATGCAGCGTTCGCCGCCCTCGCGAATGGTTGCGCACGATGCCGTCGAACACCACCACCGCACCATCTTCAGCGTGCTTGGCCGCCGCTACAATCTCGTCCGCGTTGATCGGCTCGCGCGTCAGCCATGCGACGACGGGTTGCGCATCGTCGCCGTCATCCAGTTGTGGAGCGCCTGCGCCGCCCTCCGGGGCTCCGCCCGAGACTGGCGGGAGCAATCCCACTTCGTCGCCATCGTGCAGAATCGTCCCTGCTTCGGCATACTCGGCATTCACGCTGACGGCAATGCCGCGCAACAGCCGCTCCGGCGCGGCTCCCCCGACCATCGGTGTTAATTGCTCAAGGAGCGTACCCACCGAAGCGCCATCCGGCAATTCGACGGAAGCGGCTGAATCGCCGAGCCAGTCTTTTAACATCCCAAACGGGATTACTTGCACACGCATCTCTCGAAAAGAATACTGCCTGCCACTTAGACGTTTCAGGCAGCGATTCTGCGCCGGGCTTCCCGCAAAACCAGAGTAACTGCGCCTTGTTTCGCTGTGTTCAAGCTCGCTGCTCCCCGATGGTCAGGGCGACTTAGCCTAAGTGGCCTCGGGATACACCGATTCTGGTTTGGTGATCGGGCGAACTTTCGTTGCGGAAAGGCCAGCCGGGTTCGGATATGAGACTTGCCCGGGACCCGTTTCTAGCCCAAACGAAAAGGCCGGCTGGTTGGCCGGCCCCACAAGGCTATACGAGCGGCGCTCAAGCCGCAGCAGTCACCGCAAGGGTTGGAGCAAGCGGCTGCATCTGGTGCCGTGCCGCTATCAGCGGCAGGGCCACCATCAACACGTCTTCAATCTCCTTGGCGTAGTGCACAGTCACGCCTTTCATCATCTCCGGCGTCAGGTCCTCTTCCACGTTCTGGCGGTTTTCCGCGGGCAGGATGATGTTTTGCACCCCGGCCCGGCGCGCTGCCAGAAACTTCTCCTTGATGCCGCCCACCGGCAGCACGTTTCCGCTCAACGTGATTTCGCCCGTCATCGCGGTTAGCGGGCGCACTGGCGTATCGGTCAGCAGTGAAGCCAGCACCGTGGCCATCGTGACGCCTGCCGATGGGCCGTCCTTTGGAATGGCGCCTGCCGGCACGTGGATGTGGATGTCCAACTCCTTATTGAAGTCCTCGGCTAACCCCAGCCGCGCCGCGTTCGAGCGGACCCAGGTGAGCGCAGCCTGCATCGATTCCTGCATCACTTCGCCGATCTGGCCGGTCATCGTAAAGCCGCCTTTGCCCTTCATCTTGTTGGCCTCGATGAAGAGGATGTCTCCTCCAGCCGGCGTCCAGGCCAGCCCTACAGCCACACCCGCCCGCTTCACGCGTTCCGCTACCTCGGTCTCCACGCGCACCTGGATTCCGCCCAAAAACTCTTTGAGCGTATCCTTCGTCACGATGAGCTTTTCCGCGTGGCCCTCCACCACGCGGCGCGCCTGCTTGCGGCAAACCGTTCCGATCGTCTGCTCCAGTTTGCGCACGCCGGCTTCACGTGTGTAGTGCCGGATGATGTGCCGCACCGCCTCTTCTGGAAATTCGATCTGTTCGGGCGTGATTCCGTTTTCTTTGATCTGGCGCGGAATCAGGTACCGATTGGCAATGTGCACCTTCTCCTCTTCGCTATAGCCCTGCAGCGGGATGATCTCCATGCGGTCCTGCAACGGAGCTGGGACTGTATCGAGCATGTTCGCAGTGCAGATAAACAGGACCTTCGAAAGATCGAACGGCACATCGAGATAGTTGTCCCGGAATGTGTTGTTTTGCTCCGGATCCAGCGTCTCAAGCAGGGCCGATGCCGGATCGCCCCGGAAGTCTCTGCCCAGCTTGTCGACCTCATCGAGCATGATCACCGGGTCGTTGGTTTCCGCACGGCGGATGCTTTGGATGATTTGCCCCGGTAGAGCACCGATATATGTCCGCCGGTGACCGCGGATCTCGGCCTCATCGTGCATGCCGCCGAGCGAGACGCGCTGGAACTTGCGCCCCAGTGCTCGCGCAATCGACCGCCCCAGGCTGGTCTTGCCCACCCCTGGCGGGCCCACGAAGCACAAAATCGGGCCCTTCATGGTGGGCTTCAACTCCAGCACACTCAAATAATCAAGGACGCGGTCCTTCACCTTCCTCAGTTCGTAGTGATCCTCATCGAGGATTTGCTTTGCCACGTTGATATCGATCTTTGAGCCCGAGCTCTTCGCCCACGGCAGCACGGCCAGCCATTCGATATAGTTCCTGGTTAACCCGTAATCCGCCGCCATCGGAGACATGCGCTGCAGCCGGGAAAGCTCCTTCAGAGCCTCCTTCTTCACTTCATCCGGCATGCCGGCTGCTTCAATCTTCTGGCGCAAATCTTCCACATCGCGCTGGCCTTCATCCTGCTCACCCAACTCCTTCTGGATGGCCTTGAGCTGCTCGCGCAAATAATAGTCGCGCTGCGATTGCTGCACCTGGTCCTGGACCTCGGTTTGGATCTTGGCGCGCAGTTGCTGCACCTCGATCTCCTTGGCCAGAAGTTTATTCAGTTGCTCCAACCGGCTTTCTACATTCGGCGTTTCCAGCAATTGCTGCTTTTCATCTGTGGTCAGGAATGGGAGGGAAGAGGCGACAAAATCCACCAGCCGGGCCGGCTCCTCAATGTTCGCGGCGATCGTCCGCAACTCGTCGGAAAGGGTTGGCGACTCGGAAACAATCTGCTGGAACTGCGAGATCACATTGCGAACCAGGGCCTCAAAACCTGAAGAAGTAGAGGGCGCAAAGTCTTCAAGCGTCTCCACTTCAGCCACCATAAAGGGCTCTGACTGAACAAAGCGCAACAGTCGCACTCGGCTTACACCCTCGGTGAAAACGAACCGGCTCTGGTTCGGCATCCGTACGACTTTGTGTACCGTCGCCAGGGTGCCCACGGTGTGAAGGTCGCCAGGCGTGGGGGTGTCGAGCCGCGGATCAAGCTGGGCGGCGACAACAATTGCGCGCTCTTCTCCCAGTGATTCAATCAGTTGGATGGAGCTTTCGCGGCCTACCGTAAGGGGCAGCACCGCGTGGGGAAACAGAACCGTGTCCCTGACTGGCAGCACGGATACCTGGCGCAGCCCCGAGCTGCCTTGCTGCGATGGATTTTCGGGTGGCGTGATGTGGATTTCCATTGAGTGCCCTCGTATCAACTTTCCTTCTTTAGATAGCTAAGAAGCAAAAAAGTTGCAAGATCCGCCCCCTTGTCTCTTTCCTATTGGTCTCCAAACCCTTATGAAGCTGAGCCTTGGCCTCCATTAATCACACCGCTGACGCCGGATAGCGGGCTCCCATCTCCCATGGACCACCCGCCAGGAGCCAGAAAACGCGAGGCTACCCTATCCAGCACGCCGATGCGGATGGCCCCATATTCTGGTCCAACGCTCCAATGTCAATCGGCACAACCGTGTTCGTCGGGTCTATCGGCTCAAATCCCCGGACTATGAGAAACGAGCTAAAGGATGCGCGGAGAGGTCCCGATCGCCCCCCGGCCACAGCCGGATGAAAAAAATCTGACCGGTTCAGCGGCCCAGCCGGCTAGAACGAGTGCGGGCTCTAAGACGGTTCAGCCGCCTTGTCTTCTTTGAGAGCCGATTCGATGTGCTCCCACACCTGGTCTGACGGTTCCACGCTTGGAAACAACTGGCGCGCGGCTTCAGCGATCGTCTCGAGATCGGCCAACAATGCGCGGCACAGGTCGCAATTCCGCAAATGGGGGTGCGAGGAGGCATCTTCCCCCGAGCTGATCAGCTCCGGCAGGTGGCTTTGGAATTCGGCACAGCTCAATTTGCTGGGATCGCCGGTCATGGCCGCTCCTCCTCTGGGTGTTGAGCGCGCAGGGCATCGCGTAGTTTTAAGCGCGCCTTGTGCAGCTGCGATTTGCTGTTGCCGATTGAGCAGTCCAGCATAGACGCAATCTCATTATGCTCAAAACCCTCCACGTCGTGAAGGATGAAGATGAGCCGGTAACCAGCCGGTAATTCGGCCACCGCGCGCTCCAGGGCGAGGCGATCGATCGCGCCTGTAAGCGTGAGATCGGGAGCGCCGAAGCTGCGGCTGGGGCCTTCTTCGGGCGTGGGCTCCATCGCCTCATCCAGTGAGATCAGCGACAAACCCTTCTTGCGAAGCTGCATCAACACCACATTAATCGCCAGCCGGTGCAGCCATGTGGAAAAAGCCGAATCGCCGCGAAATGTGGCGATTTTCCGGTGTAGCTGCAGAAACGCCTCTTGCGTCAAATCCTCGGCCTCCGCGATATTCCCGACCATACGGAGGCAGAGTGAATAAATTCGCCTTTTGTGCAATGCATAGAGCTGCGCAAAAGCCTGGTGATCGCCCGCTTGAGCGCGGGCTAGTACGTCGGTTTCATGGGGATTCGGCGGGTTCGTGGCAGAAAATTTCACCGAGCGGACAGAATTGGGCGATGCGTCCGGGCTGCGTTTCGAGCCAACGCGCTCGGGCGTTTGGGTAGGGGATGGGGAATCGGACATGCGCTTCCTTTGATGTGGTTGTCGAAATTGAACTTCGTGGCCGTACTCAGAACCAGAGTTGGTTTCTGGTCAAAAAACAAGCCCAGAATTCAACACAATTATGGCCTCCGCCATTTTTAGCCAGTGAGCCTGATTGTTGCCTTGGAAAGTACGACGACCTGGAATGAGGGGAAAAACCAGACAATCTTGTCTCCGGTTTTGTCGTAGCTCCCTACATCGTTAGTATAAGTTGGAGCGGCAAGGGTTTGCTGAGCTTAAGGAAAAACAAGAGAAGGTGGTATTCCTACTCGATCGGTTCGGACAACCCCCGATTGATTCGAGATGGGATTCCCGGTACTTCTTCAGAGGATATGGCCTTCGAGACCAAGCCGGCGGCAAGGTGCGGCGTTCGCCAGGGCTCCCAGCGGCCGCTTCCTGCTCGCGCCGCGCCGGCCCCCGCTTCTCGGCTGAAAGAGCCTTTTCTTCGAATGGTTTACCCACCTTCCCGGCGAGGTGCCGAGATCGCAGATCTTTCTCGGTCCACCCCACGAAGGCTGCGACAGCATCGCATCGCCCGTATCGGGTATTTCCTGATGTCGATTCTGGCCTGCATGCAGGGAACGGCGTTGGCAGGGCGGGGCCAAGTGCAGAACTCATCTTCCGGGTCCGGCCAGGATTCTTTCGTTTCCGCAGAATCGCGGGAATCACCCTGTCCCATCGAGACCTGCGATCGATTGCAGGCTCTCGAAGGCTTGCCAGTGCTCGGAATCTCCTTTGAGGGGGTTCCAGCCAATCGCATCGCCCCGCTGCCGGATCACCTTGACCAAGCGATTGGAGCTCCTCTCTCGGACGAAAACCTGAAAGGGAGTCTGCGGCAACTTTATGCCAGCGGCCTATACGACAGCCTTGAGGTGGAAGGCGAACGCAAAGCCGGCGGCGTCGAGCTGATTTTTGTCGGGAACCCGCGTACTTTTATTGGGACCGTGGGGGTGGACGGAGCCACCGGCGCCACAATGAACACGCAACTCGAGCGCGCCAGCCAATTCGACGCCGGTACCCGCCTGACCGAGACCAAAATGACGCGGGCCCTCGATCAGATGCGGGCGACCCTCGCGCAGAGCGGCTTCTACCGGCCGAAGATCTCGCAAACCGTAACGCCGCACCCCGATCAGCAGCTCGAAGATATCGAATTTCACGTCGTTTCTGGTCCCCGGGCGCGCGTCGGAAAGATCACTGTCACGGGCGATTCCGGCATGCGGCTTGAGGAGTTTCGCCGCCATGGGCATCTGCGCCCCGGCGCTTACGTTGACCGGGATACGGTGAACCGCGCGTTGGATGGAGTTATCCGAGAGTATCAGCATCAGTCCCGCCTCGAGGCCGAGGTAAAGCTTGAAGCCCAGTCGTTCGACCCGAAGACGAACGCAGTCGACTACCGGTTTAGCGCCAACCGAGGACCGGTGGTGAATGTCCAGGTGGAAGGAGCAAGCATCGATTCAGACCGCATCACGCGGCTTATTCCTATCTTTCAAGAAGGCAGTGTCGATGAAGACCTTCTCAACGAGGGAAACCGCCGCTTGCGCGATTATTTCCAGCGCCTTGGCTATTTCAACGCAAAGGTCGATCACGAACGGCGGACCCAGGGCGCGAATGAGCTGACCATTCTTTTCAGAGTGCAGTTGGGACCTCGCAGCCGCGTGGAAAAGGTTGCGATCTCAGGAAACCACTACTTCGGCACCCAAACGCTCATGGATTTGATCAATGTGCATGCCGCCGACGTTCTCGATCACCACGGCGTTTACAGCCAGGCGTTGGCGGCAGCCGACATCAGCGCCCTCGAGGCCGTCTACAAAAACAACGGCTTTCCCGACGTGAAAGTTACCTCGGAAATCAGCGCGCCGGAAACCGTGACAGCAGACATCTCTTCGACGGACGGTGGCGCGCCGTCAAGACCTCCCGCGATTGTTCGCATCGCGCCGCTCACGGTCACCTACCAGGTCGCTGAAGGAAAGCAGGTGCTGGTGGGGACGATGCAGATTGAGGGCAACCAGCATGTCGCAACAGAAACGCTCGCCCGCCTGCTGAATACCGCGCCCGGACAAATGCTTTCACCCCGCAATCTGGCTTTGGACCACGACGCTCTCCTGACGGAGTATTACGGAAGGGGTTTCGATCAAGCGACAGTGACAATCGCGCAGCAGCCTCAGCCTGCAGATGCAACGAAAGTCGATGTTGTCTTCCAAATCGATGAGGGCCAACAAATTTTCGTGGGCAATGTGCTTTTGACAGGGCTCGAATTCACACGCCCTAAAACGGTCGCGCACGCGATCACCGTCCACGCCGGCGACCCGCTCAACCAGTCTGCGCTCTCTGAGACGCAACGCAACCTGTACTCCCTGGCGCTCTTCAATGAAGTGACTACAGCCGTTGAAAATTCCGCCGGCGACACAACCCGGAAGACTGTTTTGCTCCAATTGGCCGAAGCGCGCCGCTGGACTCTGACGTACGGCTTCGGATTCGAGGCGCAGACGGGTCAACCGCAAAACAACTGCGCGGGAGCATTCGCTGCGGGAGTCGCTTGCAGCCCTAACGGCAAAACAGGCGTCAGCCCCCGGGTGCTGGCCAACATCACCCGGAATGATCTCTTCGGCCGGGCGCAGTCCGCGTCATTGACGGGAACTTATGGCTTGCTTGAACAAAGTCTCGGCATTGAATATGAGATTCCTCATTTTGAGGACGACCCGAACTTTGGTTTTACGTTTTCGGGAGGCTATGCCAACAGCGAAGACGTCTCCACGTATGTCGCGTCCCGCCTCGAAGGAGCGTTTCGATTCAGCGAAAACTTCAATCGCCCGGGGTCATGGATTTCGCGAGCCAACACCTTCATCTACGAGTTCGATTTCCGCAGAGTAAAAGTGGCGGCCAGCAGCCTGCAGGTGTATCCCGCCGCGATCTCGGAGCTCTCGACCGCGACGCGCGTGAGCGGGCCCGCCTTCACATGGATTCGTGATACACGCGATGTTCCCATGGACGCGCGCCGGGGCACTTACACCAGTTTTCAGGAGTTTTTGTCAGACAGGGTTTTCGGCGCGCAGGCAGAATTCAACCGCATCGACACATCGAATTCAAGCTACTACGCTTTTGACAAAGGGCAGTTCGTTCTGGCTCGCAATACGCGCTACTCGCAAATTCGGTCCTTTGGCAGCGGTTCCAGCGGATTGATTCCGCTGCCGGAACGCCTCTATGCCGGCGGTCCCGTTTCCCTGCGGGGATTCTCACAGAATGCCGCCGGCCCGCGCGATCCTGAAACTGGCTACCAGATCGGCGGAGCCGGCGCACTCACCAACAGCACGGAGTTGCGCCTTCCACCGCCAACGCTGCCCTGGCTGGGCAATACCGTGAGTTTTGTCATTTTTCATGATATGGGTAACGTCTTTACCAATGCCGGCGACGCATGGGCCAGCTTCCTGCGCGTTCGCCAGCCTGACAGCGACGCTTGCCGCAATGCTGTGGCGAACACCGGTGACCCCAAATCCTATAACCCTGTCGGACCTTACGCCTCCACCGGGCAGCAGGGCTCTTGCAGCTTCAATGACTTTTCTCATGCATTGGGCCTGGGTCTGCGTTATCACACGCCAGTGGGTCCCATCCGTTTCGATGTCAGCTATAACCTCAACCCACCCATTTACCCCGTCAATATCAACTATGGGATCTCCACGCCGTCGCCCAATCCCTTGAATATTCCCGGCTACGAGCAGGGTCCGTATTTGGGCCAGGCCCCCCACATCAATTTCTTCTTCAGTCTGGGGCAGGCATTTTGATGAATAGACTTGCGCCAAGCCGGAATCGTATCGCACATCAACCGGCGTGGCAGTTTGCCCTGACTGCAGTTTTGCTTGTGTGCACGGCGGCGCAAATCGATGCCCAGGCAGCCAATTCGGACGCACAGGCCCAGTCGCCAGATTCTGTTCATCCGCTCGTGCTCGACCAGGTGGTCGCAGTCGTCAACCGTCACGCCATTCTGTTGAGCGACGTCGAAGACGAGGTCCGGTTATCGATTCTCGACGCCGGCCGCGGCGCACAAGGCCAGGTTACGGAGCAGCGCGCGCTGGAGCAGTTGATCAGCCGCGCGCTCGATCGAGCAGCAGATTCGACAGGAAGACCTGCGTGCCATCGAGCCCTCGCAGGAAGAAGTGAATGCCCGCGTCGAGGAGATTCGCAGGCAGCTTCCCGCCTGCATGCGTCAGAACTGCGCTTCCGATGCAGGCTGGAAGGCATTCCTCGGTGGCTCACTGGGCTCACTGCGGGGCGCGTCGAAGCCTATCATTCGCTACCGGCTCGAGATTCTGCGTTTCATCGAGGAGCGATTCCGGCAGGGGATTGAGATTTCTCCAACAACAGATGGAAGAATACTACCACAACACGCTTGTGCCGCAGTACGCGCCGGGAGAAACCGTTCCCTCGTTGGATACAGTCGCTCCGCGCATTCAGGAGATCCTGTTGCAGCAGCAGGTGAAGTATTGTTCGACAATTGGCTGAACAATCTGCGCGAGCAGGGCGATGTGGAGGTGCTCGACCCAAAGCTCGCAACGCGCTCGAGAGATCCAGCTGCGCCAGGTAACTCGAGGAAGAGGCGAACCTTGAGCGAGCCTGAGCTGATTCCCGGCTCGTTCGGAAAGGCCCAATCCGCCGGCGCAGCACCTCCGCGCCGCCAGGCCCAGCCGTCTGCGCCGCTTCTTCCTTCGCCATCTTCCGCTGAGCCTGGCCGGCGCGTTCGATCCTGCTCGTGTCGCTGACTCTGGCCGGGCCTATTTGTCGCCAGTTCGGCAGGATTTGAGAATCTGGTTCGCAAGCGCCTCATCGCGGAATTGAAGAAGTTACCGGCGGGCGGGTCGAGATCGCGTTCGTTTCACTGGCGTCTTCTCTCATCTTGAAGCTGAGGCGGACGGCATCGTCATTCACGGCACCGAAGATCCCGGACGAAGCACCCTACGCGAAGATCGCAAGCCTGCGCTCACGCGTAAGATGATCGGCGTCCTGGAGCCCCGCTTCTTCGTTCTGCGCGAACTCGATCTGGTGCGGCCGAATTCCACCTGATCGTTTATCCTGACGGCTCAACCAATCAACCACGCCGCGCAAGGCCCGAAAGATCGGGTCGTCGGCGCTCGAAACCCTCTTCGGTCTTCAGGGTGGGTCATTCGCAGTCGAGCAGGGGGCTCTGAACTACGACAACCGCGCCGCTGTCTTCGATTTTCAAAACCGCTACGCGCCGCTCGACTTCGAAGCCAACAACGTTTCCCTGGTGACGCGCTACATGCCCAGGACGCATGGCGCGCCGGAATTCTATCGGATCGAGGTCGGCGCCGCGGATCTCAACCTGTCGCGCCAACCCCAGCGCAAGAAACCTGCAGCCGTCAATGGAATCCGTGCAAGCCACCCTCGACCTGCAGCGGGATCGCGTTTTGCTAAACAATCTGACGCTCACGGCGGGCGGCTCCGGAATCCAGAAGGAAGTGCTTCTGGTCACCGGCAATCTTGAAGACTTTACGCATCCGCGCTGGCAGGCCAAGGTCGCGGGCAATCTCGATATGCGGCTCCTGGATCCCATTACCGGATACCCCGACGCCCCGATAGGCATTGCCCAGGTCGATCTCACGGCGGAGGGCCTCAAGGAGCCTTCGACATCGATGGCGGTGTTCATGTAACTGCGAGGCTCTTACCTCGGCGCCGGTATCAACGCGACGGGAATCAATCTCGACGCACGCGTGCACGCCGATAGCAGGCAATTGCTGATTACGCAAATTGTCGCTCGCCTCCGGCAAGGCGGACAAATCGAGGGTTCGGTCGACCTCGAACCTTGGCTGCCCGTCGCTTCTGCCGTCATCGCGCGCCCCCCGTCCGTTGAAGCCGCGGGATCTGCTGAGGCACGCGATGTGCTGGTCCGAGCAGCGCCCTGGACCGTCCCGGTCAACGGCAAGGTGGCGGCTGACTTCAAAGACGTCAGGCTCGACACGATTCTCGATATGGTGTGCGAGCCCCAGTACAGGCGCCTTGGCATCGACGCGCTCGTGAACGGCCCGGCGAAGGCTGCGTGGTCGAACGGCGACGTGCGAAGTGTCTCTGTCAGTGCATTGCTGGGATTGAGCCCTTCAGCAACGACGCGCGCTGGAGAATCGCCTGCCACTGGCACCATCGATGCGACATACACGCAACGTACCGGAGCCGTCGATCTGCGCAAACTTGAATTGCACTTGCCAGCCAGTGAGTTGCAAGCGCATGGCACACTTGGCGCCTATCCGGTCACAAGTGCTTCGGCATATCAATGTGGATTTTCACTCTCATAATCTTGCGGAGTTCGACGCTGCTCTGCGCAGCCTGGGATTCAAGCGCAATGGCAAATCCGGAATCGCTGCCATGCCTGTGGCCCTCACCGGTCAAGCCGGTTTTCAGGGTTCGTGGACGGGCTCGTTGGTAAAGCCGCATCTGGCCGGCGCTTTGAAGGCTACAAACCTGACTGTTGAAATGCCTGCGGAGGCCGGCAATTCCGGCCAGCCGCCGCTGTGCACCTGGACTCTGTTGACGCGAGGGGAAGCTACTCACCTTCTGAGATTTCGGTTGAACATGCAGAACTGGTCCACGGCGAGGCCAAGATCGCGCTCAGCGGAACGCTGAATGCTTCGCCGGAAGCTGCACCGGAATTCAACGGAAACTCCTCGTCCATGCTCACGCTGAAGGTTCCAACGTAGACATTTCGGATGTGCAGCCGTATCTCGATCCCGGCCATGGGCACGGCACTTTCCGCGTGACGGGAGAATTCAACGCGCAAATCCAGGTCGATGGACCCCTCCATGCGCCCGACGGCTCCGGCTCGCTCGAGATGAACGGCGGCAGCTTCAATGGCGAGCAGTTTGACCACTTCAGGATTCAGGGCGCTGTAGCCAACCAAGAGCTGAGAATCACTTCGGCCGCGCTCAACATTGCGGGCGGGAACATGACAGCCTCCGGAAGTTACGACACCCAAGCCAAAAGCTTCCAGGGCAAATGCGCACGGCACGGGCATCGATCTCTCGCGGATTCACTGGTTGAGCCAGCATAACCTGGATGCGGCCGGTAAGCTCGCAATCTCCATAACAGGCTCGGGCACTCTCGAAAACCCGAATCTGCAAGCCAACGCCACCGTGAACGCTCTCGATTTGGGCGGACAGCGCCTCGGCGAATTTCAGATGTCGGCGCATACCGCCAATCGAACTCTGATCTGCGACGCCACCACGAATCTGGCGGGGGCCGAGCTGAATCTGCACGCCAGTACGGCGCTCAAAAACGAATATCAAACCGAGGCGCAGCTTCAATTTTCCCGCTTCAACGTCGGCGCGCTCTTCCAGATGGCGCACATCCAGGCTGTCAGCGGAGAATCCGCGCTGGCCGGCACAATTTCCATCAGTGGGCCGCTTGCTCATCCCGAACAGCTTCGCGGTGATGCGCAACTACGCCAATTAGCGATGACCGTCGCAGGAGTTCACCTACAAAGCGAGGGTGGTCTGCACGCCACGCTGGCCGGTGGCCGTGTCCAGCTCGATCCCCTTCACGTCACCGGCGAAAACACAGACTTGCTTGTTCAAGGCACAATGTCCATCCAGGGCGCGCGGCAGATGAACCTCGCCGCCGTCGGCTCCATCAATCTCAGGCTTGCCGAGAGCCTCGATCCCGACCTGACTGCGTCGGGAGTCACAACCTTCAAGGTTGAAGCGCACGGTCCCCTCGAACACCCCGGCCTGCAGGGCAGCATTGAATTCCAGAACGGTGCTCTGTCGCTTGAGGACCTGCCGAACGGCCTGAGCCAGCTTAATGGCACGCTGGAATTTAATCAGAACCGGCTCGAAGTCAAGAGCCTTTCCGCAATGAGCGGCGGAGGACTCCTCAACGTAACGGGCTTCCTGGCTTACCAGCATGGGATTTACGCCAATCTCGCCGTCACAGGCAATGGAGTTCACATTCGTTACCCCGAAGGTGTCACCTCTCTTGCCGACGCTAAATTGCAGTTGCAAGGCTCGCAGAACAACCTTCTCCTTTCTGGCGACGTGCTCATTAATCGCTTTGCCACCAGCCCCGATCTTGACCTCGCTGCCCTGGCTGTCGCAGGCCAGTGCTTCCGTGCAGAGCGTCGCAGCCCCGGAGTCTCCGTCGAACCACGTGCGCCTCGATGTACACGTCGTCTCCTCGCCTCAGTTGAGCTTCCAGAACGCCTTTGCCAAGCTGGCGGGCGATGTCGATCTGCATTTGCGCGGAACAGTCGCCTCGCCTTCCTTGCTGGGCCGCGTTTCAATCACTGAAGGCAGCGCCATGATTGCCGGTACTCGCTACGACCTGGAGCGCGGCGACATCACCTTTACCAATCCGGTCCGGATCGAACCCATCATCGATCTCAGCGCCACGGCGCACGTTCAGGACTACGACATTTCTCTGGGCCTCAACGGTTCGCTGCAAAAGCTCTCCGTCACTTATCGCAGCGATCCGCCGCTGCCCGAATCGGATGTTGTCT